>NZ_SDLT01000030.1 GCF_004522235.1 Amycolatopsis nivea
CCCAGACCGTCAGCACAATCAAACTTCGGGGTGCCCCACGCCACCACCACAGCAATGTCGCCGCCAGGCGACGAGCCCGTCAGGTAAGCGTCCGAGGCCGAATAGCATTAGCCCGATCCACCAACGCAATCCGATCACCAGCGTCATCCGTCAACCGAGCCAACGACCGATAACACCGCTCCAGCCCGAACCGGACGTCCCGCTCCTCCAGCTCACACCCGAGCACCTTCGCAGCAGTAACCGGCTTAGCCTGCCCAGGCACCTTCAGCCAGTCATAAGCCGCCTCAAGCACCTCAGCACTAAGCCGCGTATGCCGCTCAGCATCAAGATTCAACCGCTGCAACCGCCCAGAAGCGTCCACAAGATCGCCCTCGGTAACAGTCGGATGCTCCCCGGTACCCACACCTTGCGCCCGAGTCTTGATCTTGATAGCAGCAACCTGCGCATCCACATAATGCGTAGAAGTAGCCGGAACCCCTTCCAGCACCTCCACCGCACTCTCCCGCGCCCCTTGCGCCAAATACACCCGCGCAAGCCCGAACGCAGCACTCACATAAGTCCGGTCCGTCCGCCAAACCAGCTCATAGAACCGAGCGGCACCAAAGTAATCCCCCACGCCCTCAGCACTCACCGCCAACGCCAGCTTCGGCGCGATCTCCCCCGGCAGGTCGTCGTAAACGGCGTCAAACGCCACATGCGCGACCCGCGGCCGACCACCGGCCAGCTCGATCAACCCGCGGTACCAGTCAATCCGCCAGTCATGCGGGAACCCGTGCCGGATCGCCAGATACTGCGCGGCCTGCAACTGCCGCTGCGCCTCCACGAACTCGCCCAGCTCGATCCGGGCACGCACAATCCGCAACCGCACCTCGATCGACTCGCGCGGCGCGGTAGCCAGCGCCTCGATCGCCTCGTGCGGATCCAGCGCGGTCGTCGTAGCCAGCACACCAGCAGCCGGGTCATCCGTGTCGACCTGCGGAATCGGCAGCCCGGCAACGACCTCGGCCGCGTCCGGCAACGGCACCCGCTCGCCCTGCTCGGGCACCACGAGATGGACACCGAACGTCCGGCTCTCCGGCCCGAACACCGTCGACGCGGCGGGCCGCGGCTGACCGGTGCCGAGCGCCATGATCTCGCGCAGAACCCCGGTCAGCTGGTCGGCCATGTCGTCAGCAGCGATGAACCGGCGGTCCGGATCGGCATGCGTGGCCCGCTTCAGGAACCGGTAGTACGACCCGAAAAGCGCGAACAACGGCACCGCGTCCGGTCCGGGCAGCGTGTTCTTGAACTCGCGGGTGTAGCCGGCGAACTCGAAGCTCAGCACGGCGAGCGTCCGGCCGACCGTGTACAGGTCCGAGGACACCGACGCGCCCTGTGACGCCAGCTCGGGCGCGCTGTAGCCGGTGGTGAAGAACAGCGGGCTCTCGTAGTCGTCGATCCGCCGCACCGCGCCGAGGTCGATCAGCTTGAGCTGCTCGCGGGTCTGGATGACGTTGTCCGGCTTGAGGTCGCAGTACAGCAGGCCCTGGCCGTGCAGGTAGCCGAGCGCGGGCAGGATTTCCAGGCCGTACGCGATGACCTGGCCGATCGGCAGCGGCTCCGGCCGGTTGCTTTCCCGGTGGTGCTGCAGCGCGAGCTGGCGCAGCGACTGGCCGCCGACGTACTCCATGACGATGTAACCGACGGTGTTGCCGGTCTGCGCGTCCGGATGCTGCACGAAGTTGTGGATCTTGACGATGTTCGGGTGCTCGACCTCGGCGAGGAACCGCTGTTCGTTCGCCGCGGCGGCCATCGCGGTGGAGTCGCCGGTGTCGATCAGGCCCTTCAGCACGACCCAGCGGTCGGACACGTTGTGGTCCTTGGCCAGGTAGATCCAGCCGAGACCGCCGTAGGCGAGCGCGCCGAGCACCTCGTACTGGCCGCCGACGACCTCGTGCGCCTTCAGCTTCGCGATGAACGAGAACGGCGTGCCGCACTTCTCGCAGGTGCCCTCGGGTTCGCCCGGCTGACCGTCCTTGCCGCGGCCGACCTTCGCGCTGCAGTTGCCGCAGAACCGCTTGTCCTCGGCCACGACCGGGTTGGCCAGCACCGCGGTCGACGGATCGCGGTACGGCACCGGAGGCACGTCGATGAGCCCCGCGCCGAGCCGTCCGCGCCGGGAGCGGCGGGTGCCGCGCGAGCCAGTGCGCCGGGAGGTGCCGGGGAACGAACCCGTGCCAGTACCGGTACCGGTGCCTTGCGAGCCCTGCGAACCGTGGGTGCCGGTGCCATGGCCTTCGCTGCCGCCCGACGGCAGGACGCTGTCTGTGCCGTGGTCGGGCAGCGGGCCGCCGTCGGCGGGGGCCACCCGCGGGGTCGGCGGCATGATGCTCTGGGTGTGCGGCGTCGGGCTGGCGAGCACGCTGGTCGGCATCGGCGCGGCCGGGTCGACGGGGGCGACCGGCTGGTTCGACTGCGGCAGGATCACCGGCGCGAGGTCGCCCGGCGGACGCGTGGGGGCGTCGCCGCCGTCAGCCGGGGGCTTGCCCTGCGCGGCGGCGCCCATCGGGATCGGACCGGAGTTCGGTCCGGTGGCGCGGTTCTCCGGCGGACGCGACGGGCGGTTCCCCTGCGCTTGCTGCGGATGGTTCGGCGGGGCCGGCCGCTGTCCGGTGCGCGATTGCGGCGGATAGGGCTGCCCCTGCGACGGCGGCGCGGGCTGTCCCGGATACGGCTGGCCTTGCGACGGCGGCTGCCCCTGCGGACGGCCCTGCGGCGGCATCGGCTGGCCCCCGCGCGGAGCCGGACGGCCCTGCGTCCGCGGCTGCTGCCCGGCCTGCCCCGGCTGCGCCTGTCCCGGCTGAGCGGGCTGGCCCGACGGCGCGGCCTGTCCCGGCTGACCTTGCGGACCGCCTCGCTGAGCTGACTGACCCTGCTGCCCGCCCTGCGGACGCTGCACCGGAGCGTTGATCAACGTCTCGGCGTCCGGATCGGCCTGCGGGTTCAGCCGCCCGGACACCGACGGTTCCGGGGTGTCCCAGCGCACGGGCGGCGGCGGGGTCCACGAAGCGTCGGCCGCCTCGCCCCGCCCGGACGGCTGGTCCGCGGCCTTCGCCTCGTCGCCGTCCCCGTCCGGTGCTGCGTGCCGAGGACGGCGCGCCTCCTCCGACACAACTACCTCCCGAGCTCCCCGCGGCAAACCTGCCGCTCAAAAAGTACAACTCACGCAGCGCGACTGGCCAGGTCACCCGTATTGCGGGGACGGCGGGTTCGCCGGCCCCAGCCGGGCGCCGACCCAGTTCTGGTAACTGCTCGCCCAGGTGCCGTCGCCGCGGATCTTGTCCAGCACCGCGTTCACGAAGCGGACCAGGTCCTCCTCGTCCTTCGGGACCCCGACGCCGTAATTCTCCTGTGTCATCGGATCGCCCGCGACCTTCACCGTCGGGTCCTGCGCGGCCATGCCCGCCAGGATCGTGTCGTCGGTGGACACCGCGTCGACCTGGCCCTGCTGCAGCATCACGAGGCAATCCGACCAGTTCGGCACCGACACCGCGACCGGTTTGGCCGGGTCGGTGGCGATCTTCGCGAGCGAGGTCGACTTCGCCGCCGCGCACACGCGTTTCCCGGCGAGGTCGGTCAGCGACTGCGCGTTGGACGACTTCGGCACCAGGATCTTCTGCCCGGCCACGTAGTACACCGACGAGAACTGCACCTGCTTCCGGCGCGCGCAGGTGATGCTGTAGGTCCGGACCACCACGTCGACCTGGTGTTCCTTGAGCACGTTCTCCCGCTGCGACGACGTGATCGCCCGGTACTGCACGTGGCCCTCGGAACTGCCGAAAATCGCCTTGGCGATCTCGTTGACCAGGTCGATGTCGAAGCCTTCGAGCTTGCCGGTCTTCGGATTCCGGAAGCCGAACAGATAGGTCGTCTGGTCGACGCCCGCGATGAGCTTCCCGCGCTGTTTGATCTTCTGCAGGCTCGGCCCGGAGGTGTCCAGACCATTCGGAGCGAGGCTGGCGAGCGGGTTGCAGCTGGTGTCGGAATCGCCGCCGGCCGCGGCGTCCGGGCCGCCGACGCCCGCCGGGGCGGGCCAGGCCGCGTCAGTGACCGGCGCGGCCTCCATCGGCTGGACCGCCGTCCCGCAGGCGGCGGCGAGAACCGCGACCACCGCGAGCACGGCAGTCCGGACGAAGTGCCGCGACCGGATCACCGGTACTCCCTCAGTCTCTCTCGCACGCCGACTGTGATGCCGCCCGCCGCGAGCACCGCCAGCACCCCGACGCCCGCCGCGAGCGCGGTGAGCGCGTTGTCGCCGGATCTGGTGCTGTCGAGGAATTCCTGCCGGCAGACGTCGATCGCGGCCTGGAGGTTCGTGTCGAGCCGCGCGAACGCGGCGGCGGCGCTGTTCGGGCTCACGCTCGTCGCGAAGTCGACGGCTTCCTGGTACTGCCCGCCGTCGTCGAGGCGGCGGACCTGAAGGTGGGCCAGCGACCATTCGCGCGCGGCCTGTTCCGCCGCTTCGATCTTCTGCTCGCCCGCGGTGCCGGAGGCGAGGCCGCGCGCGTCGCCGAGCAGGCCGCCCTTGCCGTCTGCGCCGACGAGCTTCTCGGCCAGCTTGATGAACTGCTGCTCGTACGCGCCGCCGTCGCCGCGCGCGACCAGCGTCAGGGTTTCGTCCGCGCGGGCCTGCAGCGCGTAGATCCGGGCGCGAACCAGGATGTCGACCTGCGACGTGCCGTCGGTGCGCCCGGTCGCGACGAGACTGCCCTGCACGACGAGCGCGACCGCGCCCCACAGCAGCGACAGCACGATGCAGCCGGTGGCCACGAGCAATCCGATGTTCAGCACCCGGTTCGTCCGCCGGGTCAGGTAGATCTGCGCGGCCACGAGCGCCGCGAGGAGCACGACGACCAGCGCGACCGCCACCCACGGCACGTCGCTGCTGCTGTCCTGCTCGCCGGTGAGCTTCTGCGTGTGCGCCTTGTAGAGCTCGTCCGCGGCGGGCAGGATCGTCGTGCGCATCAGCTGCGAGGCCTCGCGCAGATACGAAGCGCCGGACGGGAAACCCTGCCGGTTGTTGGCGCGCGCGGTCTCGACGATCCCGGTGTAGACCGGGACCTTCTGGTTCAGGATGTCCACCTGGTGGGCGGCGGTGCCGACGTCAGTGGTGTCGGACGCCGCGCGGGCGAGCGCGGATCCCGCTTCGGCGATGTCCTGCTCGTACCGCTTCCGCAGCGCGGGCGGTTCGGTGCCGACGGAAAGAAAAGCGCTGGCCGCGGTCGCGTCCGCGTCCGACAGCGAGCGGAACACCTGCTGCGCGGCCGCCGCGAGAGGTTCGCGGTGGTCGATCAGGCCGTTGATGGTGTTGTCCTTGTCCTTCACCGACAACACGCCCACGAGCCCGGCCACCAGCGAAAGCAGCACCAGCGCGACCGCGATCAGCGAAAGCTTGCCGGGCGTGGTGGTCGTGGATCTGACGACCGCGCGCACCGCCTGCCCGGGCAGGTCCAGCAGCCCGGCGATTCCGCTGCGGCCCCGAAATTTCTCCGGTGGGGGCTCGGCAGTCGTTTCCGGCCGCGTCGCAGTGCTGCTCATCCCCGATCCTCCCCGTGTGCCACTCGCAGAAGGTAGCCGGTCGGGCGAGGCGCAGCGAACGACACCCGGAAGGTGTCACCTGCACGTGATCTCAGCCAGCGCACTGACCGCGGCTTCGACCTTTCTCACCGGTTCCGCTCGTAGCGGTACTGCGTAGCAACCCCTGGGTTGCCGCTTCGGCCATTGCCGCACGTACGTCGACGCACCACGGGCCGTCGGCGCGCAGTTCGACGTACGCTCCTTCGCCGTTTTTCAGTTCCAGTTCGCGTTCTCCGTCTACCGCGATAACGCCGCCACCTGCGGCAAGGTCCACGCGTACGCCGGGACGCAGCACTCCCCAGCCACGTACGCCGACTGGACGCACCACGCCAGGCGCGATCGCGGCGTGCACCACGTACGCGGAACTGTCGACCGGACCAAGCTGCAGCGCCACACCGTCCGCACTGGAACGAGAGCTCGGACACAGCTGTCCGGCGATGCTCGACAGGCCAATGCCGTCCGGCTCGGCGAAGGTGCAGTACAGCTCAGTGAGCGCGGTCGGATCCCAGAGCGCCTTCGCGCCGACGTGTTTGTTCATCGAGACCGCGACGTCCACGAGCGCGATCTCGCGACGGTTCTTGGTGACGACCTCGAGCATGCTGACTCGCTGGGTGACGAGATCGGCGTCGACCTGGCCGCTCGCGACCATCCCGGCGGCGAGCCCGGCCACAGTGGCTTCTCCGGCCTGCGGAAACGCGTTGTTGGTGCCAGTCGGCAGCGCAAGCAGCGGGACGTCGCCGCACGCCTTCGCAGCGACGCGGGCCGTGCCGTCGCCGCCGAGGCACACGATCACGCCCGCTCCGGCCTCGACCATCCGGCGCACCGCGTTGATGGTGTCCTGCGCGGTGCCGGTGAGGGTGTCCTCGTCGCAGAACTCCACGCGGGGCAGCGGCTCGCGGCCGAGGTCGCGCAGCACGGCGGCGGAGATACCGCTGAGGTCAGTGGACAGCAGAGCACGCTCGACGCCGGTCACCGCGAACGCCGACAGCAGCCGGCGCACCAGATTGGCCTTCTCCTCGACCGGGACGGCCGACGCCTGCGTGACGAGTCTTCGGATGTCCTGACCGGACGCCGGGTTCGCCACGATCCCCGCAACGACTACCCCCATCGAGCACCCCTCAGTCCACTGCCGCCAGGGGACCAGCACACGCGTCCGGTCACGCGGAGGAAAGGGTTGCACGGACGTTGCATCGGCCGTGCCTCCACGCCGGCCAGAGCCTACCCTGGGTTCCCGCGTGGCTACCCGTCGTTCAAACGAGAGAAGCAAGCCCTTCGTAGGTGTACCCGGCTTCTTCGACCGCCGCGCGGACGGCGGTCTCGTCGAGGGCTTCGGCGCTGCGGACCGTCACGTGCCCGGTTTCGACGTCGACGGTCACGTTCTCGACCCCGGGCACCTCGGTCAGTTCCTCGGTGACCGACTGCGCGCAGTGGCCGCAGGACATGCCGGTGACGAGGTAGGTGTTTTCGCTCATGCCCGCGAGCCTACGAGCATCCGGGCAGTCCACGATCGGGTGATCCACAATGGCCGGTCCGGCATACAAAGCCTTGTCCGGCAAGACAATCCGCATGGTGGGACGAGCGCTCGGCGGCAGAGACGAAAGAAGCCACCACCCCCGCAACCGGGAGTGGTGGCGACTTAGCGATTAGACGCAGGTCAGATCAGGCTGACCGACGTGGCCTGCGGGCCCTTCTGGCCCTGGCCGATCTCGAACTGCACGCGAGCGTTCTCCTCGAGGGTACGGAAACCGTTGCCCTGGATCTCGCTGTAGTGCACGAAGACGTCGCCGCCGCCGTTGTCGGGAGTGATGAAGCCGAACCCCTTCTCGGAGTTGAACCACTTCACGGTGCCCTCAGTCATCTAAACAATCTCCATACATAACACCAAAACAGGAAGCCGACCGACGTCCTGGGCCCAGACACGGGCGAGATGCGTTCCCCAGAGAGGAGGCCCACGCCCGCTGAGTTCTGCGAGCGTGCTTTACCACGAACACAAAAATCGAGACCAACTAAAGTAAAGCACAGCGGAGCGGGCGCGGACAAGCCGACTCACCCCAGTTCGCGAAGCCGGGTCACTCCCCGCTGGCGTGGCGGAGCGGCGCACCGAACGGCGAGCGCCAGTCGGCGCCCTGATCAGGCGCGACCACGGCTACGTCGTGGGCTTCCGCGCTGGCGCTGAACAGCACCGGAACCACGCCGGACCGGGTCTGGGCAGGCACCTCGACGGCCTGGCCCTGTTCCGGCTCCTCGCGCACTACCGACACCAGCGCACCGGCCCGCGCGGACCGGGCCCGGCCGCGAGCCGTCGCCGCGGCGGTACGGGATTTCCCGTCCTTTTCGTCGGCCATGACGAACTCCCCTCGTTCCTTCCCCGCGGCAAGCGGGGCGATGACCGCGATGGTGCCATCCGGCACCGACAAAATCCGGCCGAAACCGGTTGTCCCCACCCCTGAAACGCGCCGAATGGCCGCGAACCGAGCCGGGGAACGTGTCCACCCGGGAATTTCCCCAACCGAACGCCAGCGAACCTCGCCGGGCGAACCGGGTCCGGATGCCGAACCCCGGGAACACCGTCAGGTTACCTGAGCCAACCCCCGCCAGCTACCGAACATTCCCGGCGTTTCCCTGTGTTCTCAGGAAGATTTCAGGTCCCGGAAGGACGCGGGGCTCCGAGAAGCGTGCTCAGCCGCACGTCGGGGGTCACGACGTCCGGGTCCGTCCGGACGTCGATGACGCACGGCCGCTGCCGGACGAGCGCGCTCGCGATGATCGGTTCGAGCCGCTCGCGATCGTCCACCGTGTACCCGGCCGCGCCGAGCCCGCGCGCCCACGACGCGAAGTCAGTCAGCGGGATGGTCACTCCGGACAGCCGTCCGTGCGTACGCGCCTGATGCATCGCGAGGGGACCGTGCAAGCCGTTCTGGAACACGACCACCATCACTGGCGCGCGGTACCGCACAGCGGTCTCGATCTCTTGCCCTGTCATGAGCGTGCCCGCGTCGCCGACCATCGCGACCACAGCGCGTCGCGGTTCGGTGAGCTTGGCCGCTACGGCCGCAGGCACCGCGTACCCCATCGCGGCGTTGCTCGGACCGAGCTGGCTGCGCGGAGCGGTGAAGCACCAATAGCGGTGCATGAACTGCGCGAAGTTGCCGGCGTCGCTGGTGACGATGGTGTCCTCGGGCGCGAGCTTTCGCAGCGCGCGCACGACGTCGACCGGATGTACGCGCGTGTTGTTGCTTGTGTTCGGCGGTGTCATGAAGGTGTGCACGGCAGCGTTCGCGGCCGACGCTCTGCGCGTACGCGGCGAAGCGATCGCGCGCAGTTCCTTCAGGAACGGCTCGACCTCAGTGTCCACACGGAACGTCAGGCCGCGACGGCGCTGCTCGTCGATGCCAGTGCCGACAAGGACAAGCGTCTGCTGCGGAGTCGGATAGCGGAAGCCCTGCGTCGTGACTTCGTCGAGTTGGGTGCCGAGCGCGAGCACGAGGTCGGCTCGTTCGAGCGCGTCGAGCTGGCGCGCGGGGATGCCGAGGCCGAGGTGCCCGGCGTAGCGCGCGTGGTTCTCCGGGAACGCGTCCTGGCGGCGAAAAGCGTTGTACACCGGCAGCGCCAGCTCGTCGGCCACCGCGATCAGCTCGTCCCGCGCCGACCGTGCCCGCCCGCCGACGATGACCACCGGGTAGCGCGCTTCGTCCACCAGACCGGCTACCGCTTCCGCCGAACGGCCCAGCGTTCCGGTGGCCGGCGGGCGCACCTTCGCCACCGGTTTGGCCGAGTCATACGGGACACCCCACGCGTCGCTCGGCACGCCGATCACGACCGGGCCCGGCCGTCCTTCGCGGCACCGCGCGAGACCTTCGGCGAGCAGATGCGGCACGTCGTCGGGATCGTCCGCGCGGACGCACCATTTGGCGATCGATTCGAACATCCCGGTCGAATCGGACGTCGGCACCTCGCCGGTGAGCACCGGATCGAGCGCGGGGGTTTCGAGCAGCACCACCATCGGCGTCTCGTCCTGATACGCCGTCTGCACGCCCATGACCAGCGCGGCGGCGCTCGGACCGCGGCTCGCGAGCAGCACGGCGGGGCGCTCGGTGAGCTTGCCCTCGGCCTCGGCCATGAAGGCCGCGCCCGAATCGTGGCGGGCCGAAACGAGCGTGACGTCGCGCTCGCGGCGCAGCGCGTCGAGCAATTCCAGGAACGACTCGCCGACGACCGCGTACACCCGGCGGACCCGGGCCTCGTTCAAGACGCGTACGGCCGTTTGCGCGACGGTGGTTCCCACTTGGTATCTAATGAGGAGAGCTTAGGGCGGCACCGTGAACCGGCGTCAAGTGATCTTGAACAACTCGCCGCGGGATTGTGCCAATTGCCGGATCGGGCTGCCCACCAGTTGGGAGGACGCCGTCGTGACATCCGCCGAACATGAGACTGTTTTCACTTATGGAGCTCCGGCACTCAAATACGGAACCGGCTCGAGCGACGAGATCGGATACGATCTTGGCCAGTTCGGCGCCCGGCGCGTCCTGGTGGTGACCGACCCGGTCGTCGCGGCGACCGGCTGGCCGGAGCGGATCGCCGAGGGCATCCGCGGCTACGGGATCGCGGCCGAAACCTTCGACGGCGTGCACGTCGAGCCCACCGACGTCAGCATGCAGAAGGCAGTGGACTTCGCTCGCGGCACCGGCCCGTACGACGCGTTCGTGGCAGTCGGCGGCGGGTCCAGCATCGACACCGCGAAGGCCGCCAACCTGCTGACCAGCAACGACGGCGAGCTGATGGACTACGTCAACGCGCCGGTCGGCGGCGGCCGCGCGCCGGCGAACCCGCTGAAGCCGCTGGTCGCGGTGCCGACGACGACCGGAACCGGATCGGAAAGCACCACGGTGTGCGTGCTGGACGTGCTGTCGCTGCGGGTGAAGAGCGGGATCAGCCACCTGCGGCTGCGCCCGACGCTCGCGGTCGTGGACCCGCGGCTCACGGTCAGCCAGCCGGCCGGGGTCACCGCGGCGAGCGGGATGGACATCCTCTGCCACGCCGCGGAGAGCTACACCGCCAAGCCCTACACCGAGTTCGGCCGGAAGCGGCCCGAGGAACGGGTTCCCTACTGCGGGTCGAATCCGCTGGCGGACATGTTCGCGGAGAAGTCGCTGCAACTGCTGTCGTGGGCGCTGCCCGCCGCGGTGCGCGACGGCGACGACATGGCCGCGCGCGAAGCGATGGCGCTGGCCGCGACGTTCGCCGGGCTCGGGTTCGGCAACGCCGGCGTGCACATCCCGCACGCCAACGCGTATCCGATCGCCGGGCAGGTCCGGGATTTCCACCCCGACGGCTATCCCGGCGAGGAAGCGATGGTGCCGCACGGCATGGCCGTCTCGCTCACCGCGCCCGCCGCGTTCCGGTTCACCTTCGAAGCGAACCCGGAGCGGCACCAGCGCGTCGCCCGGCTGCTGGCCCCGGATTTCGAATGGTCCGGCGACTTCGCCGATCATCTGCCCGCGGTGCTGACGATGCTGATGCGCGAGATCGGCCTGCCCGCCGGAATCGGCGCGGTCGGCTATAGCGAGTCCGATGTGGACTCTCTGGTGGAGGGAACCTTGAAACAGCAACGCTTGCTGGCCACCGCGCCGCGCACACCGTCCGAAAAGGACCTGGCCGGGATTCTCCGGGACTCGGTGCAGCTGTGGTGAACTACCCGCATTGGCAGACGATTCCGTTGCGCTGGAAAGACAATGACGTCTACGGCCATGTGAACAACGTCGTGCATTACTCGCTGATGGACACCGTCATCAACACCTGGCTGATCGAACGCGGCGGCCTCGACATCGAGTCCGGGCCGGTGATCGGACTGTGCGTGGAATCGCGTTGTGCTTACCACGCCTCAGTTTCGTTCCCGGACACGCTGCGGATCGGCCTGCGGGTGGCGCACCTCGGGCGGTCGAGCGTGCGGTACGAGATCGGGATGTACACGGCGTCGGAAACCTTGGTGGCGGAAGGACATTTCGTGCACGTGTTCGTGGATCGCGAGTCCCGGCGGCCGGTCGAGGTGACCGGGAAGCTGCGGGAATCGTTGGCGGAACTGGCTTGATCACCCCGGACTGACCGCACGCAACGCCCGGCCGCCGAGTTCGCGCAGGTGCTCCGCCAGCTCCGGCGGTTCGTGCACCTGGAACTCGCGGCCGAGGCTGGTCAGCCGGAACGCCAGCCACTCCAGCGTGTCGGCCGGGCTGACAACGCGGCAGGTGCGGTCGTCCACCGCGGTCACTTCGCTTGCCGCGCCCCAAATCCGCACCACTTCGTCGGCCGACGCGTGCACGGTGACCACCGCGCGATGCGTCGGGCGGGAGGTGTGCAGCTTCGTGGTCACATACTCCGCCGGGTTCTTGGCAGGAAGGTCTCTCGCGGTGAACCGGGTCCCGATGGCCTGCGGTTTCTCGATGCGATCGACGCGGAAGACCCGCCAGTCGTCGCGGTCACTGTCGAAAGCCAGGAGGTACCAGCGCCGGCCGGACGACACCAGATGATGCGGCTCGACCAGCCTTTTCGTCGCCTTGCCGTCGTTGGCGAGATAGCCGAACCGCAGCCGCTCGCGGTTGGCGATCGCCGTTGCCAGGACCGTGAGCGCTTCCGGATCCACCCGCGGCCCGTCGTTCAGCGGCAACGGCACCGTCGCCTTGCTCAGCACACTCACCCTGCGCCTTAATCGAGACGGCAAGACCCGCTCCAGCTTCGTGAGCGCCCGCACCGACGCCTCGTCGATCCCGGTCACCGCGTGCCCGGACGCCATCCGCAGCCCGACCGCGATCGCGACCGCTTCCTCGTCGTCCAGCAGCAACGGCGGCATCGCACTGCCCGCGACCAGGCGATATCCGCCCTCCGCACCCATCGTCGCCTCGACCGGATACCCGAGCTCCCGCAGCCGCTCAATGTCCCGGCGAACCGTGCGCCCCTCGACGCCCAGCCGCTCCGCGAGCTCACTGCCCGGCCACTGCCTCGGCACCTGCAACAGGGACAGCAACTGCAACAACCGCGCCGCGCTCATGATCTAGGACCATACCAGCCCTACATGCTCTCTAACGTCCTTCTCATGACCATTCGCCCGTTCCGCATCGACATCTCCGACGCCGCCCTCGCCGACCTGCGCGCCCGGCTCACCCAAACCCGCTGGCCGTCCGCGCTGCCCGGCGACGGCTGGGACCGCGGCGCCCCGGTCGACTGGTTGCGCGAGGTCGCGTCCTATTGGGCCACCGGCTACGACTGGCGCGCCCACGAGGCCCGGTTGAACGAATTCCCGCAGTTCCACACCGAGATCGACGGTGTCGACCTGCACTTCCTGCACGTCTCGTCCGCCGCACCGTCCGCCACGCCGCTGCTGCTGACGCACGGCTGGCCGAACTCCTTCGTCGAGTTCGCGGACCTGATCGAGCATCTGTCGGACTTCCACGTCGTGGTCCCGTCCCTGCCCGGCTACGGCTTCTCGTCCGCCCCCGGCCCAGGCTGGGATGCCACTCGCGTGGCCCGCGCATGGGCCGAGTTGATGCGCCGCCTGGGCTACCGCGACTACGTCGTCCAAGGCGGCGATTACGGTGCCTACGTAGCCCCCGAAGTCGCCCGAGTCGGTCCGGTGCTGGGCGTCTACATCACCGCTGGCCTGGGGATTCCCACCGAAGCCGACCTGCCTGACCTGGATTCTTCGGAGCGCTCGGCGTTCACCGAGATGATGTCGCAGGACTGGATGAACGGCGTCGACCACCACGCCCTGCTGCGCGCCGCACCGCAGACGTTCGCGTACGGCTGGAACGACTCTCCCGTGGGTGCTTTGGCGTGGATGGCGCAGAAGTTCCACGAGTTCGGTGGCGGCGGCCGGGCACTGGACGAGATGCTGGACGGGTTCCTGACGAACCTGAGCGTGTACTGGTTCACGGAGACCTTCGGGACGTCGTCGTGGTCGTACTACTCGAGCACCGGGTTCGCCTGGCCGCGGGGCCAGAAGGACGCGCCGACCGGGGTGTACAGCGGAGTGCCGGGGATCCGCCGGCTGGCCTCGAGGGAGTCGGAGATCGTCCACTGGCCGGTCGACAATCCGGCTGGACACCACTTCATCGCGATGGACCAGCCGGAGGCTTACGCCGCAGACCTCGCGCGGTTCGTGTCTCGACTCCGCTCGCGGCGGTGAGGCTAGGGGTGGGTACCCACCCCGGTGAGGGGCCGGGCGCTGCCCGCTAGACTGAGCGCGCGGGCCGTTAGCTCAATTGGTAGAGCTGCGGACTTTTAATCCGTAGGTTCTGGGTTCGAGCCCCAGGCGGCCCACCACTACCGACATCCCCGCTGATCAGCGGGGATGTTCTTATCTGGGGATCCCGCGGATGTTCGCGGTGGGCTCTCCCCGCTCACCGAGCAGGAAAGCCTTGCCCCGTTGGGGAAAACCGCATGTGTCGAGGGTGTGCTTCGCTGCGGCGGGCCCGCGTCTTCTGCGCGCTCGAGCTTCAAGGAAACACCTCACCTGAGCCGCCAGCCGACCAGCCTCGCTGTGGTCTGATTCAGAACCCGCACTACGGTGCGGCGAGGGCGACCCGGTTACGCCCAGCGGTCTTGCCGGCGTACAGCGCGGCATCGGCGGCGCGAAGCAGTCCTTCGATGCTCTCTTCGGGAATATCGGGGTAGACCGCGCCGCCGAGGGTGGCGGTGAGGTGTATGGGGTGGCCGCTGGGGTCGCTGAGACTCAGGGTGTGGATCCGGGTGCGGATGCGTTCGGCGATGTCGCGGGTTTCGGCTTCGTCGACCCCTGGCAAAAGCACAGCGAACTCTTCACCGCCGTAGCGGCCGACGCTGTCACCTCGCCGCACCGAGGTGGTGATCGCTTTCGCGACTTTGAGGAGGACCTCGTCGCCGACCAGGTGACCGTGGGTGTCGTTGATGGTCTTGAACCAGTCTAGATCGATCATCAGGACGGCGACCTGCCCGTGTTCCGCCTGGACACGAGCGAGTTCCGCCTTGGCTTGGTCCTGCCAGGCGATGGCGTGCAGCAGTCCGGTGCGGTGATCGGTCCGCGCGGCGAGGCGCAGCTGGTCGAGAAGGACGCATTGGTGCAGTGCCAGCACCGGGATGATCATGAGCAGGGCCGCCGGCGGCCACCACCACAGGGCGAGGGCGACGAATACTCCGAGGGCGAGCTGGCTGACTTCGAGGAGGTTGTCCGACCGGCTGCCCAGCGCTTCGCCGGCGTGCTTGACGGTCGTGGTGCAGTGGATGACCACCGCGACGAGCACGGTGTTCACGGTCCACTGGACGGCCGCCGCCGCGATGATGACCAGCACGTCGGACCAGTCCGGCCGGATTGCTGAACCGGCTAGGGCGGGGTGGCCCGCGGCGTGCAGGACGGTCGTGGCCGCGGTCGCGGACAACGCGAGGGTCGCGGCGGTGAAGACGGTGCGGTGCGGTGGCCGGTGCGCGTCGAATCGGTTCACCAGTACCCAGCGGTGGCCGTAGATCACGGCGATCAAACCCAGCTCGAGCAACGGCGGCAGCGTCAGCACACCGGCGAAGATCCATACGCTGCACAGGTCCACGTAGGGAGAGTGCGACTGGTCGCGCCGGATCCGTTCGATGGCGTGCGAGGCGTGCAGGTGGATCACCGCGCAGCCGGCGAGCCAACCGGCGAGCGCCCACTGCCCGGAGGCCGGCCAGGAGCGAGCTGCCAAGACCACCGCGGCCACCGCCGCGATGTCGACGACGAGCACGAACGCCCGGGCCGGTTTCGGCAGAGACCACATTCGCCAGCGAGCGGGCAGCCAGGTTCTGCTGGGCGTACCGATGTGCATCACAGCGCCTCCCCAAGCCTGCTGTGTCTGTAATCACCCGTCTACGAACGGTAGCCGCGTCGCGGTCCGATGTCATCCCTCTGCCGCCGACCGGCCCGGCTGGGACCATTTCAGGTGTCCCGTATCCGGTGAGCCGCGAAGGGAGGCGTCAACTATGCGCGACAAGGGCTGGTGACGACGAATGTTCAGGACTCCGCGGGAAGAACGGCGCTGATCGCCTGGGGCTCCCGGCGGGACCAGACGGCAGCCGCGGCGAGCGCGACCAGCGCTCCCGCGGTCCCCGCCGCCGCGATCGCCGTGGCTGGGCCGGTGAACTGGGCGAGCAGCCCGCCGAGGACGATGCCGAGGCCTTGGCCCGCGACCATGCCGGTGCGGGCGAACCCGAGCGCGCGGCCCCGGACGTCGGGCGGGACAAGCTGCACGAACGTGGCTCCGGCGGTGACCTGGTAGGCCGAGCACAGCCCCGATCCGAACAACAGCACCAGCGCCGGAACGAGGCCGGGACCGGACCAATAGCCAAGCAGAGGCACTGACGTGCCGATCGCGAGCAGCCCCAAAGCTCGCAGCCGCATTCGCCGGGACACCAACCTCAGCAGCACCGCCCCGACGACGGCTCCGGCGGGTTCGGCCGCGAGCAGCACCCCGATCCATCCCCCGCCGACACCGATTTCCTGAGCGAACGGCACCGCGAGCCCTTCCGGGACGACGGTGAACAGCGCCAGCCAACCCAGCCACAGCAGGGTCGCGAGCCGACGATCTCCGAACACGGCGACAGCCCCTCCGGCGACCTGACGCCAGGAACGACGCCACCGTGAAGCGAGGGCGTCGCCGGGCAGAGACACCGGCGGCACGTGCGGACCCAGTGCGACGCGGAGCAGAGCCGCGGACACGGCGAAGGTGACCGCATCGATCGCCAGCGCGGTGTGCGGCCCCACCCCGGTGACCACCAGCGCGCCGGCGGCGAAACCGGCGACCAGGCACAACTGGTTCGTCACCTGCTGCACCGTCTGGCCCGCCTCGTACCGGCCGCCGAGCAACTCCGGCAACACCGCGCCCTGCGCCGCCGAGAACGGAGCCTCCGCCAATTGCACCAGCACCAGCAAGACCGCCAGCAACGGCAACGGCACCACCGGCACGGCCATCAGCGCGACCAGCCCCGCCCGGACGAGATCGCAGACCACCATCACCCGCCGCCGCGGGAACCGGTCAGCGAGCCACGACAGCAGGGCTCCGGACAACAACGCGGGCAACATCGACAACGCGTACGTCGCGGCACTCCACGCCGGGGACCCCGTTCGCTGGAACACCAAAATCGTCAGCGCGACCCGCGCGAGCTGATCCCCCGCCGTCGACAAAACACCCGCGACCCACACCACCCGGAACCCAGGCACTGTGAACGCATTCCACGTACGACTGGCCATCCCCACCCCGCGGCTGCCCCATGCGTCTCCCCGAACGCCGAGCGTAGCCTCAGATTCCCGCTGGCACAGGCGTTTCTCGCAACACAGCCGGCGACATGAGACCTCGAATAACGAGGCAGCGCGTTCGTCAATGAGGTAATTCGCGAAGAATTCCGTTCAATCGTGAAGAGCCTGCGAAGGAAGCTCCCCATACGCAGCCCGATAATGCGCAGTAAACGCACTAGGCCGCATATACCCCCATCGCGCCGCCACCTGCGTAACCGTCGTCTCCCCCGGCGTAGCAGCCCTCAGCTCAGCTCGTGCATGGTCAAGACGCACCCGCCGCAGATAGGCCATCGGGGTCGTATCCAGGTGCCGTCGGAAAGCCAGCTGCACGGCCCGTGCGGAGACACCCGCGGCCTGGGCCAAGTCGGTGGCCGTGAGGTCGCGCTCGGGATTCGCTTCGATGAACGCCACAGCGCGGCGCAAAGCTGCCGGATGCGCGTCGAGTGAAGTGCCAGCGCGTTCGTCCAGCGCAGTCGTGGGAAAGGCCGCGAGGACAGCCGCGGCGAGGTGCTGTGTGGCGGTGCTGACCAGCAGTGGGTGCTCGGCGATGTCTGGTGCGGAGAGGACTTGGTCGCGCACGTAGGTGATGGCGGCCCGCAGGTGTTGGGCACCGGCGGCGGACACCGGGTTGTGGTCGAGCAGTTCGACGGGCTTTTCGACACCGGCGACGCGGGCCAGCACGTCTGGGTCGAGCATGGTGATGCTGTAGCGCGCCCGGCAGATCCGGCCGGTGTACGGGCGGTCTGGCGGGGCGAAGGAGAACAGGTCGCCGGGGCCGAAGTCGGCGGGTTCGGACCAGTTGGCGGGCCGGTGGTCTTCGATGGTTCCGGTCTCGATGTCGCAGAGGCAGATCCGGCCGAGCGGGCTGACGTCGTAGCTCATCTCGAAGTGCAGGTCCAGCTGGTCGGCGCTGACGCTGTCCGAGGCGACCCGGGTGATGTGGGCGCCCGCGGCGCGGCCTCCGCTGCCGATGCGCATCGGGGCGTAGGACTTGGAGAGGAATTCTTCCGTGCGCTCTAAGTCGTCGCTGTCGAACACCAAGTGTCCAGGAGCGGACATCCGCCGGTTCGTCCTCCGTCCCACGCCGACAAAGCGACCCCGGCGGGTCCTCGGGCGTCGTGCGAGGACCTCCGACGTGCTTCGTCGCGGGGCAGGCCCCCGGTTACCCGCGTGGGTCGGGGATCAAACCGCCGAGCTGGGAGCAGGCGTCGTCGATGGTGGCGGCGAGGCGGAGCATGGCGTCGACCCTGGTGACGCGCAGCGGGCGCAGGACGGCCCGGTTGCCGCCGGTCACCACGATCAGTTTTCGGTGCCGGGCGGTGGCGGCGCGGTGGGTGTCGAGCATCAGCGACATGCCGATGACTGCCATGAAATCCAGGCCGGTGCAGTCGAGCACGATGTCGCGGCCGGTCCGCAGCTGCGTATTCAGTACGTCGGCCAAGTCGTCGGCGGTGGCCAGATCCAGTGCGCCGCTCACTCTCACCAGCACTAGGGAGCCCAGGGCCCCGCAACGGATCGCCAGGTCGCCGGGGCGCAGCGACCGTTCGGTTGTCTCGGACATCAGCGGGGTTCTCCCTGTCGTCTGTGTGGCCAACGCCGCGACGGGGAATCGTTCCCGAAGGCACCGCTGAATCTCTGCCCGATTTCCGGTCTTCCGCTCCGGAAGGAACTGGGGTTGTCTCCACCGTGCAGGGTTCGCCGGGAATGGTCTAGCGGCGGAACCGAATACCGGGACTATCCGGAAAACGAACCGTTCCGGTGCAGGCGAGCCGGATCGGCACGGGTCACTGCCGCCGGTGCGGGCAGTTGCCAGCCGCTCTCGTACGCGGCGGCGAAGCGTTCCTCGCCGAGGGCCAGTCGGCCACGACTGCTGAGCGTGCGTACCTGCAGGTCAGTGCGGTCGTGGGCACCGCGCAGGCGGGCCGCTGCGCCGAGGATTTCCGCTCCCTCCGTGAACCGGCGGTACAGCTCGGCCAGGCCGGCGACCGTCACCGCGACGGTGGCCACGATCGGCTGGTCCTTGCTGTTGACCGCGGCCGCGTACGCCCGGTCCAGCGCCGCCTCGGCGCCGGGGCCGTCGCCGAGTTCCAGGCAGAGTTCCGCTCGTACCGCGCTGACCAGCGCCTGCCCGTGGTCGCCGCCGAACGGGAGCGGGGTGGACAGTCCGGCCTCGGCCGCTTCGATCAGCTCGCGGGCCCGGGTCAGATCACCGGTGCGCAGGCGGAAGCTGGCCTCCCGCGCGTCGAGCAGCACGACAGTCTCGGGCATAGTCGAGCGCAGCGTGCGGTCCCTGGTCACCGCGATCATCACCGCGGCCTGCTCGGTTTCGCCCAGCCGGACGTGCAGGTCGATCAGGCGCAGGTCGATGAACGTCTCGTCGCTGTGGTTGAGCGAACCGAACTCCTGGGCCAGCCGTTTGGCCTCGGTCAGGTCGGCCAGCGCACCGGCCAGGTCGCCGTCGTATTGCCGCAGCAGGGCGCGCATCGGCAGAGCCATCGCGACGCCCCAGCTGTCCCCCTCCTCGGTGAAGCAGTCCAGTGCGACGGCGACGTCCGAATCGATCTGGGCTAAATGGCCGTCATTTTCGGCCAGTTCGGCGCGGGTGATCCGGGCCAATCCGGCCAGCCATCGATTCGGGCCGTCGGCTAGCCGCTGGATGAGCGGCGACGCGTCGATCCCCGCGCGGGCGGCTAATCCCGCAGTGGTCAGCACGCCGAAGGGCGGCAACTCCGGGTAGTTCAGCAGGCGGCTGACTACCTCGTCGGCTGCGGCACCAGCGTCCAGCAGCAGCGCTCCGGCCGCGATGTCGCGGTGCATGCCTGGCTGGGCGGTCGCTTGGCCGAGCCAGTACGACGCGTCGGCATGTCGGCCCAGCATGTGCCAGTACCAGGACAGGTCGATCGCGAGCGCGAGCCCGGCGTCCGAGGTGTCGCAGAGGTGGCGCAGGGCGGCCAGCACGTTGTCGTATTCGGCGGTCAGCAGGTGGAGCGCGTCGCGTTGCCCGGGGCCGCGCAGAAGCGGGTCGTTAGCGGCAACCAGTTCGGCGAAATATCGCGCGCTCCGGTTCCGTACGACGGGCAGAATCCCTTGTTCGGCAAGGCATTCCAGGCCGTACTCGCGGATGGTCTCCAACATCCGGTACCGGCCGGGGACGAGCTGGAGCAGCGAGCGGTCGACTAGGTCGGCGAGCAGTTCCTGGGCTTGCTCGACCGGGAGTTCGCAGACCGCGGCCGCCGAGGCGGGGGTGACGCCGCCGGGCAGGACCGAGATCCGTTCCGCGACCGTCCGTGCGTCTTCACTGAGCAGGTCCCAGCTCCAGGCGATCACCGCGCGCAGCGTCCGGTGCCTCGGGAAAGCCGTGCGACTGCCGGTGGTCAGAAGCCGGAAGCGGTCGGACAGGCCGGAAGCCAGATCTGCCAACGAAAGCGTCCGCAGGCGGGCCGCCGCCAGTTCCAGCGCCAGCGGCATGCCGTCCAGGCCGCGGACGATTCGCAGCACGTCGTCGAGATTCCGCTCGTCGACGGTGAAATCGGGACGCACGGCTGCCGCTCGATCGGTGAAGAGCCGCACGGACGCGGTGTCGCGGAGCGGGCCGAGCGGGACCAATGCCTCGCCGTCGATCGCCAGCGGCTCGCGGCTGGTGGCCAGGACCCGCAGTCCGGCGCAGCGAGGCAGCAGTGCGGAAAGGAGGTGGGCGACGGCGTCGATCAAGTGCTCGCAGTTGTCCACCACCAGCAAGGTTTCCTTGCCGATCAGCTCATCCGCCAGCACGTCCAGGTCGCCGACGGGCTTGGCCGAGGCCTCGAACAGTGCGGTGCCGCGCAGTCCGATCGCGGTCAGCACCGCAGCGGCGACCTTCGCCGGTTCGGTGACCGGGGAGAGGTCGATCAGCCAGCTGCCGTCGCGGTATTCCCGGCGGCGGGCGGCTTCCAGAGCGAGCCGCGTCTTTCCGGCGCCGCCGGGACCGAGCACGGTGACCAACCGGCCGGTGGCGAGCAGGGCATCGATCCGGGCCAGGTCGTCGGTGCGGCCGACGAAGCTGGTCAGCGGCGCAGGCAAGGCGGCCGGTTTGGTCTCCTTGACGGGCTCGGCGCGCAGCAGGTTCAGGTGGCGTTCGCGCAGCGCGGTGCCCGGGTCGGTGCCGAGGTCGTCTGCCAGCGCTTCGCGGATTTGTTCATACTGGGCCAAAGCTTCTGCTTGACGACCCTGCGCGGCGAGGGCGTCCATGAGCAGTGCGGCGGCGCGTTCGTGGACGGGGTGCTCGGTCAGCAGAGTGGTCAGACGGGCGGTTGCTGCGTCGGGACGGCCCTGCGAAAGCTCCGCTTCGGCGAGGTCGGTGACGGCTTCGATCGACAGGCGGGCCAACCGGGTCGCGGTGGCGGGATCGACCGCGGCGACGGCTGGGGGTTCGACGCCGGGACGGTCGCCCCACAGCGTCACGGCGTCTTCCGGCGAAGCCGCGGCGACGAGTTGTTCGAACCGCAGCGCGTCCACGTCGGCAGGGTCGATGGTCAGCCGGTAGCCGCCGGAGACCAGCGTGACGTCGCTCGGCGAACCGAGGGCGCGGCGCAGGCGGGAGACCAGGGCTTGGAGGGCGTGCGCGGGGTCGGCGGGCAGATCCGAGCCCCAGATTGCGTCGACCAGGACGCTCTGCTGGACCGGACGTCCACCGGCTAGTGCCAGCCGCGCGACCAGTCCCTGCAACCGAGCACCGGGTATCGCGAGGGCCGCGGCACCCCGTGTCACCTGGAACGCTCCGAGCAGCGTGACTCGAAGCCGCGTGCTCCCGTCCATTCGACGATCTTCGCGCGAACACCGGTGTCAGCGCCATGTGCCCCCGCGTGAGCGCCGTGTGCGGTCCGTGTGAGCGGCCGTCGCCAAGGTGGTCGCAGCGACGGAGAACACAGGGGGTTTGCCATGCATGACGCAGTAATAGTGGGTGCCGGGCCGGTCGGTCTGTTCCTGGCTTGCGAGCTTGGACTCGCGGGCAGTTCGGTCCTGGTGCTCGAACGGGAGCCCGAGCCGGGTTCACCCTGGCGGACGGCGCCGCTCGGGTTGCGCGGGCTGTCGGCCACGTCGATCGAGGCGTTCCACCGCCGCGGGATGTTGCCTCCGCTGCTCGCGGCGTCGGACATCCACGACCCGCCCAGCGAGGAGCGGCCGCGTTCGGCGGGCCATTTCGCCGGAATGGTGCTGGATCCGGCCAAGATAGCCGTCGATGCGCTGCCGTACTGGCTGCCCAGTTCGCTGCCCGGCGGCATGATGACCAACCTCGACGCGATCGAGGCGGTGCTGTCCGAGCAGGCGGCCAAGCTCGGCGTCGAAATCCGGCGCGGGGTCGAGGTTTCCGGCGTTGAGCAGCACGAAGACGGCGTGCTGGTGCGGGCTGGCGAGCAGGAGTACGCGGCGCGCTGGGCGATCGGCTGCGACGGCGGGCGCAGTGTCGTGCGCGGGTTGGCGGGTTTCGAGTTCGTCGGCACCGAACCGCAGTTCACTGGCTACACCATGCTCGTCGACGTCGCCGATCCCGAGAAGCTGCGCCCGGGATTCAACCTGACGCCGAACGGGATGTACGTCCAGATGCCCGCGCCGGGCCACTTCGGCGTGCTGGACTTCGACCATGGCGCGTTCGACCGCACGCAGCAGCCGAGCCTCGAGCATCTTCAGACCGTGTTGCGCCGGGTGTCCGGCACGGACGTCACGCTGACCGGCGTCCGTCTCGTCTCGACGTTCACCGATCGCGCCATGCAGACTACGACGTATCGGCGCGGCCGCGTGCTGCTCGCCGGCGACGCCGCGCACATCCACTCTCCGCTGGGCGGCCAGGGACTCAACACCGGCATCAGCGACGCCGTGAACCTGGGGTGGAAGCTCGGCGCGGTAATCCGAGGTGAGGCACCGGACGCGCTTCTGGACAGCTACCCACGCGAACGCCATCCGGTCGGGGCTTGGGTGCTGGAGTGGACTCGTGCGCAGGCAGCGGCGATGCGGCCGGACGCGCACGGCCAGGCGGTGCAAGGCGTTCTCCGTGACCTGCTCAGCACCCGTGACGGAACGACCTACGTGTACGGGAAGATGTCCGGCGCGTCGCTTCGTTACGACCTCGGCGACGAGCATCCGCTGATCGGCCGTTACACCCCGGATTTCCAGCTGGCGAACGGAATTCGCCTCGGCGATCTGATGCAGGACGGCCGTGGTGTCGTCCTCGACTTCAGCGCTGACGAGCGTCTGCGTGAGGCCGCGGGCCGATTGCGTTACGCGGCCGGTCCGGCGAAAGAAGACTTCCGATTGGGTGCCGTGCTCGTGCGTCCGGACGGCATTGTCGCCTGGGCGGGCGACCGAGACTTTACCCAGGAATCGTTCACCCAAGCCAAAACTCAGTGGTTCGGCGAAAACTAGGAGCAGCCATGACTATCTCTCTCCGGCCGGGAAGCACTGTGCTGTTCACCGGCGATTCGATCACCGACTCCCAGCGGAACGAGAGCGAGGACGGCCTCGGATTCGGTTACCCGCTGCGGATCGCGGGCGAATGGGGACTCCGGCGTCCGAATCGGCCGGTGACCTGGCTGAACTCCGCGATCGCGGACAACAAGGTCATGGATCTCGAATCCCGTTGGCAGACCGACATTCTGGATGCACGTCCGGACGTGGTGTCGATCCTCGTCGGCATCAACGACGTCGGCTGGCATTCGTACGACCCGGACGGCTACGTCATTCCCGCCGAAGATTACGCGGCCGGTTACGACCGGTTGGTTGCGCCGCTGGCCGAATCCGGTGCCGAGCTGATTCTCATCGAACCGTTCCTGCTGCCGATCAGCGGTGACATCGAGGTCGGCGACATGCAGCTTGGCGTTGCGGAGCGGAAGAAGTGGCGCGCCGATCTCGACCCGAAGATCCAGGTGGTGCGCGAACTTGCCCGCAAGTACGGCGCGCATTTGCTTGCGGCGGACGGGATGTTCGCCGAACTTTCCGCGACGACCGGACCCGAGTATTGGGCCGCGGACGGCGTCCATCCGACTCCGGCTGGGCACGCGGCACTCGCCGAGGCTTGGCTGCGTCTGGTCGCCTGATTACTGCCGAGTTCCTTGCTGTGCCTCAAGATTCGCCCGGTACGCAGTGCGTTCCGGGTGGTCCGCGTGCAGCGCGCGGTCGTCGCGGACCAGCCGCCGGATGCGGTTGAGGACTGGTTCCGGGGTGACGCCCGCGGCGGTGGCGAGCAGGCCGACGTAGCCGGGCACGGCGATTTCGGCACGGCGGTTGCGCACCGAATCGACGACCGCCCTGGCGACGTCTTCCGGCTGCACCTTCGGAATCGGCCGCATGTCGAGGCCGGAGGCGAGTGCGGTGTCGACTGCCGAGGGCAGCACTGCGGTGAGGCTGACGCCCGCCTCCGCGAACTCCAAGCGGGTCGCGGCCGTCAGCCCCACCACGGCGAATTTGGTCGCGTTGTAGACGGCCAGTCCCTTGACCGGGAACTTGCCTGCCAGCGAGGCGACGTTGACGACGTGCCCGAAACCGCGTTCGACCATGCCGGGCAGCACCAGTTTCATCCCGTTGAGGACGCCGCCGAGGTTGACGTCGATCTGCAGCCGGTCGGTGGCGTCGGCGAGTTCGAGGAATCTGCCGTTCGGCATGAGGCCGGCGTTGTTCACCAGCACGTGCAACGGTCCGTGGGCCTTTTCGGCCGCGGCGACGAAGGACGCGAACGAGTCGCGATCGGCGACGTCGAGGTGGTGTGCGGTGCCGCCGACCAGCTCGGCGGTCTCCTCGGCGGCCGCCTGGTTGAGGTCGCCGATCGCGACGCGCGCGCCCTTGCTCGCGAACAACTTGGCGACCGCGCCGCCGATCCCAGCGCCTCCGCCGGTGATCGCGACCGACGCGCCGTCGAGGTCGATTTTGGGGTAGCTCATCGGGTCGCTCCTTGCTCGATGGCGGCGCGCACGCGCGGCGGGGTCAGGGTGCGGCAGGCGCGGAGCACGTCGGCGCGGCGGCGCAGGTCCATGAAATTCGGGCCCATGACGTCCAGTTCGGCCGGGCCGGGTTCGATCCGGAGCACCCGGATCCCGGCGGCGCGGAGCTGCTTGACCTCGGCGTCGACGCGCCGGGTCATCGCGCGCCGGGCGAGCCGTTCGACGCGGGCGAAGCCGCGGCCGGGCACGCCGCCGGAGGTGGACATCGGCGGGATGAGCACGACCTCCTCGACCCCGGCCGGAATGACGAGATCGGCGGACGTCGGCGAAACGGTGCCGCCGTCGACGTACCTGCGGCCGTTGACGGCGACCGGCGGGAACCAGCCTGGAATGGCCCAGGACGCGGCAATCGCGGTACCGAGCTGAGTCCGCTGCGAATTCCCGAACGCGACCCGCTCCCCCGTGCGGAGATCGGCTCCGACGAGCCAGGTCCGCGGATGGTCGACCCAGCCGTCGGCATTGGCCAACGCGGTGCCGAGGTCGCGCAGCCATCCAGCGTCGCCACGTCCCCTCGGCAACGCTCCGGCCAGCCCGGCCAGCAGGTCCACCCGGCCACGCAATCCCGCGGCGGCTAGGCCGAGACCAGGCCAAACCGGTGTCGGCAACGGCGGCAGCTTGCCCGGATGCTGCGCGAGATGGTGTACGACGCGGTCGTCGGCGGGCTCTCCCAGCAGCGCGGCCATGATCTCGCCGACCCCGATGCCCGAGGCGAGGAACGCCGCCATCTCCGCGCCCGCCGACGTGCCGACCAGGACGTCGGCGTCGCGCGCGTCCCATCCCAGCTGGTCCTCGACCGCGGCGAGGGCAGCGGCGGTCCAGGCGAAGCCGAGCGTGCCGCCACAACCGAGCACCAGTGCACGTTGGGTCATCGACCACCTCTGCGGAATCGCGTGTCAGTGGCGGAACCGTATGTCATTTCTGCGGCGAGGGCAATACCGTTGCAGAGCGCCTACCGGTGGTGCACGAAGGGAGTCAACGGATCCCAGAGCTCCGCGCAGTGATGCTGTCGCGGGATCTCCATCGTGAGCTGACTGTCTCCGGCAGCGTTGAGCACCATCACCGCCGGGCTGTCCTTTGTGTACGGATCCCATTGCGGCGCACCGTCCACAGTGGGGTTTCCGGTGCGCGCGAACCCAGCCCATTGGGTCAGGATCTGGTCGGCGAGCACCTGCTGGTTGGGGGTCAACTGGGTGCCGTTCGGGAACATCAGCAGCCATTCGGCGACGTGGTAGGCACCATTCGGTTTGGCGGGGTCGACGAAGAATTGCGGCGGGATATCCGTGTCATCGACCTGGTAGGCGAAGACCGGGATGTGTCGCGAGAGCCGTTCGTCGTTGAGCAGTGCGGGGCAGACCGAGTTGGAATCGGCGACGGCGGTCCGGTAGGCGAGGAACGGGGCCGGCGCGGGAAAGCGTTTCAACGGATACGTCTTGCGGACCTCGTCGGCGTGCTCTCCGTACTGCTGCTTAATAAACTTGTCGTAATCGGCTGCGGTCTCGGCGAACGGCAGTTGGGTTTCGTCGCGGTCGACGCCGTGCAGCAACGCTACGTGATTGACGTGCCCGGTGGCGAAAGCTTCGGCAGGTGACATCGGCAGCGTTGCCCCGTCGACGATCGGTGCGACCGTGCCGTTGTCCGGGTTCCTTCCGTGGTCGGCCTGTTTGAGCACCGCCTGCGCAGGCAGCGCACGCAGGCAGGCGGCGGTGGAGCAACCCAGTGCTTTGGCGAAGCGTTCTCCCTTTTGCTGCGCTTGCTTCTCGGTGGGCAGTTGGGCTTTGCAGTCCTGCGTTTGCCAGATGGTGTCGACCCCAAGCAGCGAGTTGTACTCCCCGCTTTGGCTGATCCCGCGGTTGAACAGCCCGGCCGAGCCTGGTGAAGCGGTGTGGGCGCAGACGCTCGAACCGCCCGCGGAATCGCCGTAGATGGTGACGTTGTGCGGGTCTCCGCCGAACTTCGCGATGTTGCGCTGCACCCAGCGGAGCGCGGCTTGCTGGTCCTGGAGGCCGTAGTTTCCGGCGTGCGCGCCGAAGGATTCATGCGCGAGGAAGCCGAAAATCCCGAGCCGGTAATTGAATTCCACGCTGACGACGTGCCCCGCGGTCACGAGACGGCTCGCGTCCGCTGGCTTCCACAACAGGAATCCGCCGCCGTGGATCTGCACCATCACCGGAAACGGGCCGGGCCCGGCGTTGGCCGGCGTGCGCACGGTCAGGTTGAGGCAATCCTCGTTGTCCGAACCAGGTCCGGTGCCGGGCGGCTGCGGACATTCGTTGCCCTCTGCGGTCGCGGCGAACGGCTCAGCCCAGTGCACGGGCCGCTGCGGCGGGGCCCAGCGCAACTCGCCGACCGGCGGCGCGCCGTAGCGAATCCCTTGCCACGACTTGATCTCCGCACTCGCGACCCCGCATACCGGACCGTCGTCGGTGGTGACCGTCGTGCCCGGCGAACACGCTGGCGCGCTCACTTTGGCGGCCAGCGCCGCCGATCCGGCCACCGACAGCACCACTCCCACGACAGCCGCCAGGACAGCGGACACCTTTCCGTCGAATCTCATCCGTCCTCCTTCGGTCCCGCCTGGCCGGGGAGGCGAACGAACGACGAGCAGCGACCACGCACCGAACAGGCGGTTTACCGGAATGGGCTCGACCAATGACCACCTGCGGGTCATCGCGGCGGGAACGCGTCCCGCGTGCCTCCAGTCTGGCGGCCGCACGGCGAGGCACAACCTCCGTTCGGGCGCGCGGAAGGTGTCAAATTCCCGGGGACGATGGTCTTTGTCCGGGATCAAGCCGCGCCGAGGAACTCCGTCTCGGCCACCGCGCGCAATTCGCGCACTAACTCGCGCACCGCAAGGGATTGCGCACCGGCGTAGGTGGCGACGTACCCGATCCGCCGGGTGGGCGGGTCGGCGATCGGGGTGACGGCGACTCCCGGCGGGGTGGCGGCGAGGGTGAGTTTCGGCAGGATCGCCATGCCGATCCCTTGCGCCACCATGGAAAGCACCACTCCGTCGTCGGCGACCTCCATTTTCGCGGACGGCAGCCAGTCCTGCCGCGCCCACCAGGACCGGGTGTAGGAGGAGCAGTTTTCCGGCCAGTCAAGCAGCGGGAGGCGGCGCGATTCGGCTTGCCCGATCGGGTTGACCAGGAAGTACGGCTCCCGGAACAGTTCTCCGGCGACCAATCCGGCCGGCGGGGTTTCGTCCTCGCCGAGGGTCGCGATGGCGACGTCCGCGCGTCCGTCGGCGACCTCGCCCGCGGTGCCGCGGCCCAGTTCGGGGACGACCAGCACCTGCGGATGCAAGCCGGAATGCTTGGCGGTCAAGCGTTCCAGCGCCGCGGGCAGGAGATGCGCGGCGGCACTGCGGAAAGCGGCGATCCGCAGCGGACCGGTGAGGGATCCGGCGGCCGCGCCCCGGGCTTCGGCGCGGAGAACGTCGAGTTGGCGCAGGATCAGCCGGGCGTGCACGAGCGCGCGGGCACCGGCCGCGGTGGGACGGGCACCGGTTCGGCCGCGGTCGAAGAGGATGGCGCCGACCTTGCGTTCGCAGGTCCGGACCGCGTGCGAGACCGCGGACTGAGTCAGGCTCAACTCGGCGGCAGCGGCGGTGAAGCTGCCGGTGCGCTCCACCGCGAGCAACAGGCGCAACTCGCCCGGCGTGAGGTCGACAGCATCCATGCGGCCAGCCTAGCCGTGACCATGAGCGGGATTCATGGATTGGCGCGGTCCATCGATCCGGAGGTCTGCCGCGGCGGCTTGGGCGCGCTTAAGTTGCTGGTCAGAGCCAATTAAGGAGATCCACGTGCCCCTGACCGCCGTCCGCCAGGTCCGCCGTCCCGAGGGCGCGCCCAGCGCCGCCGACTTCGAGTTCGTCACCCAGCCGCTGCCGGACCTCGCCGACGGACAGGTGCTGGTCGAAAACCGTTACCTGTCCGTCGATCCGTACATGCGCGAGTTCATGGAATGGGGCGGCTGGGAGCTGGGCGCGGGTCTGGAAGGTCGCACGATCGGCGCGGTGGTCGAGTCGAAGGAGCCGACGCTGCCGGTCGGCACGACGGTGTTCCATCGGCACGGCTGGGCGACTCACGCGGTCCTCACCAGCGCCGACGCCCGGACGATCACGCCCGCGGACGGCGTTCCGCTGAGCGCTTACCTCGGCATTCTCGGCGGGACCGGGCTCACCGCGTACGTCGGACTCACCCGGATCGCGCAGGTCCGTCCCGGTGACGACGTGTTCATCTCCGCGGCGGCCGGTGCGGTGGGCAGCGCGGCCGGACAGATCGCCCGGTTGCTCGGCGCGGGACGGATCGTGGGCAGCGCCGGATCGGCGGCGAAGGTCGAGCACCTGACGCGCGACCTCGGTTTCGACGCCGCCTTCAACTACCACGACGGTCCTGTCACCGATCTGCTCGCGAAGGCGGCTCCGGACGGAATCGACGTGTACTTCGACAACGTCGGCGGCGATCACCTGGCCGCGGCGATCGACGTCCTCCGCGAGCGCGGCCGGGTGGCCTGGTGCGGTTCAGTCGCGCAGTACAACAACCTGCGCACGCCGCCGAGCGCGCCGCACAATTTGTTCGACGTGGTCGGGAAAAGCCTTCGGATCGAAGGGTTTCTGGTGCGCGATCACCTCGACGCGCGCGAAGAGTTCGAGGAATTCCTGATCCCGCACGTCCGCGGCGGGCAGGTGCTCGTGAACGAGACTGTGACAGAAGGGTTTTCCAGCATCGTGGACGCGTTCATCGGGATGCTGCGCGGGGAGAACGTCGGGAAAATGCTGGTCCGGGTCTGACCGCCGGGAGGGGGCCGGACAGCCCCCTCCCGAGTCAGAACCTCAATCGCGCCAACGGTTGTTGAGGAAGGCGTCGTCGTCCTCGTCGTCTTCCACCGGACGCGGTCGACGCGTCGGACGGCGCGGTGCCTCGCTCCGTAGCGCGGGCTGATTCGGAGTCACCGCGAACGGCGACGCCGAACCCGGCTCGTTGCCGAACTCGTCGGAATCGAACGCCGAGGGCGGATCGGTGCTCGGCCGGTCCGTGCTCCACCCGGACTTGGTCTTGCGCTTCCCCATCTCCCGCCGGTGCTGGACGTACCGTTCGGCCGCCTGCACCTGCTTGGTCATGTACTCCTGGGACTGCGCCTTGATCTCCTCGGCCTTCTGCTCGCGCAGGGCCCGGCGATCGGCCTGCTCCCGGACCAGCGCGTCCAGTTCGGCCTTCATCGCGGCGGTTTCGCTCATGCGTGCCTCCTACCTGGTCCGGATGATCGGCGCGTCGTCGTCATCGTCGAGTGAACCAGTGATCCGGCTGGCGGGCTCCCCGAGGTTGTCGAAGACCGCGCCCTCCACGCGATACGCCGCGCGCCGCTCGGTTTCGCCGCCGCCGCCACCGCCGCCGTGTCCGCCGCCCATCGCGCCCATGCCAGGCATTCCCGAGCCGCCGGACTGCCCTGGCTGACCGGAGTGATCGCCCGCCGGCTGCGAGAACCCGCCGCCGGTTTGGGTGCCGGCGACCGGCGTGTGGTCGACGCCGACCACGGGCCCGCCGTGCAGCGGAGCGCTCGGTGCGCCGGCGGGCACGCCCGGACCGCCGCTGTGCGAGATCTCCGGACCGGGGCCGCCCTCGATCGGATGGCCGGGAGCCCCGCTCGGGACGCCGTGGTGCAGCGGCTGGGCCGGACCGCCCGAATGCGACATCTCCGGCCCCGGACCGCCCTCGATCGGATGACCCGGCGCACCGCTCGGAACACCGTGCTGCAGCGGCTGAACTGGCTCGCCGGGATGCACCGGACCGGGGCCGCCTCCCGCCGGATGTTCGCCGAACGGGCCGCCGGTGTGCGACATCTCCGGACCTGGCCCGCCCTCGATCGGACGCCCGGGATGGCTGCTGCTGGGCGAGGCGCCGCCGTGCCCGTTGCCGTCGGGTCCCTTGTGGTCGGGTCCCTTGTGGTCGGGTCCCTTGTGGTCGCCGGGACCGTCGCCCGCGTGGTGCCGTCCGGTGCTGTCGCCGGGTGCGTCCGGGCGGTGGTCGACCTCGTGGATGCCCTGCTTCTGGTCTTCCTCGCCGAGCGTGTAGGTCGTCGGGTTGCCCTTGCCGTCGTCGACCGTGACGACGGTCGGTCCGTTCGGCCCGTCCGGACGCTCGGCGGTGATCTTCGTGTCGCCGTCGCGGAGATGGATCTTGCCGTCCGGACCGGGGTGGTGGACCTGGGCGTCGTCGTGCTGGCCGTCGCCGCCGTGCGCGGACTTGTCGTCGGACCAGTCGATCTTGAAGTCCTTGACGTTCCCGGAGCCCTCGCCGATCTTGATGTCCATCTTGCCGTCGTGGTCCGGCTCGGACATTTCGAAGGTCTTGTCGCCCTGCTTGACCTTCAGGACGTCGCGACCGTCTTCGTCCGGCTTGCCGTCGCGGCCCTTGTCGTCGTCGGGCTTGCCGTCGTGGTTCTTGTCCTCGCCCGGCTTGCCGTCGTGGTTCTTGTCCTCGCCCGGCTTGCCGTCGTCGTCCGGTTTGCCGTCGTGGTTCTTGTCCTCGCCGGGCTTGCCGTCTTCGCCTTCGGGACCGCCGTCGGCCGGGTCGGTCTTGATCGGCGGGCCGTCGACCGGACCGCCGCCGCCAGGTGAACCGCCGCCGCCCTTGTCGCCGGAGGTCTTGTCGTCGCCAGGAACCTTGTCGTCCGGCCCCTTGCCGTCGCCGCCGGTCGAGCCGGGTTCGCCGCCGCCGGGTCCGCCGAGGGAGCCGCCGCCGTGGCTGCCCTGCGCGTCCTTCTTCAGCGACTCCATCGCGGCCTCGGCCTTTTGCTTGGCCTCCGCCTGAGCCTTCTGCTTGGCCTCTTGCTCGGCCCGCTGCTTGGCCTCTTCCTCGGCCTGGTGCTGGTCCTGTCCGCCGCCGGAACCCGAACCGCCCGAGCCCGACGAACCGCCGGAACCGGAACCAGAACCGCCGGACCCGCCGGGATCGGTCTTGATCGGCGGTCCGTCTACCGGACCGCCGCCGCCAGTCCCGCCGCCGGGGCCTCCGCCCGAGCCGCCGCCGAGGGGGCCGCCGCCCGGCGAATCGGACGGAACGTCCAGGTCGGGGACCTTCCCGCCGCCCCCGCCGGAACCACTGCCCGAACCGCTGCCGGACCCGCCGCCCGAACCGGACCCGCCCCCGATACCGCCTCCGGAACCACCGGGGTGGTCGCCCTGCGGCGTGTCCGAACCGGATCCGCCGCCAGGACCGCCGCCGGTTCCCCCACCGGTGCCGTCGCCGGGACCGCCCTGACCGCCGCCATAGTTGCCAGACCCGCCCTGACCGCCGCCGTAGCCGCCGCCAGGACCCTGGCCGCCCCCACCGGGACCGCCGCCGCCGGGACCCTGACCCCCACCGCCAGGACCACCGCCGCCGGGACCGCCCGAGCCGCCGGCTCCACCTGCCCCGCCGTCCTTGGCGCCCTCGAACTTGTTCTTGATCTTGCCCATTTCCTTGTCAAGGGCGTCGTAGGCCTTGTCGACGAGGTCCTTGGCGTCCTTGCAAGCCTTCTCGAACCCCTTGTAGATGGTGTCCCACATGTCGGGGTTGAACTGGTTCATGATCCACTGCTTGGCGAGGTCCTTGCCGTGGCTCTGGATCTCGTCGTCGTTGCAGCAGCCCTGGTCGTTGAGGGTGTCGACCAGGTTGGTGCCGAAGTTGTAGTCCATCCAGCCGGCGATCTGGGCCAGGTCGTCGACGCTGCCGTGCTCGCCGTTGGCGACCGCGATGACCTTCTGCGCCATCGTGTAGTCGGCCTTGCCGACCTGATCGCGGTACAGGGCGATGACCTGGTCGGCCTTCCCCTTGCACAGATCGAACAGCGTCTTCGTGGTGTGCAGCGTCGCTTCGCTGGCGTGGCTGAGGTCCTCCCCCAGCTTCGCGGCCTTCTTCTGGATGCTCTCGTTGTACCGGTCCGACGCCGCGTCGGCGCCCGCCCCGGTCCAGGTTCCGAAGAGGGTGCCCAGTTCGGTTCCGGTATCGGTCAGCGTCGCCTTGACGGTTTCCGAGCCGTGCTTGAAATGGATGGCGTCGTTGACGAAACCCTCGAAGCTGATGCCGCGCTGCTCGTCGAACGGACCGCGGATGTCCTTGTCGAGGTCGAGCTTGCGCGTGTTGCCCTTGCAGTCGTCGGGGAGCTTCTCGAGCAGCCCGCCGAAGGTCTCGAACACCCTCAGCGCGGCCGCTGCGGGGTCGAAGAGCTCGTCGGACGTCTTCGTGCCGGTGGCCCCGGCGTCCTTGCCCTCACCAACGGCGGGCGGGGCCTTCTTGTCGAGCTCGCCCTTGCCCTTGTCGACTTCCTTCTTCTTCTCGTCCTGGTTGTAGCTGTTCTGCTGGCCTTTTTGCCGGGCCTCTTCGTAGACCTGCTCGAGCGGCGGGGCGCCGCCAGGAGCCGCGAACGGGTTGTTCGGAACGGTGATGAACGTGCGTCCGTACGACTTGATGTACTTCGCGACGTCCTGGCCCTCGTCGCCTTCGGGATGCGGGTGCTCGTGGACCCACGCCCGGAGCAGGCCGTCCTTCAGCTCCGGCGGCACCGCCGAGTTGTCGAGCAGCTTTTTGACATCCGGCCACGTCTTCGGCTTGTTTTCGTCCGCCATCAGAGGATCCCGTCGACGCCGTTGCCGGTCTTGGTGATGGCGCCGGACTGGTTGTCCTCGTTCGTGCCGTAGGCAGACCCGGCGGTGCTGATGTTCGTGCCGAACGATTCGAGCGCCTTGCTGTAGCCGGAGAGCGCGCCCCACAGCTGTTTGGTTCCCTCGAGGTACTTGTCGGCGTGCGCTTGGTGCACCCGGCCGAACTTCTCCTTGGTCAGCTCGGAGGTTTCGAGGTCCGGATTGTCGTCAAGCAGCTTTTCCGCCAGGTCGCCGATCTTCTTCGACGCCTTCGACAACGCTTCGGTTGTCGCGGTGTACCCGCCCCCACCGCTCATTTCAGTGCTTCTCCTCAGCTCGGCAAGCTGTCAGGGCCTCCGCGAGCACGTCCGCCACGGATTCCACATCGGTGAACCGATCGAGCTCGTCCAGATCGATCGACACGTCGTAGTAGATCTCCAGCGCGGCGAGAAGCCGGATCCGGCCCTTCGAGTCGATGCCGAGCTCCTCGAGCGGAGCGTCGGGCACGACGAGGGCCGGGTCGAGCCGGAAGGTGTCGCTGACGACCTTCGTGACCTCGGCGCAGTGATCACCCACGGACGCCACCGTAACGCGCCTTGGCGGCCGACCGGGCGACCTTTCCGCTGGAAGTGCGCGGAAGTCCGCCAGAAGGGACCAGGTGTACCGCACGGAGCGTGAGATCGTGCTCCCTCGACACCGCTCGCAGCACGGCCCGGGTCACGTCCTTGACCTCGGCTTCCGCTCCGCGCACCCATTCCGCGACCACCATCGCGCCCTCGCCCTGGTCGTCGGCGACGCCGAACGCGGCGACCCGATCGCGCCGGATCGCCGGGTGCGCCTCGCCCGCCGCCGCCTCGAGGTCCTGCGGATGGAAGTTGCGGCCGTCGACGACGATCAGGTCCTTCAGCCGGCCGGTGACGTACAAGTCGCCGCGGTGGAACACGCCCAGGTCGCCGGTGCGCAGCCAGCCGTCGAGCCCGTCGAGGACCCCGCCGAACGAATCCGCGTCGCCGCGGCCCCAGTAGCCGGACGCGACGTTCGGGCCGTGCACCCAGATCTCGCCGACCTCGCCCTCGGGCTGCTCGTGTCCGTCGTGGACGATCCGGACGAGCTGCCCGACCGGCCGTCCCACCGACATCACCGGCTGGCCGTCCGGCGTTTCGACGGCGCGGCCCTGGGCCAGCGCTTCCCGGTCGAGCACCGCGCCGCGCGGCCCTTCCTCGCCCGCGCTCGCGACGTACACCGTGGCCTCGGCCAGCCCGTACGACGGCCGATGCGCCTCGGCTCGGAACCCGCGCGGGCCGAACACCTCGTGGAACCGCTCGACCGTGCGTGGCCGGACGGGTTCGGCTCCGTTGAGCGCGACCCGGACGTCCGAGAGGTCGAGGTCGTCCTCCGCGCCGACGTCGGCGGCGAGGTCGTAGGCGAAATTCGGGGCCGCGGTGAAGACGGCCGGATAGTCCGAGAGCTGGCGCAGCCACCGCTGCGGCCGGTGCACGAACTCCGCCGGCGACATGAACACCGACCGGCCGCCGACGTAAACGGGCAGGCACAGCAGCTGGATCAGGCCCATGTCGTGGAAGAACGGGATCCAGCCCGCACAGGTCGTCTGCTCGTCCGAGTCGTACGCCTGGCTGGCCTGCCAGCAAGCCGCGACGATCGCCCGGTGCGGGATCACCGCGCCCGCCGGTTCGCGCGTCGACCCCGACGTGTACTGCAGGTAGGCGGGGCTCTCCGGATCCACGCGGACCGGGTCGACGCCCGGCCCGGACAGCTCGTCCACCACCACGAGGTCGCCGGGATCGCTGAACTCGCGCACCTTCGCCGCGACGGCCGACGACGTCGCCCACACTCGCGCACCGGAATCGGCGAGGACCCCGGAAAGCCGGTCGGCCTGCGCGCGATTGCCGGGCAGCATCAGCGGAACGGCGACCATCCCGGCGGCGAGCGCGCCGAAAAACGCCAGCGGATAAGCGAGTTCCTGTCCGGCGAGGATCGCGACGCGCTCGCCCGGTTCCGCGACCCGGCGCAATTCCCCGGCCACGACCCGGACTTTGGCGGCGAATTCCGCCCACGACAGCGTGTGCTCGACGCCACGAGTGTGCTCTTGGTGGGTGAACAACGGCCGTTCGTCGCCGGCGCGGGCGAACAGCCGGTCCACGATCGAGCCGCGCATGACCTCGTCAGGCACGCTCGCAGACGTCCGGGACACGCAGCGCAACCTACTCGACTTCGCGACCGGCCCGCGAGCCCGGGCACGGAGAATTCACTCGCGCACCTTGGCGGCCCGGGATTCCAGATAACGCTTCTCCGCGATACTCGCCGTCGCCTTCGCGGCCAGCCGGTAGTTCTCGTACGCGCCAGGCAGATCCCCGGCTTTCTCCAGCAAATGCGCCCGCACCGACAGCAACCGGTGATGCCGGGCTATCCGTTCCTCTCTGTCCAATGTGGACAGCAGAGCGAGCCCGGCGCGCGGGCCCTCGGTTTCGGCGAGCGCGATCGCCCGGTTCAACGTCACCACCGGATTGGGCGCGATCCGTTCCAGGATCAGGTAAAGCGCGTGCACCTGCCGCCAGTTGGTCTCGTCCGCGGTCGCCGCGTCGGCGTGCGTCGCGGCGATGGCCGCCTGCAGCTGGTACGGACCGAGCGCCGAACCCGCCAGCGACGCTTTCGCCAGCTCAGTGCCCTCGTCAAGCATGGCACGGTCCCACGTCGTGCGGTCCTGATCGGCCAGCGGGACCAGGTCGCCGGACGGTGTCGTGCGGGCCGTCCGGCGCGCGTGCGTCAGCAGCATCAACGCGAGCAGACCGGTCACCTCGCTGTCGTCCGGCAGCCGCTCATGCACCATCCTGGCCAGCCGGATCGCCTCGTAGGCCAGGTCAGCGCGGTGCAGATCGCTGCCGGACGACGCGGTGTAGCCCTCGTTGAAAATCAGGTACAGCACCTGCAGCACGACATTCAGCCGCTCCGGTTCCTCCGAGCTCGGGAACGAACTGCCCGCCGCCTTGATCCGCTGTTTGGCACGGCTGATCCGGGCAGCCATCGTGCCCTCCGGTACCAGGAACGCGCGGGCGATCTCGGCCGTCGTCAGACCGCCGACCGCACGCAAGGTCAACGCGGTCTGCGACGCCGGGGTCAGCGCCGGATGACAGCACATGAACAGCAGGAGCAGCGTGTCGTCGGTGTCCGGCACCTCGGGCGCGGCTTCGGCGGCGTTCGCCAGCTCCCGCTCGCGGCGCGCCAGGTCGCTGCGCAGCTGGTCGACATAGCGCCGGGACGCGACCGTCGACAGCCAGCCTCGCGGATTGTCCGGCACGCCTTCGACCGGCCATTGCTGAGAAGCCGCGAGGACCGCCTCTTGCACGGCGTCCTCGCAGCCCTCGAACTGGCCGTACCGGCGCACCAGCACGCCAAGAACCTGCGGCACGAGTTCGCGCAGCAGGTCCTCGACGGATGGAGTGATCACGCGTCCAATTGTCCTTCCGAGAACATCACCTGGCGCACCTCGACGCCGAGCCCCTCGATCGCGGCGTCCGGAACCTGCGCGGCCAGCTCGATCGCGCGCTCCTTGCTCTCGACGTCGATCATGTAGTAGCCGCCGAGGAACTCCTTGGACTCGAGAAACGGCCCGTCGGTCACCACCGGCTGCCCGTTGCGGACCGACACGACCGCGGCCTGCGACGGGTCGGCGAGGGCCTGGGCGGCGATCAGTTCGCCGGACTTCTTCGTCGACTCCATGAACGCGGTGACGCCGTTGCCGAGGGCTTCCTTCTCCTCCTCGGTCAGCGCGTCGAGGACGGACTGGTTGATGTGCAGGCTGATCAGGAACTTCATCGTCTTGCTCCTCGTGGTTTCGGGGTCTTTCGCGGAGTGGTCGGAGGCGCGGGCGGGTTCTGGACATGGACTTTATGTGACGCGCGTCACTCTCGGTCCGGGCGCACTATGAACGGCATGGAGACCGACGTCTGGGCCGCGCTGGCGAGTCCGTTCGTGGAAGGCGCGTACGCGACCGTCAAAGGCCGAGTGCGCACGTACGTCCTGCACCAGCAGCTCCTGGCACACCTGCCTCCGCCGCCGGCGACGGTGCTCGACGTCGGCGGCGGGGCCGGACATCAGTCTTTCCCCTTGGCACGCCTAGGTTACGACGTCGTCCTGCTGGATTCTTCCGATGCGATGCTTTCGAAGGCGGAGCAGCGTCTCGCTTCGGAATCGGCTGAGGTTCGCGAGCGCGTCCAGTTGGTGCGCGGCCGCGGCGAGGACGCCGTCACGGCGGTCGCGGGCCAGAAATTCGACGCGGTGCTGTGCCACGGCGTGCTGATGTATGTGGACGATCCCGTGCCGATGATCGACGCGCTGTGCGCCTGCGCGGCACCGGGCGGGATCGTCTCGGTGATGGCGCTCAACGCCGAGACGCTGGCCGTCCTCCCCGCGCTGGAAGGACGGTGGAGCGACGCGCTGACGGCGTTCGACGCGCAGGGCGAACGGGGCGTCCTCGGCGTGGACACGCGCGCCGACACGGTCGCGGGGCTGTCGCAGCTGCTCGTCGGGCAGGGAGCCGAACCGCTTGCCTGGTACGGGGTTTGGCTGTTCGCCGACTGGATGGACCTGGACGTCGACGAGAGCCGGATCGGCGAGATCGCGGAGGTCGAACTGGAGGCCGCGCGACGAGATCCGTACCGGCGGCTCAGCCGGGTGTTCCATCTCGTCGCGCGGGCCTGAACTGTCCTATTTGGACGAGTCCCAGAACTCCGCGAGGACACGCGCGCCCTGGACCGGGTCCTGCGTCATCCACCAGTGCCCGAGCCCCTCCAGCACGGCGACCTTCGCCCCGGCCCGCTCGGCCGAACGGCGGCGCTGCTCGTCCGTCCCGACGTAGTGGTCCTCGGTCGCCAGCACGACGAGCCCCGGACGCTCCGCCGCGCGTCCGAGATTCCGGCCGGACTCCGCGAGCGCGGGCTGCGCCGCGGACCGGTAGAGCGGGAGCACCGCGCGGGCCATGTCGTCGTTCATTCCCTCGGCGACCTTGGCCGCCACCGCTTCGTGCATTCCACCGCTGACCAGGCGCGCGGCCCGGGCTTCCACCGGTGCCCCGAACATCGCCGCGACGGCTTCCTCGCCGACGCCCGGCTTCTGCCACACCTGCGCGAGGTCATGCCAGACGTAATCCGGGTCGAACGCGCCGGCCGTGTCACTGGCCCAGGTGCGCACCAACTCCGGACGAGCCATGACGGCGTTGAGAACGTGCGCGCCACCCCAGTCGTGCCCGACCAGGTCGACCGGTTCGGGGAACTTCTCCAGTTCGGCGATCAGCCAGTCGCGGTACTCGACCGCCGTCGCGCCGAACCCCTCCGGCCACGGCGCACCGAATCCGGGCGGGGATAGGCATACGGTCGACCGGTCGCCCAGTTCGGCAAGCAGGGGCTCCCACACCGCGGCGGTTTCGGGATTGCCGTGGACAAACACTGCGGTCATCGGACTTCCTCCCTCTTCGTCGCTCCCACTCTACGCATACTTGCTTGTCAGCTGGCAAGTATGTTGTAGAGTTTCTTCCCGTGACCACGCCGCGCCGCACGCAGCAGGAACGCCGAGACCAGGCGTCGGCCGCTTTGCTGGAAGCCGCCGCGGAGTTGGTCGTCGAGGAAGGCGTACGCGCCGTGACCTTGGCGCGCGTCGGCGAGCGGGCCGGGTACAGCCGCGGCCTGGTCACCCACCACTTCGGCGGGAAACAAGCGCTGCTGGAACAACTCGCCCGCACCACGCAGACCGCTTTCGTCCCCGGCTTGGACACCCTGCCGCCCGGCCTGGACCGGCTGCTGCGACTCATCGACGGCTACTTGTCCCGGCTCAGCGACCCTGACGTGCTGAGCCGGGCGTTCCTGGTGCTGTGGGCGGAATCGATGACCTCCCGCGAACTCGCCCCGATCTTCCGCGAACGCGACAACGCCTTCCGCGACGACCTTCGCCAGGAGATCACCGCGGGCATCACCGAGGGCACCATCCGCGCCGATGTCGATCCCGAGCAGATCGCCGTGGCCATCGTCGGGCAACTCCGCGGCATCGCGCTGCAGTGCCTGCTAGATCCGGCCGCGGTGAAGCCGAGCGAGCTGTGCTGCTGCGCCGCCGAAGTGTGGAAGCGGGCGCTGTCTTAGCGCTGCTGGGCTGAACAAATTGTGCTGAGAAGACGAGCGCGAACGCCAGTACGTCCTTGACGGTCCCGCCTCGCCGCTGTCACGCGGCGAGGCGGAACTCCCCCTCGTACGGCACTCCCCTCGAGGACGTCGGCGCTCCCCGGCATCCGTCCCCTCAAACGGATCTGCCGGAAACGCCGGTCTGTGAAACGCCGCCCCAACACGGCCGCCCTCTACGGCTGCCCCCGACACAGCCGCCCTCCGGCCGCGTTGCGGCGGATCGGCTTTCCCGGGCGGCACGACCCCTCAGACGTGCCGACCGCGAAAACCGTCAAGAACCCATCAGACCGCGAACGCCGCGGCCTTCCGCGCGATCACCGCGTTCTTGCGTGCCCGAACCGCCCGGTTGGCCCCGGGCAGCCACTGCACGACGAGCACCGCCAGCAGGCTCACCACCGCGATGGCGTCGAAGGCGTTCAGCAGAGCCGGGTTCACGTCGATCAGGTCGCGCAGGCCCAGGCCGATGCCGAAGACCGCGAACACCGTCAGCACCACCCGGGCCCAGTTGTGCGCGGCGAGCACCATCGCGGCCGACACCAGGGTCACCACGCCGATGACCAGCCAGATCGCCGCGCGGGTGGTGAACGACGGCATGGCGATTCCGGTCAGGTCGTCGACCGTGAGCAGACCGCTCGAGGCCAGGTCGCGGCCTTCGGTCTGCAAGTATTCCTGCACGGCCGGGCGGATCAGGCTCTCGCCCTGCACCAGCACCATCGCACCCCACAGCAGTCCGCTGAGCGCGCCGAGCAACCCCAACCCTCCGCCGACGGTCAGGGTGCGCGAACGGCGCGCACCGGTGGAACTGTACGAACTCACTTCTGTCGAACTCCTTGGATCAGCAATCGAATCAAGCGTCACGGAGTTTCCCGCCGACTGCTTGCGCCGTCCACCGGTTCGCCGATATTATCTACAGATTTTTTTAACTGGCCGCGAGATCAGGAACGCCGCGTTAGGCTCTCCGACGTCCGCGAAGAGAATGAGAAGGCGAGCCCTGCCCGATGTCCGCACCCAGCCCGTTCCGGTCGCCGTCGTTCAACGTGCTCAGCAGGCTCCTGCGCTCGTCGCCTGCCCTGCTCGACACGACGTTCGACCAGTTGCGCACGCTGATCACGGTCGCGGAAACCGGCACCGCCCTCGCCGCGGCCCGCACGCTCGGCCGCGACCAGTCCAGTGTGCAAAAACAACTCGACACTCTCAACCGCAATTTCTCGGAATTGTGCGGTGAACCATTGTTGCACCGCCAGGGACGCGGCCGTGACGTTCTTTTCACCGACACCGGACGCGCCGTCGCTCAGCAAGCGCGCCGCACGCTCACCGAATGGCTGGACACCATTCACGAATGCCGGCGCGAACTCGGCGGAACGCTCACCGTCGGCGCGACCCGCTACACCCTCGGCAGCCTCGCCCACGCCGGCGATCTCGTGGCCGAGCAGTTCCGCGCCCGCGACATCGAACTCAACGTGGTGCACGTGCGCACCAAGGACCTGATCGACCGGTTGCTGGCCAAGGACGTGGACCTGGTGTGCGGCAGCGTGGTCACGACCAGCGCGCTCGACTCCGTCGACGTGCTCGAATGGCGGCGCAGCGGACTCGGCATCGTGACCAATATGGACACTCCGAAACCCGGCGAGTCCGTCGCCACCAGCCAATTGCCGACGCTCCCGCTCGTCGTGCCCAGCGGCGGCGTGATCAACGACTTTATGCGCGGCTGGTTCGGCTCCGACTACCGCAACCGGCTCGACATCGTCGCCGAGATCGACTCCGCGCAATACGGATTCGAACTGCTCCGCTCGGGCTTGATCCGCGGCTGCATGCTCGTCACCCAAGGGCTCGGCGAGGCCGCGGGCGAAAACCGCCTGCACGCCGCCTCCGGATTGCGCATCATCGGCCTCGTCGACGACATCGAGCCGAAACTCGAACTCCTCGTCGGCGTGTTCGCCCGCCGCGGCGAACGATCCTCGTACCCGGACAGCCATCCCCTCAACCTGCTGTGGAACGCACTGCACCAAGCAGGAGAGGCGTCCTGGCTCGAAGTGGACCGCTGACCCGCACGCATCGCTGAGCCGCGCTGACCCGCCGAGCCGCACCACACCGCGGTGCCGCGCCGACCCAATGATCAGCACGCACCGCTGCGCCGCACTGAACCGCCGAGCCGCACCGCAGCTCAGCACCAAACCGCCGAGCCGCACCGAAGCGCCAATCAACACCGCGCCGCGGCTCAGCACCACACCGCTGAACCGCCGAGCCGCACCCAAGCGCCAATCAGCACCACACCGTGGCACCGCGCAGCGCCGCGCCGACCCAATGATCAGCACGCACCGCTGAGCCGCACCGAACCACCGAGCCGCAGCACACCACAGCTCAACACCGCGCCGCGGCTCAGCACCACACCGCTGAACCGCCGAGCCGCACCCAAGCGCCAATCAGCACCACACCCCAGCCCAGCACGGGACTGCTGAGCCGCACCGCGCCGCGAGCGACGCCGAANCCAGCCCAGCACGGGACTGCTGAGCCGCACCGCGCCGCGAGCGACGCCGAACCCGGATCTCCCGCACGCGGAGCGTGCCGGATCAGCGCCAATCCCGCATCAGCAGCGCACGAGGTCAACGAACCAGGATCAGCCCTGCGCCAAAGCAAGCACCCCTCAACCGACCTCCTCGATCTCCACGCGATCCGGGTAGAACGCGACGTGCCCCTTGATCGCAGCCACCGCGTCATACGGAGCCTCGTACACCCACACCGCGTTCTCGCCGTCCGGCACCGCGGCGAGGCTGTAGTAGGAAGCGTCGCCCTTGTACGGGCAGTGCGTGCGGTGCTCGGTGGGCGACAGCATCGCCAAGTCGACATCTTCCAACGGGATGTACTGCACCGGCGGATAGCTGGCCTCGCGCAGCACCTGCGCGCGGGTGGTGTCGGCGATGGTCTTCTCGCCTGCCTTGACCACCACCCGCGCGGGGTTGGGCTCAACGGTGATCGGGTGGTCCGGCCCCGGGATCAGCTTGTCGGGCATGTTCTCCTCCTCCGCGCAACGGAATCGGTGCGCACTCCCAACACTAGGCCGGACCACCGACAAAATCAGACGTCGGGAAACTCAGACGCCCGCGACCTGCGAGATCCAGCTGCGGTACCGCGTGATGTTGGTGTACGCGGTGCTGCTCTGCCGGTCGCTGGTCGACGCGACGCCCACCTGCCGTCCGGACGCGAACATCGGGCCGCCCGAGTCGCCGCCCGCGGTGATGCCGTCGCCGTACGTCGCGCACACCGCGACGCCGCCTTCGTAGTCACTGCACGACGGCGTCGTGACGCGCACGTTGGCCACCTTCAGGTACCGCGACTGGCAGTTGATCTCCGAACCGCAGCGGCTCGTCGCGCCCCAGCCGTACACCTGCACGGTCTGCCCGGCGCGGACGTCGGTCGAGGTGCCGAGCGGCGAGTACGTCGCGTTCACCGAGCTGGACAACCGGACGATGGCCAGGTCAGCGGCGCCCGGGTAGCGCGTGATCGCGGCGCCGGTGGCCATCGTGCCGCCGCTGCTCTGGTCGAGGCTGCCGATGCGGAAGGTGTAGGTCCCGCTGGAGGCGACGCAGTGCTTCGCGGTGAGGATGTACTGCGGCGCGATGATCGTGGCCGTGCAGTTCTGCTGCCCGTTCACGAACAGCCGCGCGGCCCACGGGGCGTTGGAGGCGTAACCGCCGCCGATGATCGCCGGGGTCGCGGCCGGTCCACTGGCAGCGGCGGCCTCTCCGGCGAATCCGGCCAGGCCAAGCGCGGTAGCGAGCACGAGTAAACAGGTGCGCAAACGCATGGTCTCTCGTTTCTGCGGCTTCGTCGCCGCGGTTCCGGTGGGGACGGGGAACCCCGATCATCAGGGCGTCGCCCAGGAACCAGAACCGGCGAAAGTAGCCGGGGACCACCTGTTCTTCCGCTGCCGCCGCCGCTACGGACAGTTCCGCGTACTGTTCCTCAGCCGGCGACCCGGGTCCGGCGCAGCCAGTACAGGCCGATCACCGGGAGCACCAGCGGGATGAACAGATATCCCTGTCCGTACACCGACCAGACCGTGGCGTCCGGGAACGCCTGCCGGTCGAAAATGCTCAGGGTGCCGACGGTCAGCACGCCCAGCAGTTCGACGGTGCACGCGGCGAGCGCGATCCGCCACCACGTCCGGCCGCCGCGGGCGAGCGCGACCGTGGCCAGGATGTAGACCACCGCGGCGAAGGCCGACAGCACGTACGCCAGCGGTGCCTCGTGGAATTTCGTGCCGATCTGGACGCCCGCCCGCGACGTCGCGGCGAGCGCGAAGATGGCGTACACCGCGACCAGGATCCGGCCGGGGCCGGTGGCCGTCTTACGCGCTTGCTCCACTCCACACCTCGTTCAGTCGCAGCACCATCACCGGAATGGCCAGGCAGGCGATGCCGAGCACGACCGTGCTCGACCGGCTCTGCTCGGCAAGCGCCCACGCCGCGCCGACCGGCAGCACGACGAGGCAGCCGATCAGGTAGGCGAGGTAGGTCGCGAGGCTGCCCGGGTGGTGCCCGCTCGCGAGCAGCACGATCCCGATCACGAGCTGGGCGACCAGCAGCACCTCGACCACCGCGAGCGCGACGAGCAGCGGGGTGTCCGGGAGTTTCTTGCGCGCCGCCTGGACGAAACTCCACAGCGCGACGAGCGCGGCGCATCCAGCGACCGCTATCGCGAACCCGACGATCACCCGTTCCTCCTTCTGCCCGCCGGCCTCAACGTACCCGCCTGGCTCACCGCCCCGGACGGGCGAGGGGCCGACGGCGTGGCCGGGGCCACGTTCACCGGAACGGGTCGCTGGCATTCCGTCAATTCCCGAATGCCACGGAAATCCCGCTCGACCGGGCGACGGCAACTCACTCTCGGTTCGTCACCGCCGGTTTTATCCTCGCCCCGCTCGGGTCGGCCGAACGCTGAAATGGCGGATTGGCGCGACGCCGAAGCTGTGCGGGAATGGTTTCCGTCGCCGGAGAACCGGAGAAGCGCATACGCGGAAGGATCCACTTTCATGAACGTCCGGCACGAGGCATTCTGCCTCGCCGATCCGTGGTTCTTCGACCGCCGACGGGAAATATCCGCCGACGACCTGGCCGCCCCGCCCTATAGTCCACAATGGACTGCCGAGGACCACGGACACTGGCGTTACCTCCACCCCGTCGGAGCCGTTTTGCCGGAACAGGGCTGGGCCGTGGAGATTTCCGCCGCGCCCGGCAATGCCGACCGGGTACTGGACCGCGTTCGCGAGTACTGCCGGACCGCCGGGCTGCACCACCGGCATCTGCGTTCCCGGTCGATTTTCCTCGACCGCAATGCCGAATATCCGACCACCGGCGGAACCGGTGCACTGGCCACTATTTATCCTCCCGACAATAACGCCCTCGAACGGATCCTCGACGATCTTTCCGAACTCCTCACCGGCGAGCCCGGACCGGATATCGACGGCGCGCTTCGCTGCGGAGAATGCCCGATTCACGTGCATTACGGCGGATTCACGCCCCTGTGGACCGAACATGGCGGCGCCCGCGTGCCCGCGTTGCGCAGGCCGAGCAGCGCACTCGAACCCGCGCCGCAGGGCCCGGAGTTCTCCGTGCCGAACTGGGTCCGGATCCCCGACTGCGTCGCGGAGTACACCGACGCGCCGATGCCGCCGCACCGGGTCGCCGAGGTGCTCCGCCGAGCCCACGGCACCGCCGTCTACCTGGCCGAACGCGGTGGCGAGCAGGTGCTCGTCGAGGAGGCCTGGCCCTACACCGGACTGGACGGCGACGGCGTCGACGCGGTCGCGCGGCTGGAGCGCAAACACGACCTTTTCGAGCGGCTCGCCGGAATCCCCGGCATCCCGAAGACCCACGCCTACCTGCCCGGACAGCGGCACTACCTGGTGCGGGAGTACCGGCAGGGCCTGCCGCTGGACGTCTGGCTCACCCGGCATTACCCGCTCACCCGCCGCGACTGCCCCGAAGCCGACCTCGCCGCCTACCGCAGGCAGGCGTTGTCCGTGGTGGCGCAGGTCGACCGGATCGTCGCCGAAGCCGCCGAACGCGGCGTCGTGCTCGAAAACCCGCGCAACATCCTGGTCGACAGCTCCGGCACGGTGTCGCTGACCGGCTTCGACCGCGACGAAACCGCCCTGCGGCTGCGTCTCTTCCTGCCGCTGGCCCCGCTCTATCACCTGGTGCCGGAACGCCTCCGCTGGGCGGCCGAGCTCACCGAACGCCGGTTCTCGCTGCCCGCCGGCTACGCCGACAGCATCGCGCCGCACACCGAGCCCGCGCACACCGAACTCGACGAACCCCGCCCCGATTGGACCCTGGTGCGCAAGCAGATCGCCGAAGCCCTGCTCGCGTGCGCGACCCCGGATCGGCGGGATCGCCTGTTCCCCGGCGACATCGAGCAGTTCCGCGTCGGCGGCGCGACCTTCGGCACCGGCGCGGCGGGCGCGCTGCACTCGCTGCACGTCGCGGGCGTCGGCCGGTTCCCCGAGCACGAGCAGTGGCTGCTGGAGGCGATCGAGGGAGAACAGCCCAGCCGCGCGGGTTTCTACGACGGCAGTCACGGAATCGCATACGTGCTGGAGGAATTCGGCTACCGGAAGGCCGCGGCCGATCTCCTCGCCGCCTCGCGCGCGCTGGTGGACCAGACCGTCGGCCACGATCTCGCGAGCGGGCTGGCCGGCGTCGGCCTGACCCGGCTGCACTTCGCCGCGACCCGCGGCGACAACGAATTCGGCAGGCAAGCACTGAACATCGGCATCCGCCTCGCCGAGGCACTGGACACCGCGGAACCGCCGGGAGCGACCGCGCGAGCCGGGCTTCTGTACGGCTGGTCCGGCCCGGCGCTGCTGTTTCTGCGGCTCTACGAACGCACGGGCGAACCGGCCTGGCTGTCGTTCGCCGATCAAGCACTCGAACGCGACCTGGAGGAATGCGTCCCGGCGCTGGACGGCTCGCTGCCGGTCCGCGACGGCAACCGCGGTTCGCGCCGTGGGGCGGGAATCGGCAGCGCGGGAATCCTGATCGTCACCGAACAACTGGCGCGGTACCGCTTCGACGCGAAGGCCGCGCGCAGCCTGCCCGCGCTGCGCGTCGCGTGCCGCGGGGAGTTCGCGCTCCATCCCGGACTGCTGAACGGCCGCTGCGGACTCGCCGCCGGACTGGCCTTCAGCAGCACGCCGGACCGGCGCACGCAGGACGCGATCGACCGGCACCTGACGCGGCTTTCCTGGTATGCGGTCCCGTTCCGCGGCGGCCTTGCCTTCCCCGGCACTCGCCTGCTACGACTGTCCGCCGACGTCGCCACCGGCGGCGCCGGAGTCCTGCGCACCCTCGCCGCGCTTCAGGACGGCATCGAACTGCTTCCGTTCCTCGGCCCGACGCCGCGGGGTCAGTCATTAGTCCACTGCGGACAGCAACTGTCGACAAGTCAATTCGCCGACAGTTCCGCCACACGGAACCTCGACTGAGTGTCCGGACACTTTTTGAATCACTCATTCAGCCCAGCCCGTTGGTCCGGAATTCGCAGTCAGGGCCAGGGCCTCGGGAAACGCCGGGGGAACCCGCCGCTACCGTCGGTAACCGGCGTCAAGACCGCGTTCGGCCGCACGTTCAGCGGCACCACGAGGCCCCCGTTCGTGATAGAAACCGGGGCTGTTCCGTTCGGTGGGCCTACGAAGGGTGTATCCGAGATTTCCGTGACGAGGACCACTCGCACCCACTGGCGTGTCCGCTTCCCCGGCCGTGTCCGCACTCTCGCCGAGGGTGACCCAGGAGTTCGTGAATCATCGTGGAGAACAAGGACGATCCCGGCAAGGCGTACGACAAGTCGATCCGGAAGAGGCTGACCCGGACGGTCCTGATCCCGAGCATCACCCTGCTCGTGCTGTGGGCGGTGCTGGCGACGGCCTTCTTCATCAACGGCTTGTACGTGCGGCTCGTCGCGGGCTCGGTGCGTGACGTTTCGATCCCCGCGCTCACCGCGCTGTCGTCGCTGCAGCAGGAACGCCAGCTCGCCCTGCAGTACCTCGACAGCCCCAGCTCCGGCCCGCAGCAGCTCCAGCAACAGGAGCAGGACAGCGACGGCAAGCTGAAGGGTCTGCAGGACGCCTTCGCCGCCACCATTTCCAGCGCGCCGGACGAGATCGCCGGCAAGGTCACCGCGCTGAAGGCGCAGCTCGACCAGCTGCCGGTGCTGCGCTCGCAGGTCAACTTCCGCAGCATCAACCGCGCGCAGGTCAACTCCTACTACAACGGTGTCCTCGACTCCGCGGCGACGCTGTTCGACACCCAGGCGCGCATCGTCCCCGACGCGACCGCGGTGCAAGGCGCGATCTCGGCGACCTCGCTGTTCCGCGCGGGCGACCTGATGTCGCGCGAAACGTCGCTGGTGTCGGCCGCGTTCTCCGGCGGCACCTTCGCGCCGGACGACTTCGTCCAGTTCTCCCAGCTGGTCGGCTACTACCGCACGCAGTTGGCGCAGATCTCGCCGTTCCTCGAACCAGCCGTGCGCCAGCACTACCAGCAGCTCTCGACGAGCGACGCGTGGAAACGGCTCAACGCGGCCGAGGACTCGCTGATCAAGCACGGCCCGTGGACCAGCGGCGACCAGAACAACGTCCCGGTCTCGGCGGGCGATTGGCACGCGCTGACCGCGCAGGTCGCGCAAGGTCTGAACCAGCTCACCATCGAACAGGCCGACCAGGTTTCCGCCGCCGCGATCGACTCCGGGAACGCGCAGCTGCGCAACGCGATCATCGGCAGCATCGTGGCCCTGCTCGCCTCGCTGGCCGCGATCATCGTCGCGGTGCGGGTGTCGCGCTCGCTCGTCGACCGGACCCTGATGACGCGCCTCGAGCGGCTGCGCAACGACTCGCTCGACCTGGCGCGCAACCGGCTGCCGAATATCGTCCGCAGGCTCAAGAGCGGCGATCCGGTGGACATCGAGGCCGAGCTGCCGAAGCTGGACCACGGCCGGGACGAGATCGGCCAGGTGGCCGAGGCCTTCAACACCGCGCAGCTGACCGCGGTCAACGCGGCCGCGAGCGAGGCGAAGGCGCGCAGCGGTGTGCACAACGTGTTCCTCGGCATCGCCCACCGCAACCAGGTGCTGGTGCACCGGCAGCTGCAGATCTTGGACGAAATGGAAAGCCGCGAAGAGAACTCGACCCAGCTGGCTTCGCTGTTCCAGCTCGACCACCTCGCCGCGCGCGCCCGGCGGACCACCGAGAACCTGATCATCCTCGGCGGCAAGCAGCCCGGACGGCGCTGGCGCAAACCGGTTTCGCTGATGGAGGTGCTGCGCGCGGCCGTCTCGGAAACCGAGCAGTACTCGCGGGTGCAGGTCGAGCAGGTGCCGGACGTCGCGATCGTCGGCACCGCGGTCGCCGACACCATTCACCTCGTCGCCGAGCTGGTCGACAACGCGACGTCGTTCTCCCCGCCGGGTTCGCAGGTCGAGGTGACCAGCCGGATGGTCGCGCGCGGCGTCGTGGTCGACGTGTCCGACCAGGGGCTGGGCATGAAGGAGGGCGTGCGCGAGTGGGCTAACGCGATGATGGCCGACGCGCCCGAATTCGACGCGATGGCACTGCGCGCGGACTCCAGCCTCGGCCTGTTCGTGGTCGCGCGGCTGGCTTCGCGGCTCGGCATCACGGTCACCTTCGACCCGTCGCGGTACGGCGGCACCCGGGCGACCGTGCTGATCCCGTCGAACCACCTCGCCGACGCGAACGCGCCCGAACCCGCGGACGAGGCCCCGGCGCTCGCCCAGGTCGGCGCGCCCGCGCAGGAAAGCGCCGTCCAGCGCTCGGTCCCGGAGGCTCCGCAGCCGACGCCGCGGCCGTACCCGGCCCGTCCGCTTCCGACGCCGAGCCCGCGCACCCCGGAGCCGTATCCCCCGTCCGCGGGCCAGATCCCGGACGTCCCGGCCGCGCCGCGCGCCGCCGGACCGGACCTCAGCGGGCTGCAGGGCGACGACCGGCCCCGGCTCCCGCGCCGGCAGCCGCAGCAGAACCTCGTCGCCCAGCTGCACGACGACCCGGACGCCGCCGCCGAAGCGGACGTGACCAACGCGGGCGAGACCACCGCGCGGACGCTGATGGCGTTCCACAAGGGCACCCGCCGGGCGCGAGGCGGGCAAAATGACTCATAACGACCGAACACCTCACCACACCGAAAGTCAGGGTCTGTCCGCATGAACGAGTACGGGAATTCCACCCCTGATCTCAATTGGCTGCTCGACGACGTCGTCAACCGCGTCGTCGGCGCGCAGAACGCCATCGTGCTGTCCGCCGACGGCCTGCTGCTCGGCAAGTCGTCCGGGATGAGCAAGGACGACTCGGACCAGCTCTCGGCCATCGCGTCGAGCCTGCAGAGCCTCGCCAAAGGGGTGAGCAGGCAGTTCAACCGCGGGCCGGTGCTGCAGAACATGATCGAGATGGAACGCGGGTACCTGTTCGTCTCGGCGGCGGGGCAGGGCGCGTGCCTCGCCGTGCTCGCCGGCGCGGACATCGATGTCGAAATGATCGCGTACGAGATGAACCGGCTGGTCAAGCGCGTCGGCGACTACCTGGCGTCGGCGCCGCGCGAGGCCGCGAACCTGCTGCGGGAGGCGACATGAGCGACGACGGCTGGTACGACGAGGCCGCCGGACCCCTGGTCCGGCCGTACACCATCACGAGCGGACGGACCCCGTCTGAACACCAGCTCGACCTTTCCACCCAGGTGATGACCCTGCAGCAGGGATCGGACCCGGTCGGGCTCGGCCCGGAGCACCTGGCGATCACGCAGCTGTGCCGCAGACCCTTGTCGGTGGCCGAGATCGCGGTGTACGTGAAGCTGCCGCTCGGCGTCGTGCGCGTGCTGTGCGGGGACCTGATCGACCGCGGTCTCGTCATCACCCGCGCCCCGTCCCGTCAGCCGGCCCAGGTGCCGGACCACGAAACTCTCCAGGCGGTTCTCGATGGCCTCATCAAGCTCTGAAGACGCCGCGGCGTCGGTGCCGACCCCGGTCAAGATCATCGTCGCGGGCGGGTTCGGCGCCGGGAAGACCACCATGGTCGCCTCGGTCAGCGAAATCCCGCCGCTGTCCACCGAGGAGGTGCTCACCGAGGCGAGCACCGGCGTCGACGACCTTTCCGGCGTGGAACAGAAGAAGACCACCACGGTCGCGCTCGACTTCGGCCGGATCACCATCTCGCCGCGGCACGTGCTCTACCTGTTCGGCACCCCTGGCCAGGAACGGTTCTGGTTCATGTGGGACGACCTGGCGCGCGGCGCGATCGGCACCGTCGTGCTGGTCGACACGCGCCGGCTGGAGACCAGCTTCGCGGCGGTCGACTTCTTCGAGCGGCGGAAGATCCCGTTCGTCGTGGCGGTGAACTGCTTCGACAACGCGCCGCGCTACACCGCCGACGAGATCCGCGAGGCGCTCGTGGTGCCCGACGGCGTGCCGATCGTGATGTGCGACGCGCGGCAGCGGGATTCGAGCAAGATCGCGCTGATCCGGCTGGTGAAGCACGCGATGACGGTGGTTCCGCAACCCGCCTGAGCCGGGTTTCCGACCAGCGAGGGGGTTCCCGGCGCGGGGAGCCCCCTCGTTCGTCTGTCCTCAGTGCACCGGGGCCATCCGGAGGTTGAAGTGCCGCAGGATCTTCGGCGCTTCCACGATCCGGTAGCCGGGCACCTGTTCCGGGTTTTTCGCGATGTCGCCGAGGATTTCGGCCACGTAGTCGTAGTGGCCCTGGCTGTACACGCGCCGCGGCAGCGCCATCCGGACCAGCTCGAACGGGGCCGGGGTGATCAGCTCGTTCTGCTCGTCGAGCGTGCCGAGGTAGAGCGAACCCAGTTCCACGCACCGGATTCCACCCGCCAGGTACAACTCGCAGGCCAGCGAGTGGCCCGGGAACCGCGAGGCGGACAGATGCGGGAGCAGGCGTCCTGCGTTGAGGTAGAGCGCGTGGATGCCCGGCGGCTGCACGATGTCCACTCCGGCCTCGTTGGCCTGCCTCGCGAGCCGAGCCGCCTCGCCCGCGCGCGCGGCGAGGTAGTGCGGGTCGACGACTTCCTGAAGGCCCTTCGCGACGCGGTCGAGGTCGTGCGCCGCGAGCCCGCCGTAGGTGCGGAAGCCTTCGGTGGCGATCAGATTGGTTTCGCAGGTCTGGGCGAGGTCCGGGTCGGTCAGGCCGATGAACGCGCCCATCGGCGAGATGCCGTCCTTCTTCAGGCTCGCGACACAGCCGTCGACCAGGCCGAACGCCTCTCGCGCGACCTCGCGCGGCGTCTTGTCCGCGTAGCCCGGCTCGCGCTGGATGACCAGCCACGCGTTCTCCGCGAACCGTGCCGCGTCAAGGAAAATCGGCACACCGTGCGTCCGCGCGAGCTTCGCCGCCGCGGCCAGGTTCGCCATCGAGACGGGCTGTCCGCCACCACCGTTGTTGGTGATGGTGAGCAGGACCTGGCCGACGCGATTGCCGTCCGGGCCGGTCAGCAGGCGTTCCAGGGCGTCCAGGTCGATGTTGCCCTTGAATGGTTCGAGGCTGTCGAGGTCGCCGAACTCCGCGCAGGGCAGGTCGATCGCCTCGGCGCCGAGCAGTTCGACGTTCGCGCGGGTGGTGTCGAAGTGCGTGTTGCTGACCGAGATCCGGCCGCTTTCGAGCACGCTGGAGAACAGCACGCGCTCGGCCGCGCGGCCCTGGTGCACCGGCAGGAGATGCGGGTATCCGGTGAGGTCGCTCAGCGCGTCGCGGAAGCGGTAGAACGAGTCCGACCCGGCGTAGGAGCGGTCCGCGGCGGCCGCGGCGGCCTCCTGCCGGGTCGAGACCGCGCCGGTGCCGGAGTCGGTGAGCAGGTCGATGCTGACCTTGTTCGCGGGCAGGTTGAAGGCGTTGTAACCCGCCGCGGCGAGTGCTTGTTCCCGCTCGGCACGCGTGGTGACCGGAATTTCGGCGACGACTTGGGAGCGGTACGGCGGGAAGGTCCGCATCAGGGTATTTCCTCCAGTTGTGGGTGACAGCCGAAAACTACCGCGTCAGGTCATCCGGCCGAGCACCGGCCGCTTTCTCGGCGGCGCTACCGCATAAGCCTCGGAGGACAGGTAGACGGTGATTCCGGAGCCGAACTCGCCCATTCTCAGCGACACGTGCGCGATCAGCCCGACGCCGTCGCGCAGCGGCCTTTCCGAAACCGCTGCCAGCGCTTTGTCCAGTTGTGTCGGGTCGAAGTCGTATTGCGCGAGAATGGCGTGCACGCGCGCGCGGGCCACCTCGTCGTCGGGCACGTAACTCCGAATCGGGAGGTAAAGACTGTAGTTTCCCGGGGTGCCGCCCATGCCCTCGACAAATGAATAACTGGAAACCAGCGGGCGACCTTCGAACGGACCTTTTCCGCCGCCGAGGACGGCGAGGAACTCCCGGATCAGCATCGGGTCCGTGCCCGGCACCAGCTCCGCCGCGCGCACCGCGTCCTCGGTCTCGGCGGCGTCGTGCGAGACGTAGACCTTGACCCGGGACAGCGGGTCGTCGTCGAGGTCGAGCGCGAAGAAGGTGAAGTTGTCGCGCTCGCCGCGGCGCAGCGCGTGCTCGACCACCGGGTCGAACGCCTCGCCGAGATTCAGCCGCCGGAACCCCTCGCTGACCAGGGAATCCGCCATGGTCGACCCGCTGATCTGCGGGTTCAGGTACACCTTGATCTTCGGCGCGGCGCCGTTGCGGAAGATCAGCGAGTACCAAAGCGTGAACGGCCCGCGGCGCTCCTCGTGCGGGAGGAAGAGGTCGGCCACCGCGTCGAGCCGGTCGGTGACCAGGCCGTATTCGCCCGCCACCTGAGCGAGGAAGGAGCGCGGGTCCGGAGCCCCGACGGTCTCGCCGAGAACCCGTACCACACATTCGCCATTGGCGTCGAATGCGACCGAGAATTCCACCGGCGTAGTGTCGTCCGCCACATTGCACGGGAACTGCGCCGGAGCGTCGACGGTCATTTCCCCGGACTCCCCGAGCAACAACCGGAGAAGTTCCAGGTGACGGCGTTCTTCGGGATCGAATCCCACTGCCCGGCACAGCCGGTCGAGTTGACCACCGGCGTGGCTGTACATCGACAACTCGACCATCGGCACACTCGCTCCGACCATGGCGCTGTATTCACCGTTTCATTAGTGCGTCCGGCCCCGCGAAGCATCCGCTGTTCGGTGGAGCGGGCGTTCACGGGCCGCCGAGAAGATTAATCCCCGGAATGCCGATCACGATACCTCTGACGGAGCGACAACACCGTCCGGAAACCGTGCCTGAGTGTGCTGATCAACACCGGAATTCACCTGAATTCCGCATCGACAGGAACGGATTCTGCGGCTACCCGCCCCCGCCATGTGGTCTAGCCCACTGCTGCGCGCGGACGGTGTCCCGTGCACCCGATGCGACGGGATGGCGCCGAAAATTGTCGGTGGCGGGTGAGACGCTCGTCTCATGACAACGACCCCGAAGCATCTGTCCAAGGTGGCCGAAAGCGACCGCCCGCCCATCCCCCGCGTCGCCGACGAACGCTCGACGCTGCTGGCCTATCTGGAGTGGCACCGCGAAACCCTGGCGCTGAAGTGCGCGGGCCTGAGCCAGGAAGCCGTGTCGGCGCGCGCGGTGCCGCCGTCCACAATGTCGCTCCACGGCCTGGTCCGGCACCTGGCGGGCTGCGAACGATGGTGGTTCCGCATCCAGTTCGCCGGCGAGGACGTCCCGCTGCTGCACTACTCGGACGACGACCCGAACCAGGACTTCGACCGCCTGGACGGGGATTTCGACGAGGCACTGGCTTTGTGGCGCGAGGAGTGCGCCCGGAGCCGGGAGATCGTGGCAGGGGCTTCGTCGCTGGACGCGCAGGGGGTCGGGAAGACCACGGGAGAGCCGTTCTCGCTGCGGTGGATGCTGCTGTCGATGATCGCGGAGTATGCGCGGCACAACGGGCACGCGGACTTGCTGCGGGAGGTGACTGACGGAGCCACTGGCCGGTGAAGGTGACGCTTGGTGTTTCGGCCACGTCTGATTAGGAGTGAGGCGGCGACATGGCCTGGAGCTTGGCTCGAGTCCAGAGTGGAGGCGGCCCTATGAGGTCACGGCTTGCTCGCGGGTGAGCGGCGACCGTTCGGACAGCGCTTTCGCCGACGACTTCGGCTGAGTCGTGGCGGCATCCGGCTGTTCGTGCGCGGCCAGTTGTGGCTGCGTCGCGCCTTCGACGCCTAGCCGTGCGCACGTCACGCGCTTCGGCCGAGTCGCTCGCCCCGACACCAGCCGCCGCCTTCGGCTGGGGCGCGCCGCCGACGCCCAGTAGTTCGCGCGCTGTGCGCTTCGGCCGAGTCACGCGTCGACATTCAGCCGTCCACACGCGGCCAACTTTGGCTGGGTGGCACCGTCGACGGTGAATCGTCCACGCGCAGTGCGCTCCAGCCAAGTCACGCGTCGACATTCAGCCGTCCACACGCGGCCAACTTTGGCTGGGTGGCACCGTCGACGGTGAATCGTCCACGCGCAGTGCGCTCCAGCCAAGTCACGCGTCGACATTCAGCCGTCCACACGCGGCCAACTTTGGCTGGGTGGCACCGTCGACGGTGAATCGTCCACGCGCAGTGCGCTCCAGCCAAGTCACGCGTCGACATTCAGCCGTCCACACGCGGCCGACAGTGGCTAGGCGGCGCCGTCGAGGCCAATCGTCCACGCGCCGACACCCAGCCATGCGCTCGCCGCCACCTCGGTTGAGTCGCGCAGCCGACGCCCAGCCGTCCGCACGCCGCGTGCGTCGGTCGAGTCGCACTGCGACACCGAGCCGTGCTTGCTGCCGCCTGTGGCTAGGTCGCGCCGTCCGCATCCGGCCGTCGCGCGCCAGTGGTCGGCGGCAGTGCGATTGCCGTCGGAGCTGGTCAGCGAAAGCCCGTCCTGCCACCACCCGTGCTGCGAGCGGTCAGCGGCCACCCCTCCCGAAATCACCCGGCGTGCGATGCTGGACCACATGACCGCCGATCCTGATTCCGGCCTGCTCTCCCCGGTGCGCGCCGGAACCCCGGCCGAAGCGGGGACCGGTGACCGGGCCTTCGCCGCCGCCATGTTGGACGCGGAGGCAGCGCTCGCACGGGCGCAGGCGCGGCTCGGCACGGTCCCGTCCGAGGCAGCCGAGCGCATCGCCGCGGCCGCCCGGGCGCTGGGCGAGGGCGAACTCGACGTCGTCCAACTGGCTCGCGACGCGCGTGCGACCGGAAACCCCGTGGTCAGCTTGGTGCGCACGCTGTCCGCCAAAGTCCCGGACGATGCCGATTACGTACATCGCGGCTCGACCAGTCAAGACATTGTCGACACGGCGATGATGGTGGTCGCGCGCGACGTTCTGCGGCTGATCACCGCGGACCTCACGTCGATCGCGGACACGCTCGCCAAGCTGGCACGTACGCACCGCGAGACGGTCATGCCCGGACGCACCCTCACCGCCCACGCGGTTCCGACGACGTTCGGCCTGAAAGCAGCGATCTGGCGGCAAGGCGTCCAGGAATCCGCACGCCGAATCGCTGAGCTCCGATTACCGGTCTCGCTTGGTGGCGCGGCAGGAACGTTGGCCGCGTATGTCCAGTACGGCGACGGCACCGCCGACTATGCGGAACGGTTGGTCGCCGCCTTCGCCGAGGAAACCGGTTTGACCGCACCAATTTTGCCCTGGCACGCGGATCGCGCGCCGGTAGCCGAACTGGTGTCCGCATTGGCTGGCGTGACGACGGCGTTGGGCAAAATCGCGGTCGACGTTCAGGTCCTCGCCCGCACCGAGATCGGCGAAGCGACCGAGGCGACCGGCGGCGGGTCCTCGGCGATGCCGCACAAGCAAAACCCGGTGCAGTCGGCGTTGATCCGGTCGGCGGCGCTGCAAGTACCGGTGTTGGCGGCGGGAGTTACGCAGTCCGGCCTGGCGGAGGACGAGCGTTCGGCGGGGGTCTGGCAGGCCGAGTGGCAGTTGCTGCGCGAGTGTCTGCGCCTGACCGGCGGAGCCGCCCATACGGCCGTGGATTTGGTTCGAGGGCTGGACATTCGCGCGGACCGCATGCAGAAGAACCTCGCGCTGACCAACGGGTTGATCGTCTCGGAACGACTGTCGGCCGCGCTGGCGCCGAAGCTGGGCAAGGCCCGCGCGAAAGACTTGCTGGGCACTGCTTCCCGGCGCGCGATTGAGGAAAACCGTCCGCTGTCGGAGATTCTGGCGGACACGCCGGAGATCACCAGCGCCGTCGACGCAACAACGCTGGCCGGTCTGCTAGACCCGGCGCAGTACCTCGGGGCGGCACGGCGGTTGGTGGATCGGGCGCTGGAAGACCCCACGGAATAAGCCGGGATCGCTGCCGGAAATGCCCGGCAAACGATCCCGGTTACTCCACTGTGGACTGACTAGTGGGCCAAGCCATGCCCGCCGGGCTCGTGTCGACGAGGCTGGACAGCCGGGTCGACGTCGACGGGTTCCTCGTCCTCCGGAAGCAGAACCCCGTGCCGTGCCGGAAGAACCGCGGTCAGCAGGCCCAGGACGGCGATGCCGAGGTGCAGCCAGTTGTCCGCGTCGCCGAGGTTCAGCGGGTTGCCGAGGCCGGACACCGGATTGACCGAGATCATCCCGGTCAGCATCAGACCCCAGACGAACAGCGCGCCGTAGCCGATGAAGAGCAGCCAGCCGAACGTCCGCGCGCGGCCGGAACCCAAAGCGAGCAGCAGGCCGATCACGCCGGTCACGACGTGGACGACGTTGTTCAGCGGATTGGCGGAAAACCGCCACAAAGTGACACCGTGTCCGGTGAAATCCCCGAACCCGGACTTCACGAGCCCGATGATGCCGTAGGCGAGAAACAGGACTCCGAGCAGAACGGCCAGCACCTGGGCGGGCTGCAGCCCTTCCACCCGAACGCGGGCTCGATGCGCACGAACCATGACTCCAGTCCTTCCCGTACCGAGATGACGGTGGGTCAACCCTGAAGGAATACCCCCGCCGAAACCGGGCCGAAACCCGAATCCGGCCGTCCCGGACGCGCCGCCGGGCAAGATCGGGGCTGGTGAGGCTGCTGAGCCACGCGGTGACCCCGTGGGGCACCGGCTCAGACGAGCGCGGCGACCAGCAGGGCGAAGGCGGCGATGATGATCGCGACTCGCGCATAGTGGTAGCGGTCCCACCGGCTCATCTGCTCTTTCCAGTCCGCGGGCCGGTTCTCCGCCGTCCACGTCTTGCCGCGGTTGTTGATCGGGACGAGCAGCAGGATCGACATCAGCACGCTCACCACCAGCAGTCCGGCCCCGATCACGACAAGGCTGGTGCCCGGCCGGCCCCACGCGGCGATCGCCCAGATCGCGCTCAGGACGAGCGAACCGATGTACCAGAACGGCATGAGGGCGCCGAGCATCCGGCCGCCGTGGGAGCGGCCTTGCTGATTGCTGTCGTCCGGGAGCCCGTTGAGGATCGCGTTGATGACGAAGGCGACGGAAAACTCGACCCCCACCATCACGCCGACGACCACGATGGTGCAGACCGCGAGTGCGTTGAGCATGATGACCTTCCCAAAATCTAGCGTTGCTAGCTGATGAGGCGATGCTAGTACTACTGCCGCTCGGTTGTCTAGCAGTGCTAGACTCAGCTCATGTCGGTCCACACACGCAAACAGCGCGAACAGGCGGAACGCGAGCGCCTCATCGTCGCGACGGCCCGTGAGCTCGCCGAGCAGCAGGGCTGGGACGCGGTCACCACCCGCAGGCTCGCCGAGCGCATCGAGTACAGCCAGCCCGTTCTCTACAGCCACTTCCGCGGCAAGCGCGAGATCATCGGCGCGGTCGCGCTCGAAGGAGCCGCCGAACTGGCGGCTGCGGTGCGGGCGGCAACCCTCGGCGTGACCGATCCGCGCGCCCGGGTCACCGCCCTCGCCCGCGCGTACCTCGACTTCGCCGAGCACCACCCGGCGGTCTACGACGCCATCTTCCAGCTCGACGGCGGCCTCGCGTTCGCGCAGGACGACACCCCGGAGCAGCTGAAAGACGCCTTCGCCGCCCTGCTGGAAACCCTCGGCGAGGTCGCCGGGGACGGCGTCGCACCGGGTCTGTTCACCGAGTTGTTCTGGGCGTCCCTGCACGGGATCGCGACGCTGACCCGAGCGGGACGGCAGCCGCGGGAGTTTGCCGAACAGCGCATCGGCCTGCTGGTGGAACGCCTCGTCGTGGTCTGATCCACCGCTGCTTGCCCGCAGCACGCCCGAGCGTCACGCGTACTGGCCGGTACCGAGAGCCATCCCACAAAGCCGCCCCATTCGGCGAACCCTGATCACTCGATCGGGGAACTCGGGGCATGCGCAGGGCGAACACGTTCCTTTTGCTCGGTCTCGTTCTCGGTGCGGTCATCGCGTTTCTGGCCACCGAGGCCGAGCCGTACCGGCAGGTGATCACGGCCGCCGGACCGACGGACGGGCCGGGCGTCATCTCGCCTGCCTCCGACTCGGGCACCCCCGGCCCGAAGCGGAGCACCGGCAGCTCCGCGCCCCAGCAAGGCGCGGATCTCAACACCGAACTCCCCGCGCTCGTCCCGCAAGGGCACGTCAGCGTGGTCGTCTACGACCGCACCACAGGGACGACCCCGGTCTCCCTCGACGCGCACCGGCACTACACCTCCGCGTCCCTCGTGAAGCTGCTCATCGCCCTCGACGCACTCGACCGCGGCAGCAGTCCGGGAACCGTGCGGGAAATGCTCTCCCGCAGCGACGACGACACCGCCAGCCAGCTGTGGGTCGCGGGCGGCGAGACGAGGATCGTCCACGAAGCGGTGACCGAAATGGGCCTCGCTGAAACGAGGCCGCCCAAGGCACCGGGACGCTGGGGCGACACCGAAATCACCGCCGCCGACATCACGCGTGTCTACCGCTACCTGATGGACCGGGCACCGGCTGAGCACCGCACGACGATTCTCCAGGCCCTCGGCGAGGCCACCGAAAACGGAGCCGACGGCTTCCGTCAGTACTTCGGCATCCCGGACGCTCTCGGCGACGTGCGCTGGGCGGTCAAACAAGGCTGGTCCTGCTGCAACCCCGGGCGCATCCTGCACACCTCAGGCCTGGTCAAGGACAACCGCTACATCGTCGTCGTCCTCACCGAGAATCCCCGCACGGTCAGCTACGACGACGCCGAAACCCAGGTCACCGAAGTGGTCAAGCACCTTCCCGGGATCCGCTGAGCGTCACTGCTCCACCGCGGTCAGCGCGCCCCGCGCGCCCGTGCTCGGCAACGGCCACGGCTTCACCCCGCCGGTCACGTCGGCCCGCTGCCCCGGAGCCGACGGGCCGGGGATCCGCTGCCCGATCCACGTCAGCACGTCCGGCAGCTGCGCCTTGAACGTGTTCATGTTGTGCCCCGCGTCCGGGATCCGCCACGTCGTGAACTGAACCGGCGGCTGCGCGGCGGCGCGCATCTGGTCGACCGCCCGGCTTTCGTTCTGTTCCTTCTCGCCGGAGATCGCGAGCAGTTCCAGCGGGGCCGGATGCTGCCGGAGGGTGATCTTGACATTGTTCGCGTCCTCGATGTCCTTGCGGCCGCGGAAAAGGTTCTCGGTTTCGCCGTCCACTTGCGCCTTTTCGTAGCCGCTCACGCTCGCCGCCTGCGCATACCACTGCGGATGCCGCGTCACGAGGTTCAGCGCGCAATAGCCGCCGGACGACCAGCCCGCGATCGTCCACGCCCGGCGGTCCGGATTGAGGCCGAGTCGCTGGATTCCCCATTCCCGGACGTCCGCGGACAAATAGGTGTCGTTGGGACTTCCGTTGACCTCGTCGACGCATTCGGTGTCGTGGCCGATTTTCGGCGTTCCGGTCGGGTCCGGGATCAGCACGATCACCGGCGGCAGGAGATGCTTCGAAATCGCCGCGTCAAGCTGTTCGGGCAGGTGGTACCCGATCGGGGCGGTGGTGACCTCGGGGCCGGACGGGTAGTTCGGGATCCAGATGATCGCCGGGAACCGCATCGCCTTGTACGGATGCTGGAAGTATTGCGGCGGAAGGTAAACCGTCACGTCGCGGGTCAGGCCGGTGCGCCGCCCGGTCACCGTCACGTGCGCGATGGTCCCCTTGCCGACCCGCGCGTGCGCCACCCCGAGGTCGCGCGCCCGGCCGAGGTCGACGCCGTTGTCGCCGCCCTCGACGTCGATGCCCTCGGCGGCGAACGCGCCGGTCCCGAGCAGCGAGCCGAGCGTCGGGAAGAATCCGCCGATCATGTTGCCGGTCAAGCCAAGGGTGACGATGACGAGGCACAGCGCGACAACCACCGTCGCACTGCGGCCGATCTGCTTGCGCTTGCGCCATTTGTCCCAAAACCACGGGACCGAGACGACCGCGAGGAGCGCGAGCACGCCGATCACCGCGAGCATGACGGGCGAATCCAACCTGATTGCGCTCAGGTGCACGGGAAACCTCCAGGACCGATCGCGCGCCCGAAAGGCGGGACCCGCTGCTCTAGATACGTTTGAGGGGCCACCCTCGTTGTGATCACGTGACGGCGATCACGCCGGAATGGCCCCGACAAACTCAGCGAAACCTCAGGATTGCCCGTTCGTCCCTGATTAGTTGCCGAATGCGCCGCGCAGCACCGTGATCGCTTGAGTGATCGCCGCTTCCGCCGCGTGCGTTTCACGAAGCGCGTTCACCATCACGAAGTCGTGGATCACGCCCTGGTACCGAACCGCCGTCACCGGCACGCCCGCCTGACGCAGCTTCGCGGCGTACGCCTCGCCTTCGTCGCGAAGGACGTCCGCCTCGCCAGTGATCACGAGCGCCGGCGGCAGTCCGGTCAACTGCTCCACAGTTGCGCGAAGCGGCGAAGCGGTGATCTCGGCACGCTGCGCTTCGTCGGTCGTGTACTGGTCCCAGAACCACTTCATGCCTTCGCGGCTGAGGAAGTAGCCATCGGCGAACTTGGTGTACGACTCGGTGTCGAACGAAGCGTCAGTGACCGGGTAGAACAGCACCTGCTGCAGGAATTTCACGTCACCGCGCTCTTTCGCCATCAGCGTCAGCGCCGCGGTCATGTTTCCGCCGACGGAGTCACCCGCGATCGCGATTCGCGTGGTGTCGAGCCCCTTCTCCGCACCATGCTGGACAACCCACTTCACGGCGGCGTAGTTCTCTTCGATCGCGACGGGGTAGCGGACCTCGGGCGAACGGCTGTATTCCGGGAAAACGACAGCCGCGCCGGTTCCGGCGGCGAGTTCGCGGACGAGCCGCTCGTGGGTGTGGAAATCGCCGAAGACCCAGCCAGCCCCGTGGATGTAGACGAGCACCGGCAAGTCCCCGGTGACGCCCCGCGGCTTGACGATCCGGACCTCGACGTCGCCGTTCGGTCCGCCCGGGACGGTCAGCGTCTCGATGTCGGCCGGGGCGAGTTCGACGTCGCCGTCCTGGACGCCGTCGACCGCCTTGCGGCCCTCGGCGGGCGGGAGCTGGAACAGGTACGGAGGCTGGTCGGTGGCCTCGGCGAACGCCTGGGCGGCCGGTTCGAGGACGAGGTTCTGCGGGTTCGCGGTCATGGCTTCCTCCGGTAGCGGATCGGTCGGACCGCACAAATATAGCTCTCAACTTAGTTGTGCACAACTCAATGTTGCTCAATGAGATCTAGAGCACTTGAGTTGCCCTCGCGGGCCAGCCGAGAGAGGATGGAGAGCTGGCAGGAGAAACTCGCGGGAGGCGACCGATGACCAGCCCAGACGCCGGGGAAACCGGCTCGCTGCTGCTTGACGACCAGCTGTGCTTCGGCCTGTACTCGGCCTCCCGGGCGGTCACCGCGCTCTACCGCGCGCTGCTGGAACCGCTCGACCTCACGTATCCGCAGTACCTGGTGATGCTCGCGCTGTGGCAGCAGGACGAGCAGCAGGTCAAGGAACTCGGCTCCGCGCTGAACCTCGACTCCGGCACGCTGTCTCCGCTGCTCAAGCGGCTGGAGAAGGCCGGGCTGATCAAGCGCGAACGCCAGTCCGACGACGAGCGCTCGGTCCGCATCCGGCTGACCGGGCAGGGATCCGCCTTGCGCGCCAAGGCGGAACGGATCCCGCCGCACGTCGGAGCGGCGATGAACCTGGACAACGCCGAACTGGGCCGGATGCGCGCCGCGATGGACCAGCTGACGGCGTCGGTCAACGCCTACCGGGAGTCCTACCGGCCGAGCTGACCCGGGCGCCATGGTTAGCATGAGCGCCAGGGCGAGCGTGAGGACGGCGATGAGCACACAGGACGAAGCACTGCGCGCGGTGGAAGCCAGTCTGGACCGGCCGTCGGCGGCCCGTGTCTACGACTACTTCATCGGCGGCACCACCAACTACGCGATCGACCGGATGTTCGCCGAGAAGGTGCGCGAACGGCTGCCGCTGATGGGCGAGTACTGCCGCACCAGCAGGCAGTTCCTCGGCCGCGCGGTGCGCCAGTGCGTGCGCGAGGGCATCCGGCAGTTCGTCGACATCGGCTCCGGCCTGCCCACCGCGGGCAACGTGCACGAGGTGGCCGACGACGAACGCCCCGAGCACGACACTTCCGTGCTGTACCTGGACAACGAGCCGGTAGCGCTCGCGCATTCGCAGGTGCTGCTCGCCGACACCGCGGACGAGGACCGGCACCAGGCGATGGCCGCCGACCTCCTGCAGCCCGCCGAATTGTGGGACCGGGTCGCCGATTCGCACGTGATCGACGTCCGGCAGCCGGTGGCGCTGATCGTGAACGCGGTGCTGCACTTCATCAAGGACGAGCAGGACCCGGACGGCATCCTCGAGTTCTACCGCAAGCAGCTCGCGCCGGGCTCGTTGCTCGTTCTTTCCCAGATGACCAACGAAAACCCGGTGGACGACAACGAACGCCAGGCGCTGGTCGACATCATCAAGTACTACGAGTCGACGACGAACCCGGGCATCCTGCGCACGAAGGCGGAGTTCGAGCGTTTCTTCGGCGGCTGGCCGCTGCTCGAACCGGGCCTGGTGTACGCGCCGGCGTGGCATCCGGACGCCGACACGGTGTTCGCGAAGGCGCCGTCGGAGTCGCGCGTGATCGGCGGCGTGGCCCGCAAACCGCAGGCCTGACAGGGTTTTCCCACCCGGCCTCCACCCCCGGGTGGAGGCGCGGGACGGCCCCGGCCCGGCACTGTGGTCCCCGTGCCGAACACCTTCGACAACATCCTGATCGGCCTGGTCGTCCTGACCTGGCTGATCTGGCGACAACTGCAAGCCCGCCGCGCCGACCGCCCGCCGGTAGTCCTGCTCGTCATCAGCGCGCTGGGTGCCGCCTCACTCGGGTTCGCCATCGCGACAACCACCCCGACCTCAACGGCGATCCTGTTGCTAGCCACCAGTTTCGTGGCAGCTGGCGGCTTCGGCGTAGCCCGCGGATACACCATGCGAATCTGGCGCTCCGACGGAACCCTGTGGCGGCAAGGCAATTGGCTGACCGCCGCCCTGTGGTTGATTTCCTTCGGCATCCACTTAGGACTAGACTTCGCCGTCGACGCAGTCAATTCCACCCGCGGTCTCGGCAGCGCTTCAATCTTGCTCTACCTCGCCGTTTCCCTTGCCGCCCAACGACTGACGGTCCGCTCCCGTAGTCACGAGGCCCTGCGCAAGCCTTCCAACGCCGCGTAAACCGCGTCCCGCCCCAACTCCACCGCACGCCGCAAGACGGCCGGATCACGTTCCAGCACCACAACATCCGGCGCACCAGCGGGCGGCCGCACACTCACCAGCCGCGGGTCTTCCCGCAACTGGCGCTCGTCCTCCAGATCCCGGTGATACTGCGTCCGCCAAGCATCGATGGTGCCCGGCGCGTGCCTCCGGAGGAACCGGGGCACCACCACATCCTGTACCCGCGGCGGAGGCACCGGATGCTCGTCCTCGCGCCGGGTCCGCAACACCAGCACGTCCGTCGCCCCCTGCGCGAGCGCGGTACGAAACGGCAACGGCTCGGCGATCCCCGCGTCCACGAACCGCCGCCCACCCATCGCAATCGGCGGCCCGGCCAACACCGGCATGCACGACGACGCCGCGAGCGCTGTCTTGATCCCGTCGACGTCCTCGATGAACGGATGCAGATCAGTCGACTCGCCAGTGTCGGCGTCGGTGGCGAGCGGATGGAATTCGACCGGATTCGCCAGTATCGCCGGGAAATCCATCGGTTCGAGCACCGAGTAGACCTGGTGCACGAGATACTCGAGATCGATCACCGCCCGGCCGCGCAAGGTGTGCAGCGGATTGATGATCCGCCGCATGACGGCCGGATTCCACCACGTCCGCACGCCAGTCCGGGAGCGGCCGCACAATAGCCACGCCGCGTTGAGCGCACCGGCGGAGGCACCGTAGACGTCGTCGAACGCGGTGGTAGCCCCAAGTTCGTCGAGCGCGAGCACCATCCCGCTGGAGTACGTGCCGCGACTGCTGCCCCCTTCGACGGCAAGCGCAAGCCGGCGGCCGTCTGTTCGCTGCCCGGGCACGCTGCCTTCGGCGATTCGGGTGGTGAGCAGTTCTAGGACCGGGTGCACTCCTCCATCTTGATCCTTTCCCTGGCTTGGATCGACCCGATTTGCCCTGTCCCCGCGGGCGGCCTGACTTGTGCTGCGGTCATGCGGGTCTCTCGCTCGCGGCAATCTCGCACTGGTCCCGGCACCACCGATTCGTGATCATCAAGACCGGTGATTCTGTCACCGTCTGCAGACAACCGTGATACTGTCCGTATTGTTCGGTGAGGAAGCTGGGGAGGCTTTCGTGACTGATGACGGCGTCGAGCGCGTCAGACACCTGCCCGCGAACATGCAGGGTCCGTTGGTGCCGGGGTACAAGTACGTCCGGGACAAAACGCCGGAGCAGGTGGCGAAGGAAGCCGCCGATGCACAGGCGAAGGCCAATGAGGGCATGTCCACCGGTGGTGGCGGGTATCGGCTGACTCCGGAGCTGCTCAAGGAGATCGTCACCGAGATCGACGACATCCTCGACTGGATTCAACTCGACCCTCGCCAGCAGGCTCGAGCCTTGACTTCTTTCGTGCCAATGGGTGATGAAGTCGCCAGCATCGCTTATGTGCAAGACGCCAACGCGGCAGGTCGGTCGTACAACAACTATCTCAACAGCGTGGTGGCCGAACTCCAGCGTCAGAAGGACGCGTTTCAACAGGCCCTGGATACTTACCAAAAGCAAGAGCACCAGGCAACGGATCACCTGAAAGGCGTCAACCCCTCGCGATGAATAGCCGCTACGCCGCCACGTTCACGTTCGCGCTCGCCGCAGTCCTGCTCAGCGGTTGTTCCGGCGAGCCTGGCAACGCAACTCCCACGGCGCCTCCCCCTTCCAGTTCTGCGGGACCCCAGTTCGGTGCGCCATCAGTGCCCGCACCACTCGACGCGACGCCGCTGGAAAAGGACCCCTGCGCCGCGATGAACGCGGACCAGGTCACGAGCCTGGGCGCTCCGTTTAAGAACACAGCCCCTCAACCCGACGGCGCGACCGGACCGACTTGTGGCTGGCGCTTCGCTACGGACGATGGACCTTCCTCTGTAGGCGGAACCGTGGTAACCAAGGATCCGAGCCACAGTGGCCTTAGCGGCATCTACGGCCAGCAGAAGGCTGGTGCATTAACCAAGTTCGAGCCCTTCACTGTGGCGGGCTACCCGGGTGTCATCTACGACCCGGCTAGCAATTCTCCGGCAGGGCTCTGCACGATGACCGTCGGACTGCGCAATGACCTCACCTACGTCATCAACGTCAACCTCGACAGTCTCAAGAAGCCTTTCGCCGACAGCTGCGAAGTCGGTAAAAAGGTAGCCGGATACGTGATCCAATACCTCCAGAAGGGAGGCCATTGATGCCGGACGGCTACACCGGCGCGGATGTCTACGCCCGGATGCACCGCTACGGCGGCAACACCGCCTCCCTCGATTCTGGCCAGCAGGCGGCCGAAGCGCTTAAATCCGCCCACGAGGAGCTCGTGACGCGGATTGCCCGGCTGCAAGGCAAGATGGACGCTTCCTGGGAGGGCGACGCAGCGGGCAAGGCCAAGGCTGGGCTCACCCCGCTGCTGGAAACCTCTCAGCAGGCGTCGGAGGACCTCGGCCGCAGCGCTCAATCCCTCACCGCGCAGAATGGCGGCTTTCACAGCACGCTCAACAAGCTCACTCCGATGGACGCCAATCGTCCCGATACCAACGATTTGGCCAGCTACAGTCCGTTCGGCGCGAGTGATTCGGAAAAATCCGCGGCAAGGTGGGATGACGCCGACAAAAACAATAAAGAAGCCTACGGGACTTACGTCGCCACAACGAACGGGAATCGCAATTCTTCGGCCAAGGATTATCCGGTTTTGAATGCCGCTCCGGCCGGGATCGCGGTCGGTTCCGCGCCGAGCGTCGGCGGGACGTCCGGCCCGACTGGCGGAACCGGAAGCAGCGGCGGGTACAGCGGGGGCTTCCACGGCGGCGGACACACGCCTGACCCCAGCGGCGGGTACGCACCCAGCCCCAGCGGCGGGTACCCGCCCAGCCCCAGCGGCGGACACCCGTCCAGCCCCAGCGGCAGCATCCTCGGGTCCAGCCCGGTCAGCAGCTCCGTGCCGCCACCAGCAACCGGCTCCGCTCACCTTCCGGACAGCGGAAGCTCCCCTGCGGAGCACGCCTCAGCACCGGATTCCACCACCACGGCCGGGTACACGCCTAAGGCACCGGTCAGCGACGCGCCTGGGTTCGGCTCCGGACGGCTGCCGACATTCGGACCGGCCACCAGCGGCACGGATTCGACCGGCGGCGGGTTCGGTCTCCCGACTGGCGGATTCGGCGCTCCCGGCGGCAGCGGGGAGAGCAGCGTCGGCGGACGGACCGGCAACGGAGGCAACGTCGGGTCGCGCAGCGGACCGCAGCTTGGCGCAGGGGCGGGAACCGGTACCGGGACCCCAGCGAGCGGCCAGAGCGCGGCGCGTCCCGGCATCGTCGGCGGAACGGGAGCCAAGGGATCGCCGGGAGTGGGCGGCATGGGCGCTGGCGCTGGTAAAGGCAAGGGCACCGAAGACGAGGAGCACCAGCGGAAAGTCACCTACCTCGACGACGACGTCGACGAGTTGTTCGGCGGCTACCCCGACGGAATGCGCCCGACCCCGCCCACCATCGGAGCCTGACGTTGCTCCGGAGCCCCCTGCGGTTTTCCCGTGACAGTTACCAGAATCTGGTCCGCCGGATCGACCGTTCCGACCCGCATCCGACGCTGATCGGCGGCGAGAAGTGGTACCCGCCGGACGAGCAGGTCCAGCAGGACGCGAAAGCGGACGCCGAACTCGCCGCCACCGGCTGGCCGGTCCGCGACTTCGCCGACGTCATCGGGCTCCTGCAACGACCCTCCGTCGACCGTTACTGCTGGGCGCGCATCAACGGCCGCGACGTGACCCTTCAGGCCGCGGCCGCCGGACGGGACGCGATCCTCGCGGTCGCCGACCACGACACGATCACCTTGTTCCCCAGCACCGCGGAATCCGCTGCCCGGGAACTGGTCTCCGCGCTGCCGGGCACTCCGCCCGCGTCGAACCTCCATTCGCTGTCCTGCTCGGAAGCCGACTACAGCGCCGTGCTCGCCGGAAATCCGCCGCCGACCCGCACCAACAGTGCCCGCGACGCACGGCGCGCCGTCGAGTGGATGCAGGCTCCCCGAATCCACGTAGGACGGTTGTACGTCGCGATCCGCCGCGGCACCGAACGCGTCCGCAACGAACACCCGCCCTACTGGATCGACACCGAACAAGGCCGGTTCACCGCCGCGGTCACCGACGGCTGGCTCAGCATCAGCCCCGCTGGCGCCGACGACCTCGCTCGGATGCTGCACGCCATCGAAGCCGGCCTGCGGGCCTGAACCTAGGCAAGCCTCAGGGTGACCTGGATTGCACTCAGTTGCAATGCACCTAGTTGCATATGACACTGTCCGGCATGGCACTGGAGCACGCGATCCTCGTCTCGCTGTCGGAACGCTCCGGCTCGGGTTACGAGCTGGCGCGCCGGTTCGAGAAGTCCATCGGGCTGTTCTGGAGCGCCTCCCACCAGCAGATTTACCGCGTGCTGAAGCGGATGGAGGAGGCCGGTCAGGTCGCGGTCGACATAGTGGTCCAGGACGGGCGGCCGGACAAGAAGGTCTACACCGTCGCCGAAGCGGGCCGGATGGAACTGCGGCGCTGGCTTGCCGAACCGGCACCGCAAGCCGGGCCGCAGGAGTTGGCGGTGAAGTTGCGCGGGGCGTCGTTCGGCGACGCGAATGCCATCGCCGAAGAGATCGTCCGGCACCGCGACGCGCACGCTGAGCGGCTCGACCTGTACCGGCAGATCGAGAAGCGCGACTTCCCCGCCCCGGACCGGCTCCGCGGCCGTTCGCTGCACCAATACCTCGTGCTGCGCGGCGGAATCCGGGTCGAAGAGGGCCAGGTCGAGTGGCTGGAAGAAATCCTGACCGCGTTGCGGGCCGACGAGAAGGACTGACATGACCGAGTACCCGAACCTGCTGTCCCCGCTCGATCTCGGCTTCACGACGCTGCGCAACCGCGTCCTGATGGGCTCGATGCACACCGGTCTGGAGGACCGCGCGTCCCGCTTCCCGCAGCTGGCCGAGTACTACGCCGAACGCGCGCGCGGCGGTGTCGGCCTGATCGTCACCGGCGGGTTCGCGCCGAACCGCACCGGGTGGCTGTTGCCGTTGGCCTCGAAGCTTTCCACGCCCGCCGAGGCGAAACAGCACCAGTTGCTGACCAGCGCGGTGCACGCGGAGGGCGGCAAGATCGCGCTGCAGATCCTGCACGCCGGCCGCTACGCCTACCACCCGCTGAGCGTTTCCGCGTCAAGCCGCAAGGCGCCGATCAACCCGTTCCGTCCACGCGCGCTCACCGCGTACGGCGTGCACCGCACGATTCGCGCGTTCGCCGATTGCGCCGCGCTGGCCCGCGACGCCGGGTACGACGGCGTGGAGATCATGGGCTCCGAGGGCTACCTGATCAACCAGTTCCTCGCCGAACGCACCAACCGGCGCACCGACGCCTGGGGCGGCACCGCGGAGAAGCGCCGCCGGTTCGCGGTCGAGATCGTCCGGCGCACCAGGGAAAAAGTCGGGCCGGACTTCATCATCATCTACCGGCTTTCCATGCTCGACCTCGTCGAAGGCGGACAGAGCTGGGACGACGTCGTCGCGCTCGCCCGCGACGTCGAGGCGGCCGGGGCCACGATCATCAACACCGGCATCGGCTGGCACGAGGCGCGGGTGCCGACGATCGTCACGTCCGTGCCGCGCGGCGCGTTCACCTGGGTCACCGGCAAGCTGAAGCCGCACGTTTCGGTCCCGGTGGTGACCTCGAACCGGATCAACCTGCCGCACGTCGCGGAACAAGCCCTCGCCGACGGGGACGCGGATCTGGTCTCGATGGCCCGTCCGCTGCTCGCCGACCCGGACTGGATCCGCAAGGCCGAAACCGGCCGCACGGACGAGATCAACGCGTGCATCGCCTGCAACCAGGCCTGCCTCGACCACGCGTTCAGCCGGAAACCGGTGTCCTGCATGGTGAATCCCCGGGCCGGGCACGAAACAACCCTGAACCTGCTCCCGACCCGGCGCGCCAAGCGGATCGCCGTCGTCGGTGCCGGGCCGGCCGGGCTCGCAACCGCGACCGCGCTCGGCGAACGCGGCCACGACGTCGAACTGTTCGAGGCCGACGACGAAATCGGCGGCCAGTTCGGGATCGCACAACGGATTCCGGGCAAGGAGGAATTCGCCGAGACCATCCGCTACTACACGCGACGCCTCGAGGTCACCGGTGTGAAGGTGCACCTCGGCACCCGGGCGACCGCCGCGGATCTGACCGGCTTCGACGAGGTCGTGCTGGCCACCGGTGTCACGCCGCGGGTTCCGGTGCTGCCCGGGATCGACCATCCGAAGGTGCTTTCCTACGTCGACGTCGTGCGGCACGGCAAACCCGTCGGCGAGCGGGTCGCGGTGATCGGCGCGGGCGGTATCGGCGTGGACGTCAGCGAATTCCTCACGCACAGTTCGTCGCCCGCGTTGGATCGCGACGCCTGGATGGCCGAATGGGGCGTCACCGACCCCGCGCTCGCGCCCGGCGGACTGGCCAAGCCGAAGCCGGAACCGTCGCCGCGGCAGGTCTACCTGCTGCAGCGCAAGAAGTCGCCGATCGGGGCCGGGCTCGGCAAGACGTCCGGCTGGGTGCACCGCGCCGCACTGCGCGCCAAGGGCGTGGAAAAGATCAGCGGGGTTTCCTACGACCGGATCGACGACGCCGGTCTGCACGTCACGGTCGACGGGAAACCGCGGCTGCTCGAGGTCGACACCGTGGTGGTTTGCGCTGGCCAGGAATCCGTGCGGGAACTCGCCGGTGCGCTCGGCGACGTGCCGGTGCACCTCGTCGGCGGGGCGGACGAGGCACGGGAACTGGACGCCAAACGGGCGATCGACCAGGGCACCCGGCTGGCGGCCGTCCTGTAGCCGCTTGCGCGCACTGGCAGGATGGCCCCGTGCGAGACGTATGCGTGATCGGGCTCGGGCTCATCGGCGGTTCCCTGCTGCGAGCCGCCGCGGCGAGCGGCAGGACCGTCTGGGGAACCACAGTGTCCGAAGTGGACGCTGACGCGGCGAGCCGCGGCGGCTACGACGTCACCACAGACGCCGAAGCCGCACTACAGCGGGCCGCGGCCGCGGACGCGATCGTGGTCATCGCCGTGCCGCTGCCCGCGGTGGAGAACCTGCTGCGACAGGTCGCCCAGCACGCGTCGCACTGCATTCTCACCGACGTGGTCAGCGTGAAGGGCCCGATGCTCGACGCGGTCCGCAGGCGCGCGCCGTACACGCGCTACGTCGGCGGACACCCGATGGCGGGCACGTCGCGCTCCGGCTGGCTCGCCGGCGACACCATGCTCTTCCGCGACGCGGCCTGGGTCGTGGGCGTCGAAGAGGAAACCGACCTGACGGCGTGGGCCGAGGTCACCCGGCTTGTCCTGGACGTCGGCGCGCACGCCGTGCCGCTGCCCGCCGATTCGCACGACGAGACGGTCGCCCGGATCTCGCACCTGCCGCACCTGTTCGCCGCGATCCTCGCCTCGGTCGGTGCACAGGGCGGCCCGCTCGCGATGTCGCTGGCCGCCGGTTCGTTCCGCGACGGGACCCGCGTCGCCGGATCGTCGCCGGACCTGGTGCGCGCGATGACCGAAGGCAACCGCGACGCCCTGCTCCCGATCGTCGACGACGCACTCGGCCGCCTCGGCGCGGCCCGCGGTTCGCTCGCCTCCACCGGCGGCCTCGCCGCGACCATCAACGCAGGTCACGAGGGCGCACTGGCGTTGGAAGCGGCCCGCGACGCGGCGCAGTCCGGCGTCCGCATCGACCTCACCGCCGCCGACGCCCGCGAAGGACTCGTCGCACTCGGCGAACGCGGCGGCCGGATCACCGGACTGGACGGAGCCGTCGCACTCGGCGAAGTGTCTTGACTTGCCTGGAACGCCTGGTGTGTGACGATTGAAGCCTCTCAATCCCAACCCCGGGGAGGCATTCGATGGGCATCAACTTCGACGAGCTCAAGAACAAGGCGACCGAGGCGCTGCGCGAGAACAGCGGCAAGCTCGAGCAGGGTCTCGAGAAGGCGGCTGAATTCGCGAAGTCCAAGGTCAGCGGCCACGACTCGCAGATCGACGGCGGCATCGACAAGGCCAAGGACCTGCTCGGCAAGGTCACTGGCAAGCACGACGAAGGCGGCGAGAAGCCGGAAGACGGCCCCAAGCCCGAGGGCGGCCAGCCCGGCGGACAGCAGTAACGCCTCCGCCTCCAGGTTGGGCCCGGTTGCGCCCCAATGCGGCATTCGGTGCACGAATTAGCCCTGCGGCGCGCAGCGCCTCCGTTGAGGGAGGCGGTGGGGGCAAGGGCGGAGCACCCAATGCGGCATTCGGTGCATCCCACGCACCCAATGCGGCATCGGGGCGCTCTCGCAGGTGCGCAGCTCAGGTGCGCCGGTGGTACGGCAGGAACCGGCGCACCAGCCGCAGCGGGGACCGTTCCACCAGGTCCGGCCCGCGGACCGCGTCGAACGTCGAGCCGAGCTGGTCCACCACTCCGGCGAGGCGCGGGTTGTCCGGCATCGGCACCGAATCCGGGTCCCGCTGCTCGCGGACCGCGGAAGACAGCTCCGCCAGCGCGTCCGTGAGCAGTTCGATGTCCGCTGGCGACGGTGCGGGCGCGCCCTCGCCGATGGTCACGCCGACCTCGGTTACCGCGTCGGTCACCCGCTCCAACCCCGCGATCACCGGCCACCACGCCACCGCCTGCCGTCCCGCCGGCGACGGCTCCACGATCACCTGCTGAAACGCCGTCCGCAGGTCCGCGAGCGCGCGGTACGCCCCGCGCCGGGCCCGCGACCGGGCGAGCCGCGATTCGCTGGTCGAGTTCAGCACCATCGCGGTGCGGACGTACTTGGCGACCGTGTCGAAACTGTCCGCCAGCCGCCCGCCGACGGTCGGCCGCCGCGAACCCGGCCACAGCAGGTAGCCGACGACGAGCACGATCACGCAGCCGATCACGGTGTCGACCAGCCGCGCCAGCACGACGGTCCAGCTGCCCGTGTTCGCGAGGTCCATCTGCAGGATGATCAGCGGCGTCACGAACGTGCCGAGCATCCCGTAGTTGCGCACCTTCCCGACCGCGGCCCCGCCGGCGAACACCGCGATCAGCACCACCAGCACCCAGCCGCGCGCGCCGAACGCGAGCACGACCGCGCCGATCCCGACCCCGGCGACCGTGCCCATCCCGCGCAGCACCGCGCGGCCGAACACCGAGCCGAAGTCCGGTTTCAGCACCACGCCGACGGTGAGCGTGATCCAGTACGACCGCTCGAACGGCACCATCAGCGCCACCACTTCGGCCACCGCGACGCACAGCGTGAGCCGCAGCGTCGCGAGCCAGGTCAGCGGTCCGGAGAGGCCGCTCGCCCACTCGCGCAAGCGGCGCAGCAGCGAGACTTTCTTGCGGCGTTTGCGGTCGTCGAGCTTCCCGATCCGCGCCAGCCCGGCGTATAGCGCGCTGACCACCGCGTCGGCGTTCTCGTCCGGCAGCTCCGGCGCGGGCGGCAGCGGCTGGCTCGCCAGCACCGACGCGGCGACGCGGGTCAGGTAGTCGATCACCTCGTCCGGCGGGCGCTGTCCGGCGTTGACCATCGCCACCGACGCCTCGACCGCGGGTGTCGTCGCGGACAGCCGGTTCAGCAGCCGGCGATACGTCGCGTCTCGACCGGACAGCCACGAGCGCGCGACCAGCAACCGGTCGTACGCCGTGCTCATCGCAGTCGTCAGCTGGTGGCGCGCGACCCGCGAGGTCGGTTCGTCCTCCGCCGACAGCATCGCCGCGAGTTCGATGTAAACCTGCGCGACGGCGGTGCGTTCGGGGCTCGTCGCGCGGAGCGTCCAGGTGCCGAGCGCGACCAGCAGCCCCCAGCCGGCGCCCGCGCAGAAGAAGCCGAAGAGCACTTCGGTGCGTACGCCGGTCGCGTGCTGCGCGGTGCCGAGGACGCAGAAGACGAACATCTGCAGCCCGGCCACCGAAGCGTTGCTGCCCGCGGCGCTGATGAGCGCGGAAATCGCCGCTACGACGACGATCGCCGGGATCGACCAGGCGGGCATGCCGCCGGTCAGCAGGCCGACGAGGTACCCGATCCCAGCCGCGAACGTCGCCCCGCCCAGCCGGCGCGCGCGGTAGCGGTAGGCCCCGGCCGCCTCGGACAGCACGGTCGGGAGCGCGCCGGTGGAGATCAGCGCGCCCACCGCGATGTCGCCCGCGGCGTACGCGACCGCCAGCGGAGTGGCCAGCGCGACCACCGCACGGGCGACCATGTTCCACGGAATGGGAACCGGTTTGGAACGCAGAAGTTGCGTCAGCCAGTGCGGCGCGGCGAAGTCGGGGCGGCTCACCGCACCATCTTGACCTACCGGGGCCGTCCGGGATTGATTTGTCGCACGGTCAACAACGTCTTCAAGGAGCTTTCATGCCGGGTCGCAGGTATTCGTTCGAGGTGAACCGCGTGAGCGCCGCCGCTCCGCCGGTGCTGTTCCGGCTGGAAAGCGACGGGACTCAGTGGTCGACCTGGGCGCGGCCGCTCGTGTGGCAGTCCCGGTGGGCGACCCGCGGCGACGACGGCGGTGTCGATGCTGTCCGGGAAGTCGGATTGTGGCCGGTTCTGCTCCGCGAGAAGACTCTCGAATACGTGCCGGATCGGCGGCACGTCTACACATTCGACGGTTTCAGCCCGGTCCGCGACTATCGTGCGGAGGTGATGTTCACGCCGAACGCCGACGGCGGCACGGACCTCAGGTGGTCGGGTTCGTTCGCCGAACGCATCCCCGGAACGGGGCCGGCAGCCCTCGCCGCGTTGCGCGGTGTGATCGGATTTTTGGCCACACAGCTGGCCAAAGCGGGCAATCAGGCTGCCTGACCGGGTGCGTTGCACCACAACGATCAACGAATGCCGGAGCACAGACGTCATCCCCCTCGGGTGACCCCGAGGGAAAGGAAGCGGCATGGCGAAACGCTGGCTGGCGGCGGCATTGGCCGGTGTGCTGGTGCTGTCCGCGTGCTCCGGCCCGGACTCGAGTCAACCCCCGGAACAGGCGAACCCCGCGCCGGGTGCCCAGAAACCGGGTCCGCCGCCAGGGCCGTACCCGTTCGGCACCGTGCAGCAGAAGGCTCCGGCGGTCCAGGACGGCAAGGTCCCGGTGATCCGCCGCATCCAGACCGACAAACCGTACGTCTTCATCACCATGGACGACGGCGCGGTGAAGGACCCGTCGGCGCAGGGCCTGATCCAGCAGTCCGGCGGACATCCGGTGCTGTTCCTGAACAACCGGTACGTGAAGGGCCACGAGGCGTACTTCAAGGCCATCCTCGACTCGACCGGCGCGGTGCTCGGCGACCACACGGTCAACCACCCGAACCTCAAGGGCAAACCGCTCGAGTTCCAGAAAAAGGAAATCTGCGACGACGCGGACGACTTCCAGAAGTCGCTCGGCGTGCGCCCGACGCTGTTCCGCCCGCCGTTCGGCAACTTCGACCAGAACACGCTGAAGGCCGCCGCGATGTGCGGCATGCGCGCGAGCGTCCTGTGGACCGCCTCGGTCAACGACGGCGTCGTCCAGTTCCAGTCCGGCGACAAGCTCCGCCCGGGCGACATCGTGCTGATGCACTTCCGCAAGACGTTCAAGGAAGACTACGAAGCCTTCATCGCCCAGGCCAAGAAGGACGGCCTGACGCCGGTTCCACTGGCCGACTTCCTGGGCTGAGCCCGTCTCGTGAGCGGCGATGCCGGTTAGAACCGGCGTAGCCGCTCACGAGTCAGCCCGCTCCGAGGCACACGAACGGCCGCCGCATCGGGTCCACCGCGATCGCTTCGGCCAGTGCCAGCGCGGGTGACGTCCCCTCGGCGAGCCGCCGGTGCAGGTCCGCCATCGTGTCCGCCGCCGCTCGGTCGCCGACGCGCGCCACCGCGCCGATGACCGTCTTCGACCCGCTCGCCAGCAGCGTTCCGGCGAAGCCCAGTGCTTCCTCGCCTGGCCGGATGTGGCTCATCGCCAGCTCGCACGCGGCCAGCACCACGCGCTCCGGCGGGTTGACCAGCCGCGTCGTCTCGTGCGCGAACAGCGGGCCGTCGACCAGTTCGACGCGGGAGAACAGCGCGTTCGCCGGCTCGTGCGCGCCGTGCGCGACCAGGTGCGCCAACCCAGTTCCGTCCAGCGCGGTCAGAACTGTGGCACTCGTCGCGGCGTCGCCCTCGACCAGCCGCGCGTCCGGGTACACCGAGCGCAGCTTGCTCACCTCGCCGACCGCGCCCGGCACGCCAGGACCGCCCGCGAGCAGCACCGGACCGTCCGCAGCCGGACGCTTCGCGGTGATCCACGCGGTCGCCGACGGTGCGATCGACACCGGGTGCCCGCGCAGCGACGGCAACGCGCCCCACGGCATCGCGTACAGCTGGCCGATCGGGACGATCACCAGCTCGCGGTCGTCGAGAGTTTTGACCAGCGAAGCGGAAATCAGCGCGTCGAGCTTCTCCGCCCGGCGGCGCGCGGACGCGGACACCGTCTCGGCCAGCATCGGCGGCAGATGGTCCGGCGCGAGCGCGTCGAGGTCGGCGTGCAGCTGGGTCGCGGTCTCCACGATGTCGTCCAGCGGACCCAGTTTGAGCAGCCGGAACGTCCCGCGGTCGACGACCACCGAGTACAGCTGATTGTTGTAGGGCACCAAACTCACCAGCACGCGATCGCCCAGCGCGGCGACGACCTCGTCCGGCGTCGCGACCGGCCGCGGACGGCCCCACTGGCTCGTGTACCAGCCGAGCCTGGTCGCCTCGCGCTGCAGTTCGGCGTACCGCTGCTCCAGCGCCTTCACCGACTCGCCTTCCAGCCGGGTGCGCTGGATGGTGCGCTGGACGTGCCGCATCTCGTTGATGTGCTTGGCCAGCACGGGATCCTCGATCACCGGCAGCGGCTCGTACCGGTAAACCTGCGCCCGGGTGCGTTCGAGCCAGGCGAACATCCGGCGTGCGCCGGCCGCGTTCCGCCGCGCGCGCCGCAGCACGAGCCGCATCGCCAGCCTGCCGAGTTCCTCGCCGTGCACGGCCGTGCCGCACAACAGGTCGAGCCCGCCCATCCGGTCGCGGATCGTGCCGAGTTCGCGCAGTCCGGCGCGGGCCTGCGCGAGCGCGGCGCGCGGCCGGTCCTCGGCCACAGCCAGTTCCGCGCGGCACAACCGGAACAGCATCCGGTGGTCGACCGGCGACGTCGCACGCGGGGCGGGCACGTGCGTGAGGACGAGCGAGGCTTCGGCGATTTCCTTGCGGCGGATCAGCAATCGCACCGCGAAGAGCCGCGCGACCGCCGCTTCGTCCCGCAGTCCGAGCGCGGCCAGCCGTTCGGCGATCGAGACGAGTTCGGCGGGCAACCGCGAGGTAGAGCGCCCTTCGCGGTCTGACAGGACCTGCTGCGCTTCCGCCCGGAACCGCGCCAGACCGGCGATCTCGGCCCACGTTCGATTGCCGCGACGGAGAAATCGGCGCCGCGCGTCCGACGCGGACTTTCGCGCCAACGCGAAATCGCCCTCCAGCAACGCGGCCGCGGCCCGTGCGACCTCGGCTTCCGCGATGTGCTGGCCGGATCCGTTGGCGCGCAACTCCGGCAGCGCCTCGTCGAGGTGCCTGCCCGCCTCGTCGGCGAGACCCGCGGTGAGCAGCGCGCGGGCCTGGTCGAGCCGGATCAGCGGGATCGAACCGGGCGATTCGGTGACGAGGATCCGCGCGGCTTGTTCGTAGCTGGACAGGGCTTGCGGGACGTCGCCGATGAGCTGCGCGTGGTCGCCGAGGTTTTGCCGGATCTTGCCTTCGAGCAGGGTGTGCCCGTTTTCGCGGGCGAAGCCGAGCGCGCGCTCCAGGTCGGCTTGCGCGGCGTTCGGATGGTTGAGCGCCATCTGCACGAGCGCGCGGTTCAAGAGCATGACGACCAGCGTCCGGCGGCTGTCGTCGAACTCGGCCTCGATTCCGGGGATGACGGCGTCGTACACCGAAAGCGATTCGCTGAACCGGCCACCGCGCATCAGCACCACCGCGCGTTGGCCGGTGACCAGCAAACCGAGCTGGCGGGCGACCTTGCTCTCCGGGAGCTGGTCGCGAAGCTGCCGCGCGGTTTCGAGGTGCACGAGACCGGCGTCGGTGGAGGCGACCTCGGCTTCGGCCGCGCCGAGGCTCACCAGGACGCGGACCTGCAGTTCCCGGTGTTCAGGCAGCGGATCGGCGACGCGCGCCAGCCGCGTGAGCGCGCTGCGGAACAACCGCACCGCGATGCCGGGCCGCTGGTCGGACGCGGCGGCCCGGCCGCGCGCGTACAGATCGGACGCCGCCGCGATCGTTCGATCATGGACGGGCGCGGACACGGACTCTATGGGAGCACACCTCCGCCACTCTCCATAACGCCCGTCCGGGTTTCTCAGAGCACGACGGTCGGCGTGACGACGGTGCGGCGGTGCGGGCCCGCGCCGAGGTGCACGAGGATTTGCGTGGTTCCGCAGGGGACGCGTTCGAGCACGAACCGGCCGCCCTCGTCGGTCGCCGTCGCGAACGTGCCGTGATCGGCGACCCGGACCTCCACGTCGTACTCGCCGGCGGGCGCGAGCCAGCCGTCGATCCGGTGCACCTTCCCGATTTTGGTCAGGTTGATCATCACGGTCAGGTCGCTGACGGTGAACGTGATGGTGCCGGTCGCCGTGCTGCGCACGCCGGCCAGTTCGTCAAGCCGTTCCCAGCGCGCGACCTCGACGTCGAGGTTCTCGAGCTCGAGCGCGAACTGGACCCGCTGCACCAGATCGTCCGGCGGCGGGTCGAGTTCGTCGAGGAACCGGCCGATGTCGGCCAGGATGGCCTCGTCGTCCGGAACCGCGTGGCCGTGTCCCGGCCTGCCGATGTTGTCGCTCACCGGGCACCCCCTTCTCCTGCGAGCAGATCGCGCATCGAGTCGAGGCAGCGGCCCCTGGTGGGCCCGACGCTGCCGCGCGGCATCTGCATAGCCTCGGCCACCGCCCGGTACTCGGCGCGGCCGGCGAGAACGGTCAGCCGCAGCAGCTCCTGGCAGCGTGCGGGCAGCCGGAGAAAGGCGCGCCAGACCCGGCGGTCCCGGTCGGCGCGGACGGCTTCCTCCTCAGGCGCGGGATGATCGCTTTCCAGCGTCGCGGCGACCTCGTCCGACAGCGGCACCGGCTGGGCGCGCCTGCCGTAAGGACGGGTCGCCTCCCGGCGAGTCGTGGTGATCAGCCAAGCAGCGAGTGCACGGGGGTCGCGCAGCTTCGCGAGCTGGCTGAACAGAGCGAGCCACACGGTCTGGACCACGTCCTCGGCCACTTGCCGGTCGAGCCCGTTGGCGCGCGCGACGTGCCACACGAGCGGCGTCAGCTCGTCGACGAGTTTCGCCATGGCGCGCCGATCGCCGCCCCGCGCCGCTTCCATGCACGCGGCGTGCAAGTCGGCGCCGGTCAAGCCTTCCCAGGGCGGGTCTACCTCGGTGGTGTGCACGTCGGTCACCGTAGCTGCCTCACTCCGGAGGTGGGCCGACCTGGGCGAGCAAGCCTCCGGTCGTGTCGGCACGTCCGGGCCCGTCGCGGGTCGCCTCTCCGGTCGGGTACCGGATCGATCGTGAATGGTGCGCGCTCTTTCGGTGGTGCGGATGGTGTCGAGGGGCACGGTGTGTGCCCCGTGGGTGGGCTCTTGGTTGAGGAGCAAACAGCTGGCTCTGGGATACATCAATCTCTGACTTTTTCCGGGTGAGTTTTTTTCACGAAGCCGATCGGGCGGCTGGTGGTGCGGTTTTGGTGCTGTTCGGTTGTGGGTTTGCGCAGGTCAAGCGGTACCCATTTCGGCGGGGTGCCGGGACACGACCGGCCGGGCTCCCCCTCCAGCACGGCCGTGTCCCGACAGCTCCACCGGACCCGACGAGTCCCCCAACGACCCATCGCGCCCCGCCGGACCGGTTCGGACGGACGGATCCCTCCCCTGAATCCGCCCGTCCGCCCCAGCCCGGAAGCTGTTTCGTCAGTCCGGACGCGATCCCTCCCCTGGATCCGTCCGGTCCGTCTTGCCTGTCGATCGAGCGGATCCCTCCCCCGGATCCGCCCAGCCGATTCAGGCCAGCTCACCGGTTCGGTCCGGTCAGGCGGATTCCTCCCCGAACCCGTCTGACCGGACCGAACCGCGAGCCGACCCCCAGCCGGACCAGCTCGCACGCCCGCCGACCTCGCGAACCCCTCCCCGAAGTCCGCTCAGCCGGACAGGCAAGCCAATCCGTCAGTCCCACTCCAGCCCGTGGAGCCAGCCAGCCGGAGAAGTCCTCCCGGACCGTCCCGCCGCGCCAATCCGCCGGTCCCGCCGGACCGCGAACCCGCCAACCGGGCAATCCATCCGGACCTGTCCGGCCTCGCCAATCCGCCGGTCCCGCCCGAACCAACTCGCGCAACCCGCTAGCCGGACAGGCCCTCCCCGAACCCGTCTAACCGCGCCAGCTCGCGAGCCGGTTCGCTCAGAGCTGGTCGTTGCCGCTGGTCCGGTGGGCTCGGCGGCTGGTCGGGTCCCCTCCGAACCCGTCCGGCCGGGGCCGGGTCCCCCAGACCCGGGCCGAGCTGAACCGGACCGGCGGTGTGGCCAGTCCCTGTCGTCACGTGCGTCAGTCGCTTCGCACTCGCCGGCGACCTGCTCGCCCCCCTTGTGCCGAGCAGGTCGCCGGGCGCGTGCGTTCGTGCGGGTGCGCACCGGTCGGCGTGAGCTGTTCGCCTGCACCGACCGGTGCTTCCCGCCCCCAGGGGAGCCCGCTCCCCCTTTCGGGCTCCGCCAGAGGGGATTCCTCCCCGAACCCCTCCGGCCGACGACGTCCGGCAGCCCCCTCGGCTCCCGGGCGCCGCCCGTTTGGCTACTTGGCAGTGCCGGTGTCGTCGAGCGGCTCGTGGTTGCCGTCCGGCTGCACTCCCCGGTTCGCCCCCGGCGCGGGGCTCGTCTTGACGGGCGGAACGGTGGTTCCCGGCTGCCGCTCGTCCTTCTGATCCGCAGGCATGTGGCCCTCCCTTTCCTTGGTTCGCCCCATAGGACGCATCCAGGGTGCGCCTAGATACACGGAGCGCCAAAGTTTTTGGGATTTTTGTGAACCTGCCGGTCAGGATGGCCGCCCCACCTCCCCCGGATGCCAACCGTCAGTGACGATCGGTAACCCCTCCGAGAGCGCGGCGGCCCAGGCGCGGTAACCGATCGGGCCAGGGTGGAAACGGTCAGCAGCGAACATTCCTGGACGGAGCAATCCCGGCGCCAACGGGATGTGCGTGACCCCGGGAAGCCGGGTCAGCCCTCGCGCCGCCTGGTCGAGCGCGACCGACCGTGCGCCCAGCAAGTCCCGGAGCGGCCAGGGCAAGGACGGGAAACTCGCCAGCGGGGGCACGCCCGCGAGAACGACCGGGACGTCGCCGACCCTTCGCCGCACCTCGACGATGATCGCCAGCAGATCCCGCCGGTACCGCGCGGCCGAGTGCAGCTCCAGGGTGTCGTTCACGCCGAGGACGACCACCACGACGTCCGCCTCCCGCACGCGCGGAACCAGCTCGTCGAGCACCACCCGCGCCGACGCGCCGGTGATGCCCAGCGCGTGCCACCGCACCTCCCGGTCCGGGTACGCGCCGGCGAGCCCCACCGCGAGCTGGCCGGTGAGCGCGTCGGCGTGGGTGAGCGCGCCGACGCCGTCCACCGTCGATTCGCCGATGACGGTGAGCCGCAACGGACGCCCGGTGCCGAGAGCGCCCTCGATCGGACCCGTGGCCCCGGGAAGCCGCGGAGTCGCCCGACGCACCCGCACCGCCTGTGCGACAAGCACGGGTGCCATCAGGAAGAGGAGGAACAGCCGAAGAACTGCCATGCCTCCGACAGTAACGAGGGGCTACGACAGATCCGGGTGCGCGAGGGGAGTTGTCCACAGGGGATGTGAGTTGTGGACAACCCTGGGGATAGTTTGGGGAAACCCTCCGCCAGCAGCGTGTCTGCAACTGCAGACAGAACCAACGGACACGGGGCGGCGAGGACTTCCGCTGGGGGCGGCAGGGGCGGTGGACGACCCTTCGCGGGCAGCAGGGCCGAGGACAAACCCGCCATGCACGGCAGCATCTGCGAGCGATTCCGCTACGACCGGCAGGGTGCGCAGGCAATCCCGCTGCGAGTGGCAGGGTTCGCGGCCTCGCCACATAGGTCGGCATCCGCGAGCGATCCCACTGCGGGCGGCAGAGTCTGCAGGCAATCCCGTTGCAGGTGGCGGGCCGCCACACGTCAGCATCCGCGGACAACCTCGCCGCAAGTGGCAGGGCCGAGGGCAAAGCCACCACACCCGCCAACATCTGCGAGCGAGCCCGCCACAGGTGTCGGCAACTGCAGACAGTCCCGTCACTGCGCGATCGACACCGTCTTCCCCACCAGAGCGTCATCCTCAGCCGCGTCCAGCAAGAAGCGCGCCACGTTCGCTCGCGGGATCTGGAACCGCCTCCGCACATCCCGGCCCACTTCGCTGCGCACCTGCTCCCGGGCGGGTTTGTTCGTCAGCCTCGTCGGGCGCACGATCGTCCATCGCACGTCTGGGGCACCGTGCAGGATCGACTCCATTCGTTGCAGGTCGGCGTATCCGTTGCGCAACACCGCACCCAGCAGCGGCTTCACCAGCAGCTTCGAGAACAGGCTGTCGCCGTCCCCGGGTAGGCCGGATGCGCTCACCACCACGAACCTCGTCTGGGAACCGTGCAGGGCGGTGACCACGGAGCGGGTGCCGTCGGAGTTGACGGTTGTCGGCTTGAGGTCTGCGGGGCCTAGGGCCAGGAGAACAGCGTCACGGCCGGTTACCGCGTCGGCCAGGCTGGGGTCGGTCAGGGAGTGAACCGCGACGTCCAATCGGGGGTGGGCGGGGACGGTCAACCGCGCGGGGTCGCGGACTACGGCGGTGACGTGCCATCCGCGGGCTAGCGCTTCCCGCACCGCCACGCCGCCGATTCGGCCGCTCGCGCCCAGGACGGTGATCTTCATGAGAGGCCTCCAAGGAGGGGGTGAGTAAACACTTACCGGCTAGGGTAAGTGAACACCCACCACACTGAGAAGACCCTCAGGGAGCACGCATGGGAAGCCGCGAGGAGATCGTCGCCGCGGCAGCGACGGTCATGCGGGAGCAGGGGTACGCGCACGCCACGACCAAGGCGATCGCGCAGGCCTCTGGCTACTCGGAAGCCTTGCTGTACAAGCACTTCCGCGACAAGACGGCGCTCTTCCTCGCGGTGCTGAAAGAGGAGTTGCCCGACCTGGTCGCCACGGCGGCGAGGCTCACCGAGCATCCGGAGAAGGCCGATCTCAGCGACAATCTCGCCGAGTTGACCACCACGGCACTGGCCTTCTACTGCGCGAGCTTCCCGATCTCCATCTCGATCTTCTCCTCGCGCGACCTGCTCCGCGCCCACCGGGACAGCCTCGAAAACGGTCCCGACCTGCCGATCCAGCACGTCGCCGGCTATCTCGCCGCCGAGGTCAGGCTGGGCAGACTGCGCGCTGATCTCGACGTCGAGGCCGCGGCCCGGCTGCTGCTCGGGGCTTGTTTCCAGGAGGCATTCCTCGCGTCCTTCGAGGAACGCCCGCCGCGGCCAGACCTCGCCCAGCGGCTCGCCGCGACCCTGGAGAAGCTCGGCTAGTCGCGGTTCTTCCGCAGCTCGTGCCACCGGTCGTACAGGTTGTTGACCTCGACCAGCATGAACGCCAGGAAGTCCCGCATCTCGGCCAGCCGTTTGCCGGCGGGAGTGTCCGGACCGAGCGCGTCGATGCCTTCGGTGGCCGCGTCGCGCCACATGATCAGGAAGCGGTCGCGCTTGAGGAAAGTCGCGTACCAGAGGTCGTCGTAAAGCTGGTAGTGGTCGCGGCGCTCGCCGGGTTCGCGCACCTTCCGCACCAGGCCGACCTGGTCCAGATACCGCACCGCGCCGGAGATCGCGGCCGGGCTCACCGACAGCTGCTCCGCCAGTTCGGCAGCCGTCAGCTGCCCCGAGTCGGTCGTCATCAGCGCCGCGAAAACCCGCGCTGACATGCGCTGCATGCCGATCTGGGACATCACCAGCCCCAGGCTTTCGACGTATCGGCGGACGGCGTCCTCGTCTCTCTTCGTCTCAGGCGTCGTCATCCGTCCATCCTCTCCCACGCGCGCCTGGACGATCACTCGGTCCAGACGTTTTCTTAACTTCACAACTTCATGAAAAGAGTGTAGCTTCCGAACCATGGGAAACGCCATTGCGATCTCCGGCCTGCACAAGGCATTCGGCGCGGTGTTGGCCCTCGACGGCCTTGATCTTCAGGTTCCCGCGGGGGAAGTACACGGATTCCTCGGCCCGAACGGCGCCGGGAAGTCCACCACGATCCGGGTACTGCTCGGACTGCTGCGCGCCGACGCCGGCGAGGTCCGGCTGCTCGGCGGCGACCCGTGGCGCGACGCGGCGAGCCTGCACCACCGGCTCGCCTACGTGCCCGGCGACGTCAACCTCTGGCCCAACCTGTCCGGCGGCGAGGTCATCGACCTCCTCGGCAGGCTGCGCGGCGGGCTCGACCAGAAGCGCCGCGAGGAACTCGTCGAGCGCTTTGACCTCGACCCGCGCAAGAAGGGCCGCACGTACTCGAAGGGCAACCGGCAGAAGGTCGCCATCGTCGCCGCGCTCGCGTCCACTGTGGACTTGTTGCTGCTCGACGAGCCGACCTCGGGCCTCGACCCGTTGATGGAGGCCACTTTCCAGGAGGTCATCCAGGAAGAACGCGCGCAGGGCCGTACCGTTTTGCTGTCCAGCCACATCCTCGCCGAGGTGGAAGCCTTGTGCGACAAGGTGAGCATCATCCGCAACGGGCGCACGGTCGAGTCCGGCACGCTCGCCGAACTGCGCCATCTCACCCGCACGTCGATCACCGCGGAGCTGTGCGGACCGCCGAACGGCCTGGCCCGGCTTTCCGACGTGCATGACTTGAAGGTCGAAGGCAACCGCGTCCGCTTCGACGTCGAGACGCGCTCGCTCGAGGACGCACTGCGCCAGATGACCGAGGTCGGCGTCCGCAGCCTGGAGAGCCGGCCGCCGACCCTCGAAGAACTCTTCCTTCGCCACTACGCGGACGAACTCGAGGCCGAGAAATGAGCGGCGCGCTCAACGGCACCGGGCCGTTGATCCGGCTCGCCCTGCGCCGCGACCGGATCATCCTGCCGATCTGGATCGTCCTGCTCAGCCTCATCCCGGTGGCCACGATCAGCAGCTACGACCAGTTCTATCCGACCGCCGCGAGCCGGGCCGGACTCGTCGCGTCGGCCGCCGCGAACCCGTCGTTCGCGCTGCTCTACGGCCCGGCGTTCAACCTCGGCACGGCGGGCGGGTTCATCGCCTGGCGGATGGGCGGGTTCCTGGCGCTGCTGACCGCCCTGATGGCGGTCTTCACGCTGACCCGGCACACCCGCGCGGAGGAGGACACCGGCCGCGCCGAACTGCTCGCGTCCACTGTGGTCGGTCGGTACGCGCCGCTCACCGCCGCGCTCGCGGTGACCGGCGGGGCGAGCCTGCTGATCGGGGTGCTGCAAGCGATCACGCTGGCGGCGAAGGTTCCCGCGGCAGGTTCCGTCGCGCTCGGCGCGAGCACTGCGCTTGCTGGGCTGGTTTTCACCGGCGTCGCCGCGGTCGCCGCGCAACTCGGCGAGTACTCGCGCACCGCGAACGGGATCGGTACCGCCGTGCTCGGCGTCGCGTTTCTGTTGCGTGGCGCGGGTGATTCGACCACCGACGCGCATTGGCTGTCATGGCTGTCGCCGCTCGGCTGGGCGCAGCAGATCCGGCCGTTCGCCGAAGAACGTTGGTGGGTCCTGATTTTGCCGGTCGCGACCACGCTCGTGCTGTTTGTCGTGGCTTACGCGCTGCTGCCGCGTCGTGACGTCGGCGTCGGTCTGCTTCCGCCTCGGCTCGGGCCGAGCGAGGCCGCGCCGTCGTTGCGGTCGCCGTTTTCGCTGGCCTGGCGGCTGCAGCGGGGTCCGTTGTTCGGCTGGCTGATCGGGCTCGCGGTCGGCGGCGCGTTGTTCGGGACGATCGCGCAGGGCATTTCCGGACTGGTCGGCGGCACCGAGCAGAGCAGGCAGATCTTCGAACGGCTCGGCGGATCGCACGGACTGGTCGACGCTTTCCTCGCCACGATGGTGAGCCTGTTCGCGATGCTCGCCTCGCTCTACGGCGTGCAGGCGACGCTGCGGATGCGCACCGAGGAGACCTCGATCCGGCTCGAACCACTGCTGGCCACGCGGGTCGGACGGCTGCGCTGGGCCGCGAGCCACCTCGTGTTCGCGTTCCTCGGCAGCGCGTTGCTCGTACTCGTCGGCGGCCTGCTGCTCGGGCTGTCGAACGGGCTGCGCGGCGGTGACGTCGGCCGCTCGGTCGGGAACATGGTCGCGGCCGTCGCGGTGCAGGTGCCCGCGGCGTGGGTGATCGTCGCGGTGGCCGCGCTGATCTTCGGACTGCTGCCGAAACTGGCGACCGCCGCGTGGGGTGTGGCGGCGCTGGCGTTGCTGATCAGCATGTTCGGGCCGGTCGTCAACGCGCCGCAGGTGCTGCTGGACGTCTCGCCGTTCCAGCATCCGCCGAAGGTGCCCGGCGCGGTGTTCACCGCGGTGCCGCTGGTGGTGTTGCTGGCGGTGTCGGCGGTGGTGCTCGCCGTGGGGCTGACCGGCTGGCGGCGGCGCGACGTCGGCTGAGGTCAGCGTTCGTCGCGGACGAACCCGCTGGTCGGGCCCAGCGTGGTCGGCGGGGGTGCCGACGGGCTCGACGGGGTCGGGGTGACCGAGACCGTCGCCGTGGTCGTGCGCGGTGGCGGGGCCGGGGGTGCCGGCGGGCGGTGGGTCACGGTGATCGGCGGCAGAGGGAGGCCGGTCACCGTGACCGTCACCTGCTGCACGGGCGGCGGGGTGGGCGGCGACGACTCTCCGGCCGGACGCGGAGTGCGACCGGCGACCAGCAGCGCGGCGACCAGCAGCCCGCCTGCCAGCCCGGCGAGACCGGTCACGACGACATAACCCCAGGTGGGAGCGGTGTCCGACATCCGGCACCTCCTCGCCGCACGGTCACTCGGCTACGAGGGTTCGTCGCGTTGATCATAGGTGCCGTTACGCAGTGTGCAACTTGATATATACCGACTCAACTTATGTCACACTGGCCTTATGAGGGGGATTCTTCGCTCGCCGGACTTCCGGCGGCTCTGGCTCGCCGACGGCCTCAGCCAGGTCGGCAACCGCATCGACTTCCTCGTGATCCCGCTGCTGGCGACCACCACGCTCGCCGCGTCCGTGGCCCAGGTTTCGCTGCTGCGGACGCTGAGCACGCTCCCGTACCTGCTGCTCGGACTGCAGGCGGGCGCGTGGTGCGACCGGATGCGCAACCGGCCGGTGCTGATCACCGCCGACCTCGCCCGCGCGGTGCTCATCGGCTCGGTGCCGCTCGCCGCGGTGTTCGGGTCGCTGACGCTGGGCCATCTGTACGTCGTCGTGCTGCTGGCCGGCGGGTTCACGGTTTTCTTCAACGTCGCGCACCAGACCTACCTGCCGAACCTCGTCGAGCGCGGCGACCTGCCCGCCGCGAACGCCCGGCTGCAGACGAACCTGTCCGTCGCCGCGATCGCCGGGCCGGGGCTCGGCGGGATGATCGTGCAGTTCATCGGCGGCGCGGGTGCGATGGCGGTCGACGCGGTGACTTACCTGTGGTCCGCCGCGTGGCTGCGCCGGATTCGCACGCCGGACGTGCGGCCCGAGCCCGCTGAGCGGAACCTTCGCCGCGAAATCGGCGAAGGGCTGCGGACAGTTCTGCGCAATCCGCTCCTGCGGGCGATCGCCCTGCACGGTGCCGCGTCGAGCCTGTTCCAGTCGATGTTCATGGCGGTATCGATGGTGTTCATGGTCCGCGACCTGCACGTCGCACCGTTCATGATCGGCTTGCTCGGCACGATCTCGCTGTTCGGCGCCCTGCTCGCGAGCGGAGTCGCGCGACGGCTCGGCGCTCGCTTCGGTGCCGCGCGGGCGTTGTATTTCGGTGCCGCGGTGTACAGCGTTTCGTTCCTGTGCAACGCTTTCGCGACCCAAGGCTGGGGCCTCGCCTGGTGGGTGGCGGGCGGTTTCGGGTCAAGTTTCGGGATCATCGTGCTCGGCGTGTTCGAGACGAGCTTCCGGCAGGCGGTCACCCCGCACGAGCTGCTGGGCCGGGTCTCGTCGGTGTCGCAGACGGTCGTTTTCGGCATCGCCCCGCTCGGCAGTCTGCTCGGCGGCTTGATCGCGGAACTCACCACAACCCGGGTCACGCTGTACGTATGTGGCATCGGAATCCTTGCCGCGTCAGCGATTCTCATTGCTTCGCCGCTTCGCAAGATGCGCGATCTGCCGATCGCCGAGAGTGCGGTCAAGAACGATTAGCGGGACAGCAAGCGCGGCTAGCACGGCTCCGATGAGGCTGACCCACGTGAGGGCAGTGCCTTGGGTCAGCGCGGCGGCCGCCAGAACCGGAGTAGCACTGATCCCCAGCTGGAAAGCCGAAACCGTGGTCGCCCCAGCGAGTGTCGGGGCGTCGGCGGCGATCGCGAAGACCCGGCCGTAGATCGCGGGATTCAGCACGAAAGCCGCTATCCCGAGCAGGAAAACAGTAGGAAGCACCGCCCACGTGTGATGGATCGCGAAGATCAGGACGACCGAAAGCAGCACGATCGCGACGGCTCCGGCGAGGAGCGCGGCGTGGGGTCGCCGATCGGAGATGCGTCCGCCGATGGACAGGCCGACGAAAGCGCCGATGCCGAAAAGCGCGAGGATCGCGGGAATCCAGACCGTGGGGACGCCGGTGATCTCGGCGAGCATGGCGGAGAGGTAGTTGAACGTGATCATGTACGCCGCCGTCGTCAGGATCGTGATCCCGAAAATGCCCCAGAGCCGCGGTTTGCGGATCGTGGCCAGCTCCCGCGCCACACTCGGTCGCGCCGCCGACCGGGTCGCCGCGGGGATCCCGAGCGAGCAGGCGACGGCTCCGGCGAGCGTCAGTGCCACGACAGCCCAGAATCCGCCGCGCCACTGGGTGAAGTGGCTGAGCAGGGTGCCTGCCGGTCCGCCCGCGACCATGGCCACGCTCAGGCCGCTGACCACGACACCGGAGGCGCGGGCGTTGCGGTCCGGGGTGACGAGGCTGATCGCGGTCACCGACGCGACGGCGAAGAAGCCCGCGTACGCGACGCCCGAGACGACCCGGCTCACCAGCAAAACCTGGTAGTCGCCCAGCAATCCGGCGGCGACGCTCACTGCGAACACCCCTTGGGTCGCGATCAGCGCGGCGCGACGGGGCCAGCGCAGGCTGAGCACGGCGAACGGCGGCCCGCCGAGGACGACCCCCAGTGCGAACGCGGTGATGAGAAATCCGGCGGAGGACAGCGAAACCTGGAGGTCGTCGGCTACCGCGGGCAGCACGCCCGCCAGGAGAAACTCGGCGCTGCCCATCGCGAACAGGCTGAAGGCGAGCAGGTACACGCCTAGCGGAAGTCGGCCGCTGCTCGCGTCGGCGCGCACACCGTCGGCGGTGGCACAGGTTGTCGGATCCATGGGGACAAACTTCCGCGACTAGGATCGGAAGCGGCAAGAAACGTTGCCGTTTCCGGGACGCATTGGTTGACTGCGCCGCATGAGCGACCAGCCCACCGTCGACAGCGTGCTCGAGCAGATCGCGCCACGGCTGCGACAGGCTCGGGACAAACAAGGCGTCAGCCTCGCCGACCTCGCGCGGGCCACCGGCATCTCGACCAGCACGTTGTCCCGACTGGAATCCGGGCAGCGCAAACCGAGTCTCGAACTGCTGTTGCCGATCACCGCGGCACTGAGCGTCCCGTTCGACGAGATCGTTACCGCGCCGCGGATCGTCGACCCGCGCGTGCCGCAGCAACCCGCGAAGAAGGACGGGCGCGTGCTGATCGCGTTGTCCCGGCACCAGGGGGAAATCCGCGCGTACAAGCAGCTCATCCCGGCGCACGACGAAGAACCCCACCTGCGCACCCACGACGGGCACGAATGGCTCTACGTTCTGCGCGGACGCCTACGCGTGCGCCTGAGCGATCACGATTTCATCATGGGACCCGGCGAGGCAGCCGAATTCGACTGCCACATCCCGCACTGGTTCGGCACCGCTGGCAAGGGCGACGTCGAAATCCTCAGCCTCTTCAGCAAGTCCGGCGAACGCATCCACCTGCGCACCGGTCGCCGCTAGACCTTGCGCAGACCGTCCAGCAGTACGCGCACCAGGTGTCGGCTGTCCGGCGTAAACCGCTCCACCGCGAGCGCGCCGACGATGAGCGCGCGCAGGTCTTCGCCGTCGATGTCCGTGCGTACAGCGCCCGCGGCTTGCGCGCGTTCCAGAAGCGCAGTGAGGTTCACGCGAAACCGCTCCGCTGCTTCGGCCTTGTACGCGGAACCGCTGGTCTCACCGAGCGCTTCGCAGATCGCACGGTTACGCGACGCCTGCTCGATGACGCGCGTGAAGTAGTCGTAGAACGCTTCGCCGGGCGCGTCGGAGTCGATCAACTCCTGCGCCTCGACGCCGTACTGCTCCAGCCGTTCCACGACGACGGCCTGGAACAGCGCTTCCTTGCTGGGGAAATGCCGGTAGACAGTGCCCGCGCCGACGCCAGCCAGTCGCGCGATGTCGTCGAGGGGCACCGAAAGCCCGTCGACGGCGAACGCTGCTTCGGCGGCAGCCAGCACACGGGCGCGGTTCCGGCGCGCGTCCGCGCGGAGCGCAGGCTTCTCCACCGGCTGTCTCCTCTGCTCTCAAAGTGGTGCGGTCGTCCGATTCTTCCTTGGAACGATCTGCGCCGCTGCCGACCGTGTCTCAGATCTCCAGACCCTCGTTGACAACCGGAGTATCGACTCCGTATCGTCGTAAGCGGGTGCCCCGTTCCGATTATCCCCCGTCTTCCCGAGTGAGGTTTCCGATGCCCCGCACCGTGTCCGAAGTGGCCGAGATCGTCGCGAACGCGCTGAGCGCCTTCGACGCCGCGCCGCTCGCCGACGTTCTCGCCGAGGACGCCGTCTACGAAATCCCGTTCACCGGCCACCGCTCGGCCGGCCGGGACGCAGTGCTGGCCACGCTCGGCGCGGGCAGCGCCGTCGCGGCCCGGATCGGCCTGGAGAAAGTCAAGGTCACGACCACGGAGACGGCGGACGGGTTCGCCGTCGAGCTCGTCGCCGAGGGCCGCAACCCGCACACCGGGCACAGCTACCGGCTCCCGTCGTCCGCCGGGCTGCTGACCGTGCGGGACGGCGAGGTCACCAGGTACCGCGACTACCCGAACCACGGCGCGGCGACCGCGTTGCACGGGACGAAGGAGGTCTTCCAGCGTTTCCTCGACGCGGCTGTCGACAACCGCTGGGACGACCTCGCCGACCTGTACTCCGACGACGTCGTGATCGAAATCCCGTTCGCGCCGGCCGGAGTGCCGAAGGTGACGCGCGACCGGGAGGAGTTGCGCAAACGCTTTCACCAAGCAGGAGAGCGCCGCCGGATCACCAAGGCGGACCGGGTCGTGGTGTACGAGACCAGCGATCCGGAGGTGCTGGTGGCGGAATACGACCTGCACGGCGAGTACGAGGGCAAGCCGTATGTGTCGACGTACGCGATGGTGCTGACGGTGCGCGACGGCCGGATCGTGCACTCCCGCGACTACTCGGGCGCGCCTAGGTTCGAGGAGTAATCCCGCGGATGTCGTGGTCCGCGCCAGGAGCCGCGAACTTCAGCAGAAGCGAACCTTCGGTCTCGACCTCGGCGCGTTCGGCGGCGGTCAGCGGCCGGAACGGCTCGATCTCCAGCGTCGCCGACGTCTTGTCCTGCCGCAGCTTCCACGCCCCGGCGACCTGACCGTCCACCAGGAAAGTGGCGCGCATTCCGTTGCCGGTCATGACGCGTTTGCGGTCTTCGGTGGAGATCACCCGGGTGCGGTCGGCGTGCGAGGCCAGCAGGTTGTCGTACTCCGGCAGGAAGCGGACCGGCGCCGGAGCGTCGGCGGCGGGGCGGGGTGCGTCCGGCAGGTCGAACAGCTCCGTCCCGCCTTCGTCCCGGAAGACCGCCAGCCGCGGCCGCAAGCTTTCCAGGACCGGACGCAGCCGGGTTCGGCCTGCCCAGGTCTGCACGTCGGCGGCCGAGGCCGGGCCGAAGGCGGCGAGGTAGCGCAGCACGATCTGTTCGGCATCGGCGGCGGAGGCCGGTTCGGTTCCGGTCCAGTCGGCCGCCGCCGCGTACCGGGTGGCGCCGCCGATGCCCCAGACCGCCCGCGGCGGCACCTGCACCAGCGGCACGAGGTTGCGCACGACGGTGGCGAGCGCGTGCGGCTCGCGGTCAGGCCACTGCTCGTGCAATGCCGCCCGGAGTTCCTTGGGGGTAAGCGGCTGGGCGCGAAGCAGCGCCCGGCCCGACTCCGCCACTGCCGCGCGGTCCACCCCTGCCAGCGGCGCCTTGAACGCGGTGCCGAGTTCGCGGTCGAGCGCGTCTTGCGACCACGGACGCAAGACGCGGTAGTCCGCCACGGTGACCAGGTGAACGGTGCTGCGCATCAGGGCCACCCGCACCAGCCGGCGTTCGGTCAGCGCGTCCGCCAGGTCGGCGGTGCGGAACGCCCGGATCCGGCTCCAGAGCCCGAAGTAAGGCGCGTACGGCGCCTGCGCTTGCATGCCGACCAGCCGCGCGACCGCCTCCTCGACGGTCGCGTCGGCCCGTTCCAGCAGCCACTGACGAGCCAGCAGAGCGCGTCCCAGCGTTCGCCGCCCGAGCGTCATGGTGCGGTCCTTCCGGTTGTCGGTCAGTTGCTGAAATCGGCTCGGTGATCCGCGGTCCACTGGGCGTAGGTGCGGGCCGGGTGCCCGGTGATCTGCTCGACGATGTCGTTGACCGGTGCGGGTTTGCCGGCCGTCTGCGCCATGAGGTCGAACAGGGCGGCCAGGAATTCCGGGTCCATGAACTGGCTCATCTGCTCCCGGACGGGTTCCGGGTCGAGGTCTTCGACGACGAGCGGACGCCCCAGCGTCTCGCTGAGGACGCGAACCTGGTCCGCCTGGGTCAGCGAGTCCGGGCCGGTCAGCTCGTAAGCCTGCCCGGCGTGCCCGCCGCCGGTCAGGATCCGCGCGGCGACCTCCGCGACGTCCCGTTCGTGCACGGCGCTGAACGCCGCTTCGGCATACGGCACGCGGATGACGTCGCCGTGCGGAAGCTGCATCGCGAAGGTCAGCGAGTTGATGGCGGGGAACAACAGCCGCAGGAACGTCCACTCGATGCCGGTCTCCTCGACGGCCCGCTCCACGTCACGGTGGTACTGGGCGATCACGTCAGGCTGGTGTTCGGCGCCGGGAACGACCGCTCCGGAGGACAGCAGCACCAGCCGCCGCACCCCGGCCTTGACCGCGGCCGCGAGCAGCGGAGCGACGTCCATTCCGTACTGGAGGACCAGGAACGCGGCTTCCACCCCGGCCAGCGCCGGCGGCAGAGTCTCGGGCTTGGTCAGATCTGCGCGGACCACGCCGACCCCTTCCGGGAGTCCCGCCCGCTCCGGGGCGCGGGTCAGCGCCCGCACCGGCGCACCCGCGGCGACCAGTTCTTCCACTGCCTGACGTCCGAAGTGGGCGGTGGCTCCGATGACGAGATACATGCGTGGTTCCTCCGTGCGGTTCCGTTTTCCGACTTGTCCCCACCGTAGGAGCCGATTAGGCAAGCTACGTTCCTATTCGCGAGGGATACTGAAAAAATGCTGGAAACCTCGGCGCGGTTGCTGCGCTTGCTCTCGCTGCTCCAGACGCCCCGCGAATGGACCGGAGGCGAACTGGCCGAACGGCTGTCGGTCAGCCCCCGCACCATCCGCAACGACGTGGAACGCCTGCGCACCCTCGGTTATCCGGTGCACGGCAGCCGCGGTTCGGTGGGTGGCTACCGGCTCGGGGCCGGGGCCGCGCTGCCGCCGCTGCTGCTCGACGACGAGGAGGCGGTCGCGGTGGCGATCGGGCTGCGCACCGCTGCCGGAGGCACGATCACCGGCGTCGAGGAGACTTCGCTGCGCGCGCTGGCCAAGCTGGAGAAAGTCCTGCCCGCCCGGCTTCGGCGGCGCGTCGACGCCATCCAGCGCTACGCCGTCGCGGTGCCCCGGGACGACCTCGGCCCGCGGGTGGACGCGGGCGTCCTCAGCACCCTCACCGCCGCCTGCCGCGACCACGAACGCGTGCGCTTCGACTACCTCGGCCACGACGGCACCGAGAGCAGGCGAGACGTGGAGCCGTACCGGCTGGTCAACTGGGGACGCCGGTGGTACCTCGTCGCGTTCGACACCGCGCGGGACGACTGGCGGACCTTCCGCGTGGACCGGATTAGCCCGCGCACCCCGGCCGGCCCCCGGTTCCCGCCCCGCGACCTCCCCGAAGAGGCCGTCGACCAAGTCCGCCGGGGCGTGTCCTCAGCCGCGTGGCGGTACCGGGCGCGCGTCGTGGCGCAGGTGTCCGCGGAAACGCTGGCCGAGCGGATCAATCCCGCGATCGGCGCTGTCACGCCGCTTGACGACAACCGCTGCGTACTGGATACGGGCGCGGACAGCGTCGAGACTCTTGCGGTTCATCTCGGTTCGCTCGGGGTCGACTTCACGGTGACGGAACCGCCCGAACTCGTCGAGGCCGTGCGTGCGCTCGGGGATCGGTATCAGCGCGCCGTCCGGTGAGTCTTACTGATTCGCGGTCTGCGAAGCCGATGGCGTGAACAGGTGCTCCACCGTGGCCACCGTCCAGTCCCACACCCCCGGCACCAGCAAGATCCCCACCAGCGCGAACACCGGGAACACCAGCCGCGTCTCCACCTTCTTCCCGGTGTGCAGCCGCAGCGGTTTCGGCGGGCGGAGTTCGTACCAGGTCTCCCCCGCAATCGGCAGCGGGAACAGGAACGGGCAGCCCGACTCGGTGAGCGAATCGCCGAGACAGTGCACGAAACAGCCGGCCGCGACGGCCACGCCGAGCCAGCCGGAGATGTCCGCCAGCTGAGCCACCCGGTCGTCCGGCGCGGTGAAGTACCACCAGGCCACCGCACCGCCGTAGGGAAGCAGCAGCCAATCGCCCAGTGCCGCGACCGCGAGCAGCAAGCCGAACAGCAACACGCCCAGCACGGCCCAAGCCCCGCCGGCGGTACAGCCGGCGGAGGTAGCCGCGCCGAGGGCGACAGCGAACAAGAGGGTGTGCGACAGGTGCCGGTGCGTGCCGGTCACCTTTTCGTCGCGAGGGCCCTTCGTCAGGGCGTATACAGCTGCAGACACTCGGCGCAGCAGCCACGACAGCGCGCCGGTCAGCCAGCCGAACAACCGGGTCGCGCTGGCGCTGGGATGGTCCAGGTCCGGCAGCAACGCGAAGCCGGCCGTGGTGGCCGCGAAGACCACCGCCTGGTGCACCGAGCCGACGCCGACCGCGGGCGCGAGGGCGAGCCCCGCGCACCAGCCGGTCAGGGCGTGCGTGCGCCCCATCATGATGGTTATCCCCCAGGTCGCGGACCATTTCGCAGTCCGCGCGACCGTATCGGGAGATCAGGCCGGAGGTTCCTCCGACACGCTCAGGTGTTCGGCCACGCCGGTGAGCTCGATCACCCGGCTGACCGCCGGGCTCGGCACGACCTCGAGTTCGACGTCCTGCTCCCCGGCCTGCCGCTGGGCGTGCAGGACGACGTTCAGCGCCGATGAGTCGAAGAAGGTCACCCCGGTGAGGTCGGCCACCACGCGACGGGAATTCTTGTCCGCGATCAATCCGGCAAGAGCTTCCTGCAGCTGCGGGCTGGTGAGCAGATCGAGCTCACCCGTGACCACGACCCTCGGCTCGGCGGCCGCGGTGTCCAGCGTGATGCCGAATCCGGGCGGAGTGGCGTTCTGGTCGGCTGCGGGCATGCAGTTTCTCCTCGTCAGGCGCTGCTCCTGCGCCGGTACGCGCCTGTTGTCTCAAGAGGCAACCGTGTCACGGTCCCAAGCATCTGGAGACCCAACCCTAACCCAGTGGGTGACTGAGTCCGCGTCGGCACATGGCAACACCCTTGGCGCGCGGGCGACGGCGGACGCACAGCACCCCGCGCGCCGCAGGTGGGCGCGCGGGTCGCGGGGGTCGGTCAGCTCAGGCGGACACCGTCTTGCGCTTCGCTCGCCGTTCGCGCATGAAGAGCTCGCGGCGCTCGATCTCGCCGAGCCCGCCCCAGATCCCGTACGGCTCTTCGACGGTCATCGCGTGCTTGCGGCACTGGGCCAGCACCGGGCAGGTGTGGCAGATCGCCTTGGCACGGGACTCGCGGCGCTCGCGCGCGGAACCGCGCTCATTGTCGGTATGGAAGAACAGGCTGCTGTCCGCTCCGCGGCACGAGCCTTGAAGCTGCCACTCCCACTCCTCGGCCACCACGTTGGGCAGTCGGCTCACGTCAGCCATGTCGTCCCCACCTTTCCCGGGATCAGCACACTCGACGGCTACATGCCCGCCGGTCGCGGCGGTCAAACGCGGGTTTGGTTTGCTCACCCCCCGGGCATGTGGCAGATCGGGCACGAAAGACTGGCGTGGCACGCCGGAGAGAGGACAGCACGTGGAGGAGAACGCCCCGCTCGAGCGCGAGGACGCACAGCTCATCGAGGTGCGGACGGCGGCTATCCCGCACGTGGTGCCCACCCTGCGCACCATCGTCGCCGACATCGCGATGCGCCAGGACTTCGACCTGGACGCGGTCGAGGACCTGCGGATGGCCGTGGACGAGGCCTGTTCGATGCTGTTGCCCTCGGCCGCCGACGGCAAGCTGACCTGCGTGTTCTCCTGGCTCGAGGGCCGGATCGAGGTCACTGTGTCGGTGGTCTCCGACCGGGCCGAGCACGGCGACGAGACCGGTCTGTCCTGGCAGCTGCTGACCGCGCTCGCGACCTCCGCGCGGCGCACCGTGACCCCGGCCGACGGCCGGTACCTCTCCCGGGTGCAACTGGTCCGGGAGAGTGAGGCGGCCAGCTCGTGACGAACCCCGCCGGCGGCGACAAGCCCACCGACGTGGCAGCACTGTTCCACGAGCTGACGCAGCTGCCCGAGCACGCGCCGCGCCGCGAGGAGATCCGGGACCAGCTGGTGCGCGAGCATCTCGAACTGGCGCGCAATCTCGCCCGGAAGTTCCGCAACCGCGACGAGGCGATGGACGACCTCGTGCAGATCGCGACCGTCGGCCTGATCCACGCGGTGGACCGCTACGACCCGGCGCAGGGCACCGATTTCCTCGCCTTCGCGGTGCCGACGATCTCCGGCGAACTGCGCCACCACTTCCGGGACAACAGCTGGTCGGTCCGGGTGCCGAGACGGCTCAAGGAACTCAACGCGACGATCTCGGCAGCCCGCGAGGAATTGACCGTGCGGCTTTCGCGCGCGCCGAAGCCCAGTGAGATCGCGCGGCATCTCGGCGTGCCGATCGAGGACGTCTACGAGGGTCTGCGGGCCGGTCAAGGGCGTTACGGGGCCTCGCTGGACAACCTGCTGGAGAACTCCGCGCACACGCGCTTCGGCGCGCCGGACGCGAACCTCGGCCAAGCCGAACTGCGCGAGGCGCTGCGGCCGATGCTGGACAGTCTGCCCGAGCGCGAGCGCAAGATCGTGGCGTTGCGGTTCGGGTCCGGGATGAGCCAGTCGGACATCGCGCGCCGCGTCGGGGTTTCCCAGATGCAGGTGTCGCGGCTGCTCGCGGCGACGCTGAAAAAGCTCCGTACCGGACTGGCCGAGACTGACATCACCGAGGGCACCTGATTCGCTTTCGGCCGGGTTGGGTAAACACCACATGCGAGCACAGCGGCCGGGAGGTGCAGAAGCCATGACGACGTCGAGGATGCCGACCAGGAGCACCGGGGCGACTGCCGCCACCGTGCTTCTGGAGCTTCCGGACGACGTCACCGCGCCCGCCATCGCGCGGGCACAGGTTCGCGCCGCGCTCGCGCAGCTCGACGTTCCCGCCCAGCTGCGCGACGACGTGCTGCTGGCGACCTCCGAGCTGGTCACCAACGCCTTCGAGCACGGCGACCGGCCGGACCGGCTGGAACTGCGGCTCGACCACGGCGAACTGATGGTGCGGGTCTTCGACACCTCTGCCTCCATTCCGCAGCTGAAGGAACCGGTCGCCCCGTCCGCGGCGCGCAGCCGGGGGCTGCAGCTGGTGCGCGCGCTGTCCCGGCGCTGGGGTTACGACCCGGCCGAGGGCGGCAAGTGCGTCTGGGCGGCGTTCGGCCTCAGCTGACGGCGCCCGCCCACCACGAGCCCGGCCGCGCCGAGCACCCCCAACCCGACTCCCAGCCAGCCCACGATCATGCGCGGCCGTTCGGCGGCCGCACAGCCTTCCGCGCCGTGCGCCTCGGCGATCAGCCAGCTCTCCGGCGAGCTGAGCGCCGTGCCGCAGCCGATCCGGACGCTCGTGGTGTCCGTCGGCGGATCGCCCTGGCCGAACATATTCGCCGGAAGCCCCAGCATCTGGTCGCTTCGCGTGCCGTAGATCGCCCGGACGTCGGCCGGGTTCCCGGCGTCGTCGAGGTAATAAAGGGCAGTCACCGGCAGCAGGAAGAACACGATCCCGGTGATGAAGCACGCCGCGGACGCGAGTCCGATCCACAGCGCCGGCCGCCGGGCGAGCGGCTTGCGCGATCTTCCCGGGAAGGCCTGGTCACCCGGGCTGGGGGACGTCGCGGGGCGGGGGTCGTCGGTCATCGTCGAGCCTCCTGGTCGGGGACGGCAGGCTCGGTTGTAGTCCGGTTCGCCGGGACTGGTCCCCGGCGGGCGCTGTCCGGTTTTGTCTCGTTCGCTCCCGTTGCCGGTGCCTTACGCTCGCCGGATGCTGGACGCAATCGGGGTGACTGGGGAGGAAGAGCGGGTCTACCGGCTCCTCGTGGGGATGTTCGACGCCGGACCGCGGCAGGTGGCCGAGCAGTTGGGGCTGAGCGCGGCGCAGGTGTCGGCGATCCTGCGTTCGCTGCACGCCAAGGGGCTGGTCAGCCTCGTCGCCGGGGACGAGCCACGGTACGCGCCGTCGCCGCCGGACGTCGCGTTCGGGCCGTTGCTGATGCGCGGGCAGGAATCCCTGGAGTGGGCGCGCACCGCGGTGAGCCGGATGGCCGAGGAGTACCGCGGCGGTGCGCGACGGCGGGACGCGACCCAGCTGGTCGAGGTGATCACCGGCAGCGCGGCGATCCGGCAGCAGCTGACGAACATCCAGGTCGGCGCCCGGCACGAGTTGCTGTGGTTCTGCCGGGCCGGGCACATCGCGATGGCGTCGGGCGAGAACGCCGACGAATACGACGCGCTGGCTCGCGGCGTGCGGTACCGGGTCGTTTACGAGCGGGCGATGCTGGAAGAGCCCGGCATGATCGAGAACGTCGCGCACGGGATCCGGCACGGCGAGGAGGCGCGGTCGTCCACCGTGGTTCCGGTGCGGCTGGCGATCGCCGACGGCACCATCGCGTTGTGCCCGCTGGTGCAGAATCTCGACGGCTCCGGCGAACCGACCGCCGCGTTGATCCGCGAGAGCAGTCTGCTGGCCGCGCTGATCGCGTTGTTCGAAAGCTATTGGGAACGCGCGTGGCCGCTGCGCGCGGACGGGACTCCGCAGGACGCTCCCGGCGGCGCCGGTCCGGACCGCGACGAACTGCACCTGCTGTCGCTGCTGGTCGCCGGGGTGACCGACAAGGCGATCGCGACGCGGCTCGCGGTGAGCCAGCGGACCGTGCAGCGGCGGATCCACGACCTGATGACCCGGATGAACGTGCAGACCCGGATGCAGCTGGCGTGGGAGGTCAGCAGGCAGGGCTGGCTCGACGAGCCTGCGGCAGCCGGATAACCGCGTGGGGGTTATCCGGCTGCCTCTTTCTCAGGAGAGCCCGTAGGCCCGGATCACCGTCTGCTGCACCGCGTTCCCGTCTCCGTCGGATCCGTGAACGCGCAGCGCGACGAATCCGTTGGTGCGGTCCAGCCGCGGATGGTCGACCACGGCGCGGAAGCGGCCGCCGCCGAGGCTGTCCATCCGCTTGACGTTCGTCCACGTGCGACCGTCGTCATAGGACACTTCGACGGTCAGCCGCGGATTCTTCGGCGCGGCCATGCCGTCCTGGTTGCGGACGGTGAACTCGACCGGCAGCGAACGCCCGGCGCGGGTCTGCTGCGCCAGATCGGTCTGCACGCCGTAATCCACCTGCAGCAACGGAAGCAGGTCCGTTTTGCCTTCGGCGGGCCGCTTCGACCCGAAGGTCCACGACGTTTCGGTGTGCGTGCCGTAGGCCCAGTCCGGAGTGGACTTGGTCAGCGCCAGGTCGAGCCGGTACTTCGCCGGGTCCGCCGAAGCGGGGAACTTGCCCCACGCCGCCGGGCCTTCCTTGACGAGTTTTCCGTCCTGGTAAAGCTTCGCGCTCACCTGGTCCGGTTGCTCATCGCCCAATTCCGCTTCGGAGAACGCGTAGTGCGAGGTTTCCGGATCGGCGAACTCCGGGATGCGGAAGGCGAAAGTGTCGCCGGTGCGCGAGGTTTCCAGTCCGGCTCCGCGCGGGATCGCCGGGCGGACCACCGGCGCGTACCAGTTTTCCGTCGCTCGCTGTCTGGGGTTGAGCGTATGCGGCTGTTCGAGCATGCCGACCCCTAGCGGCTGGAAAGTGTCCCAGCTGAGCTTGTTGTTCACCCGGTGCTGCCAGATCGTCTCGTCGGTCGAAACGATTTCCTCGCGGGCGGTTCCGGTGTGCGCGTACCGCTGATACTGGTTGATCGCGGTCTTTTCCCACGGCCGCCAGCCGAACCGCTGCTCGGAAAGCCACTCGTCCTTGCCGGTCGCGTGGTAATTCGCGGTGACCGTCGCGGTGTTGCGCTCGCTGACCTGGTAGACGATCTTGTCCGGAATCTGGTCGTGCGTCACCTGCATGATGTCGTACAGGTACGGGCTCACCGGCGTGCCGTGCAGGAGCATGCTCGTGAAACCGAATTTCGCCCGGTCAGCCAGCTTCATGCCCTGTTCGTTCGTGACCCGCACGGCGGGAATCGGCAACCGCTTGCCGCGCGGCTGCCAGTGCGCGTACGTGTGCTCGTCGGGCAGGCTGACGACCATCACCATCGCGGCGCCCGCGGCGGCGGCCAGCTTCGCCGCCTCTTCCGGGTTGGTGCCGTCCTTCGCGGGAGTCACCACCGCGATTTTCCCGCGCGCCTTGGCGTATTGCTCCGGTTTGTTCGCGTCGACCGGGACGACGTCGAGCCATTTCATCCCGGAAATAGTCGGGGACGAGGCGTAGTAGAACAGTTCGGTCTTGATGCCGAGCCACGGCAACGTGGTCGCGGTCAGCATCGGCGCGGTGAGCTGCCACCGGGAGCCGAATTCGAACGTTCCGTTCTTCACCTTCTGCGTCGGCGTCACGTAGATGTGCCGGACGCCGGGGAATTCCATGACGTAGTTCGAGATCTTGCGGGAGCCGAATTCGCGGTGCGCGTAGCTGCTGATGATGTTTTCCAGCGTCGACGGCCGCGGCGTCTTGATCTCGACCGGCACCGCGTTCCGCGCGTCCAGCACCAGGTTCAGGTCCTTGGTGATGGTGAACTCGGGCTTGAGCACGATCGCGAGTTCCTCGTCCGGAGCCAGTCCGGTGTGGAACATCCCGCGGGCGTAGTAGGTGCCCTCCGGGAGTTCGGTGACGAACGGATGGTCGCTTTGGATGGTCCGGACGATGTCGTACCGCATGTCGTCGCCGAAGAGCTGCAGATCCATCGGGTACGCCTTGCCGTCGCGCCCGATGCCGGTGATGCTCACCTTGTGCTTCGGCGGTTCCTTCACCAGGCCGACCGTCGTGTGCACGGCGCCGACGAGAACGCTGCCGGTGTAGTTGCCAGGCACCAGCGCGGCCGAGTCGACAGTGATCGCGACTGTCGCGGTCCCGTTGGCCGGAACCTCCACAGTGGACTTGTCGAGCTTCACCGCGTCGCCAGGAGTGGCACCGTCACCGCGGCGCAGGTCGAGCTTCGGCGTGAGAGTGACCGGCGCGGAAGTCGTGTTGGTGTAAGTGATTTCCTTGCGCACCGGACCGCTGTCGTTGGTTACCGGGCCGAGGTTCAGCGTGCCGGTCGCGAAGACTCCGGGACGCACCGCCGCGGCCGCGACGTCCACTCGCCCGCCGCCCTGCTGGAACGCGTTCAGTCCCGCAGAAGGCTTCGACGTGCTGGCCAAGCCGTCCTTGAGCTGCTGAGCGGTCCATTGTGGATACCGCTGCGCCAGAATCGCCGCCGCGCCAGCGACATGCGGAGTCGCCATCGACGTGCCGGACGCAGCGGTGTAGTACTGATCCACCACCTCGCCGAGCGAAGTGCCGGCCGCGCGCGCCGCGACAATTCCCACGCCGGGCGCGGTGATGTCCGGCTTCACGGCTTGGTCGCCCTGCCGCGGGCCCATGCTGGAGAACGGGGCCAGCTCGTCCTTGCGGTCCACCGCGCCGACGGTCAGCGCGGAATCCGCGGTGCCCGGCGTGCCGATGGTCGACGCGCCTTCCTGGCCGTCGTTGCCCGCGGCGACCACGAACAGCGCGCCAGTGCGGGCGGTGAGTTCGTTGAGGCCGACGCTGAGGTCGTCCGTGCCGTCGGTCGCGCCGCCGCCGAGGCTCATGTTGATCACCTTGGCGCCGGAGTTCGCGGCCCACTCCATCCCTTGCAGGACTTCGGAAGACGAGGCCGTGCCGTCGTCGCCGAGCACCTTGCCGACGTACAGCTTCGCGCCGGGTGCCGCGCCCTTGCGCGTGCCGCCCGCGGCCGCGCCGGTGCCCGCGATGGTCGCCGCGACGTGCGTGCCGTGGCCGAACCGGTCGACGACGTCCGGGCTGGTCGAGAAGTTGGCCGACTTCGCGACCTTGCCCGCGAGGTCCGGGTGGTTGGGGTCGTAGCCGGTGTCGAGCACGGCGACCGCGACGCCGGATCCGTCGAATCCGGCCGCCCACGCCTCCGGCGCCCCGATCTGCGGGACACTGCGGTCGAGCGACGCGTGCACCTTGCGGTCCAGCGTAATCCGTTCCACCGCAACGGAAGCCGCGTGCGGACCGGTGAAGGACTTCCAGAACTCCCCGGCGCGCTTCTTGTCTTCCCGCACCGCACGGCCGTTCACGCTGGGCAGTTCGGCGCCCTGCGTGGTGGCGGCGAGCGCCGGCGCGGCAGCGATCGAGACGCCCTTGGCGTAGTGCGCGATCATCGGCACCGTCGGGCTCGACTCGTCGGCGTACCCCTGCGCGATCAGGTCGGTGACGTTGAACAGGGCTTTGTCGAGGCGCTTGTCCGCGACGAGCGACACCGCGTCGGCCGGGATGACCTGCAGTTTTCCGTCCACTTCGGACTGCGTGAAGCGGATGTTCTCCCGCCCCTTGCCCGGCCGGACCGTCGCGATCTGCCTGCCGCCTTGGACGCTTTCGACTTGCACGACGTCACCGGTGAGCAAGGTGACAGTGTGCCGTTCACCGGGACCAGGCGCCGGTGAACCGCTCGCGGGCTCGGCCGCCGCGGGCGCCGCGTGGCCGAGTGCCGCGACCAGTGCGCCCGTGCAGCCGAGAGTGATGGCTCGTGATCTCCACGTCATCGCACAAGATTCGGGGCGAGCCGGGGTTCACGTCACTAGCTCGCGGTGTCGCCGTTGCGACATGTCGCAACTGGGACAGCGCCTGGTTAGCCAGCCACCGTCGCGTAATACGCCATTAGGCGGTCCGCCAGTTCGTCCGGACGGCTCAGCAGCGCGAGATGGGAGCCGGCCATCTCGTCCGCGTCCACTCCCAGCCGCTCGCGCGCGACCCGGCGCAGCAGATCCGCGGCGAAGAACCGGTCGTCGCGGAAGAGCAAGACCTTCGTCGGCACGTCCGGCAGCCGCTCGCCCGGCCACGGAACGCTGTACTCGGCGCTGTTCTGATCCCGTCCGCGCCGCTCGTTTTCCTCCGCCAGCTCGGCCGGGACGTCCGCCATGAACTGCTCGCTGACGCTCAACCCCTCGGCCGACTCGAAGCCGACGTTGCCCCACCACTCCCCCGGAGCTTCGCCCGGCGCGGGCACCATCCCGGCGACGAACACGAGAAGCCGCGCGCCGACTCGTTCCGCCACGAGCGGCGCGGTGAACCCGCCGTAGGAATGGCCGACCACGACGACGTCCTGCGCGTCGCCGATCGCCGAGACGACGGTGTCGGTGAACTCGGTCAGCGTCGCCCGCGGGTTCTCGATGGGCAGGTCCGGTGCCACGACCTCGTGGCCGGACGCCTCGAGCCGCGCGGCGACCAGGTGCCAGTCCCAGCCGCTGCCGCCGCCCCCGTGGATCAGTGCGAAGGTCGCCATGAGGCCCAGCTTGTCACGCTGGGCAGCGCTTCAGCATGTCCTGCAGCGCGTTCTTCTCCATGTCGGTGATCGTCAGCCCGTAGTAGTGCTTCACCGTGACCCAGTCGGTCGCGTAGGTGCACCAGAACGACACCAGCGGCGGCTTCCACTCGTCCGGAGCCTTGTCGCTCTTCTGCCGGTTCACGCTCGCCGTCACCGCGAACAGCTGCGGCCGGGTGAGGTCGTTCGCGAACTGCTCGCGCTTCTCCTGCGTCCAGTCGCGCGCGCCGCTCACCCAGGCCTGGCCGAGCGGGACCATGTGGTCGATGTCGAGCTGGGTCGCCTTGGTCCAGGTCTGCCCGTCGTACACGCTGAGCCAGGTGCCCGACGTCGGCTTGCAGTCGCTGCCCGCCTTGACGTCCTTGCCCGCGCGCTTGAGGACGGCCTCGCGGGTGTCGCAGTTGTCGCCCTGGCTGTCCCAGTGCTTGAACTTGTCGCGCGAATAGCCGGTCATGGTGCCGCGCGCGCCGATCTTCAGCTCGGACAGCTGCTTCGTCGCGTCCGCGGCGGACGCGGGCGCCGCCTCGGACTGGGTGTTGCCGACTTCTCGCTGGCCGTACCAAAACCCGACGACAGCGATGAGCAGCACGACCGCGAGCAGCACGGTGCGCTTGGTGGGGAACGGCCGGGCCATGGTGCGCGGGATCCTCTCGGGCGGGGACTTCGGGGAGCCGGAGTATGCCTGTCGCCGGGCCGGTAATCGCGCAGACACTCTCGGCAGCGCTCGAGCCGTGGCAAGGACCACGTCGGGCCAGTTGTTGCCGGTCAACGAAAAAGCCCAGATCAGCGGGGGTGGATAACGCTCGCGAAGGTGTCACGCGGGCGCGTCGCGAAACGATTGACTTGAGTGGGGAGCCGGAAAGGAGCGGGTGCGAGATGCCCGGGCGGCTGCGGAAGTGGAACACCCGAGTCGATGACTACCTGCGCCGGAAGGCGGCGGAGGGCGGCAACGTCGTGGCGATGACGCGGGTCGCTGCTGACCTGCGCGAACGCGGCGATGCGGCGGAGGCCGAGGAGTGGTACCGGCGGGCCGCGAACGGCGGCGACCGGATCGCCATGACCGCGCTGGCCCATCTGCTCGCCGAACGCGGCGCCGACGAAGAAGCCGCCCGCTGGTACCACGAAGCCGCGCAGGCCGGCGAACCGCACGGGATGGTCGGATACGCCCGTACCTGCGAAAACCAGGGTCGTCTCGGCGACGCCGAACACTGGTACGCCGCCGCGTTCCAGGCCGGCGCGACCGAGGCGGCCGGGCTGCTGGGCCACCTGCTGGTCCAAGACGGCCGGTACTCCGACGCCGAGGGCTGGTGCCGCGCGGCCGCCGAGGACGGCGACGCGACCGCGATGCTGGACCTCGGCGCTGTCCTGCGAGAACTCGGCGCACCCGAGGAAATGGCGCACTGGTGGCGAGCCGCGGCGGACGCGGGCGAACTCTCCGCGACCTGCTTGCTGGGCCGGGAAGCGGAACGGGCCAACCGGGAGGGCGACGCCGAGCGATGGTTCCGTCGCGGCGCGAAGGGCGGACACGTCGAGGCGAAGGTGCGGCTGGGGCTGCTGCTGCACCGCCGGGGCGACCTCGAAGAAGCGGAGACCTGGTACCTCGAAGCCGCCGAGGCGGGCGACGCGGCGGCGATGACCAACCTCGGCGTCCTCGCCCGCAATCGGCGCGACGACGGCGAGGCCGCGGCCTGGTACCGCAAGGCCGCCGAGCACGGCAGCATCCCCGCGCTCACCAATCTGGGGCATCTCGCCGAGGCCCGCAGCGACCTGGCGCAGGCCGAACGCTGCTTCCGGGTCGCCGCGGAAACCGGCGACGTCCAGGGCATGCTGAGCCTGACCCGGATGCTGCGCGCCCGCGGCGCGACCGCCGAGGCCGACCACTGGCAGGCCCTCGCCGCCGACCGTCCACAGTAGACGCTTTCTCGGGGTCGATCTCCGGGAACTTCCCCGATGTTCCCCGGCGCCGGCGCGGCTAGCGTCGATCGAGTGTTCCGACGCGTGCTTCTCGCCATCCTCGCCGGTATCGCGGTGTTCCTGGTGCCGTGGACCGTCTACCTCGGGCTGACCCTGCCCGAGCACTTCGACACGAGCCAGTGGCGGGTCGCCTGGGTCGGCTTCGACATCGTTCTGCTGTTGTGTTTCGCCGCCTCCGTGCTGCTCGGGATGCGCCGCAGCCGCGCCTCGGTGCCGATGCTGGCCGCGACCGCCGCGCTGCTGTGCTGCGACGCGTGGTTCGACGTCGTCCTCGACTGGGGCGGCCCCGACCAGTGGGCCAGCCTCGGCACCGCGTTGCTCGCGGAGGTGCCGATCGCGGTGTTCCTGATGCTGCGTGCGCGTGCTCTGCTCGCCGGGAACGCGCGACCGCGGCCGTTGACCATGCGCGACATCGCTGTGCACACGAACCCGAACTACCAGCGGTTGCTCCGGTTGCTGCCCGCCACGTCGGCCGAACTGCGCACGCAGATCCCGTCGATCGACGTTCCGGCCGCGCTGCTGACCCTCACCCACGCCGGATACACACGCCGCGCCCGCGACGGCCGCTGGCACTCTGTCCCGCAGAGCACGAACGAAGCCAGGCCGGAGGACTTCCCCGAGGAGGACCGGCCGAAGCTGGCCGCCTACCTGGACGCGAAGTACGACCGCGAGGTGCGCCTGATGGCCTGGGCCGCCGAACGCCGCGACACCTTCGACGGCTGGACCGCCGGGAGCCGCGCCGGCATCCGGCTGAGCCACAAGGACTTGAAGGAGTTCGAGGCGGAGTACCTGGAACTGGTGCACCGCTACGCCGCGCGCAAACCCGGTCCGTCCGACGAGGCGCGTGATCTGGCCGTGCGGTTCTACGCTTTCCCGGAGCCGAAACCCGCTGAGCTGGCGTAGGTTTCGAGGCATGATCCATCACGTGCAGGTCGCCTGCCCAGCGGGCGCGGAGGACGACGAACGCGCGTTCTACACCGGTGTGCTCGGCTGGCCGGAACTGCCGAAACCGCCGCTGCTGGCGGCACGCGGCGGCTGCTGGTTCCAGGTGCCCGGCGTCGGCGGGCCGGACGGCGAACTGCACGTCGGCGTCGAGGCGGATTTCCGTCCGGCGCTCAAGGCGCACCCGGCGTTCGTGGTCGACGTGGATGCGGTCGCCGCCGCGATCGAAGCCTCCGGTCGGTCCGTGACGTGGGCCGACCCCGCGGAAATCCCCGGCAGGCGGCGGTTCCACACCTTCGATGCGGTCGGCAACCGGCTGGAGTTCCTCGAGGGCTGAGCCGCTTACAGTGGGGGGATGAGCCAGGAGGCGGAAGAAGCCGAGCAGCGGATCACGCGACGATTGCGCGAGCTTCGCCTCGAACGCGGCCTGACCTTGGACAAGGTCGCCGCCGCCGCGGACCTCACGCCGGGCTACCTGTCCAGGGTCGAGAGCGGCCAGCGGGTGCCGAGCCTCGGCACGCTGGTGGTTCTCGCGCGGGCGCTGGACGTCAGCGTCGCCGATCTCGTCGCTGCCGAGGAACGCCGCTCGCCGATCGTCAAGCGCGAGGACGCCGTCACGTACGGCACTCGCGGCGCTTCCATGACCCACCTGTCCCCGCCGTCGTCCGCGCTTGAGGCGACGCTCGTGACGCTGCGGGGCAAGTCCGTCCCACCTCGTCCGACCCAGCACCGCGGCGAAGAGTGGCTGCACGTCGTCAGCGGTCAGCTCGAACTGACCCTGGCCGGCGAAACCCACCTCCTGGCCGCGGGCGACTCCGCGCAGTTCCCCGGCAGCACCGACCACACCCTGCGCGGCGCGCCGGACGCGGAAGTCCTCGTCGTGATCGCTTGACTCCCGTTGTGCCTCCGAGGCACGCTAGTTGCCAGACAGGCAACGTTGGGAGATGCTGATGACCGACGCCCCGGTAGCCGAACTCGACCTCGACACCCTGCCCGAACGCCTGGATTCCGTTGCCGCCGAACGCGCGCACCGCAAACGCCAGCTCGCCGTCGCCTTCCGGATGTTCGCCCGGTACGGCTTCGACGAGGGCATCGCCGGGCACCTCACCGCGCGCGACCCCGAGTTCCCGAACCGGTTCTGGGTCAACCCGTACGCGGTGCACTTCTCCCGGATCAAGGTCAGCGACCTGCTTCTCCTTGACGAGAACGGAAAAGTGGTCGAGGGAACGCGGCGCACGAACAAGGCCGCCTTCGCCATCCACTCGACCATCCACGAAGCCCGCGAGGACGTCGTCGCCGTCGCACACGCGCACACGATCCACGGCCGCGCGTGGTCAGCGTTGAATCGTTTGCTGGACCCGATTATCCAGGAATCCTGTGCCTTCTACGAAAACCACGTGCTTTTCGACGAGTACAAAGGCTTGGTCCTGGAACGCGACGAGGGCGTGCGCATCGCCGCCCGGCTCGGCTCGAAACGCGCGGCAATCCTTCGCCACCACGGATTGCTGACCGTCGGCCGCAGCGTCGGCGAGGCGGCGTGGTGGTTCATCACGATGGAACGCGCCTGCCAGATGCAACTCCTCGCCGAAGCCGCCGGTACGCCTCGCGTGATGACCGCCGAAGAAGCCACGCTCGCCGCCCGGCAATTCGGCAGCGCGAACATGGCGCGCAACAACTTCCGCCTGCTGGAGGACCTGATCGTGGAGGAAGAACCCGACGTGCTGGACTGACGAGATTCAGTCGCCCACCGCGTCCCGCCCGCGCTTCACGATCAGCGGATCCGGTTCCCCGACGATCTTTTCGTCCTTGCCCTCGTAGTCGAACCGGGATAGGAAGTACCGCATCGCGTTGATCCGGGCGCGTTTCTTGTCGTTGCTCTTGATCGTGATCCACGGCGCGTGATCGTTGTCCGCGCGGAGGAACATCGCCTCCTTGGCCGCGGTGTAGTCGTCCCATTTGTCGAGCGACTGCAGGTCCATCGGGGACAGTTTCCACTGCCGCACCGGGTCGACCTGCCGGATGATGAACCGGGTGCGCTGTTCGGCCTGAGTCACCGAAAACCAGAACTTCGTGACCGTGATCCCGCTCTCCACGAGCATTTCCTCGAACAGCGGCACCTGGTGCATGAACTGCTCGTACTGGTCGGGCGAGCAAAACCCCATCACCTGCTCGACCCCGGCCCGGTTGTACCAGGACCGGTCGAACAACACCATCTCGCCGGCGGTCGGCAAATGCTGGACGTAGCGCTGGAAATACCACTGGTGCGCTTCCCGGTCACTGGGCTTGGCGAGCGCGACCGTACGAGCGTGCCGCGGGTTGAGGTGCTCCATGAACCGCTTGATGGTGCCGCCCTTGCCCGCGGCGTCGCGCCCTTCGAAGAGAATGACGTGCCGGCTGCCGGTCTCGCTGATCGAATTCTGCAGCTTGAGCAGTTCGACCTGGAGCAGATACTTGGTCTCGTCGTACTCCTCGCGCGGCATCCGCTCGTCGTACGGATAGTTCTCCCGCCAGGTGTCGACGGCCTTGCCGAACGCGTCGATCAACACCGGATCGTCGTCGTGGTCCTCGGCGACCGAATGCCCGTCGATCCCGAGCCGATCGATGTACTCCCGCACGTCCCGCAACATGCGGCCGACCTTAAGCAGGGCAGGTGAACGGGAGGTGTCTCCGGCTTCGCGCTTCCGGTGCGGGAGCCATGGCCGTGGTTACTGCACCTTGACCAGGTACAACTCCGCGCGCCCGTAGAGCGGTGCGGAAATCGTCCAGTGCGCAAGGTAATCCGGCGGTGGCGGACCCCAAACCCGCTCCAACGCGAGGTCCAGCTTTCGCGGCCGTGCGGTGTAGTCGAAGAAGGCGAAGTTCACCCGGAGCAGCCCACGCGACAGATGCCCGGCCCGCGCCTCCAGTTCGGCGATCGCCCCGGGCATGCGGCCGCGGTCGGAAAACACATCGACGATCGCGCAGTCGCAGGTGTAAGCCAGCACGCCGATCTCGTCGGCAGTGCCGACCGTTCTCCCGGCCGCCAGCCTGCCCACTTCGCGGCCGATCTCGGCGTACTGCGCGCTCGTGGTGTAGTTGGACGTGAACGGGGCGAAATCCCGCGGCAGACCGGCCCCGGCATAGCCGACCACACTGGCACCGACCAAAGCCACGACGACAGCTGTCCCGGCTACGCGCTCGATTCGGTGGGCGGAGCGAGCCACGACCGCACAGACGAACAGCGTCGCCGCGACGATTCCGGGGCCGTAATACCAGTGGTACGGCGGCACTTTCAGCTGAACGTACGCCAGGCTGTGCCCCGCTCCGGCTACAGCTAGCGCCGCGCACGGGAGCAGCCGACGGCAAGCCGCGTCACCGCGCAGCGCCAGGACCAGCCAGCGCAACCCGGCCAGCGCCGCCAACCCGACGCACAAGAACGCGAGCACCGTTTGTCCCGGCAGGTTCTGCCAGTACAGTCCGACGCCGTTGCCGAATTCCCATTTCCCCCAAGCCTTTCGCGCGCCTTGCAGGGTCTTGATGACCAGCGTGTCCGGAACGGCGGCTCCCAAGACGACCCAACTGAACGCGAACCAGGGCAACGCGACCAGCGCCGCGCCTTGCACGCTGCGCAGGCCGTCGACCCAGAATCGCCGCCGGAACAGGAAAATCACTCCGGCGAAGAGCAGCAGATCGACTCGGACCAGGCTCAGCGCACCAGCAACCAGCCCGAATGCGAATGGCCGCCGCTCCACGGAAAAGACCAGGAGCCAGCCAAGTCCGGCCGCGCCGAGTTGCACTTCCATGCCGATCGACGACACCAGCAGCGGATTCACCGTCAGCGCCGCAGTCGCGAGAACCGGAAACCAGCGAGGCAATCCGGTGCTCGCGCCCAGCCTCCGCAGCGCCAGCACCAGCAGCACCTGACACGCCACATACAACACGCCCGCAGCGAGAATCGCGTCCCGCAGCACGAACGTCAACGCCGCCAGGGAAAGCACATTCAACGGCGAGGTTGCCGTATTCGAGGTGCTGTCGGCGAGCAATCCCCAATTTCCATGGAAAGCGAGATTGCGGGCGTAGCTCAAGGTGATATAGGTGTCGTCGATCAGATGACCGTGCACCACAACAAAGACCAACGTCGACGCGGCCGCCACGCCGAGAAGCAGCCAATCCACCCGTCTTCGGACAGAAATCGGCTGCGCCTGACCTGATCGAGGCGTCGTCAAACCCAGTGCCATTATTACGTTTCCCCCAGCAGTCTTCGCGCGAAGACAGGTCCGGTGCTATCTCCCCGGAACGTCGCGGACTTGCCCGTCGCGCATGGTCACCCGGAATTTTCGGCTGTAATCGTCATGCGGAGAATCGCCCTCGACGAATTTCACGACGAAAGTTCCGTCCTTCAGCAAGGCGGGCGTCATCGCGTCGTCCGGCCCGTACAGCTCCACTTTGGCCACGTCGGGGCTGGCGACCCCGAACACGACGCTCGGCTGGCGGGGATTGACGACACTGCTGAATCCGCAGATCGGGCGGGCGGCGTTGAGGAAGGCGTAGCTCTCGCGCCCGTGCACCCAGCCCCTGTTGTCGGTGACCATCAGGCCTGAGTTGCTGTCGGAACCTTGGCCGTGGTCGAGAACGCAGACCGCCGCGAGCGAAGCATTGCGGATGACGAGGTAACCCCGCTTCGCGTCCTGATCGACCCTGAGCGTCGAGCGCCAACTTCCCGGGTCAGACAACGCGACTCCGAAAGAGGGTGAGCTGTCGAGACAGGCCTTGAGAACTCGCGCGTCGCTGGCGGCTGGCTTGGCACCGACCGGAACCCGCGTCACGCCCGGACTGGCGTCGTGCACCGGCGAAAACACCAGCGTCGCGCCCAAAGCCAGCCCGCCGACTCCCGCGGCGACCGCCAGTGGCAGGCCCAGTTTCCGCCGCCGCCGTGCGCGCAGTTCCGGAACGAGCCGGTTCCACATGGATTCCTTCAGGAGATCCGGCATCGGCCGTTCGGGCGGCAGGTTGAGATCGTCGGCCATCAGAACTCCTCCCCAGCCAATACGTCGTTGTCTCGCAGGAGCTCCCGCAACCGGGCGCGCGCTCGCGAAATCCGCGCCCGCACGCTCGGTTCGGCGATCCCGAGCACCGCGGCGCCCTCCGCGGTCGACAAACCGCCAAGCAGGCAAAGCTCAACAGCCCGCCGTTCGGCCCGAGGCAGTTTCGCGACCGCGGTCAGCACGACCTTCAGCCGTCGGTCCGCGTCGATCTGACCGGCCACGTCCTCCGCGTGATCGCGCACGACAGTGGTGCGTGTCAGCCGCGGCAGCGCAGCCGCGAACCGGCCGAGGCGGCGCTGTTCCCGGCGAGCCAGGTTGGCGGTCACCGTGAACAGCCACGGCCGGGCGCTGTCGTTCACCAACGTCACCTCGCCGAGGCGTCGCCACGCGGTGAGGAAGGTCAGCGAAGCCAGGTCCTCGGCGGTGGCCCAGGACCCGGTCAACCGGTACGCGTAGTTCCACACCGCGCTGACGTGCCGGTCGAACAACTCCGAGAACGCCACGACGTCGCCCGCCGCGGCTCGCGCCCACAGCTCCTGGTCGCCACCGGGGATGTCCGGGACGTCGTCCTCGGCCGACATCCCCCACCCCCGCCCCTGCTCCGAAACTGTCGTCACAACCCCATGTCCCCGCTCGCCACGACAGCGTTGCATCGGACCCGGGACGAGAGTGATCAGTGTCTCGCCTCGGCGGAAGCGGATGGATATAGTCGGGCCGAGCCAGGCTGGGTCGCCCGGTTCGCTGGGCGGAGGGCTGCGGGGGATGACCGACAACGGGCGCGAAGAGCCGCCGACGAATCCTTTCGCCGCCGTCGGTTACGGATACCCGCCGCCTCCTCCGAAACCCCGGCGGACCGGCTGGATCATCGGCGGGATCGCCGCGCTGGTGGTCGTGCTGGGCACCGGGATCGCCGTCGGAGTCGTGGCCGGGCAGTCGTCCGATCCGCCGCCGAAACCGGTCGCCGCGCCGGGTTATTCGATGAACAACGTCGCCAATGCCTGCGATCTCGTCGATCCCGCCGCGTTGAAGAAGTGGTCGCCCACGCCCAAGGGCCAGCCCGAGCACAAGGAAGTCCGCCCGAGCGAGCACGACGCCGGCAGCCTGAGCTGCCAGCTCCGCTACACCAGCGACGATCTCCTGAACTCCGCCGAAATCCTCCTCGACGTCGATTTCACCGAGGGCACCGCGCCGTCCTCCTACGAGAGCTGGAAACGCGGCACCCTGGCCAAGACCGGCGAGGGCAAGGCATCCGGGCCGATCACCGGAGTCGGCACCGAGGGCTTCTGGCACTCCGAGGTCTACGGCGAACTGGTCGCGAACACGCGCTACGTCCTCTGCGCGGTGGACCAGAACGTCTCGGTCCGCGTCCGGCTCAACTTCAGCCGTACCCGGGAGGTCGCGCAGATGCACCGCGCCGAGGTCCAGCCGATCGCCGAAGCACAGGCCCGGAAGGCGTTGAACGGGCTGAAAGGGATTCGATGACCCACTCGCCTGGCAACCATCCCGTTGCCGGACAACCATATCCGCCGCCCGGCCAGGGATTCGGTTATCCCCCGCCGGCGAAACCGCCGGGCCCCAAGCCGGGAGTGCTCGTGGCGGGCGCGATCGGACTGGTCGTGATCCTGGGCGTCGGAATCGCGATCGGCCTGTCCCTCAGCGGCGGCTCGCCCACTCCGGAAGCGAAGCCGACCCCGTCCGCCGCCCCGACCCCGTCCACCACGGCCTCGCCCACCGCGCCACCGGGCAAGTACTCGATGAGCGGGATCTCCAACGCCTGCGATCTGCTCGACCCCAAGCCGCTGGCGAAATGGTCCGCCACCCCGATCCCGCCGGTCCACCGGGAAGGCCAGCCAAGCGACGGCTACGGCGGCGACCTGAGCTGCAGCCTCCGCTACACCAGCACGTCCAAGACCGACGGCGTCGCCACCAACGAGGCGGGGATCGCCGTCCGCGCGGAGTTCGCCTCGCTGGACCGGCCGCCGGCGTACGAGCAGTGGAACACCAAACCGTCGCAGGGCTGGACCTCCGGCACGATCGCCGGACTCGGCACGCGCAACTATTGGCGCGCGGGCAGCACCACGGAAACCGGCCCGGGCGCGAGTTACATCGTGGGAGTGGAGGACAGCAACGTGACGGTGGAAATCCAGGTCGCGGTCCACCGGGCTCCTGGCGAGGCCCCGCTGAAGATGGATGATCTGTCGTCGATCGCGCAGACCCAGACGCGTGCGGTGCTGGCTCGGCTGAAGAAGCCGTAGATGCACAACGGACCGAGTGCAAAGCACCCGGTCCGTTGATTACTGTCTCGACCAGACAGTGCGCCCGAAGGGATTCGAACCCCTGACCTTCTGATCCGTAGTCAGGACGCTGTCCTGCGGATGCCCGGAACCCCTGGTCACAGCGGGCGCTAGTTGCGTCAAGATGGACGTGTCCGGCATCGGTGGGCAGCAGTTCGTGGACCAGGGCATAGACCAAGATCCACCGACCGCGTGCACTTGAGGCGGTCGTGCTGGCGTGGCCAGCCAACAGGTACCTATGTCGTCCTCGCGACAAGATTCAACTGCGGGCGCTCGAAGGAGACCTAGTCTCCAGTGCCGCAGCGAGTCCGTCGGATGGAGCAGGCCCCTATGCAGCGCCGCCAACGGTTGATTAGCCTTCTGAACAAGTGCACGAGGTCCGAGGGGGTGTCAAGTGGCCGTTGAGGTGTCGGAGGCGCAGGTCGAGAAGGCCTATGAGGTTTTCTTGAAATACGCCGACGTCAGTTCTCCCAAAGAAGCCGCTGACGACCTTGAGGCCATGGGCATGAACCCAGCAGTGATCCAAAAGGTCCGGGAGAAGCACGAGGCCGAGACCGTCCGGATCCGAAACCTCGACGAGCCTCCCTCGGTGTGGCTGGACGGTCGGATCACCTGGTACACGGGTCCGAAGGACACCGACCGCAACTGGCCAGCCATCGTGAGGTCGATGCAGAAGAAGAACTTCGGCGCGGCGAACATCAAGTCCGTCGACGAGGCGTCAACGAAGATCCTCTCGCTGCTTGACCACCCGAAACAGAACGCCTTCCAGACCCGCGGCCTCGTCGTCGGATTCGTCCAGTCCGGCAAGACCACGAACTTCACCGCCGTCATGGCCAAGGCCGCCGACCGCGGCTACAAGCTCTTCATCGTCCTGTCCGGCATTCACAACACCTTGCGGCGGCAGACCCAGCTCCGCCTCGGCGACGACCTGATTCACCCCAACCCTGCCCAGTGGTACGAGGTCACCACGCCCGAGAAGGACTTCTCCCCGCCTGGTGGCAACGCGAAGGCCTACTTCGCGTCCAAAGGCCAGACGATGCTCTTGGTCGTCAAGAAGAACACCGCGCCGCTGCGTAAGCTGCGGGACTGGCTCGACTCGGCTGGCGAGTACCTGACGAACATTCCCACGCTGATCATCGACGACGAAGCCGACCAGTCCACTGTCGCTACCGCGAAGATCAACCCGTTGCTCTACGAGGTCGTGAGCAAGTTCCCTAAAGTCGGCTACATCGGCTACACAGCCACCCCGTTCGCGAACCTGCTGATCAACCCGGGCAACGAACAGGACTTCTATCCCCGCGACTTCATCGTCAACTTGCCCCAGCCGTCGGGCTACCACGGCACCGAGGTCCTGTTCGGCCGCGAACTCCTGCCCGGCGAGGACCCGTCGGAGCTCGAGGGCGGCTTCAACATGATCCGCACCGTGCCCGACGAGGAGGTCGACGAGCTCAAGCCCAAGACCAAGAAGGACGCGGCGGACTTCTACCCGAGCATGACGCACTCCCTGCGGCGTGCCGTCGAGTGGTTCTGGCTGGCCACAGCCGCGCGAAAGGTGCGAGGTGGGGGAAACCCACACTCGACGATGCTCATACACACGACGACCGACACGGCGGTCCACGAGCGCTTCAAGTACCCGTTAGTGGAACTGCGCGAACGGATGCTGCGCGGGCTCGACACCCGCAGCACCGAGCTGCTTGACCGGCTACGGAGCGTGTGGGTCCGAGAGACGGCGCTTGTGCCGGCCGAGGACCTTGGCGCGATCCCGGTCGCATTCGAGGCGCTTCTGGAGCACCTGCCCAAGGTCGTCCACGATACGAAAGTCGTGATCGACAACTACAGAAGCACCGACAGACTTAACTACGAGTCGGGCCCGGTCACGGCCATTGCGGTCGGCGGCAACACCCTGTCGCGCGGCCTGACGCTGGAGGGCCTGATCTCCAGCCTGTTCGTCCGCGCCGTGTCGGCGTACGACACGTTGCTGCAGATGGGCCGCTGGTTCGGCTACCGCAACCACTACGCGGACTTGCCCCGCATCTGGATGACGGACGAGCTCAAGGAGTGGTTCAGCCACCTGGCCACCGTCGAGGCCGAGATGCGCCAGGACATCAACCGCTACATGAACCCTGGCGTCAATCCGCTCAACTTCGCCGTGCGCCTGCGCACGCATCCGAAGATGAGCATCACAGCCAAGGCGAAGATGACCAGCGCTGTCCGGGCCACCGCGGCCTACGGCGGTCTCCTCGTCGAATCCCGGTTCTTCGACGTCACACCCGACGGCACGCCCTGGCTGCAGCGAAACGCCGCGGCTGCACGCGAACTCATCGGCCGGGCGGCCAAGGATGGGATTCGCACACAGTCTCGGGAGGAGACCGCGCTGTTCACGGGCGTTCCGCATGAGGACGTGCTTGACTTTCTGAGCAGTTACTCCTTCCACGAGCGCTCATCCGACGCCGACACCGTCCGGATATCCGAGTACATCCGGCGACGGGTCCGAGCCGGCGCACTGGGGCAATGGAGCGTCGGTGTGATCGGCAACTCGCAGGACAATCCCGACATCAAGAGCTGCGACCTCGGCAACGGAGTGGACGTGCGGATGGTCCGACGCTCCCGGGTGCCGCACGAGGGCGATGGCGAGTTCGACGGCGTTGCGGACATCAAGACCCTGACCAGCCGCCGGGACGAGGCGCTCGACCTCAACGCGCCCAACACCACGAGCATGAGCCGCAAGGACCTCGTCGATCTCCGCCGGCACCAGCGACCGACCGAGGGGCTCCTCCTGCTGTATCCGATCGAGCCCAGGTCGGAGCCGACAGCCAAGCGACGCTTAGCGCTCGACGCCCCGACCGACGACGTCGTCGTGGGAGTTGCACTGGTCTTCCCGGAACCGCGAGACAAGGACTCCAACGTCGAGTACATGAGCGCGGACCTCTCCCAAGTAGTCGTGGAGGAAGAAGACACCTCGATCTTCGACCAGGACGACGTATGACTGCGGACGGCACGCGCCTCGAGGAGCTCTGGTCCGCGGCCGGGGCGAAGCCACCCGTCAGTCTTTTCCGGACGGCCGACTGCGACGTCGCGACGCCACACGGCCCCGTCCTCGCGGCGGTCCGCGACACCGGCGAGCGGTACCTGCTTGTACCGATCGACGCGAAACACACCGTCAGGGAAGACATCGACGGTCGCGCAGTGACTCTGCGGCGGCAGATCCTCGAGGACGACGCGAGCTACAACGTGTACGCAGCGCTCGCCCTGGCTGATGACCGGTTGCGTGACCTTTTCACGGCGTTATGCGCCGAAGTAGTGGAGAGGATCGCAGCCAAGCCGAACCAGGCGGTCGCGGCCCTGCGGCAGACTCTTGCCGACTGGCGTTCTCTGCTGTCGGGGTCCAGGCGGACCTTGAGCCCCTCCGAGCTGGCTGGGCTGTTCGGGGAGCTGACGATGCTACGGGCGATGCTGGAACACGATCCCGGCGCGGTCGCGTTCTGGACGGGCCCCGCGAAGAGCGAGCAGGACTTCCACCGCGCCGACATTGCGCTGGAGGTCAAGTCGACGACGTCGCTCGAGTCCCACACCGTTCGCATCCACGGTCTCGGGCAGCTCGACCGTGGCTCTGGTCGGCTGCTGCTGACTTGGGTCCGGCTCCGCCCTGGTCAGGGCCGTTCCGTCCCTGATCTCGTCGACGAAATCCTCTCGATGACGGACGACCAAGCTGCATTCCTCGGCGCTCTCGTGCAGGCCGGCTATCTCGAGATCGAGCGGGAGATCTACTCGCGACGGGTTTTCGAAGTGACCGAGCGCCGCACGTTCGAAGTAGGCCCCGGCTTCCCTCGTGTGATCGTCGCAGGGCTGGCGGGCGATGCGACCCTCGCCGGCCTTGACCACATCGACTACGACGTCGATCTGGAGAGTCCACCGGCCGCCGCGGCACGTGTCGACGTCGATCCGATCGAGACGTTCCTGGAGCTCACGTGACGACGCCGACGTGGTGGTCGCAGCCCTTCCCGCCGACGGGAGCGATCGCTTCAGAGGGCATCCGGAATCAGCTCGGCCGCCCGTCCGTCGACTCCCTCACGGTTTTCGTGAGGGAGACTGCCCAGAACTCGTGGGACGCACGCATCGGCGACCGTCCTACCGAGTATCGCCTCGAGCTCACCACGGTCGCTCCCACCCACCGCCCGAACTGGGAGCGTCTTCTGAGCCCGCCGCATGGGCGAGAACCTCACCTGGGCATCGGTGGGCTCGTGCGGACCCCGAACGTGCGTCTGTTGTCCGTCGTGGACCGCGGTACGCGTGGGCTCGGCGGTCCCACTCGCGCCGACGAACTCGCAGGCGATCGCCGCGACTGGGTCTCGTTCGTGCTCAACGTCGGTGAGAAGCGCGACACCTTCCAAGGCGGTGGCACGTACGGCTATGGCAAGGCAGTGCTCTACCGCCTCTCCCGGGTCGGCACGATTCTGGTTTACACCCGCACGGAAGTCCCCGACGTCGGGCTCGAGTCCCGCCTGATCGGAATTGCCATGCGCGAGTCGTTCGACGGTCGGGAGACCCCGAGCGACGAGCCCCGACCGTTCACCGGCCGGCACTGGTGGGGTGATGTCCGGAAGGACTATGTCGAGCCCTTGCGCGGCCCGGACGCCGACAGCGTCGCCCGCGGCCTCGGCCTGCAACCGTTCGCCGAGGGCGAGTCCGGGACCACGCTGACGGTGCTCGATCCCGACCTCGGCGAGTTCGAGGACGTCGAGGAAGCGGCCCGCCACCTCGCGAACACCATTGCCTGGCAACTCTGGCCAATCATGCTGCCGGAGCGCGAGGAGAAGCGGCTGATCGCCGAGGTGCGCGCGGACGGGACGACCTTCCCAGTGCCGGACCCGGCCGATACCTACCCGCTGGAGATGTTCGTCGCCGCCTACCGCAGGCAGCGCGACGGCGACGGCACCGTCCTGGAGTGCCGCAGCCCCAAGCGTGTCCTCGGCCGCTTCGCCGTGGAACACGAGTTTGTCGTCCCGATGACGCCGGGATCCGCCAGTCTCGCCGCGGAGTGCGCAGGTGTCCCTGGCGACCCGCACCACGTGTGCCTGATGCGCTCGCCTGAGCTCATCGTCCGCTACCTCGAGCAGACGGAGACCGGATCGGTGAACCGGGCGTACGCCGGGGTGTTCCGCGCCGACGATGACCTCGATGACGTCTTCGCGGCGAGTGAGCCGCCGACGCACGACCATTGGGTCCACGAGCAGCTATCCGGGCACGACAAGACCTTCGTCCGTGTGGCTTTTCGTCGGATCAGGGAGCACTTGGCCAGCTACAAGGCCGCCGTCGTCGCGACCGTGCGCGCCGAGGGGAGTACCGTCCTCGGAGCGGCAAGCAACTTCCTAGGCGGGATCGTCGCCGCCGCGTTCGCTCGGCCCGAAGCCGTTCGCCAAAGCGCGGCGTCCGCAAGCAAAGGTCCGGGGGGACGAGTCGGCGCCGGAAACGGCGGCTCAGAGGGCAGCGCTCGTCCGTTGCCGATCCCTCACGACAAGATCCGCGTCACCGCGCTGACTGAGCCGACCGTCGACGAGCACGGGGGCCGGGTCGTCCTCGTCCAACGCTTCTCAGTCACCGGACCGGGTCCTGTTCTGCTCCAGGCCCGGTTGTCGGTCGGGCTCGGAGATCGAGCCAGGGAAGATGAGGCACCCGTCGGTGCCGCATGTCCGCAAGTGCTCCGCTGGGCCACGCCTTACGGCTTGTGGGAATCGGAGACCTGCATCGTGGCGAGCCCCTCCCAGGTCGAGCTCGCCGTACTGCCGGTGTCTGACACAATCACCGACATCACCGTCGTCGGGATCCGGGCAGACGGGGCGGTCGAGCCGTGAGCCGCGCCTACCCCTACCGGTGCCCCTCGGTCGACGTCGTCGCTGCCGGCCCGTGGCTGCGCCTCACGGCCGACTCGGTCGACGAGCTGCCGCCCGATCTCCCGGAGTGGGACTACGGCACCGTGCTTCACCTACGGCGCCCGATGCGAGTCGACGGCATGCGAGCACGCTCGACCTGCGGCCTGCCGCCGGACTCCGAACTGATGTTGACTGTCGTATGGTCCGCGACCAACTCCTCGCTGCGCGGCCGAGCCTGGCAGGCACCGATCATCGCAGCGGCCGAGGTCGAGCTGGAGATCGACTTCGCGCTCTCGGGCGATGAGCTCGGCGGCCGACTCGACCTCGAGACCTGCCTAACACTCCGTTCCCCTGGATCACATGGCTCGCTGGCCGCGCCGACCCGCCCGGGCAGCGTGCTGTGGCGCGACGCCCGCACCGTGATGCTGCAGGGCGACGCGGTGCTCTTCCCGCTCTCCATCGTCGACTTCGAGTACCTCCCATACCCCACCGGCGCAGCCTGGCATTTGGAGCTCGGCCACGATCTCGAGTCACAGGCCCTCGGCTCGATCCTGTTGTTGGCCAACAAGCGTCGTGAGGCTGTCACCGCTGCGCTCGAAGCGGCATCGGACCCGACGGACGCCGACCGACGCGTCCTGTCCGCCATTCGCAGCGACGTCATCCGATCACTTGTCGAGCGCGCCCTCGTCGACGACGAATTCGACCCGGAGGCCGACTACCCCACGGGATCTGTTGGGGCCCTGCTCGCGTCCGTACTGCGATCGACATTTCCCGACCGCTCTCTCGATGCACTGCGCCGCGACCGCCGTCACGAGCCGATCTTGTTCACCACGCGCATTCAGAACGCCACCGGTCTGTTGGCGGACGCATGAGCAGCAGCATTCTCTACCCCCGCCTGCTCGACGCCGCCGCGATGGACATGCACCGGAGCTACACCCACCTGACCGTCGAGGAGCTAGCGGACCGCCACGCCTTCCACCACCCCTCGGCCGTCTTCGCCGCCACCGGTGGTGACCGCGTACCCCGCCAGCACCTCGAGGACCTCCGAGAGCGTGTCCTGAAAGCCGCCGAGGAAGCGGGCTTCCCCAGTGGCGGACGCCGCCGCGACCACACGGAGTTCGACCTCGACATCGCCCGCTTGCTCCACGAGCGCATGGGTCTCGTTGCCGCCGAGGCCGCGGTCCGGCCAATTTGGGCGTTTCTCGCGCTCGTCGTGCTGCCCGACGTCTCTTACTGGCGTTACCGCGATCCTCCCGTCGACCGGATCCTCGGGACCGACATCACCCGCCACGTGTGGGGCCGGCTGTGGTGGCGGGCCCACCTGCTCGCCGTCCCGAACGAGACGGATCCGTATCGGCTGCTGAGGATCTTCAACGAGTCGGACTTCGACCAGATATATGCACGTCGCTCGCTCCTGGGAGGCAGCCGTTCAGTGGTGCGCGCGTTTGCCGACGTGTGGCCCAGTGTCGACACGGGAGGCTTCCCACCTCGCCTGGTGCTGCGGGACGTCCTCAAGCGGATCCTGCGTGCTGCGGCCATAATCGAGTTCGACGCCCTGGACTACGCCGATCTCTGCGGCGAGATCCGCCGCGAGGCGGCCACCTCGGTGGCCGCGTTCCGCCGCGAGGACCGTCAGGCACCGTAAATCAGCCGCGCACGGCGCGCCACGTTACCGTCGACTTCTGGCCAGCAGTTGGAGTCTCGGGAGGCCAGGAACAACGTAACCCATACCTCGGCCGGCGCGCCGCCGAGCGGAGACACGCCGTAGCCGGCTATTGTGATTACGTGTCTGCCAGCATGGGACAACCAGCCACGCCGCGACGGCGTCGACCGACCTCGCGAGCGTTCCGCGTGCTTGACCTGTTTGCGGGCGCAGGCGGCTTGACCCAGGGTTTCCGGGAAGCTGACAGCCGGTTCAAGTCGGTGCGTGCCGTTGAGATGGACGTCGCGGCAGCCGCCTCCTACGCGCATACCTTCGGTGACGTCGTCTATCCCGGAAGCATCGAAAATTGGCTTCGAGATGAAGACGTCCCGAGTGTGGACGTCGTTGTCGGCGGGCCTCCGTGTCAGGGGTTTTCAACGCTCGGCAAACGCGACGCGGAAGATGTGCGCAACACGCTCTGGCAGGAGTACGTCGAGACAGTCCGCCTGGCCCGACCGAGCTACTTCGTGCTCGAGAATGTCCCGCAGTTTCTGAAGTCCCCGCAGTTCGAACTTTTTCGCGCTGCCACGCGCCGCGGCGGTCAGCTCGCCGACTACGACTTCACCGCCACGGTCCTGAATGCAGCGGACTACGGAGCGCCACAGGCCCGGAAACGTGTGATCGCCATCGGCCGTCATCGAGACTTGCCCCCCATCGGCCCACCGCCCCCGACACACGTCGGACAACATGTGACTGTGAGGGAGACCCTGAAGGAAGATCTCGTCCAGAAGCACGTCGTGCACGTTGACCTTCCCGACGTCCACACAGACTTCCACGGTGTCGAGTTCCCGGGCGCGTTCAAGAGCGCTGAGCTTCATGTGACCCGCTACTACACCGAGCGCTCCCTCGCTCGCTTCGCGACGATCCCTCCTGGCGGCAATCGCTTCGACATCCGTGAGGACCTGCTCTCCGCGTGTTGGCGGAAGCATCAAACGGGCTCGGCTGACGTCATGGGCAGACTCCACTGGGATAAGCCCTCGGTCACGATCCGCACCGAGTTTTTCAAGCCAGAGAAGGGGCGCTACCTCCATCCCACCGAGCACCGGGCCATCACTCATTACGAAGCAGCCTTGCTCCAGGGTTTCAGCCCAGAACATCAGTGGGTCGGGTCGAAGATATCGATCGCTCGCCAGATCGGTAACGCCGTCCCGGTTCCTTTGGGCAGGGCCATCGCCAAGCACCTGGCCAAGGCACTCGAAGCTTCGAAGTAGTCCTCAGCACGCACGACATGTGAGGTTCACCCCGGGTCGTGGACACCGAGTTAGCAGG
>NZ_SDLT01000031.1 GCF_004522235.1 Amycolatopsis nivea
AGCCGCTTGACAAACAAAACCCAGGGATGTCTTCACGGACCACCCCGCCCGCCCCGCGCCACCGGAATGCGCCCCCAATGCGGCATTGGTTGCGTCCCACGCACCGAACGCCACATTGGGTGCGTCCCATGCACCCAATGCCACATTGGGGCGCTAGCCCCGCCACCAACCACACCGCACCGATGCACCCAACGAGCGAGGCACCCAGCCCCTCCCCCGCACCCCGATACGAAGCTCATCTGCGGTCTGGGGGTGCTTGTCAAGGCATCTTTCCCGCCTTGACAAGCACCCCCGGACCGTCAGCACAATCAAGCTTCGGGGTGCCCCACGCAAGCACGGGCCAATGTCGCCGCCAGGCGACGAGGCCCACGACCCCGCACATGAAAACAATTCACCCCACCCCCAGCCGAACACCAAGTGACATCCACCCCGATATCACCCCATATGGGGTATTCCTCCCCCAGTGGATCTAGGCAACCGCCCCAAACGCTCCTAGCATGCCGACCATGGGGACCTTGCCGCCAAGGCGGGTAAATTGATTTCGCTGACCTTCCGGATCCTGGGGCCGCTGGAGGTCATCGCCGAGGGCCGGGCCGTACCGCTGGGCGGCCCGAAGCCCCGTCTGCTGCTGGCCGCGCTGGCGCTGCAGCCCAACATCGTCGTGTCCACCGAAGCCCTGGTCGAAGTCCTCTGGCCGACCACCGCCCCCCGCTCCGCGGCCGCCAACATCCGCACCTACGTCCACTCTCTGCGCAGACGCCTGGCGGAAACCTCCCCCGACCTCGCCGACCGCATCACCAGCCGAGCGTCGGGCTACCTCCTCACCGTCGAAGAAGACGAACTCGACCACCTCGTCTTCACCCGCCTCGCCACCCAAGCCTGGGAATCCCAAGACGACCCGGAAACCGCACTGGCCCTGCTGGACCAAGCACACTCCCTCTGGCGCGGCGAAGTACTGGAAGGCCTCCCCCACGACCCCACCTGGGGCCCGACCGTCGCGCGCCTGGACGAACTGCGCCTGGCAGTGCAGGAACAACGCCTGCGCGCCCGCCTGGATCTGGGCCGCCACAACGAAGTCATCGCCGAACTCCGCGCCCTCGTCACCGAACACCCGCTGCGCGAAGAACTCTGGCACCACCTCATCACCGCCCTGCGCGACGCGGGTCGCACCACCGAAGCCGCGGAAGCGTACGAACTGGTCGAACAAACCCTCGCCGACGAACTGTCCGCGAGCCCCGGCGCCGCACTCCGCGAACTCCGCGCCACCCTCGAAGTCCCCTGCGCCAAAATCCCGCCGATCTGCCAACTCCCCTTGGATCTGCCCGATTTCACCGGCCGCGGCGAAGTCATCGAGCACCTGGTCGCGAAACTCCGCCACCACGCCGAAGCGGAACGCCCCACGATCGTCGTCCTCTCCGGCGCACCCGGCATCGGCAAATCCTCAATCGCCGTACGGGTAGCGCACGCCGTCCGCACCGTCTTCCCGGACGGACAGTTGCATGTGGACCTGGCCGGGACCTCGTCGTCGCCGCGCTCGCCCATGAGCGTTCTTGCCGAACTCCTGCGCGCCCTGGGCATCCCCGACTCCGGCCTCCCCCGGGACTTGGCCGAACGCTCCGCGCTTCTGCGTTCCCAGCTCGCCGGCCGCCGGATGTGCATCGTCCTCGACGACGCGGGCAGCGCCGCCCAGGTACGCCCGCTGCTCCCCGGCGCGGGCGCGTCCGCAGTGCTGGTCACCAGCCGGATCCGCCTGCCCGACCTCGCCGGCGCGATGCCGGTGGACGTCGATCTCCTGCCCGAGCCGGAAGCCGCGCGGCTGCTGGAAGGCATCGTCGGCCATGAACGAGTAGCCGCCGAACCCGAAGACGCCGCGGCGATCCTGCGCCAATGCGGACATCTGCCCCTGGCGATCCGGGTAGCCGGAGCCAAACTCACTCACCGGCCGACTTGGTCTTTGCGCATCCTCGCCGACCGCCTCCACGACGAGCACCGCCGCCTGGACGAGCTGCGCGTCGGCGATCTGGCCGTCCGGGCGAGCGTGACTCTGAGCTACGACCTCCTGCCAATGTCCGCCGCCGCGGCCTTCCGTCGCCTGGGCGCGCTGGGCCCGGTGCAATTCCCCGCCTGGGCAGTCGCCGCGGTCCTGGGCCGCCCGTCCGCGGACGACGTCCTTGACGTGCTCGTCGACGCCCACCTGGTGGAGCTGGTCGCCACCGACGTCGCGGGACAGCCGCGCTACCGCCTGCACGACCTCCTGCGCGTCTACGCCGCGGAACTGGCCGAGCCCGGCGAAACCCGCGCCGCGATCGGCCGCGTGCTCGAGGGATATCTGGCGCTGGCAGTAGAAGCCGCCGAACGCATGCCGATCCATTTCTTCGGCCAGTACCACGACGACACCGATCTGCCCCTGCCGCCGGAAGCCGACCGTCTGCTGACGGACCCCGCCGCCTGGTTCGCCGCCGAACGCGCCACCTGCGTCGCCGCCGTCGCGCTTGCCGCCGAACGCGGGTTCGACGACCTGACCTGGCGGCTCACCGTGGCGCTCACGCCGTACTTCGACCTCCGCGGCCACCAAGACGACTGGCACGCCACTCACCTGATCGCACTGGAAGCGGCACGCCGGGCGGGCGCGATCCGCGGCGAGGCAGTCGTCCAGCGCAACCTCGGCCAAGTCCTGCTGTACCAAGACAACGACGCGGACGCGATGGTCGCCTTCGAGGCAGCACGCGAGCTGTACCAACGGATCGGCGACCAGCAAGGACTCGGCGAGGCACACGCCGGTCTCGGCACCGTGCTGCGGATGCAAGGCAAAACCGACCGCGCGCTCGAACCGTGCCACGAAGCGCTCCGGCTGTTCGACGAGGCGGGCGACCCGCACGGCGAAGCGGTGATCCGGATCGCGATCGGCTCGATCTGGGTCGCGCGCAAATGCTACGCGACCGCGCGCCGCTGGTACACCGACGCGCTCGAGCTGTCCTGCGAAATCGGCGACCGGCACCGGGAAGCCCATGCGCTGCAACGACTCGGGCTCCTGAACCAGCGCGAGGGCAATCTCGCCGAAGCCCGCGAACACGTCACGCGCGCCATCGCCGTGTTCACCGATCTCGGCGACGACCACTGTGTCGGCTACGCGAACCAGAACCTGGGCGCACTGTGCTTGTACAGCGGCGATCTCGCGCACGCGCAACTGCTGCTGGTGAACTCGCTGAGCGTGCACCGCCGCAACGGCGACCGCCGGTCCGAGGCCGAGGTGTCCCAGCTCCTCGGCGAACTCCACTCCGCGCTCAGCCAGCCGGAACGGTCCCGCAGCTACGCCGAACGCGCGCGGGCCATCCGCCGCGAGCTGTCCGCCGACACCGCGGTCGACGACCAGCCCCGCAAGACCGGACCGCACCGGATCGTGTCCGCCTGACGCGCGGGCCCGGTTGCGCGGCCAAACCCGCTCGCTGGGCCACGATGCGCAGATGAACACCAGGAAAGCGGCTGGTCACGTCCTTCTCGCAGTGGCAGTTATCGCTTTGTCGACTCCGGCTCCCGCTTTTGCGAAACCCCACCACGGCAGAAGAGTGCTGGAAAGACCGCTGACCTACCGCCTCTACGCGACCCGAGAAGGACTCGTCGGCGGCACCACTTCGAGCGGGCACCGGATCACCGAACGAGACCATTTCGTCGCGCTCCCGTCCACGAAAACGGTGTCCTCGAAGGGAAAGGGGACTTTCACCGTCCGGGTCTGCCGCACCGACGGCACCCGCTGCGAGTACGCGCCGGTGTGGGATGTCGGGCCGTGGAACGAACACGACGATTACTGGAACCCCGCCGACCGGCGCGCGACGTTCGGTTCGCTGCCGCAAGGCGTGCCGGAAGCACAAGCGGCGTACCAAGACGGGTTCAACGGCGGCAAGGACGAACGCGGCCGCACCGTGCGCAATCCAGCCGGTCTCGACCTGGCCGACGGCACGTTCTGGGACGGTCTCGGCCTCAAAGGCAGCAGCTACGTGGACGTCACTTTCCTGTGGACCGGCAGCGCTCCGGCCACCGGCGTGGTGACCGGCGGCGCCCCGCTGGTCGTGCACACGTCCGCGAGCAACGACGCGCCATCGGCCGGCTTGGCCGCCGACTCCGCGCAGGTGCCGATCGAGTGTTCCGTGCAAGGCGATCCGGTGGACGGAACCACGCGCTGGAACCGGATCGGCCCCGGGCACTACGTGTCCGGGGCTTACCTCCGAGCCGACGCGGCCGTGCCCTCCTGCTGAGGCTCAGTGCTGGTGGTGGGCATGCACGACGGCGTGCCCGCGACCGCGGCCGATCATCCACTTGTTGACCGGAACCGTGACCACGAAAGCGATCGCGAGCGACAACGCCAGCGACAGCCAGAACAAGCCGCTCGACAATCCCGCGTCCATCGCGCCCGGGATCGCCACGACGACGGTGTTGTCGATGACCTCCATGACCGCGATCGACACCGTGTCGGCGGCGAGCGCGACCTTGAAAGCGGCACCGAGCGCGAGGCCCGACTTGAGCACGCCGCGCATGGTGAGCGCGTAGCCGAAGACGAACGCCAGCACGATGGACAGCACCACAGTGGCCGCGTTGTGCAGGCCAAGCGCGGTGCCGAGAACCATGCCGAGCACTTCGCCGATGGCACAACCGGTGAGGCAGTGCAGCGTCGCTTGGGCGGCGGTGGACCAAGACGCTCCGTGCTGGTGTTCGTTCATACCGGCGACTATACCCCTTGGGGGTATCAAGAACGCAAGGTCGCCCGATGTGATGGCTGTCGCCCGGCACCGCCGTGCCAACCAGCCGACGGGCGGAGACGAGGCTGCGCCGTCCGGCGGTTGAACTCGCTTGCGTAACCGTTTGGTCGCGTTCGGTTGACCCCCTGCCGTCACTGGCCCTACCTTCGGCTGCCAGGTCACATAGCCGGGGAACGGTGGGGGATGCGAGGGCGGACCAAAACGCTCGTGCTGGGTGCGGCGCTCGTGGCGACCGCGGCGGCGATGGCGGCCAGTTGCTCGCCGGTTCTGTCGGACTCGCCCCCGGAGCAGGCGAAAATCGCCTTCGTGCCGAAAATCGGCGGCATCCCGTACTTCGACGCGATGAACGCAGGCGGCATGGCGGCCGCCAACCGGCTCGGCGCGAAGTGGCTCCTCCGCGCCCCGGCGTCGGTCGATCCGGCCGCGCAGACGGCGATCCTGCGCCAGCTCATCGCCGAACGCGTGGACGTCATCGCGGTCGCCCCGAACGATCCGGCGCAGCTGGCCCCGACGATCGCGGAGGCGCGGGCGAAGGGCATCCACGTGCTCACCACCGACACCGACGCCGCCGGCTCCCAGCGCGAGGTCTTCGTGAACCAGACGACGGCCGAGGGCATCGGTTCGGCGCTGGTCGACTCGCTGATGAAGAAGACCGGCGGCGCCGGCGAGTACGCCATCGTCTCGTGCGGGCGCGCCGCGGCGAACCTCAACTCGTGGATCGAAGCCGAGAAAACGTATGCGGCGCAACGCTATCCGCACGCGAAGCTGGTCGAGACGGTGTACGCCGACGAGGACACCACCACCGCCACGAAGCTGACGAAGGAGATCCTCAACCGGCATCCGAAGCTCACCGGCCTGATCGGCCAATGCACCACGGCGACGCCTGGCATCGCGCGAGCGGTGCGTGATCAGCAGAAGATCGGCCAGGTCTTCACCGTCGGCACGGGCACGCCGCAGACGATGAAGCCGTACCTGGTCGACGGTTCCTGCTCCATGACGGTGCTGTGGAACGTCGAATCCCTCGGCTACCTCACCGCCTGGACCGCCGAGCAGCTCGCGACCGGCGCCCCGCTCCGGCCCAAGAACAACGTGAGCCCGGAACTCCCCGCGGTGCGCTACGACGCGGCCACCCAGACGGTCCTGCTCGGCGATCCCCTGCTGATCACGCAGAACAACGTGGATCAGTTCAAGTACTGACGGTCCTCAGCGCACGTCAATGGTCACGGTCAGCGTGCGCGTCCGCGCCGGCAGCTTCGTCATGTCCACCTTCAGGTACTCGCCGTCGTCCTGACGGCCGTTCGGCTGCGTCTTGGCGTGCAGGGTGTAGGGAGCCGCCGAGTTCGCGACGCCGTCGATGCCGAAGTCGCTGTCGTTGCTGATCACCACGGTGCGGCCGCCGTCGGTCGTCGCGACGCCTTCGACCTTGTCGTGCCCGAAGAAGCCGCCGCTCGGGTCGAGCCCGGTCACCAGGCCGCCGACGTCGAGGAACAGCTTCTTCGCCGCGGGCGTCACCCCGACCTTCGCCAGCGCATCCTGAGCCTCCGCGGTAGCGGCCTTGCCGACGTACGCCTCGATGCTCTTGCCGCCGTCGACGAGCAGCCCGCCCTTCGCCGCGTCGTAGGTTGCGCCCGGCACCTTCGCCGCGGGTCCGAGGTCGGTCGCCTTGCTCAGGTCGATCTCGAACAGCTTCTTGTACGCGCCGGGCTCGGCCTTTCCGTCGCGCTCGTCCACGAGGAACCTGGTCGCTGACAGCGCGGTGATCTCAGAGACCGCGGTGCTGGTCTCGTCCGGGTTGTCGAGCAGGTAGGCGTACTCGTGCGTGGCGCGGGTCTTCAGATCGACCGTCACGATCCGCAGCGCGGGAACCTTGCCGGGTTTCTTCGTGAGATCCGGCTGTTGCAGCGCGGACTGCATGATGCCGACGAGCGTCCGGCCGTCCGGAGTGAGCGCGAGCCCCTCCATGCCCTTGTTCGGCACGCGGTTCTCGAGTTCCTTCGGCAGCGACCCGTCGAACGGCGAGAGCCGCTCGATCGCCCGGCCGTCCGCGCGGAAGTGCGTGATGAACGGGCCGTACTCGTCCGACACCCAGAACGTCCCGTCGCGTTGCGCGACGAGCCCTTCGGAGTCGTAGCCGTTCGCCGATGCGGGCAGCTTCGCGCCGTCGCGGTCCACGATGGTCTCGCCGGTGTTCGCCAGGGTGTTGACCTGGCCGTTGTACGGCGATCCGTCGGCCGCGCGCAGCGGAATGTTCCGCTCCAGCACAGCTTTCCCGCCCTTGAGCCGGAACTTGCCGATGGCGGGCGTGAACGACGGCAGCGGCTCCACTTTGGACCCGTCCGGCGCGTCGACGTTCGGCCCGCGGTCGGTGAGCCCGTAGAACTCGTCCCGCGAACCCGGCACCGGAGTGAGCGCGGACCCGTACCCGCCGCCGGTGATCTTGACGCCGCCGACAGTGCCGAGCGGCGGCAAGTCCGTCGGGTACAGCCGGACCGCGTCGCTCACGGTGCAGGTGAACGTGTCGCGTCCGGTGAACCCGGCGGCGGGCGTGTAGCGGAACGACCCGTCCGGGCCGATGGTCAGCGCGCCGTGCCCGGGATCGGTGTGCCGCACCACCGCACCGTCGCGCTGCGCGTCGCCGCGCACCTGCAGCGTGTGCCCGGCCCGCACCCGGTAATGGTCGTCCGGACGGCCCTTGGCCTCGGCCGGGCCCGCGGCGGCCAGCGGCAGCACCAGCGCGACCAACCCGATCTTCACGCTTTTCATTCGGCTTTCTCCTCCTCTGGCGTCGTTTCGACGCCTGGGGGAGTCTTGACGGCCGAGTTGGACAGCGTCCGTCATCGAGACGACTGCCGCGTTAACGAGCGCGCCGTGCTCGAGCCGCTACCGCACCTCCTCCGACGATCAGCAGGACCGCGGTGATGCCCCAACGCCGCTGCTTCTTGACGTTGTCGTGTGCTCTCGCCGCGCGTTTCTCGGGCAGTTTCGGGATGGCCTTCACCGGGGCGGCGCGCGACGGCGCCGGGGGCTGCGGCATCGGGATGGGCGGGATGATCGCGTCCGGCGGTTGCCGGGACGGGGTGGGGGTGACCGGATTCGGCGTGATGGGTGGCGGTGACGATGAGAACGGTGGGGACGGTGGAGTGGACGACGGCGTGGGGCTCGCCGAGGTCGATGGCGTCGGGGATGGAGACGACGTCGAGGGTGGTGGTGGCGTCGGCGTGGACGAGGTCGTCGGCGGGGCCGAGGACGACGGAGGCGGAGGCGGTGGCGGCGGAGGCGGTGGCGGTGGCGGCGGGGGTTCTGCCAAACACCCGGCACCGTCGGACATGACCATCGGCGGCCCAGTGCTCACCTCGACCGCGGATCCGCCGTCCAGCCGGTACGTGACACTCCGCCCGTCGACCCAGTTCGCGGTCGCGTAAAGCTTGCGGTCCGGCCCGAACACGACCGCACCGTAAGTCGCCTCCGGAAACCGCTCCCCCGGCACCTTCGCGACCTTCCCGGTCACCGGATTCACCGTGACCACCGCGCCCTCCCCTGTGGACGAAACCCCATACAGCAGGCCGTCTTCGGAGTTGTACGCGAAATCGTCCACTCCGGACGCGAGCCACCACGGATGCAGCAACACCGGCCCAGTCGCGGTGAGATAACCGGAACTGTGCGGGTCGACGTCCACTGTGTACAGACTGGTCGCCCGCTTCACGTACCAGGAGTTGCCGGACATCGCCCCGGCCGTCGCGCCAGTCACCCAGCTCCATACTCCGTGGTGCGTGTCGCGGCCGACCCCGCCGAGGTCGGTCAACTCGCCGTCGGAGTCGATCCGCACCGCGTGCCAGCCGTCGCGAAATCGTCCGTCGGCGACGCCGTACGTCACGTCCTGCGCCGACGAATACGCGATGGCATTCAGCGCGAAGGGACTGTGGTGCAACAGATGTCGCGCACCGGAGGGCAAGGTCAACCGCACGATGTCGGACGACTGCCCGTCGCGGCTTTCGACCTGAAGCACCCGGCAGGACGTCGCGGCCGCGCGCTGGCGAGCCGGAGCGAGCCACCCCGACGCGACGAGCAGCCCGGCGACCGCGGCCGCGGCGGCCACCACAGTCAGGTACCGGGAACCTCGCACCGGTCAGCCGAGCCGCGAGATCGCCGAGGTGAACGCGTCCGGATGCACGTTCGCGCCGCCGGCGTAAGGGTTCTGCAGCTGGAAGATCGCGTACAACAGCAGCACGATCGTGCCGGCCAGCGTCGACACGATCACCAGGTGCGCGGCCATCCGCGTGCCGCCGAAGAGGTTGGGCAGCAGGATCGAGATGACGCTGCCGAGGATGAGCGCGAACCACATGACCGAGCCGACGCCGTCGGTTTCCGCGCCGGTGAGCCGGGTCTGCCGGGCCTGGTAGACCTGCCAGAGCTGGGCGGCGGCGTCTTTCTTCCGGTCGTTCGTCCAGTCGTCGCTGGCCTGCGCGTTGGCGACGACGCGGCGCATCTGGTCGAGCTGCGTCCAGCCGGTGTCCGGGACCGGTCCGTCGTCGATGAGCCGGGGCCACTCCTGCTTCGACACCGTCGTCGCGTACGCGATGGCCAGGCGCCGCACCTGCTCGCCGGTGTCGCCGGGCAGCGCCTCGGCCGACCAGGTGGCGGCGACCAGGCCCTCCGCCTCGGTGTAGGAACCCTCGCGCGTGGCCGTGACGGCGTCGAAGAGCGAGATCAGCACGAACGCGACCAGCACCGCGTGCAGCCCGCCGACGATGGTGAACACCTGGCCCGCGGCGTCGTTGTTGTCGCGGCGGCCCTCGTCCCAGCCGAAGCGCCGGACGAGATAGCCGATCACCGCCGCCGCGATCGCCGCGCCGACAACCCAGAACACCCCGGTCACGTAGACGTTCATCCGGTTCCTTTCGCGCGGGTGAATACGCTGGCCGACGCTATCCAGCCGATTCCGGAACGGACAACGGCACCACCCGCGATTCAGCCGGGTGGCCGTCCACCGCCCGCGCGGTTCGCCGGATCGGAGCAGCGGGCCGGGTACGCGTTCCCTCGATTGCTCTTGCTCGGCAAGGGAAACGCCTCGGATACCGCTGGCGCGCACTCGACCGGGTTACGGCAGCAGACCCACCGTGACGCGCTTCCCGTTGTCGACCGGACAACAGCACCGGCAATGTCCGAAAAGGAGCTTCGGCAAACAGGTGAATCGAACGCGCCTACCCGATCGAGTGATTGTCGAGGTCATCCTTCTTGCTAAGTTGATGCGCGGCGCCGCTTACCATTCGCATTCCTCTCCCGGAAAACACCGCTCCGCCGTGTTCCGGCGTTTTCGACGTTAGGTGGTTTCGCAGTGATCGTCCCGAGCCCCTCCGCACTGTCCACTGTGGCCGCTGCGCGGCGTCCGGAAGCGGAAGAACGATGACGACGGTGGACGCGCGCACCGGGGCCCGCTCCGTGGCCGAGGTGCTGGACTGGAGCCGGAGCCGCTGGGAACCGGCGATGCGGGCGGCGGTCGACCGGCTGCCCGGGTCGATGCGCCGGATCGCCGGCTACCACCTCGGCTGGTGGGACGAAACCGGAACGGCCACGAGCGCCTCCGGAGGCAAAGCCCTGCGCCCGGCGCTGGTGCTCCTGTGCGCGGAGGCCTGCGGCGGAGACCCGGAAGACGCGATCCCCGCCGCGGTAGCCGTCGAACTGGCCCACAATTTCTCGCTGCTGCACGACGACGTCATGGACGGCGACCGCACCCGGCGGCACCGCCCCACCGCATGGACCGTGTTCGGCACCGGACAAGCCGTGCTGGCCGGCGATTCCCTGCTCGCACTGGCCTTCGACGTCCTGTCCGCGGACGGCCCAGCCGCCGCCCGCCTGCTGAGCACCGCGGTGCTGGACCTGCTGCACGGCCAGCACGAAGACCTGGCGTTCGAACAGCGAACGAACGTCGAAGTGGCGGAATGCGTCCGAATGGCCCAAGGCAAAACGGCGGCCCTGCTGAGCGCGGCCTGCACCCTCGGCGTGCTGGTAGTCGGAGGCCGCGGCGAACACGTCGAACGCTTCAGCCGTTTCGGCCGATCACTAGGCCTGGCCTTCCAGCACCTCGACGACCTCCTCGGCATCTGGGGCGACCCAGCAGTCACCGGAAAGCCGGTCTACTCGGACCTGCGCAGCCGCAAGAAATCCCTCCCCGTGGTCGCGGCGCTCACGTCAGGCACGTCAGCCGGACAGGAACTGGCAATGCTGTACCGACAGCCCCTGCCGGACGACTGCCTCGCGAAAGCCGCTGCCCTGATCGACGAAGCCGGCGGCCGATCCTGGAGCCACGCTCAAGCAGACGAACTGCTCACCGACGCGTTGACCGCCCTCACCGCCGCCCACCCAGCCGCCCGCGCGACGGCCGAACTGACCGCGATCGCCCAGCTCATCACCCGCCGGGACCACTGACCTAGACGATCGCCTTGGGCGGACGCCCGACCAGGACAGACGCCCGTCCCTGGGCAACCGCCTCGGGCGGCGACCCGTAGATTCCGCCCGAGGACAACCGCACCAGCCAACGGATTGGCAGCCCAGCCCTTCGGCGGGATCGGGTGCCATCAGCGAGCAGCAGACAGAGATCCCGCTGCGGGGCAGGTCGCACGTCGATGCCGCCTGTCGGAGTGCAGCCACGCGGACCCAGGCGTATGCCGTCCAGAGGAGGACGCGGCCACAGCTTTCATAGCCACGAACCCTGCAACCAGGAACTCTCACGTGCCGCATGCCCCTTGACTGACGGCAGTCACCAGGATCCGGAAAATTCCAGCCTTACCGCAGCCGTCAAGCGTTCGCAATATTCCAACCAGTCCAACAGTCACTAGATCATCTGAAGCAGCAGACCGCGACGTCCGGGCAGGCCATTGCTGCTTTCGAGGCATAGACCTCGTTCATGGGTGTCAAGGCAATAAATTACTGGCACCCTCTTGCAAGGGTTGAGTTATGCCGCAACCCCGGCCGCAGCACCGAGGGGAACAAGGGGGTGACAGCAATGGCGACCAACAAGGCGAAGTCCGTGAAGATCAAGATCCGGAAAGTGGACAACCGCACCTCCACGTCCAGGATCTCGGCCATCACCCGCTGCATGTGATGCCAACATCGGAGCATAGTTAACGTTCGGTGGTGCACCGAACTACTACCGCAACGGTGCACCACCGAATTTGTTAAGCTTACTCGAAATTGATAACTACAGAAATATTCGAGGGGGACAAAGATGACACTTGAATCCGAGCATTACAAGCCAATTATTCGACACTGTACTACGCGCGAGGTTTCACCGGATGAACCGCTTTTGATGATAGTTGGCGATCAGTACTTTGAACTGACCGAAGAAATCGGTAATCGACATGATCTCCTGAGCATCAAACGCTACCTCGACGGCAGGCACACATTAACGGATATCGCAGCCAAAGCCGGGGTCACCCGAGAATCTGTCGAAAGCATCGTTTCATCACTTGCGGAATTCGACCTCCTCGGCAACCCTCGACCGGTCGAAACCGTTTCCGGTGCAGAATTTGTCAAAAATATCGAAGATGCTTGCCGAATGTGGGGCCAGCAGATTGGCTTCCACCACATATTCACTGGAATAGCAGAGGGAAGCTTGCGCTCCGAGGTTTTGCTCGGACTAGTCCTCGAGACGTACCACTACATCAACTCTGCAAGCAAGCATATTGGCGTCGCCGTCGCGCACTGCGACGACGACCGCCTTCGGCCGATACTCTGCCAGCACCTCGCGGACGAATGGGATCACGCTCGGTCCCTGGTAGATGGAATCACGCATATGGGATTACCGTCAGCACACCTCCAGACGGCACACCCTCTGGTCGGAACCATATCGCTGGTCAATAACTTGTGTGAAATAGCGCGCCAAGACACTCTGTCGTATATCGCGTCGACATCCCTGTTCGAAGCCCGCTCCGAGGATTACGAACAGGCCGCCGCAGACCTCCGAGACGCCGCAGAACGCTGCGGATTCCCCGCCGAATCGGTAGAACCCTTAATCACCCACATGCGCCTGGACGTCGAAGCCGGGCACGCCGGACTCCTCGCAGAAGCAGTCGAAATTATCGGAGATATCCCCGCTGGACGCGCCCATCAAGTCGTGAACAACGTACATGACATAAAGCACTCCCTTGACCAATTCCACGACCAGATCGTCGAATTCTATTCCGATCCATCGAATCATATTCCCCGACTTAAGATGGATTACTTTCTCCTGTAAAACGGTGCGACTTGCACTGGCGGCTCACACGAACCCTGACCCCACCTTCCAATAAATAGCCCTACTGCGGTATGGTTCGATTATGGCCAATCTCGAGTCGCGTCGCATTGCCGGACTCATGCTTGCCTCGATGGCGTCGCAATCTCTCATGGTTGTTCTGGCGCCAGCAATGGTTCGCATAGCCGAATCGTTCCACGCGTCAGTAGGCACGGTGAGCCAAGCTCGCGCAGTAGCGGCCGTCGCGGCAGTTGTCTCGTCTTTCTGGCTCAGCCCGAGGTTGAGCAAGATCGGAGTACGGCGAGCAATTCAAACAGGCGGCTTGCTCTCGCTTGCCGCTTGCCTCGTCGTAGGACTTTCCGCGTCGCTGTGGATTTTCTGGCTAGCACATCTCATCGTTGGTTTGGCGGTGTCGTTTCTTCTTTCCGCCTCGTTCTCGGGTGCCGCTGCCGCCGAGTCCCCCGTGCGGACACTCGGCCTCGTGGCAGCAGCAAACTCACTGGCCTGGGTAGCGATCAACCCGCTTTCCGGACTGTTCGCCCAGACGCTCAACTGGCGGTTTTCCTTCTTGCTGCCAGCAGCATTTGCCCTGACTGCCATGTGGTGCGCACGATACATACCTCCGACCAAGACACAGAACCAGAGCGAAAGATCAACAGTATGGCAACTGCTGGCCGCGAAGCCAGCTCGAATGTGGATTCTCGCCGAACTGGCCGCCTACACCGCCTGGACGGCCACCATGACTTTCGTCGGCCCGCTTTTGATCCAACGAGGTCAGCTGTCGGAAACCCTCGCAGGCGTCTGCCTGGGTCTCGGCGCCAGCATGTTCTTCATCATCTCCAGCCGCGTCAAGAACCTTCTCTCCAGAACGAGCGCGAAAGCAGCCATCATCGCCTCTTCCGCAGGCATGTCGATAACGGGAGGAGCGCTCTTTTTACTCCCTCTTCCCGCCGCACTGCTAGCCGTCCTGTTTTGCGTAATGTCGGCGTTCTGCGGAGTTCGCACCCCAGTCGCCAGCTTTATCGGCACACAGGTGGAACCGACTCGAACAGACGCGATGATGACCGCGAGGACCGCTATTACCCAAACCGGATACCTCTTGGGAGCCGCGCTGGGAGGGGCGCTGCTCACCTGGTCCGGATTCGGCGCGCTGGGCTTACTGGTGATGGCTGGCACCATCACCGGCGGCCTGGTGTTGTTCTGGAAAGCACCCGTGCCGTCGGCCGCCTGAAGCCGCGGAACCGTCACCGCCCCGGTCGGCTCAACCCGTCGTCCCCGGCACCCCGGGAAAGCACCACTTGGTCGGTGTTCCCGAGCGCTTCCTTCCCGCGCTCCGTCGGCGGCGCGGTCGTCAGGTCCCGCAACCGGATCGGCGGTCCGAGGTCGATCAGCGTCGGCACGTACTCGGCCTTGTCCACCGTCCACTTCCCGCCCGCCCGGCTGAACCGGAACCGGGCCGCGACCCCTTCCTCCGTGGATCCGCGAGGTTCGTCGTGCCGCGCGACCTCGTTGCCGAGCCCGAACGCCACCCACTTGCCGCCGACCTTCTGGAACGGCTGCACCACATGCGCGTGATGCCCGACGATCAGGTCGAGATCCGGCGACGCCGTCAGCTTCTGCGCCAACTGCTTCTGCTCAGCAGTCACGTCGTGCTGATATTCGACGCCCCAATGCAGGCTCGCGATCACGACCTCCGCCCCGGCCGCCTTCGCCTCGTGCGCCGCGGCGAGGATCTCGTCGGGGTCGATTTCGTTGGCCAGCCACGGTTTCCCAGCCGGCCGCTTGATCCCGTTGAACCCGAACGAGTACGACAGCTGCGCGACCTTCACCCCGTGCACGTCCAGGATCAGCGGTTTCCCCGCCTCCTCCGCCGAACGCGCGGACCCGGTGTGCTTCAGCCCGGTCTGGTCGAGCTTGTCCAGCGTCCGCTGAACACCCGCCGCGCCCTGGTCGAGCGTGTGGTTCGACGCGGTGGAGCAGGTGTCGTACCCGGTGTCCTTCAACGCGTCCGCGATCTCCGGCGGCGCGCTGAACGACGGATACCCGCTGTACGGCCCGCCTTCCGGCGCGAGCGGCGTTTCGAGGTGGCAGATCCCCAGATCCGCGCCGGACACCAGCGGTTTGACCCCGGCGAACAGCTGCCGGTAGTCGATCTTCCCGCCGCCGTCCGCCTCGGCCTGCTCGGTGAGCCGCGGGTGGATCAGCACGTCCCCGGTCGCCACGACGGTGAACGAGTCCGGCGAAGCGGCCGCCGACGACGACGGTCCGGCCGAGGGCCGTTGCGGCGCGGCTTCGCTCCCACACGCCGTCAGCATCAGCGCGACCCCGGCGAGGGCGGCGGCGCGGCGCATGTTCGTCATGATCATCCCCTTTGCCCGACTGCCCGGCACATCCTTCCGTATCACTCTTGTGGGTTAACACCCCGGTCGTGACCAGGCGAAACGCTCAGGCTAGGCAGTCGGCAGGCTCTCCGCGAGTCAGCGCCGGGTCGGTCTGGTCGAATGTCCGCGCGACGCCCGGACCGGACGTGCGCGTCTCGAACCGCACCGTCACCCGGCCGTGGCCCGCGCCCTGCACCCAGCCCGTCCCGTACTCGGCGTGCACCACGTCGTCGCCTGGACGCCATCCCGACGACGACACCGGCGCGCTCCCGCCCGGCGACGGCGCCGAAGTGACCACCGGCTCCTCCGTCGCGGCGGGCACGGTCAAGCTGAACAACGCGTCCTGATGCGGCACCGAGAGCCCGCTGAACGCGACGCCCGCCAGCCGCACTCCGCCGAACTCCTGCGGGTCGAGCAGCAGCCGTTCCGCGGTAGCCGCAAGCTGTTCGAGGTCGTCGGTGGGCGACGCGGTGGTCTCGGAGCGGGTCACCGTGCTCATGTCGGTATGCCGCAGCTTGATCACTACCGTGCGCGCGACTCGCCCCGCTTTCACCAGCCGAGCGTGCGCGCCAGCCGCGATTTTCCTTACCTCAGAACGCAATCGGACGAGATCGACCACGTCTACATCGAAGGTCGTCTCCGCACTCACCTGCTTGGCTTCGCCCCGTTCCGCGACCGGACGGTCGTCGAACCCGCTCGCCAGCCGCCGCAGGTCGCGGCCGACCACGCCACCGAGCGTCGACACCGCGTCCGGCTCCGGCAACGCCGCCAGTTCGCCCAAGGTGAGGACACCGATCGTGCGCAGTTTCGCTTCCGCCACCGGCCCAATCCCCCACAACGCGCGCACCGGCAGCGGAGCCAGGAACTCGCGTTCGGTCCCCGGCGGCACGACGAGCAGACCGTCCGGCTTCGCGCGATCCGAGCCGATCTTCGCGACCTGTTTGCCGGTCCCCGCGCCGATCGACGCAGTCAGCCCAGTCCGTTCCCGGATCCGCGCCCGCAACTCCTCGGCCCATTCGGTCACCTGCTCGACCGACGCACCGGCCAGCGCGGGCGGTTCGGCGAAGGCCTCGTCGAGGGAAATCCGTTCCAGCACCGGCGCGACCTCGCCGACGACGTCGAAAACCTGCTTGCTCAAGACCTCGTACAACCGGAATCGCGGCGGCAGCACCACGCCGCCAGCCGGCAGCAGCCGTCGAGCTTGGGACATCGGCATCGCGGACCGCACGCCGTACTCGCGGGATTCGTAACTCGCGCCAGCCACGACGCCGCGGTGCCCGGTGCCGCCGACCACGACCGCGCGTCCGCGCAGCGTCGGCCGGGTGAGCTGCTCGGCGGAGGCGTAGAACGCGTCGAGGTCCAAGTGCACGACCCAGCGAGACATGTCAGGTTCCAGCGTCCAGGAGCCGTTGCAACGCCTTGGTGTAGGTCTCGAACGCGGCGCGGCCCGTGCTCGTGAGCCGCACCAGAGTGACCGGCGTGCGGTGCTCGTAAGCCTTGGTGATCTCGACGTACTGGGCGTCCTCGAGCTTGCGCAGATGCGTCGAGAGGTTGCCCGCGGTCATCTCCAGCAACTGCTGCAGCCGCGGGAAGGTGATCTGGTCGGCCGGACGGAGCCCGGCGAGCGCGACAGTGACGCGCAGCCGCGCCTGCGCGTGGATGACGGGGTCGAGCTCCGGCAGCTCAGTCACGAGGCCGCACCACATAGACCAGCGCCGCGACCGCGAATCCGCCGCCGCCGGCGAGCGAGAGGACGAGGAAGTTGCCCGGCACGCCGACCAGGACGCTCGCCCCGCTGCACACGATGATCCAGCCGCCGAGGAAGTACTGCCGCAGGTCCTGCCACAGCGTGCCGCCGGCGAGGTAGAGCGCGCCGGTCAGCAGCAGCGACGTGCCGGACCACAGCAGCGGCACGAGGTCCGAGCCCTCGGGGAGGAGTTTGGTGATCCGGATGTCGATCAGGCTCATCCCGGCGAACGAGATCATCCACGCCCAGCCGTACATCGCGCCGATCCGCCGGGACGGCCCGCGGATCCCGCGGCCGCCTTTGCTGCCGTGCCAAGCGGAGTAGACGATCGCGCCCACCATGAGCACCGCGACGACGATGCCCGCGACCCAGCCGGGCAGCATTGCCGCCGACCGCTCGTCGGAGAGGTAGACGAGCCCCCAGCCGACCAGCCAGGCGAAGGCCCAGACGGCGAACAGACGCGCCGGGCTGACTCGCAGCTCCCGGCGCGTCCGTTCGTTCTGCCGGGCGATGAGCTCCAGCGATTCCGCCACGGACAGCGGCTCGCCTTCGTCCTCGACGGGGTCCCCCGCGTCGTTGTTCACCCCGGACCGCCCTTCCCCCGTACTGACCCCGCATGCAGCACGGAAGCTAACACGTCACGCGACCTTCACCGGGCCCAGCCGGAACCGCCGCACCACCACGAGCGCGGGCACGACCAGCCACGCCGCCAGCACGCCGACCGCGAGACCGAGCCCGCCGGCGTGGTCCACCGGGAGCGTGCCGACGCGGCCGAGCCAGTACGTGGGGAAGAAGTGCGCGAGCGCGGACATCCATTCCGGCAAGATCGACAGCGGCATCCACAACCCGCCGAACACACCGAGCGGGAGCATCAACGCGCCAGTCATCGCGCCGACCGTGTCGCCCTTGCCGAACAACCCCAGCAGCAGCCCGAGCACCGCGAACGGCAGCGCGCCCAGCCACAACGAAACCCCGCTGAGCAGCCACTGCGCCGCGGTGAGCTGTACCCCGCGCACCGCACCGGCCACGAAGATCACCAGAACCACCGGCAATGCCATCGCCATCGAAGACGCGATCTTCACCGCGAGATAGCCGGGCCCGCGCATCGGCGTGAGCCGCAGTTGCCGCTGCCAGCCGTCAGTCCGCTCGGTCGCGACGCGGGTGCCGGTGAACAACGCGCCGCTCATCGCGCCGTACGCGCCCATGTTGATCATCGTGGTGACGCTCGCCTTGATGCCGTCCGGCCCGACTTGGTCGCCGAACAACCCGCCGAACAGGAGAAACATGCCGAGCGGGACCACGATGGTGAACAACGCGAACTGCGGGCTGCGGACGATGCGCAGGATCTCCAGGCGGAGGTAGACGAGGTTCATCGGAGCGCTCCCTGCGGCTCGTCGGAGGTGAGGGCGAGGAACGCTTCCTCCAGCCCCGCGGAGGTGATCTCGATCGAGCTGGCCTGGGGAAACGCCGTGATCAGCGCCCGGATCGCCAGGTCGGAATCCGTGCAGGCCAGTTCCGTACGATCGCCCTGTACGCGCGCCCTGGCGACCCCGTCGAGCGCGGCCAGGGCTTCCGGGCGAGCGCCCTGTACGAGTGCCCTGATCACTCGCCCGGACACATTCGCGCGCACCTCGTCGACCGCCCCGTCCGCGACGACCTTCCCGTGCCGCATCAACACGACCCGGTCCGCGTAGTCCTCCGCCTCGGCGAGGTAATGCGTCGCGAACAGAACAGTCCGCCCCGCCGCCGTGAACTCGTGCATAGAGGCCCAGAATTCACGCCGAGCATCGACGTCCAGCGCCGCCGTCGGCTCGTCGAGCACCAACAGCTCCGGGTCACCGGTGAGCGCGAGCGCGTACCGGACCCGCTGAAGCTGCCCGCCGGACAACTTCCCGCACCGCCGCTTGGCGAACTCCGCGATCCCGGCCCGCGCGTAAACCTCCTTGGCCGACAGCGGATTCTCGAACATCGACCGATGCAACTCGACCAACTCGGCCGGCGTGACGTCCCGCAGCAAGAACCCGTTCTGCACCATCGCCGCGAGCCGCCCGGAATCGAGCGCCGCCCGGGGCGAACCGCCGAACACCCGCACGCTCCCCTCGTCCGGCGAGGCAAGCCCCAACAACATGTCAATCGTGGTCGACTTGCCCGCACCGTTCGGCCCGAGCAACGCGACGACCTCACCCCGCCGCACGGCCACCGACACGCCGTCGACCGCGCGGACCTGCTTGAACTGCTTCACCAGGCCGGTCAGCCTGAACGCTTCCGTCATCTCGTCCCCCAGTGCTTCGCTGTCCGGAACTTTGTAACACAAAGTCGACTGTGTTGAAAAGTGGTGGGCAACACCGAGTCGTTCACGACGGCAAGCACACACCCCGCCCGAGCAACCCTCCCGCTCAGCCAGTCGCGGGCCACGGACGGGCGAACGAGGGCCTCTCCAGTGCGGACACAACGCCCGACCGCACTCACTCACATGAACTACGGGATCACTGAAATGCAGGAGAATTCCGGCTTGCGTTCCATTTCGCAGCACCGTGTGCAATTCGCCGAACCAGCGGTAGGGAAATTTCCCATCATCCCGGAACAATCGAGGATTACCGCGAATCCGAGGGGGATCGGTGAAACACTGGGCTAGCTGCGAGCGCGCGGGAAGCCAGCGCTGTGCATGCAAGGCGTGTGCGGGTGCCAAACACGGTTGGACCGGCGCTGTCGCGCTGGCACGGGACAAAAACCCAAGCAGACGCGACGACCTGCGCGACAGTGCCGACGAGAGGTGGCGGGCCGCTTGGGTCGGACACCGGCCGAAGAACCGTCGGATCAGCTACCCCAAGAAAAGCGCCGCCATAAGCGCCACAGTCGCCGATATCGTCGACTGGCTTGCCGTCGACTGCGAAAATCACCGGCACTCGGCTGATTCTCGAAGTACATCAGGAAGGAAGACCGTCGAGTACGTCGAAACCGCGGTACCCGACTCCTCAGCAGGGCAGCCAGAACCGAGTGGTCAGTCTCCGTCGCAAGCTACGGAACCGGGCGACGCAGCGGACCGACCGCCAGCAGCCGCGGAGAGCGGCGATGTCGCAGCAGGCCGGGATGAGCCGCCGGTACTCAGCATGGTCGACCAGGTCGAGCGACTCGGCGACGCACTCACCACTGTGGTCCTCTGTGACATCGAACGAGCTCACCACGGTCCGATCCCGGATACGACGAGAGTTGCCCTGGCCGACCACTTCTGGTGCGACTTGCTCGCGCAACTGGCGCATGTGCTCTCCGAGGGCCTCACCACGGTCGAGAAACTGACCGGCAAAGTTCCGGAGCTCGTGACTCGGCTCGTCCTGGAGTCCCGGAGGGAGAGCGATCGGCTTCCGCTCGAGGAATTCGTGGTGCGGACTGCGGTGAACAGCATCTGGAAGCACCTGCAGGTGCTGATGCCGTTCGGCTGGCTGGTGCTGGTCAAGCGGATGGTGCCGATCATCCGGATTCTGGCGGTGCTGATGTGCAAGTCTCCGGAACGGCACGAAGCGGTGGTGCGCTACTGCGTGGACCCGCTCACCGGGCAGCTCCGCGATGAGACCAAACGGCGTCTCCGCAAGGTCCTCAACGACTGGCTGCCGGGCTTGGAAGCGCCCGACGAAGAGGCAGCCTGAAACCGGTTAATCCGGTTGCTCCCCGCTATCAGCCGCACTACCGTCCGGATTCATGACGATCTTCGCCCGCTGCCGCCTGTCCTGATCCCGGCACGACTTTCCGGGCCGCCCGCCACCGGGCGGCCCCCGCTCTGCGTGCCGGACCGCCTCTCGTCCGGAAAGGACACTTTCGCCTTATGGGCAAGCACATCGTCATGGTCGGCTGCTCCGCGCCGAGCCACGTCTACCCGTCGCTGGGGATCATCCGCGAGCTGGTGCGGCGCGGGCACCGGGTCAGCTACGTCGTCGGCGAACCGCTCGCCGAACTCGTCGAAGCGACCGGCGCGGACGTCGTCGCGCATCCCACGATCTTCCCGCTCGGCCCGGACGCGGAATGGCCGGAAGACCCGGCCGAAGCGATGCGCGTCTTCCTCGACGAAGCCGTCGCGATCCACCCGCGGCTGATCGAAACCTTCGACCACGACCGCCCGGACCTGCTGCTCTACGACATCGGCGGCCTCGGGGCACCGCTGCTCGGCCTCCGCTACGACGTGCCCGCGGTGCAGCTCTCCCCCACCTACGTCGCCTGGGACGGCTACGAGGAAGAACTCGCCGACGTCCTCAAACCGATCCGCACCTCACCGTCCGGAGTGGACTACCACCGGGCCTTTACCGAGTGGCTGACGGAAAACGGAGTCACCGAAGACGCCTGGACGTGGCTCGCCCGACCGGTGCCGATCCTGTCGCTGATCCCGCGCGCGATGCAGCCGAACGCCGACCGCGTGCCGGAAGACCGGGTCCAGTTCGTCGGCCCGTGCCTCGACCCGGCGCGCGCCTCGGAGCACTGGACGCCGCCGTCCGACGGCAAACCCGTGCTGCTCGTGTCGTTCGGCACCGCATACAACGACCAGCTGGACGTCTACCGGCACTGCATCACCGAGTTCGAGGACTGGCACGTCGTGCTCTCCATCGGCAAGCACGTCTCGAAGGACGATCTAGGCCCGCTGCCGGAGTCGGTCGAGGTGCACGAAACGGTGCCACAGCTGGCAATTCTCGACGTCGCGTCCGCCTTCATCACGCACGCCGGCATGGGCGGCTGCACGGAATCCCTCTGGTACGGCGTCCCGACGGTCGCCATCCCGCAAGCCGTCGACCAGTTCGGCAACGCCGCGCAGCTGGAAGCGTTGGGAGTCGGCAAGCATCTGCCCGCGGACCAGGTGACCGCCAAATCCCTGCGCGAAGCGGTCGATGAGGTCAGCAGTTCGCCGGACGTCGCCGCGCGGCTGGCTGAGCTGCGCGCGGAAATCCGAGCCAACGGCGGGATTACCGCGGCCACGGACGCGGTGGAGAGGTTCCTGAAATAAGCGCGAGGAGCACGTCGCGGTCGAACCATTCACCGCCGACGTGCTCCTGGTGCAGATAAGCAGTGACCGCCCGGGCCTGGCAACATCGCTCCGCCAGGCCCGGATCCACTTGTGCGGCATGGGAAAACCGTGTGATCAACCCGGCCAGGTCGCGCGTCAGCGTTGTTTTCGCGACCACGGTGAACGCGTCGAAAGCCGCTGTCCCACGCCACCCGATCGGATCGATCGCCAGCCACGGTTCCCGTTCCGCCCGCAGCACATTCCCGAAATGCAGATCGGCGTGCAGCATCGTGGCAGTCCGGTCGTCGGCGAGCTGGGCGATCAGTTCGCGCGCCCGGTCCACCTCGCGCGTCGGCAACAACCCTGACGCTGCCAGTTGTTCCAGCTGCGCGAGCCACGGCCCGGCCGTCGAGGCGAGCGACCGCGTCCCGGCCGGCGCGGGCACCGCGAGCCGACGGGCCAGCTCGCCAGCGATCTCGGTCGCTTCCTCCGCGCGCACCGTTTCCAGCGTCGCGGGGCCGACGCGTTCGAGCAAAAGTGCGGCACGATCCGCGGAGACCGCCAGCAGCCGCACGACTCCAGCGCCGTCGAAGTGCTCCAACGCCGCCGCTTCCTCAGCACAACGCGGATGGGGAAACGAAATCTTGAGCGCGGCGGCCTGCCCGCCGCGTTCGACGGGCAGCACCAGCGCGGTCTCCCCATGCAGTGGAGCCCCTGCGATCCGACACCCCCATCGCGCGCAAGCCGCCGCGGCCAGCTCGGGCAGCTCCCGCAGCCAAGCCTCGCCCGCGCTGCCCTCCCGCCGCCGCACCGCCGCAGCCAATCCAGGCGGCACGGCGAACTTCGTCATCCCCGGATCTCGTTGAGATAGTTGTAGATCGTGTACCGCGTCACTTCGAGCTGCCCGGCCAGGTGGTCCACCGCGTCCTTGATCAGGAAATACCCGGCCTCGTCCAGCTCCCTGACCACCGCCGACTTGTGCCGCTTCTTCATCAGCTCCACCGGGATCCCGGACTTCCCGATCGCGCGTCCGACGAGGAACCGCTGCAGGCTGTCGACGTCCGGCAGGAACGTCTCGTCCCGCCGTTCCTCCGACGTCTGCGCCGCCGCGGGCAGTTCGCTGTTCACGCACAGGCACCCGATCGCCGTCCCGTCGGCGTCGCGCAGAAACAACGTGGACGAACGGATCTCGCGCCCGTCCGGGCTGTGCGTGCGGTAGTTGGTCAGGTCCTGCGTCGTGCCGCGCCGGACGAGCCCGAGCAGCAGATCCGTCATCGGCCCGCCGACCGAGCGGCCGGTGAGCTTCCCCGCGATCGCGACGATCGAATCCGGCAGCCGCGACAGGTCGTGGAGCAACACCTCGTTGCCCGGCCCGAGCATCGCCGCCAGTCCGTCCACCGCCGGGATCAGGGCGGTGAGCAGCTCATGCGTCGCCGTGCCCGCAGCCGACGCGACCGGCACGACCCGGCGCGGGCGCAGCAGTGTTTCCAGCGCGTCCCGTACCAGCTCGGCAGCCGCGGCGGGGGTCGACGCGTGCGGCGACAATCGGACATGTTCCGGACGCACCGTTGCCGCGATCCCCGCTGCCGTCAACGCCGCCCCGACCTGCTCCGCCGGCTTGTCCGGCAACGAAAACGCGAGAATCCCGGCGCGCCGTTCAGTCGCCGAGACGATCTCCGCGCCGAGTGAGCGCAGCACGTCCTCAAGCTCGCCAACACGTTCGCCGATCCGGCCCGCGATCGCCGCGACGCCGGTTTCCTCGACCAGTTCGAGCGCCGCCGCGAACGCGCCGGACGTGACCGGGCTGAGGTTCGAGATCGACCAGCTCGCCGCGGTCGGGTCGGCCGGGTGGATCTCGTTGTCGAACAAACCAGGGTCGCGCGCGCCGGTCCAGCCGGACAGGATCGGGTCCATCCGCGCCAGCGCCCGGTCGGACAGCACCGCGAACCCTGCGCCCCAGCCCGCCCGCAGCCACTTCTGCCCGCCGACCACGAGCACGTCGGCGACCTCCCACGGCGCGTCGACGACCCCGAAGCCCTGGATCCCGTCGACCACCAGCAGCCGATCGCCCACCACCTCGCGCAACGCGGCGAGATCAGCCCGGTAACCAGTGCGGAAATCGACCGCGCTCACCGAAACGACAGTGGTTTCCGGCGTGAGCGCTTCCGCAAGCCGATCGGGAGTGACGTAACCGCCTTCCAGCCGCCGCATCCGCACCCGTCCGGCCTGCTCGGCGCGTGCCCACGGGTACGTGTTGGCCGGGAACTCCGCGGCCGAAACGAGCACTTCGCCGTGGCTGTTGAACGCCGCCTGGAACAGGCCGAGGCTGGTGTGCGGGAGCAGGACGGTGTGGTCGGTGTCGCTGCCGCAGAGCCGCGCGGCCGCTGCCTTCGCGCGGATCTCCTGCCGCATCACTTCGTCCACAGTGGACGGACCGGCCTTGGTCGTCGCCTCCAGCAGCCGCGCGGTGGTGTCGAGCACGGCGTGCGACGGCGGCCCGAACCGCGCGAAGTCCAGGTAGCCCGCGGGCTCGTCGAACTGGAGCAGGTACCGGGGCGGGATCCGGGTCACGACAGGACCCGCGCGAGGAACTGCCGCGTCCGCTCGTGTTCCGGGGACTTCAGCACCCGCTCCGGCGGCCCGGTTTCGACCACCGTGCCGTCGGCGAGGAACACCACCTCGTCGGCGGCCTCCGCGGCGAAAGCCATTTCGTGCGTCACGACCACCATCGTCATCCCCTCCCGAGCCAACGTACCCATCACCGCGAGCACCTCCCCGACCAGCTCCGGGTCCAGCGCGGACGTCGGCTCGTCGAACAGCATGAGCTTCGGCTTCATCGCCAGCGACCGGGCGATCGCAACGCGCTGCTGCTGCCCGCCGGACAGTTGCCCTGGGTAAGCGCCCGCTCGGTCCGCGAGCCCGACCCGGTCGAGCAGGTCCAGCGCCTCTTTCCGGGCCTTCGCCGGGTCGACGCCGAGCACCCGCACCGGTCCCTCGACGACGTTCTCCAGCGCTGTGCGGTGCCCGAACAGGTTGAACCGCTGGAAAACCATGCCGATGTCCCGGCGCTGCCGGGCGACGTCCTTCTCCCGCAGTTCGTACAGCTTGCCGCCGCGCAGTTTGAACCCGATCGGCTCGCCGTCCACCCAGACCTGGCCGCCGTCGATCGTCTCGAGATGGTTGAGGCAGCGGAGAAACGTGCTCTTCCCCGCTCCCGAGGGCCCGAGCAGGCACACCACCTGTCCTTTGCGGACCTCCAGGTCGATGCCCTTGAGCACCTCGGTGTGCCCGTAGTTCTTGCGGACCCCGACAGCTTTCAGCAGCGGTTCAGACACGCGCACCCCTCACCAGCGGCATCCCCTTGAACGCCTTCCCGACCCGCGCGACGGGACTCCGGTCAGCTGCCCCGAACGACCGTTCGAGGTAATGCTGGCCGACCCCGGCGACGGTCACCACGACCATGTACCAGATCGCCGCCGCGATCAGCGTCTCCATCACCAGCAGGTTGTTGGACGAGATGTTGTTGGCCGCGTGGATCAGCTCGGTCACGCCGATCACCGACGCCATCGACGTGCCCTTGAGCATGTTGATGAAGTCGTTGCCGGTCGGCGGGATGATCACGCGCATCGCCTGCGGCAGCACGACCCGGCGAAGCGTCGCGCCAGGCGTCATGCCGATGGATTTCGCGGCCTCGGTCTGCCCGGCGTCGACGCTCGTCAGCCCGGCGCGGACGATCTCCGCCATGTACGCGCTCTCGTTCAGCGCCAGCCCGAGCAGCGCCGCGGTGAACGCGCTGATCAGCACGTTCGTCGGCTCGTGCACGAGGTAGCCGCCGAAGGGCAGCGGGATCGAGACGGTCGGGAAGATCAGCGCCAGGTTGTACCAAATCAGGATCTGCAACAACACCGGGAGCCCGCGGAACAGCCAGATGTAGGCCGCCGCGAACCACTTCGCGACCGGGTTGGCGCTGAGCCGCAGCAACGCGATCAGGATGCCGAGCACGATCGCGACCGCCTGCGCGATCACCGCCAGCACAACGGTGTTGAGCAGGCCGAGCGCCATCACGCGGTAGAACACGAAGTCGGGTACCGAACCCCAGTCGATCTGAGCCTGCGCGAGCCCGAAACCCAGCAGTACCAGGAGCGCGACGATCACTACCGCGCTGACCCAGCGACCCCAATGCCGCAGCCGGACGATCGGCAGCGGTTCAGCTTCCGCCATTGACGGCCGCCTCCTTGATCGCGCCCTGCTCGACGCCCCAGGACTGCAGGATCTTGCCGTACGTGCCGTCGGCGACGAGCGACTGCAACGCCTGCTTGACGGCGTCGCGCAGCTTCGAGTTGTTCTTCGCGAAGCCCATCCCGTACGGCCCGCCTTCGATCGGCTGGCCGGGCACGACCTCGAAGAACTTGCCGTCCCCCGCGGTGCGCGAGATGTAGACCGCGCTCGGCAGGTCGTTCAGGATCGCCGCGACGCGACCGGTGCGCAGCTGATTCTGGTTCTGGTTGTCGCTGTCAGTCGCGGTGACCGTGATGGCAGGCTTGCCCGCCTGAGTGCATTTCGCGCTCTGCGCCGTGGCGAACTTCTGGTGACTGGTGCCCTGTACGACTGCCACGTTCTTGCCGCACAACGTGTCCGGCCCGGTGATGCCGTCCGGGTTGCCCTTGCGGATCATGATCGTGATGCCGGACGAGAAGTAGTCGACGAAGTCGATCTGCTGCTGTCGTTCCTTGGTGTCGTTCATCGCCGCCATGGTCAGATCGACGCGGCCGGACTGCAGGCTCGTGATCAGCGAACCGAACGCCAGGTCCTGGTACGCAACGGTCACCCCGAGCTTCGCCCCCACCGCCTTGGCCAGGTCGACCTCGTAGCCGATCGGCGTCTTGCCGTCCGCGGCGTAGAAGTTGTTCGGCGCCGACTGGATATTGGACGCCAGCCGCAACGTCTTGGCCTGCACAACAGCCGGCGGCAACCCCTCGGCGAGCTGCGGGTCGGCCTTGATCGTCCCGAGCAACGCGGTGTTGTCCGGAACAGCGCTCGGCTTCTGCTGCTGCCCGCCGCCGGCCCCGTCAGGACCTCCTCCGCAGGCGGTGGCGAACACGAGCAGACCGCCCAGCAAAGCGGCTTGCCAGGCACGGGAACGAAGCGACGACATGCGGATCCTCCAGGACGTCGTTGGTTCCGCGGAACGCTACAACTGGTTGTTAAAGAGGTCAACAAGCAGTTGAATTTCTGTCTCGTCTAGCGTGCGGACATGCCCCTCGACGAGAGCTTCCGCCAGTTCTGGACCGAACGACGGCTCGCGTCGCTCACGACGGTCCGCCCCAACGGAACGCCACACGTCGTAGCGGTCGGCGTAACGGTCGACTTCGACCAAGGCATCGCCCGCGTGATCGCCTCCGGGACCTCGTACAAGGCCCGCCTCATCCGCGCCGCCGGCGACACCGGATTGGCCGCCGCGGTATGCCAGTTCGAAGGCCGGACCTGGTCCACGCTGGAAGGCCGAATCCGCCTCCTCGACGACGCCGCTTCCGTCCACGACGCCGAAGAGCGCTACGCCCAGCGGTACCGGAAGCCGCGGGAAAACCCGCAGCGGGTGGTCCTGGAACTCACCATCGGACGGGTGCTGGGCAACGCCTGATGTTCCGGGATCCGGCCGACCGCCCCGGTCAGTCACCCCGGTCAATCGCCCTGGTCAGTTGTCCCGGTCGGTCACCCCGGTCGGCTGCCCCGGTCGGTCACCCTGGTCGGCTGCCCCGGTCGGTCACCCTGGTCGGCTGCCCCGGTCGGCCATCCTGGTCGGCTGCCCCGGTCGGCCATCCTGGTCGGTTGTCCTGGCTGGTTGCCCTGATCAGCCACACCATCGGCCGCACCAGCCCATTGCTTCAGTCGGTCGGTCGTCCCGGGCGAGCGCCCTGATCGACCGCCCAGTCAAGTCGCGTAGGTCGGTCGCCTTGACCAAACGTCCTAGGCGTCCACCCCGGTCAGTCGCCCCGGGCGACCATCCCAGTCGTCCGCCCGGGTCAGTCATCCCGGGCGACCGCCCTGGCCGCCCTCTCCGGTCAGTCGCCTCGGTCAGTCGTCCCGGCCGACCGTCCTGGGCGATCGTCCCGGACGACTGCCCCGGTCAAACGAACTGCGCCAGCAACCCTTCCGCACTGCGCACCACAACCTGCGCCGCCGCGCGCTCCGCCAACGCCCGGTCCGGCCGCTCCGCCTCATGCCGCCACCGCATCACCGCGTCAAGACCGGCCTCATACATCTCGCGAGGATCCGTACCCGCCGCAAGTCCCAGCCGTTCCTCCGACGCCGTCCCCTCCGCGCCCAGCAACCGCACAGCCTCTTCCGCCGATTCCCCCGACAAAGCCGTACGTCCGCCACGAATGTCCGCGATCAGCCGCAACTCGCGGAAGTCATGCGCGCCGGCCGAAAACCGCTCAACCCGCGCCGCAAGCCGATCACTGTGCGGTCGAGGCTCCGCGTTCAACACTGTCTCCAACCGAATCAACGCAGTCCGAGCGCGCAACGCATCTGCACGCGCAGCGAAACAACCCGCAATAGTGTCGCGAAGCTCGCCAAGACCGCTGCGCCGCACCAGTTCCGTCGACAGCTTCACCCGATCATCGCAGCCCGTACGGATGAGCGTCAGCGCAAGCTTCACCCCGAACAGCCCGAAACGAACCACCAACGACCGTCGCGTCTCGACGGACACCGGCCCCGGAAACGCCGGATCAGTAAAGGAATCCACCGAAAGCAGATACCGCTCCAACTCCTCACGAGGCACCGCCGCGAAGGCCGCGAGAAGCTCGAACTCGTCATCAGTGAACGCGCGCGCCCCGTACGCAAGCTGCGCCGCCACCGCGATCACGCCTTGGAACCCGCTGCACAGTGGATCTTCGCGCCACGCGCGCCGCGCAATCTGCTTCGCGGTAAGCAGTGCGTCAATCCGCCCCGCACCGGTCTCGTCCGCGCGCGCAAGCACAAGGATCGTGTCAACGGCCGTCTGCCGCGCGAACGCTGAAGGCGTTGTCGGACGCAACGTTGCCAACTGGTCGGGCTCAAGGTGGCGAAGCAGCCGTACGGATGCGTCAGTGAGCGTCGACGGCAGCGGCGCATCGAGAAACTCCAGATCGCGCAACGCCCGCGTCGGCCAATCCCCCAACGCCGCAGCCAACGTGGACTTCCCCGTCCCCGCAGGCCCTCCGATGCTCACCCGAAGCGGCTCGTCGAGATGGTCAAGCGCTTCCCCCAGCAACGCCGAAGCCCTCGGACTGTCGCGGTAGTACGCACAAGCATCCGCCAGAAGAGCCCGAACGTCCTCACCCACGCGCGACACCACTCCTCACTCGACTCACTCGACTCACCCGGCACAGCCCCGAACATCCTCGACTACCCGGCAACGCACCGCTCACCGAATCCCAAAGCCCGCCGCCATCAACCCCGCAGATGTCTCCCGAAACGCCCTCAACCGCCCAAGAAGGGCACTTTCCGAATCTTCCACCACGCGGCCACGTCTCCCGGCTCCGCTTCCGCGATTCGACCCCGCCGAAGCATGCCGTCACTAACCGATCCCGCCCACGAAACCGCCTTCACCGCAGCAAAACGCCTCAACGCGCCAAAGACCAACTCACTCTCACAATGCGGAACCCCGCTCACGACCAGGCCGCCAGCGCTCAGAAACCGCGCCTCCTCCGGCCAGCACCAAACGCCACAGCCACCCGAAGTCGCAACCATCTCCATAACGACCGATTGGCCAGCTTCCCCTCAGCTGTCCCACCCGAAGAACTCAGCCCGCCCCAGAGAGCCGCCGCGCGCGACGCCCGGCTCCCCATCCGACGTCACGCAGACAACAACTAACCGCCGCACCCTCCGAGTACGAGACGACCGGCCAGCATCACCAGCCCACAAAAAGCCGCCAGCACCGCCAAAAGCACACCGCACGCAGCCCGCCAAGTCGAAACCACGCAGGCAATTCCACCGCCTCTGATCGAACCAGCATCACCGATCCGTCCAGCCGCGAACGCCGCCACAACCCAGGCCGCCAGGCCAAGGTCACGCAGGCAACTCCTTGGGCACCCGATTAGCCAGCATCCCCAGCTCCCCAGCCCGCTTGTGCAATCCCGCCAGCCGGTCGATCTCCCGCCGCAGCGCCGCGCTGCGCCGTTCCCGCTCGGCCGACCCGGCGATGATCATCTCGCGTTCCCGTGTCAGCTCGTCGGCGAGACTGTCCGCGAGCTCGGTGAAGTGGTCCCGCAACCGTCGCTGCACGTGGCGGATCGCGTCGCGGCATTCCTTGCTGAACCGCAGGAACACGTCGTCGACGTGCCGTTGCGCGGTCATCTTGGCGACCGCCTGCCGGCGTTGCAGCCGCATGCCGCCCTCGTCGCTGATCGTCTTCGCGGCGAACGCGACGCCGGCACCGATCGACACCGGGTTGATCAGCGGCAGCCCCGCCAAGCCGGTCACCAGGCCGAACATCAGCACGCCGCCGTACGAACCGCGCAAACCGGTGAACGCCTTCTGCCCAATTTTGAACCGCTCGATCCGCGGCTGCCGCACCTCGGCGATCCGGTCCGCGCCGGAGTCGGTCAAAGCCAATTCCGGCAGGTCATACTGCGCGCCGAAGCTCACCGCGACCGCCTGCGCGATCCACTCCGCGCGTTCGGCCGCGAACGTGTAGGTCGTCTCGACGGCTTCCGCGAGCGTGCTGTCCAGCCACGGCCCGAACTCGTCCCACACCTTCACCGGGTCCCCGCGGTCAAAGGTCTCGTCGATGGTCTCGACGATCTTCCGGGTGCGTTCGCGCAGGTCGTATTCCGCGTCGGACTGCAGGTCGGCGATCTCGTCGGCCAGCAGGTTCTGCCAACGGCTGTTGCGTCGGCGCAGCTCATCGGCGCGACGTTGCGAACGCTGCAGCAACGTCGTCTGGTCGACGCCTGCTTCCTGCCCGGCCGCCTCGGCGCGTGCCCGCAGAGTCTCGACCAGTTCGGCCGCGGCGGCGCGCACACTCACGGCGGCGAGCAATGCGGCCGTACTCTCGGCCGGTCGCGAAACCTGCGTCGCGATCCAGGAAAGCAACTCCGGGAAGCCGGACCGCGCGTTGAGGTCTTGGTCACCGCCCTTGGCCGCGGCGAACCGAACCGTCGCCGACACCGGCAGCACCGGCGAGTCGATCCCGGCCGCGGAGAGCGCGGTCCGGTTCTGTTCGGCGACCGTGCGCCATCCGGCGCTGACGTCGATCTTGGTCAGCGCGATGACCACGTGCGGACACCAAGTCCGGATGTGATGCGCCAGCGCCAGCTCGGCCTGATCCAGCGGAGCGGCTGCGTCGGAAACAAGAATGACCGCGTCGGCGTCCGCGAGAACGTCGAGAGCGGCAGCTGTGCGCGGGGACCTCGGGTCGCCGATCGCGGGAGTGTCGATGAGCACCAGGCCCGCGGACAGCAGATCGCGCGGGACGCCGACCTCGACTCGGCGCAGCGACCCGGCAGGCCGGGCACCGACCTCGCCCGTCAGCTTCTCGATCTCAATCGCGATGCGTTCATCGGCGCGGCCAACGAGCGTCGCACCGGGTTCGGCCGCGTACCCGACTTCGATCGGCACCGCGGGAGTCGCCGCGTCGCCGACCGGGCAGACCGGCGCGTTGAGCACCGCGTTGACCAGGTAGCCCTTGCCTTGCTTGGGAAAGCCGAGCACAGCGACCCGCGTGCCCCCCGGCGGCCGGTCCTGACGCCGGCGAAGGCGTTGCGCCAGGTCTTCGCGGCCGTGCGTCCGGCAGGCATCCGAGGTCTCGGCGAGCACTTCGAGCCAAGCTGGAGCCGTCACGGCGAACCAGTGTCCCCCGTGTACGGGGAGTATCCGAACCGGGTGGTGGCTCCGCGGTCGCACCCAGACCGCGGAGCCACCCCCGAATTACCTTGCTCAGAGGGAAATGTGCAGCTCACCGCCGCCGTGCGAGGTCTCCGCACCGGCGTGCAGGTCAAGGCCGAGGCCCTGGTGCCCGAGGTCGGAGACCGTCGAGACGGTGTCGTGCACCATGCCGACGCCGGCGTCGGTCCCGGTGTGCGTCTCGGTCGCGGCGTCGGAACGCTCGGACTCGCCGTGCGAGATGAGCGAGTGCGCCTGCTGGGTCACGCCGTTCACCGCGTGGTTCAGCCCGTTGGCGCTGAGCGTGTTGCTCAGGCTGCCGACGTTCTCGGTGACGGTCCCGACCGCGTCGCTGACGTGCCCGGCAATCCCGCCGCCGGCCTCGGTCGCGTGGTCGGCGACCTGCGAGGCGGAGTTCGCGACCGGCAGGTCGCTGACGTTCACCGGGGAAGCCGCCGCGAGCTCGCCGCCGACGTGCTGCACCTGCGAGGTGGCGCCGTCGGCCGCGGTGGCCGCCTGCCCGCTCGCCTGCGCGACCGCGCTGGAGTCCAAGCCGCTGGCCAGGTCGTTGCCCAGGGCGAGTGCACTGGTCGGGTTTTGCACCAGCGCGGTGACGGACGCGGCAGCGCTCTGCACGTCGCCGAGACCCGGCGCCGAGGGCAGCCCCGGAACGGCCGGGACACCCGGCACAGCCGGAACCGACGGCAGCTCGCCGGCCGTCGGCAGCGCCGGAACCGCGCTGGCGACGTCGCCGACACCAGGCAGCGCACCGACGCCCGGAAGAGCACCGGCACCCGGCAGTTCACCGAGGCCGGGCAGCTGGCCGACACCCGGCAGCTCGCCGAGACCCGGCACTGCCGGAAGCTCGCCAAGGCCCGGCAACTCACCGGCGGCGGGCAGCGCCGAAGCACCAGCCACGTCGCTCACGACGGGCAGTTCGCCGAGACCCGGAAGGTCTCCGGCGGGCACCGCACCCGCCAGGTCACCGAGACCCGGAACGTCGCCGACAGCAGGCAGAGCACCCGCGCCCGGCAGTTCACCGAGGCCGGGCAGTTCGCCCACGCCCGGCACCGCCGGCAGCTCGCCAAGGCCCGGCAGCCCAGGCGTAGCCGCGGACGCCTCCGCGCCGCCGGCCGAGACGCCGAGCGAAGCGGTCAGTGCCTGCAGCTGCTCGATCGCGCCCTGCGGGCCGTCGCCGAGCGCAGTGGTCAGGTCGCCCGCCTGGGGCAGCTGGCCGAGCGAGGCCAGGTGGTCCACCGGCACGTAGTCGAGCACCAGCGGCGCGACCTCGTTCACGTCGGCGGCGCTGATGTCGCCCAGCCCAGCAGCGGCCAGCGCGGCCTGCGGGTCCTGGCCGAAAGCGGCGAGCGCGGACGGGTCTTGGAGCAAGGTGAGCGTGAAGTCGTGCAGAGTCTGCACCGAATCCATGGGGGGATCTCCACTTGTAGTGATTACGGGGAATGCCCGGCCCTCCCCGGCCGGGCGTGGCGCCCAAGGTAGGGACGGGGCACCCCCGCTCACATCGGGGTTTACACCCAGTCGCGCCTCGCTCAGCCGTTAGGGGGTCGATATGAGATCGTTAGGGAGTTAGGGGATCGGACACGCGGAACCCGGTTGGGTTAAATCCCACCCCACTCTTGCCCGTCTGACCCGAACGGGTGAGGATGCGTATCCGTTCAGTGAGTTACGCCCCTTGGCCGAACCCTGACTGCGACGAAGGGAGGAAGCGGCGGTGCCCTACGTGCTCGGCATCGACCTCGGCGCTGCCCGGACCCACGCCGCGCTCCGTCGCAGGCAAGGTGACCGGTGGGACGATCCCGAGCCGTTGTGGCTGGGCGAGACGTCCCCGGCGACCGCGACCGCACTCTTCCTCGACGACGAGGGATACCTGCTCACCGGCGACGCGGCAACTCAAGCCGGCGCCGCCGTGCCCTCCCGCCTGATCACCGGTTTCCATCGCCGCATCGGCGACGACGTGCCGGTCTTCATCGGCAGCGAACCGTTCACCCCGGAGTCGCTGACCACCGTCTTCATCGAAGGCATCGCCGACGTCGCAGCCAGCCAGACCGGCGAACCGCCGCGCCAGCTGGTCGTCACCCACCCCGGTGACTGGGGCGGTTACCGACGCGAACTCCTGCGCCAGTCGCTAGCGGAGTCAGGTTTCTCCGCGGTCACTCTCGTTCCCAGCGCGGTCGCCGCGCTCTACGCCCACCTCCCGGAACCCGGCGCAGGCGACCGAACAGCCGCGGTGTGCGAGTTCGGCCCGGACGGCCTCACCGTCACGTTGGCGACCGCTTCGGGAGCCAGCGGCTGGATCGCCCGGAACAGCACGGAAGGTGTCGCGCCGGGTTCCGCGGTCAAGACCGCGTTCGGCCTCGCGCAGGCGGCCAACGTCGCCCCCGAGTCGCTGGCCGGCATCGTGTTCTGCGGCGAACCCGGCCCGGGCACTCGCCCTGGACGTCTGCCCTGCCCGTTCTTCACCGGCCCCCAACCCGCCGATACGGCGGCCATCGGGGCCGGGATCCTCGCCAGCCAACGGACGAGGCCTCTCGCGCGAAGGGAAGCCCCCGCCCCCGAAACCACGTTGCTGCCGCGAGTCGACCGCGAACCCGAACTTCCGGAAAGACCCGAGCGGCCGCCGGTGGAGATCACTCCATTCACGCTGCCGGAGCCCGAGGGCGCTGCCAAACTGTTGCGTCGATGGCGACCGCTCGCCGCCGCGGCGGCAGTACTGGCGATCAGCTCCTCGATCCTGATCGCGGTCCTCACGTCACACGAAGCGACCGCCGATAAGGAACCCGTTTCTCCCCGTCCCCCTGTCCTGAGCTCGTGCGCCCACCCAGCCACAGCTCCCTCCGGTGAAGGTCACTGTTGAACGCACTGCTGGCGAAAACCGGCAACGACGCCGTCCACCCCGCAGCCCGCCGCCTCCTTGAACAACTCGCCGACACCCCCGCGGCCCCAGTCCGGCTCGTGGTCGTCGCGCCGGGCGGCTACGGCAAGACTGCCTTGTTGGGTGCCCTCGATCGCAGCTACCGCGAAGCAGGTGTCGAGGCCACGGTCGTCGACGACGCAGACCAGCTCGACGACGAAGACCTGACGAGGCTCACCATGCTCGCGGCCGCCAAAGAGGGACCGCTCGTGGTGGCACACCGTCCGAACCCTCGCACGCAAGCGTTGCGGTCCCTCGGTGAAACGCTGCTGCTGCCACCGCTGACCGTCGACGAAGTCGGCAAGCTCGCAAAACAACTCACCGGCCGCACTGCGGACGCCCCCGCCCTGCACGCGAGCACCGGCGGTGTCCCCCGTCTCGTGGAACGGGTCGTAACTGCCCGTCTCGCCGACTTCCGCGCCGAACTGGCAGCACTAGACGACGACGTCCTCCGCTACCTCATCGCCGCCGAAGCCGGTGCAGCCCGCAACCTCGACCTGCTGTGTTCATTGCTGGAGCGCACACCAGACGAACTGCCCGAAGTCGTCGACGGTGCCCGCGCGACGGGCCTCCTCGATGCTGAAGACATTCTCCTGCCCGCCGCCGCCGAAGCAGTGCGCGCTTACGGACCACCCGCTCGACGCCTAGCTGTGTTGCAGCAACTCGTGGAAGCACAACTGACTCGGGGCCTGCCTGTACTCGACCTCGCGACGTCTCTGCTCGACGCCGGCAGCTCCGGTGCCTCCGCAGCAACCGCATTCGCAACCGCTGCGAGCGAAGCACTCCCCACCGACCCCAAGCACGCCGCACGACTCTTCGAAGCCGCCGCCGAAGCTGGTGCCCGCGACGCCGCGACCACGACGGGTTGGGCCCGCGCCGCCGCACTGTCCGGAGACCTGGACACCGCCCTCCGCCTAGGCGACGGCATGCTGTCCGGCGAAGATCCGGAAGCACGAGCCGCCGGGGCCGAGATCGCCGCGACAGTTCTGGCTCACCGCGGCGAACTGGCCCGAACTGCAGAGCTGTACCGCTGGGCCGCAGCCACGGACAACTGGTCTCGTCAACATGCGGCCATTCCGTCATCCAACTCCGGCGGCCATGACTCCAGCAACGAAAGTCCCACTGCCGCGGCAACGAACCACCAAGCGGCGACCCAACGGACACTAGCCAGCTCGACAGACTCTCAAGCCTCCGCGCTCCCCCACCGCGCGGACGCTGCTGGAGCCCCAACCGATCCCGCTCCCGCCGCACCCAACGGCAATCCCGCGTTCCCCGGACAGCCCCAACCGAATGGCGAAAGCTATCGCTGGGTAGGCCCTGGCGCGGTGGACGCATTCGCCACGATCGCCCTCGTCGGAACTGGCCAGACCACCGACGGTCAAGCTGTCTCCAACGTCCCGATGCCTGGAGCCGCGCCGACATTGTTCACCGGTGCCGCTGCGCGAACAGCAAACGGGATCGTGGAATCGGTGTTCGGCTGCGGAACAGAGGCGCTCCCGACACTCGTAGGCGCCGCAGCAATGCTCGAACCAGCAGTCGGCGGCGCACCCCTTCCGGACAGTCCGGCCGCACTCGCTGCACTCGCGGGCCTGCACGCAGGAGAACTGGCGCTCGCCGAGTCGGTGCTGGAACGAGCATTAGCCAGCAGCGTCGGCGGCGATCTGCTCGCGACGCGGCACCGGCTGCTGCTCGGCTGGGTCGCGATGACCGGCGGCCATCTCGCCGCCGCAACGGAACACCGCGATGCCGTCGCCGGCACCAAACTTGAGGCTCGCGACGAACTGTTCTTCGCGACACTGGAACTCGGCCTCGCCCGGCGAGCGAGCGACCTGGTCGGGCTGCAACAGTCGTGGGAGCGGGCGTATCAGGCGTCCATGCGTCAGCAAGTGGACCTGTTTACGCTGCTGCCGTTGGGAGAACTGGCAATCGCAGCCGCTCGAACCGGTGCGCACGCCAAGCTGTCCCGCCGACTAGAACGCGCGCACGCGATGCTTGACCGCCTGGGAAACCCTCCTTTGTGGACGGTCTCGCTGTGCTGGCATGAACTGCACGCCGCGATCACCACAGAAGACCGTGCCACTGCCGAACAGCAACTGGCAGCGCTGAACCACTTCGCCGACTGCGGCCGCTACCCGGCAGCGCTCGCCCGCGCCGCTGGGTGCTGGCTTGCGGTACTCAGCGGCACGTTCGATCCAGGCGAAATCTCCGCAGCAGCTGCGGAACTTCATGAACTGGACCTGTGCTGGGACGCGGCCCGGCTGGCTGGCCAAGCCGCGATTCGCACCTCCGATCGCAAGGCGATGGTCCAACTCCTCGAAGCAGCTCGGCAGTTCCAAGGCACGACCGGACGTCTTGAGTCCGCCGCCCCGGCACCGGGCGCGGCGACCGGCTTAAGCGCACTCAGCGAACGCGAGCTTGAGGTCGCCCGCCTGGTCGTCGACGGCCTGACTTACAAACAAGCCGGCAGCAAACTCTTCATTTCCGGCAAGACTGTCGAACACCACATGGCCCGCATCCGCGGCAAACTCGGTGCAGCAGACCGTCGCGAACTGCTCGCGACTCTGCGCGAACTCCTCGCCAAACCGACCGTGCACTGATTCGTTGACGGCCTCAGTCCCGGCTGGGGCCAAAACGCTCAGTCCGAATCGACTGCGGCGAATGTCCCAGCGCAAGCAGGATGTCCGCTGCGGTCTCCACGAAGCCGGTCGGCCCGCAAATGTACGTGGTGGCACCGAAGTCAACCGGCCACGAAGCGGTGTTCAATGTGGCGACGTCGATGCGCCGCGGGATGCCGGATCGCCCTTCCGGGAGCTCCCGCGTGTAGACGTAAGTGATGTCCAAGCCTGCATAGGGTCGGCGGAGCTCCTCGGCGTAGTACAGCTCTGCCGGGGTACGCAGCGAATAGACCAGCCGGAATAGTGCCTTGCTGCCAGCTTCTCGACGAGCCCGAATCATCGACATCAGAGGGACGATGCCCGCGCCACCCGCCACGAGCAGCACCGGAGCCGACTCGGCGGGACGCCACACGAACCAACCGCCGATCGGGCCGCGGATTTCGACCGGGTCACCGACCGCGTAGGGGCCGGTGAGGTGTTCGGACACTTCGCCGTCGGCTACCCGTTGAACGGTCAGTTCGATCCGGTCCCCGTTCGCCGGTGCAGCAAGCGAGTAGCTGCGTTGTGCCGTGTAGCCGTCGGCTGCGGTGAGGCGGACGTCGACGTGCTGTCCCGCGAGATGACCCGGCCACCCTGGGATGTCGAAGACCAGGGTGCGCGCGGTCGGTGTCTCCTGCCGGATCTCGGCGAGCCGAGCGACGCGCCACGCTAGTCGCCCTGATACCGCTGTTCCCGCCATGGATCTCCGTAGTCGTGGTAGCCGGCTGCTTCCCAGAAGCCGGGATCGTCCTTCGTAGCGAGCCGCAGCTTGCGCACCCACTTCGCAGACTTCCAGAGGTAGAGGTGCGGCACCAACAGCCGAGCCGGGCCGCCGTGTTCCGGAGTGAGTGGCTTACCGCCGTACTCGTAGGCGATCCAGGCATGTCCGCCCAGGAGATCAGCGAGCGGAAGGTTTGTGGTGTAGCCGCCGTAGGAATGCGCCATCACGTAATCAGCGGCCGTATCGAGATCCCCGACGAGCGCGTCCACTGGGACGCCGCGCCAATGAGTGTCCAGTTTGGACCATTGGGTGACGCAGTGGATGTCGACGGTGATCTTCTCGCTCGGCAGCGCCATCAGTTCCGGCCACGACCATGAGCGGCGTTCGCCGCTCTCGGTCACTACCGCGAACTCCCACCTCTCTGTGCTCACTCGAGGAGTCGGCCCGGCTGAGAGAACCGGGAAGTCTTCGGCGAGATACTGCCCTGGCGGCAGCCGCGGATTGGCACCGCGGGCGCGTCCGGTGAAGCCTGGTGTGACGACTCCCATCGCGCTCCCTCCGGACATACCCGACGGCTCGGTTCCCCAGAAGCGAGACTACCCGCGGACCTGCAGTCCGAGCGACGTGACGAGCACCGCCGCCTGCTCCGGGGACACGATCGCGCCGGTCAGCGACGCACGAGTCAGATCGAGTGACGACAGGTCGCTGCCCCGGAGTTCGGCGCGCGTCAGGTCGACGTCCTGCAGCTCCGCGCCGGACAAATCCACGTCGGTGAGCACTGCTCCCGAACACTTCGCCTTGGTGAGGTCCGCTTCGCGCATGCGCACCTGTTGGAACGTGACTCCACGCAGGTCGGCACTGTTCAAGCCGACGAAAGACCAGTCTCCGCCGGTCACGCGCAACGGCCGCAGGTCGCAGTCCTGGAAGCGGCTGCCGACCAGCTTGCAGCCCGTGAACTCGGCATCGAACAGGTTGCATCCTTTGAACACGCAGCCGGTGAACGCAGAGTCGGTGTGCCGGGAGGCGTTGAACTGGACGTTTCCGAACACACAGTCCAGGAAGGAGACACCGCGGGTGACTGCCTCGGTCAGGTCGACCTGATGGAACTCACAGCGCACGAACCGACGCGCGGTGAACTCCTCCGCGTACCAGTCTTCTCGCCGGTAAACGCGGCCTTCGACTGTCTCGATGTCGGACGGCTCGTGGTCGGGTTCGGACATTCGGCAAGCCTAGTTCGCCGCCCTGCTGATCGGGTGCCAGACGCGACGTCAAGCGGCTCGCTGCGACGGAATTCCGGCTGGTGGCGGCCAGGATCGCCGAGTCCGGAGCGGCTGCCGGGCTGCTGACTGCTCCGGTGGCTTGAGTGATCGGCCCCTTGCCGTCCGTTACGCGGCTCATGCCACAGCGAGGAGCGGTCTTCTCGGGACAGCCATACGATGGCCGAATGAGCGAAGGCCGATGGTTCGATGCCTGGGTGCCCTGGCCCGAACTGTCGGGCCTGGCAGCCGCGGGCCGGGCACTGCTGCCCACAGTGCCCGCGACCCCGGCCGCGCTCGCCCGAACCGTCACCGAGCAACTGGTGGGCCGTCGCCTTACGACCACAGTGCAAGGCCACGAGGTCGGCCTGACTCTCACCGAACTCGACTATCCAGCGGACTCGCTTCGTCTGGCCACCGGTCGGGTGGGAGACGTCCGCATCGTCGCGGAAGATGTCGACTGGCCCGTTCCGAACAGCTCGGCGGCCCCCGTTGCGCACGGCGCTGGCAGCCTTGCCGGCACTGCCCGCTCGTCTCGAACTGCAGCGGCCTCAGCAGCGTCGAACGCGCGTGGCGAAACGAAGGACCCGACCACCGCGGACGCGTCCGGCATGCCTGCTGCGACGGGCACCCCCGTCGGCGAAACGCACAAGACGGACGGCCCGCCAGATGCGGCTGGGCTTGCGCCTGCTCACCTCGCGCGGCCCGCCGACGGCCGAACTGACGCACGCTCATCCGGTCCACGAGAGAACACGGCATCGTCGGATTCTGTTCAGGCGCAAGGCGATCGCCGAATCGCGGAAGCCACACCAGGTGCCGCAGCATGGAAACCCATCTGGGGACCTGACGCAGCAAACGTGGGACCGCACGAATCCGAGCGACCGACTTCTCGACGCAGCTCCGGACGGGCGCCCGCCGCTCGCGAAGCCGGTCCTGAAACGCGGCCAACTGTCGGACCGCCTGCGCAGCCAGACGTCGAACGCATTCCGTTGCGGCGCGTGACCGTGCTCGCCAAGGACGTGCGGCTTCGAGGATTGCCTTCGCCAGCGGCGATTCCCGGATCTGTCGAACTCGAGATAGAAGTGAGCGGAACCGTGGTGCGGGATCGGGTCGCCGCGGCACGTCCGGACCTGATCGCGACACCGCATCCGGAAGGGTTCCGAGTGCGCTGGCGGAAACGTCCGCGCTGGGGATATTTGACTCTCGCCGCAGACATCGAAGACGAAGCAATAGTGCTGACCCCGATCTCGCTCTGCCTCGGACGGTGGACGAGGCGGCCGCCGAAGCGGATCCAGCCGATCGTGCTTCCCCTGCCGGATCTGCCGAAAGGCTTGCGCCTGACCGGAATCCGGCCTGGCGAAGACGAGCTCGCACTGACGATCGCAGCCGACGAATGGCCTGGACGGCTCGCCCGGATTCCGTTGCCGGACCTGCTGACCTGGCTGACGACAGCGGCAATGACACTGACACTTCCCGGATTCGGATCACGGTCCCTCCCCTGAACCGGCGGCGGTGCCCACCGGACCCCCTGCGGGTCCGAGCAATGGGCGCGGCGCTGCCGTGTTCCAGAGTGCTCGAACATGCGTTCCCAATCATCACCCGATCAGGGAAAGATCGAAAACCGTTGGCGCACAAGGGAAACTCGAAAACAGCCCGAAATCCTGTCGGTGCGGTCGGCTAACCTCGGAATCGAGCCGTCAGTTCGCTCCGAGGGGATACCGCCGATGACAACCACCGCAGAACTGCTCCGAAGAACCCGAAGATCCCAGCCTCATGACGGGCATCCGCGGGCAACCGCGCGTTCAGAGCGACGCTTGCTCCTCCACGGGAAGGCAGACCTCGAACCGCGTGTCACCCGGTTCCGACGTCACTTTGATGTCGCCCGAGTGCCGTTCCACGACGATCCGCCACGAGATGTCCAGCCCGAGACCGGTGCCTTCGCCCACGCCTTTGGTCGTGAAGAACGGCTCGAAGATGCGCTGGCGCACCTCTTCCGGGATCCCCGGGCCGGTGTCGCCGATCTCGACGCGCACCTGTTTGCCGACCTGCCACGTGCGCAGGGTCAGCGTTCCCTCGCCGCCCATGGCGCCGACGGCGTTGTCGATGATGTTGGTCCACACCTGGTTCAGTTCGGCGGCGTAGGCAGGAACCCGGTCGATCGAGCAGTCGTATTCCTTGACCACGCGGATGCCCTCGCCGAGCTTGCCCGACATCATCACCAGCGTGGAGTTGAGTCCTTCGTGGACGTCGATGAACTGGTGCGGGGCGCGATCCATTTGCGAGTACTGCTTCGCCGCGCCCACGAGCGTGGACACCCGGCTGGTCGAGTCCTCGATCTCGCCCATCAGCATCTCGGTTTCGAGCGCGTACGCGAGCCAGCGGATCGCGCCGTCGAGCAGTCCTTCGCCTACCGATTCCAGCACGTGGTCGAGGTTCGTCGGCGTGAGTCCGGCAGCGACGAAGATGCTGGCGAGGTCCCAGCCCTGGTCGATGCCGTGGTCGTCGAACCAGTCGCCGATCTCGTCCTCGCGGTCGGCTTGCTGCATCGCGGAGAGCTTGGGTGCGTCGCCGACCTGTTTCACCAAGCGTTCCTGCACGTCGAGGAGCAACTCGAGCAGGTTCGGGTCGATGTCTTTCTTCGCCAGGATCGCGAGTTTGTGCCGCATGCCGGCGACTCGCTCGCGCAGCGCGGCCGTGGCCCGCACCGCAGCTGCGGCCGGGTTGTTGAGTTCGTGCATGAGCCCCGCGGACAACTCGCCGAGGGCGACGAGCCTGCGGCGCGACGACACCAGCGCGTCGGTATTGCGCCAGCCGAGGTACATACCCTCCAGCAAGTGCGCCGCCATCGGGAACCATTGCCGGAATTCGACGGCGAACTCCGCGGCGGGAAGCGTGAGGAAGGTCAGATCGCTGACGGCGTAGATCGTCGCGCCGTAGGTGGCTTCGCTGTCCTGGTAGGCCAAGAATTGCGTTGCGCCGCAGTAGGAACCGCGTTGATCGGACCGCTTCATCTCGACCTCGGCGCCGGCCACCACGCGGGTCATCCGCAGCGCGCCGTTGAGCAGGACGTAGAAGCACGTGGCCGGGTCGCCTTCGCGGATCACCACGGAGTCGGCCTTGAACTCCTCGCGCACCGCGTTCTGCTCGATCCAGTCGAGTTGCGCGTCGGAGAGATGTTCGAACAAGAACAGTCCGCGCAGTTCCTCGCGCGACAAGGCGGGCTGAGTCACTGTTCCTCCAAGTAACGGTGGACCAGGGTCACGGCCATGGCGCCCTCGCCGACGGCGGACGCCACGCGTTTCACCGACTGCGAGCGCACGTCTCCGGCCACGAACACGCCGGGCACTGACGACTCCAGGTAATGCGGATCGCGGTCCAGGCTCCATCCCGGCGGCCTGCGTCCGTCCTCCACGAGGTCTGGGCCGGTCCGGACGAATCCGTGGGCGTCCCGGAGGACGCTCTTTCCCAGCCACTCCGTGCGCGGAGCGGCTCCGATGAAGATGAAGAGGTGTTCCGTGTCCAGTTTCTCGGTCACGCCGTCTTTGCAGACCGTGATGGACTCGAGGTGATCGTCCCCATGCGCTTTGACCACCGTGGTGTGCGTGCGAACGTGGACGTTCTCGATGGCAGCGATCTGCTCGATGAGGTAGTGCGACATCGACGACTCAAGCGACGCGCCGCGCACCAGCAGCGTCACGTCGGTGGCGTGCTGGGCGAAGAACACAGCCGCCTGACCGGCGGAGTTCGCGCCGCCGACGATGTACACGTGATCGTTCGAGCACTCAGGTGCTTCCGTCGCAGCGGAGCCGTAGTAGACGCCCCGGCCGGTCAGCTCCGCGATTCCCTCGGCTTCCAGCGCTCGGTAGTTGACGCCGCTGGAAAGGATCACGGAGTGCGCGGCGATCTCGGATCCGTCGCCGAAGGTCACGACCCGGCTCGAGCCGCGCGCCTCCAGACCCACGACATCGCGAGCCGTAAGCACTTCAGCGCCGAACTTCTGCGCCTGGCGGCGGGCTCGATCCGTGAGCTGCGCGCCCGACACTCCGTCCGGGAAGCCAAGGTAGTTCTCGATCCTGGAGCTGGTTCCGGCCTGGCCGCCGGTGGCCTTGCGCTCGACCAGCACGGTCCGCAGTCCTTCGGAAGCGCCGTAAACGGCGGCACCGAGTCCGGCCGGACCGCCGCCGATCACCACCAGGTCGTAGAAGTCCTGCGCGGGCTGCGTAGAAAGGCCCACCGCATCGGCGATCTCGCTTCCCGATGGCTGTTTCAGCACCGTGCCGTCCGGCGTCACCACGACCGGGATGTCGGTCTCGCACGCGCCGGCGGCTTGGAGGATGCGGCCGGCTTCTTCGTCGTCGACCGAGTACCAGCGGTACGGGACGGCGTTGCGAGCCAGGAAGTCGCGCATCCGGAACGACGGCGCCGAGTACCGGTGCCCGATCAGCTTCGTCTCTTCCACCGGACGATCCCCGACCGCGAGCCAGGTCTCGACCAGCGAGTCGATGACCGGGTACAGCTTCTCCTCGGGCGGGTCCCAGGGCTTGAGCAGGTAGTGGTCGACGTCGACCACGTTGATCGCCTGGATCGCGGCGTCAGTGTCGGCGTAGGCCGTCAGCAGCGCGCGCCGGGCGTTCGGGAAGAGGTCCATCGCCTTCTCCAGGAAGACGATGCCGTCCATGTGCGGCATGCGGTAGTCGGCGAGGATCGCCGCGACGGCGTCGCCGCGCAGCTTGATCTCGCGAAGTGCGTCGAGGGCGTCGGCGCCCGAATCGGCACGGATGACGCGGTAGTCCTTGCCGTAGCGGCGACGCAGGTCGCGCGCCACCGACCGCGAAACGGCGGGGTCGTCGTCGACGGTCATCAGGATCGGCTGGCTCACACGGCACAGCCTACGGTGTCCCGTCGGCTGCCGTGGCAAACGACAGAACCAGGGACCGGTGCCCGTCGCGGCCGCCACCGCGGCGGGCACCGGTTGTTCAGGTGGCGGCTATGGATAGCGCACCAAGTTCACCGGCTTCGTCCCCGACGGGGTGCTCGCACCGAGGTCGTTGATCACGTGGGTGATCGTTCCCTGGTGGTTGAGCGAAACCGTCACCATGCCGTGGAACCGCACGTCAGGCGCGACCGGAGCGGCGAAGGCGTGCGAGCAGGACACCGACGGGTTCGTGTCGAAGAAGCAGTAGCTGCCGAGACCCCAGGCTTCGTGGCTGGTCACATCCGGGGCGACCTGGTACGCGGCGTAGCCCGCGCTCCCGCCGTTCATCCAGGCTGCCTGGTCGGGGACGTCGTAGGGCATCTCGTTCTGGAAGAAGTAGGTGCGCCCGCCGTTTCCGTTCCAGGTCACCTGCGTCTTCTGAAAGTGCTCGACGAACAGCCCGTAGACGGTCACGTCGTTGCCGTTCACCACCAGGCCGGTATCGGCGGTGTTGGAGTTCCAGCCGACGTGACTGTCGTCGGCGCCGTGGTCGGCTCGCCAGAGCCACAGGTGGTCGCCGATCACGTCGTTGCTGTTGATTACGAGGCTGGTATGCGCTTTGCCCGCGGCAGCGCCGCCGACGCGGAAGAACACGTCGTGCAGCGAGGTCGGGTTCGCCGAGTGGTCCGCGTTCGACTCGGGATCGCCGACCTGCATGAGCGTGGCCGACGAGGTCGTTCCGGCGTCGATCAGCAAGCCGGCGATCTTCACTCCGTCCACGTCGTCGACGTTGATCGCAGTGATCCCGCCGTCCGGGATCAAGGTCGCGATGCCAAGGCCGAGGACGACGGTGTCCGGACGAGTCACGTGAAGAGGCTGATCAAGGCGGTACACGCCTGGGGTGATCAGCAGGTTCTTGCCCGCCGTCAGAGCCTCGTTCATCTCGGACGCGGTAGCGCCCGGCTTCGTGATGAAGAACTGGTCGATCGGCAGCGAAACGCCTGGTGCGCTGTCGTGTTCCCAGGTGACGCCGGAGGTGTTGTTTCGCAGGGCGGGCACGAACACCCGGTAGTGACCGGACTCGTCAACCTGGAGGCACGGCTTCTCGCGGACGATCGGGGCCTGGTCGATCGTCGTGTACGGCGGGTCCGGGAAGGTGCCGGCGGGAGCGCCGTCCACGCCGACGAACACCATGTTCCAAGTAGAGCCGGTCCAGCCGCCGAAGTGCGAATCGCGCGAGATCCATTGCTGCTGTGACCCGGAACGGATCTGCCCGTCGATCTTCGTGTCCGAGATCCAGCCCCCGCTGGACCAGCCCCCGCCGTCGTCGAGGCGGAGGTCGCCGCGGACGTGCATGCGCCGGTACGGGCTCGCCTGCGATACGGCCCATTGGTCCGCGCCCCCGACGGGGTTCACGGACAGGTTTTCCGCGCCGCGCCAGAAGTTCTGGGTCGCGTTGTTCGGGGGAAACCAGTCCGCGTCCACGTGCACCGCACCGTTGATCGTCACGGCGTCGGGCGTGCTGCCTAGTCCGAGGATTTGCGTGTAGAAGCCGACGTTCACGTCGTTGGAGTACGTGCCAGGTTTGAACAGCACGGCGTAGCGCTGACTGCCGAACTGGTTCTTCTCCTGCTCCGCGAAGATCGCGTCGAGCTTGCGCTGGATGCTCGCGCTCGGCATCGACGGATCGAAAACGACGACGTTCGGCCCCAGGTCCACTTGTCCCGGCGGCGGAGAAGTAGTGCCACCCACGGAGATCAGTGTGAACGACCGGTTGGCGGCGTCATGACGGCCGTGCTGCCACGGCTTCTCGTGACCAGCAGCCAGTCCGGCCGGGTGCGGGTCGCGGTCTCGGCCGGAGGCAAGATCGACAACTGCAGCAGTCGGATGCGCTGGCCATTGCGGGTCAGGCTCGGTGGACGGCAGCCGCGGCGGGGCTGCGGTGTCGTGGGTTCCCGAGGTGCTCTCGTGTTCCAACGCGGGGTGCCAGGAGGGGTGGGTGGACGTCTCTGCATCGCCCTTGTGGGTGAGGTGGAAGTGCCAATCGTGCGCGTTTGTTCCGGTGACGGTGTACGGGCGGGCCAGCGGGACGGGCGGACGAGCAGCGGTTCGCCGGGCGTTCGCCGCCCGTGTCTGGGCGCGCCAGGCATCAGCGTTGGTCTCGAGGGGCTGGCGGGACGGCGTTCCGCTGTTCCGGCCGCAGGGGTAGTCCGCCGGACTCGGAGGGGTCGGCGCTAGCGCGGCCACTCTCCGTGATTCGGGATTCATCGTCACCTCCCTTGCCGAGACGGGACCGCCGGGCGACCTCGGCCGGGGGTGGGGTTCGCCTCGTGGCGAGGGTCGGCTCGACGTCGCGACTGCGGAGGAATGTAATCGCGGGCACACTGACCTTCAACGCAAACCTGAAGAAAAGTCAGATAGGGCAGTCGACCTGCACTAATGCGCTCGGAACAGGTCGCAGGGAGGCGGGTTTGGGCAGCTTGGCACGCCGTTCCGGCGTGGCCGCGGCGCGTAACCGACCCCCTGACGAAGGGACCGAAGGCGGGGTGTACTGTATGTCCATACGAGATGCGGAGTTCACCTCTGCTTCGGGGCTATGGCGCAGCTGGTAGCGCACCTCACTGGCAGTGAGGGGGTCAGGGGTTCGAGTCCCCTTAGCTCCACAAGTTGCACAGGAACCCTTCGGCCACGCAGTTCAGGTTGGCCGGAGGGTTTTTTGCATGCCCGGGGCATGATTCGATGCGGTCGGCCTGGTCGATGGCTATGGGTTAGCGCTACCGGTCTGCGGCTTGGCGTCGGAAGCTCAGCGGTCGAGCTGGGAAGGTTCGCTGGCAGATGTTGCGAATGGGCGGGCGCGGGCGGGTGGCTGGTGTCGGCGCGGCTCATGCGGTGACGCGGTGATCTCGTCCAACCGCATTGTTCTGAAGCAGGTGGCCGCGGTGCATGGGGGCGGCCTTCTGGCAGCAGCTGCGGGCGGTAGCTCGTACCGATTGCTGCGGCGGCTGGCTAGCTCGTTACGGCTTGGACGCGTGGTGCTGCCGTGTCTCCGGCAGGTGCCCGGTTGTTCTGGCAGGGCGGAGGCTCGGTCAAGAGCTCCAAGGGTGATTGGCGCATTTGGACGGGGGCCGGTTGCGGCTGTGGCAGAAGACGTCAGCTCGCATGGCGCAGCGGGAGTGCCGGGCGGGAGTACGGGACTCGCGGGGGCCCGAGGGGATCGTCTTGGGCTAGGTGGTGGCACGCGGGCGGCGTTGGGTTCTTGGGCTCGACCGCGGTCGTCGAGGAAGCCGGGGTGAGGGAACGCATGCTCGGGGCTCCGATTTGTGCCGCCTGGGGTCTAACGCCGAGAGTTGGCTGGCCGCACTGGGGCGCGGTGTGGAGCATCGCCGGGTGGGCGTCATCCAGCCGCGGCGGTGTGGGGATGGTCGGCGGAGTCCGTTGCGGGGTCGCGTTTTCGCCTGGAGGGATCGTCTCCGGTAGGCGGCGGTAGGCCGCATGGAAGTCAGTACCGAGGGCGACGGGGCGGGGAAACGGTGATCGTCTTGGGAGCCCGGTTTGGCTCGCACGGGCTGGGTCGCGCCAACGACGCGGGGAGCGAGGAGATCGGGGCAGTGGTTCGCGAGCTCGTCGGAGCCAGGGCCCGGATGGCGGCGAGGCATGGAGCGCGGACAAGGACGGTGAGGGTGGCCGCGCGCTGAGGCGGGCGGGAAGCCGTCGAAAGTGTGGAAGTTCGCAAAATTCTCTGTTGCGAACTAGACCAGTCGATGGCGTCGATTGCACACTCGCGCAAATTGTCCCAGCAGTCGAGAGGCGAGCCGCGGCGTTCATGATGTCGAATGCCTTGGTGCGACTCTGGGGAACAACAGAAACACTCTGCGTCGCCGGCCCGCTAATAAATAACCATTCGCCGTCGCTGCGGCAACGGGCAGAAATGTTGCCCGGAACTGCAAATAGAACTCACCCCATGTCGGAAAATGCGGCTCCGCCCCGGCCGCGATAATTGATTCAACACCGTACCGGCGAGTACGACAAGGTATTCGCCGGAGAAGGGTCCCCTGGTGGAGGTAACACCACTGTCGCACCTGGTGCCAGCACCACCATCGGGAGGTCGGGGGCGACAAATGGGAACGGGGTTCGTATTACCGACGGGAAACTGTCGTGCATGACGCCAACTCATTACCCCAATCGGAGGTAGACCGACTTTTCAATGTCTGACATGCTCGGCTCGGCCGACAGCTCGGTGCGTGGGGTCACTTGAGGCGGGCTATTTTTCTCAGGGGTAGATATGGAAATTGAGCTATTGGGATCGGTCACGCTCAGGCAAGCCGGCCGCAGACACGGAGTCGCGTCGCGAAAGGTGCGGACTGTGTTGGCGTTGCTGGCCTTGTCGCCGGGGGTTCCGTTGTCCCTGGACACGCTCGCGGACGAACTGTGGGCCGACAAACCGGTCTCCAACGTGCGCAATGCGTTGCAGGCCAACATCGCGCGGTTGCGGAAGCTCGTGTTCACCGTGACCGGCGAGCGGGAGGTGGTCCGGACGGTCAGCAGCGGGTACCTGATGACCGTGCCTGCCGAGGCCGTCGACGCGCATCGGTTTTCTGCCTTGGCACAGCGTGGGGCCGCGTTGCTCGGGCAGGATCCGCGGGGAGCCATCACGGTCTTCGAGCAAGCGTTGCGGCTCTGGCGGGGGCCGGCGTTGCTCGACGTGGCCGATTGCACTCGCTGCCGGTTGGCTGCCGAGCAGCTGAACGAGCGCCGGCTCACCGTGCAGGAGGACCTGATCTCCGCGCGGCTTCAGGTCGGCGAGCATCATGGGCTTTCCCACGACCTGAAACAACTCGTCGCGGAGAACCCGGCGCGCGAGCGGCTCAGCGAGTACCTGATGATCTCGCTTTACCGCGACGGCAGGCAGGGCGAGGCGGTCTCGGTCTTCCACAGCACCCGGAAGTGGCTGGGCGCCGAACTCGGACTGGAGCCCGGGCCGGGGCTGCGCCGGCTGTACCAGTCCATCCTGATGCAGGACCAGGTTCTCGACTGAACCGTCGTTTTCGCTTCCACCGGGTCAGCATGGCAGTCCCCGATGACCGCCTGCTGACAGCGCGCCTACGGGGGCGTCGCGTCAGGGCGCTGTCAGAAGGGTGTCACCGCTCGCCGCTAGTTTTCGGGCCGAATCCCTTGTAACGGTCCCTGACGATCGGGAGTGACCCCCATGACGACAGCCGTCTCCGAACGCATGCAGCAGATCCGCGAGATCGTCTGCACGCATCTCGAGCTCGACGACGCGGAGCTCACCGAAACCAGCGATTTCGCCGACGACCACGAGGCGGATTCGCTGTCGCTGATGGACGTGCTGGCCGCGCTGGAGAAGAAGTTCGGCGTCACGATCGACCAGGCGCAGTTCGCCCGGATGACCAACCTGCGCGCGGTGTACGAGGTCGTCTCGGAATCCGCGAGCTGGTAGCCGACATGTCGCAGCCGACCAGTATCGGACGCCGGGTGGTCATCACCGGATGCGGTGTCGTGTCGAGCATCGGGATCGGGGTCCGGGAGTTCACCTCCGCCCTGCGCGCCGGGCGCAGCAACGTCCGGCCGATCTCGGTGTTCGACACCACCGGGTTCGCCCACGACAACGGCTGCGAGGTCGCCGACTTCGAGCCTTCCCGGTGGATCCGCACGCTCGACCCCGCCGATCTCGGCCGGGCGAGCCGGTTTTCCACCGCGGCCGCCCGCCTCGCCGTCGAGGATTCGGGGCTGCCGCTGGAAACCCTGCGCGCCGCGCGCACGCTCGTCTCGGTGGGCAGCACCGACGGCGAAGCGCACGAACTCGACGGTCTGGTAGCACAGGAACTCTCCGCCGGGCTGGCCGGGCTTGACCCGAAGCTGGTGCGCCGGACTTCCGCGGGCCGGCTGGCCACGTCGATCGCGCGCGAACTTGAACTGACCGACGTCGAGACCGGGACCATCGCGACGGCGTGTTCGGCGGGGAACTACGCCATCGGCAACTCGCTCGACGCGATCCGGTGCGGGGACGCCGAGTTCGCTCTCTGTGGCGGCGCGGATGCGCTGTGCCGCAAGACGTTCACCTCGTTCTACCGGTTGCGCAGCATCGCGCCGGACTGCTGCCGTCCGTTCGACCGCAACCGGATGGGCATCCTCACCGGCGAGGGCGCGGGCATTCTTCTGCTGGAGAGCCTCGACTCCGCGCTCGCCCGCGGGGCGCGGATCTACGCGGAAGTGCTGGGGTACGGCATGTCCTGCGACGCGCACCATCCGGTGGCGCCGCATCAGGCCGGGATCGCCCGCTGCATGGAACTCGCGCTGGCCGACGCCGGGGTCAAACCCGCCGAGATCGACCTGATCTCCGCGCACGGGACCGGGACCAAAGCCAACGACATGACCGAATCCGCGGCGATCCGCGACCTGTTCGGGCCGACGCCGCCGCGCACCGTGTCGATGAAATCGATGCTGGGGCACTCGATGGGCGCGGCGAGCGCGCTGGCCGCGATCGGCTGTTCGATCGCGCTCACCGAGCAGTTCATCCCGCCCACCATCAACCACCGCGACACCGACCCGGACTGCCCGGTGGACTGCGTGCCCAACGAATCCGTCGACGCCGACCTCGACATCGTGCAGAACAACGGCTGGGCCTTCGGCGGCAACAACGCCGTGGTCCTGCTCGGCCGGTACGAGCGGCAACCCCGAGAGGAGGCCGTACGGTGACCGCACCGGCTCGGCGCCGTCCGGTCATCTCGGCCTGGACCGCCATTTCCCCCTTCGGCTACGGCCGGGAAGCGTTCGCCGACGGCGTTCGGTCCCGGCGCGAGCCCGCCCTCGAAACCGCGGGACCCGGTGATCCCGCGGCGGTCGTGCCCAGTTTCGACGTGCGCGAGATGTTCGGGCGTAAGAAGACCCGGGCGATGAACCGGGTCAGCGGACTGACCGTCGCGGCCGCGCAGCAGCTGCTCGCCGACATGGAACTGGCCCCGGACGGCGACCGCGAGCACATCGGTTTCGTGCTCGGCACCACGACCGGCAGTGCGCAGAGCATGATGGACCTGACCCGCGCGTCGATCACCGGCGAACAGCCCGACCACGTCGAACCCGCCGCGGTTCCCGGCACCGTGATGAACTGCGCGGCCGGGCAGGCCGCGATCTGGCACGGGCTCAAGGGACCCAACGCGACGATCGCCGCCGGGCGCACCACCGGATTGCAGGCGCTGAACTACGCTCGCCGGCTGCTGATGACCGAACGTGCGGCTCAGGTGTTGTGCGGTGCGGCCGAGGAGCATTCCGACGCGCGGTCCTGGCTCGAGCACCACCGGCGCGGCGGGGCGGCGACGCTCGGCGAAGGCTGTGCGATGTTCCTGCTTGAACCGGCGGACTCGGCCGATCCGCGCACCGTGCTGGCGACGCTGACCGGCATCGACTCGCGGATCTGCCTCGACGGTGACCTCGCCGGAACCTTGCACGCCACCGTGACCTCGCTGTTGAACCGGTCTGGTGTCAACGCGGACCGCGTGTGGGCGGCAGTCGGCAGCGGCTTCCCCGCTGGGGCGGACCGTCCCGAGGACGTGACGCTGCGGCAGTTGTTCGGCGACGAAGTGACCGACCGGGTGCCGCCGGTGGATCTCATCGGCGACACCTCCGCGGCGACCGCGTTGTTCGGCCTCGCGTCGGTGCTCAGCATCGCCGACGGAGCAGACCACGGCGCACAGGACCACATCGTCGTCACCGCTTGCGATGACGACGGTTCGGTGGCCTGCGCGCTGCTGCAGCTCGGGGGTGCGCGATGAGCAGAACCGCGCTCGTGACCGGCGGTTCCCGCGGGATCGGCCGGGCGGTCGTACTCCGCCTGGCGCAGGACGGGTTCGACGTCGCGTTCTGCTATCACAGCAACCAAACTGCGGCGGACATTCTCGTCAAGGAAGTCCTCGACCTGGGCGTGCGCGTCGAAGCGAGCCAGGTCGACGTCGCTGACGGCGAGGCGGTCACGGCGTGGGTGGAGCGGACGGCAGACGAGTTCGGCGCGCCGGACGCGCTGGTCACCTCGGCCGGGATCACCCGGGACGGTTCGCTCGCGCTGATGTCCGAACCGGACTGGTCGAGTGTCCTGCGCACGAACCTCGACGGTGTTTTCCACGCGTGCCGACCCGCTGTGTTCCGGATGATCAAACGCCGCGCCGGAAGCGTCGTGACGTTGTCCTCGGTGTCCGGCGTGCACGGCAATCCGACGCAGACCAACTACTCGGCGGCCAAGAGCGGCGTGCTCGGCTTCACCAAGGCGCTGGCCAAGGAAGTCGGCCGTTATGGGGTGCGGGTCAACTCCGTCGCGCCGGGCCTGATCGAGACCGACATGCTCGGCAAGCTCAGCGAAGCGACCCGCGAGAAGATGCTGCGGGCTGTCCCGCTGCGCCGGTTCGGCACGCCCGAAGAAGTCGCGGACCTGGTGTCGTTCCTGGTTTCCGACCGCGCTTCCTACATCACCGGCAGCGTCTTCGAGGTCGACGGCGGCTTCGTCGTCTAGCTGTTCTCTCCCCGCGGCAGCGCTGGCAGCGCGTGCCGCGTCCTATCCGTGCGCTGGCGAAAGGACGTCATGAGCGCCGACAACGGTTTCATCCCGCGGCTCAAGACCGCGGTTCTGGGCACGGCCGACCGCCCGCTGGTGTTCGTCGGCAACTTCGAGGTCGAAGAGCAGTGGGCGGTCGACGAGCAGGGGCTGCCCCGGGTGTCCGCCCCGGGCGGCATGGCGGTCGTCAACAGCATGGACGAGTTCGCGTTGCTGCTGGGCGGGAAAAGGGACCACGTGGTGCTCAAGCACGCGCCGGACCCCGGTTACCGCAGCTATCTGGAAGGCCTCGGTCTCGACCTGCCGCAGATCCACGTGATCGCGGACCCGGATCCGGCACGCACGGTCAGCCAGGACGCGCTGCACGATCCATGGCTGATCGCCGCGCTCTCCGCGTTGCGCACCGACGAAGCGCATCTGCTCGCGCACGGTGTCTCCGCGGTGGAGGAAGAACTGTCCACTGCGACGGGGTTGCCGCTGGCCGCTCCGGACGCGGCTCGGTGCAAGGCGGTGAACAGCAAGATCTACAGCCGCCGCGTCGCGACGAAGCTCGGGTTGCGGCAGCCGAACGGCTGGGCCTGCGACACGCTCGAACTGCTCGACGAGGCCGTCACCGCGGCGGGGGCCGTTCTCGCCACCGGACGGAAGGTCGTCGTCAAGGAGGCGTTCGGGGTTTCCGGCAAGGGAATCTCGGTGGTCTCCGACGAACGCAGGCTCGACCGGTTGCGCCGGATGATCTCCGCGACCGCCCGCCGCAACGGCCGGGACCGGATCGCGTTCGTCATCGAGGAGTGGGTCGACAAGCGCGCCGACCTCAACTACCAGTTCACCGTGAGCCGCGACGGTTCGGTGCACTTCGACTTCGTCAAGGAGCTGATCACCGAGAACAGCGTCCACAAAGGACACCGGATCCCGCCGCGGCTGGACGAGGCGCAGCTGGAGACCATCCGGTCCGCGGCGCAGGCGCTCGGCGGACAACTCGCCGCCGATGGCTACTACGGCGTCGTGGGAGTGGACGCGATCGTCGAACCCGACGGCGGCATCTTCCCAGTGCTGGAAATCAACGCCCGCAACAACATGTCCACCTACCAGGTGCCGATCCAGGAACGCTTCGTCACCGCGGGAGAGACCGCGATGGCCCGGCACTACTCGCTGCGGCTCGGTGCCAGCATCGGCTTCGACCGGGTCCGCGACGTGCTCGGCGAGCTGCTTTTCGACGGTGCGGGCAGCGGCCTGCTGGTGAACAACTTCGCCACCGTCAACGCCGGCGCGCAGACCGCCGACGGGGTGCCGTTCGCCGGCCGCCTCTACGGCGTGCTCATCGGGGATTCGGTCGCCGAGGTCGACCGGATCGACGCGCGGGTCGAACGCGCGCTGGCCGTCCTGCAGCAGGACTGATCCCCATGCCGGGAACCCGGGGCGTGGCCGCAGGTCCGCGCGGGGAACCCCGGCGACTGCCCGGACCAGCCCCAGTTTCCGCCCAGCCGAAGAATAAGGAAGTTCTGTGACCGAAACCGCTACCGTTCCGGAGTTCGCCGTCGTGTCCGGAGCACAGGTGCACCAGGTGCTCGACGGCGCCGAGAAGCAACTGGCCGAGCTGATCGAGGCGGCTTACCGGCTGCACGGGCAGCAGGCGACCGTCAACCCGCCCTCCTACTTCCTCCGGTTCCCGGACCGGCCGTCCGCGCGCATCATCGCGCTGCCCGCCTCGGTCGGCGGGGAGGTCGCGGTGGACGGGGTCAAGTGGATCTCCAGCTTCCCGGAGAACGTCCGCACCGGGCTGCCGCGCGCCTCGGCCGTGCTGATCCTCAACGACCAGGCGACCGGGTACCCGCTGGCCTGCATGGAAAGCTCGATCATCAGCGCGAGCCGGACCGCGGCGTCGGCGGCGCTGGCGGCCGACTGGCTCAGCCGCCGGGGCGAACGGCCGCGGCGGCTCGGGTTCGTCGGCACCGGGCTCATCGCGCGTTACGTGCACCGGTTCCTGCTCGGCACCGGCTGGGACTTCGACGAGACCGCGGTGTTCGACCTCTCCGCCGAGCACGCCGCCGGCTTCCGGGGCTACCTGGAGGGCACCGGCGCGAGCGGGATCTCGGTGCGCGAGAGCGCCGAGGAGCTGATCCGCGGCAGCGACCTGATCGTGTTCGCCACCGTGGCCGCGGAACCGCACGTGCACGATCCGGCCTGGTTCGGCCACAACCCGCTCGTGCTGAACGTTTCCCTGCGCGACCTGTCCACCGAGGTCGTCCTGGCTTCGGCCAACGTGGTCGACGACGTCGAGCACTGCCTCAAGGCCAACACCTCGGTGCACCTGGCCGAACAGGCCACCGGCGGCCGCGACTTCCTCGACGGCACCCTGTTCGACGTGATGACCGGGGCACTCGCCCTGGACGCCGACCGGCCGCTGGTGTTCTCACCGTTCGGTCTCGGCGTGCTGGACCTCGCGGTCGGCAAGCACGTCCTGGACGAACTGCGCCGCCGCGGCGAACTGCACGAGGTCGGCGACTTCTTCTTCGAACTCGACCGCTACGGCCGGCGCTGATGCCGATCATCACCAGTCCGCACGAGTTCAACGTCGACGACCTGTTCGTCGACCTGAGCGGGTGTACAGGGCGATCGCTCTACCTCAAGTGCGAGGGCTTCAACTTCGCTGGTTCGATCAAGATCAAAGCAGCGAAGGAGATGATCGACGCCGCAGAACTGGACGGCACGCTGAGGCCGGGCGCGACCCTCGTGGAGAGTTCGTCGGGCAACCTCGGGGTGGCGCTGAGCCTCGTCGCCACCAGCCGGGGATACCGGTTCATCTGTGTCACCGATTCCCGCTGCACCCTCGGCGCCCGGCAGTTGATGCAAACGCTTGGCGCCGAGGTGCACGTGATCACCGAACCGCATCCGAAAGACGGGCTGCTCGGCGCGCGGATCGCGCACGTGCGGCGGCTGTGCGCCGAGGGCGACGACCGGGTGTGGCTCAACCAGTACGCGAACGCGGGAAACTGGCAGGCGCACTACCGCACCACCGGACCGCAGATCGCGAACTCGTTCCCCGGCGCCGACGTGGCGTTCATCGGGGCGGGCACGACCGGCACACTGATGGGGTGCGCGCGCTACCTGCGCGAACACTGTCCCGGAATGCGCGTGGTGGCCATCGACACTGTGGGTTCGGTAACCTTCGGAACCCCGGCCGCCCCCCGGATGATCCCCGGACTCGGCACCGGCGTCCGGCCGGCGCTGCTCGACGAGTCCTATGTGGACGATGTGGTGCACGTGCCGGAACTCGCGACCGTGCGGATGTGCCGCAGGCTCGTCCGGGCGGGGTTCCTGTTCGGCGGCTCAACCGGCACCGTCGTCGCCGGGGCGCTGCACTGGCTCGACCGGCACGAGCACGGCGAAAGCCTCACCGCGGTGGCGGTCTCCCCCGATCTCGGCGACCGCTACCTGGACACGGTCTACCACGACCAGTGGGTGGCCGACCTCTACGGAGACGCGGCGCTCGCCCCGGCCGCCGCGCTCGGGAGCTAGTACCACTCGAAATCGAGGTGCCACGCCCAGTGTGCGCACGATCACGAGGAGCCATCCTTAGACCGTCCGGCTTGCCGCCTGCGCGGCGGGAGGCCTGAAGCGGCCCAAGGAGTTCGGCATTGCGAACGCTACCTCTGCTCCGTCTCGCGCGCTGGTGTGCCGGACACCCCGGCCCGGTGCTGTGCGCGTGGCTGCTGTTCCTGGTCGTGGCGGCGAGCGAAGACCTCGCCGCCCCGGCCGGCAGCTCGGCGGCGCCCGCCGGTTCCGTCCTCGGGGTCGGCTGCCTGCTCACCGCGCTGCTGCTGGTGCTGGTGCTGGGTTCGCCGCGGCTGGCCGCGATCGCGTTCGGCTACCTCGCGACCGTCGGGGCAGGCGCGCTCGGCGTGCTGACGGCGGTCGCCGAAGGAACGGGTTCGTTCGGCAGCTGGAACCTCGTTCTCCTGCCCGGCATCACGAGCGCCGCCAACCATCTGCTGTTCGCGGTCCGCAGGCAGCAGGAGATGCCGCCGGGCAAGCACGACGCGTCCGACACCGCGCAGATCGTCGCCTCGACCGCCGGACGGACCGCGCTCGTCACCGGGCTCGCGATGCTTTCCGCGATGACCGGGCTGTATCTGACCGGCGAGCCGCAGGTCATGCGGTTGGCGGCGGCCGTGGTCCTGGTCATCCTGGTGGAAGCCGCCGCGGCGCTCACCTTGCTTCCGGTGCTGCTGACCCGGATCGCGCTTCCGGTGAAGAGAGCGTTCCAGTGGCACTGGCTGCCCCGGTTCGTCGCCCGCCTGCCCGCGAGCTGGCGTTACCGCACCGCAGCGGGACTCATCGGCGCGCTGGCCTGCACTGCCGCGGCGCTCGGCTACGTCGTCTACCGCTACCTCGAATCGCCGACGCTGCCGCCGTTGCCGTTGGCGTTGCTGATCGGGCTGACGTCGTTGGCGGTGATCACGGCTTTCCGCCCGTTCGTGGTCGCACTGACGACCGCGGTGCTTTCAGTGCTGTCCGCGCTTTTCGCGCTGACCATGCTCACCTGCATGAACCCGCCGACCCCGACCTGGCTGCCGGTGGCGCTCGTAGCGGTGCTCGCCGCGCCCACGACCGACATGCATGTCTGTCTGCTGCACCACTTCCGCGTCGAGGCGCTGACCGGGATGTCGCCGCAGCACGTGCTCGCGGAGGGGCTGCGCCGCGGCACCGTGGCGATCTCCAGCGCCAGCGTGGTGTCCATCGGGGTCTTCAGCGCGCTCGGGATCGCCGGCAGCGGCGAGCTGAGCGAGTTCGGCTGGGCAGCCGCGGCGGCGCTGGCGATCGACGTGCTGGTGATCCGGCTGGTGCTGCTGCCCTTGCTGCTCTCGCTAGCCGGCCCGGTCCGCTGGTGGCGGCGGACCGGGCCGGGGGCTGCACGAAAGTGAACCGGGGAATCACCCCGTGGTCGGGTGTCCGGTGAGGTCGAGGAAGGCTTCGTCGAGAGTCGGCCTGCGGAGCGCGAAGTCCGCCAGTGCGACGCCGCGTTCGTGCAACGCGTTCGCCGCCGCGGCGATCCCGCCGCTCTCGTCGAGCAGTTCGAGCGAGATGCTGCACCGGCGTTCGTCCACGACCGGGACGCCCACCGCGACCGGCGTCAGCGCCGCCACCGCGTCCGCGAGACCTTCGGGGTGGGCGACAGCGACCTCCAGCCGTTCCCGGCCGACCTTGCGCTTGAGCTCGTCCGCGGTTCCTTCCGCGACGCTCCGGCCCTTGTCGATGACCACGATCCGGTCGGCGAGGTAGTCGGCTTCCTCGAGGTACTGCGTGGTGAGCAGGACCGTGACGCCTTCGCTGACCAGCTCGCGGACCATCGTCCACAAGCCCATCCGGCTCGCCGGGTCGAGCCCCGTGGTCGGTTCGTCCAGGAAGAGCACCGACGGACGCGCCACGAGACAGGTCGCGAGGTCCAGGCGGCGGCGCATCCCGCCGGAGTAGGTCCCGACCGCGCGGTCGGCGGCCTCGGCGAGGTTGAACCGCTCCAGCAGTTCTCCCGCGCGGGCGCGTGCTCCTCGGCGGCCGAGGTGCAGAAGACGGCCGAGCAGCACCAGGTTCTGGCGGCCGGTCAACAGTTCGTCCACAGCCGCGTACTGGCCCGCGAGGGCGATGTGCCGCTGGACCTGTTTGCGTTCCCGCATGATGTCGTGCCCGGCGACCAGCGCGCGGCCGCCGTCCGGCGGGAGCAGGGTCGCGAGCATCCGGACGGTGGTGGTTTTGCCCGCGCCGTTGGGACCGAGCAAGCCCAGCACCGTGCCGGGCGGGACGGCGAGGTCGACGCCGGCGAGCGCTTCGTGGTCGCCGTAGCGTTTGCGGAGCCCTTCGGCTTCGATCGCGAGTTCTCCGTGCGGTGTCATGTCAGCCTGCTTCCCGGATGTTCTCGGGCGACAGATCGGTCCAGTGGCCCGAAATGTGCGCGAGGGCTTCTTCGCGGCTGCTCTCCCCGAGCGAAACCCGCCAGCCGGGCGGGACTTCCGCGAAGGAGGGCCAAAGACTGTACTGCCGGGCGTCGTTGACCAGGACGAGGAAAGCGCCGTTCTGGTCGTCGAACGGGTTTGTCATTGCGTACTCCGGATCGGTTAGGCGAGGCGGTAACGGCGGAAGCTCAGCAGGGTCGCCGCGGCGAAGAGGACGACCAGCGTCACCGCGACGACGACCCCGGGATGCTGGGCGGGGAACGAACTGTCCGCGGGCACCGGCACGCCCCACAGCTGGCGGCACAGCGTGGTGACGGAGCTGACCGGATTCCATTCGGCGATCGGCCGGACCCACGACGGCAGCTGGCTGACCGCCATGAACGCGTTGGAGAGAAAGGAAAGCCCGAGGGTCAGCACCGCGCCGACGCCGTCGATGGATTCGGGATTGCCCATGGTCAGCCCGAGCAGCACGCCGACCCAGATCATCACGTAGAGGAACAGCGCGAGCACAGCCAATCCGGCGAGCAGCGCGGGGAACCCGGCGTGCACGCGGCCGCCGACCGCCAGTCCGATCCCGGTGACGATCGCCAGCGCGACGAAGCCGACCAGCGCGTCGCCGATGGTGTGGCCGAACAGCACGGCGGGACGGGAAATCGGCAGCGAGCGGAACCGGTCGGTCAGGCCGCCTTTGAGGTCCATCGCCACCGCGATCGCGGTCGGTGCGACGCCGGCGAGGCCCACCTGCATGAGCGCGGCCGGGAAGAGGAACTCCGGATAGCTGCCGCCGCCTTCGACGCTCACCGCGCCTTTGAAGACGTAGCCGATGGCCAGCATGGTGATCAGCGAATTCAGCGTGATCGCGAGGAGCCGGCCCGGCACCTTGCGCAGGTGGGTCAACCGGCGACCCGCCAGTGCGAATGTCTCGACGAGCGCCGCTGCCCGCGGAGTGTTCGCCGGGGTGGTCATTGTGGTCACTGCGACTCCTCGTTGCTCGCCAGCGTTCCGGCCGTCGCGGCGCCGATCTCCGCTTGCGGCCCGGGATCCATCAGGTATTCGTGCCCGCATTCGATCCGGTGCGCCCGTACTGGACCGGACACGTGCGGCACCCAGCGGCCCGCTCGTTCGGCCACCTCGGCGTCGGTCAGGCCTTCGGCGGCAACGAACAGTTCGACCGCGCCGGTGAACCGCGTCGGGCGGTACCGGTGGGCTAGCGCGGCGTTGTTGTCCATCACGGCTAGGACGCGTGTCATGCGTTCCTCGCCGATGTCGGCCAGTCGGCTGTCTCCCTGCCGCAGCACGGCGATGACGTCGGCCGGGGTCAGCTCGGTACCGGCTTCGGTGTCGTGGAAGCCGACGTGCTCCAGGAAATCGACGAGCAGTTCGTGCCGGGACAGTGCGGCTTCGGTCCCGTCCTGCGGGTAACTGTCCAAGATGGACAGTGAACCGACCGTTTCGCCTTCGGCTTCGAGGCGTACCGCGAACTCGAAGGCCAGCAGACCGCCGTAGGACCAGCCGAGCAAGTGGTACGGGCCGTGCGGCTGGAGGCGGCGGATGTGCTTCAGGTAGTCCTCGGCGACCTGCTCGACCGAGTCCGGGAACTGTTCGGCACCGCTGATTCCCGGCGATTGCAGGCCGTAGATCGGACGGTCCGGCAGGTGCGCGGCCAGCCCGAGGTACGGCAGGCTCAGGCCGAGTCCGGCGTGCAGGCAGAACAGCGGCGGCTTCGTCCCGGTCGGCCGGATCGGCAGCACCGGCGCGAACGGGTCCGGCAGGTCCGCGAGATCCGGTTCGGCTCGTTCGGCGAGCGCGGCCAGGCGTTCGATGCTGCCGTGGGTCAGGACGTCGGCGACTGTCAGCCGGAGTCCGGCTCGTCGGGCCAGTGCGACCAGGCGGACGGATTGCAGGCTGTTGCCGCCCAACTCGAAGAACCCGGTCTGGATGTCGGGGTCCGCGATACCGAGGGTTTCCGCGAAAGCGGTGCGCAGCAGTTCGACGGTTTCGCTGATGTCCTGGCTGGTTTGTGCGGCCGGAGCGGGCAGGGCGGAGCGGTCCAGCGAGCCGTCCGGCGCGACTGGGATGGTGTCCAGTTCCGCGAAGGCGGTCGGGATCAAGTAGTCGGGGAGTTCGGTGGCCAGCGCTTCCCGCAGGGCTAGCGGGTCGACGCCGCGTTCCCACTGCGGGACGACGTAGGCGATCAGCGCGTCATCCTCGGCGATCACCGTGGCTGCGGCGACCGAGGGCTGGCGGTGCAGGGCCGCTTCGATCTGCCCGAGCGGGACCGCGAAGCCACGCACCTGGGCCTCGCGGATCACTTCGACGGTTCCGTCCAAGCGGATGCGGGCGGGGAGACCGGTGGGTGCGTCCGCCAAGTACAGCTCTCCTCGGCCACCGCGAGGCACTGGCTGCCGACTCTGGTCGAGGACGTTGGCTTGACGGTGCGCGAACGGGCGTCCGTTGACTAGAGACAGCCAGCTGGAGGCCGCAGTGCCTTCGCAGTTGAGCGCTCCGTCGAGGAAGCTCTCGCCGAAGTTCACCACCCGGGTACCCGGTCGCAGCGCCAGCATTTTCGCGATGCTCGGGGTCAGGACCACGACGCTCGGGTCCACCGACGAGGCGAGTTCCGCGATCTCCGCGGCGGGAGCGACGGTCACCACCGCGCCGACGTGCAACGCGGCGAGCACAACCGGCAGCGCGAACTCGGTGTCCGGTGCCAGGAGACGGTCGCCGGCGGTGAGCGGCAATTCCTTCAGCAGAGCGGCGATGGTCGCGGCCAGGGCATCTCGGCTGAAGACCGCGTCTCCGCGATACGCCAGCTCCGCTCCGGGCAGCGACACCTCCAGGTCGGTGTCGGCGAATCCGGACACGTCCGCGGGGATGGTGTAGCGGGACTCCCCGCTCGGTGTCCAGGCCGCGCCGATGGCGAGGACACCGAAGATCGCTGCCCAGCGGTCGCGGCCTGGCGGCAGGTCAACGGTCACCGTCTCCCCCGGACCCGCGCCCTGCGCCTGCAAAGCCCGAGCCAGCCGGTTGGCTTGCTCGCGCAGACCGATGTCCCCTGGCACCAGCAAGCCGTCGGGCACCTCGAGAGCCGGTGCCGCTGGGGTGACTCGCTCGGCTGGAGTGCGCAGGTCGATCCGGCTCAGCGGCTGCCCGGGGTCTTCGGCGGCGGCCGTCAGGAGAAGCGTCAGCCGGTCGACTAGCAGCTGTGCGGTTTCCGCGGTGAACGCGTCGGCGTTGTATTCGAGCGTGCCTTCCAGACCGCGCTCGCCCTTGTGCTGGCCCAGCTGGAAGGTCAGGTCGAACTTGAACTTCTTGTGCGTCGGGGCGAGCATTTCGGGTCGCGCGGTCAGGCTGCCGAGGCCGACTTCCGAGGGCGGGACGTCGTAGAAGGACAGCAGCACTCCGAACAACGGCTGTCGCGACATCGACCTTGCCGGTTGCGTCGCCTCCAGCAACCGCTCGAACGGCAGATCCTGGTGGGCGTAGGCGGCGAGGTCGGCGTCGCGGACTCGCGCGACCAGTTCGGTGAAGCGCGGATCGCCGCTGGTGTCGGTGCGCAGGACGAGCGTGTTGACGAAGAAGCCCACGAGGTCGTGCACGGCTTCGTCCGGACGTCCGGCGACCAGGCTGCCGAGCGGAATGTCGGTTCCCGCGCCCAGGCGGGTGAGCAGGGTGGCCAGTGCGGCTTGGACGACCATGAACAGGCTCGCCCCTTGATCGTGCGCGAGCCGCGCGAGGTCGCGGTGCACGGTCGAGGACAGCTCGAACTCGATGGTTCCGCCGCGGTAGCCGGCGGAGGCGCGGCGCGGCAGGTCGACCGGCAACGCCAGTTCTCCGGGGAGTCCCGCGAGCGCTTCCCGCCAGTGCTTCAGCAGGCGGGCGGATTCGCCGTCCTTGGTGTCGTCCAGCAGGGAGTGCTGCCAGACCGAGTAGTCCGCGTACTGGGCGGGCAGTTCGGTCCACTGTGGACTGGTTCCGGACAGCCGTGCCTCGTAGGCGGTCGCGAGGTCGCGGGCGAGCACGTCGACGGACCAGGCGTCTCCGGCGATGTGGTGCAGCACCAGCAGGAGGACGTGGTCGCCATTCTGGTCGGGGCCGAACAGTTTGCTGCGCAACGGAAGGTCGACGGCCAGGTCGAAGCCGCGGGCGACCTCCTCGGCCAACGCGGCGGCGAGGTCCTCGGGCATCGGTGCGGTGCGCAGCGACTCCCCCGCGTCCAGGACGCGCTGGAACGGGACGCCGTCGGTGTCGGGGAAGACGGTGCGCAGGATTTCGTGCCGTGCGGTCAGATCGTCGAGGGCTGCGGCGAGCGCCGAGCGGGCCAGCTCGCCGGAAAGCCGGACGGCGAGGGGGATGGTGTATCCGCCGTGGTCGCCTTCGAGCCGGTTCAAGAACCACATGCGCTGTTGCGCGTACGACAACGGCAGCGGGTCGGGACGGTCCAGCTTGCGGAACGCCGCACGTGCCTGGCCTGCCGACGCGAGCCGTCCGGCCAGCGCGGCCACGGTGCGTGCTTCGAATAGATCCCGCAGCGGCAGTTCGACGTTCAGTTCCGACCGGATCCGGCTGACCAGCGCGGTGGCGAGGAGGGAATGGCCGCCGAGTTCGAAGAAGTCGTCGTCGATACCGGCCTCGGGCAACCCGAGCACCTCGGCGTAGAGCCGGGTCAGCTGTTCCTCGACGGGAGTGCGCGGGCCGCGTTTTTCTTGGCCGGTGAAGCTTTCCGGAGCGGGCAGCGCTTTGCGGTCGACCTTGCCGTGCGCGGTGAGCGGGAGCCGGTCGAGTACGACGATCGCGCTGGGCACCATGTACGCGGGCAGCAGCTCAGCCAGCTGAGCTTGCAGGTCCTCGGGACGGGCGGTTCCCGCGACGTAGCCGACCAGGTGCCGGTTGGCCGCGTCGGAGCCCTGCACGACGACTACCGCGTCGGTGACGGATTCTTGCGCCAGCAGACCGGCTTCGATCTCGCCCAGTTCGATGCGGTGTCCGCGGATCTTGACCTGGAAGTCGCGGCGTTCCACGAACTCCAGCGCGCCATCGGCCCGGCAGACCACGCGGTCGCCGGTCCGGTACATCCGGGTGCCGGGTTCGCCGAAGGGGTCGGCGACGAACACGGAGCCCGTCTTGACCGGATCGCCCACGTAACCGCGGCCGACGACCAGGCCGCCGACGTACAGCTCGCCTGCGGCGCCGGGCGGGACCGGACGCAGCTCGTCGCCCAGCACGTACAGCCGGGTGTTCCGCACCGGAAGACCGATCGGCACCCGCAGGCCCTGCGCATCGTCCACACTGGACAGAACTGCGTGCGTGACGTCGTCCGAGCACTCGGTCGGGCCGTAGGCGTTCACCATCGGGATATTCGGGAAGTACCCGAACCACCGCACGCACAGATCCGGCGGCAACGCTTCACCGGTCACGACCAGCCACCGCAGACCGGTCAGGTCCGGCGGGCTGCCCGCGTCCCAGAAGTCCAACGCGGCTCGCAACAGCGACGGCACGACTTCCAGCACCGACATGCCCAAGCCGAACAATGCGTCCGGATCCGCCGCGGTCTCGCGGCTGACGGCTCGGACTTGAGCGCCGACCATCAGCGGGGCGAGCATCTGCCACACCGAGACGTCGAACGTCAGCGGCGCGTTCTGCACCAGCACGTCCGAGGGCTTCAACGCCAGGTCTTCGACCTTGGCCAGCAGGTGGTTGACCATTCCGCGGCGAGACACCATCGCGCCCTTGGGGCGGCCGGTGGAGCCGGAGGTGAAGATTAGGTACGCGACGTCGTCGTCCGCACCGACGACCGGGGTCGGCTCGGTGTCGATGACGCCGTCCAGCTCGATGACCTCCACCGGCAGGTTCGCTGCGAGCTCCCGGAATTCCGGGGCTGCGATCACGCACGCCGCGCCGCTGTCCTCCACCAGGCCTTGCAGCCGGGCGAGCGGCACGGTCGGATCCAGCGGCACGTAAGCACCGCCCGCGCCCAGGACGCCGAGAACCGCGGAGATGAAGCCGATCCCGGGACCGGCGAGCACGCCCGCTACCCGTCCCGGCGGCACCCGGCGAGAAAGAGCCGACGCCAGGCCGACCAGGTCCGCGTAGGTCACCGAACCGGAGTCGTCGACCACCGCGACCGCGTCTGGCTTCTGCGCACGCACCCGTTCGACCACGCCCGCACCGACCGGGCCGGTCGCGCCGAGCAGGAAGGTCTGCGCCGGTTCGGCCACCACGTCGATCCGGCCGAGCAGGCGGTCGGGATCGCCGAGCACCGTGTCGAGCAGCGCCCGGAACTGCTGCGCCAAATCGCGGACGCGGTCGTCGCCGAAGGCCTCGCGGAGGTAGTCGAAGCGGAAGACGAGCGAGGCGTGCGGTTCCACGACGAGGCTGAGCGGGTAGTGCCGGGAGTCGAGCGTGACCGCGTCGACTACGCGGACGTCCTCGCCGAGCATCACCAGCGGGCCGCCGTCGCCGGCGGGGACGTTCTCGAACACCACTGCGGTGTCGAAGAGTTCGCCGCTGTCCGGGATGGCTCCGCTCAACTGCGCTTGCCCGATGTGCTGGTAGGACACCATGGCGGCTTGTTGCCGGCCCAGTTCGGCGAGCAGGTCGCGGACCGGGCGGGCCGGGTCGAGACGGGCCCGGACCGGCACGGTGTTCACGAACATGCCGACCATCGTTTCGACGCCCGGCAGTTCCGCGGGACGTCCGGAGGCCACCGCGCCGAAGACCACGTCCTGCTGCCCGGCCAAGCGGCCGACCAGAATCGCCCAGCAGGCTTGCACGATCGTGCTGACGGTCAGCTCATGCTCCCGTGCCCAGGCGTAAAGGTGTGCAGTGTCGCTTTCGGACAGTGCTAACTCGACAGTCGCGGGCAGGTTCGCGGCGGCGGGCAGGTCTGGTGCGACGCGGGTCGGTCCGGGCAGGCCGTCGAGCAGGTCCTGCCAGGCTTTCCGCCCGGCCTCCTCGTCCTGGCGGGACAGCCAGGCGAGGTAGTCGCGCATCTGCGGCACCTCGGGCAGCGCGGTCGTCGCGCCGCCCGCGTAGAGCTGAGCCAGTTCGTCGATGAGGATGGGGACCGACCAGCCGTCGGTGGCGATGTGGTGTGCGCTCCACAGGAACCGGTAGCGCTCGGCGGCGACCCGGATCAGCGTGAAGCGGACCAGCGGCGGGTGCGCCAGATCGAAGCGCTGCAATCGGTCCTGGTCGACGAGTCGCTGCAGTTCCGCCTCGCGATCCTGCTCCGGCAGCACGGTCAGGTCGATTTCGGTCCACGGCAGCTCGACCGATTCGGCGACCAGCTGCACCGGTTCCCCGTTGCGGCGTCGCCGGAAATATCCGCGCAGGGCGGTGTGGCGGGTCAGCAGCGTGGCGCAGGCGTCTCGGACGGCGGCGGTGTCCAGGGGGCCTTCGAGGTCCGCGATTGCCTGCACGGCATAGAAATCGACGCCCTCGGCATCGAGTTCGGTGTGGAAGAGCATGCCCTGCTGCAACGGCGCGAGCGGAAGCACTTCCTCGACCGGCCCGGCCCGCAGCTCGTCAAGTTCTCCCGGTTCGAGTTCGACCAGTGCGGCGGCGGGTTCCGGAGCGACGTCGTCCCCGATCGGGACCGCGTTTTCCGCGATCGCCGCCGGTGTCCGGGCTTCCAGCAGGTCGCGCGGGGTGATGACCAGCCCGGCCTTGCGCGCGCGGCTGACCACCTGGATCGAGCTGACGCTGTCGCCGCCGAGCGCGAAGAAGTTGTCGTCGATGTAGACCTTCGGCACCGTCAGCACCTCGGCCAGCACGTCGCACAGGATGGCCTCGACGGCGTTGCGCGGGGCCCGGCCGACCGCTTCGGCGGCGAAATCCGGCTCGGGCAGCGCGTCCCGGTCGACCTTGCCGTGGACAGTCAGCGGCATCGCGTCGAGCACGACCATCGCGGGCGGCACCAGGTAGTCCGGCAGCCGCTGCTGCAGTTCGCTGCGCACGGACGGCACGTCGACCGGCTCCGTGCCGACCAGGTACGCGGCGAGCCGTTTGGTCCCGGCGTCGTCGCGCACCACTACGACCGCGTCCGCGATCTCGGGCAGCTCGCGCAGGGTCGCCTCGATCTCGCCGAGTTCGATGCGGTGACCGCGGATCTTGACCTGGAAGTCCCGGCGCTCGATGAACTCCAGTGCTCCGTCGGCGCGGCGCACTACGCGGTCGCCAGTCCGGTACATCCGCGTGCCCGGCTCGCCGAACGGATCGGCGACGAACACCGAACCTGTCTTGCCCGGATCGCCCACGTAACCGCGGCCGACCACCAAACCGCCGACGTACAGTTCGCCAGCCGCACCGGCCGGAACCGGACGCAGCTCGTCGCTCAGCACGTACAGCCGGGTGTTCCGCACTGGAAGACCGATCGGCGTCCGCAGCCCGCGTACATCGTCCACACTGGACAGAACCGCGTGCGTCACGTCGTCCGAGCACTCCGTCGGACCGTAGGCGTTCACCAGCGGGATCTGCGGGAAGTACCCGAACCAGCGCACGCACAGGTCCGGCGGCAACGCCTCGCCCGTCACCACCAGCCACCGCAGACCGGCCAGCTCCGGCGGACCACCGGCGTCCCAGAAGTCCAACGCGGCCCGCAGCAACGACGGCACGACTTCCAGCACCGACATGCCCAAGCCGAACAGCGTCTCCGGATCCGCCGCGATCTGCCGGTCCACCACGCGGACCTGACCGCCGACCACCAGCGGCGCGAGCATCTGCCACACCGACACGTCGAACGTCAGCGGCGCGTTCTGCACGACCACGTCCGACGCGCCCAGCCCGAGGTCTTCGACCTTCGCCAGCAGGTGGTTCATCATCCCGAGCCGCGAAACCATCGCGCCCTTCGGACGACCGGTCGAACCCGACGTGAAGATCACGTACGCGACGTCGTCGTCCGCGCCGACCACCGGTGCCAACTCGGGGTCGACCGTGCCGTCCAGCTCCACGACGTCCACCGGCAGCTCTGCCGCAAGCTCCTGGTACTCCGGGGCCGCGAGCACACAGGCCGCGCCGCTGTCCGCCACCAGGTCGCGCAACCGCGCCAACGGAAGCGTCGGATCCAGCGGCACGTAAGCACCACCGGCACCGAGCACGCCAAGAACCGCCGAGATGAAGCCACTCCCCGGCCCAGCGAGCACGCCGACTACGCGTCCGGCAGGCAACCGCCGCGACAACGCCGAGGCCATCCCGACCAGGTCCGCATAGCTCACCGCACCGGCAGCATCAACCACCGCCACCGCGTCCGGAGCCTGCGCGCGCACCCGCTCCACCACGCCCGCACCCACCGGGCCGCGAGCGCCCAGCCCGGCGGCGAGCAGTTCCTCGCGCTCCTGTGCGTCGGCGACATCGATGCGGGCGAGCGGCGCGTCCGGATCGGCGCGCGCGAAGCGGTCCAGGAATCCGGCGAACCGGTGCAGGTGAGTGTCCACTCCGGACTCGTCATAGAGATCCGGGTTTCCGTTGAGGTGCAGTTCGATCCCGCCGCCGGGTTCGTCGAGGACGGTGATCGACAGATCGTTCGTGATCCCGGTCGACAGATTCCGCACGCGGGTCACGCAGTCGCCCAGCCGCAGGCCGGGGTCCGCGGGCAGCACGTTGACGAAAGGCCCGCCGAACGGCCGCCGCTCGTCGCTGCGCACGCCGATGTCGCGGCGGATCTGGTTGACGTGATACCGCTGGTGCTTCAGCGTGCGGGCGAGCTCCCGCGAGGCTTGCTTCAGCAGCAGCTGCGGCGTCATCGCCGGCGTGACCTGCATTTTCAACGGCAGGTAGTTCGCCATCATCCCCGGGATCGTCCGCGTCCGGACCCCCGCGCGGGCGGCGACCGGGACGGTCAGCATCAGGTCCTGGATCCCGGAAAGACGCTCGGTGTAGGCGGCCATCGCGGCGAGCAGGAAGGTCGGCAGGGTCACCCCGGCCTGTGCCACCGCCTTGCGCGCCGCGGCGGCCGCGTCGGCGGGCAAGGCGAGGGTGCGGCGAAGGAATCCGCGGGCCGGCGCGGGTTCCTTGCCGGACAGGCTGATCAGGTCCGGGACCGTGCTGAAGTGGCTGCTCCAGAACTCGCGGTCACGGCCGAGGTGCGTCGAGTTCTGGTAGGCGAGTTCGGATTCCAGCAGGTCCCGGAACGGCGGCAGCGGACGGCCCTCGGGCTCCTTGCCGGTCAGCACCGCCGTGTACAGCTCGCCCATCCGGCGGTGGCAGATCGCGGCGCTGAACCCGTCGCCCACCAGGTGGTGGGTGGTGAGATACCAGAACCGCCGGCGCGGGCCGAGCGTGAGCAGCGCGGCGCGGAACAGCGGGAAATCGCTGACCGAGAACGGCCGGGCCAGGTCCTCGTGCATCCACGCGAGCGCGGCCGCCTCGGGGTCCGGTTCGCCGGACAGGTCCAGGAAGCTGACCGGCAACTCGGTCAGCGGCTCGACCACCTGGCGCGGTTCGCCGTCGACCTCGAAGAAGCGCGCGCGGAAGCATTCGGCCTCGTCGGTGAGCAGGCGGAACGCCTCGACGAACACCGGCACGTCCAGGTCGCCGGAGATGTCCAGGTAGTCGGCCATCGCGTAGGCGAGACCGCCTCCGGACAACTGCTCGTCGAACCAGACGTCGGTCTGGGCCGTGGACAGGGGCAGGCTGGTCTCGACAGCGGTCATCGCGGCACCTCGGAAAGTCGGTCGGTGGTCTGCCCGGGCACGCGGCCGAGCGCGTCGGCGGCCCAGTGGTCCCGGTAGACCGTGTCCAGGTAGTGGTCGCCCAGATCCGGGGAGATGGCCACGGCGGTCAGGTCGCGGTCCTCGCGGGCGAGCCAGGACAGCGCTCCGGCGACGACGGTGCCGGTCGAGCCGCCGAACAGGAACCCGTGCCCCACCAGCGTCCGGCACATCTCCACGGTTTCGGTTTCCTCGACGTGCACCACGTCGTCCACCAAGGACTCGTCGAGCAGCGCCGGGCGGATCGCGGAGCCGAGCCCGGGAATCTGCCGCGGCCCGGGCGGGCCGCCGAAGCTCACCGAGCCGACGCTGTCCACCGCGACCACCCGGATCGACCGGCGCGCCTCGCGCAGGTACCGGGCGCAGCCCATCAGCGTCCCGGCCGTGCCGGTGCCGACGAACAACACGTCGAGGCCGGGGAACATGCGCAGGATCTCCGGGCCGGTGGTCCGGTAGTGCGCGGTCCAGTTGCCCGGGTTGGTGTGCTGGTCGAGCCAGACGTAGTCCTCGTGCTCCGCGCAGAGGCTCTCCACCAGCCGCTGCCGCGCGCCGACCAGCCCGTCGACCGGATGCGGTTCGGTCAGCACGCGGACCTCGGCGCCGTAGTTCTGCATCAGCTGCCGCGCGGACAGCGTGCAGTGGTCGTCGGTGACGCAGATGAACCGGTAGCCGCGGCTGGCCGCGACCATCGCGAGCGCGACGCCGATGTTCCCGGACGAGCTCTCGACGATCGTCTGCCCGGGACGCAGCCTGCCGTCGCGTTCGGCGCGCTCGACGATCTCCAGCGCGGCCTTGAGCTTGATCGACCCGGCGAAGTTGAACCCCTCGCACTTGACGAACAGGTCGCGGCCGACGAACCGGCGCAGGTCGACGTACAGATCCGGGACGGTGAACTCCTGAGGGGCGGATATCACCCGCACGGCAAACCTCCGCGGTTCAGCGCCGGGAACGACTCGCCCTGGCCGACTTTGCCGGCGAGCAGCCCGGTGAAGACGATGAGTTTCTGGATGTTCGCGGCGCCTTCCATGAATTCGACGCCGCGTGCGTCGCGAATCAGCTTGTCCAGCAACGGATGCGTCCAGCGCGCGCCCGGCCCGAAGAACCGGCAGGCCGCCCTGGTCGCGTCCTCGGCGAGCCTGCTCGCTTCGGCTTTGGCGGACGAGGCGAGGTGCCCGCCGCGGCTGCCGCCCGCGTCCACCTCCATCGCCGCGAGGTGCACCAGGTTCCGGACGCTCTCGATCCGGTAGCCCAGCTGGTCCCATTCGGCTGCCGCGCCGCCGGTGAGCAGGCCGCCTTCGGCCCGGACGTACTCGTGCGCCGCTCGCGCGATGCCGATCGCGATCGCCGCGACGCCGGGACGGAGGCGGTTGAACGTCAGCGTGGCGGCCCACATCCCGCGCCTGGCCGGGGAAAGATGGTGGCCCAGGACCCGGTTCGCGGGAATCCGCACGTTGTCGAACTCGAGGGCGCAGAATCGTGCGCCGCGCAATCCGAGCATGCCCAGCGGTTCGGCGTGGAAGCCGGGGGAAGCGGTGTCCACGAGGACCGCCCGCACGCCGAGCGGGCCGGGCGCGGTGCGGGCGAAGACGACGCCCATGCCTGCGCGGGAAGCGTTGCCGACATACCGTTTCCGGCCGTTCAGCACGAAGTCGCCGTCCGGTCCCGGAGTCAGGCTCGTGGTCAGCGCGTTCGCGTCGGAACCGGCGTCCGGTTCGGTGAGCGCGAAGAAAGTCCACGTTGGACGGTCGACGAGCCGGCCGTAGAACCAGGCTTTCTGCTCGTCGTCGCCGAGCACGTCGAGCAGCACGCCGGACATGGACGCGCCCGGTGCCGCGAGCGTCGCGCCCGCGTCGCCCCGGGCGAACTCCTCCAGCAGCACCGTCCGTTCCAGCGCGCTCATCCCGTGGAACCGGTGCCCGGCGACGTTGATGCCCTCCGAGCCGTACTCCCCCGGGACCAGCAGCTGCGCCATGCACCGCACCGCGGGCAGGTCAGCGAACTGGTCGACTGCCTCGGGATCGCGGTCGAGCACCGCACCGGCGGCACGCAGGCCGGTCGCCCACTCGGCGGCGAGATCTCGCAGCGCCAGCAAGGGTTCGGTCAGCACAGTGCCCGTCACGTCGTCCCCTCGGCCATTTCGTGGACGCTCGCGAGCAGCTCCGAGACGTCGGCGACCTCACCCGGTCCACCGGCCAGGAAACCCTTCGCCCCCAACAGTCCGAGCAGTTTCCGGTCCACATCGGACAGCAAGTGGTGCAGATACCGCACCCGCGCGGGAGCCAGCGTCTCACCCGCGGCCAGCAGATCAGCTTCGACCGCGAGCTGGCCGTTGAGCGCCGTGGCGAGGCAGTCCTGGATCATCTGCTTGCGCAGCAACGACTCTTCCCCTGAACGCCGCTCGCCCAAGTACCGGACGCACTCGTCGCGCAGGGCCTGGGACAGCCCCAGCCGCACCCACACCAGGTCCGGCCCCGCGGGCGCGCCCGGCAGCCCCCGGGCGAACGCGACCGCGCCGCCGGGCAGCTCGGCTTCCCGCAGGATCTCCGTCCCGGCGGGCAGTTCTCCCGCCGGGACGGCCGCGATCGCGGTGTTCCGGGGCCCCGTCCGCAGCAGCTTGAGCGCGGGCGCGACGCCCTGCTCCCGGGCGACGCGACGGCACTCCTGCCACGACGCCTGGTCAGGCACGGATTTCCGCGATGACGAACGCGGCGAGCGAACGCACCGATTCGAAGTGCTGCATCTCCAGGTTCTCGGTGTCGAACTCGATGCCGAACGTGTCCTCGAGCTGCATCAGCAGCTCCAGCACACCGGTCGAGTCGAGGCCGGCGTCGGACAGCCGGGTGTCCTCGGAAAGGTCGGCGACGTCGCGTTCGAGCACCGCGCCCAGCGCGCCGGTGATGCCCTCGACGACCCGGTCCTCGGTCAAGGTCTGCGTGGTCTCAGTCATGGCTCTCCTTCTCCTTACACGGGGTTCAGCGCGCCGTCGGAGCGAATCCGCGGGCGTCGCGGCGGGCCTGGCCGCGGGAAATCCGCAGCGGATCCCAGTCGTGGCCGCGTTCGGGCAACAGGGCGCGGTCGGCGAAGACCGCGCCGTCGTAGGCTTCGGCCAGCACCGGCCGGTCGAGAATCGCTTCGGCGCATTGCGCACCGCCGACCGCGGCTCCGACGACTCCCCCGCCGTGGACGTCCTGTCCGGCGACGAACAGTCCTTCCACCGCGGTCCGCACGTCCGGCCGCCGTCCGTGCGGGCCCCAGGACTGCAGTCCGTACGCGGCTCCGCCGGTGGCGAGCGTGTAGCGCTCCTGCGTGAGCGGGGTGGCCGATTCGAGGTAGACGATTCGGTCCCGGAACGGGCCGAGCACCTCTTCGGCGCGGTCGAGCAGGCAGGCGGCGAGTTTCTCTTTGGCCGCGCGGTATTCGGCAACGCGTCGGTAGCGGAGCCCGGACGCCGGTCCATCGGTGACGCCCCATGGTGCGTAGCCGGGCGGGCACGCGGTCATGATCTGGAGGTTCGTGTGTCCGGGCGGGCAGACCGCGGTATTGCCGGGATCCTTGTGCGACGCGGACGAGATGAAGACGAACGGCAGCTCGTCGAACTGGCCCGCTTCCGTTCGGGCGTAAGCACTTTCGACGTCGCCGCTCGGCCAGTACCAGATGTTGGCCTCGGACGCTTCGGGCAGTTCCGCGGCCACCACCGCATAACTGGTGACCAGCGGCAGCCGCATGACCGCGTCTTCGGTGCGCCGGACGACGCCTTCGGGGAAGTTTTCCCGGCCGCCGCACAACTCCAGCACGGTGCGCCGATAGTCCGCATTGGACACGACGAGCGGCGCGCGCAGCACGTCTCCGTCGGTCAGCTCCACGCCGGCCGCGCGACCGTCCTCGATCAGGATCCGCGCGGCGCGGGCTTTGGTGCGCAGCTGGCCGCCGTGCGCTTCGAGCTGCTCCACCAGCGCGGCCGCCAGCATCTGGCCGCCGCCGACCGGGTAGTACGCGCCGCCGGTCAGGTAGTCGTCGAGCATGCGAATGTGCGCCGCGACAACGGTGTTCGCGGGCGAGGAGGCGTAGTTGCCGGACTGCGCGGCCAGCACCGTGCGAGCGGCCGCGGACAGTCCACAATGGTCGAACAGACGGCTCAGGCTGCGCCGGCTCCAGCGCACCACCGCGGGCGAACCGCCCAAGACCGGCTGAGCACTCGCCGAATACCGGGCCGACGCGGCAATCTCGCCGCAGATCGCCAGGTACTCCTGCAGTGCCGCGGCCTCCGCGGGAAAGGTCTCGAGCAGCCGGTCCCCGTACCGGGACCAGCCTTCCGGCACGTCGAACCGCACGCCCGGCAGCACGATCCGGTCGAAGCCGTCCGGATCGAGCCTGCGGAACCGCACCCGGTCGCCGACGCCGAGCCCGGCCAGCAGCGACGGGAGCAGCCCGCCGGGCCCGCAGTCGCCGAGGTAGTGCACGCCGATGTCGAACTCGTAGGAGCGCCGCCGCCGAAACATGTGGCAGTTGCCGCCCGCGACGTCGTGCTGTTCGAGCACCAGGACCCGGCGGCCGAAGGCGGCGAGGTAGCCGGCGCAGACGAGGCCGCCGATCCCGGACCCGATCACGATCGCGTCCCAGGAAGGGCTTCCCGCCTCGTTCGGACTCATGCCGGTGACGCTACGGCGGGGCGGTGACCCCGGGCTGACCGCGCGCTGACAGCTGGGGGCAGTCAGCGGCGGGCGGCCGCCCAGGGGTCACCTATTCAGGAGAGAGCATGGCGATCGAGGTCTTGCCGCGCACCGCGAGCCACGTCGGGAAGAGCGTGGCGACCATGCTTACCACGACCGCGAGCACGACCACCACCCCATAAATCCACAATGGACCATACGGCAGCCAGCTGTCGGACACCGCCTGGCTGAACGGGACCAGCATCGCGAGCGAGACGGCGGTGCCGAGAACCACGCCGATGATCGCGACGACGATCCCCTCCACAGCCATCACTCCGAGCACCTGGCCCCGGCTCGACCCGGCCAGCCGTTGCAGGCCGAACTCGCGCCGCCGGTGCGCGGTCGAGAGCACGAGCGTGTTCACCACCGAGATCGCCGCGTAGAGCAGGATCATGCCGACCACGAGGTAGTTGACCCACGCGTTCGCTTCCTGTTCCTGCACGAACTTGGCGGTGAGCGTGTCCCGGTTCGCGACCTGCACGCCGGGCGAGGACTGCGCCAGCCCGTCGAGCGTGCTCATCAGCTGGGAGACCCTCGTGCCCGCCGCCGCGGTGACGAGCACCTGCGACGCGATCCCGTCGGTCGTGTGCGGAGCCAGCGTGCCCGCGGGCAGCAACGCCGTCGCGAACTCCGCCGCCGAGCGCAGGGTCGCCACTACGCGCAACCGCACCTGCGCACCGTCACCGAGCCGCAGGCCGATCTCGTCGCCGACCTTGACGTGCAGCCGGGTCGCGTTGTCGACCGGAAGCGCGATGGTGTTGCCCTGCAACGCGTCCAGCGAACCGGTCGCGACCTCGGACGCCCGGGTCTTCGCGACCGCGTCACCGGTGACCCCGGTCAACGCCAGCCCGTCCTCGTCCTGGCTCGAGTCCGACGGCTTCTCGTTGTAGCCCTTGCTGGTCACGTACGCCGAAGCGGTGCCCACCCCGGGCAGCGCCCGGACCTTGTCGAGCAACCCGGTGCCGACGTCGCCGGTCGACGAAGTGACGACCGCGTCCGCCGAAAGGTTCGACGCGTACTTCTGCTTCGCCGATTCCACCTGCGTGGTCTGGAAGTAGAGCATGAACACGGCCAGCGTCGTGGCCAGCATGACCGGCACGACCGCACCGGACATCGGCAGCCAGCGCACCCGGGCGTTGGCCATCGCGAGATAGCCGGACAGCCCGCTCACCGCCCGCACCGGAACCCGCAGCACGGCGACCATCACCCGGGTGATCCCCGGCGCGAAGAGCGCGACCGCCGCCGCGACTAGCGTGACCGCCGGACCGGCCGTACTGGCGGCGAGCGGTCCGTCCATCACGGTGATCGTCAGGTACGCGAGCGCCACGCCGCCGATCAGGCTGCCGATGCCCCACCACAGCCGGAACGACGTCAGCCAGCGCTTCGGCGAGACCAGTTCCTGCATCGCCTCTACCGGACGCGTCCGCCCGGCGTACCGTGCCGCGACGAATCCCGCGCCCCACGCGGACAGCAGGCCCACGAGAACGCCGGCGGCGGTCGGAATCCAGTCCTGGTGATACGCCAGCACCGGTTCGAAGACGCCGAACCCGGACAGCCGGTCGAACAGCCAGTTCCCGAGCAGTTCGCCGGGGAAAGCGGCCAGCACGGTCGCGAGGATCCCGATCACCATCGACTCCGCGGTGATCATGCGGCTCACCTGTTTGGGCGTCGCGCCGACCGCACGCAGCAACGCGACCTCGCGCCGCCGCTGCTGCACCGACAGACCCAGCGTGCTGGCCACCACGAACAACGCGACCTGCACGGCCAGCCCGCCGAACACCGCGGCCAGGATCACCAGGATTTCGCCGCCGTCGCTGGCCTGCGCGAACTCGGCCGTCCCGCGCGCCACTCCGGTCAGCGCGACCGCGTGCTGGTCGCGGACCACGTTCGCGATCTGGGTGCTCAGCGCGGCCGGATCCGTGCCTGCGGCGGGAAGCACGCCGAACGCGTCGACCTGACCGGTCGCGGGCGTAAGCGCGAGAGCGTCTTCGTGGGAGAAGAACACGGCGTCGGAAGCTATTTTTCCGCCCGCGACAGCGATTCCGACCACCTGGAAGGACCGGACCCCGCCGCGCACGGCGATCTGCACCGAACCGCCCGAGGCGACCCCGGTGGCCGCGGCCGTCGACTGGTCGAGCACGACTTCGCCGCTGCGCTGCGGAGCCCGCCCGTCGGTCAGCGAATACGGGGCCAGCTCGGCGGTCGCCCAGTCGTGCCCCAACGCGGTGCCGCGTACCAGTTTCACGTCGGGATCCGCGGGCAGCGTCGCCGGGATCGACACGTCGGGAATGACCTTCGCGACGCCCGGAACGGCCGCGATCTTGGCCCCGAGCGACGCGTCGAGGCGCACCCGTTCGGGCAGGGTCGCGGATTCGTGGTCCTCGTCCTCGGTGCCCGGATTCGTCGGCGGGAGGTTGTAGTGCTGGTCGCCCGCGACGACCACCGGGGCCTCGGCCAGCCGCTGCGGCGGCACCCGCGGCGAGATCCCGGTCTGCATGAGCCCGCCGCACGCCATCACGATCGCGGTTCCGACGAGCAGCGCGACGAACGTCGCGGTGAATCCGGCCTTGCGGAACCGGAGCGTGCTCAGGGCAAGGCGCAGCATCAGCGCACCGTCCCGACGGTGTTCCGGCCGTCGCGGCCGAGCCGCGTCGTGCGTGCGCTCAACGCGGTCAGGCCGCGCGCGACCTCGTCTACGGTCGGTTCGTGCAACTCTCCGGCGAACTGCCCGTCGGCGAGGAACAGCACCCGGTCGGCGTAGGAGGCGGCGACCGGATCGTGCGTCACCATCACGATGGTCTGCCCTTCGGCCCGCACCGCGGCGCGCAGCAGGTCCAGGATCTCGCTCGCCGACGTCGTGTCCAGCGCGCCGGTCGGCTCGTCGGCGAAGGTCACGTGCGGACGGCTGACCAGCGCGCGGGCGATCGCCACGCGCTGCTGTTGGCCGCCGGACAATTCACCGGGGCGGTGCCCGCGCCGTCCGCCGAGCCCGACCTGCTCGATGATCCGGTTCACCAGCGCCGGATCGGCCTTCGTCCCCGCCAGCCGCAGCGGAAGCGTGACGTTGTCGACCACGTCGAGCGACGGCAGCAGGTTGAACTGCTGGAAAATGAATCCGATGTGGTCTCGGCGCATCCGGGTCAGCTGCGCCTCGTCGAGCCGGCCGAGATCCTGGTCGGCCAGCACGACCGTGCCCGAATCCGGCTGGTCGAGCCCGGCCGCGCAGTGCAGCAGCGTGCTCTTGCCCGAACCGGACGGTCCCATCACCGCGGTGAAACTGCCGCGGGCGAACGAAACCGAGATCCCGTCGAGTGCGACGACGCGGGCCCGGTTCCCTCCGTAGAACTTGGTGACGGAGCGGAGCGTCACCGCATCCGTGCTTGGCTGTCCGGACTGGTACATCGGTCACTCTCCCAGGCGCGTCGGGTACAGAAGAAACCTACGAGCGGCAAGGGCGGATTCCGATGGTGCTAACTCTTCGATCCGGACTGGTCCTAGCACCCCTGCCGGGAAAGCCGGGAACAGCACATAATCGGGACATGCCCTCCACCGATGCCCGCGAGCCGGCGGCGCCGAAGCCCTGGTTCGCGCGGGGCGGCCTCGCCGTGCTGCACAGCACCGCGCTGGGTCTGCTCGCACCGGTCGAGGTGGTGCTTTTCGCGCTCCTGGCCTGCGCGGCTTCCCTGCTCGGCGTCGGCGTCGGGGTCTTCCTGATTCCGCCGGTGGTGTACGCCGTCCGCGCGGTCGCCAATCTGCAGCGGAAACTGCACGGCGCCTGGACCGGGCGGGAGGTGCCGCAACCGTATCTCCCGCTGCCCGAGGGCACGCGGTTCTTCCAGGTGTTCGCGCGGTTGCTGGCCGACCGTGCCACCTGGCGGGACACGGCCTGGCTGCTGGTGGACTGCACGATCGGGTGCCTGCTCACGCTGGCCCCGCTGGCGCTGGTGGTCGACGGCGTGCGCGGGCTGCTGATGCCGTTGCTCTACCCGGTTCTGGACGATTTGTGGCTCGGCGACTGGTACGTGGCGCTGCCGGTGGACAACCCGGCCGTCGCCTGGATCGCGGTCGTGCTGGGCCTGCTGCATTTCCCGCTCGTCCTGTGGGCGGCCCCGCACCTGCTGAAACTGCACGCGGCGCTGGCGGCGAAATTCCTTTCCCCGTCCGAAAGCACCGTGCTCGCCCAGCGCGTCCAGCACCTCACCACCACACGCGACGACGCGGTCGGCCACCAGGCGCTGGAACTGCGCCGGATCGAACGCAATCTGCACGACGGCGCGCAAGCCCGCCTGGTCGCGATGGGAATGACGCTCGACGCGGCCGCGAAACTCGCCGAACGGCAGCCGGAAGCCGCGAAGAGCCTGCTGGAAGAGGCCAAGGCGAGCTCAGTGAAAGCACTGCAGGAACTGCGCGATCTGGTGCGCGGGATCCAGCCGCCGGTGCTGGTCGACCGCGGTCTCGCCGACGCGGTCCGCGAACTCGGGATGGAAGCGACGCTGGAGATGGAGACCACCGTCGACCTCCCCGGCCGGTTCGCGCCCGCCGTCGAGACCGCCGCGTATTTCACCGTTTCCGAGGTGCTCAACAACGCGATGAAGCATTCCGGCGCGGATTCCGGGAAAATCGACATGCACCATTCCGCCGGACGGCTGTCCATCACGGTCACCGACTACGGCAACGGCGGCGCGGACCCGGCGAAGGGCACCGGCCTGCGGGAACTCGAACGCAGACTCGCCCCGCTGGACGGATTCCTCACCGTGCTCAGCCCGCTCGGCGGCCCGACCTCGGTGGTCATCGAAATCCCGTGCCGGCCGATCGGCTGAACGCTCAGCGCCGGTCGTGAGTAGCGATGCCCGGGTATCGCCACGCACGACGCCCGGTATCGGCGCACAGTCAGCGGCGCAGGTAGGCCAGCACCGCCTGCACCCGCCGGTTGCTGTCCTCGGACACCGGCAGCTGCAGCTTCGCCAGGATGTTGTTGATGTGCTTGGACACCGCCTTTTCGGTGACGAACAGCTCGGCGGCGATGTTGCTGTTGGACCGCCCCTCGGCGATCAGCCGGAGCACGTCGTTCTCGCGCGGGGTGAGGCTCTCCAGCGCGACGTCGCGCGTGTTGTGCGTGAACAGCCGCGACACCACCTCGGGATCCATCATGGTGTTGCCCGCGGCGACCCCGCGCAGGACGTCGACGAAGTGATCGCCGTCGAGCACCCGGTCCTTGAGCTGGTAGCCGACCGCGCCCGCACCGTCGGCCAGCAATTCGTTGACGTACAAGCGTTCGACGTACTGCGACAGCACCAGCACCGGCAGCCCCGGCACCTGGCGGCGCGCCTCGATCGCCGCGCGCAACCCCTCGTCGGTGAACGACGGCGGAAGCCGGATGTCGACCACGCCGACGTCCGGCTTCTCCGTGACCAGCGCGTTCAGCAGATCCGGCCCGTTGTCGAGCGCCGCGACGATCGTCATCCCGTGCGCTTCGAGCAGCCGGACCAGCCCGTCGCGGAGCAGGAACTGGTCTTCGCCGATGACCACGCGCACAGATCTTCACCTTTTCTTCGCCGCGGCAGTTCCGCTCCCGATTATAGGGGCGCGGAGGGCTCGCTTTCCCCGGCGAAGGCGCAAATTCCCAGAGTCCCGCGAATCGGGTCGTAATCAGCGAGAACCGCAGGCGGCTCGGCCCACAAGGCGGTAGCGGAGCGTCCTTCCGCGACCGACCCGCCAGCCAAACCCGGCCCATAACGATCCGCCGACGCGAGCCGATCAGCCTCGGCTCGAGCATCAGCCGGGTCGATTCCGGGCAGCAGCGCAACGCGAGTACTGCCTGCTCCGGACTCGAACAGCAGCGCGGCCGCCGCGTCCACGGGCGGGCGTGCTCCGGCGTACGGCATTCCCCGCTGCTCCATGACGAGGATCAGCACGCGCCGCATCGGCCTCCGGCGCGCGTATCCGGCCGCCACCCGCAGGGCGAGGAAACCGGCGAGCGGGCCCTGTCCGGAGACCGAGTACGTCATCGGGCCGCCCGGCAGCACCGCGGTCAGGTTGACCGGAGCGGACAGCCGCGGGTCGAAATCGGGGCCGTCGTGGGCGACGACGACCAGGTCGATCGGCTCGCTCACCTGGTCGTGCAGCAGTTCCCGGGCCAGGGAAATGAACGTGTTGCCTTGCGCTTGGGCGACCAGCTCCGGCGAGTAGCCGACGTCGTGTCCGGCGGCCAGATCGGTGAAGTACCGCGTCATGATTGGGCCGTCGAGCCGGTCGGCGCCAGAGCTGAAACGCCGGTGCAGCACGGTTTTCAGCCCCATCGGCAGCACGGCGAACGGCGAGGTCCGCGTGGCCGCCACGGGAGCGCCGGCACTGAACATCAGCCCTCCACCGCGGGAACCGGCAGCCGGTGCAGGTGCTGGCGGCGCAGCAGGTCCTCCGGCTGGTCCCGTTCACTGATCACATAGGACTGTCCATCATGGACCAAAACCTCAGCGGGATAGCCGTGACTGAGGAACAGCACCGGTGACGCACTCGGGCCATAAGCACCGGAGCGTTCCACTCCGATCAGATCGCCCGGCTGCACCGGCGGCAACGGGATCTTCTTGCCCAGCACGTCGTTCGGCGTGCACAGCGGGCCGGTGATCTGCCAGGTTTCGGTGGCCGGTTCGTCGATCCGGTTCAGCAGCCGCATCGGGAAATCGCGCTTGACGTAGGAGCCGATGCCGACCGCCGCCATGTGGTGGTTGGTGCCGCCGTCAGCGACCGCGAAGTTCTGTCCCAGCGAGGTTTTGACGTAACGGACGCGCACGACGTAGGTGCCGCTCATCGCGGTCAGGTAGCGGCCCAGCTCCATCACGAGCCGAGTGTCCGGATGCCGCGTGGCGAACTCGTCGATCACCGGGTTCAGCCGCGAGGTCAGCAGATCGAGGTCGAGGTCGCGTTCCCCGTCGAAGTACGCCACGCCCAGCCCGCCGCCGACGTCGACCAGGTCGAGCCCGAAGCCCAGCCGCGCGGACAGCTGTTCGGCCAGCGCGAAGATGCGCGTGGTGTTCTCCACCACCGATTCCTCGCTGAGAATGCGCGTGCCCATGTAGACCTGGACGCCCATGATCTGCACATTCGTGTGCCGCGAAACCAGGTCCTCGGCAGCGAACAGCTGTTCCTCGTCCATGCCGAACTGGCGCGGCTTCCCGCCCATCGTCAGCCCGGACCCCTTGACCGCGAAGCTCGGGTTGACCCGCAACGCCACCCGCGCTCGCACTCCGCGCGCCGCGGCGAGCTGGTCGATCAACGCGAGTTCCCCGAAGGATTCGCAGACGATCGCCGCGATGTCCTCGTCCAGACAGGCTTCGAGCTCCGCCTGGCTCTTGCCCGGACCGAGGAAAATGATGTCGTTCGGCGACACTCCAGCACGGCGTGCGGTGCGCAGTTCGGCGAGGCTCGAAACCTCCGCGCGAGCCCCATTGTCGTGCAGCACAGCCAAAATCGACACGTTCGGGTTCGACTTGAGCGAGAAGAAGACCTCCATGCTGTCGTGCAGTTCCCGCCGCAGCCGGGCCATCCGGCCGGACAGCTCGCCGCCGTCGTAGACGAACAGCGGGGTGCCGTAACGGTCGGCCAGCTCGGTGATCCCGACGCCCTCGATCTCGAGTTCCGTACTCATCAGGTTCTGCTCCTAGTGTTCGAAGACCATCGCGGAAAACGTCGAGCCGAGGCCGACCGAAACCATCAGGTAGCGCTCGCCCGGGTTCAGCAGCCCGAGCCGGGTCGCGGTGTGGTAGTTGAGAAACGGGTCCGCGCAGAAACAATGGCCGGTGCGCGGGACGTTGCCGAGGAAGATCCGCTTCCGCGGCACGTCCATCGCCTCCGCCGCGCGGATCCACGAAACCTTGTTGACGTTGTGCGGAAGGACGAGCGCAAGATCGCCCGCCGCGCACCCGGCGGCCTCGAGGGCGGCGCGCGTGACGTCGCCCAGCGCGTCCGGATAGATCTGCCGGAACACCTTGTTCTGCTCTTCGTTCGTGATGACCTCGCCGCCGGGACCGCCGAGCGTCGTCGTCGCGTAGCCGAGCAGCCGATCCCGTTGCCCGCCAGGCGCGACCAGCACCGCGGCGGTCCCCTCGCCCATCACCGCGACGTCCGGGATGATCTGCGCGGCCGGGGTGAAAGCCTTCTCCCCAGCGAGAATCAGCGCCAGCGCGTCCGGGTCGCCGTCCTGTTCGAGCAGTGCGCCGGCGAGGTCGAGGGCGAGCAGCCCGGACGCACACGCGTGATCAGTGACGGTGAAGGCGAGCGCGTTCTGCAGCCCCAGCCGCTGCTGCACTTCGGCCAACGGATCGAACGGATGCGGCGACGCCGCGGGCACGGTCTTGGGCCGCAGCACGTAGCGGACGCGTTCCTCGACCCCGGCGAACCCGTCGAGCTTCGCGACCGCGCCGAGCAGCATCTCGGCCTCGGACTCGGGCGACCGGCAGACCTCGGACAACCCGTAGATGCGATGCAGCCTGCGCAACTGGGCGTCGGTGAGGCCGAGCGCGTCCTGCAGCGTCGCGATCGGCACCGCGGCGGGCAGGTAACTGGACACAGACATCAGGCACGTCACCCCGACAGCGTCGCAACCGGCACTGACGTGACGCTGACGCGCGGCTTTCAACCGGCTTCGTTCACCACAGCACGACGGCGGTGAGCACATGCACCGCGCCCACCACGGAGCTTCCCGCGATCATCCCCTTTTCCCCGCGGAAGATCCCGATGCCGACGTCTCCGGCCTGCGCGACCGCCGCCGCGATCAGGACCACCGCGCAGACTGGTCCAGACCAGATGAACGGCACCACCGCGGCCGCGCAGCCCAGCGGCACGGCTCTGACCGCGTACATCCAGCTGTAGAACTTCTCGCCGTTCGCCGGCGCCTCGCTGTGGCTCAACGCCGCCGGCCGCACGGCCGCCACCACCGCGAAAACAACGCTGACCACCGCGAGCACGGCATTGGCCACCACCAGGACGATCATCATTACCTCACTCATCAACTATTTACAAATTGAACTGTGCACAGATGATAGAGTACCCGCGTGGCGACCGACAGCTCCTTGCCCGAGACCGCGGCCTTCCGGCTCATGGTGCTCGGCACCGACCTGGCCAACGACTTCGCCGGGCACCTGCGCGAAACCGGGCTGACGCCCAAACACCTCGGGACGCTCGCCATGGTCGACCAGGGTTTCGCCCGGACCCAGGACGACATCGCCCGGCTCATGCGGGTGAGTCCCAGCCTGGTCGTCCGGCTGGCCGACCAGCTGGAGCAGCGCGCCCTCATCGAGCGACGCCGGGACCCGGACAACCGGCGCAAGCACATCCTCACCGTCACCGCGGAAGGGAAAACCCTGCTGGCCGAGATGGGTTCGCTCGCGGCGGCCGTCGACGCCGAACTGGCCGCCGTGCTCGGCTCGCGGCTCGGCGGCCAGCTGGACGAGGCGCTCTCGCGGCTGATGGGCAAGCTCATGACGGACCGGCAGCGGTGATCAGCGGAATTCCGCTCGTCCGGCTACCGTCGCAAGCATGCGGGTACTGGTCGCCGGAGCCTCGGGGTTCGTCGGCAGACGGTTGTGCCCGGCGCTGATCGACGCCGGGCACGACGTGCTCGCCATGACCCGCCGCCCGGACAGCTACCGCGGCGCCGGTCAGCCGGTCCACGGCGACGTCGCCGACATCGGTTCCTTGCGGGACGCGCTCAAGAACGTCGAAGCCGCCTACTACCTGGTGCATTCCCTGGACAGCACCGATTTCCAGCAGCGCGACGCCGCCGCGGCCCGCGCGTTCGCCCGTGCCGCCGCGGAAGCGGGAGTGCGCCGGATCGTCTACCTCGGCGGTCTCGGCGACGACGCGGACTCGCTGTCGGCGCACCTGGCCAGCCGACGCGAGGTCGAACAACTGCTGGCGGAAACCGGAGTGCCGGTGACCGTGCTGCGCGCGGGGATCGTCATCGGGCACGGCGGCACGTCGTGGGAGCTGACCCGCCAGCTGGTCGAACGCCTGCCCGCGATGATCACGCCGCGCTGGGTCGGGACGCGCACCCAGCCGATCGCGCTCGCCGACGTCGTCCGCTACCTGGCCGGCGTGCTGGAGCATCCCGAGACCGAGGGCCGGACGTTCGACATCGGCGGCCCGGAAGTGCTGACCTACCGGGACATGCTGCAGCGCGTCGCGGTGATCGAGGGCCGGATGCTGGCGATCGTGCCGGTCCCGCTGCTCACACCCCGGCTGTCGTCCTACTGGCTTTCGCTGGTCACCGACATCGACGCCACGACCGGGCGCGCGCTGATCGACTCGATGGGCAACGAGGTCGTCGTCCGCGACGACGCCATCCGCCGCATCGTCGACTTCGAGCCGATGGGCTACAACGACGCCGTGCTGCAAGCACTGGGCGAACGAGCGCGGCGTCGGCGGGCCAAGTGAAGAAGCTCCTGACAGCGGTGACCGCGGCGGGCTCCGGGCTGCTGGGCGCGTCCTTGGCGAGCAAGCCGGGGTCGCGCCGGTTTCACGCGCTGACCGCGTCGGTCGCGGCGACCTGGTTCGCCGGAGCGCGCGCGGCTGGCCCGGTGCCACGAGGTCGTACCGCCGTCGTGCAGCCGGTATTGGCGGGCGCGGGCGCGTTCGGCGGGTTTTACGGCTGCGCACTGGTCGCTCGCCGAATTCCGTTGCTGCGCCGGGCAATCACCGGCGTGCTCGGCCACGCCCATCACGGTTCGACGCCGACCGTGGTGACGACGACGCTCGTAACCGGTGCCGCTGAGGAGATTTTCTTCCGCGGCACGCTTTACGACGCGTTCGGCGCGCGAACCTCGACCGCGATGTACGTGCTGTCGACCACGGCGACACGGAATCCGGCCTTGGTGCTGGCGTCAGCGACCATGGGAACGCTCTTCACGCTGCAACGCCGTTGGGGCGGCGGTGTTCAGGCACCCTTGTTGACGCACGTGACCTGGTCCGCCCTGATGATCAGCTTCCTGCCGCGGCTTTTCCCGCCTCAGGATTCCAGCACCGGCGGAGTAGGTCCGTAGGCATTGGCACGGGCGGCGCGAGCGCGGGCGCCCGGGATGCCGGTGAGCAAACGCAGCAGTCGATACGGCGGGGCGGCGGGACGACCACGCTCCCTCGCGCGAGCGGCGCGTTGTTCCAGCCGGACCTGCTGTGCCTGCACCTGCCGGATCGCGGGTTCGCGTTCGGCCTGAATCCGCGCGAGGGCAGCGTCGGACGTATCCCGCACGAGGTGGTTGGCCGCGGCGACGGCGTCCTGGACCGCCATGAGGATTCCGTTGCCGCCGACCGGCGAGATGACGTGCGCGGCGTCGCCGATGAGCAGCAGCCCCGGCCGCCACCAGCGCTCCACCCGGGAGATGTCGACCGACAGCAGGGTCGTCTGGCTGAAATCGGTCAGCAGCTCGGCACGGTCAGCCAGCCATGGCACGTGCTCGGCGAGGAACGCCCGGATCGGGCCGACGCCCTGTTCGCGCGCCTCCGCGTAGCCGCCCTTGGGCAGGCTGTACCCCACCTGCCAACCGCTGGTCCCGGCGAGCAGGCCGACATAGTGGTGCCGGCCGAAGAAGAGGTCGACGTCGGCGTCCGGCGGATCCTCGGGACGGTGCGGGAGCCGGAACCACAGCAGGTCGGTGGTGGCGCCGAGGGAGCGCGCCGGAGCGTCTGCCAGGCGGCGGATTCGGGAGAAGCGGCCGTCCGCGCCGACCACGAGCGCGGCGGGCTGGTCGTGGGTACCGGTGTCGTCGCGGTAGCGGACGCCGGTGATCCGGCCGTCGTCATCGCGGTTCAGATCGACGACTTTGGCACCGGTGCGCACGCTCGCGCCCGGGAGCGCGGCGGTTTCGGCGGCGAGGAAATCGAGGAAGTGCGCCTGCGGCATCAGGGCGACGTAGTTGTACGGCGAGGAGAGCTTGCCGTAGTCGGCGGTGGTGATCGACCCGGCCGGGGTGTGGAAGCGGAAGAAGCGCGCTTTGTGGTGCGGAATGGCGAGCAGCCGGTCGGCCAAGCCGAGACGGTCGAGCAGTTCGAGGGTGTAGGGGTGCAGCGAATCGCCGCGGAAGTCGCGGTCGAAGTCCTGGCGCGCTTCCAGCAACGTGACCGGGATTCCGGCGCGGCCGAGCAAGTAGGCGAGCATCATGCCGCCGGGTCCGCCGCCTGCGACGACCACGCCGGTCATTCCGCCCCCGGTTCGAGGCCGTCGAGCAGCTTCCGCACCATCTCGGCATTGACGTCGGCTAATTCGCTAGATTTTCTAGCCATACCCGGCACCATACCTCGTCGCTAGAAGTTCTAGCTACTATGCCGACGTGGCGGACGAGCAAGCGGCGCGGGACCTCTCCCTGGCAGTGCGGCGGCTGCTGCAAGCGGGCCGGGGCATGCAGGCGGCGCTGGCGCGGAAACTGTCGCTGCGGGTCACCGACGTGCAAGCCCTCGACCAGGTCGTTTCCAGTCCGGAGCCGATCGGGCCCGGCGAGCTGGGCACCCGGCTCGGCATCACCTCGGCGTCGGCGACCGTGCTGGTCGACCGGCTCGCCGCGGCCGGGCACCTGGCCCGCCACGCCGATCCGGGCGACCGGCGGCGCGTCCACCTCGAGGCCACCGACCACGCCCGCGAGGACGTCCGGAACGCGCTGGGCCCGCTGCTCGCCGAGATGGAAGCCATCACCGATCGGCTCGAGCCCGAGCACGTCCCGGTCGTCCTGTCCTTCCTGGACGACGTCGCGGCCGCGATGCGCGCCTACGACCGACGCTGAACCGCCTGCTCGCCCCGCCGCCGGGTCAGCAGCGTCCACCCGATCAGCCCGGCGAACGCGACGACCATCAACGCCTGCGAAAAAGCGGCCGCCGTGTCGAACGGCAGCGTGTAGACGCCCACGATGCGAAGCACGGAGTCGGCGGTCAACCCGAGGCCCCACACCAGCGAGACCTGGTACCAACGCCGCCGCAACCTCGCGTCGCCCGCGGTGGCCTCGAATTCGCGCTGCTGCTCGCCGCCGGCCGAGAGCGCGAAGCGTCGTGCCGCGTAGTACGCGAGCGGCCGGTTGAGCACACAGCTGCCGACTAGAGCGACGCCGGCGCAGAAGGTCGTCACCGATTCCTTCGCCAGCAACAGGCGCGGGTCGCCGGTGAGGAAGCTCAACCCGAGGCCCAGGCCGAAAAGCAGCACGAGGAACGACGAGAAGAGGTCGAGCCGCCGCTGTGCCACCGCGACCCAGATCGTCCGCAGTCCCGCGACGATCGTGCCGATCAGCAGTGACACGTAGGCGCTCGCGCCGAGCAGGTTGGCCGCGTAGTAGGCGACGACGGACAGGCCGACGTCCAGGAACAAAGTGGTGATCATCGTGCGGGCGTGCGAGGTCATGCCGTACTCCCCGATTTTGGCTTGGCTGCTGGGATTCGCCAGGAAAACGCTACGGTCGCCGCGCCCGGCCGTCTTGGCGCCGCGGGCGTATCCCGGGTGGAGAAATCCAGGGCCGGGTGGAGGCGTTTCTCCACCCGCGAATACGCCGCTCACCGCACGACTTCGCCGCCGTTCCGCCGTAGTTTTCTCGGCATCGGAACGAAATCGAAAGGCAGGAACAACCCATGAGCGGACCCGTGGAGATCGTCCTGATCGTGGCGGCGGTCGGCTACCTGATGGTGCGGCGGATGATCGGCGAACCCGCGCAGGCCAAGCAGATGCTGATCCTGCCCGCGATCCTGTCCGTCGTCGGCCTCAGCACGGTGTCCGGCGACGTGAAGACCGCGGCCTCGCTGGTCTTCCTGATCGGCACCGCGGCGATCAGCGTCGTCCTCGGCGTCCTGCGCGGGTACAGCGTCCAGATTTCCCGGCGCGACGGCACCGCCTTCGTCCGCTACACGCCGGTCACCGTCGGGCTGTGGGTGGCGAACATCGTGGTCAAGATCGGCGTCAACGTCGCGCTCGACGCGTTCGCCCCGCAGGACGCGGGCGGCGTCTCGAACAGCATGCTGCTCACCATCGGCGTCGGCATCCTCGCCGAGGGGCTGGTCGTGCTCTACCGCGCACTGCGCGCCGGGCACCAGGTCATGTGGACCCGGGGCAGCGACGGCGCGCCCGGGCAGACCTCGCCGCTGCTGGACAACATCCAGCGCAACCTCACCGGCCGCCCGGCCGAGTGGAACACTCAGTCCGCGCACGACGCCGGCCAGACGAGGAGGAACCTGGTCCCATGAGCACGACGGACCGGCGGTCGCTGTCCCTTCTCGGGCAGTACCGGGACGAGCTGATCCAGCCAGCCCTCGTCCTCACCGCGATCGCCTGCACCGCGGTTCAATGGCCGGACGCGACCATCGCGTACCGGCCATTGGCCTTGTCGCTGTTCGTGCTGTGCTCGGTCGCCGGGATCGTCTCGCTGCTGCCCTGGGCGCGGGTCGCGGAGAACCGGCAGATCACCGTGATGGGCGCGTACATGCTGTTCGGCGCGCTGCTCCTGCCGCTGGCGCACGGAACGTTCGCGGCGATGTTCCCGTTCGTCGCCGCGTCCGCCTCCGGGGTCAAGCTCGCGTCCCGCCGGGCCGCGGTGACCATCGCGGTCGCCGGATCGGTCATCGCGGCCGCCGCGACCTGGACGGTCGGCGAGCTGCTGCCGGGCTTCCCGGTGTGGCCGGTGTGGGTGCCCCTGACCGTGGGTCTTCCGGTCGCGGTCGGCATCTCGCACCACGACCGTCTCGACGCCGTCCGCAACGCCCAGCTCGCCGCCGACTCGGCCCAGCGCGCCCGCGAGTCCGAAGCCCGCGAGGCAGCGCTCGTCGAACGCGGCCGGATCGCGCGCGAGATTCACGACGTCCTCGGTCATTCGCTTTCCGGGATCGCCCTGCAATTGGACCTCGCCGACGCACTGCGCGGCAGCGGCCGCGACGACGAGGCAGCCGCCGCGGTCCGCAAGGCACGCGCCATCGCCGTCGACTCGATCAGCGAGACTCGCCGCGCGGTGCACGCGCTCCGCGAAGACACCTTGCCGCTGCCTGAGACGTTGAACCAGCTCGCCGAACACGCGTCGGCCGAGTACGCGATCGAGGGCGAAGCCGGCGCGGTCGGCCCGGAGACCACGCACACCATGGTCCGGGCGGCGCAGGAGGCGATGACCAACGCGGCCAAGTACGCGCCGGGCGCGACTCGCAGCCTCCGGCTCGCCTTCACCGCCGATCATGTCAGGCTGACCGTGCACAACGGGCCCGCGACCGAACCCCGCCGCGCCGAACTGGCCGGCGGTTCCGGGGTCGGGCTCGTCGGGATGCGCGAACGGGCCGCCCTGCTCGGCGGCACCCTGAAAGCAGGACCGGCCGGCGACGGCTGGACCGTGGAACTGGAGCTGCCTCGATGACCGACCGCCCGATCAGTCTCGTTGTCGTCGACGACCAGGCGACTGTCCGCGAAGCGCTCGCGGTCATGCTCGACCTCGCCGAGGACGTCAACGTCGTCGCGACCGCGACCAACGGCGCGGAAGCGGTCAAGGCGGCGCAGGAACACCGTCCGGACGTCGTGCTGATGGACCTCAACATGCCGGTGCTCGACGGGGTCGGCGCGACCGGGCGCATCCGCGAAAGCCAGCCGGACACCACCGTTCTCGTGCTCACCACGTTCGACGACGACGAGTCGATCCTGGCCGCACTGCAGGCGGGCGCGAGCGGATACCTGACCAAAGAAGCGGACCGCACCACGATCCTGCACGCCGTGCGCACCGCGGCGCAGGGCCAGACCGTGCTCTCGCCCGAGGTGCAGCGACGGTTGCTCGCGCTGGCCGCCAAACCCGCCCCGCCCGCCGAACCGGATCTGGCGCTGACCGCACGCGAACGCGAAATCCTCGGCCTGATCGGCGACGGCCTGCGCAATCCGGAAATCGCGGCCGCCTTGGTCATCAGCGAGGCGACCGTGAAAACCCACATCAACAACCTTTTCGCCAAAGCCGGCTTCCACTCGCGCGCCGACGCTGTCCGCTACGCGCTCAACTATCAGAACGGCCAGCGTCGGCCATAACCTTTGCGGCGCGGTTCCTATCCAGGCAGGTCTTCGAGACCGAGCCGGTACCAGTCGTCCCGGGTCACGACGTGCAAGTCCGCGCCCCGCCCGAAAACCCGGGCATCTCGCGGTACTTCCTCCCCATCCGGCAACACGAGCCGGTACTCGCCGGTGACCCGGAACCGGTCGTCATCGAGCACTCCGGCAACCAGCCGATCCCGGTACGCCTCGTAACCGCCGTAGAAGGCCAGCCGGGAACCACGCACTGCCAACGCGGTGGCGCTGCGGATTTCGTTGCGCCACCCGGTCACGCCGCCGTCGTGGATCCGGACGACGGGCCATTCGGTGTAGAAGCACGTCCATGCGGTGTCGCCGTCGACGTTGAGGGCGTAGCAGTCCAAGATGTGGCCCCACGCCGCCCGCGCGGAATCGGGGTAGCGCCATTGCTCAGTCAACTCGGCCGAGAACCGGACCAGCCCGCTCCGGCCAACGGGAGGCGCGGCACCGTCGTCACCCCAGCCGTGCGAACCGAGGACGCCTTCGTCGAAGTAGCCGACCCAGATCTCGCCGTTTCGGGTGGCCTGCACGTGATCGATGCCGTCGCCGAAGGTCTGCTCGGCCACCGCTTCACCGTCAGAGTCGTAGACGATCGCGTTGCGGTCCGGCCCTTCAGACCGCCAGGTGCACCGCGCGTCGACCGTGAGCACGCGACCGTCCGGCAGTGGCTGCACCGTCGGATGCGCCAGCCGAAAATCCGGAATCCGCGCGGCGACCGCCATTTCCGGCACATGCACGGTCACCCGCACCGGACGCGAGGCGCGTACTTCCGGAAGCTTCACCGCTCGGTCCTCAGGGGCCGTCCAGACCGCCAGCAGTTCACCTAGCGGCCCGATGGACTCCGAGATCCGCACGTCTCCCGGCTGTGGCGGCACGATTCGCGCATGATGCCAGGCGTGGACGGTCGGCAGGGCCAAGACGGTCGCCCGGCGCGCGGCGTTCTTCCGCTCCCACTCCCCCATCCGCGTATCCGACCACGCCGAGGGCTGCGAGCTCCACCGGTTTTCCCCACCATCCCCCGGCGACCCGCGATCCGCATATCGTCCGTGTATCGGAAACCGCATACGTGCTGGCAACATCCTCCTGCCTTGACTGGCACCCATGACCTACCGCGAACCGGCACGTGCTGCGGGGCTTCGGGTTCGGTCGCTGGTTCCGGCGGCCGGGATCACGATCTACGGCTGCGGGCCCGACGAAGCCGCTCTGGTCGAGGAGGCGGTGTCTCGTTTGGGGGTGACACCGACTGTCACCGCGGCGGCGTTGTCCGAAGCCACCGTCGAACTCGCCGCCGGGAACCGGTGTGTCAGCGTCAGTCACAAAACCCGCATCACCAATGGCACCTTGCGCGCGCTCAGCGAGGTCGGCGTCAAGTATCTCTCGACGCGGAGTATCGGCTGCAATCATCTCGACGTCGGATACGCCGAGAAAATGCGCATAACGGTGGAAAACGTGGCGTACTCGCCCGACAGTGTCGCTGATTACACGCTCATGTTTATGCTGATGGCGATCCGAAACGCGAAGTCCCTCATCCGCCGGACCGACGCGCACGATTACCGATTGAGCCATACCCCTGGAAAAGAACTGCGCGACCTCACCGTAGGCGTCATCGGAACCGGACGGATCGGCGCGGCGGTCATCGACCGACTGTGGGGTTTCGGCGGGCAGAAGCTGGCCTACGACCTGTACCCCCGGACGTCAGCCGATTACGTTCCCCTCGACGATTTGCTGCGGCAGAGCGACATCGTCACCCTGCACACCCCGCTCACTCCGGAAACCCACCATCTCCTTGACCGACAAAGGATCGAGCAGATGAAACCCGGCGCGATCGTCGTCAACACCGGCCGCGGCGGGCTGATCGACACCGACGCTCTCCTGTCCGCACTGGAAAACGGCAGGCTCGGCGGCGCGGCATTGGACGTCCTCGAAGGGGAGGAAGGGATGTTCTACGCCGACTGCCGCCGCAAACCCCTCGAGAACACGAATCTGGCGCGGTTGCAAAACCTCCCGAACGTCCTGATCAGCCCGCACACCGCGTACCACACCGACCATGCCTTGCGCGACGCGGTGGAAAACAGCCTCCTCAATTGCCTGAATTTCGAAAGCTGGACAAACCATGCCTAAGCTCAAGGTCGGCGTCATCTTCGGCGGAATCTCCGAGGAACACCCCGTCTCGATCAAATCCGCGCGAGAGGTCGCGAAGAACCTCGACCCGGAAAAATACGAACCGTACTGGGTCGGGATCACCAAGGACGGCTCGTGGCAGCTCTGCGACGGACCCGGCGAGGCGTGGGAAGACAGCGGTCGCCCGGCGATGTTGTCGCCGGATCGAAGCGTCCACGGGCTGCTCGTCGAGGAGCAGGGCAAGTACGAACCGGTCCGGCTGGACGTGGTGCTGCCGGTGCTGCACGGCAAACTCGGCGAGGACGGCGCGATGCAGGGCCTCCTCGAACTGTCCGGAATCCCCTACGCGGGCTGTGACGTGCAGAGTTCCGCGCTGTGCATGGACAAATCCCTCGCGTACCTGGTCGTCGACAGCGCGAGCATCGCGACACCGAATTTCTGGGCTGGCACCGCGGACGAGGATGTCGACGCCAGCAAGTTCTCCTACCCCGTCTTCGTGAAACCGGCCCGGTCCGGTTCGTCGTTTGGCGTCACCAAGGTCTCGCGCGAGGAAGACCTGCCGGGTGCGATCGCGGAGGCGGCGCGGTTCGATTCCAAGCTGCTGATCGAGGAAGCGGTCGAGGGCAGCGAGGTCGGGTGCGCGGTCCTGGGCAACGGCGCGGACCTGATCGTCGGCGAACCGGACCAGATCCGGCTGTCGCACGGGTTCTTCAAGATCCACCAGGAGGACAACCCGGAAAGCGGCTCGGAAAACTCGACCATCCTCGTCCCAGCGGACATTCCGGCGGAGTCGCGCGCCCGCGTCCAGGCGACCGCGCAGACCATCTACCGCGCCCTGGGCTGCAAGGGACTCGCGCGCGTCGACCTGTTCCTGCTCGAAGACGGCACCGCCATGCTCAACGAGGTCAACACCTTCCCGGGCTTGACCTCTTACAGCCGATACCCGCGAATGATGGCGGCGGCCGGACTTTCGTTCGCCGAAATGCTCGACCGGATGGTGTCGCTCGCGCTGGCCGGGACGCCCCGATGAAGCCCGGTTTCGCCTTCCTCGACGAAGCTGTGCCCGGGATCCGCTGGGACGCCAAGTACGCCACCTGGGACAACTTCACCGGCAAACCGGTCGACGGCTACCTGGCGAACCGGATCGTCGGCACCCACGCCTTGTGCAGCGCACTGCAAAGCGCGCAGGACAAAGCCGCGACGCTGGGCTTCGGCCTGCTGATCTGGGACGGCTACCGGCCGCAGCGCGCCGTGGACTGTTTCCTGCGCTGGGCGAAACAGCCGGAGGACGGCCGGAAAAAGCGTCAGCACTACCCGAACCTCAACCGTGCGGAGATGTTCGAAAACGGTTACGTGGCAACCAAATCCGGACACACCCGAGGCAGCACAGCGGATTTGACGCTGTATCACCTGGACACCGGCGAACTCGTCGCGATGGGCGGCGGCTTCGACCTGATGGACGCGGTCTCGCACCACGGCGCACCCGGCCTCACCGCGACCGAGGCGGCGAACCGGCAGCACCTCCGTTCCCTCATGGAGGACTGCGGTTTCGGCGCCTACGAATCCGAGTGGTGGCACTACACGCTAAAGGACGAACCCTATCCGGACACGTACTTCGATTTTCTCGTTGCCTAGATGGACATCAAAGCACCACGCGTGGTCGTCGCCGGAGGCCATTCGGCCGGGCACATCGAACCCGCGATGAACTTCGCCGACGCACTGCGGAGATTGGCCCCCGCCGCGGAGATCACCGCGCTCGGCACCGTCCGCGGTCTGGACACGACGCTGATCCCGGCGCGCGGGTACCCGCTGGAACTCATCCCGCCGGTCCCGCTGCCGCGCAAGGCAACCCGGGCGCTGCTGCACATTCCGTCCCGGCTGCGCGCTTCGATCCGGGCCGCCAGCGCAGTCCTCGACCAGGTTCAAGCCGACGTCGTGGTGGGCTTCGGCGGCTACGTCGCCGCACCGGCCTACCTCGCCGCCCGCCGGCGCCGGCTGCCGATCGTCATCCACGAAGCGAACATCCGCCCGGGAGCAGCCAACCGCATGGCCGCCAGGCTGACGCCCCACGTGTACACCGCTTCCCCGGACGTCCGGCTGAAAAACGGCACCGCGATCGGGATCCCGCTGCGTCCAGCGATCACCGGACTCGACCGTCCCGCGACCCGCGAAGCAGCTCGCCGCAAGTTCGGCCTCAGCACCGATGGCCCCGTCCTGCTGGTCACCGGCGGTTCGCAAGGCGCCACCACGATCAACGCCACCGCCTCCGGGGCGGCTGCCGCATTACAGAGAGCCGGGGTGCAAGTCCTGCACATCACCGGCCCGCGGCACAGCGTCGAAGCGGACGACCCGTCGTATGTCGTCCTGCCGTTTGTCGACGAAATGCAGTACGCCTACGCCGCCGCCGACTTCGCGATCTGCCGTTCCGGCGCGATGACCTGCGCCGAACTGGCCGCCGTCGGACTCCCCGCCGCGTTCGTCCCGCTGCCCGACCGCGGCGGCGAGCAACGGCTGAACGCCCGACCAGTCGTCGCGGCAGGCGGCGCACTGCTCGTCAACGACGCCAACCTGACCCCAGCGTGGATCGAATCCGCCCTCGTCCCGATCCTCACCGACCCAGCACGTCTCGCGGCGATGTCCGCCCGCGCCTCCGCGACCGGAGCACCCGACGCCGACACCGCCCTAGCGCGACACGTCCTGTCGATCGCCCAACAACATCGACCCGCCAGGTAGCCGCACCGTCACCCGAAGCCCGCCCGCAACACCCGGTGCGAGAGAAAGCGTCCCGTCATGCGCCTGCGCGATGCTCTTCACGATCGCCAGCCCCAGCCCGACCCCAGCGTGATCACGACGGATCCGCTCGGTGCCGCGCTGGAACGGCTCAGTAAACGTCCAGATCCGCTCCGGGCTGACTTCCTCCCCGGTGTTTTCCACGATGAGCGTGCTCGACGTCGCGGACGCAGTCGTGCGGAGCTGCACCGTCCCGCCTTCCGGCAGGTTGTGGACGATGGCGTTGTGCAGCAGATTCGTCGTCAGCTGCAGCAAAAGCGCCCGAGACCCGTTCACTGCAGTGACATCGCCGGAGGTCTCAATGGTCACCCCGTGTTTCTCGGCGAGCGGGAGCAACGTCTCCGCGGCTTCTTCCGCCAGAAGCGACAGGTCGACGGGCTCCCGGGTGAACGACCGCTGATCCGCGCGGCTGAGCAGCAGCAACGCTTCGGTGAGTTCGATCGCCCGCGCGTTCACGACGCGGAGACGCTCGTGCAGTTCGCCGATATCGCGCTCCGGGTCGTCGCGGGCGACTTCGAGGAGGCTCTGCGTGATCGCCAGCGGCGTGCGCAGTTCGTGGGAGGCGTTGGCGGCGAATCTCCGCTGTTCGGCGACGTGCGCGTCGAGGCGCGCGAGCATGGCGTCGAAGCTGTCGGCGAGTTCGCGGAACTCGTCATCGCGACCTTCCAGTTCGATCCGGTGCGCGAGCGACCCGGTCGAAGCCTGCCGGGTCGCGGCGGTGATCCGGTTCAGCGGGGCGAGCATGCGCCCGGCGAGAATCCAGCCGCCCAGCAGGCCGAACAGCAGCAGGAGCAGCATCACGACGGCGGCGTCGGGCGCGAAATCCTTGATCAGGTCGCGGCCCGACGGGGCCATCACCACCGGCATGACCTCCAGCGCCCGGTCCTGGTAGTCCAGCAGGAAGAAACCCACCGCGCCGAGCAGCAGCGTCCCGGCCAGCATGAGGAATCCGGCGTAGCTGAGGGTCAGTTTGAGCCGGACGCTCATCCCGGGCTCGCGGATCACGCGCGGTCCGATCCGTCGTCGATCCGGTAGCCGACCCCGGGGACGGTCGCGACCAGCCACGGTTCGCCGAGCCGTTTGCGCAGCGCCGAAACCGTGATGCGCACGGCGTTGGTGAACGGGTCCGCATTCTCGTCCCAAGCCCGTTCGAGGAGTTCTTCGGCGCTGACCACCCCGCCCTCGGCCGCGACGAGCACCTCCAGGACGGCGAACTGCTTCCGGGTCAGCGCGACGTACCGGCCGTCGCGGTAAACCTCGCGGCGGAACGGGTCCAGCTTCAGTCCCGCGATTTCCCGCACCGGCGGCCGGTTGTGCGCGCGCCTGCGATCGAGCGCGCGCAGCCGGAGCACGAGTTCCCGCATCTCGAACGGTTTGGTGAGGTAATCGTCGGCGCCGAGTTCGAAGCCGGAGACCTTGTCGTCGAGCCGGTCGGCGGCGGTGAGCATGAGGATCGGCATGCCGCTGCCGGACGCGACGACGCGCTTCGCGATCTCGTCGCCCGAAGGCCCGGGGATGTCCCGGTCGAGCACAGCCATGTCATACGCGTTGACGCTCAGCATTTCCAGCGCGGTGTCGCCGTCCCCGGCGAGGTCGGCCGCGATCGCCTCCAGGCGCAACCCGTCCCGGATGGCCTCAGCCAGGTAGGGCTCGTCCTCGACGATCAGCACACGCATGCCGTCGATGCTACGAGCAGACACGTATCGCTGGCATATCCGAAACCGCGTACGTGCTGGCAACACCGGTTCCCCTTGGCTGAATGCCATGACCCGCAGCGAATCAGCACGACGCCCGGCTCTCGCCGTTTTCCGGCGAACCGTCCGCCAGGTGCTTCGCCGTCGTGGCGCATTGAGCGAGGCCGACGGAGCCGTCCCGCCCGGCACCACGGTGTTCGCCGAGATTCCGGCCGTGGCCAATCTCGACCCGGTTTTCCTGGATGCGCTGCGTCGAGCGGCGAAGGACGCCGCGAACGACGGCGTCGAATTCCGCGTCAACAGCGGCTGGCGTTCCCCGGCGTATCAGAACCGGCTTCGGCACAAGGCGATCGCGAAGTACGGCTCAGAACAGGAAGCCGCTCGCTGGGTAGCCACCGCTGACCGGTCCGCGCACGTTTTGGGAAACGCGATCGACCTCGGTCCCGCCGAAGCGACGTCGTGGCTCTCGAAACACGGTGCCGCGTATGGACTGTGCCAGATCTACCGCAACGAACCGTGGCACTACGAACTGCGCCCCGAAGCCATCGACCGGGGTTGCCCGCCGATGTACGCGGACCCGTCGCAAGACCCGCGATTGCAGCGCTAACCCGGATCCGCCGCGAGCCGTTCCTGCAACCGCGCGTGCCGGAACTGGTAGACCTCGCCGACCTGGCGCAGCACACCGCGGCGATGCGCGTCGTCGAGGAAACCCATCAGATCCACCGGGATCCGCTTCCGCGAGGCCAGCCACAACCGGCTGAACGTGTACGCGCCCCAAGCCCGGGAGATCCACACGCTCAGCCCCACGGCCAACCCGAACATCAGCCCGGCCGCCACCGCCTGTGCCGTGCTCGACGCCCGCGAGAAGACCTGGCCGCCGATGATCACGCCAGCGAGGCCGTAGGCGAGACTTCCCGGACTCCGCACCAAAAACCGGCCCAGCAACGCCGATGCCAGTCCGCCGGCGAAGGCCAGCGCCAGGTCGTAATGGTCGTTGAAGACGCCGAGGAACCGCGTTTCCTTCGTGAAGGCGAACGCCATCCCGTAGAACAGGCCCAGCGAGACGATGAAGGACAAGGTGAACGACAACGTCGCGGCGCGGTCGTTGCGCAGGACGCTCGCCGGACTCGACACGCGGCTCGCCTCCAGGGGCGTATCCAGCCAGACGTGGACGCCGATCGCCAGCCCGAACACAATCGCGAGCAGGGCGATCACCCCGACCGACAGCGACCACGCCAACCCGAGGCACACCCCGATCAGCACCCCGACCGCGAACCGACGCAGGAACCGGCCCGCAGTACCGCGGAACCGCGCCTCCACCCGAAGCGGCCCCGGTCGGCTGCCGACTGTATGCGTTACACAACCTGCCACCGCGAACGACAGCCCGTAGATCGCCCCGATCACCGGACCCGCGGCGATCCAGCCGGTCAGCGCGAACAGCAACGCCGGCGGCAGTCCGAGGCACAGTCCCAGCACCAGCCTCGGCACCGCCCGGTCCAACTGCCACCACGCGAGATCGCGGCTTTGGTCGCGTTCCAGCTGCCGGGCGAAGAAGCTCAGCCACCGCTGCGCCTGCTCCGCCGGGTAATCGCGCGGACGGGTCGGCCGGTCGAGCCGGGCGGGCGGGGCCGGTCGCGAGGTGTAGACCACGGGCAGGTACTCGTCCAGCAGATGTCCCTCGATCGCCGCGCGGTCGGGAAAGCGCGTCGTGTCGCAGAGTTCGCCGGGATCGGTCGACGGATGCGCGTACGCCGTCCTGGCCAGATCGACCATCAGCGGCGTGCGAAGGGCCTGCGCCAGCGGGCTTTCCGGATGCTGCCGCAACTGCCGGACCACCGGGTCCCAGCGAGTTTCGCCGAAGCGCTGCCGGGCGGTGAGGAAGTCGATCGCGTCCTCGGTCTCGACCGGTTCGATCTCCACCACCGCCGCGCGCGACAGAAAGGTCCCGGACTGCTCCACCGCGGATTCGTACTCGGTGCTGCGGCAGGTCACCACGAGCGGACGACCGCCGGAAACGGCCTGGTCCAGCGCGTCGATCGCGGCGGTGTGCAGTCCGGGAGCCAGCTCGTCGAGACCGTCGAGCACCGGGATGACCCGGCCTTCGAGCACCAGCCGCAGCGCCGCGCCCTTGCCGTACGCGCCGGTATTGGCCAGGCCCGGATACTCCTCGACCAGCCGTCGGGCGAGCCAGCCGTGCAGGTGTTCCTCGCGCGGATTCCACGACGACAGCGGCAGCAGCACCGGCACCGGCTCGCCCGGCGGCGGGTCGGCCAGCAGCCCCAGCGTGAGCAGGATGGCCAGCACCGACTTCCCCGCGCCCGGCTCGCCGAGCACGACCAGCTGCCGCGCCGGGACCTGCCGGAACTTCGCGACGACGTCGGTGAGATCGCCGCTGAACGTCAGCCGCTCCGGGTCGCCGGGCCGCCCGAGCACCGCCGACGCGGCCGCGGCCACCGGACGCTCGGTGCTCGTCCAGGTCAGCGGCACCGGCTCCGGACGGTGCAGCGAGCGGATCTCGGTCTCGGCGGTCCACTGCCGGACGATCGCCGCCGCGAGTTCCTCGGCCGCCCGATCGAGCTGACTCGAGGGCTGCTCCGGCCGCACCTGCTCCACGACAACCGGCTCTTCGGTCTCCCCGCGCAGGATCTGCTCGTGCAACCGGCGCACCTCGGCACCGGGATCGACCCCGAGCTCCTCGGAGAGCTGCGTCCGCAATCGCTGGAACACCGCGAGCGCGTCCGCCTGCCGCCCGCTGCGGTCCAAGGCGAGCATCAGCTGCGCGTACGGCCGTTCCCGCAGCGGATGTTCCTCGACGATCTCCCCCAGCTCGTCCACGACCTCGCGGTGCTGGCCGAGCTTCAGCTGCCAGTCGATGCACAGCTCCACCGCGTTGAGCCGCTGCTCCTCCAGCCGCGCCGCCCGCCCGGCGAGCGCCGCGGCGTCCAGTCCGTCCAGCACCGGACCGCGCCACAGCCGCAGCGCCGACCGGATCTTCTCGACCCCGTCCGCCAGCGCTCCGCCCTCCGCCGACTGGCGGGCGGCGGCAACGGCGTCGGTGAACCGAAGCCAGTCGACTTGCAGATTGTCGACCGTGATCCGGTAGCCCGAGCCGTCGGTGACGATGAGCTTCTGCTTGGGATCGCCGAGCCGCTCGCGGAGCACGGACACACAGTTCTGGATCTGCTTCGTGGCGGTCGCGGGCGGCTCGCCGTCCCACGTCGCCTCGATCAGCTTCGGCAGCGGGACGACCGAGTTGGGCGAGAGCAGCAAACAGGCCAGCACGCGGCGATGGCGCGCGCCGGGCAACGTCAGCCGGTCGGTCCCGTCCTGGATTTCCAGCGCTCCGAGCACGCGAAAATCCATTCCGCGACTTCCCTCCTCCGCTCCGGGTTACGAGCATACCCGCGCAGGTCACCGGCACCGCGAAGATCGAAAGGACAGACCGGGGACAGCTTGGGGACGGCGCCGGGCAGGGTGGAAACCACGTCCGGCCCCCGAGGTGGGGACCTGGTCGCCTGGCCTCCGGGCCGGCGGCGGTGGGGCCGGGCGGACAGCCTCCGCGGGAGGGGCGAGTGCTGGGGGTACTCGCCGCGGCGCGCCGGAAAATGGGGCGACGCGAGTGATCGTCTTCGTGACAATCGCGGCCATGGAGGAAGTCGAAGTCATCGTCGCCCACCACGAACGCGCGACCCTGCGCGTCGGCGACGTGTTCCTGAAGGTCGACACCGATCAGGCGCGCGCCGACGCCGAGGTCGCGGCGATGGCGCTGGCCCCGGTCCCGACGCCGGAGATCCTGTGGCGGAAACCGCCCGTGCTCGCGCTCGCCGCCCTGCCCGGACGCGAACTGGGCCGCCCTGGCACACCGTCGACCGCGTCGCCCGAGGCCTGGGCCGCTGCCGGAGCCGCCGCCCGGAAACTGCACGAGGCGCCGCTGCCGCCTTCGCCCGGCTGGGACCCCGACGAACTCGCCGCGGAACTCGACCGCGAATGCGCGTGGCTGATCGCGAACGACGCCCTCCCCGCCGACCTGGTCACCCGCAACCACCAGATCGCCAAGGCGGCGCTGCGGCCGTGGACCCCGGTGTTCACCCACGGCGATCTGCAGGTCGCCCACATCTTCGTCGAGGGCGACGAGGTCACCGGCATCCTCGATTGGTCCGAAGCCGCCCAGGGCGACGCCCTCTTCGACCTCGCCGCCCTGACCCTCGCCCACCAGGAACACCTCGCCGACGTCGTCGCCGGTTACGGCACGGACATCGACCTCGACGTGCTCCGCGCGTGGTGGTCGCTGCGCAGCCTCCGGGTGGTCCATTGGCTGCTCGGGCACGGCTTCGACCCGGCACCGGAGGTCGCGGTCCTGGAGGCGCAGCTATTCTAGTACTAGAATAGCGGTCGTGCCCGCCCTCACCGACGCCGAACTGACCGTCCTCGGCCTGCTCGTCGAACAACCCCGGCACGGCTACGAACTGGAGCGGGTGATCGAGGACCGCGGCATCCGCGCCTGGACCGCGCTCGGCTTCTCCTCGATCTATTACGTCCTCGACAAGCTGGCCAAACGCGGCCTGATCGAAGCCACCGGCGGCCCGCGCTCTGGGAAATCGCGGGCGACCTTCCAAGCCACGCCGTCCGGGGTCGAACTCTGTGCGGACGCCACCCGCGAAGCGCTCACCACCCTCACGCCGGTCCACGCGCGCGTCCTCATCGCGATGGCCAACAGCCCGGGCCTGCCGGACGCGGAAGTGCGTTCCGGACTGACCACCCGGCTCGCCGCGATACGCGAACAACTCGCCGAAGTCCGAGCAACTCGCGCCCGTCAAGAACCCCTGCCCGACGCCGCGGCGGCGATCTTCGACTACAGCGAAGCGATGCTCACGGCCGACCTCACCTGGACCGAGAGCGTCCTTGCCAAGGAGACCGCGATGGAGAAGTACGACGTCAAGAAGGCCCACCGCACGCTGTATGCGCCGCCGTCGAAGGACTTCACCCTCGTCGACGTCCCCGCGCTGCAGTACCTCGCCGTCGACGGCCACGGCGACCCGAACACCGCGCCGGAGTACACGAACGCCGTCGAAGCGCTGTACGGAATCTCGTACTCGGTGAAGTTCGCCAGCAAGAAAACCCTCGGCCGGGACTTCGTCGTCGGACCGCTCGAAGGGCTGTGGCGCGCCGACGACCCCACCGTCTTCCTCACTCGGGAAAAAGCGAAGTGGGACTGGACGATGATGATCAATCAGCCGGACTGGGTCACCGAGGAGATGGTCCGGGAAGCCGCCGAAAGCGTCGCAAAGAAGAAGGACAACCCCGCGCTCGCCGGCGTTCGGCTACGCACGCTGACCGAAGGCACGAGCGTCCAGATCCTGCACCTCGGCTCGTACGACGACGAAACGCCCACGCTGCACCGGCTCCACGACGAATACCTGCCCGCGCACGAGCTGACCTTCAACGGCGACCACCACGAGGTCTACCTGAGCGACCCGCGCCGCACCGCGCCCGAGAAGCTGAAGACCGTGCTGCGACAGCCGGTCAAGCCTCTTCGAACACGATCTGCTCCGGCGGAGTCGTGAGCTTCAGCGTCTGCCGCCGGACGGAGAGGAGCGTGTGGAGTTCCGTCGCGTGCCCGTCCGGGATGGTGAAAAGCCGGTCGTTGCGGGTGTCGATGTAATCCGCGAACCCGGCGAGCGAGACGCCGCCGGTTTCGTCGAGGCTCAGGTAATCGACCAAACGGCGGAACAGTTTCGGCAAAAGCACCACGTCGTCACGCAATTGGGCGCGACTGCTCAGCCGGAACCCCTTGGTGGTGACGTCGTGCTCCCACACGCCTTTGCCCGCGCCGCGCGCCGCGACCGCCGCGTCGGACATCGCCTGCCGGAGGTCCGGGTAAAGCTTGGAGTAGAACGTCGGATACGCCAGCCCGGTTTCGAGAAGACGGAAATTCGCCGACGCCTTCAGCGCTTTCGGATCGAGGTGCACGCTCCCGCCGTCGGTGGAACGCCCCGCGCGCTGTCCGGGGAACGCGAACGCGACCGCGCGGCCGTACTTGTCGGCGAACCGGGTCAGGATGTGCCCGCTCGTCTCCCCCGGCGTACTGGTGGAAACGCGGCCGCCTTCGTCGCGCTCGATCTTCGTGAAACCGAGGTACCGCAACAGTTCCGCCCCGGCGGCGTCCGCCAGTTCCTTGGGCTGGCGCCACAACTCGGCCCCGGCAACCCTCGGGCGGTAATGCGTTTCGAGCGCGTCGATCCCGTCGAGGCGCAACTGCACCCCGCCGCGGGAATTGGTCCGCACCTTGAGGTTGGCGGCGGAAAACGCGTCGGCGCGGTCGGGATAGAACCGGACCGAATCCCCGTCCGGGGAGGCCCCGACGACCCGGAACTGACCTTTGATCAATGTCAACGGCACGAGAATGACGGTAACTGCCGGAAGGGCCGGCAGTTACCGTGTTTCCCGAGCCGTCACCGACCGGTCACTCGTGTTGTTACCACTTGTCACGCAGCGGATTCCTCCGTGCGTGCGGTGTTACTGGCAGGCTTCGCAGTCCGGGTCGTCGATCCGGCAGGCGGCGCCGTCGACGAGCGGGAAATCGAAGTCGTCCAGAACGGGAACGACCGCGGCGGACTCTTCTGGCGTAGTGGGAGCAGACATATCCGTTGTAGCGCCCAAGATCGCCGAACATTCCGTGACGCCCGCCACAGCTCAGGCGACCCAGTCCGGAAGAATCTTGTCCCCGTCCGCCGTCGCACAGGCCGGCACCACACCCGTCCGATACACCCGAGTACTCCCCGGCGCACACGCGATCGCCACCATGCCGCTCCGCGCGTCCGCCCGCACCTGCCGCTCCGCGTCCGCGGGCAGCACCACCGTCTCCCCCTCCTTCACGGCTTCAACGACACCGCCCACGGTGATCTCCGCCGAGCCGCCGAGGATCGTCCACACCTGCTCGGTGTCGAACGCGTGCACCGGCCCGACCGCGCCGGGCACCATCTCGACTCTCCAGACCGCCTGCTGGCTGCCGCCCTGCGTCGGCGAAGCCAACGTCGTCATCACCGCGTTGGGCGTCTCGGTCCGACGGCTGTCCCGGATCACTGTCATGCTGCTCTCCCCGTTAAGATAGACAATCAGGTTGTCCATATAGTCAACGAGGTTGTCTACCTATGTCAAGCGATCCGCCCGGATACGAGCTGCCGCTGCGCCTGTTGTTCGCCTTCCGCAGCCTGATCGACGACCTGCACGCCGAACTGGCGAAGCAGGGCCACCCCGGCCTGCGCCCGATGCACGGCTTCGTCTTCCAGGCAATCGGCCCGTCCGGGACCACCGCCGTGGAACTGGGCCGCACGCTCGGGGTCACCAAGCAGGCCGCGGGCAAGACGATCGACACCCTGGAACGGCTCGGATACGTCCACCGAGAACGCGACCCCGAGGACGGCCGCCGCATGCTGGTGCGCCTGACCGACCGGGGTCTCGACTGCCTGACCAAGTCCGCACAGATCTTCGACCAGCTGCGGGCTGAGTGGGCTGAGACTTTGGGTGCCGGGCGGTTGCGGTCGATGGAAGAGGATCTGAGGAAGGTCGCTTCGCCGGAATCGGCAAGGCTGGATCTGCCGGGGTGGTTCTCCGGGCATTGATCACGTGTTGCGCGTGTCGATGACCAGCCTCTCGAGCTGCGAAACGAAGATGCCGCGCTCGGCAAGCACGGCCTGATCCGGCGGCGCTCCGGCTAGTTCTCCGAGGCCGAGAGTGGTGAGCCGCCGCTGGATCGACGGATTCGCCCGCTCCGCTGCCCGCCGACGTTCACCACTGGCCCGGCACTCAGCGATCTGGTCACGCTCGTCGTCCAGCGCGGCTTGGAGGTCTGCATCGGCAGGCGCGAACTGCTGCGCGATCCGCCGCCGGATGCGATTGACCGCCGCGGGGTAGGAAATCGCCTCCCAGCCGTGGGTCGCGGGAAGACTGGCGCGCACCGCCGCCGCCCCGCGCAGCATCCCGGACACCGCCTCCGCACGGTACCGCTCAGCAGTCTCCGGACCGACCAAAATGGACAGTTCGCGCAGCGCATTGGCTGGATCGTCCGGGCAGTGCAGGAGATTGAGGATGACGTTCTCCCCGAGGTGCCGCACTGTCCCCGGCTCCGCGGCGTCCGGCCGGGTCGCGCCCTTGCAGCGCGTCAACGTCGCGCAAGCGTCCCCTTCGGCGCGATGCAGCAGGAGCAAACACGCCGCTCCCGAACCGTAAAGCCGCGCGAACGGATCATTCTCCAGATCAACCGCTTCCGACGCCCGGTACACCCGCATCATCGACGGCAGATCCAGCTGAAGCACCCGACCCGTCACCACGACGAAGCCATTGCGCTGCACCAGATCCACAATAGAATCGAATGCGTCACTGACCACTCCGTCCGGAGTGATCAGCGCGAACGTCCACACATCCGTCACCAGCGAAGGCTGATCGGCGGAACCGTCGCCCCGCGCAACGTCAGCTCGTCGACCGACACCGGCCGGTACGGCAGCGTCTCCAACCGCGCCACCATGGTCTCCAGCGGCGCTTCCACGTCCGTCCCGAAGAAAAACGCCCATTCGTGCTCCGGCGACCCGAAGTACACCGGCGTCGGGAAGACCTCCTCGAACCGGCGCCAGCATTTCACCAAGGTCGCGTTCCGCCACAACGTCGGACACCCACCCTGATACGCCACCACCCCGCCAGGCGTCAGCAACGAGCGGCACTGCTCCAGGAATTCCTTGCCGTACAACCGATTGTGCTGAGCATCGGTGCCATCCTGCTCATCCGGCAGATCGACCAGCACCACGTCGTACTTCTCCGCACAGGTGTGGACGTACTCCCACCCATCGACGTAATGCACCCGAACCGGCCCCTCGCCACGCTCCGCCCGAGCCAGGTCAGCCGACGTGTATCCATACGGAAGATGCTCCGCGCACAGCCGAACCGCCGCGGCATCGATGTCCACGTGATCGACCGAAGCCCCCGCCTCGGCCGCGATCTGGCACACCACGCCTTCACTGGACCCGACCACCAAGACCCGGTCCACAGTGGACGCCAACAGCAACGCCGGAACCAGCAGCGCCTCGTGATATACCAGCTGACTGAACTCGGTGCTCTGCCGTTCGTCGTCGCAGAACAGCGAAATCCCCTGCGCTGTCTTGCCGATCACCAGATGCTGGTAAGCAGTCCGCGTGTCGACCAGCACGTCCGAGACGTGCCACGTCCGGGTCAGTCCCGCACCGACTGGTTCCTCGATGTTCAACTGTCTTCCTGTCCTCTGTGGATAGTGGTGACCCGCGAAACGCTCGCGCCGAGCAAGTCCCGCAACAACTGAACCGCCTGCTCCGGATCCGCCTTGTGCCCGCACGTGAACACATCCACGAACGCCGACCCGCGCTCCGGATACGTGTGGATCGAAGCGTGGGACTCCGACAGCAACGCCATCGCCGTCACCCCGTGCGGTTCGAACTGCTTGTACGTCAGCTCGCACACCGTCGCGCCGGCCTTGTCCAGCACTCGTTCCAAGCTCTCGCACAGAAACGCCGGATCGTCGAGCAGCTCCGCGGACACCCCGGAAAACTCAGCCAGCACATGCCGTCCAGCGAATTCCCCGACCCCGCCGGGCTCCCCGCCGATGAAGTACGACCGCAGCGGCGGAAACCCGTTGAACGACACCGAAGAATAGCTTTGCGTGTACGCTCCAGCGTCCGGAATATCGACGTAATCCCCAGCCCGCAACGCCAACGGCAACCGATACGGCGTGCGCTGATAAAGCACGTCGTCCCCGTCGCACGTCGGCCCCGCAACCACGACAGGCCCATCCGGACCGCCGTCATGCGCGGTGACCAACCGGTACGCGATCGCCTCGTTCTCTGTCTCGGCGAGCCCGCCGTACCGGCCGATGTCGAGGTACACCCAACGCTTCTCATCCGCCGCGGACTTGCGCGACACCAGCACGACCTCGCTGCGAATCACCCCAGCCGACGCCACCACCGCACGCCCCGGCTCGAACGACAACTCAGGCGCCACCGCGAAATGCCGCCCCACCGCATCGCGAATAACCGCCGCGTACTCCGTCAACGGAGGCGGCTCAGTCAAATACCCAACGGGAAACCCACCGCCGATATTCAAGCCCCGCAAGGAAACCCCGCGCTCCGCAACCGCACGAGTCGCCTCGCCCGCGGCAGCGATCCCGACTTCCCAAGCCCGCGGATCGACATGCTGCGACCCAACGTGAAACGCGACCCCCTCCGGATCCAGCCCCAGCCCCGCCGCCCGAACCAGCAGGTCGACCGCCATCTCGGGAGCACAGCCGAACTTGCGCCCGAACGGCGTCTGCGATCCAGGACTGTCCACCAGAATCCGGCACGAGACCGTCGCTCCGGGCGCGAACTCCGCGATCTTCTCGAGGTCCTCGAGGCTGTCGAAGGTAAACCGCCCCACCCCCACGCGATGGGCGAACTCGATGTCCCGAGCCTTCTTCACCGTGTTGCCATAGGACAGCAACTCGGGCCGCACCCCTTGCGCGAGACACAACTCGATCTCCTCGCGCCCCGCGACATCGAACCCAGCGCCCGCTTGCCGAAGAACCCGCACGACCTCCGGCGCCGGATTAGCCTTGACCGCGTAATACATCCGCGCTTCCGGCAGCACCCGCCCAAGCCGCTCGCAGTTCCCGCGCACCACGTCAAGGTCCACGACCAGACACGGCGTCGACGGCTGCCGCTCCTCCAGGAACGCCCGGCAACGCTCCAGCACCTGCGAGAACCCTTCAGTCACAACGCCCGAGTATAGGTGCCGGCTTCACCGAAGCAGCTCCGCGAGCCTGCGCCGCGCGAACCCTACGAACGGTACACAGTCCATTACTTGACACTCCGCGCTCCCGATCTTCCCCCGCCGGACGCCGCCCGTCGCCTCGAATGCCGCCCCGACCTGAGGAAAGAACCGCCCGTTGTCGTCCCCGACGTCGTCGGTCCGCACCCACACCCGCTCCCCGTCCACCAGGTACGGAAACCGCCGAACCTTCCGCCGATGATGCGGGACCAGCGATTCGGCGTAGTGCAAGAACGAGTTCCGGTCATGCCCGACCCCGAGCAACAAGATCCGCGCCCGCTCCCGGTACAACCACTCGAACGGCGACCCCCGCCCCACCGCATACGCCAACGGTTGCCGACCAGCAACCTCCGCTGCCCGCGCCCCCACCGCCGCTACCGACGCCTGCGGATGCCGGCTGCGACAGCTCCCCTCCCACCCCAGCACCGCGTTGGGAATCGCCCCCATCGGCGTCGCCAGTCCCTCATGAAACAGCGGCACCCTCCCCCGCGCCTCGTCTACCTCGACGTCCCCCGCCCCCACATACTCCGGAAACGGATCCGCCACCTGCGGTGTAAACGCAGGCACCACCACCGTCCCCTCGGGCCCCACCGCCCGCAACACCCCTCGCACCACCGCATCCGCCCCGCCGTCCACCTCCCCCAACGCAGACAACGACGAATGCACCATCACCACCCCGCCAAACGAAACCCCCAACTCCCGAACCCCCGCACACACCATATCCGCGTCAACCACAATCACAACAGCCACCAACCCCCATAACTCACCAAGACGACCACTCCACCCCCATCCCCTCGCCCCCGCCGCAGTTAGCACTGGCTCGGCGCTGTCAAGGGTGGCCGTGCCAGCGGTCATCGCGCAGCGACGCCGAAGGCGCCCTTGATAGCGCCGAGCCAGTGCTAAACAATCAAAAGCGAGGGAGCCAACGCAACCCAGACTCACCAAGCAACAGGAATCCGGGAAACCCCGTAAATATTCTGCAACTCAGGCCGCAAAACAACCTCCCCCGCCACTCGCAGCTCAGGAAACCGCCGCACCAACGCAGGCAACGCCACCGTCATCTCCACGCGAGCCAACTGCTGCCCCAAACACTGATGAATCCCATGCCCGAACCCGACATGCCCCACCGCACCCCGCCGCACATCGAGCTCATCCGGCCGCTCGAACTTCAGCGGATCCCGATTAGCCGCCTGCACCGACAGCACCACCGACTCCCCAGCCCGGATAACCTGCCCGCCGACCGCGACATCCTCCAGCGCCGCCCGCACCCCGGTATGCGCGATGGACAGATACCGCATCAGCTCCTCAACCGCCCCGCCAGCAGCCTCCGGCTCATCCCGCACCGCCGCCCACTGCTCCGGATGGCGAAGCAACGCATAAGTCCCCAACGCCAGCATGTTCGCCGTGGTGTCCAGCCCAGCCGCCAGCAGGAACGTCCCCAGCCCCGCCAATTCCTCGTCGGTCAGGTCACTGCCGGTCAGGTCGCTGAACAGATCGTCCGTGGGCGCGGCCCGCTTAGCCGGTACCAGCGAAGCCACATACTCCTGCAGCTGTCCATAAGCAGTCATCCTCTCCGCTTCGGAAAGATCGACATCACTGATCGCCGCGGCATACCCCAGAAACGAAGCCCGATCCGAATAAGGCACCCCGAGCAGTTCGCAAATCATCACCGCGGGAACCGGATACGCGTAAGCTTCGAGCAGATCGACCCCCGGCCCGGCCTTCTCCATCGCGTCCAGATACTCGTCGGCGACCTCGGCCACCCGGTCGCTGAGCAACCGCATCCGCCGCACCGTGAACTTGCCCGTCAGCAGTTTCCGGAACCGCGTGTGCTCCGGCGCGTCGAGTCCCGTCATATCCCCCACCGGAGCCGGTGGCAATTCCGGGAACTGCTCCATCCCGGGAAACGGGTAGTGCCACAATTCGTACCGACTGCTGAACCGCTGGTCCGCCAGGATCGCCCGGACCTCCGCGTGCCCGGTGGCCAGCCAGCCGACGTGCCCGTCCGGGAACGCCATCCGCGTCAGCGGAGCCCGGTCCCGCACCGCGGTCAGCGACGGCGGAGGATCGAACGGGCATCCCCGCGCCCGCCCCATCGGAACCCCTTGCACGATCTCTTCGCCAGTCATCCCCCATGCCCCCTTCAGTGTGCGTATTCGCGATTGAAAAGCTTCTTGGACCAGAGATAGCCGCCGACGCCCATCACGGCGCACCAGCCGAGCGCGAACCACAGGTGGTTGCCCAGCGGCTTGTCGAGCAGCAGCGCACGCAGGGTCTCGATGATCGGCGTGAACGGCTGGTACTCGGCAAACCACCGCAGCGCACCCGGCATCGAGTCGGTCGGCACGAACCCGCTGCCGAGGAAAGGCAGGAGCAGCAACGGCATCGGCGTGTTGCTCGCCGATTCGACGCTCTTGCTCACCTGTCCGAGCGCGACACACAGCCACACCAGCGCGAGCGCCACCACCACCAGGAATCCGACCGCCGCGAACCACGAACCGACCCCGGCGGCGGGCCGGAACCCGACCAGCAAGGCGACCCCGGTGACGACCACGAGCCCGAACAACGCTTGCAGCACACTGCCGAGCACATGCCCAGTCAGCACCGAAACCCGCGCGATGTGCATGGTCCGGAACCGGGCGATGACCCCCTCGGTCAGGTCCATCGCCACCGAAATCGCCGTTCCCTGCACGGTGGCGGTAATGGTCATCAGCAGAATCGTCGGCGCGACGAAGTTGGCGTACTCGGCTCTGCCTCCGCCCGCGCCGCCTAACCCCGCGCCTAGAGTGCCGCCGAAAACGTAGACGAACAGCAGCAGGAACACGACCGGCATGCCGACCAGCATGATCGTCAGCGACGGATACCGGAGCATGTGCTTGAGATTCCGGCGCAGCATGGTCAGCGAATCGCGCACCGGGTGGAACCGCAGATCCGGGCCGGCGAGAACGGGAGCAGTCATCGGGAAGTCACCTTTTCGTCAGTGGGATTGCCAGTCAGGGCAAGGAAAACGTCGTCGAGATCAGGGGTGTGCACGGACAGTTCGCCGACCTTCACCGCCAAAGCGTCGAGCCGGTCGATCAACGCTTTGAGCGACTGCAAGCTGCCGTCGCTGGGCGCGCGCAGCACCAGCGCGTCGTTCTGCCGCGACGCCTCGCTCAGCGCACGCTGCGCCTCCGCGAGGTCTGCCTCTTCCTCGAAGCGCAATTGGACGTGGCCGCCGGGGATCTGGCGCTTCAACTCTTCCGCCGTACCCTCAGCGACAATCCGCCCGTGGTCGAGCACCGCGATCCGGTCCGCCAGTTCGTCGGCCTCTTCGAGGTATTGCGTGGTAAGGAAAATCGTGACCCCGTCGGCCACCAGTTTGCGCACGATCTCCCACATCGCCCGGCGGCTGCGCGGGTCGAGGCCGGTGGTCGGCTCGTCGAGGAAGATCACCTGCGGGCTGCCGACCAGCGTCAGCGCCAGGTCGAGCCGGCGCCGCATGCCGCCGGAGTACGTCGACACCGGCTTCTTCGCCGCTTCGACGAGATCGAACTGTTCGAGCAGCTCCGCCGTGCGCTGCCGCCGGGCGGTCCGGTCGAGGTGGTGCAGATCCGCCATCAGCAGCAGGTTTTCCTCGCCGGTCAGCAGATTGTCGACGGCGGAGAACTGCCCGGTGACCCCGATCGAAGCCCGCACCCCGTCCGCTTCCGCGACGAGGTCGTACCCGGCGACCTGCGCCGCACCGGCGTCGGCATTGATCAAAGTGGACAGAATCTTCACCGTGGTGGTCTTGCCCGCGCCGTTCGCGCCGAGCAGCGAGAAGACCGTGCCGCGGGCGACGGTGAGGTCGATGCCGTCGAGCACGACGTGGTCGCCGAAGGATTTGCGGAGTCCGGTCGCGGCGATCGCGGGCCGGGAATGGTTGCTGGACATAGGTTTCCCCTCAGATGTGAGTCAGGAGCGGTGGATGACGATCTCGCCGAACGCCGTGTGCCCGCGGACCTCGACGGTCTCCTTGGACTCGCCCGCGCCGGCCGACGTCTCCAGCTGGTTGCGGACGTGGCCGAAGTTGGTCTTCACGTCGAGCCAGGCCGCGGTGCCTTCGGCGATGCCGATCCGCAGGTCGCCGATCGCGCTCTCGAGCAGGACCGAACCGCGAACGACCTCGCCGAGCCGGATCGCCCCGTTGGACGTCTTCGCGTCGACCCCGGAACCGGCGTGCTCGACGGTGATATCGCCGTTGGCCGCACGCACCCGGACCTCGGCGCCGGCGGACTCGATCGTGGTTTCGCCGTTGGAGTTCTTGACCGCCACGGTCCCGTCGATCTGCCCGAGCCGGACCTTCCCGGACGACGTGGAAACCTCGGCGTCGCCCGCGACCCCCTCGACCGTCACGTGCCCGACCGAGGTGTCGACGCGCAGCGGACCGGTGCGGTCGAGGCTGACGTTCCCGGCCGCGGTCTTGAACCGCGACTGCCCGAGCTGCCCGGTGCCCTGGAACGCACCCGCCTGCACCTCGGCGGTGACCCGCGAGCCGGTGGGCAGTTCGACCGTCACGTCGACCGAGCGGGTCTTGCGGGAGAAGTCGAACGCCCGCATCTTCGGGCCGGTGATGTGCAGCGTGCCGTTGCTGTAGTCGACGCGGACCTGCTTCGCGGTCTTCACGTCGGACGAGTCCGCCTCGTCGGTCGGCCGGACCTCGACGACCGTGTCGGCACGGTCGCTCGCGGCGAACCGGACCTGGCCGACGCCCAGGTCGAGGGTGACGGAAATCGGGTCGGGCGTGTCGAATTTAGGCATGGTTGTCCCCACATTTCGGATAGGTGTGCCGTCTCCGCAGGTCAGAGACGGGTGAAGGAGTGCGCGAAGAAGAGAGAGCTACCGGACCCAGCCGGTGAAGCTCTGCTTGGAAAACGTGCCGCCGGGCGGCTCGAACCGCTGCTCGCGTTCGGGCCGCTGCTGCAGCGCCACGGTGGCCGCCCGGACGAGCCAGGCGTTGACCGAACGGCCTTCCTTGGCGGCGGCCTCCTCGACCGCGGCCTTGAGCTGTTCGGGCAGCCGCACGTTGATCCGCGCGGACGGACCGTCCTCGGAGAACAGCGGTTCGGCCTCCGGAGCCGGTTCCGCCGCGGGCGCCGGAGCCGGAGCGGGTTCGGCGGGCGGCGCGGTCACGACGAAGTTCGGGTCGCGGCCGCGCAGGCGCAGTTCGACCGAGCCGGGCGCGAGGTCCCGGGTGATCTCGTCGACGGCGCCGGACAGGGTGTCCAGGAGGGTCATCCGGATCGCCGATTCGAGCGATCCGGTCAGCCGCTCGACCAGCGCGCGTCCCTCTTCGCCGCCGGCCTCGGCCAGCGTCGCGAATTCCCGCCCGAGGTTGCTTACGTACGTGGTCAAGTCCATGGCACCACTATGGCACACGCTTGGCACCACCACAAGCCACCATGGCTCAGTTTGGCATCACCATGGCACCGAAATCAGCAAACCAGCAGCTCAAACCTGGTGCCATCTCGAGCAACCCCGTGCCGCTCCACGCCGGGCGAACGTACGTGAGGGGAACCCTCATTGACTCTGATTCCCTGAGGGTTCCCCTCACGCACTTCACCGGAACGACGCGACCTGGCCAGGCTCGGCTACTTGGCCGCCTTGGCCACCGGCAGCTCCACCCCGGCCCGGAACCCAGGGCACTCGTCCAGAGGACCGTCGTGCCGACACGTCATGAGGTGGTGCAGATAAGCCTGCGCGTCGAGCAGCCGCGTCACCTGCGCCTGGATCGACTCGATCCGGGCGGTGACCGTGCTCCGCCAGTCGCCGGACTGGCCGTGGACCCCGAGCAGCGCCGCGATGTCGTCGAGGCTCAGCAGGCCGGTTTCGCGCCAGGTGCGGATCAGCGCGATCCGGTAGAGCTGGTCCCGGTCGTAGAACCGCCAGCCGGAGCGGCGGCGCGGCTCGATCAGGCCGCAGCTCTCCCAGTAGTGCAGCGTCGACACCGGCACGTCGAAGCGCGCCGACACCTCGCCGATCGAGTACAGGTCCATACCTCATTGCACCGCACCTCGACCACTCGAAGCAAGGTTAGCCTAACCAAATAGCCCGCTAGCGTACCAGTCGGCCTGGTCGCGGACGCCGGGCAGCGTGAAGAAATAGCCGCCGCCGAACGGCTGGACGTAGTCCACCAGCGGTTCGCCGGCCAGCCGCTGCTGCACCGTCTCGAACTGCCGCCGCACGTCCTGCTGGTAGCAGACGAACACGTGCCCGGCCTGGAGTTCCCCGTTCGCGTCCACGCCGAGGTCGTAGTTGTAGGAACGGCGGACCAGGCGCTGGTTGTCGGTGGCGGGCGTGCGCGGGTTGGCCATGCGGATGTGCGAGGTCAACGGGATCACCGCGCCCTTCGGGTCGGCGGCGTAGTCCGGGTTGTCGGTCTCGGCGTTGCCGTCCAGCGGCGCGCCCGAATCGCGGCGGCGGCCGAACATCTTCTCCTGTTCGTTGATCGACACCCGGTCCCAGAACTCGACCAGCATCCGGATCAGCCGCACCACCTGGTAGCTGCCGCCGCGCGCCCACGCGGGTTCGGCCGGATCGCCGACCCACACCAGCCCGCTCGCCTCGCCGCCGACCGGATTCGCCGTACCGTCCTTGAACCCCAGCAGGTTCCGGCCCGCGCCGGACGGCCGCGGCGGCGGGTTGTAGCCGTGCATCTTCCACCGCAACTGCATCGCGCCGCGCGTGTGCCGGGTGAGGTCGCGCAGCGCGTGGTGCACCGTGTCCGGATTGTTGGCGCACAACTGGATCAGCAGGTCCCCGTGCATCCAGGCGGCTTCCGGCGCGTCGTCCGGGAAGATCTTCATCGGGGTCAGCTTTTTCGGTTTCCGCACAGCGAGACCGACGCGGTCGAAGAGGCTCGAGCCGAAGGAAACCGTGACGGTGAGACCGTCGGCGACGACGGACGGGCCGAGCACCTCGCTGTCCGACGGCGGCCGTCCGACGCCCAGATTCGGCGGCGTACCGCCGGTGGTGAGGAACCGGGCGCGGTCGGTGAGCGTGCGCAGGAGCGCGATCAGGTCCGTCTTCGAGCCGCTGAGCAGGTCGAATGCCACGAAGGCGGCGGAAGCCTGCTTTTCGGCCGGAGCCGGGGTGAGCACACCGGACTGGTTGGCGCCGTGGAACGGATACTCCGTCGCCGGGGTCGGCGCGGCGCCGGCGGAGCGTTCGTCTGCCTGTGCGCCGCCGATCAGCACGCCTCCGGTGAGCGCGGTGCCTGCCGCTCCGGCGGCCGCGCCTTTCAGGAAGTTGCGGCGATTGACGTTCGTCACTTCGGGATTCACCAGCCGATCAGTGGCTCGGGGGAACTTCGAGCAGAGTGGGCACCGCGGACAGCGTTTCGACGACAGCTCCGGCCGCGCCGTTCACCGCCTGCCGCTGGGCGAGAGTGGTGGGCGCGTGGTTGACCAGCGCCTCGTGCAACGTGGTGAGCTGCTTTTCCGCTGTCTGGACCAGATTGGGAGCGCGCTCGTTGAGCAGCGGGGTCAGCTCGACCAGCACCGTTCGGGTGACGTCGACGTCGGCATCCGTTGCGGGGTAAGCGGTTCCGCTGCCTTGATCGTCCATTCCGGACAGATGATCGCGGATCGCGTCTTCGAGGATTTCATGCGCTCGGATCGGCAGCTTCGTGGGATCGCCCGCGACGTCGTCAGTGGCGAGTTTTCCGCGCAGGGCCGTGAGGTCCTGGGTGAGCTGGTCGGCGACCGGGACCAGGGACGCCGGAGCCTGACCGTGCCACAAGCCGTACTCCAAGCGGTGCAACCCGGTGAAGCCGGGATCAGCTGCGTTGGCGGGCAACCCGTTGGGCAGGCCGTCGACCGCGGTACCCGCGTCGCCGAAGCTGTTGTAGGACGCGCCGACTCGCTCCCACGCGAGCTGCGCGGTCAGCCAATCCTTCTTCGCCGCTTCGGTGTTGTTCGCGGCCAGATCCGCGCGGACCGTGCCCACCGCGATCGACACCGTGCCGAGTTGCTGGGCTGCGTAAGCGAGATATTTCTGATTCGGGCCGGTGAGATCTTCAGTGGTGACCGGCTTGACCGGAGCCGGACCGTCGTTCGCCGCCCCACCGCTGACCTGCACCGGAGCCGACGCGGTGGTCGCCTGCCCGGACATCAGGCAGTGGAAGGTGTAGGAACCGTCGGCCAGCGTCGCGGACATCGTGGCACTCGTGGCCGGGCCGATCGTCTCGATCTCCGCGACGATTCCGCCGCTGCTGTCGTCGAGCCGGATCTCGCCTGCCTTCGCGGTTTTGTTGGTCACCGTGATGCTTTGCGTACCGGCCTGCGCGGACTTCCACTCCGGCGCGCAATCGTGCTCGGATACGGAGATCGTGGAACCCGTTGCGGCTTGGGGAAGTACGGCGATCACCAACGCGGCCACCGCGACCGGTGCCAGCACCAGCGCGCCCGCGACGATCGCGGTGTGCTTGCCCGCCAGCCGTTCCCACTTCCCCGCCGGCGCAGGTTCGCTTTCCGGCTTGCGCTCGAGGGGCTGCCGACCGGCCTTGACGAACAGCGGGAGCACGACGGCGAGGTAACCGAGCCAGGCCGTCACCTGCAGGACGGTCATCCGGGGCGTCAACTCGGTAACGCCGCTGATCAGCGAAACCCACCACGAGTTCGGGTCGAACGTGCCGGTGAGGTCGAAGGCGACCCAGCTCTGGCCGGGCAGCACGCCCCCGTCCTCGAGGTCGCCGAGGCCATAGGACAGAACGCCCGCCGCGATGACGATCAGCACGAATGCCGTGCGGCTGAAGAAAACGCCGAGGTTGAGCTTTACCGCGCGGCGGTAGAGCAGCCAGCACAGCAGGATCGCGAGACCGAGCCCGAGCGCCGCTCCGGTCAGCGGCGCGACCGTGGTGCCGGACGCTTTCACCGCCGTCCAGAGGAACAGCGTGGTCTCCAGGCCCTCGCGGCCGACCGCCAGGAACGCGGTGAGGGTAAGCGCGCCCGCGCCGATCGCCACCGCGCGTTCGACTTCGCCGCGCAATTGCGCGGAAAGCCCCATCGCGGTACGCCGCATCCAAAACACCATGCCGGTGACGAGGAATACCGCGAGCACGCTCAACGAGCCGCCGACGATCTGCTGCGCGCGCGAAGAAAGGACATCGGTGGAAAAGGTGAGAATTGTGGCGAAACTGCCCGCTACGGTCACCGCGCCCAGCACGCCCAGCCACACCGGAGCGGCCGAAACCGGCCCCGCTGTGCCCTCTTCCGGCCGCCGGATCTTGCGCAGCGCGGCCAGCAGGATGCTCACCACGAGGCCCGCTTCCAGCCCTTCGCGCAAGCCGATCATCAGGTTCGGAACCGCGTCTGCCCACTGCACGCAGATTACGATAGGCAAACCTAAATTAGCGGTCGAGAGCGGGCCGGGAAACGGTTCTTTTTCTCCCGGATAGTCCTTATTCGGGGCCGATGATCCGTTCGACCGCCTCGGTGATCAAGTGTTCCCGTTCCGCTTCGGAGAAAACGTCCGGCAAGGTCAGCTGTTCGACGATCAGCCAGTTCAGCGCGAGAATCAGCAGCTTGACCGCGGTGGCGTCGCCGGGCAGCCCGGACGCCAGGTGGTACGCGACGTTCCCCTCGACGTCGTCCCGGACCCGCTCCGTCAGCACCCTCCGCAATTCCGGCCGCCGAGTGGCTTCGAGGCGGAGCTCCAGCAACGCCAGATACCCGGTGCGGAACGCCGCGATCCGGCCGACCAGCTCACGCATCAGCTGGGCATACGACTCCCGGTCCCCGAGCCCCGGCGGCAGCGAGTCGTCCTCCGGCTGCAGCCGCTCGTACACCCGAGCCCCGGCCTGCGTGAAAAGCTCGTCACGATTGGCGAAGTAGTTCGACGCGGTGCCCGCGGGCACGCCAGCCTCCCCGTCGACCGCCCGGAACGTCAGCCCGCGCGCTCCCTCGCGCGCCAGCACCTCGATCGCCGCGTCGACGAGCGCAGCCCGCCGCTGGTCGTTCCTCCGCACCATTTGACACCACTCCAGCTGTAGTAGTACGTTTCAAACCACTTCAGGCATAGTACTACAGACGGAGTTACCAGATGCGAAAGCTCGTGTACTACATCGCAGTCACCCTCGACGGCCGCATCGCCGGCCCCGCGGGCGAGTTCGATTTCTTCCCGCAAGGCGACGCCCAGCAGACCGCCGCTTACATGGGATTCATGAACACGCTGTACCCGGAAACCATCCCGACCGCCTTCCGCTCCGCTGCCGGTGTCGAAGGTGCCCCGAACCGCCGTTTCGACACTGTCCTAATGGGCCGCGCGACGCATCAGCTCGATCCGAGCGTCCCCAGTCCCTATGCGCACCTTCGCCAGTACGTCGTGTCGAGCACCCTGAAACCAGACCTCGACCCAGCAGTAACCATCGTCCCCGGCGATCCGGTCGGCCTGGTGAGAGACCTGAAGACGGAGGAAACCGAAAAAGACATCTGGCTCTGCGGCGGCGGCAAACTGGCCGGGGCGCTGCTGCCGGAGATCGACGAAATCGTGCTGAAGAGCTACCCGGTGGTGGCCGGTGCGGGAATCCCAATGGTGGAGGGCGGGTTCGATCCGACGGTGTTTTCAGTGGCGGAACGAACGGCTTTCCCGAACGGGGTCACGGCGACCCGGCTCGTACGGAACTAGACGGACGGGCCGCGATTTCGGGCGTGCTTCGGACAGGCGGGCGCTCGCTGACACGGCTGCCCAGTCGGGGTGCTGCGCATCTCCGCCCCAGCCGACACGGCTGCCCCGGCCCCGTGCCGCACCACTCCGCCCCGGGCGACACGGCAACCAGGGCCAAGCGCCGCATAACTCCGCCCTAGCTGACACGGCGGCCCGGTCCAAGTGCTGCACAACTCCGCCCCACCTGACACGGCTGCCCGGCGTAAGTGCCGCATAACTCCGCCCCACCTGACACGGCTGCCCGGCGCAGGCACCGCACCACCCCACCCCGCCGGGCACAACTGCCCGGCCCAAGTGCCGCACAACTCCGCCCCACCTGACACGGCTGCCCGGCCCAAGTGCCGCATAACTCCGCCCCACCTGACACGGCTGCCCGGCGCAGGCACCGCACCACCCCACCCCGCCGGGCACAACTGCCCGGCCCAAGTGCCGCACAACTCCGCCCCACCTGACACGGCTGCCCGGCCCAAGTGCCGCATAACTCCGCCCCACCTGACACGGCTGCCCGGCGCAGGCACCGCACCACCCCACCCCGCCGGGCACAACTGCCCGGCCCAAGTGCCGCATAACTCCGCCCCACCTGGCAGGCGGCCCGGCCAAGGCACCGCACAACGTCACCCCGTCGGGCACAGCTGCCCGGTGCCGCATAACTCCGGCCCCAGCCGACACTGCCACCAGCTCCAAGTGCCGCACAACTCCACCCCGGCGTACACCGCTGCCCGGTTCAGGCGCTGCACAACTCCGCCCCAGCCAACAGATCCACGCCCCGCCTCACTCTGCCCCGGCCAACACGGCGACCAAATCCATGGGCCTGACCCGTTTTGACGGACATCCGAGATCAGGGGGC
>NZ_SDLT01000032.1 GCF_004522235.1 Amycolatopsis nivea
CAGGAGTGTGCCGGACGGCTCACTCCCAGAACTGATTAGGAGCCGCGAAATGAAGGTGGTCGTGGACCAGTCCCGCTGTGTCGGGGCCGGGCAGTGCGTGCTCGTCGCGCCCGAGGTGTTCGACCAGCGCGACGAGGACGGGATCGTGGTGCTGCTGCAGGAAAACCCGCCCGCGGAACTGCAGGCGCAGGCCAAGGAAGCGGCACAGCTCTGCCCGGCGCTCGCGATCGAGGTGGACGGCTGAGCCAGCGGCCCCGGCGGTCCTTTATCCTGTAAGGGGAAAGGGGTCGCCGGTGGTCGTGTTCGCGGGGCAGGGCGACGCCCGCCGTTCGATGGAGTTGCTGTGGCGCGCGGGCAGCGAACCGCGCAGCGCGCCGGGGCCGAAACCCGCGCTGAGCGTGGACCTCATCGTGAACGCGGCGATCGAGCTCGCCGATGCCGAGGGCATGGCGGCGTTGTCGATGCGCGCGGTCGGGGAGCGGCTCGGGCGCACGGCGATGGCGCTGTACACGTACGTGCCGAGCAAGACCGAGCTGATCGACTTGATGTGCGACCAGGCGTTCGGCGATCTGCGCGACGACCACGAGCTGTCCGGCGGCTGGCGGCCCGCGTTGCTCGAACTGGCCGGCGACCTGTGGGACTTCCATCTGCGTCACCCGTGGCTGCTGCAGGTGTCCTACGCGCGGCCGGTGCTGGGTCCGGGGGAGTTCCGGATGCAGGAAACGGTGCTGCGGGTGCTGTTCGCGACCGGTCTGCCCGCCGGTCAGGTGCGGCGGCTGGTGGGCGCGCTGCTCAACGTCGTGCGCGGCGCGGTGCAGATCGCCGCCGAATCGCGGTTGGCGCTGAAGGAAACCGGACTGTCCGATGAGGACTGGTGGCGTGCGCGGACGTCCGCGCTCGGCGAGCTGGCCCCGGATCTCGCGGAGCGGTACCCGAACGTCGCGCGGCTGGGCGAGGAAGGGGCGCCTCCACCGCCCGCCGGAGTGTCCTATTTGGAGCACGAAGCCCGGTTGAGCTTCGACGCCGGCGTGGCGGTGCTGGCGGACGGGATCGAGGCGGCTATCGCTTGCGCGCCTCGATCAGATACCGAGTAGTCGTCGCGACGAACGGGCCGTTCTGAAGTTCCTCGTGCAGCTCGCGCAGGCGCGGCAGGTATTCGTCCACAGTGAATCCCGGCACCATCCAGATCACCTTGCGCAGGAAGTAAATCACCGCGCCGATGTCGTGGAATTCAGTGCGGAGTTCCTCGAAGCGCAGGTCCACTACCTCGAGCCCGGCCTGCTCCGCTGCGGCTTTGGCGTGGTCTGGATGGCGGCCGTTGCGTACCTCCGGCGGCTGAGGTCCGAGGAAGTACTCGACCAGCTCGAACACGCTCCACGGCCCGACCTGTTGCGACAGATAGCGGCCGCCGGGCTTGAGGACGCGCTTGATCTCGTCCCACCACACCGTGACCGGATGCCTGCTGACGACCATTTCGAATGTGTTGTCCTGAAATGGAAGCGGCGGCTCGTCCGTGTCCGCGACGACGGTCGCGCCGCGGGGTTCCAGCAGCGCGGCCGCCTTCTCGAGATTCGGCGGCCACGATTCGGTGGCGACCGTGAGCGGGGGCAGGACCGGCACGCCGGCCAGCACTTCGCCGCCGCCGGTCTGGATGTCCACAACGGACTGGACGTCCCGCAGTCGTTCGCCGAGCAGCCGCTGATATCCCCAGGACGGCCGCTGCTCGCTGGCCCGGCCGTCGAGCCAGGAGAAATCCCAGCCGTCCACCGACACCGACGCGGCCTCGTCCACCAGTTCGTCGAAGGTGCGCATCCGGTGATCGTCACAAATTCGGCGCGGGCGAGCCACTCGATTTTTGCCGCTGCCCGCTGAAGAACTCCCGCGCGGACGGGGGTGCCCACAGCAGGGCAACGATGACGAACTGCACCGCGCCGACGACCGGGACGACCGCGTGGAACATCGGCGAGGACGACCAGGAGAAGGCGCTGAACATCACGGACAACAGCTGGGAGACCGTCGTGAGACGGCGGGTCCACCGTCGCGCGGTGGCCAGCTTCCAGACCAGCAGCGCGCACAGCACCAGCAGGACGCCGTGGAACACCGCGCCGGAAACCACCGCGACATCGACGGACCGGTCGATCTCCGCCGCGGCGAACTCGGGGTGCTGGGACGCGATCTGCGTGCGCAAGGCGTCCCGGCTCGACCACATCACCACGGGCACCACCAGATGAGTGATCGCCACGACGGCCAGCAGCACCCGCGCCCACTGCACTGGCGTCGGCACTGGTCGCTCCCGGATCACTGCTCCTCCTCGCTTTCCCGCACGTGTCGCGTGCGGCGCCAGCGAGGTCCGGTTCCGGGCGGGCTCGTGACCGTGCCGCCGCGTTCCGCCCACGCCTGGTTGAGCCGGGTGACCAGCTCCAGCGCGGTGGTCACGTCCCGGTCCGGCCAGTCGGCGATGACCTCCGAGAAGACGGCGGCGCCCGCCTCGATCGTGGTGGCGATCTCGGCGCGGCCCTCGTCGGTCTGCCGGACGAGGAACGTGCGGGAATCGCTGGGATCGGGCTCCGCGACGACCTGTCCCGCTCGCTCCAGTGCGGCGAGGTGGCGGCTGGTCGCCGAGGCGGTGAGCCCGAGTTCGGCGGCGATCGCGGCGGGCCGGACGGGTTCCCGGGCGGCGACGGTCCCGAGCACCTGGATCCGGGTCAAGTCCAGGCGCCGGGAGAGCTGGCGGTGGCCCCGGTCGATGAGTTCCATGACCGCGCGGGCCAGGTCCGCAGAGTCGTTTCGTTGCGACACGAAACGACTTTATCAGAAGGCGGAGGTCTACCGCCGCTGCGGAGCCGGCGGCACGGGTTTGGCGGCGACCACCGCGGCCAGCGGAACGACGACCAGGCCGCGTTTGGTCTCGACGGTGCAGGTGTCGGCGTCGCGGGCACGCAACGGACCGAGGGCGTCGGTGAACCCGCCCTCGATCCGGTATCGCACGACAACCCGCGTGCCCAGCGGGAGTTCCGTCAGCGGTGTCACTGCGCGAGGTGCGCGTTCAGCTCGTCGTCGCTCGGCTCCACGAGGTGGCTGCCGTCCGCGAAGACGATGGTCGGGATGCGGCGAGCGCCGTCCTGCAGTTCGCGTACGCGGGCTTCGGCGGCGGGGTCGGCCTCGACGTCCGCGTAGTCGTACTCGACGCCCTTCGCGTCGAGCAGCGCGCGGCTGCGCTTGACGTCCGGGCACCAGCTCGCGCCGTAGACGATCGGGTTGCTCATGACACTACCTCCGAGGGGACGACAGCGGGTTTGTCTTCGGCCGCACCGGGTTCCGGGTGGCCGAGGAAGGTGAGCCAGTCGCGGAACACGCGGTGCACGGCTTCCGCGCCGACGGGTTCGCCGGGTGCCGGGAATTCTCGCGGATGCAGCAGGAAGCCGCGCTGCTGCGGTCCGCCGAGCCCGCCGTGCGAGCCGACGTGCCGTTCGAACGGCGAGGACTGGTCGGAGTCCGCGTCGTACCGGCTGTTGATCATGATGTCCGCGCAATGGGGGAAACTGTCGACGCGCTGGACCAGTTCGGCGGCGTACGGACCGTAGTCGGCCAGTGGGTCTTCGCCGATCACGACCCCGGTGGCCAGCCGCTTCAATCCGTCGCGACCGAGCACCACCGGACCGAATTCGCGGCTGCGGACCAGCAGGAACCCGACGCCGTCGTGGTCGACCAGCGTCGGCAGCAGGTCCGGGTACTCGCGTTCGATCGTCTCCAGTTCGACCCGGCCCTCGTGCTCGGTGAACGACACCATCGCCAGATGCCCGGACACGACCGCGACGACCCCGGGAGCCACCCGCGTGACCTGCCCCGGCGAGCCAGTCGCGGTGCGCGGCCGGTTGTCGGATCCTTCCGCGCCTTCGACCCGGGCCCGCAACCGTCGCGCGATCAGGCCGCCGGTCGCGGTCGCTTCGGCGAGCGCCGCGTTGACCTGCCAGCTTTCCGCCTGCCGCCGCTTTCCTTGCTCGGCAACGGGTTCGCCGCCGCAGAGCCGTCCGACGAGCGCCTCAATGGTTTCGCCGAACCGGTCGACGAACGCCTGACCTTGGGTTTGCCCGTGGTCGGACAGCCCGACGATGTGGTACTTCCGCGGCGAGAGCCGACCGGCCCGCAGCAGCCGCGCGAACTGCTGGTCGATCGACCGCAGCACCTCCAGGGTGTCGAACCGTTCGATGCCGGAGTGGTGCGCGACCTCGTCGTAGCCGAGGAAGTCGGCGTACACCACCGGCCGTCCGGCGAGCATGTCGCCGATGATCGCGGACACCACGACGTCGCGTGCGATCACCGTCGTGCCCGGCCGGGCGAGCGGGTAGACGCCGCCGCGCGGGATCCGCGGCAGCACTCCCGCGCGCCGCTGTTTGGCCGCCGCGGACAGTTCGCGGACGACGTCGGCGAGCGCGACCCCGAAGGTGCGCAACACGTTGACCGGATTGGCGAAGTAGGCACGGTACCCAGCGCCGACCCGGTCCCGGCGATGCTTGCGCGGCGTGAGCACTGGCACCGAACTCATGGTCAGGCTGACGTGCGGAGCGTCGCCGGAGAAGAGGTTGCCGTGGCTCGCGCCGCCGATCGACAGCAGCCCGCGCCCGTCGCTGTGCCGCCGCTCGATCTCCGCCGCGTCGGACGGATGCGCGCACGCCATGACGTGGTCGCGGTCCTTTTCGTACCAGCGGAAACCGAGGATGTCGTGGTTGGAACCGTGCAGGATCCCGCAGACGCTCGCGCCGGTCTGCGAACTCCAGTCGGTGTGCCAGCGGGTGAGCGAATGCGTGCCCTCGGACAGCCACTTGGCGAAGGTCGGCATGTCCCCGTCCCGCACGGCGCGGCGGACGGTGTCGTAACCGAGCCCGTCGATCTGCAGGAAGACCACGCCGGGCGGTTGGTCGGCGAAATCGGTGCGGTGCTTCGCTTTCCGCCGGCGGCGAGCGGCGCGCCGGAAGAAGATTTCGTCCTCGTCGACGGCCAGCACGCTGGAGATCACCGCGCCCACCGCGGACATCGCGACGGTGATGACGACCGCCGTCGAGAACCCGTGCAGCTCAACGCCGGGTACGGCCTGGAGGATCGCCAGTGCCGCGGCGCTGAGCAGGATGTAGGTGCCGACGCCGAGGGTGAAGTACGCGATCGGCCACGCCACCCGCACCACGAGCGGCCACACCACCGAAACGAGCAGACCAAGGATCAGCGCGCACACCGTCGGCTGCCACCACGACTGCATCGTGAAGCCGTCGAGCCACGCGTCGAGCAGCCGCAACGCGCCGGTGACCGCCACCCAGACCAGCAGGACCCGCGCGACGACCCGGCCGCCGCGCAGCAACCGGCCCTTCGCCGGAGCAGGTGTCGTCATCGATGTCCTCCCGTCTGATGGGCCGCCCGTTTCTTGGAGATCAGCGTGGTCAGCACGGTCACCAGCAGCACCAGGACGGTCGCGAGCAGCGTCGCGATCAGCGGCGAGTCGAAGATGCCGCCGCTGAGGATGCCCAGCAGCGAGTACGCCACCGCCCACAGCACGCAGGCCAGCAGGCCGGACGGGAGGAACTTGCGCCAGGGATAGCCGAGCGTGCCCGCGGCGAGCAGCACCGGGATGCGTCCGGCGGGCACCAGGCGGCCGATCACCACGAGTTGCCAGCCGCGTCTGGCGAACTGCTCGCGGCCTTTCGCGAGGCGTTCGGCCTGCTGTCGGCGTTCGACGAAGCGCAGGAGGGGTTCACTGCCGAATCTCGGGACGGCGAAGGTGATCACGTCGCCCAGGTACGCGCCCGCGACCGCCAGCAGGATCACCAGCGGGAGCGAGAGGTGGTCGGTGGTCATCGCGACCGCGGCCGCCGCGCCGACGAGCGCACCGGTCGGGACGATGGGGATCACGGAGCCGAGCAGTACTCCGCCGAACAGCGCCGGGTAGCCGATCGCTGACGGGTCTGTCCAATTCACCCGCGCTCCTCGCGAGTGGGGAGCAGGACGTCCGAGCCGGGGCGGGTGTGCAGGACCTCGGTGTCCAGGCCTAGACAGCGGACGTGATGCGCGAACGTGCGCGGCGGTTCCACGAGGAGCTGGCGCATCTTGGCGGTGCGGTGGATGCCGGGGACGGCGAGCGTGCCCCAGTGGACCGGGACCGCCGTGCGGGCCTGGAGGAGAGCGGCGGCTTCGGCGGCTCGTTCCGGGGTGAGGTGGCCTGGGCCGAGGTTCGGGCCCCAGCCCCAGACGGGGAGGAGGGCTACGTCTACTGGGCCGAGGTCGGCCATGCCGGGGAAGAGGTCGGTGTCGCCTGCGGAGTAGATCCGCTGGTTGTCGGCCTCGAGGAGGTGACCGAGGGCGGGGCTTTGCGGGCCGTGGGTGAGGCGAGGGCCCCAGCGGTGGCCGGAGTGGACCGCTTCGGTGGCGGTGATGTTCATCGGGCCGCTGGTGATGGTTTGGCCTGGGGAGAGTTCTTCCACCTCGGTGAAGCCTCGTTTGGCCAGCCAGGAGCCCGCGCCTCGGGGGACGACGATTCTCGTGTGCTTGCCGAGGAGTTTCAGGGAGGGGAGGTGGAGGTGGTCGCCGTGGAGGTGGGAGATGAGGACGACGTCTACCGCGGTCCAGGCGGAGACGTCGGGTTTGGGGGCTACTCGGGTTAGCGGGCCTACCCAGCGGGTGAGGACTGGGTCGGTGAGGGCGACCTGGCCGGCTAGTTCCACGCGGGTGGACGCGTGGCCTAGGAAGTGGAGGTTCGGGCTGGTCACGGGTTCGAGTATTGCTGGATGTGCGGCTGGATGCTCGGTGGAGTGGTGGGGGGCACCCTTTGGGGCGTTGCGTTTGCTTGGCGGCTCGTCGCCTGGCGGCGACCTCGCTTGGTGGTTGCGTGGGGCACCCCGAAGCTTGATTGTGCTGACGGGCGGTGGGTGCTTGTCAAGGCGGGAAAGATGCCTTGACAAGCACCCACCGCCCGCAGGGAGGCTTCGTATCGGGGTGCGGGGGAGGGGCTGGGTGCCTCGCTCGTTGGGTGCACCGGCTGCGGCGGGGTGCCTTGATCGTTGGGTGCGCCGGGTGCGGTTTGGGTGGGGGTGGGGCTAGCGCCCCAATGTGGCATTGGGTGCGTCAGATGCACCCAATGTGGCGTTCGGTGCGTGGGATGCACCCAATGCCGCATTGGGGCGCATCCCGGCGGGCGCGGTGGGCTGGTCGTGGGTCGTGAGGGGAACCCTCACGGAATCAGAGTTCCTCTGGGTTCCCCTCACGTACCTCGTCAGTGTGGGGTTGGGCTGGATGGGGCGGGGATGTGCAGGGATTTGGTGCCTAGGCCCGTTGCGTTCAGGTGGAAGCGCGGGGTTGCGCCGAGCGGGACGTGGGGGGTGCCGGTGCAGCCTGGGTGTTGCATGGGGTTAGCAGCGGGTGGGGTCGGTTCGGCGGTGAGCTGTGCGGCGCGGACTCGCTCCAGTTCTTCGTCCGTGTACCGGGCGGATTCGTGGTGCCAGTTCGCGATGCCGGTCATCAGGTTTTTCAGCAGGTCCGCGTAAGCGGTGAGCGTGTCTCGTGCTTTTGTGTCCAGGCCGTAGTCGGCGAAGAGGCCTGGCAGGCCTACGTCTGCTGCGTGGCGGAACTCGGCGAGTCTTGCTTCCGCTAGATCAGCGACGATGCGGATGGCTCGGTCCTGCTCGACGTCCAGGAAGGACCGTACTACCAGCACCGCGTTGTGCAGGGTGCCTTCGTACTCGATTTCCTTGCGGTAGGAGAACAAATCGTTGATCAGCCAGGCGTAGTCGGCGGCGGAGTCTTCCAGTGCTTCGATGACTCGGCTCCGGTGGATTTCCTCGGGGACGGTGCGGCTGTTGGTCAGCCTGCTGATACTCGCCACCAGGTCGGAACCGAAGGCGCGGCGGCGCATCTCGACGTAGTCGATGGGGTCGGGGATGCGGTTTTGGGCTTGGGTGGCCGCTTCCCATACCCAGGCGTCGATCATCGACTCGACTGTGGCGCGGAAGGTTTCGCGTTCGGCGGGGCTCAGGGGGCCGGTGGTGCGTTGCCAGAGGTCCGCTAGACCGGTTTCCAGCGCGGTTTGCGGTGAGGGAGGGGGCTCGCCGATGGTGGGCATGAAGAGTTTGAGGCGTTCGGTGGTCAGTCTGGTGGCGGACAGGTCAGACGAGAGGACTTCTGTGTAGTAGTCGTCGGCGTAGGTGCCCCAGGTGAGCCAGTCGTTGGTGAGGGAGACCTGTTCCGGGGGAGCGTCGGGGCAGATGCCTGCGGTGGCCAGTGGCACGTCGGACGCGCGCAGGCGGGCGGTGTCCCAGACTCCCTCGGACAGGAGACCTATGCGGCGTGGCCAATCGGCGATTTTCGTGCGTTCCGCGGAGAGGTGCGGGCTGAGTCGCAGGGGGAAGGGCAGGGGCAGGGCGGGCAGAGGGACTGGGCCTAGTTGTTCGTGAGGGTGGTGGGTGAAAGATCGTGTGCGTTGCGGGGCGGTGGTGGCGACGGAGCGGAAGATGCGGGCGGCGGAGGTGCCCAGTCCGGAAGGGCCGCCTAGCAACTCTGGGCCGCCTCGGGCTTCTAGGGCGCCTTCGTTCATGTAGCGGCTCGAGCGCAGATGCCATTCGTGTCCGCCGGATTGCCAGTCTTGCAGGCCTTTGACGTACGCGAAGGTTTCGGCTCGCCCGGCTGGTTGTACGCCGTGTTCGTCGAAGAGGGCGGGGACTTCGGTGAGGGCGGTGTGCTCGAATTGGTGCAAGCGCGAGGTTAGCAAGTCGTTTACCGCGTCCGCGGCCTCTTGGGTGGTGCAGCCCAGGAACTTTTCGAAGACCAGGACGCTGTTGGAAAGTTCGCCTTCGTCCTCGACTTCGCGCTGGTAGGAGAAGAGGTCGTTGCGGAGGTGGACGGCGTCGGCGAAGCAGTCGCGCAGGACTTCCATCGGGCGTTTCGCCGCGATTTCGTCCGGGACCTCGGCGTTCAGGGAGTGTTCGATCAGGTTCGCCGACCAGGGGGCACCGCCGACTTTGCGGCGCATGGCGACGTATTCGATCGGGTTCGCGACCCGGCTTTCGTTGATGTTGGCCAGTTCCCAGAGAGATTCGTCGAGGAGGTTGCGCGTGCTTTCGCGGAAGCGTCGCCGCCAGGCCGCGGACCGGTGCGGGACAGTGCGGTTCCACAGATCGGTCAGGCCGCGTTCGACGGGGTTTTCCGGGGTATCGGTGATTTCGCCCTCGGCGGGCATGAAACGAGCGATCCGGTCCAGATAACCGCGGGCGTGTTCGATGTCGCCGGTGCGTTTGAACAGTTCCAGGAAATGGTCGTCGAAATAGAATACCCAGACGTACCAGTCCGTGACGAGGTCGAGTTCCTGCGGGGCGGCGTCGGGATGGGTGTAGGAACACAAGAGCGCGTAGTCGTGGGAGTCGAGGTCGTGCTCGTTCCAGATGACGGTGCCGTGCTGGGGCACGTCGATCATGTCCATCGTGTACGCCCATGCCTTGCTGTGCTTCCGCGCGCCGTCCAGGTGCGGGTTCAGCCGGGCCGGGTACGACAGATAGAACTCGGGCAGGACGAACGGCTGCACGCGGGCTCCCCTCGCGGTCGCGGGTACCGACACCACGAGGCAAACAGACCGCACCGGCGCGGCGGAAGGCCCGCCACTCCGGCGAACCGGGCGGTCGCCCGGGCGGCCTAGCGGAGGCCGGCGCGGGATCGCCCCTGTGTGCTGTCGCGTCGCTCGTCGGTGCGGGGCGCGCCGACATCCGGGTAGGGACGCGGTAACCGGTGCGAACGATTGCACGGGCGGCCCGAACAGCTTATTGCAACGTGTGCAAACTGGAGTATTCTCAGTTTTTCACACGATGGCAAAGCGGCCCGGATCCCCGTGGCGGCCCTCTTCGAGACGACTCGGCACGGCGGCGAGAGAAGGCCGCACGCGTGGGCCGTCGTGCCCAGGGGCCGCGGCGCTGTCCCGTCCTAGGAGTGACGCTCATGTCGCCTGGTCCCCTGGCTTCTCGTTCTGGTCCACGACGGCGCGGTGCGCTGGTCGCGGCGGTAGTGCTCGTCGCGGCCGCGCTCCCGCAAGGCGTCGCCGTCGCGGCGACGACGTCTGGCGGAGTGCTTTACCGGCCCAGCACCGCGAGTGGTTCCACCGAAGACGCGAGCTATCCGCGGGTCATCCGTCTCGAACACAACGGCGGCGCCAACGGCACGCTGCTCGCGACGTTCTCTCATTCCGGCACCGGCGTCGGAAAGGCGAACTTCCCGATCTACCGCTCGACCGACAACGGTGTGACGTGGACTTCCTCGCCGATCAGCACGGTCACCGACACCCAGCACGGCTGGGATCTCGACGGCCCGACGCTCTACGAACTGCCGCGCGCCGAAGGGTCGCTGCCGGCTGGCACGCTGCTCGCCGCGGGCACCGCCTGGAACCACGGCGACTACACGCAGCAGGCGGTGGAGGTGTTCGCGTCCACCGATCAGGGAGCGAGCTGGACCTACCGCAGTTCGTGCGCGGCCGAGTCCGGCATGGCCAACACGATCGGGCACGGCATCTGGGAGCCGGAGTTCGAGACCACCAGCCACGGTCTCGTCTGCTACTTCTCCGACGAACGCCCGTCCTCGAACGGGTACGCCCAGGTGCTCGCGCACACCGTCTCCGCCGACGGCGGCCTGACCTGGGGGAGCGAGGTCTACGACGTCGCGGTGCAAAACGGTGTCGACCGGCCGGGGATGGCCACCGTCGTCCCGCTGCCCAACGGCTCCTACGCGATGACCTACGAGGACTGCAAAGCCGGCGCCGACCCGGATCAGGCCTGCGACGTCTACATCAAGACCTCGGCGGACGCCGAATCGTGGAACCCCGGCAGCCTCGGCACCCGGATCGAAACCGCTGACCACCGCTTCCTGCTGCACACGCCGTATCTGACGTGGTCGCCCGCCGGCGGCGCGAACGGGACCCTCGTCGCGTCCGGACAGCGGGTCGTCGCGGGCACCGACGGATCGCTGGCCGTGCAGCCGGAAGACGGGCACGTGCTGTTCGTGAACCGGAACCTCGGATCCGGTGCCTGGCAGGAGATCACCACGCCGGTGACCACCGCTCCGACCGGCGGCTACGACGCGGGCGAGACAGCGTGCGCCGGGTACAGCTCCCCGTTGCTCGGCGCGTCGTCCGGCAACACCTTCCTGATGCTCGCGGGCACACACCTGTCCACCGGCAAATGCGAAACCGCCTTCGGCACGGCGACGCTGCCGAACGCGCAGGGCCAGATCACCGGCCCCGCGGGCAAATGCGTTGACGTGAACACCAACACGTCCGTCAACGGCAACGCGGTGCAGCTCTACACCTGCGGCATCGCGACCGGTCAGCAGTGGTCTCTGGAAACCGACGGCACGATCCGCGCCTTCGACAAATGCCTCAACATCGTCGGCGGCAGCACTGCCAACTTCGCCAAGGTAGAGCTGCGCGACTGCCTTGGCACGCCTGCACAGCAGTGGCAGGCACGGGCCGACGGATCGATCTACAACCCGCCATCGGGCCGCTGCCTGGACGATCCGCAGGCCCAGACGGCGGACGGCACGCAGCTGCAGATCTATGACTGCAATGGGCTGTTCACTCAGTCCTGGCACGTTCCTGCTTGAGCGGAAAGGGCGGTCAGCTCAAGCTGGCCGCCCTTTCCCGCGAACGGTCACTCCCGCGCGCCGCGCCGGTTCAATTCCTCCACCACGGCCGCGTCCACGAAGGTCCGCGCTGCTGTCCCGCTTTCAGTCTCCAGCCAGAGATGCAGCCGCGCCGGGCCGCCCGGTGCGGGGACGGTCAGCGGGAACGCGTCGCTGAGCCGGAACGGTTTCGCTTGCGCGGCAACGGAATCCATCGACTCCGGGAGAGTGCGCGAGCCAGCGGCTCCCCACCCCGCGTGCAGTGTTCCCGCGATCGGTTCCGTCCCGGTGTGCGACACGTGCACGTCCAAGGTCAGCGGCTCCGCGGGAACCGGCAGGTCCGCGCCCGCGTGCGCCGGGACCAGGTCGACTACCAGCGTCGTCGGCGCGAACGCGTCGGCCGGGTCGAGCCCGCCCCAGTCCTTGGGCCGCCGGTGTGCGTCCAGCAGGCCCGCCATTTCGTGTTCCACATCGGTCAGTTCGGTGTAGATGTACCCGGAAAACCGGTCGTGCCTGCGGATTTCCTGCGTCTGCCAGCGCACGTGCCACGCTCGTTCCAGGCTGGTGAACCCCGCGCCGTATTCGCTGTTCAGCACCGGCACTCCGGAGCGCGGGAAGCTGGCCGAGCCGTAGAACGATTTGTCGACAAGGAAGTCCGCCCGGAGCTTGACCTCGAAGGACTCCCGTTCGCCGGACGCGAGCGCGGCGAGGTTGTCGGCCCAGCGGCGCGGGTCTTCGTCGTAGTAGTGCCAGTCGACCAGATCCGTCTTCACGTGCGCCCAGCCGGAGTTCTCCACGATCGGGCGGGTGTCGTCGAGCGAGCGCAGGAGGTCGTAAGCATGAGTTGCCGCGGCGGCGCGCTCGGGGCTGCCCGGGATGTCCCAGTCCAGGCCCCATTCTTCGTTGTACAGCCCCCAGATGACGATCGAGGGATGGTTGCCGTCGCGGCGCACGAGGCCCGGCAGCTGTGCCTCGAAAGCGGCGGCCGCGGCCGGGCTGAACCGGCTGGGGGCGGGCGGTTCAGCCCACACCAGCATCCCCATCCGGTCCGCGTGGTGCAGCCAGCGCGGCTCCTCGGGCTTGAGATGCTTGCGCACCAGGGAAAAACCGAGTTCCCGGGCCAGTTCGAGGTCGCGGACCAGCGCTTCGTCGTCCGGTGCGGTGAGCCCGCTCTCCGGCCAGTATCCCTGGTCGAGCACCCCGCGCACGTACAGCCGTTCCCCGTTGAGGTACAACGCTTCGCCGCGGGTTTCGATCCGGCGCAGCCCGCCGGTCACGGTCAGCCGGTCGGCGTCGTCGCCTTCGCCGACGGTCAGCGCGATGGAGTACAGATGCGGTGATTCCGGGCTCCACAGCTGAGGGTCGGGAACGTCCAGCCGTCCGGAGAACCGCCCGTCGCGCACCGGGAGGACGGTCTCGCGGCCTTCGAGTTCGGCGACCACGACCGCAGTCTCCGGAGCGTCGCCAGCGAGGTCACCGGTGATGTCGAAGCCGGTCAGCGAATCGCCGCGCACGGAGACCTCGGCGGCGTACGTGCGCCCGCGGGCCTCCAGCCAGACGCTCTGCCAGATCCCGGACGTCGGCGTGAACGAAACGCCGTCGTAGTCGTCCCGCGGGATCGAACGCTGTTTGCCGTGCGGGATTTCGCGTTTGTCCGCCGGTGCCTCGACTTCCACGGTCAGCTCGGCGGGGCGGCCGGGTTCGAGCACCTCGGTGACGTCGAACTCGAACGAGCTGTACCCGCCGACGTGCGAGCCGATGGGCACGCCGTCGATCGAGACGGCCGCCCGGTGATGCACGGCGCCGAAACACAGCACCACGCGGCGTCCGCTCCACTCCGGCGGAACCGTGACCGTACGGGCATAGACCGCGCGCGGCAGCCAGGTCCGCTGCACGCCGGAAGCGGCGGTCTCCCAGGCGAACGGGACGATGATCGACTCGGGAGCCCCGTCGTCGGCGATGAACCGCCAGCGGCCGTTGAGGCTCAGCCACCGCGCGGACCGGTCCCGGTCGGGGCGCGGGTATCCGGGCCGGGGAACCGCCTCTTCGCTGCGCGGGTCGGCGGCGTTCTCGGCAATCGTCATGTGTGTCAGCCCTTTACGCTTCCGGCGAGGATGCCGTTGATGAAATGCTTCTGCAGCACGATGAACAGGATCAGGAGCGGAACGAGCGCGATCGACGCGGCGGCGAGCAGTTCGCCGGTGACGGTCGCGTAATCGGATCCCACGCGGTTGCCCGAGATGTTCTGGGCGAGCGTCGAGAGAACGACCTGGAGCGTGGCCATCCGGCTGGAGCTGGCCGCCACCACCGGCCAGACGAAATCGTTGTAGATGTTCATGATCGTCAGCACGCCCAGTCCGGCCAGCCCCGGCCGGATCGCCGGGACGACCACCCGCCAGAAGATGCCGAACTCGCCGCAGCCGTCCACCCTGGCCGCGTCGAGCAGTTCGTCCGGCACCGCCGCGATCACCTGGCGCATCCAGAAAATCGCGAACGCGTCGACCGAACCGGGCAGGATCAGCGCCTGGTAGGTGTTGACCCAGCCGAGTTCCTTCATCTCCAGCAGCAGCGGGATGACGAGCACGATCGTCGGCAGCATCAAGGTGAGCAGCACCGCGCCGAAGATCAGATTCCGGCCCGCGAAGCGGTACTTCGCGAACGCGTAGGCCGCCAGCGGCGCGCAGAACATCGTGATCGCGCCCTTCGCCGCGAGCACGACGGCGGTGTTGAGAAAGCCGCTGCCGATCGGGACGTCCTGGAACATCCCGCGGAAATTGGCGAGGGTGAACGTCGCCGGGTCGAATCCGAGCGGATTCCGGATGATCTCGCCCGCCGGTTTGAACGAGGACAGGATCGCCCACACCACCGGTGCGAGCAGCGCGACGGTGAGCACGAGCAGGAACGCGTGCGAGCCGAGCAGCGGGCGGGCGGACTTCCGCCGCTCCCGGACGTCGAGGGTGGTCATGTCAGTCCTCCGCTCGCAGCAGCCGCACGAAAAGCAGCGACACCGCCATCACGATGATCACCAGGAGGAACGAGTTCGCCGCCCCGGTGCCGAGATCCGCGTGGGTGATGTGGTGGTAGAGGTAGAGCCCGGCCGTGGTGGTCGACGTGTACGGCCCGCCCTGCGTCACCACGTACGGCTCGGCGAACATCTGGAACACCGCCAGCGTCTGCAGCACGACGCTGAACATCAGCGACCGGCGCAGCAGCGGAACGGTGATCGACCACAGCTGCCGCATCCGGCCCGCCCCGTCGAGCGAGGCCGCTTCGTACAGCCCGCGGTCGATCTGCTGGAGTCCGGAAAGGACGATCAGCACGACGAACCCGGTGGTCTTCCAGAGAAACAGCAACGCCAGCGTCGGCTTCGCCCATCCGCTCGTGACGAGCCAGCCGACCGGCGGCAGCCCGACCGCGCCGAGCACCGCGTTCACCGCGCCGTTGTTCTGGTCGAACAGCACGATCCAGATCTGCGCGACCGCGACCAGCGGGGTCACGAACGGCACGACGAACGCCACGCGGTAGAACCCGCGCAGCCGTTTGATCGCGTTGAGCAACACTGCCACGAGCACGGCCAGCACGATCTGCGCTGGGACGATCAGGAGCCACAGCACCCCGGAGTTGCCTAGCGACGACCAGAAGCCGTTGCTGGTCAGCAGATACCGGTAGTTGTCGAAACCGATCCAGTGCGCGGCACCGGAGCCGTGCCAGTCAGTGAAGCTCAGGCGCAGTGTGAAGAACAACGGGTAGACGCTGAAAGCCAGGAACACCAGCACGAACGGCAGTACGAACAGGTAGGGGGCGAAGCGGCGGCGCCACGCGAAGGCGCGCCGCCGCGGTTTTCCGGCCCGCGGTCCGACGGACGGAGACGGCTCCCGGAAAACCTTCGCCTCGGCGGTAACGGAGCGAGTGGTCATTTGCGGTCGATCAGGTTGGTCTGGATGTCTTTGCTCGCCTTGTCGATCACCTGCTGCGGAGTCAGCGCGCCGTCCAGCATCTTCTGCAGATCAGTGCCGAGGTAGTCGACCGCGCCCGACCACCAGGCAGGGATCGGCGCTCCGCCGGGGATTTCCCGGCCCGCTTCGACGGCGGTCTTCCAGACGTCCTGGCCGCCCATCGCGTCGATCGGCCGGAACAGCGGCTTCGCCGGATCGGCCGCGGGCAGGTAGGCGGGGACCGACGTGTTCAGCCCGCCCGGATAGACCGCGTTCGGACCGTAGACCGCGGTGTAGCCCGCCTGGTCGAACATCAGGAAGCGGTAGAACAGCCAGGACAGCTTCGGGTTCTTGGCGTCCTTGGGGATGACGAACGACGAACCGCCCATCGCTCCGCTGCGTGCGCCGCCGGCGGTCCACGCGGGCAACGGCATCGCCCGCCAGTCGCCCTTCGTCGCGGTCAATTGCTGCTGCGGGGCGAAGTCGAACCAGATCGCCCACGGGTAGAAGACCTCGTCGCCGGAGTCCAGCGCGCTCACGTCGCTGGGCTTGAGGTACTCCGCGCGGGTGCCGAGCCCTTCCTTGCGCACAGTGTCGAGCCAGGTCAGGATCTGGTGGTACGGCGGGGAATTCAGCCGCAGCTTGCCGTCCGGGCCGGCGAGGCCGGTGCCGAACTGGCTGGCGAACATCTCGAGCTGGAGCTGGCTGTTGAAGGCGTTCTGTTCCAGGTGGATCGGCTTCGCGCCCGGCTTGAACTGCTGGTACTTCTTCGCCGCGGCGAGCAGATCGGCGTAGGTCTTGATGCCGTTCGGGTCGATTCCGGCGGCGCTCAGCGCTTTCGCGTTGTAGAACAGCAGCCCGGGGTCGAGGTCGAACGGAACGCCGTAGATGCCGCCGTTGACGGTGTTGACGTCGACCTTTTGCTTGGCGATGTCCTTGGTGTAGGGCGCGAGTACGTCCTTGAGATTCCACAGGTGGCTGACGTAGCCGCCGACCTTGGCGTCGTCGAGGAAGACCCCGTCGGGCACGTCGGTGCCGGTGATCAGCGTGTTCTGGAGCTTGCCGTCGATGTCGACGGCCTCGTGCTTGACCGTGACGCCGGGGTATTTCGCGGTGAACTTCTTGATCGCGGCGTCGAAGACCTTGTACAGGTCGCCCGAGCGGTCCCAGATCGTGATTTCGCCTTTCGGCGCGTCTTCGGACGGCGCCTGCAGCACGGCGTTGTCCGCCGCCGAACCGCCGGAGCTGATGTCCGGGCCGCAGCCGGTCAGCCCGGCGGTGAGCAGGGCCGCGGCGGCGACGGCGCCGGCCCGGCGGGCGAGGAGGCGGGCTGTCCGTCCGCTCCGTCGGAGAGTGGGGTTCATGGCACTCCTTTGTGCGGGACGGTGGCAACGCGGCGAGGCGCGCCGCGGATTTGCCAACGTAGGCAAACTGTACGACATGCTTGCACACGTTGCAAAAGGTAGGATGACTTTCCGGGCGGAAGGAGTTTCATGGCGGCGACGTTGCGGGACGTGGCGGACCGGGCGCGGGTTTCCGTGCGAACGGTGTCGAACGTCGTCAGCGGGTACGAGCACGTCAGCGAGAAGATGCGCCAGCGCGTGCTGAGTGCCATCGACGAACTCGGCTACATCCCGAATCCGGTCGCCCGCACGCTGCGCACCGGCAAGACCGGCTTGCTCTCGCTGGTCGTGCCCGAGATCGACGTGCCGTACTTCAGCCAGCTCGCCCGCGAGGTCATCGACGCCGCCGCGAGCCTCGGTTTCCAGGTGATGATCGACCAGACCGGGCACGACCACGAGCGGGAACGCCAGCTGCTGCGCGGCGGAGGCAGGCGGAACCTGTTCGACGGGATGCTGTTCGCGCCGCTCGCGACCAGCGAAGAACTGCGCGACGTGGACCCGGCCCGCTCGTCGCCGCTGATCCTTCTCGGCGAGCACGTCTTCGACAACCGCTTCGACCACGTGGCGATCGACAACGTCGTCGCGGCACACGACGCGACGACGCATCTGCTCGACCGCGGCCGCACGCGCATCGCGGCGGTCGGCGCCCAGCCGAAGGAGACGTACTCGACGCCGTTGCAGCGCACCGAGGGATTCCGCAAAGCGCTCGACGAGCACGGGCTCGAGCCGGTGAACGCGTTGCAGGCCACCGCGGCCCATTACGGGCGGGCCGACGGATACGCGGCGACGGCGTCGCTGCTTCGCGAATCCCCTTGCCCGGACGCGATTTTCTGCTATTCCGACCTGCTCGCGATGGGTGCGATCCGAGCGGTTTTCGACGCGGGTCTGCGGGTCCCGGAGGACGTCGCGATCATCGGCATCGACGACATCGAGGAAGGCCGCTATTCCCGCCCGTCGTTGAGCACCGTCTCGCTGGACACTCCGTTCATCGCCCGGACCGCGGTGTCCCGTCTCGCCGCCCGGATCGAGAACCCGGAGCTGCCTGCCGAGGAGTTCGTCGCGCCGCACACGGTGCTTGCCAGGGAGAGCACGGAATCGGGTCCCGCCGGCGGTGGTGTGTGAAGATGCGGGAATGAGCGAAGAGACCAGCGTTTCCCGCAACGACAGCGAAAACCGCTACGAAGTGTATGCGGACGGCAAGCTCGCCGGCTTCGCCGAGTTCACCTCGAAGGACACCGAAACCGTCTTCACGCACACGGAGATCGGTGACGAGTTCGGCGGCCGCGGGCTCGGCAAGGTGCTGGCGAAGGCGGCGCTGGATGACGTCGTCGCGCGGGGCGGCGTGATCGTGCCGGTGTGCCCGTTCATCGCCGGGTACCTGCGCAAGAACGAGGGCTACGCCGAGCACGTCCGGTGGCCCGGACAGCATTGATCCAGGTCGCGACGCAGGTCAGCGGTGCCGTTCGGGGTATTCCAGGTGGCCCGAACGGCGCAACGGTGTCCGATTGGTCCGCATTTTTTGGTTATTAACCAACCTTCGTCGGTTTCGCGTTGGTTGCCGGGCAACAAAAGTGTGGGGCGTCCCACCGGTCGGTTCAGCCCACCTGGAGGAAGATCCATGACTTCCCGGAAGACGCTCGTCGCGGGATTCACCGCACTGTCGGCCGCGGCCTTGACCGCGGGCATGTGCGTGAACGCCGCCTCGGCAAGCCCGATGGCGTTCGCCCAGATGCAGGCACAGGCGATCACCCAGGCGACGCAGGTCGCCGACACGCTCGGCGCCGGAAACGGCGGCATCTACCTCGAACGCGGCAAGGCGGTCCTGAACGTCACCGACGCCGCGGCGCAGGAGAAGGCAGAGGCCGCGGGCTTCGCGACCAAGCTCGTCAAGCACAGCTTCACCGCCCTCACCGGCGCGAAGAACCAGATGGACACCGTCAAGAACGTGCCGCAGACGTCGTGGGGCATCGACACCAAGACCAACCAGGTCGTGGTGAAGATCTACGACTCGGCGTCCCAGGCCACGAAGGACAAGGTCGCGGCGGCCGCGGCGAAACTGGGCGACGCGGCGCGCGTCGAGCACCGCTCGGGCAAGCTGGCCACCTACATCGCGGACGGCGACTCGATCAACAACGGCCAGTTCACCTGCTCCCTCGGCTTCAACGTGACCAAGGGCGGCCAGCCGTACATGCTGACCGCGGGCCACTGCACCAACGAGGGCGGCACCTGGTCCGGCGGCGACGTTTCCGGCGCGCAGGTCGTCGAAAGCGACTGCCCCGGAGCCGACTCCGGCCTGCTGACTCGCCCGAACGGCTCCGGCCCCGGCGCGATCAACACCGGCCAGCAGATCACCAGCGCCGGCACGCCGACCGTCGGCGAGCAGATCCAGAAGATGGGCCAGACGACCGGCGGCGGCAGCGGCGAGGTCACCTCGGTGGACGAGTCGGTCAACTTCGACGTCGGCGTCCTGAACCACGAGTTCGGCACCACCGCCCACACCGACCACGGCGACTCGGGCGGCCCGGCGTACGACGGCGAGAAGGGCCTCGGCACCCTCTCCGGCGGCGACACCCAGACCAGCTACTTCTACCCGCTGACTCTGGAACTGCAGTCCTACGGCCTCGAGCTCGCCTGAGGTTTTTCGGTTCCACGGCCCGCCGTCCCCCTTCCGGGGCGGCGGGCTTCTTCCTGCGCGGCGGTTTTTGTCGTACCCGGGGCCTAGAGTTTTCCGCATGAAGCCGAACCCGGCCCGAAACCTCTGGACCGCCATCGAACCCCTCCACGCAGTCGTCTACTTCGCCCCGGAACCCGCCGCGGCGGCGAAGAATGTCGGCTTGCGCGGCTGGTGGATGGGCTACTTCGCGGGCCGGGCGGCGCCACTCGGTCCCATCGGCCCGGAACCGGTCACGTCGATGTTCTTCGGGTTCGCGCCGCGGATGGTCGAGCGAGCGCTGCCGGACGCGTGGACGTTCGCTTCTCCCGCCGATGTTGTGCGCACGCGGGTGGAAGCGGTCGAAGCGGCGTTGACGCGGCTGCTGGGTCCGTCCACTGTGGACGAACTGGTCACGCTGCTGGAACAAGCGGTCGCCGCCTGCCAATTCGACGCCCGCCCACTCGCCGCGGCCTGGTCCGCGGTGCCTCGCCCGGACCGGCCGCTGGCCCGGTTGTGGCTCGCTACTGCCGTCCTGCGCGAACATCGCGGTGACGGCCACGTCCTGGCCGCAGTCGCGTCCGGGCTGACCGGGCTGGAAACCACCCTCACCCACATCGCCACCGGAGCCACCAGCCGCGAGCAAGTCCAGCGCGCCCGAGGGTGGACCGACGAGGAATGGTCCGAGGCAACGGCAAACCTGGTCGATCGCGGTCTGCTCGACGCTCGCGGGTTGACCCCAGCGGGTGCGGAAGTCCGCCGAACCATCGAGGAAACCACCGACCGCCTGGCCGCCGCCCCGCTGGAAGCCTTGGGTCCGGAAGGCGTCGACCGGCTGCTGGACCTGGCAGTCCCGTTAAGTCGACGGATCATCGACAACGGAGGTGTGCCTATTCCGAATCCGATGGGTGCGGAACGTCCCTGAGAACGGTGTCGATTTCCCGGTTCCCCGCTCGACGCACTGGTGACAGGCATGAGAAGGGAGCCCGGAAGATGCTGCTCGAAGGCAAAAACGCGGTTGTGTACGGCGCCGGTGGAGGAATCGGCGGTGCGTTCGCGCGAGCGTTCGCGGAGGAAGGCGCGCGAGTCTTCCTGGCCGGACGCACTCGCGAGAAGCTGGACCGAGTCGCCGGGGAGATCCGCGCTGCTGGCGGTACCGCCGACGTTGCCGTAGTCGACGCGCTCGACGAGAAATCCGTCGATGCGCATGCGGACGCGGTAGTCGAGGCCGTGGGCAGTCTCGACATCTCGGTGAACGTGATCAGCCACGGCGACGTCCAGGGGACTCCGATGGTCGAGATGTCGTTGGCCGACTACGAACAACCGGTGGTCAACGGCGTGCGCACCACCTTCTTGACGATGCGTGCAGCGGGTCGGCACATGAAACGCCAAGGCAACGGCGTAGTCCTCCTCTTCGGCGGCGACGGCGACCCGGTGCGCAACCACGCGGTCGGAGGTCTGCAGGTCGGCTTCTCCGCGCTGGAAGCGATGCGTCGGCAACTCGCCGCCGAACTCGGCCGGTACGGCGTCCGCACGGTCACCCTTCGGACCGGCGGTGTCCCGGAAACGATCCCCGCGGACTTCCCCGGTGCCGAGGAACTGAGTGCGGAACTCGCCGAGCCGACCATGCTCGGCCGCACCGCAACGCTGGCCGATGTCGGTGCGGTGGCGGCGTTTGTCGCGTCCGATCGCGCCCGCACGATGACGGCTGCGACGGTGAATGTCAGCTGCGGCGCGCTGGTGGATTAGGCCGGTTGGACACGGGCGGTTGCCGTGGTCGAGGGTCACCTCTTGGCGCGGGTGGACATCTGCTGGACGGACCAGCTCTTGCTGTCGGGCTGGCGAGTCGGCCGCACTGCGACGCTAGCTGATGTCGGTGCGGCGGTTCTCGCGTCCGATCGCGCCCGCACGATGACGGCTGCGACGGTGAATGTCAGCTGTGGCGCGTTGGTGGATTAGGTCGGTTGGGCACCGGTGGTTGCCGTGGTCGAGGGTGAGTTCTTGGCGCGGGCGGAGATCTGTTGTACGGCCCAGCTGTTGCCGTCGGGGTCGGCGAAGTGGATGAACCCGATGTTGTCGAGGTCTTCGAGCGCGCCGGTGCCCGGGTCTGAGCCGTAGACCTGGAGTTCGCCGACGTCGACGCCGCGTGCGACGAGCTCCTCGCGAGCTTTCCGGACGTCGGCGACGACGAGCTGCAGACCCTTCAGCGACCCCGGCGGCATGTCCGGGACCATGCCCTTGCCCAGCACGATCGAACAGCCCGATCCGGGCGGCGTCAGCTGCACCAGGCGCTGGCCCGGTCCGGGGTTGATGTCGTGGTCGAGGCGGAAGCCGACCTGGTCGACGTAGAACGCTTTCGCCCGGTCCACGTCGGTTACTGGAACGACGACGACCTCGAGAGTCCAGTCCATGAGACGAGTTTTAGCGGTGGCCTGAGCAGGCGGTCAAGCGCTGGCCAGCTCGACGCGGTTCCGGCCCGCCTGCTTGGCGCGGTACAGCGCGGCGTCGGCGGCCACCAGCACGTCGTCGACGCTGGCGAGGTGCTTCGCCGGGTACAGCGCGCAGCCGATCGAGACGGTCAGGTCGCTGATCACCGAATCCTGGTCCGGCAGCGCGACGACCACCTGCGGGATCCGCCGCCGGATACGGTCGGCGATGTGGCCGAGGTGCTCGGCGCTCGGGATGTCCGGCAGCGCGATCGCGAACTCCTCGCCGCCCCAGCGGCCGCACACGTCCTGCTCTCGGACCTCGTCGCGCAGCGACAGCGCGATTTCGCGCAGCACCAGGTCGCCGGTGGGGTGGCCGTAGGTGTCGTTGATCGCCTTGAAGTGGTCGAGGTCCAGCAGCAGCACGCCGACGCTGTCCTGGTTCGCCCGCGCGCGTTCGAGGTAGCGCTCGGCGACCGTGCGCCACCAGCGTTTGGTGGCGAGCCCGGTGGTGACGTCGGTGCGCGCGTCGCGCTGGAACTGGGTGAGCAGCAGCCCGCGGTGCAATGCCACGAGCGCGATCACGACACCCGCCAGGATCAGCGGGTTGGCCAGCAGCAGGAGCGCGGCGGTGACCAGGCCGAGGCCGATCGCGCCGGCTTCGAGGAGCTGGTCGCCGAAACCGGAGAACAGGTCGGCGAACGACCGCGGCGGGCTCGACAGCGCGATCGCGACCATGACGAGCGCCGTGTTGATCGCCCAGCGCAGCCCGGCGGCGAGCACGAAGACGATCAGGTCGACCAGGCCAGGCCCGAAGCCGTGGGCGAGTACCCCGGGGTACTCGTGCATCCCGAGCGCGAGCACCGCGACGGCGGCTTGCGTGCCGCACAGGACGGACGCGCAGGAGAAAATCCAGCGGTGCGGCAGGACCGGCCGTTCGCGCGGCCAGATCCGCCACCAGGCGACGGCGTAGGTGAGCACGACCATCGCCGACGCGAGGATCGCCGGCAGCGCCACCACGGCGGCGATGCTCCACACAGCCTTGGTGTCGACGTACGCGACTGCGGGTGCTCGGCTGTACTCGCGCTGCCGTTCGATGTGCCGGGTCGCCTCGATCGCGAGCGCCGCGCAGACGGCGAGAACCCCGAATCGGACCAGGTCGATCTGACGCACCGGCGCGAGCCACGCGGTGGCGAGGGTGGTGCCCACCGCCACGACGTTCACCAGCAGCACATACATGCGGACGTGAGAGGGCAACCGCCATAGGCGCCAGCCTGTGAACCACCCGGCAACTCGTCCGCGCACTCTTCACCTCACCCGATTGGCTTCTACGGTAAACGACGAGGCGCGTTGTGTGCTGCCTGTCGTCCGGACTCTGGGAAGCCCCGGGGCGATTTCGCCCGGTCAGCCCAGCGCTGGCCGGCCGGCGAGGGGAGGTGGCCACTGTGAGTAGTGACCAGCTGCTCCGAATCCGGGCCGGACCAGGGGATCCAACAGGGTCCTCTTGGGACCCCCATGGCCACATTCGGTGACCAGCCGACCGGCGATGACGTGCGAAAACCGCCGAAGGCGCGACTCTGAAACGGAGGTGACAACAGTGCGCGACAACAACTGGACGGCTCTTCGGTGACTTCGGTCTCCCTCGCGGTCTCGACTCGAGGTCGAGACTTCGGTCTTCGCAGATGAGAGGAGGTGCCCACAGTGCGGGACAACAACTGGTGAATGGGGCGAAGAAGGGAATCCGGGATGCGGAAAGGAGGGCTCGCGATGCGCGACAACAACTGGACTCGGTGAGACGGCTGAAACCACTGCACGAAATGTGCGCGGAGGAGGTGAACAACTGCCATGCGCGACAACAACTGGACTCGCTGAACGTGCTGAGTGCTGATCGTCGATCCGGAAGGGAGCTGCCGTCGTGCGCGACAACAACTGGACCCGCTGAATCCCAGCAACCACTGCCGTCAACTCGCGAAAGGAGCCGCTGCTGTGCGTGACAACAACTGGACTCGTTGAGTTCCGCCGACCATCGCCCGTCGAGCCGTGAAGGGAGCCGCCCGCGATGCGTGACAACAACTGGTCCCGCTGAACCCCTGCAACCACCCGCCGAGCCGAGAAGGGAGCGGCCGTCGTGCGTGACAACAACTGGACCCGCTGAATCCCGCGACCACCGACCGCCCAACCGCAAAGGGAGCCGCCGCGATGCGCGACAACAACTGGTCCTGCTGAGCCCCGCAACCACCGCCCGTCGAGCCAAGAAGGGAGCCGCCGCCGTGCGTGACAACAACTGGACCCGCTGAATCCCGCGACCACCGACCGCCCAACCGCGAAAGGAACCGCCCCATGCGCGACAACAACTGGTCCCGCTGACCCCCGCAACCACCGCCCCTCAAGCCAAGAAAGGAGCCCACCGTGCGCGACAACAACTGGACCCGCTGACCCGGCCCCCAGCCCGCCCCACGAGGAGGTGAGAGGGCATGCGTGACAACAACTGGACGTGACCGAAGCCAGTCCCGCGGCGCACCCGTCCCGCGGATTACGGCGCGGGAGGTGGGGTGGCCCCGTCGAGGGGAGTTCGGCGGGGCCGCACCGCGTGGTCCGCTCGCACCGCCCGCGTCCAGGCGATCCCGGCCAACGCGGCGCACCCTGCCCCGGCGACGGCGGCGATCGCGACCACCGTCGTCGGCGCGAAGGCCAGTGCCAGCGCGCCCGCGGCCGCGATCGTCAGGCCTTGCGCCGCCCGCAACGCCGCGATCGCGACTCCGATCACCTGGCCGCGCTGTTCCGGCGGCGCGGCGAGGCTGTACTGCACCTGGGTGATCAAGTCGTGCGCGGAGAACATCCCGGACACCGTCCAGACCGCGACGACCACCGGCAACGCGGGCGTCCAGCCGGTCGGCAGCAGGACAAGACTGCTCGCCACCGCGAGCGGGCCCAGCCACCGCACCTGCCGTGCCCGCGGCAACCGGCTGATCAGCAGCGCGCCGAGCAGCGTCCCGACCGGGTTCGCGACCAGCAGCCAGCCGAGCACGCCCGTGCCGCCGAGTTGCGCGGCCACGGGCACCGCCAAGCCCTCCGGCACCACGTAAAACCCGCAGCAGCACGCGATCGCCAGCAGCGACCGCAGTTTCCGGTCCCGCGCGACCAGCCGGCAACCAGCCTTCAGCGACGCCCATTGCGGCACGTGCGCGGTCACCTTCGAAACCGGGTACAGCCGCAATCCCCAGCGCAGCGCGGCTGCCGAGACCGCGAACGTCACGGCGTCGGCCCACAGCGCGCCCGAAACCCCGAGCCACGCGACCACCGCGGCGCCCGCGCCGAAGCCGATCACCAGCGCGGCCTGGTACGTCGAGGAGAGAATCGCTTGACCGGTCGCCAGTTTCTCCTCGCCCAGCATGTCCGGCAGGACCGCTTGCCGAGCCGCCTGAAACGGTCCGGCCGCGAGTTGCACGATCACGAGCAGTCCCGCGGCGACCGGCCAAGGCATGCCGGGGATCGCCATCAACGCGACCAGCAATGCGCGCACGACATCCGCGACCACGAGCACGGTCCGGCGCGGGAACCGGTCGGCGAGCCCGCCGAGCGCACCGCCGAGGAGGTCCGGCAAATAGGTGAGCGCGTACGTCCCGGCGGCCCAACCCGCGGACGCCGTTCGGTTGAACACCAACACAGTCAGCGCGACTCGTGCTAGTTGATCACCTGCCACCGACAATACGTGCGCGAGCCAGAGCGCACGAAATTCGCCCATCCGGAACACACTCCGGAAAGACGGCGCTGTCGTGGTCATGTGCTCACCCTGTCGTGACTCGGCCACCCGGAGCAACCCCGGCCTGGCGCGGGTGGGTCGCGGATCAGGCTCCGGCCGTCCGTGGAAAACTGGGTGATCGCCGTCCGTGGATGATGTCGCACCGAAGGGTTTTCCGTTGACCGAGGAGAGCCGGCAGGTCGCCGGTCGCTACGAGCTCGTCGAACTGATCGGCAGCGGCGCGATGGGGATGGTCTGGCGCGGGGAGGACAAGATCCTCGGCCGCGTCGTCGCGGTGAAGGAACTCCTCATGCCCGTGAACCAGGGCGAGGACAAGGTCGAGGAAGCCCGCAACCGCGCCATGCGCGAGGCCCGCATCGCCGCCCGGCTGCAGCATCCGAACGCCATTTCGGTCTTCAACGTGGTCGAGCACGAGGACCGTCCGTGGCTGATCATGGAGTACCTGCCTTCGCGCAGCCTCGCGGTGAAACTGCGCGAGGACGGCCCGCTGACCGTCGACGAGGCGATCCCGTTCGCGGTGCAGCTGGCGGGCGTGCTCGCCGCCGCGCACCGGGCGGGCATCGTGCACCGCGACGTCAAACCGGGCAACGTCCTGCTCGGCGACGACGGCAGCACGGTCAAGGTGACCGACTTCGGCATTTCCCGCGCGGTCGGCGACGTCACGCTCACCGCGACCGGCGAAATCTCCGGCACGCCCGCGTTCCTCGCGCCCGAGGTCGCCCGCGGCGAGGAAGCGACGTTCGCCTCCGACGTGTTCGCCCTCGGCGCGACGCTGTACATGGCGGTGGAGGGCGACCCGCCGTTCGGCACCGCGGACAACGCGATCGCCTTGCTGTACCGGGTTTCCAGCGGTTCGATCAACCCGCCGAAACAGGCCGGGAAGCTGGAGCCGCTGCTGCTGAAGCTGCTGGAGCTCAAGCCGGAGGACCGGCCGTCGATGGCTGAGGTCGTCACGGAACTGCGCAAACTCGACGGCGGCGTCACCCCGGTCGTGGCGGTCCCGGAACCGCCGACCCTTCCGGACGCTAAGCCGCCGGTCGTGCCCACCACGGTCGCGGTTCCGGCCGCGGGCGCCGCCGCGCCGCCCGCGGGTTCGGACCGAAGACGCCGCGGGATGATCTTCGCTGGGGCGGGCGCGCTGCTTGTCGTGATCGCCGTGATCGTCACTGTCGTCCTCACCCGCGACCACGGGGGCGAAAACCCGTCCGCGAACCCGCCGCCCGCCGCCGAGAGCTCCGCGGCTTCCAACGCTCCGGGGACCTCGTCCGCGTCGCAGCCGTCACCGTCGACGCAGCCGTCGGCGCCGTCCTCGTCGAGCAGCCCTCCGTCGTCGAGTTCCGCGGCGAACTCGCCGGACGCGATGGCTTCCGCGCTGCGTGCCTACTTCTCGTACCTGCCGAGCAATCTGGAAGCCGGCTGGGCGATGATCAGCGACAAGTTCCGTGCCGCGCACAAAAATCAGACTTTCGACGAGTACAAGGCGTGGTGGAGCCGGTTCAGTTCGGTGACCGCGAACGACGTGAAGGTCACCGGTGAGAACACGCTCACCGCGGTGATCACCTATCACCGCGCCGGCGGCGGCCCGACGACCGAGACGCACCGCTACACGATGTCGCAGCGCAACGGCACCTGGCAGATCGACGTGGAGAACTAGCTCTCGAGCAGCAGCGCGATCGCGGCGGCGGGTTCGCGGTCCGGGCCGACTCGCACGGTGCGCAATCCGGCGGACCGGGCGGGTCCGACGTCCGCGCCGACGAACCAGGCGTCGTCCAGCGTGGTCTCGCAGCGTTCGGCGACGAGCCCGTACAGCTTCGGGTCCGATGTGGACAGTCCGTCCGGCCCGGCGAGCGCCCAGCCGTCCACGAGTCCGGCGATTCCGGTGCACAGCAGCGTGGACAGCTGCGGTTCGCCCTCGCCGAGGACGCCGATCCGCCAGCCCGCCGCGCGCAGCCGGGGCAATCCGGCCAGCACGCCTGGCGCGGCCGGGACGAGGGCGGGATGGCGTTCGCGGTAGGCGTCTTCGAGATCGGGTTCTTGCAGGTCGAAGCGCTCGCGAAGGTTTTTGAAGAACGTCGCCCGGTCGGCGCGCCCGCGGTCGTCGGCGGTGATGAGCCACGCGGCGTCCGCGTCGGCGAGCCGGTGTTCCGCGCAGAACTCCCACGCCCAGCGGCGGAATCCCTCCGCGCGATCGACGAGCGTGGTGTCGAGGTCGAACAGGACGAGCCGCACGGGGGAGAGGTTAGCGCGTTCCGTCCGTGTTCCGTCCGGGCTTCGGGAGATTTTTCTACTCCGTTCGAGTGAACGGATCGCGGTTTTTGTCGGTGTTCGATGCGAACATATGTTCGTGACGAGCGAAGGACCGATCCTCCACGCCGATCTCGACGCGTTCTACGCCTCGGTCGAGCAGCGCGACGATCCCCGGCTGCGCGGCAGGCCGGTGATCGTGGGCGGTGGCGTGGTGCTGGCCGCGAGCTACGAGGCCAAGGCGTTGGGCGTGCGCACCGCGATGGGCGGGGCGCAGGCCAGGAGGTTGTGCCCGCATGCCGTGGTGGTGCCGCCGCGGATGCCGGTCTACAGCGCGGCGAGCAAGGCGGTGTTCGAGGTGTTCCGGCAGACGACGCCGGCGGTGGAAGGAGTGTCGATAGACGAAGCTTTCTTGGACGTAGGCGGTCTGCGGCGGATCGCGGGACGTCCGTCGGAGATCGCGCTGCTCCTGCGCGCGGAGGTGCTGGCGCAGGTCGGGCTGCCGATCACGGTAGGGGTGGCGCGCACGAAGTTCCTGGCGAAGGTGGCGAGCGGCGTCGCGAAACCGGACGGTTTGCTGGTGGTGCCGCCAGATCAGGAGCTGGAATTCCTGCACCCGCTGCCGGTGGAGCGGTTGTGGGGAGTGGGAAAGGTGACGTCGGCGAAGCTGCGGGAACGCGGCGTCCGCACCGTGCGCCAGGTCGCCGAACTGCCCGAAGCTGCGCTGATCTCCATGTTGGGCCCAGGTTCGGGCCGTCACCTGCACGCCTTGGCACACGGCCGCGACCCGCGCGCGGTTCAACCAGGAAAACGTCGCCGCTCAATCGGTTCGCAACGTGCTCTGGGTCGCCGCTCCCGCTCGCCGGCCGAGTTGGACGAGATCGTGGTGTCCATTGTGGACCGACTGGCCCGTCGGCTGCGCGGCGCGTCACGGGTATGCCGGACGGTGGTGCTGCGAATGCGCTTCGCGGACTTCACTCGCGCCACGAGGTCGCACACGCTCGCCGACAGCACCGACCACACGGAAACCTTGCTGTGCGCCGCCCGCGGCCTGCTGTCCGCGGCGCAACCGCTGGTGTACGACCGGGGTTTGACGTTGCTGGGCCTGTCGTTCTCGAACCTCGACAGCCACGGCGCGGTGCAGTTGGCGCTGCCGCTGGATCAACCGTCCAGCCCAGCGCTGTCCGCGGAGGCGACTGCGCTGGACTCAGCAGTGGACGCGCTACGAGACCGCTTCGGCGCGGCCGCGCTGACCCGAGCGGCGCTGCTGAGCCATGAAGCGGGGATGGAGATGCCTATGCTGCCGGACTAATCGAATGCGGTGGTCCCGCGGACGCTTCGCCGTGGGTCCGGACGACTTTGCACGACAGCACGCTCCGCGTGCGAGAGTGCGGGAGGTCGTTGCCCGGCATCAGGAATGGATGCTTGTGCTGCCGGATCTAGTGAGCGTGGTGGTTCCGCGAGGGCTGGTACCCGAACCGGGCGGGCAATCCCGGGACGGCTGGAGGCTGGGCGGAATTTGGCTGGCCGGGATCTGCGTGCGGTGGCTTGCGCCGACCCGATATGGCTGAACTTGGCCGCAGTCGGATGGTTGCGCTTGGCCGCAGTCGGAGAGCGCGCTCCGGGTGGCCGTTCTTCGGATCCGGTATGGACTGGCTCGGTTTCGGCGGTGCCACCGAAACCGGTGCCTAGTCCAGCCGCCTCTCTGCAGTCGCCGGGCCAGGGTGACGCGGCACCTGGAGGAGATGCTGCGCGGTCATTGGGTCCGGTGTTGTGGGTGCTGGGCGGGGCGGCTGCCGGAGGGCGAGGTCCTGTGTGGCTCCGGGGATCCGGTGCTGCGGGTGCTCGGTCAGTGGCTCCTGAAGAACCAGGTGCCGAGTACCGGGGAATCCTGTTGCTGCGGGCAGCGAGTGGGGCGACGACTGGACGAACAGGTGCGGCGTGCCCCAGGAAACACGAACAGGTGCGGCATGCCTCGGGAAACCCCGGAGCTGCGGTTGCTGGGCCGGTGCGGTTCCGGTGAGCTGATCTTGTTCAGGCTCAACGTCGTTGACCGCGGTCGTCGCCCGCGGGCGTCCGTGGTCTGTTCCGGTCATCGCACGCGCGGGCGGGGGAGTGCCGAGGCACAATCCCCCCCCCGCCCGGCAAGGTCTATGCGAGACGCAGGCCGTTCCAGGGCACGGAAACAGGTCTTCGCCCGGAAGCCGCTATTTCAGGTCAGCGAGCAGACCGTCCAGGGCTGTGGCGAGGGCCTCGGCGTTGGCTGGCGCGAACCACGTCGTGCGGATTCGTTCGTTGTTTCCCTGAGGTGTCTCGTGGTCGGCGGCAAGCTGATCCAGCGAGCGGCTCGTGTCCTCCAGCGCGCGGCCGACGTTCTGGAAGAGACCGCGCACGTACCGTTCGGCGACCTCGCTCGCGATGCCGTGCTCGCCGGCCCAGGCGGTGAGTGTGGCGAGGTAGGCGTAGTGGGCGGTGAGAGTCCCGGTTAGGGCGGAGAAGACGTTGAAGGCGTCCTCGTCCGCGACGGGCAACGACCCGCCCAACTGGTCGAAGAGAGCGTCCACCGCCGGATGCGGAGGTGTGGTCACGGTGACGGACCGGCGTACGCGCACGGCGGGCAGCGGGATGGCGCGGACGATCGGGGCGCCGGTGCCGAGGGCTTGGCGCAGAGCGTCGATGCCGACCCCGGCCATCAGGGTGACCACGATCTTCTCGTCGGCCACCTTGAGCCCGCTCAGCGCCTCGTGGCGGTCTTGGCGGCGCACGGCGATGATCACCAGATCCGCGCGGTCCACGACCTCCTGGTTGTCGGCGCACACCTGGACGCCCTCGAAACGTTCGGACAGTTCGGCGGCGGTGCGGGCTCCTCGCGGGGAGAGGAAGATTTCCGCTGCCGCACCGTTTTCGTGCCGCAGGCCTTCGACGAGAGCCTTGCCGATCTCGCCGACGCCGACGATGCCGATTTTCCGCATGTTGTTGTCCTCCAGGGAATGCTGGGTCATGTCGGTCGCCTGGCGCTCAGCGGCGAGGCGACTGTGAGACGGCCGAGCGGTGATCGTTGTGCTGTCGGCGCAATGACGCTTCGCAGGCATGCCGCAGATCGTCGGGCGAACCGGCGGGCACCAGGCCGTGGCAGTGCGCTGGGCACCGGTTTTTGGGGTCAGACAACGCTCATGCAACCCAGAACGAGCTGGGCGTTGTTGTGCACCTGATCCTCCGTCACTTCGCCAAAGCCGCGCCGAGGAACGCGAGGATTTCCGCCTGTGCGGCTTCGGCCTGCGGTTCGATGCCGGGCAAGGTGAGGAACGCGTGTTTCGCGCCCGGGTACTCGGAGAGCTGCACAGAGCTTCCGGCCTCGCGCAGCCGCTCGGCGTAGCGGCGGCCGTGGTCGGCGACCGCGTCCTGGGTGGGCACCACCACGAGTGCTGGAGCCAGCCCGCTCAGATCGTTGGCGTGCAACGGGGAGACAGCAGCGGCGTCGGCGCCAGGCGGGATGGCGAGTCGCTGGAAGAGCTTCAACAGCGACAGGGCTGGGCTCGGGCGGTACGCGTATTCGGCGACGGAGGGGTAGTCGAACATCGTGCCGGTCACGTCGGCGACCGGGTTGACCAGGACCTGCGCCTTAAGCTCGAGACCGGCGTCCCTGGCGCGAACGGCAGCCAGTGCGCTGATAAGGGCACCACAGCTCTCGCCGAAGACCGCCACGCGCGCGGGGTCGATGCCCCACTCCGCGGGGTGCCGGACCAGGTGCCAGAGCACGTTCCAGCCGTCGTCCGCGGCGTTCGCGAGCGGGCTGTCGGGTGCGAGCAGGCGGTGTTCTACCGAGACGACAACGGCGGGAAGCCGCGCGGCGAGACGGCTGTTGGTCCAGTCGCACTGCGCCGCCGTGCCCACGAAGCCGCCTCCGTGGACATGGACCACCAACGGCAGTGTGGCTTCCAGCCTCGGCCGGTAGACCCGGACCGGCAGGTCGCGGCCGGGCAGAGCGATCTCGCGCCACTCGATCTCGGCGTCGGGGCTCGGCTCTCCGATGATCGGGTGTGCCGCGCTGGAAGCCCGGAAGCGGTTCTCCGCCTCGCGGTAGACGTGCAGTTCCTCGGGCGTGATCACCGAGTAGTCCGGCTCCGGCGGTCTCGTCGGGGCAGCGGGTTCTCCCATGATTCCTTCTTTCCTCCCGGCGGAAAGCCGGGTGCGTCGTGGTGTCCCCAGTGACTTGTCCTCATTATGCACACACTGTGTGCATTGCTAAGTGCATAGGTTATGCTGGGCCGGACGAGAGGGGCCGAGATGACCGGTCGCAGGCGATGGTCGACCGACGAGATCCTGGACACCGCGGAAGACCTGCTGCGCACGAGCGACGCGGAGTCGTTCAGCGTGCGAAAACTCGCCGCCGCGCTCGGGACCGATCCCTCCAGCCTTTACCGGCACTTCCGCAACAAGACCGAACTGCTGCGCGCCGTCGCGGACCGGATCCTGCTGGCCGCCATGGAGGGCTACCGTCCGGACGGCACTTGGAAGCAGCGCATCACCGCACTGGCGCTGTGCCTGCGCGAGGCCTTTGGAGAGCAGCCTCAACTCGCCACCGTGTGGGGCCGCTACGCGTCCGGCGGCACCGGATCCCGGTTGGTCATGGAGGAATTGCTGCAAGCCCTGCGCGCGGCCGGGGTTCCCGACGAACAGATCCCGGTGCTGTACCACCGCCTCGTGGTCCTCATCGCCGCCCTGATCGCCGCCGAGGCTGGCGTCAGCAGCATCACCGCCGAGGAGTACGAACAGGGTCTGGAACAGTTCCGCGTCGCAGTGCTCGGCGCCGATCCCGAACGCTTCCCCGCGTTGGCGTTCTTCGCCCGCGAAGTCCGTCCCCTCGGGGCGGATCGCCGCGCCGCGTTTGAAGAAATCGTCGACGGTTACTTGGCCCAGATTGAGGCTCAGATTCCTTGATGCGCCTGGTCCACTGCGCGCCGAGGCAACATCGCACAATGCGGTAGGACTGCCAGAGGATGTCTACCGCAGGGCGCTGAGCCACGAGATGGCGATGGCTTGCTGGGGTTAAGCGTGGTTCCGCGGTGCGCAGTTCAGAGCCCGGTTGGTCACTGTTCGTACCGGGCTACCGGGAGGGTCTCCCCGAGGCAATGGCGCGCAGTGCCGCAAGGCCTGCACTGACAAGAGGATGTCCGCTGCTGCCACGTCGTACCGCGGTCAGCAATTGGCGGGTAGGAATAGACGTGCCCAGCAAAGGAATCCGCTTAACCGCGTGCTCCGGCAATGGCACAATCCTCGGCATCAGGCACACGCCGAGGCCTTCCGCGACGAGGGCAGAAACTGCGTACCACTCCTTGACCTCATGCACGATCCGAGGCGTAAAACCAGCGGCGGCGCAGGCTGCGGTCACCAAGGGATAAGTGTCGTTGTTGTGTTTCTTGACGATCCACGGCTGATCAGCCGCCTCGGCGAGTTCGATTCCCTTGCGGCGGGCCAGGGGGTGGGTGGCGGCGACGAGCAGGTCTTGGCGGTCGGTCGTCAACGGGGTCTGCTCGAAGCGGGAATCGGTGACCGGCGGTGCTTCCGGGCCGGGCAGGACCAAGGCGATGTCGGCTTCGTCGGCGAGGAGGAGGCGGTAGCAGTCGGCGCTTTCCTCTTCGGTGATTTGCGTTTCTATCAACGGATTCGTCCGGCGCAGGCTGGCGACGGCGGGGGCGGCGAGGGTCGCCAGCGGAGGAGACGCCGCACAGGCGCAGTGTGCCGCGGAGTTCAGTGGCCTCCGCGGCGAGTTCCGCGCGGGCTGCTTCCCATTGCGGGCGTAGGGCGTCGGCGTGTCGGAGCACGATGTGTGCGGCGGGCGTCAGTTGCACTCGACGGCCTTGCGGCACCAGGAGTTCCACCTCCAGATCCCGGGCCAGCAACCGTAATTGCTGCGAGACGGCAGACGGGGTCAGGTGCAGTGCGGCGGCGGTCGCGGTCACGGTTTCGTACTCGGCGAGGGTTCGCAGGACGTGCAACCGGTGGTCAATCATGTAGTCCAGGCTAAACGGTTTCGTGCGGAAAGATTCGTTGGACGTGCACGCTTGCCAGAGGCAAGCCTGGAGGGATGAGGAATGCGCCTGCGCTGATGGTGGGGAGTGTGCTGAGCGTCCAGTTCGGGCAGGCGTTCGGGAAGCAGTTGTCCGAGGACGTCGGCGCGTCCGGTGTGGTGGCGTTGCGGCTTGGGCTGGCTGCGGCGGTTCTGCTGGCTCTGTACCGGCCTGCGGTGCCGCGCAGTTGGGCGGAAAGGAGGGTGATCCTCGGCTTCGGCACGGCCATCGCGGGGATGAATTTGATCTATCCGGCGCTGACCATCTTGCCATTGGGGTTGGCGAGTGCGTTGCAGTTGTTGGGGCCGATTTCCTTGGCGTTGTTCACTTCGCGACGTATCCGCGACGTGGCCTGTGCGGTCGTGGCCGGAGTCGGGGTGTGGTTGTTCTACGCTCCGCGCGACGTCAGTTTTCCGCTCGCCGGCGTGGTTCTCGCGTTGGCTTCTGGCGCGTGCATGGCTGCCTACTTCCTGCTCAGCTAACGCGCGGGAGCAAGCAGTGCGGGAGGGGGTCCGCTTGCGCTGGCGTTGGCTTGGGCTGCCGTGCTTTCGGTGCCGTTAGGGGTGATCGACCAAGGCACCCGGCTGGTGACGCCTCGGGTGTTGCTGGTCGGCGTAGTGGTGGCCGCGTTATCGGCGGTGGTGCCGTATTCCTTGGAGCTGGCGGCTTTGCGACGGCTGCCTGCCCGGACGGTCGGGGTGCTGGCCAGCCTTGAGCCGGCGAGTGCGGGGCTGGCCGGGGTGCTGGTTCTCGGTGAGCACTTGCGTGCGGTGCAGTGGGTGGCGCTCGCCTGTGTTGGGCTCGCGAGCGCGGGGGCGGTGTTGGGGCGGAAGGACGCTACTCAGCGGGTCGGTTGACCAGCGCGGCAATGCCTTCGATCAGGCGGTCCAAGCCGAACGCGTACTCGTGGTCGAGGCTGTACGGAGCCTGGTGCGTTTGCCCGGCGGCGGCACCGACCCGGTCCGCGACCGGGAAGCGGCGCGGTTCGTAGACCTCCGCCAGTGCGGGGGCGGTCGCGGCCCACCATTGCTGGTCGGTCATCCCGGTTTGCCGCACCACGCGCGCGGCTTCGACCTTGCGGCGCGCCAGGCCTTCCACGTGGGTGGTCACCAGCGTGATCGTCGAATCCATTTCGAGGTCCGACAGGCCGATCCCGTCGACGACCGCCAGTTCCAGGTCGTACTTCGCGATCGCGTTGGGACCGAGCGTCGGACGGCCGGTGAAGACTTGCAGCAGCCACGGATGCCTCAGGTGCATCGCCCAGTTGACGGCGGCGACGCGGCGGAGGCCGTCGCGCCAGTCGTCGGCGTCTATTTCGGACAGTTCGGCTACCGCCTCGCCGTACACCGCGTCGACCATCGCTTCGACCAACTCCGCGCGCGACGAAACGTAGGTGTAGAGCGACATCGTCCCGACGCCCAGCGATTCGGCGACCCGGCGCATCGACAGCGTCGCCAGGTCCTGTTCGGTGTCCGCGACCTCGACCGCGGCGTCGACGATCCGGGCCGGGGTCAGTCCGTGCTTCGGGCCGCGCTTCGGCAGCTGGCGGGTGCCCCACAGCAGAGCGATCGTCGCGGCGGGGTCGCCGGGGTTGCCGTCAGTCGTCACGTGACCAGCATAGGAACTTAACTCCGTAGGCAATACGGAGTGTTGTGCTAGCCTTCTTCGTATGGCATACGGAGTAGATGGCCTGCTGGCGTGCGGGGTGCAGAAGCGGTATGGCGAACGGGCCGCGCTGGACGGGTTTGACCTGCGGGTCGAGCCGGGAACGGTGTGCGGACTGCTCGGTCCCAACGGTGCGGGCAAGACGACGGCGGTCCGGATTCTGACCACGTTGCTGCGGCCGGACGCGGGCGAGGTGCGGGTGGCCGGTTTCGACGCGGTCGCCGAGCCGGACGAGGTGCGGCGGCGGATCGGGCTGGTCGGGCAGAACGCCTCGGTGGACGAGATTCTGACCGGCAGGCAGAACCTCGAACTGTTCGGCAGGCTCGGCGGACTGCCCTCGCGGGCGGCGCGTACACGAGCGACGGAGCTGCTGGACCGGTTCGGTCTCGCCGAGGCCGCAGGCCGGTCCGTCTCCGGCTACTCCGGCGGCATGCGGCGCAAGCTGGACCTGGCCGCCGGGCTCCTGCTGAACCCGGCGGTGCTGTTCCTCGACGAGCCGACGACCGGGCTCGACCCGGCCGCCCGCATCGACGTCTGGGCGGACGTCCGCGCGCTGGCCGGCACCGGCACCACGGTGCTGCTGACCACGCAGTACCTGGAGGAGGCCGATCAGCTCGCCGACCGGATCGCGGTCCTCGACGCCGGGCGGGTCGTCGCCGCGGGCACGCCGGACGAGCTGAAGGCGAAGGTCGGGCCGGACCGGGTCGAGACGGTCGTCCGGAAGCCGACGCTCGACGAGGTTTTCCTGCTCCTGATCGGCAACGCGACTGAGGAGGCGCGATGACCATCCCCGCCACCGCACCCGGGCGCGTGTCCTGGCCGACGCACACCGCCGTCCTGACCCGGCGGATCCTGGTGCACTGGAAGCAACGGCCGGTCTCGATCGCGGTCACGCTGCTGTTCCCGGTCCTGATCGTGGTGATGTTCGGCCAGCTGTTCGGCGGCGCGATGGACATCCGGGACGGCGCGTACATCGACTTCCTCATCCCCGGCATGCTCGCGATGACCATGCTGTTCGGGCTGGAATCCACCGTCCTCGCGGTGACTTCCGACGCCGCGAAGGGCGTTACCGAGCGGATCCGCGCGATGCCGGTCAGCGGGCTCGCCGTGCTGACCGGACGGTGTCTCGCCGACTTGATCAGCGCGGTCGCCGGACTCGTCGTAATGATGGGAGCGGGGCTGGCGCTGGGCTGGCGGCCGCACCAGGTGTCCGTGCTGGGCGCGGTCGGGCTGCTGTTGTGGCTGCGGTTCGCCTTCGTCTGGATCGGGATCTATCTCGGACTGCTGCTGAAGACCCCGGAGTCGGCGGTTTCGGTGCAGGTGCTGGTGTGGCCGGTCGGATTCCTCTCCGGCGTTTTCGTTTCCCCGGACACCATGCCTGCCTGGCTGAGCGCGGTCGCGACGTGGAATCCGCTCACCGCAACGGCTTCCGCGGTGCGCGAGCTGGCGGGCAATCCGGCGTGGGCCGCGAATGGCTGGGCGGCGGAGCATTCCGTGCTGCTCGCGATGGCGTGGCCCGCAGTGCTGACGGCGGTCTTCCTGCCGCTCGCCACCCGGCAGTACCGGATGCTCGGGCGGTAAAAAACAGCCGGGCGGCAAGGGAAATCCCTGCCGCCCGGCTGCACCCCGAGAGGAAAAATCAGGCGCGTGCCTTCGCGTGCGTCCGTCCGCGCAGGTCGAGTTCGATTTCCTCCAGCGACCGGCCCTTGGTTTCCGGGACGAGCCACTTCGTGAGGAAGAACAGGACCACGTTGATGCCCGCGAACAGGAACATCGAGCCGCCGAGGCCGAGTGCGCCCGGGTCGGAGATGATCGGGAACACGGCGCTGATGATGCCGGTCGCGGCCCACAGCACGACGCTGCTCACGCCCATGCCCGCGGCGCGCACCTTCAGCGGGAACACCTCGGCCATCATGACCCACACGACCGCGCCCCAGCCGAGTTCGTAGCCGACCAGGTAGAGCACCATCGCGACGAGCATCAGGATGCCCTTGGTCGCGGTATCGTGGACTTCCAGCACGATGAATCCGGCCCCGACCAGGGTGATCACCATCAGCACGTTGCCGATCAGCAGCAGCGGCTTGCGGCCCCACCGGTCGACCACGAACACGACCCACGCGGTGAACAGGAACTTGGTCACGCCGAGCAGCACGCCGGACAGCAGGGCCGCCTGGGTCGCGAAACCGAGGCCGATCAGCATCGTCGGGAAGTACGCGTTCACCGCGTTCACGCCGCTGAACTGCTGGCCGATCGCGAGCAGCAGGGCCACCACGAGCATCGGCCGCACGGTCGGCGTCAGCAGGTCGCGGAGCCGGGTCTTCGCCGATTCCGAGTCGAGCCGGATCACCTCGCGGATCGTGCCGATCTCCTCGTCGACGTTCACGCCGCCGCCGTGCGAGCTGAGCAGGACCGCGCGGGCCTGTTCCTCGTGGCCGTTCGCGACGAGCCAGCGCGGCGTTTCGGGCAGGAACACCAGGCCGGCCAGCAGGATCACCGCGGGCACGATCGCGCCGGCGAACATCAGCCGCCAGTTGCCCGAGCTGCCGAGCCCGTAGCTGACCAGGAACGCGATCAGGATGCCGAGCACGATGAAGATCTGGTTCAGCGCGCCCATCGCCCCGCGCAGCCGGGCCGGGGCGAGTTCCGACAGGTACGTCGGGACCGTCGAGGACGAAAGACCGATGCCGACGCCGATCACCAGCCGGGAAATGATCAGCAACGCGAACGTCGGCGAAAACGTGGCCGCGAGCGTGCCGATGATGACGACGACCGCGGCCACCATGATCGTGCGGCGGCGGCCGAGCCTTTCGTTGAGCCGGGAGGAGAAACTCGCGCCGACGATCGCACCGATCGAAATGCTCGCGGTGATGACGCCTTTGTCCCAGCCGGACAGGCCCCAGAGTTTCCCGATGAACGGCAACACCCCGGAAATGACGCCGAGGTCGTAACCGAACAGGATGCCGCCGAGGGCACCGAAGAAGTACAGCGTCGTTCTGCCGATGGGCCGCCGCGCCGCGGCTGTCTGTGTCATTGCCGAGCCGTCTCTTTCCGGGATGGCCGGCCGGTCCTGGTCCGCTGCCCGCGAGGTCAGCGCCGTCCTGGCCGGACGAATGGGGGTCGAGGGGACAAGGACTGCCGGACTGGTCCAGCACTGCGGAACGGCCGGATCCGCCGTCGCACAGCGCCTTTCCACGCTGTTCGCCTGCCCGGCTCGCTCCCGTTCGAACTTCGCCGTACACAGTCACACGCTGGTCACCGGCGGGCAAGACGCGGGCTGATAACTATTCAGTCACGTGACTAGCGTTCACATATGTGGACACGGTAGGCGGGCGTTTTCGCAGGTCAACGCGGTGGCAGGGAGATCTTGTCAAGAGTTTCCGCGAACGTCGAACTGTGGGGAACCGGCTGCCGGGGACGTCCGTCGTACCGGGCGTCCGGTCGCCGCGGTGGGGGAGATGCGCATGGGAACGGGTTTCGAGGTCGCTCCGAGGGAGGTCGTGACCGCGGCCGGACGGGCGCACCAGGCGGCGGCGACCGTGCGGACGGTCGACCTCGCGGGCGCGCTCGCCGGGGTCGGGCTGTCCGGCGGCACGAGCGCGGCGGCGGCGGATCGGCTGTCCGACACCTGGGGCCGCGTCGTTCCGAAGTGGACCGCCGACACCGAGGCTTATGCGGAGAACCTCGACCAGGCCGCGGCCGGCTACCGCGACAGCGACCAGAACGCGGCCGGCGAGATCGCGGCGGCGGGCCGATGATCACCTGGGGAGACGTCCGGCGCTGGAACCCGGCTGACCTCGCCGCGGCGGTCGACGCGCTCGGCGCCCGGGCCGCGCGGCTCACCGCGGCGAACGACGACGCCGACGCCATGACGAAGTTCGGTGCCTGGCAAGGCGACGCGGCAGACGCGGCGACCGCCAAAGGCACTGCGCTCACGGCGGAATTGCGGCAGTTGACCACCGACGTGTCGGCGGTCCGGCGCGGGGTGCACGACGCGCAGCTGGCGGTCGAGCGGATCAGCTCGGCGGTGCGCGACGTCGACGATTTCGCCTCGCGCAACGGAATGCGGATCGACGACGGCGGCGGGGTCAGCGGAGAACCCGAGCGGCAAGCCGAGGTCGCCGACCGGGTCGGCCAGATTCTCCGCGACGCCACCGCGGTCGACGCGGACCTCACCGTCGTGCTCGATCGCGCGGCGAAGGGCGAAAGCGGCGGGACGGGCGTCGTCGCGCTGGCGATGGCGACCAGCAGCCAGCCGAAACCGAACGGCACCCCGGCGGAGAACCGGGCGTGGTGGGACAGTCTGTCCGACTCCGCGCAGTCCTCGATCCTGCGCGACAACCCGGATCTGATCCGCAACCTCGACGGCATCCCAGTGGTCGATCGCGACGCGGCGAATCGCGTTGTGCTGCAACAGGAAATCGACAAGCGCAAGGGCGACGACGCGCAACTCCGCGGCCTCACCGCGATCCGCGACCGGCTCGCGGCCACCGGCGACGGCAAACCGCCCGCCTTCCTGATCTCGCTCGACGTCAGCGGCGACGGCACCGCGGTGGTCGCGGCCGGAAACCCGGACACCGCGGCGAATGTCGCGACCTACGTGCCCGGCACCGGCAGCGAACTGGCCAAGATCGGCGGCGACCTCGGCCGGTCGGACAAGATGTGGCAGTCGGCGACGATGGCGGGCTCGCCGTCGACCTCGGTGATCACCTGGGTCGGCTACGACGCGCCGGATGAACTCGTGAACGCCGCCAGCGAGAAATACGCCGACGGCGGCAAAGCGGCGTTGTCGAAATTCGAGGACGGACTGCGGGCATCGCACGAAGGCGCGCCGTCGCACAACACTGTGCTGGGCCACAGCTATGGCACGACGGTAATCGGCCACGCGGCTCGCGACGGCGGCCTCAATGCCGACGACCTGATCTTCGCCGGCAGCCCCGGTGTCGGCGTCGAGCACGCGAACCAACTGCACCTCGACGGCGTCCCGCAGGATCAAGTCGCCCAGCACGTGCACTCGACGGTCGCGGAACACGACCTCATCAAGATCACCAACATCGGCGTCGGCGGCCATGACCCGCTCGGCCCGAGCCCGACCGGCGACGGATTCGGCGGCCAGGTCTTCGAGTCCGCGCCGGGCGACAAGGGCCCGTGGTACGAGGGCGGTCTGTCCGGGGCCGCGCACAGCCAATACTGGGAGGACAACAACCCGTCGCTGCGCAGCTTCGGCCGGATCATCGCCGGGTTGCCGGCGTGACGGCGCGCCGCACCGCGCTGGCCTGCCTCGCCGCCCTTCCTCTCGTAGCCTGCTCCCCAGGAGGTGAAGCCATGACCACCACGATCACCGAAACCGAAGCCCGCGACCGGGTCGAGGGCTATGTGCGCGCCGTGTTCGCGGTGCTGCCCGCGCCGGCCGCGCGGGAACTGTTCTCCCGCAACCGGTCCGAATGCACCGACCCGACCGACAACGGTCCGGCGGGGCGGTACGAAATCTCCGCCACCTACGAGGTGACCGGCCTCGAACCGGACACCTTCACGGCGCAGTTCGACGCCGTCGTGGATTGGTGGCAGGGGCACGGCTTCACGGTGCTGACCGACCGGCGGCCGACCGACCAGTACGTCTTCGCGCGCAACGAGCGGGACGGCTTCGACATGTCGTTGCAGGCAAACGAACTCGGGAAGCTTTACCTCGGCGCGACGTCGCCGTGCGTCTGGCCGAAGGGCACTCCCGAGGCCGCGCCCGAGGCGGTCGTAGAAGAAGAGGAAGTCGCGGAAGCTCCGGAGCCCGAGCGTCCCCGACCGCGCCGCGCGCCGGTGGACGACGAGGACTTCGGCCAGACGTCCTGGTCGGACGGAGGCGCCGCGTTCTGATCACTCGCGGGTAGAGTGGACTCTCAGGTCCAATCAGGAGGCAGGCGATGACGCTCACGCGCAAGGGCGAGGCCACGCGACAGCGGATCGTGGAGGGCGCGGCCGAGGTGATCCGCGAGCGCGGCGTGCTCGCGACGACGCTCGATGACGTCCGCGCGCAGACCAGGACCAGCAAAAGCCAGCTGTTCCACTACTTCCCGGACGGCAAGGAAGAGCTGCTGCTGGCCGTCGCGCGCTGGGAGGCGGACCGGGTGCTGGAGGTGCAGCAGCCGTCGCTCGGCGCGCTGCGCACCTGGGACGACTTCCGGACCTGGCAGCAGGTGGTGCTCGGGCACTACACCGAGCAGGGCAGGCATTGCCCGCTGAACGTGGTGATGTCGCAGATCGGCCGCAACACCCCGGGCGCGCAGGCGGTGGTGACGCAGCTGATGGAGCGCTGGCTGTGCGAGCTGACCGCGGGGATCGAGAACCTGCGGGCGGCGGGGGAGACCCGGCCAGGGCTGGATCCGAAGCGGGCCGCGTCGGCGCTGCTGGCCGGGGTGCAAGGCGGGGTGCTGATGCTGCTGACCACGGGGGAGCCGCAACACCTCGAAGCCGCGCTCGAAGTCGGTATCGCCGGGTTGCGCGCCGCTTAGCCGAAGTACGTGAAGGGCTCCTTGCGGGAATCGGATTCCGGCAAGGAGCCCTTCACGGACAGCTGGGGCGGTTCAGGCGTTCTTGATCGCGGAGATCTCGAACTCGAGGGTGATCTTGTCCGAGACCAGCACGCCGCCGGTCTCGAGCGCGGCGTTGAAGGTGACGCCGTAGTCGCTGCGGTTGATCGAGGTCGAGCCCTCGAAGCCGACGCGGTCGTTGCCGAACGGGTCCTTCGCCGAGCCGCCGAACTCGAACGGGATGGTGACCTGCTTGGTGACGTCCTTGACGGTCAGGTCGCCGGTCACGTCGAAGGTGTCCTCGCCGGTCTGCGCGATCCCGGTGGAGGTGAAGGTGATGGTCGGGAACTGGTCGCAGGACAGGAAGTCGTTGTTGCGCAGGTGACCGTCGCGGTCGGCGTTGCGGGTGTCGACGCTCTTCGTCTGGATGGTGACGTTCGCGCTCGAGTTGGCCGGGTTCTCGCCGTCCAGGGTGAACGAGCCCTCGAACTCGTTGAAGGAGCCGCGGACCTTGGTGACCATGGCGTGGCGGGCGACGAAGCCGATCCGGCTGTGCGAGCCGTCGATCGTGTAGGTGCCGGTCAGGTGGGAGTAGGTGGTCGCGCTGGTCATGAGTTCCGTTCCTTCGGGTCCTTGGTTGAGTGTTCAACTAGCACTGTAGCCCACAATAACTGATTGCGCGAGCAAGTGTCGGATATACTCCTCGTCTGTGGTGAACAGAACCCCGCTGACCAGCGAAGAAGAGGCAGTGTGGCGTCCGTTGATGCGGGTCGTCACAGTGCTGCCGAGGGCTCTCGAGGACCAGTTCGCGCACGACACCGGCGTCTCGCTGACGGATTACACCGTGCTCGTGTCGCTCTCGGAAGCGCCCGAAGGCAGGCTGCGGCTCACCGATCTGGCGGAGTCCGCGGCGCTGTCGCTGAGCCGGATCAGCCGGGTCGTCGAGGCCATGGTGCGCCGCGGCCTGGTCCAGAAGGTGAAATGCCCGCAGGACCGCCGGGCCGCGCACGCGACGCTCACCGAACTGGGGCGGGCGAAGCTCGCCGCCGCGTACCCCGGGCATCTCGAGCGCGTGCGCTCGTACCTGTTCGACCACCTCTCGCCCGAGGAGGTCCGCGCCGCGGGCCCGATCCTCGCCCGGCTGGCCGCCGCGCTGGAGCCGCCGGACTGTCCCGCCTGCCCGGACGATCAGACCTGACTCCGCGACGAAAGGGTTCCGATGCCCGACCAGGGTGAGTTCAAGCGCGACACGAACTACATCTCCGACCGCATCACCGCCGACGGCCGCGACGGCTGGCCGGTGGAGCCGGGCCGCTACCGCCTGGTGATCGCGCGCGCGTGCCCGTGGGCGAACCGCGCGTCGATCGTGCGCAGGCTGCTCGGCCTCGAAGAGGTGCTGTCGATGGGCCTGTGCGGTCCGACGCACGACGAGCGCAGCTGGACTTTCGACCTCGACCCCGGCGGCCGCGACCCGGTGCTCGGCATCGAACGGCTGCAGGAGGCGTTTTTCGCGCGGTATCCGGACTATCCGCGCGGGATCACCGTTCCGTCCATTGTGGATGTCCCAAGTGGACGGGTGGTGACGAACGACTTCAAGCAGATCACCGTCGATCTGTCGCTGGAATGGGGCGCCTACCATCGCGACGGCGCGCCCGAGCTGTATCCGGAACGGCTGCGCGACGAGATCGAGGACGTCGCGGAGAAGGTCTTCCGGGATGTGAACAACGGCGTGTACAAAGCGGGTTTCGCCACTTCGCAGGAGGCGTACGAAGAGGCGTACCGCGCGTTGTTCTCCCGGCTGGACTGGCTGTCCGAGCGGCTGTCCGGCCAGCGATACCTGGTGGGCGACACGATCACCGAGGCGGACGTGCGGCTGTTCACGACCCTGGTTCGCTTCGACGCGGTGTACCACGGGCATTTCAAGTGCAACCGGCAGAAGCTCGCGGAGATGCCGGTGCTGTGGGGGTACGCGCGGGATCTGTTCCAGACGCCCGGTTTCGGGGACACGATCGATTTCGGGCAGATCAAGGAGCATTACTACGTGGTGCACCGGAACGTGAACCCGACCGGGATCGTGCCGCTGGGGCCGGACCTGTCGGGGTGGCTGACGCCGCACGGACGGGAGGAGTTGGGCGGAAGGCCGTTCGGAGACGGGACCCCGCCGGGGCCGCCGGCGGGGGAGCGGGTGCCTGAACTGGGGTCGTGAGATCCGCGAGTCAGTCCGCGTTTTGCCGACTCCGGTAGGCCGCGACGCTGGCCCGGTGCGCGCAATTCCGGGTGCAGTACTGCTTCGAGCCGTTGCGCGACAGGTCGACGAAAGTAGCTCGGCAGTTCAGTCCTGCGCAGACGCCGAGGCGCGACGGACCGTGGGTGGCGATCACGGAGGCCAGTGCGCTGAGCGTGGTCGCCGCCAGATGTGCTGAGCAGCGGTCGGTGTCGGAAGTCACCTCGGTCCACCAGCGGTCGTCCTCGTGCCGCAGTTCCGGGGTGGCTCGGCTGTCCCGTAGCCCGGCATTGATCAGGGCCGCGGCTTCGACCGCGTCGGTGCTCGCTCGTTCCAGCACGGCGCGCACGGTCTCGCGCAACTCGCGGACTTCTGCCAGGTCGGCGCGGGTGAGACGGCGTGAAGGCGCGGCCGCGGGATGGCCGGCGAGGAAGTCCCGCAGCTGCTCCACGGTCTCGAGCGCGTCCTCTCCCTTGATCGGCCGCAAAGTGTTGGCGAGGTCGACGGCCGTCTGCACGTGATACGCATCCAGCATTTGACGTGTCTCCTCGTGTCTTCGTACTGTGACACCCATGGGTGCGTTCGCGTGTCACAGGATACCTGCGGCGGAAGCTGCGAGCGCGGACGGGCGGCGGCTGGGGCTGACGCTGGGGATGCTGGTGCTGCCGATGTATGTGGCGCTGGGCGCGCCGGCGGTGGCGCTGCCTGCCATCGGCCGCGCGCTCGCGGTGCCGTTCGGGGCCACGGCCTGGATTCTCGCCGCGTGGTCGCTGACCTCCGCGCTCGCGATGCCGGTCGCGGGCCGGTTGATGGCCCGGTGGAGTCCGCTGCGGGTGCTCGTCGCCGGAGTCGTGGTGCTCGCCGCGGGCTCGGTGCTCGCCGGGGCGGGTTCGACGCTGCCGGTCGTGATCGCCGGTCGGCTGATCGGCGGCGCGGGGGCGGGTGCGACCGTGATCGCCGTCTTCGCCGCGGCCACCGCTCTTCCTGGGCGGGAACGGATTCGCGCGCTGGGAATCATCGCGGCCGCCAGCGCGACGGCGTCGGCGTGCGGAACGCTGCTGGGCGGGGCGGTCACTGCATGGCTGGGGTGGCGTGCCGTGCTCGCGCTCCCGGCCCTCGCGCTGCCCTTGCTGCTGGCTGTGGTGGCGCGCAGGCGCACGTTCACGCGGACCGACGGTGGTGAGCGGGACGGGCGGCTCGACATTGTCGGCGCGGCTGTGCTGTCGGTGCTCGCTGGCTCCTTGATCGCGTTGCTGCAAGCGCGTTCGGTCGGCCTGCCCGCTCCGGTCACCGTCGCCGTGGCTGTCGCCGGTGTGCTCGCCGCGGCGGGACTGTGGCGGCGCGTGCGGCGCTTGCCCGACGGGTTCGTGCCTCGGCGGGTGATCGCAGCACACGGCTTCCTGCCAGCCGGTCTGATCGGCGGGACGGTCTTCGCCGGTTACTACGGGGTGCTGTTCGTCGCCCCGTCCCTGATCGAACAGGCCACCGGCGGCGGTGCCCTTGAAGCTGGCGCGATCTTGGTCCCGGCCGCCGCCTGCTCAGTGCTGGCCGGGAGACTAGTGGGCACCCTGCACGACCGGTTCACCAGTTGGTAGATGGCGGCCGGACTCGCGGGACTCACTGTCGTCGGGGTCCTCGTGGTCGCGGTCTTCGACGGGCCGGTCGCGGTGGTCATCGGCGCGGCGCTCACCGTGTGCGGGTTCGCCGGTTCCCAGGCCGTACTTGTCGGCCTCGCGCCGGAACTGGTCGCCGCGGATGATCGCGATACCGCACAGGGCCTGTTCAACTTCATGACCGCTTTGGGCGGCGGAATCGGCCCGGCCGCGGTCGCGGGTCTGTCCGGCCTCGTGCCGATGCCGGTGGCCCTCGCGGTACTCGCGGCCCTCCCGCTGGCCGGAGTCGTTCTCAGCCAGTCCCGGAAAGGAGCCCGCCGTGGCCGCCGAGCCATTCAAAGTCAGTGTCAGTGAAGCCGAGATCGCGGATCTGCGTGAACGATTGCGCCGAACGCGATGGCCCGAGGCCGAGCCGGTGGACGACTGGTCGCAGGGGTTGCCACTGGCTTATGCGCAGGAACTGTGCCGCAGCTGGGCCGAGGACTACGACTTCGGGTTCGCCGAGCGGCTGAACGCTTTCCCGCAGTACCGCGAGACGATCGACGGGCTGGGCATCCACTTCCTGCATGTCCGCTCGCCGGAGCCGGACGCGTTCCCGCTCGTGCTCACGCACGGATGGCCGGGTTCGGTGCTGGAGTTCCTGGACGTCCTCGGCCCGCTGACCGATCCGCGCGCGCACGGCGGGGATCCGGCGGACGCGTTCCACGTGGTCGCGCCGTCGTTGCCCGGGTACGGCTGGAGTGACAAGCCGTCGAGGACCGGTTGGGGCGTCACCCGAATCGCGCGCGCCTGGGACACGTTGATGATCTCGCTGGGCTACGAACGGTACGGCGCGCAGGGCGGCGACTGGGGTTCGGCAGTGTCCGGCGCGCTGGGCGAGGTGGCTCCCGAGCGGGTCGCCGGCGTCCACCTGAACCTGGGGTCCGTGGCGGCGGGCACATTCGCTGACCCGACACCCGCGGAGCTGGCGAATCTTGAGGCAGAGAAGGAATTTCAGCGCACCGGCCGCGGATACTCGGCGCTCCAGGCGACCCGGCCGCAGACCCTCGGCTACGGCCTCACCGACTCCCCGGCGGGTCAAGCCGCCTGGATCGCCGAGAAGTTCTGGGCCTGGACGGACAACGACGGCCACCCCGAGGACGCGTTGCCGCGGCAGAAGATCCTCGACGAGATCTCGGTTTACTGGTTCACCGCGTCGGCCACGTCGTCGGCACGGCTGTACTGGGAGAGCTTCGCCAACTTCCGGGACAAGGTCACCGCGCCTTCCGGACTGTCGGTCTATCCGCGCGACATAACGCGTCCATCGCGGCGCGAGGCCGAACTGCGGTTCACCGACCTGCGCTGGTTCGAGGAACTGCCGCGTGGCGGTCACTTCGCCGCGCTGGAGCAACCGGAGTCGCTGGTCGAGCAGGTGCGGGGGTTCTTCCGTCTCTTCCGCTGACCGTCCGCTATTCGCGCCCGGGCAGCGGAAGGTCGTGTGCTTTGCGGAAGTCGTTCAGGGCGGCCCAGGCGAGGTGCGGGTCCAGCGCGAGACGGCGTCGGGCGACGGCCAGTTCGTGCAGGCTCGGTGTGAGGCGGGACTGAGTGAGCGCGTCGGTGAACACGTCCAGGACGGTGGCGCAGAAGAGGACGAACGCGCTGCTGTGCAACCGCAATCGGTTGACCGCGTCGGCGAGGTCGGGGGTCGCGCCTTCGTGCAGTTCGGCGGCTAGTTCGGCGAGTTCCACCGCTTCGCGGGTGTCGGGGATGCGGAGCAGTTTTGGCCACAGTTCGGTCAGCTCCGGAGTCTGCGTGAGCCCGCGAGCTTGTCCGGTGAAGCCGCTCGCTTTGGCGGTCAGGTCGGCGCGGACCAGGATGCCGGTGACCGTCGACAGCGACGGTTCGTAGTGCTCGATCGTCACGTCCACCATGTCGATCGTGGTGCGGCGCAGGTCGCGGGGAAGGCCGCCGGAGAGGCAGTGGCCGAGGTAGCAGAACTGCTCCGGGACGCCGGGCAGCCGTTGCGCGATCCACAGCCTGCTTTCGTCCAGCGTGAACGATTCCAGGCGCACGACCTCGGAGAACGCGCTGTCGAACGCGTCGCGCACGGCCAGTCCGCGCTGCTCGAAGCTGAGCACCGCGTCGTCGGACACCGCCACGAAGTACAGGCAGCCGGGCACGCCGAAGATGCCCTTGATGTCGTTCACCAGTTGCTGGGCCTTGTCCTGCTCGCCGATCTTGTCGAGTTCGTCGATCGCGACCACGACCCGATCGGTGATTCCCTCCTCGCGCAAGGACTCGGCGGTCAGCTGGGCGAACGCGCGGAACTCGTCGACGACCTCCGGATGCGTCAGCTGCTGTTCGGCCCGTTGCGTGGTGCGGGTGCGGCCCAGCTCGCCGCCGGCCGGGACGGCGAGCTTGCCGGACCAGCCGGTGGTGTAGGTCAGGAGGTACTGGATCCGGAGCAACTGCCGTCGTGCTTCGGCTTCGAGGGCGCGCGGCCCGGCGGACGATTTCCGGCACAGGAAGAGGATTACCGCGCCGATCGCGGTCGCGAGAAGTTTCCACACCCAGCGGAGCGCGAGGACCGCGACCACGGCCAGCGCGATCCGGTTGCTCACTGGCTGGTTAGTCCACAGTGGACCGAGCAGATTCGGGAACCGCACTGTGCTGACGGTCTGCCACAGTTCGACGGGGAACCGGGTGAATTTTCCGTTCCACAGCAGGCCGCCGATAGCCCAGCCGAGCGCGGCCGAGAGGACGAGGTCGGCCGATCCGCGCCAGAACCGGCGGGCCCACCAGCGCCAGCCGAGTTCCGGACCCAGCGTCTGCCGGATCCGGGCGAGGACGGCTTGGCACAGCAGTTTGTGCAGGTGCAGCACGAAATCGCGGGCGTCGTAGGTGGCCGGGGCGGAGGCGACCACGACCAGTGGCGCGGGGTTTTCGCTGCCGTGCAGCAGCCCTCGCTGCATGGAACGGATCGCGGTGGTTTTGCCGGACCCGCGTTGCCCGCCGAGCGCGACCGCGCCGGAACCCGCGCGTTCGAGGACGCGCCGGATCCGTTTCGCCGCGGCGGTCGGCACGATCCGGCTGCTGTCCTCCTCGCCGAGGTCGTGTTGCTGGTCGAAAACCAGCGTCGTGCCGAAATGCAGCCGCCGGTGCGCGGAAATGACGTCGCGGACCTCGGGCAGCACGATCTCGCGCGCGGCGAACGAACGCCGCGGCCCGAGACCGAGTTGCTCCTCGTGGAACTGCATGGCGTCCGGACTCATCCACTCGCGCAACGCGGTGACTTTGCGGACCGCGAGCACGCCGGTGGCGAACAGGACGCACGGCATCATGACTCCGGCGAAAACCCGGAAGAGCAGGGGAAGCTGACTCCACGCTGCGCTCATCAAGCTGAGGTAGACGAGCCCGAGCAGCACCGCGACGACCAGCCAGACCACCTCGCCCGGAGACACCGCCCGGTTTCGCGGCCGGAACCCGCGGTCGCCTTCGGCCATGACCTGGTCCTGCAACGTGCGGATCTTGGCGAGCAGCGTCTCGTTGCCGAACAGTTCCTCGCGGACGACTTCGGTGCGCAGTGATTCGCGGGCGAGCAGGCGGGTGACTTCGTGGGAGCTGAGCGTTTCGTCGATCAGGGAGGCGAGTGCGGCTTGGGCGGTCCAGGAGTCGAAGTCTTCGAGGTCTTCTTCCTCGAGGAGATGGGGGTCGGTCCGCTCGCCGGTCACCGGCGGATGATGCCATATGCGGTGCTTCGGGCAGGGCGGTTTCGGTGACCGTTAGCGCGAAGCGAGCAGCCGCAGTGCGTCTCGGGAGGCGGTGTCCCGCGGGGTGTAGGCCTCGAGCCGGTGGTCGGGGCTGTCGGGTTGGAGCCAGACCTGGTAGTCGACGTCCACGTGGCCCAGCGTCGGGTGGCGCAGGTTCATCGGTCCGCTCGTGCAGTCCGCGACGTCGCCGGTCGCCCACAGTTCGGCGAATTCCGGGCTGCCCATCGCGAGCTCGCCGATCAGCTCCGCGAGCCGGGCGTCGGTCGGGTGCCGGCCGGAGGTCAGGCGCAGGTAGCCGATGTGGATGCGGGCGAGGTCGGACCAGTTGCGGTAGAGGTCGCGGTGCAGCGGGTCGAGGAAGAACATCCGCGGGATCGACGGCCGGGTTTCGGGGGAGTCCGGCGCGGTGTAGTCGACGTGTTCGGCCAGCAGCAGGTGGCCGGTGCGGTTCCAGCCCAGTACGTCGCCGCGGCGGCCGAGGATGATTGCCGGGACGCTGTCGCTCAGCGCGTGCAGCAGGGTCGCGACCCGCGGGTCCAGCGTTTCCGGCGCGGGACGCACCAGACGGGAGACACCGGGGCGTTGCGCGAGGTTGTGCAGGTGGCTCGATTCGGCGTCGTCGAGCCCGAGCACCCGTGCCAGCGCGTCGAGCACTTGCGGCGACGCGGTGCCGGACTGGTCCTGCTCCAATCGCGTGTAGTAGCCGACGCTGACGCCCGCCAGCTGGGCGAGTTCCTCGCGGCGCAGTCCGGGCACCCGGCGGAGCGTGCCGTACGTCCGCAGCCCGGCGGCCTCCGGCGGCACGCGGTCGCGGCGGGTTTTGAGGAACACGCCAAGGGTTTCGGTCTGCATGACCTCGATGGTAGGCAGCCGCGCGCGTCGCTGCCTGCACCTGCGAGGGGTACTCATCGCAGGTGCTGGCCGAGGCGGTTCGCGCGTTTCCAGGATCGGGGGCATGACGGAAACTCGCCGCGCCTGGCTCGGGCTGCTCGTGGTGCTCGGACCGGTCCTGCTGGTCTCGATGGACGGTTCGATCCTGTTCCTGGCCATGCCGACCATCACGCACGCCCTCGCCCCGACGCCGGACCAAGCCCTGTGGATCCTCGACAGCTACGGCTTCGCGGTAGGCTCGCTGCTCATCGCCTTCGGCAGCCTCGGCGACCGGTACGGGCGGCTCAAACTGCTGATGATCGGCGCCGCCGTGTTCGGGGCGGGCTCGGCGGGCGCCGCGTTCGCGACCGGGCCGGAATGGCTCATCGGCTGTCGCGTGCTGATGGGGCTCGGCGGTGCGACGCTGCTGCCGTCGGGGCTCGCGGTGCTCAGCGAGGTGTTCCCGGAGCCGCGGCGGCGGGCCCGCGCGATCGGGATTTTCGCTGCGACGTTCGCCGCCGGCTTCGCGATCGGGCCGATCCTCGGCGGGGTGCTGCTGAGCCGGTTCGGGTGGGGGTCGGTGTTTCTGGTCAACCTGCCGGTGGTCGCGGTTTTCCTCGCTGCCGCGCCGGTGGTGCTCCGGGAGGTCAAGACGACCCGGCCGGGCAAGGTCGATCTGCTCAGCATCGTCTTGTCCGCGGGAGGTTTGCTGCTGACGGTCTACGCGGTGAAGAACTTTGCTGCCTACGGTCTGTCCTGGTCGGCGATCGCCGGGGTCTTGGGAGCGGCGGTGCTCACGTGGTTTCTGCGGCGGCAGCGGAAGTTGGAGTACCCGCTCCTCGACGTGACCTTGTTCCGCGAGAAGGTCTTCACCGTCGCGGTGATCACCGGAGTGTTGTCGCTGTTCGCCTGGTCAGCTGCGGCATTTCTGACCGGGATGTACCTCCAGTCGGTGCTGGGAGTGTCCGTGCTCGCCGCCGCGTTGCTCGCGCTTCCGGGGGCAGCCGCGCTTACCGCGGTCTGCGTCCTCACCCCGGCGTTCTCCCTGAAGATCGGGAACCGGGCGGCCTTGGTGACGTGTCATTTCGCGATGGCGCTCGGATTGGCGTTGCTGCTGGCGACCACTGCCACCGGCGGAATCGGCTGGTTCATCGCCTCCTCGGTGGTGGCCGGGGTCGGCTACGGGATCTCGTTCTCCCTCGTCGCGGACACTGCGGTCGGCGCGGTCCCGGCTGACCGCGCGGGCTCGGCGGGTGCGATCGCGGAGACGTCCAACGAGATCGGCAACGCGCTGGGCATCGCGGTGCTCGGTTCGGTCGCGGCGTTCGTCGTCCGGTCGGAGGGGACCGCGGAGGCGCACGTGACTGGGTTGCATGTCGCCATGGGCATCGCGGCCGTGCTCTGCGCGGGGCTGGGAGTGCTTGCGCTGCGGTGGCTCCCGAAGGATTCGTCAGCTGAGGACGTCGTAAGCGAGAGCGACCGGGTCGTCGACCGTGCCTGACGGCTGGGCCTGGACGGCGGCCGCGGCGGCGGTCGCGTCGGGAAGGGCCAGGTGGGGGCCGCCGCGGAGGTGGTCTGCTGCGGCCAGCAGGTCAGCGGCGGCGACCGGACGGTCCAGCCGCACGGCGTGGTCGGCGATGCCCGCGAGGACGATCGACAGATACAGCACCTCACCGGATTCCGCGGCCAAGGCCAGTGCTTCGCGGCGGCGGTCCCGGGCTGTGGGCAGGTCGCCGGCTTGCGCGTCCAGGTAGGCGTGCGAATGCTGGATCATCGCGCAGAACAACGGATGCGGCGAGACTTCGCTCAGCAACGCTTCGGCCCGGTTCAGTTCCGCCCGGGCTTCCGTGCGGTCTCCGCGCCAGCGTGCCAGATCCGCTTTCGTCTGGGCTAGAAACGCGAGCGAATCAGGGAACGGCACGGTCCGCGCGTCTCGTTCGGCAGCGGCTGTCGCGGTCGCCGCTGCTGCCGCGTCGCCGAGTTGCCAGAACAGGTGCGCTTGCCGTCCTCGCGCGAAGAGAACGTCTTCGGCCGAACCGATCTCCGACACGACCTGGATGGATTCCTCGTAGCACGCAACGGCTTCCTCCAGTTCGCCGCGACGGCCGACGACCTCGGCGAGGCTGTTCAGCGCCAGCGACATCCCCCAGCGTTCCCCGCTCTGCCGGAACAGGCGGACAGCCTCGCGGGTGTCGGCTTCCTGTGCGGCCGAGTCGTGCCAGCGGTTCAGCTGTATCCGTGCGCGGTGCAGCCGGGCATGGGCGCGCAGCCACGGGTCCTCATCGGACAGTAAATCGTCCAATGTGGACCCTATGACGCTGGGATCCCCGCTTTGCGTGAACACCGGAATAATGGAGCGCAGCAAGGCATTCTTGCTGTCGCGGCTGAGTTCGAGCGCTTTGCGGCCCAGTGCGTCGGCGGTGGTTTCGGAGGACATCCCGATGGTCAGCAACAACGCGGCCATCGCGTAGCCCATCGCGCGCAGTTCGCGATCCACCTCGCCAGGCAGCGCCAGAGCCGCCTCGATAACTTCCTGCGCCTCGGTTTTGTGCCCGGTCAGCATCCAGAACCACGCGCACGACGTCGCCAGCCGCAGCGCGGTCGTGGCTTCGCCCGCGGCAATGGCACCGCGCGTGGCGGAAATCAGGTTGCCGTGCTCGGCGGCGAAACGCGCCAGCCATTCGATCTGCTCGGCACGGCGCAGGTATTTGTCGCCGGTCTCGGCGAAGGAGGCGAACCATTCGGCGTGCGCTTGGCGCATTGCCTCGCGTTCGTCGGCCGCAGTGAGCTGCTCCAGCCCGTACGCCTTGATCGTCTCGAGCATCCGGTAGCGCGGCTCGGCGTCCGCGGAGACGGTTAGTAGCGATTTGTCGACTAACGCGCTGAGCAGCTCCGAAGTGCCGCCGCAGACCGCTTCCGCGGCTTCCGCGGTCGCGCCACCGGAGAACACCGCCAATCGGCGCAGCAGCTGCCGTTCGTCCGGTTCCAGCAGATCCCAGCTCCAGTCGACGACCGCGCGAAGCGTGCGGTGTCGCGGCAGCGCGGTCCGGCTGCCCGCGGTGAGCAGGCGGAACCGGTCGTCGAGCCGGGCCGCGAGTTGCGACACGGTCATCGACCGCAACCGGGCTGCGGCGAGTTCGACGGCGAGCGGCATTCCGTCGAGCGCCCGGCAGATCCGCACCACTTCGTCCACTGTGGACTCGTCAACGACGAACCCTGGCCGCACCGCAGCGGCACGGTCGGCTAGCAGTCGCACCGAAGCGCACGACATCGCTTCGACGGACGTCGCGCCTTCCGCGGGCAGCGTCAGCGGTTCGACCGGCCAGAGCGCTTCGCCGGTCAGCGCCAACGGTTCCCGGCTGGTCGCGAGGATGCGCAGCCGCGGGCACTCGCCGAGCAGGTGGTCGGCCAGTTCCGCGGCGGCTTCGATGACGTGCTCGCAATTGTCGAGCACCAGTACCGCGTCCCGGTCACGCAACGCTCTCGTCGCCCGCTCGCGCGGAGTGCCGCTGACGAGCGATCCCTTGTATATCTGCTCGCGAAGGCCCAGCGCGTCGAGCACGGCCTGCGGAACGTCCGCGCCATCCCCGATCGGGGCCAGTTCGGCGAACCACACGCCGCCGCGTTCGGTCAGCAGATGCCGTCCGGTTTCCGTGGCCAGCCGCGTCTTTCCGGCCCCGCCGGGCCCGGTCAGGGTGGTGAGCCGGTACTCGCCGACCAGCTTGGCCACGCGCGCGACCTCGGTGTTCCGGCCGACGAAACTGGTCAACCCGGCCCGCAGGTTCGTGCGCGCGACGTTCTCGTCGGCGACCGTCTCGCGGAGGATTTTGGTGTGCGCGGCGGCCAGTTCAGCGGCCGGGTCGGCACCGAGCTCGTCCGCCAGCGCCATCCGGATCCGAGCGAACACCTGCAGCGCTTCGGCTGGTCGTCCGGCAGCTTGGAGCGAGAGCATCAACGCCGCGGCCAGCCGTTCGCGCAATGGATGTTCGGCGAGCACCCTCGACAGTTCTTCGGTGAGATCCGCACCGTGGCCCAGCCGGAGCGCGGCTTCGGCGTACTCCTCGGTGGCGGACAGCCGTAGCTCGTTCAGGCGCGCGATGTGGCCTTGGAAGAACTGCGCGTCCGAGACGTCGCCGAGCGCCGGGCCGCGCCACAGGTTGAGCGCCTCGCGCAGCAGCACGACGCGCTTCTCGTCAGACGCGGTCCGGGCGGCGGTGACCAGCTCCTCGAAACGGGCCGCGTCGACGGTCGCCTCGGGCAGCCGGTAGCCGGACGGGGTGGAATCGAGCCGCGTGCCGACCCGGCGCAGCCGCGAGACGAGCGCCTGCAACGCGTTGGCCGTGGCCGGCGGACGCGTCCCCCAGACGGCGTCGACCAGCTGCCCGGCCGAGACGACCCGGCCGGGCTCCAGCGCGAGGGCGCTCAGCAGCGTCCGCAATCGGGCGCCGGTGATCTCGACCGCGGCACCGTCGTCGTTCCGGACCTCCAGCGGGCCCAGCAAGCCGATCCGCACCTGGTCGATGATGCCGCGCCGGCCCCCGTCCCGTCCTCCGGGATCTCCCGGATATCCGGGCAATAAATGCAGTCGACACCAAGTTTGCAGTCTGCTTCACTTTCCGGCGTGGGACTTCGAGAGCGGAAGAAGCAGGAGACCGTGCGGCGCATCGCGGAAACCGCGCTGCGGATGTTCGTCGACCGCGGATTCGAGGCGGTGACGATCGCCGAGGTGGCCGAGGCCGCCGACGTCGCGGTCAACACCGTCTACAACCACTTCCGCGTCAAGGAAGACCTGGTGCTGCCGCCGTCGGAGGCGTCGGCGGGACGGCTGGCCGGGATCGTGCAGGCGCGCGAGCCGGGAGTGTCCGCGGCGCGCGCGGTGCTGGACCGCCTGCGCGGCGAGATCGAGCAGCGCTCGCGGACGATCGGGCTCAGCCCGGGGTTCGGCCGGGTGCTGCCGATGATGCTGGCCGCGCCCACGCTCGCCGCCCGGTTGCGGGAGCTCGGCGAGCAGATGGTCGCCGAACTCGCCGACCTGCTGGTCGCGGAAACCGGTGCGGCGCAGGGCGATCCGGTGCCCGGCCTGGTCGCCGCGCAGATCGGGTGGGTGCACAGCCTGCTGTACGGCGAGATCGGCAAACGCACCGTCGCCGGCGAGCAGCCGGACGACATCGCGGAGGCGGCGCTCGCGCTCCTCGACGCGGTGGAAGGCCTGCTCAGCGAGCAAGTTCTGACTTATGCGACCCGGAAGGACGCCTGACATGGACGCGTTCCGCGTAATCATCCGCGGCAAATTCGACGCTCTCGACGAGGCCGCCCGTGCTTCGCTCGAGGACAAAACCGACGTCGCCTTCACCGAGGAAGGCACCTTCACGCACGACGTCAACGCGACGGCGTTCACCTTCCGCTGCCAGGTCCCGGCCGGTCCGGACGACGACGAACGCGCCGCCAAAGACGGCGCGACCGCCGCGTTGGCCGCGCACGGCCTGCCGTACCGGGACCTGAACTACGCGGTCACCGACCTGCGGACGATCAAGATCCGGCGCAAGAACCGCCAGTGACCTCCGCCAGCGCGGTCGCCGCGCGCCAGCAGTCGTGGAAGGTGGAGTACATCGGCACCGGCGCGAGGCGGATGACGTCCGGACGGCGTGCGTCCGCGATAACGCCGTGCTGGGTCCGCAACGCGGCGCTGACGTCGTCGGCGTCCAACCCGTGCAGGCGGACGGAAAGCTGCGCACCCCGACGGTCCGGGTCGCGGGGTGTGAGCACCTCCAGCGGACGTCCCGCGCAGACCTCGTCGAGCAGCGTTTCGAGGTAACCGGTCAGCCGGATGCTCTTGGCGCGCAACGCAGTCATGCCCACCGCGTCGAACATCTCCAGCGAGGCGCGCACCGGGGCCATCGCGAGGATCGGCGGGTTCGACAGCTGCCACGAGTCGGCGGTGTCGACCGGCGTGACGGTCGGCTGCATCCGGAACCGCACGTCCGGGTCGGTGCTCCACCAGCCGGCCAGCTTCGGCAGCGAACGGTCCGCGAGATGCCGTTCGTGCACGAAGGCTCCGGCGATCGCACCCGGTCCGCTGTTGAGGTATTTGTAGGTGCACCAAGCGGCCCAGTCGACGTCCCAGTCGTGCAGCCGCAGCGGCACATTGCCCGCCGCGTGCGCGAGATCCCAGCCGACGATCGCTCCGGCGGCGTGCCCGGCGCGGGTGATCGCCGGGATGTCGAGCAGTTCCCCGCTGTAGTAATTGACCCCGCCGAGCAGGACGAGCGCGACCCGATGTCCGTGCTCGGCGAGCCAGCCGGCGACGTCCTCGCTGCGCAACGTCGATTCCCCGGGACGCGGTGAAAGCCGGATGACGGCTTCGTCCGGGTCGTAGCCGTGGAACGCGACCTGGCTGCGCACCGCGTAGCTGTCGGAGGGAAAGGCGGTGTTCTCGATGACGATCGCGTGCCGCTCCGGAGTCGGCCGGTAGAAGCTGACCATCATCAGGTGCAGGTTGACCGTCAGCGAGTTCATCATCACGACCTCGGCCGGGCGCGCGCCGACGAGCCGCGCGGCTGGCTCGCGCAGCTGCTGGTGGTAGGAGACCCACGGACGCGCTGCCTCGACGTGGCCCTCGACGCCCAGCCGGGCCCAGTCGGCGAGTTCCGCGTCCAGTGCGGCGCGGGTCGCGGTCGGCTGCAGGCCGAGGGAATTCCCGGCGAAGTAGGCCGTCTCGGGGTAGCCGCCGCCGGTCGCGGGCGGAACGTGGAACTGCGCCCGCGACGTCGGCAACGGATCCTGGGCGTCGAGGTCGCGGGCGGCCGCTTCGGCGAGGGCCACGGTCATGGGAACTCCACAAAGTCGGCGAAGGAACGCTTCTCATCGTTCTTGCCGGACGCCATGCCCGTCCAATGCCTGATTTGCTCGTTCCCATGCCTGCCCGGCTATCCCGAGGTATTCCCGAACGGCTATGTCCGGGCGGGCATTCGGTATTTCCGAAGCGTCGCGGATTGGGTCACGCTGTGCCGACCGACAACGGCCAGCAGGAGGCAGTGATCACGATGCCGACCGAAGCAGAAGCGAACCTCAAGCGAAGCATCTCCCTCTTCCAAGCCGTCGGAGTCTCGTTCCACCAGGTAGTGGGCGGCGGGGTCGTCGCGTTGATGGGCACCGCCATCGCGCTGACCGGGGCCGGCGCGCCGATCGCCTTCGCCATCGCGGCGCTCGCGGTGATCGTCTATTCGCTGCCGATCGCGTCGCTCGGCAGCGCGATGCCGGTCACCGGCGGCCGCTACACCTACGCCGCGCGGCTGGTCTCGCCTGGTGCCGGATTCGCGTCGATGTGGCTGTCCGCCGTGTCGGTCATCCAGCTCAGCCTGATGGCGCTGGCCGGGGCGAACTACGTCAGCGCGCTCGTGCCGGGCGTTCCGGTGCGGCCGCTGGCGATCGCGCTGATCACGGTGTTCTTCCTGACCAACCTGGCGGGCGCGACGTTCTCCAGCCGGGTCGGCATCGTGCTCGCGGTCGTCATGCTCGCCGCCTTCCTGCTGTACGGGATCGCCGGAATCGGGCAGGTGCGCCTGAGCGAGTTCGCGAACCTGACCCCGCACGGCATCAGCGGCCTGCTCAACGCGGCGGCCATGCTCACCTTCGCCACCACCGGTGCGTTCCTGATCGCCGACATCGGCGGCGAGATGAAGCGGCCGGGACGCGACATCCCGCTGTCCGTCGTCGGCGGCACTCTCGTCGCGGCGGTGATCTACGTGGTCGTGGCGATCCCGTCGGTGGGCGTGCTCGGCGCGGCGGCGTCGGCGGGCAAGCCGATGTCGGACGTCGCCCGCCACATCCTTTCCCCGGGCGGTTTCGCGTTCTTCATCCTCGGCGGCGCGATGGCGTCGGTGATCGGACACATCAATTCGCTGCTGCTGGCCGCGACGAAACCCGTGCTGGCCGCGACCGGCGACGGCTGGCTGCCCGCCGGGCTCGGCGCGGTGAACCGCCGGTTCGGCACCCCGCACTGGCTGCTGGCGATCCTCTACCTGATCGGCGTGGTCCCGGTGCTCGCCGGCTTCAGCGTCGCGAACATCGCGGCCATGACGTCGATCGTCACCGGGCCGTTGCTCACCCTGCTGATCATCGCGTCGTGGCGGGTGCGCCGGCAGCGTCCGGAACTGCACGCGGCGGCCCCGTTCCGGATGCGCCGGACGTCGCACGCCGTGCTGTCCGTGCTCGGCGTCGCGATCCTCGGGGTGCAGACTTGGTTGCTGCTCAAGCAGATCACCCTGCCGGCGCTGCTCGCGCTGGCAGCCTGGAGCGTGCTGGGGCTCGTCGTGTGGCTGGCGCGCCGGTCGCGAACTGTTTCCTTCAACCTCGAAAGCGAGTACGCATGACCACGCAGCTCATCCTCCTGGGCACGGCGGGCGGTCCCGCTCCGAAACGCACCCGGAGCGCTCCCGCGCAGGCGATCGTCGTCAACGGAGCCGCTTACGTGATCGACTGTGGCAACGGCGTGGCCCGGCAGCTGGTGCACGCGGGCATCCCGCTCGACTCGCTGCGCGCGGTCGGCATCACGCACCACCACTCCGACCACAACGCCGATTACGGCAACCTCTACCTGCTGGCCTGGGCCGCCAACCTGGAACGGCGGGTCCCGGCGTTCGGCCCGCCGCCGCTCGCCGAGATGACCCGGCATTTCCTGGCACTGAACCGCTTCGACATCGACACGCGGGTCGGCGACGAGGGTCTGCGCCCGTTGGATGAACTGCTCGACCCGCACGAGGTCACCGGGGACGGCGTGGTCTTCGAGGACGAGAACGTCCGGATCACCGCGGCCCGCGTGGATCACCCGCCGATCGTGGACGCGTTCGCCTACCGCGTGGACACAGCGGACCGGTCAATCGTGATTTCCGGCGACACCGCACCGTGCGAGAACCTGGTGCGGTTGGCAGCTGGTGCGGATGTGCTGGTGCATGAGGTCATGTACGTGCCCGCGGTGGACGCCATGGTGAGCCGCTACAACGGCACGACGCTGCGGGATCACCTGCTGGCGAGCCACACGAGTGTCGAGCGAGTCGGTGCGTTGGCCAAGGAAGCGGGCGTCGGGACGCTCGTGCTGTCGCATTTCGTCCCGACCGACGCCGACATCGCCGACGAGGTGTGGCACGACCACGCCGCTGCCGGGTTCGACGGCGAGGTCGTCGTCGGGAAAGACCTGCTGCGCCTCTGACCGGATCGGGCCGAAGTCGCGTCGTTCCCCGGGTTCAGCACGCTTCGTACCTACAGTGGCCAGGTGACTACGCCTGCCGAGGACCAGCGCGACCACGTGATGGCGCGCGCGTCCGCGCTCCGCCGCGAGCTTCGTGCGGGTCTGGCGCAGCTGCCGGACCAGGCGGAAGACGAACGCACGCAGACGCTCGACGCCTTGGTCGAGCGGGCGGAGGCGCTGCTGAGCACCGAGAAGGAGGTCGACGCGGCCGTCGAGCAGGTGCGGCTCGCCCGGTTGGAGGCGAAGCGTGGGAAGGTGCAGCGGACGACGCTGTACCTGGCGGTCGCGCCGGTCGCGGTCGGGATGGTGAGCGGGGCGATGATGCTGTTCGGCGCGCTCAACGCGGTCTGGCTGCTGCTCGCGTTGCCGCTGCTGGGCGCCGGACTGCGGATCGCGTTCGGGCCGCTCGGGCCGACGCCGCTGATGGTCAACCGGCGGCAGCGGGCCGCGTACAGCGGGGCGCTGGCCGCGATCTTCACCGCGGCCGCGCTCATCGGGACTGGGCCGACGGCCCAGCCGATCGTGGTCGTTCTGGCCGCGCTCACCACGGTGGCGACCGTGGCGTTTCTGGTGCAGGAGGCGCGGTGACCTACTCCGAGTACTACCGCGACACCGAGTACTACCCCGCCGAGGAGGGGCCAGAAGCCGATCCGGAACTGGTCGCCCTCACCGACACTGTCGGCGGGATGCAGGAGACCGTCGACGATCTGGAAAACCGCACCGTCCGCGAGCTTTCCGAACTGCGCGAGACGGTCGAGTCGTTCACCGAAACCCATTCCCGGCACGAAACCCGGCTGGACCACACGGCCCGGCAGCTCGAACGGCTCCGGCAGCGGTTGCTGGTGCTCGAACGCGCGGTCCGGGTGTCGGAGAAGGTGCCGGTGGTCGACCTGGACGACGTCGGCCCGCGGCTGCGGCAGCTCGCCGCGGAGGCGGAGCGGCGGCACAGTCTGGCCGCGCAGCTGCTCACGCCGAGCCAGCGCCGGCCGTACGAAGAGGACGTCGCGCGGCTGCCGCAGGCACGGGAAGTGCTGGCGCAGAGCGAGGAAGCGCTGATCGCCGTGCTGGAGGTGCTGGCGAAAGCCGAGCGTGGCACGCCGGAACGGGACGACGCGGAGTCGCGACTGTCCGAAGTGGTCGCTCGACGGCGCGGTGTGCTGGATCGCCAGCTGCCCGCCGCGCAGCAGGATGCCGAAGCGGCGCACCAGGTTCTGGCCGCGGACGAGGTGACGCGGACCCGGGTGCTGCCGCAGATCGAGAAGTGCGAGCGGGATTGGGAAGAACTGCATTCCCGGCTGCGCGAGCGGATCACCGACGCGATCGGGTCGAGCGCGTTGCTGCCGGTGTGGTTCACGCACGCGTTCGGAGTCGCGCCGCCGTCCGGTGCGGCGGGGGACAAGTGGATCCGCGCGGCGACGTCCGCCCTGGCCTACCGGGTGACGCACGGCGTGGTCGATCCCGCGCTGCCGCTGGGCGAGCCGCCGCCGTCGGACACCGACTGGACGGAACCGAAGTGGTCCTGGCGCGCCCGGCTGGAGAACGACATCGAGGAACTCGACCTCGGCGTGGATTAACGCGGTTCTTCCGGTGTGTCGTCGGAGGCGGGGACGAGTTCTCGCTGCATCCAGGTGACATCGCGCCAGGCACCGTGTTTCCAGCCGATCCGCCGCCAAGTCCCGATGAGTTCGAAGCCCATCGCCTTGTGCAGTCCGACGCTGGGTTCGTTCGGCTGGGTCATGCCGGCCACCGCCATCCGGAAGCCGCGTTCGGCAAGCCGGGCGAAAAGGGCTTCGTACAAGGCTTTCCCGCCACCCGCGCGCCGCCGATCCTGCGCCAGGTAGACGCTGACCTCGCACGACCAACGGTAGGCGGCGCGCTCCTTGTACGGGCTGCCGTACGCGTACCCGACCACCTCGCCGTCGATTTCCAGCACCAGCCACGCGTACGACTTCGTCGCCTTCGCGATCCGGGCGGCCATCTCCGTCGGTGTCGGCGGTTCGGTCTCGAAGCTGATCGTGGTGTCCCGGACGTACGGCGCGTAGATCGCCGCGCACGCCTCGGCGTCCCGTTCTTCGGCAGGTCGGATCAACATGTCCCCGATAGTAGACACGATCCGCTGCTATAGTCGACCACTGTGACCGATCCCCTCTCCGCCTCGCTCGCCGCGGCGGTGCGCGAAGCCCGGCAGGACCGTGCCCTGTCCGCGGGCGTGCTCGCCGAACGTTCCGGAGTTTCCCGTGCCATGATCGGGAAAATCGAACGCGGCGAAGCGCAGCCGACGGCGGTGCTGCTGAGCCGGCTCGCCACCGCGCTCGGGCTCACGCTGTCCGAGCTCATCGCCCGCGCGGAGGGCGACGACGACCGCCGCCTCGCGCGTCGTGAGGACCAGCCGACCTGGCAGGACCCGGTCACCGGCTACGTGCGCCGCGCGGTCTCGCCGCCCGGGCACGGGGCTGCCGAGCTGGTGGAAATCGAGCTGCCGCCCGGCGCGAAAGCCGGATTTCCGGCCAGCTCCTACGCCTTCGCCGAGCACCAGGTCTGGGTGCTGTCCGGCCAGCTGCGGTTCCACGAAGGCGACGTCGTGCACGAACTCGCCGCGGGCGACTGCCTCCAGCTCGGCCGACCGGTCGACTGCGCGTACGAGAACCCCGGCGCTGAGCCGTGCCGCTACCTGGTGGTGCTCACCAAAGTGTGACCCAGTTCACGCCTTGTTTGTCTGATTACCGGGGTCTCCCGCCCGGACATGATGCGACCGCACAGCATCCGGGAGGAGAAGCAAGTGGGTTCGTGGCGCGAATTGGGAGCGCATTCCAGCACCGCGGTCGTGCTGGCCGGCGGCGTACTGGTCGGCGCGGTCAACATCTATGTGGCAGCAAGCCTTTTGCCGACCGCGGTCGCCGACATCGGCGGGGAGCGGCTTTACGCGTGGAACATGACGGCGTTCCTGGTCGCGCAGGTCGTCGCGACGATGTTCGTCAGCCGTGCGCTCGCGCGACTCGGCAACGCGACGGCGTACTACCTCGGGTTCGGCGTTTTCGCGGCGGGCTCGGTGGTGTGCGCGGTGAGCCCGGCGATGCCGGTGCTGCTGGCCGGACGCGGAGTGCAGGGTTTGGGCGCTGGATTGCTGACCGGACTGGGGTTCGCGGTGATTCACTCGGCGCTGCCGCGGCATTTGTGGGCGCGGGGGAGTGCGTTGATCTCGGCGATGTTCGGCGTCGGCAACCTCGTCGGCCCGGCGCTCGGCGGGTTGTTCGCGCAATTCGGTTCGTGGCGGGCGGCGTTCGTCGTGCTGGCTGGCGCGGCGGTCGTGATCGCGGCCTTGGTGCCGCGGGCGCTCCCGCGCAGCGAACGAAGCGGCGAGTCGACCCCGGTGCCGACCTTCGCGCTGGTGGCCGTCGTGGGCGCGGTCGGAGCGGTGAGCATCGCCGGAATCTTGACCAACGTCGTCGCGATGGCCGCGTTCATCGTGCTGGGATTCGGTTTCGTGGTGGCGTTTCTGCTCGTCGAGAAGCGCGCCGCGGTACGGGTTCTGCCCGCTGAGACCTATTCCGGCTCGCCGCTGCGATGGATCTACCTGACCATCATGTGCCTCGCCGCCGGAGTTTCCGTCGAGTCGTTCCTGCCGCTGTTCGGCCAGCATCTCGGCGGATTGCCGCCTGCCGCAGCGGGTTTCTTCTCCGCCGCGCTGTCGTTCGGCTGGTCCGCCGGGCAGATCGTCAGCTCCTCGGCTCGTCGCGTCCGGCTGCTCTGCCTGGCCGGACCGACCCTGCTGGCGGCCGCGTTCGTCGTACTTGCCTTGCTGCAGCAGGAAAACGCGTCGGTGCTGGCTTGGCTGGTCGTCCTTCTCGCCGGTGGCATCGGGATCGGCATCGCGATGCCGCACCTGTCGGTCGCCGCGATGGCCAGCGGTCAGCAAGCGGCAGCGGCGATCGCGACCGTGCTCACGATGGCGACCGCGTTCGGTGCGTCGATCGCGGGTCTGCTGGTGAACCTGGGCGCGCCGTCGATGGTGACGTCCGCGCGCTACCTGCTGATCGGCTTCGCCGTCGTCGCTGCGGCTGGGATTTTCACGACAGCTGCGGCAGGCGTTGGTGCACGTCAAGCAGCTGCGCGAACGGATCTCCCGCCTTCGCCACGCGATCGAGCACGGTCCGGATCGTCCACCGATCCGGAGTGAGGTCGGGGTCGTCGAGTTCGTCCCACTCCAGCGGGACGGACACCGGCGCCCCCGGCTTCGGCCGCACGCTGTAAGGCGCGACGAGGGTTTTGTTCAGCACGTTCTGCGTGTAGTCGAGCCGCGCCAGCCCGCCGCGGCGGTCCTTGTGCCACGCCCAGCTCACCAGGTCCGGCACGATCTTGCCGATCGACTTCGACACGGTTTCCGCCCACGACCGGGTCTCGGCGTACGTATATCGCGGCTCGATCGGCACCCAAATCTGGATCCCGCGCTGCCCGGTCGTCTTCGGCCGCCCGATCAGCCCGAAGTGATCGAGCGCGGTGCGGTGCAGCCGGGCGAGCGCGAGCACGTCGTCGAACGAGGTTTCCGAACCGGGGTCGATGTCGAACAGCAGCCAGCTCGGATGCTCGACGTCCGACGTGCGCGACGTCCAGGCGTGCAGTTCCAGCGCGGCGAAATTGGCCAGCCAGGCCAGATCCGCGACGCCGGAGGGGACGAGGTACTGCTGCACGTCGCCGGGGTCGGCTGCCTCGTAATGCCAGCGGTGCAGCCACTCCGGCGCGTGGTCGGGGACTTCCTTGTGCCAGAACCCGGGTTTGCCGACGCCGCCGGGGAACCGGTTGGTGTTGAGCGCGCGGCCGGCGAGGTAGGGGAGCATCGTCGGCGCGATCCGGGTGTAGTACTCGATCAGTTCCCGTTTGGTGATCGGCGCTTCGCCGTCGCGGCCGGGGATCAACGTCTTGTCGAGATTGGTGACCTTCAACTGCCGCCCGGCGACCGTCCACGTGCCCTGCTTGCCCAGCTCGCTCAGTGCTTCGAGTTCGTCCTCGGACGCTGGCTCGAACACCGCGTGCAACGGCACTTCCGCCTCGGTCGCGGGCAGATCGCTCCGCCACAACGCGGGCGGAGCGGCCGCGATCTCGTCGTTGGTGAGCCCGCTTTTCACCGACTTCGGATGGTCCTCGGCGTCCCAGCCCGCGGTAGCGTGGTCGTCCTGCTTGTGCAGCAGGAACCACTGTTTCCCGTCGTCGTCCTTCTTCGGACGGATCAGCACGAAGCGCCCGGCCAGCTTCTCGCCGTACAGGTCGAAGTGCAGGTTCCCGTCCGCGAGCGCCTGCTCGGGATCGTCGGTGTCGACCGGTTCCCAGCGTCCGCGATCCCACACGATCACGTCGCCGCCGCCGTACTCGCCGCGCGGGATGACGCCCTCGAAATCGGCGTACTCCAGCGGATGGTCCTCGACGTGCACGGCCATCCGCCGCGCCTTCGGATCGAGCGTCGGCCCCTTCGGCACCGCCCAGCTGACCAGCACGCCACCGAGCTCGAGCCGGAAATCGTAATGCTTCCGCCGCGCCCGATGCCGCTGCACGACGAATCGGTAGCCGGGTTCCCTCGGGGCATTCGCACCAGCCGGCTCGTCGGTCTTCGCGAAGTTGCGCATGGCGCGGTACTTCGCCAGCCGCTCGGCGGCACCGTCCATTCGCTGCCCCTCCCGTCAGCAGGTCGGCGGAGGCTCCTCGGTGCAGGAGCTGCTGTCGACCGTTCCGGAAGCCGCTTGCAACAGCAAGTTGTAGAGCTGCTCGCGCTGATCCGGATCGAGCGCCGCGAAGACCTCGTCCTCGACCGCCGCGAGCGCCGCCTCGGCCCGGGCCAGCTCCTTCGCGCCCCGGTCGGTCAGCACCACGACGTGCCGCCTGCGGTCCTCCGGCGAACGACGCCGCTCGATCAGCTGGTCGGCCTCGAGGTCGTTGAGCAGGCCGACGACGTTGGTGCTGTCCATCTCGAGGATCTGCGCGAGGGACTGCTGGGTGCTGGAACCGCGGGTCTGCAGGACGGTCAGGGCGATCAAATGCCGAGGCCGCAGCCCGAACGGAGCGAGCACGCTCTCCGCGCGCAGCCGGATCCGGCGCGCGAAGTGCTCGAGCAACGCACCAGACCTGCGCGGAGCCTGGGCGACGAGCGGCAGCGGAGCCATGTGTCCAGTCTACGAGACAGTCGGGGTAGCTGCCGTGCTATAAATGGTTTGTCTTACACAAACTATCTACGGACGGTCATCGACATGGCACACCTGCTGCACCTCGACTCCAGCATCAACGGCGACCGCTCGGTGAGCCGCAAACTCAGCGCACGCGCGGCTCAGGCCTGGCAAGCCGCCCATCCAGACGGAACGGTGACCTACCGAGATCTGGGCGCGAACCCAGTCCCGCACCTGGACCCGCTGGCCTGGGAAGCCCGCATCACCCCCGCGTCGGAGCACACCGCAGCCCACCGCGAAGCCGCCCGAATCGGCGAAGAACTGGCCGCGGAAGTACTGGCCGCAGACACCGTGCTGCTGGGCCTCCCGCTCTACAACTACGGCGTCCCCAGCTCGGTGAAAGCGTGGGTAGACCGCATGATCGCCGCCGCCGGCGAGGACCCGTCAGTCCTGGGCGGCCGAGAACTCCTGGTCCTGGCCAGCCGTGGCGGAGGCTACGGCGAAGGCACCCCAAGGCACGGCTGGGACCACGCAGAAGGCTGGCTACCGCACGGCCTTTCCCTGACCGGCCTGGAACCGCGCTTCATCACAGCAGAATTCACCATGGCAGACGTCAACCCCGCTTTGGCGGAATTCCGCCCGCACGCAGAAGAAAGCCTCTCCGCAGCAGAACGAGAGATCGACGCCCTCTGGACCCCCGCCACCGCAACCCGCTGACAAGCCACGCCCTCGACGCAGCACACCAGTCGTGAGGGGAACCCTCACAGCCCCAGATTCCCCCAGGGTCCCCCTCACGACCGACCCAACCCACGCGCCCTAAACCGCACCGGTGCACCCAACAATCGAGGCACCCAGCCCTCCCCCGCACCCCGATACGAAGCTCTCCTGCGGTCTGGGGTGGCTTGTCAAGGCATCTTTCCCGCCTTGACAAGCCACCCCAGACCGTCAGCACAATCAAGCTTCGGGGTGCCCCACCGCACCCTCAAAAAAGCAATGTCGCCGCCAGGCGACGAGCCGAACGTCAAACAACATCCCCCCGCCGAACCCGATAAACCTGCAACCTCAACTCGTAATACTTAGTAGTCTCCCCAACCCAAGACATCCCGATCCGCTCCGCAGTAGCAATGGCCCGGGAATTACTAGGCCGCGCCACCGCGAACAACTCATCAGTCCCGTCCTGGGAAAACGCCCACTCCACCAACGCCCGCCCGGCCTCGGTCGCGTACCCGTGCCCCCACTCCTCGGGCCGCAACTGCCAGCTCAGCTCCAAATCCTCCCGATAGGGCGGCAGCAACCGGATCCCCAGCCCCCCGATCACCCGGCCGTCAGACCGCAGCTCCACCGCCCACCGCCCCCGCGGCGGGGTCAGATTCGGCTGCGCCTCCTGCCAGGCCTGCAACACCGACCGCATCGCAGCGGCGTCCGCGACCCGGTCCATCGCGGGAGTGAGCCAATGCGTCACGTCGGAGGAGCCGTAGATCTGATACGCGGCTTCGGCGTCGTCAGCCGTCCAGTCCCGGATCACGAGACGGTCGGTGGTAATCGGCAGGGTCATGCAAGAACGGTACGCCCGTTCCACCCGATCGGGGCAAGTGATCCAGGACGCACCGCAGAAGTCTTGCCCGCCAAGGACTCCGCCCGCGACAACGCGCGGGTTAGACTGCGCGGGTGGAGATCTGGGTGAACCCGCGTTGTTCCAAGTGCCGCTCGGCGGTGTCGCTGCTCGACGAGGCCGGCGCGGAGTACACCGTGCGCCGCTACCTGGAGGATCCGCCGACCGAGGCGGAGCTCGTCGCGGTGCTCGACCGGCTCGGCCTCGACCCGTGGGACATCACCCGCACCGGCGAGAAAATCGCCGGTGAACTCGAGCTGAAATCCTGGTCCCGTACCCCGGAAGACCGTCCACGGTGGATCGCCGCGCTCGCCGAGCACCCGGAGCTGATCCAGCGTCCGATCATCACCGCCGACGACGGCACCACGGTCGTCGCGCGCGACGAGGACACCGTCCGGTCGGTGCTCAGCTGACCGCGACCGCGATCAGTGCGGCCGCCAGCAGCACCACATACGCGACGGCGTGCACCTTGTCCGGCAACCGGTCGGCGACCCGCCGGACGAGTGCGATCGTCGGCAGTGAACCGGCCAGCAGCGCCGCGCCCGCGATCGGGTCGAGATACCCCGACGGCCCGCCGCCCGCTGTCGCGTAGACCGCCGTCGCCACCACCGCGACGGGCACGCTGAGCGGGTTCGCCATCGCCGCCGCGTCCGCCATCGGCAGTCCTTTGCGGCGCAGCAACGGCACCGTCATGACGCTGCCGCCCACCCCGAGAAAACTCGCCACCGCACCGATTCCGACGCCGCCCGCGGTGGTCGTGAACGTGCTCAGCGGTTTGGCTTCGCCTTGCGGCTTCAGGAATCCGCCGCGCACCAGGCTGTCCACAATGGTCACTGCCAGGTAGACGATGAACAGGACGCGCAACAGTCCGTCCCCCGCGTAGGTCGCGGCCACCGAACCGATGACGGCACCGATCGCGACGAACGCGGCGAGCGGCCAGATGTAGTCGCGACGGAGGCGTCCGGCCTTGGCTTGCACGACGGTCGCGCTGACCGCGTTCACCACCATTACCGCGGTGGACGTCGCGACCGCGACATGCATCGCGTCGCCGCGGCTCGTGACCGCCGCGACCACCGGCACGGTGACGAATCCGCCGCCGAAGCCGAACAGCACGGTCGTGACGCCGCTGAGGCAGCCGAAGAGCAGAAGAATCAGGATCGAGGTCAACACTGGCTTCAAGGTAGGTCGTGCCGGGTGCGGCGCGCATCCGAAGATTCGCCAGCTTCTTTCGAGGATCGGACACCTACTCTGGAGGCATGCGCAACGTTCCGTTGTCCGAGGTCGACGCCCTGCCGCGGGCCGTGCTCGCGATCAGCACGGACTACCCGCCGGACCACTTCCTGCCGCCGCATCGCCATCGCCGCGCGCAGTTCCTTTACGGGGCCACCGGCGCGATGCGGGTCGGAACGGCAGACGGGACCTGGACCGTCCCGACGCGGCGCGCGGTGCTGATCCCGCCGGAAACCGATCACAGCGTCGTGATGATGAACGTGACCACGCGCAGTCTGTATCTGGAACCGCCCGCCGTGCCGTGGTTCCCGCGCCGCTGCCAGACCGTCGACGTCTCGCCGCTGCTGCGGGAATTGCTCCGGGAAGCCGTGGACGTCGCCCCGGAATACCCTCGCCGCGGGCGCGATGCCACGCTGATTTCCCTTCTGTTGCACGAAATCTCTCGCTGCGTACCGCTGCCGCTCGAACTTCCGTGGCCGCGGCACGAGGGTTTGCGTGCTCTGTGTCAGTCCTTTTCGGACGCTCCCGATGTGCACGATCCGCCGTCTCGCTGGGCGGCGGAGCTGCACGTCAGCGAACGGACGCTGCACCGGCTGTTCCGCGCCGAAACGGGCCTGAGCTTCGCCCGCTGGCGGGAGCGGGCGTGTGTGCTGCACGCACTCCCGCTGCTGGCCGCGGACCTTCCGGTGGCCGACGTCGCGGTCACCCTCGGATACGAAAGCCCCGCCGCCTTCACGACGATGTTCAGCCGCCTGCTCGGCGCCCCGCCGACGGCTTACCGCGAGCCGTGACCAGATCTCATTGAGTACAACTTGATTGCGCACAACTTAGTTGTACTGTGGGTCCCGTTCGGAACTTTCTCTGAGGAGGACCTCATGACTGCCACTGTCGTTCTGGTGCACGGCGCGTTCGCGGATTCGTCCAGCTGGAACGGGGAGATCGAGCGGTTGCAAGCAGCCGGGCACCGGGTGATCGCGGCGGCGAACCCGCTGCGCGGAGTCGCCGAAGACGCCGCCGCCGTGCGGTCTTTGCTCGACAGCATCGAGGGCCCGATCGTCCTGGTCGGCCACTCCTACGGCGGCTCGGTGATCTCGGCCGCCGCGGCGGGCCACCCCGGGGTGCGGGCGCTGGTCTACATCGCCGGCTTCCTCCCCGCCGAGGGCGAAAGCGCAGGCGAACTGGCCGGCAAGTTCCCCGGCGGGACCCTGGGTGAGACGTTGGAGCAGGTCGCCCTGGCGAACGGCGTCGACCTTTACGTCCGGCAAGACCTGTTCCACCAGCAGTTCGCGGCGGACGTCCCGGCCGCGCAGGCCAGCCTGATGGCAGCGGGCCAACGCCCGATCGCGGCAGCGGCCCTGGACGAAGCGTCGCCCGCACCGGCGTGGAAGGACTTGCCGGTGTACAGCCTGATCCCGACCGCGGACAAGAACATCCCCGCCGAGGCGCAGCGCTTCATGGCGGAACGCGCGGAGGCGGAGGTAGTCGAGGTGGAGGGCGCTTCGCACGCGGTGCTGGTTTCGCAGCCGGAAGCGGTGGCGGACCTGATCCTGCGCGCTGCCCGGTGACTTCGCCGAGGTGAGACCGGTCCCGCGCTGCGCGCTTGGGTGTGCAGCGTGGGTCCGGCTCGGCGGTCCCGGCTCTCCGGGCTCGGTTTCGGTGGTTGGCCTGGTCAACAGGCCGGTTGTGCGGTGTTCGGGGAACCGATCGGTCCCGTTGTGCGGACTCGTCATAGCCGAGCCGGAATTTCACCGTTCGCCGCGTCGGTGCGGCAGTTACCATCGGCGGCCATGAGCACCTCAGGGGGTCCACAGGAGCAGCCGGGAACGCCGCAGGAACCGGGCGCGGTCCCGCCGGGATGGCAGGCGCCACCGCCGGGCGCCGGTTATCCGCAGCAACCCGGAACTCAGCCGGGTTATCCGCAGCAGGCCGGGCAGTCTCCGCAGTACGGACAGCAGTACCCGGGCCAGGCCGGACAGCCTGGGCAGTACCCCGGACAGCCCGGGCAGGCGCAGTACCCGGGGCAACCGGGTCAGTTCCAGCCGGGCCAGCCATACCCCGGTCAAGCGGCTTACCCTGGCCAGCCGGGTTATCCAGCACAACAGCCGGGCTACCCGCCCCAGCAGCCGGGAGCCGGTTACGCCGCACCCGGCCAGGGCTTCCTGCCCCAGAACCAGCCGCTCACCACCCCGGGGCTCGGCGCGATCCCGGTGGTTCTCGGCGCGATCCTCGAGGTCGTCGCCCTGTTCGTCCCCTGGGTCACGTTCACCCTGGGCTCCCAAACCGCCTCGGTCACCTTCATCGACGCGTTCAGCAAGATGACGTCCGGCATGGACAGCTTCGCCGCGATGTACGTGCGGTTCCTCGCCTTCCTCCTGATCGCCGCGACGTTGCTGTCCACTCTCCCGTGGACGCTCGGCGCGCTGCGCACGAAGAGGTCGGCGTACTGGCTCAGCGGGATTCGCCGCCGGGAGCTCACTCCGCCGAACTTCTGGTGGTACCGCACCGTCTTCGCGGGCCGGGCGACCGTCATGCTGGCCTTCCACATCGCGGGGATCGTCGCGATGTTCTCCGAGGACCTGTCGAAAATCGGCCTCGGCGCGTATCTGCTCATCCTCGGCGGGGTGCTCGTGATCGCCGGCGCGGCGATCGGGCCGAAGCTCACGGCTGCCCGCTGACGGCGCGGATGACCGGGTTCTGACAAATGTCATCGCGCACCGGTGCGCGGTGACACTACGGCTCGCTTGCCCGTCCGCCCACCATGGGACGGGCAAGCGGCGCCGGCTCCTCCGGACCGCCCAACGGTCCGGAAAGGACAGTCATGAACTCCCGTCCCGCAACGGTTTCCGAACAACCCCGGATCAGGGCGGTCCGCGTCCTCACCGGGGCTTACCTGGCGCTGAGCGTGCTCACCCTCGGCGCGATCTTCCTCTTGCGCGACGACCCGTCGATGGTCACCGACGTCGTCTGGGTCCGGGCCACGATCGTGGCGGCCAGCGCGCTGCTCACGTTCCTGTTCGCGAGAAGCGCGGCTCGCGGGTCGAAACGAGGGTTGCTGCGGCTCCGGATCGTGTCGGCGGTGATGACGGTCGCGATCGTCGTCATCGTGTCGATTCCGGGCTTTCTGCCGCTGTGGGTCCGGCTTGAGCAGGGCGTCTGCGGGGCGCTGTTGCTGGCGGTGGTCGTCCTGGTCAACGGACGGCACGTGCGTTCGCTTTTCTCCGAGTAGCGTGCCGGACGTGGACCGCGGCCCCGATTCCGACGCGCAACGCTGGGTACTGGGCTGGCGCCGGCTCGTGCTGGACGCCGGCCTCCTGGTGTATCCGCTGATCGTCCTCGCCCAAACGGGCGGCCAGCCCGCGGCGGTGGTGGCGCTGCTGGCTTTCTGCGCCTGCTACATCGGGGCGGCCATCGCTGCTTACCAGTTCCGAAGCCGGCTTTTCTGGGTCCTGACCGGGGCGTTGACGGTGCTGTTCGCCGTCGTGCTGCCGATCGCTCGGGCGAACGCGTTTTACCTGCTCGCCGTGGTGGTTTCGCTAGCGGTTCCGCGGTTGCCGCGCTGGGGTGCGGTCATCGTGCCGATCGCCGCGGCGGCGACTGTGGTGGTGCCGTGGGCGGTTTGGCAGGCCGACCCGGGGTGGGCGCAGGCGGCGGCGTTGGTGTTCACCGTGCTGGTGGTGGTCGCGTTCGCGGAGGCGCTGCGGGCGAACCGGGCGTTAGTGCAGGCGCGGGCGGAGGTGCAGCGACTGGCCGCCGATGCCGAGCGCTCGCGGATTTCGCGGGATTTGCATGATCTCCTGGGGCATTCGCTCACCGCGATCACGGTGAAGAGCAATCTTGCCCGGCGGCTCGCGGTGAAGGGGGATGAGCGGGCGGTCGAGGAGATCGGTGAGGTTGAGCAGTTGTCCCGGCAGGCGTTGGCGGATGTGCGGGCCGCGGTTTCTGGGTATCGGGAGGTGACGCTGGCCGGGGAGCTCGCTCGGGGGCGCGAATTGTTGCGGGCGGCGGGGATTAGTGCGGATTTTCCTTCTGCGGTCGATGGGCCTCATCAGGAATTGTTCGGCTGGGTGGTGCGGGAGGGGTTGACTAATGTGGTTCGGCATTCTCGGGCTGCCGCTTGTGCGGTGATTGTTTCGGGTTCTTCCGTGGAAATTCGTGACGACGGTGTTGGTTCTGCTGCGGATGCCGGGAATGGGTTATCCGGGTTGCGGGATCGGGTGGTCGCTGCTGGCGGGCGGATGGAGGCGGGGCCGGTGCGGCCTCGGGGGTGGCGGTTGCGGGTGACGGTGGCGTGACTATTCGGTTGTTGCTCGCGGATGATCAGGCGTTGGTGCGGCAGGCGTTGGGGACCTTGCTTGATCTTGAGGACGATTTTGTGGTGGTTGCGCAGGTCGGGCGGGGGGATGAGGCGGTGGGGGCGGCGCTTGAGCATCGGCCGGATGTTGCGTTGCTGGATATCGAGATGCCTGGGCTGGACGGGTTGGCCGCGGCTGCGGTTTTGGCGGAGCAGGTGCCTTCGTGTCGGGTGGTGGTTTTGACTACGTTCGGGCGGGCCGGGTATTTGCGGCGGGCCATGGAGGCTGGGGCGGTTGGGTTTGTGGTTAAGGACGCGCCTGCTGAGGCGTTGGGGGACGCTATTCGGCGGGTGATGATGGGGGAGAGGGTGGTGGATCCGGCGTTGGCGGTGGCTACTTTGGCTGCTGGGGAATCGCCGTTGACTGCTCGGGAGAGGGATGTGCTGATCGCGGCCCGGGGTGGGGGGTCGGTGGCGGAGATCGCGGGGAGTTTGTATTTGTCTGAGGGGACTGTGCGGAATTATTTGTCTGGGGCTATTGCCAAGACGGGGGCCCGGAACCGGATGGGGGCGGTTCGGGTTGCTGAGGAGCGGGGGTGGTTGTGAGTGCTCGTCGCCTGGCGGCGACATCGCGTCCTGGTTGCGTGGGGCACCCCGAAGGTTGATTGTGCTGACGGTCTGGGGGTGCTTGTCAAGGCGGGAAAGATGCCTTGACAAGCACCCCCAGACCGCAGGAGAGCTTCGTATCGGGGTGTGGGGGAGGGGCTGGGTGCCTCGATGGGTGGGTGCATCGGCTGTGGTTTAGGGCGCGTGGGTTGGGTGCCTGGTCGCGGTGGGTGAGCGGGCTGCGGCGGGTCCGCGTGGGTTGGGTGTCTGGTCTTGTTGGGTGAGCGGGCTGCGGCTGGTGCGTGTGGTTTGGGTGGCTGGTCGCGGGTGGGGCTGCGGTCGCGGGATAGCGCCCCAATGTGGCGTTGGGTGCATGTGACGCACCGAATGTGGCATTGGGTGCATCCAGCGCACCCAATGTGGCGTTGGGTGCGTGGGGGCGCACCGAACGCGGCGTTGCAGCGGTGGGGAGGTCGTGAGGGGAACCCTCACGGAATCACGGTCTGTGAGGGGTCCCCTCACGCACTTCGCGCGCCGCGACGAAGGCCGTGAAGGGCTCCTTGAGGGAATCTGGGTCCGTGAAGGGGTCCTTCACGCGCGCGAGGAACAGTCGTGAGGGGAACCCTCACGGAATCAGGGTCTGTGAGGGGTCCCCTCACGCACTTCGCGCGCCGCGACGAAGGCCGTGAAGGGCTCCTTGAGGGAATCTGGGTCCGTGAAGGGGTCCTTCACGCGCGCGAGGAACAGTCGTGAGGGGAACCCTCACGGAATCAGGGTCTGTGAGGGGTCCCCTCACGCACTTCGCGCGCCGCGACGAAGGCCGTGAAGGGCTCCTTGAGGGAATCTGGGTCCGTGAAGGGGTCCTTCACGCGCGCGAGGAACAGTCGTGAGGGGAACCCTCACGGAATCAGGGTCTGTGAGGGGTCCCCTCACGCACTTCGCGCGCCGCGACGAAGGCCGTGAAGGGCTCCTTGAGGGAATCTGGGTCCGTGAAGGGGTCCTTCACGCGCGCCAGAAAGCAGTCGTGAGGGGAACCCTCACGGAAGCAGGGTCTGTGAGGGGTCCCCTCACGGACTTCGCGCGCCGCGACGAAGGCCGTGAAGGGCTCCTTGAGGGAACCTGCGTCCGTGAAGGGGCCCCTCACGCGCGCCAGAAAACAATCGTGAGTGGAACCCTGAAGGAATCAAGGTTCCCCCACGTAACGCACCAACACGGGCGCGCAAGAAGGTCCGAAGTGGACGGGCTAGTCGTTCTTCTCCGCGTTCAGCCTCGCGGCTTCGCGGCGGACTTCGGCTTGGGTGTCGCGTTCGCGTTGCAGCCAGGTGGGGTTTTCGGCTTTCAGGGCCTCGATCTGGTCCGTCGTCAGGGCTTCGGTGACGCCGCCCCTGGCCAGGCCGCCGATGGAGACTCCCAGTTTCGCGGCTACCACCGGGCGCGGGTGCGGGCCGTTGCGGCGCAGGTCGCGGAGCCATTCCGGCGGGTCGTTCTGAAGTGCATTCAGTTCGTCGCGCGAGACGGCGCCCGCGCGGAACTCTGCGGGGGTCGCTTCGAGGTAGACGCCCAGCTTCTTCGCTGCCGTCGCCGGCTTCATGGTCTGGGGGGTCTTCTGCGCCGTCATGCCCACCAGCGTAACCGGCGACCCCGCGCCGGTAGCCTTGCCACGTGACAGGAGCCGACCAGGCCTCGGCGTTCCGGCTCGCCTACGTTCCGGGTGCGACCCCCGCGAAGTGGGTCCGGATCTGGGGCGAACGCAATCCCGAAGTGCCGCTCGACCTGGTCGCGGTCGCTGCTGCCGAGGCCGCGGGCGTCGTGCGCGACGGTGGGGTGGACGCGGCGCTGCTGCGGCTGTCCGCCGACCGTGACGGGCTGCATGCGATCCCGCTCTACACCGAGACCACGGTGGTCGTCGTTCCCAAGGATCACCTGGTCGCGGCGGCCGACGAGGTGTCCATTGCGGACCTCGCGGACGAGCTCGTGCTGCATCCGCTCGACGACTCGCTCGAGTGGGACCAGCTGCCTGGCAAGCCCGCCCTGGAGCGGCCCGAGACGACGGGCGACGCGATCGAGCTGGTGGCGGCGGGCGTCGGCGTGCTGATGGTGCCGCAGTCGCTTGCCCGGTTGCACCATCGGCGTGATCTCACGTACCGGCCGGTCGAGGACGCGCCGCAGTCGCGCGTCGCGTTGTCCTGGCCGGATGGCGAGACCAGCGACCTCGTGGAGCAGTTCATCGGCATCGTTCGCGGGCGCACGGTGAACAGCACTCGCGGGCAGCAGGAAACGCAAGCCAAGACCGGCAAGGCGGCGCCGGCCAAGAAGAAGCAGCGCGAACCGGACCGTCGCCGGAGCGTGCCCAAGTCCGGCGGGCGCGGCAAGCCTCGCCGTCGTCGTTGACGTTCAGGGAGCAACCGTGGATCTGGGGTTGAAGGGCAAGTGCGCGGTCGTCACGGGGGCCAACCGCGGGATCGGGCTGGCGGTTGCCGAGGTGCTCGCGGCGGAGGGCGCTGACCTCGCGCTCGTCGCCCGGGACACCGAAGCCCTTGCCACTGCGAAGGAAAGCCTCGGCAGGCACGGCACGAAGGTGGTCGCGGTTCCGACGGACACCACCGACGACGCTGCCGTCGCGGCGATGGCGGAGCGGGTCAAGGCGGAGTTCGGGGCGGCGGACGTCCTGGTCAACTGCGCGGCGCCGGCGTCCAGCGGGGCCCGCACGCCGCTTGAAGACTTGCGGGACGAAGACCTGCGCCTCGAGATCGAGACCAAGGTGCTCGGTTACCTGCGGTGCGCCCGTGCGCTCGCGCCGGGGATGCGGGAGCGCGGCTGGGGCCGGATCGTGAACGTCAGCGGGCTCAACGCGCGGCTGGCCGGTTCGACGTTCGGGTCGATCCGCAACGTCGCGGTCGCGGCGATGACCAAGAATCTCGCCGACGAACTGGGGCCGCAGGGAATCGCCGTGACGGTCGTGCATCCGGGCTACACGGTGACTGAACGGACGCCGGAGAAGCTCGCCGAGATCGCCGCTGCGCGGGGGATTTCCGTGGCGGAGCTGGAAAAAGGCCTCACGGCCGGGGTGAGCATTGGTCGGCTGGTGACGGCGGCCGAGGTGGCGGACGTGGTGGCGTTCCTGGCGTCCCCGCGCAGCGTGGCGATCAACGGAGACGCCATCGCGGTCGGCGGCGGCGTCCCCGGGCAGATTTACTACTGAACGGCCTGGAGTTCGCGCGCTGGACTGAGGTAGCCGAGACGGCCCTTGGTCGCGGCGAGCACGATCAGCGCGGCGGCGGCGAACGCGGCGAACAGCAGGTGCTCGGCGATTTTCGGATCCGCGTTGGGGAACAGTTCGGACCAGGCGACGGACAGGTAGTTGTTGATCCCAGCGTGCAGCAGCAGCGCGATCGGCAGGCTTTCGCCGCTGCGGTTGAACACCCAGGTCATCACGAAGCTGATCGCGATCGCGGTGCCGACGAACTCCAGCACGGACCAGACCGTCACGTTCGGCCAGTGGCCCCATTCGGTGAAGAACAACGGCAGATGCCAGACGCCCCACAGCGGCCCGAGGATCAGCGTGCCGCGCAGCGGGCCGTACTTCGGCTGCAAATGCGGGAGGGCGAAATCGCGCCAGCCGGGTTCTTCGGCGAGGCCGGTGGTGAGCACCTGGAGCACGAAACCCAAGACCCACACCAGGATCAGCGACGCGGCAGGGGCCCGGAACGCGCCGGCGAACGGCAGGCTGGCGAGCGTCAGCACGACGGGAACAGCGAAGAGCGCGAGTGCGTACCATCGCCAGTTCACCCGCCATCGCAGCAATCGACCCGCCCACGCGCGCAGCCCGGGACGGCCTTCGGCGAGCGCGGTGACGATGAACGCGGAGAAGATCGGGCCGAGGTACGCGCCGGGGAGCATGCCCAGGATTTGCGTCGTGCCGAGTAACGGCGGGAATCCGAAGTGGACGATGCCTAGACCATTGTCCGAGAGTACATAAGGGAGCCACGCGAGCCAGCTCAGTGCGATGGCGAGCGTGAAGAAAGCCGTGATCGGGCGTCGGGCGACGAGGGCGGTCATTATAGTCCTTTGTGGACGAGTCAGCGATGGGTGCGGTAGTTCGCGACGAGCGCGATGCCCGAGGCGAGGGTGACGACGCCGAAAACGGTGCTCAGCACCAGGTTGACGCCGAGGGCCGAGGTGATCGCGTTGGCTGCGGCGCTGAGCACCAGCACGCCCCACAACAGCGCTCGAGGAGGTGATTTCGTCATGCCGGGAACGCTACGAACCGGGGCCCGCCAGAACGATCCCGTGCGCGGGAGGATCTAGGTACAGCAGGCTGTACTCCTTCGCTCCGAGGCGGTGCCGGGGCGGATTTCTGGGCTAGGGTTCGGCGGGGTGGGAGGTGCGATGGCAACCGCAGGCGAACCGACGCCGCGTCCGTGGACCGCGCGCGTCCGGGCTGCTCTCGACGCGCTGGAACACCTCGTCGGCGGGATCGGCACCTCGGTGCTGGCGCTGTTGGTGCTGCTCGGCGTGGCCGTGGTCGCGGTGCTGAGCCTCGTGGGCGTTGGTCTGCTGCTGGCCCGGCCGATGCTGCGCGTCGTGCACGCGGTCGCCGACCGGGAACGGATCCGGCTCACCGCGATGAAACCGGACGTCATCAGCCCCGGCCAGGGCCCCGAACGGCTCGGTGCGGCGCTGCGCGAGCGGACGGTGCAACGCGAACTGCTGTGGGTCGCGATCCACGGTGCGGCGGGCTTTCTGCTCGGCTTCATCGCGCTGACGATCGTGCTCAACACCGCGCGCGACGGGCTTTTCCCGCTCTACTGGTACCTGCTCCCGCCGGACGAGGCGACGGCGTCACTCGGCTGGCCGGTGCACAGCCTGGCGGAAGCGCTCCCGGTGTCCCTGCTCGGCGTCGCGTGGGCGTTCCTCTCGGTCGCGCTGCTGCCCGCGATGGCTCGGCTGCAGGCGTTGCCCGGCCGACGCCTGCTGCCCGCGGGCTCGGACGCTGACGTCACGCTCCGGATCGCCCACCTCACCGCCACCCGCGCCGCCGCACTCGACGCGCATTCCGCCGAACTGCGCCGCATCGAGCGCGCGCTGCACGACGGCACGCAAAACCGCCTGGTCGCGGTCAATGTCCTGGTCGGCGCGGCCCGCCGGGCAGCCGCCCGAGGTTCGGCCGACGTCGACGAAATCCTTGGCCGCGCGCAGGACGCCACCGAGACCGCGCTCGCCGAACTGCGCGCGGTGGTGCGCAGTATCCTGCCGCCCGTGCTGGCCGACCGAAGCCTCGCCGACGCGTTGACCGCGCTCGCCGCGGGCTGTCCAGTGCCGTGCACCATCGACGCCGACCTGCCTGGGCGGTATGCCGTTTCGGTGGAGGCGTCGGTGTATTTCGTGGTTGCTGAGGCGCTTACGAACGTCGCGAAGCACAGCGGTGCCAGCCGTGTTGAGGTGGTCTTGCGGCGAGAGGATGACGTGCTGCACCTGCGCATCACCGACGATGGCCGTGGTGGTGCGGCGGAGTCCGGTGGTTCGGGGCTTGGTGGGATGCGTCGTCGGATTGAGGCGCTTGATGGAACTTTTGCGCTGGCGAGTCCCGCTGGCGGACCGACGACTGTGGTGGTGAGTTTGCCATGCGGATTGTGATCGTCGAGGCGCTTACGAACGTTGCCAAACACAGCGGTGCGGAGGTGGTTTTGCGCCGGGAGGACGATGTGCTCCACCTGCGTATCACCGACGACGGCCGTGGTGGTGCGGCGGAGTCCGGTGGTTCGGGGCTTGGTGGGATGCGACGTCGGATTGAGGCGCTGGATGGAACGTTTGCGCTGGCGAGTCCCGCTGGCGGACCGACGACTGTGACGGTGAGTTTGCCATGCGGATTGTGATCGCCGAGGCGCTTACGAACATTGCCAAACACAGCGGTGCGGAGGTGGTTTTGCGCCGGGAGGACGATGTGCTCCACCTGCGTATCACCGACGACGGCCGTGGTGGTGCGGCGGAGTCCGGTGGTTCGGGGCTTGGTGGGATGCGTCGTCGGGTCGAGGCGCTGGATGGAACGTTTGCGCTGGCGAGTCCCGTCGGCGGACCGACGACTGTGACGGTGAGTTTGCCATGCGGATTGTGATCGCCGAGGACGACCCGTTGCTGCGCGAAGGGCTCGCGCTGCTGCTGCGGGCCGAGGGCCTCGACGTCGTCGCGACCACCGACAACCCGACCGATTTCCTTGCTGCCGTGGACAAACACGAGCCGGACACCGCGGTCGTGGATGTGCGGATGCCGCCGACGCACACCGACGAGGGGATCGTCGCGGCGGTCGAGGCTCGGCGGCGGCGGCCGGGGCTGGCGGTGCTGGTGCTGTCGGCGTATGTCGAGCAGGCCTTCGCGACCGACCTGCTCGGCAGCGGCAGCGCGCGGCTCGGGTATCTGCTCAAGGAACGCGTCGGGCGGGTCACCGAGTTCATGGAAGCGCTGAACCGGGTGGCCGACGGCGGGACGGCGATCGATCCGGAAGTGGTCGCGCAATTGCTGACCCGGACGCGTGCGGATTCCGGGCTGGAACGGCTCAGCCCGCGTGAACGAGATGTGCTGGCACTGATGGCCGAGGGATTAGGGAATGGTGCCATCGCCGAACGGCTCGTGGTGACGGACGGCGCGGTCCACAAACATATTCGCAGCATTTTCGCGAAACTGGATTTGGCACCGGACGATAGCGCGGATCGGCGGGTTACTGCGGTCCTGCGTTATTTGGAAGAAGCGCGCCGTTGATCTTTCGCGTGCTTCTGAGTGAAGCGGTGAAGGCTTGACGGCATGCGGCCCGGGAGGGGCTGACGGGCGTCCGGCGAGGGCGAAATGGGCAGCGTTCACCGGCATTCGGCCGCGCGCAGTTCACCCGGACGAGTGCAGTATCGGACGCGCCCCGAACGGGCCTAAGCCCACCCGGGCGCGTGAAGACCGCACCGGAGCTGTCCGGTGCGATCTCCGGCTGGGACGAGCCCGCCGATGTCTATTTGCCCGAGCCGGGCTTCTCGTCCGCCGCGCCCTGGGCAACGTCCTCTTCGGACCAGTCGAGCCCGGCCTCGGCGACCACGCCGTCGAAGATCGGGGTGGCCACGGCCTGTTCCGCGCTCACGACGCGCTCACCACGTCGATGATCGCGTCGGCCGCGATCCACTGCGGATCCGCGTCTCTTGCCTGGCCGTCGACCTGGACCGGGACCCAGGTGACCGCGGTCGCGTCGTCGGTGACCGGGGCTCCGGTGACCACCCCGCGCCGGCACAGCTGGCGCCTGCCGGTGCGCTGGCCGACCAGGTAGGTGACCCGGTGGCCGGTGGACAGTTCGGACCGGTGCTGTTCGCCGTCCATGTGTTCCTCCCTGCACGCCACCCTTGTGGGCGACGCTCGCTTCATCGACGCGACTCGCTCCCCTCGTGTCGATGACGCACTCCCGGTCCGTGATCTGGGCCACAGCGACGCAACGGCCGCGGTGAACGCGACACCTACATCGAGGCAACCCGACCACAGACAGTCATCCCTCTATACCCAAAGTAACAGGTACAGTGGCGTATCCGGTATGTGACCCGGCGATACACTCGCGCGGATGACGTCCTCAGGTACTCCGCCCGACGGGCGGGCCACCCGGTGGGCAGGGCAGCGCGAACGCCGGCGCCGGGAGTTCGTGGAAGCCGGTATGCGCGCGATCGCCCGGTTCGGGCCGGAGGTGTCCACCGAGCAGATCGCCGACGAGGCCGGCGTCGCTCGCACGCGCATTTACAAGCATTTCGCCGACACCGCGGACCTGCAGCGCGCTATCGCGTTGCGCGCGGCGGAAATGATCGGCGCGCAATTCTCTCCGTTGTGGGGAGTTTCCGGCACTCCGCGCGAAATGGTGCACGCGACGATCGGCGCGCATATCGAATGGCTTTCCGAACACCGCGCGCTGTATCAATATCTGATGCGGCAGTCGGTGACCGGGCCGCGCGACGTCGTGGCGGACGTGAAAACCGCGATCGCCCGGCAGCTGACTGTGTTGTTCGAGTACTACCTCGGCCTGTTCGGCGCGGACCAGCGAGTCGGCGAAACCATTGCGTACGGGCTGGTCGGGCTCGTCGAGTCCAGCACCGCGCACTGGCTCGACGCCCCGCGCGGCATCGACCGCGAGGATCTGCGCCAGCTGCTCGCCCGCTGGGTCTGGTCGATCCTCGACGACACCTTGCGCACGGTCGGCGTCGCGCTCAACCCGGACTCGCCGCTGTCCGATCTGGACTACCGCATCCTCGACTGACCGCGCGAAAGGGCCCCTCGCGGGAATCCCCGCAAGGGGCCCTTCTCGGACCAGCGCGTCAGGCCTTCCGGCCGACCCCGCCCGCGATGCACTCCTGGACCTGGTTCAGCGGCTGGTACCGCGGGCCGTCCGGCCACCAGTCCTCGCACAGCACGAGGCCCGGGTCGACCAGTTCGGTGCCGCCGAACATCCGGCCGATCTCGTCCCAGGTGCGGAAAAGGCCGCTGCCCATCGGGCTGTGCGTGAACTTGTCCTCCATCCGCCGGGCGATCTCGCTGTGCTCGGGCGTCTGCGGGTCGAGGAAGTGCGCGACCACCACGAACGACCCGGACGGCAGCGCGTCGACGTAGGTCCGCATCATCTCCTCGTAGTCGTCGCCGAGGTAGTGGTGCAGGGTTCCGTTGTGCAGCAACGCGATCGGCTTCGTCCAGTCGAGGAACTCGCGCGCGGTCTCGTTCTGCAGGATCTGGTCGGGCTTGAAGATGTCCGCTTCGATGAACCGGGTGTTCTCGTTCTCCTCCAGCAGCGCGCGCCCGTGCGCGAGGACCACCGGGTCGTTGTCCACGTACAGCACGCGGGCTTCGGGGATGATCCGCTGCACGACCTGGTGCGTGTTCTCCGCCGTGGGCAGGCCGGAACCGCAGTCGAGGTACTGGGTGACCCTGCCCTGGGTGGCGAGGAAGCGGCAGGCGCGGATGAGGAAGTTGCGGTTGGCCCAGGCGAGGTCGTTGACCTCCGGGGCCACGGTCCGCACCTGGTCGAGCACCCTGCGGTCGATCTCGTAGTTGTTCGTGCCGTTCAGCGCGGCGTCGTACACCCGGGCAATGCTCGCTCGCGTGATATCGACCCCGACCGGGTGCGAACTGGGCGATTCGACGGCCTCGGTCATTTCTGGCGTCACCTCGGATGTGTCGGACGTCTCTTTGGTCTACTCACCGTAGACCTTCCGGGCTGTCAAGCGACCGCCAGGAGGAGGACAACCGGAGTGGGTGACAGATTCTTGATTCATTCCAGAAAATCGGGCAGACTCCGGGGCATGCCGACGACCACGGACTTCGAGCAGCTGCTGCGCGGAGTGCAGTTGCGGATCACGCGCCCCCGGGTGGCCGTGCTCTCCGCCGTGCACGCCAACGCGCACGCGGACACCGAATCCGTCATCGGCATGGTGCGCGCGGATCTCGGCGAGGTGTCCCACCAGGCCGTTTACGACGTGCTGCGCGCTCTGACCGACGCAGGGCTGCTGCGGCGCATCCAGCCGCCCGGTTCGGTCGCGCGGTACGAGGCCCGGGTAGGGGACAACCACCACCACGTCGTGTGCCGCTCGTGCGGTGCCATCGAGGACGTCGACTGCGCGGTCGGGGAAGCGCCTTGCCTCACCGCTTCCGACGCGCACGGTTACGTCATCGACGAGGCCGAGGTCGTCTACTGGGGCCGATGCCCCGCCTGTTCGACGGCAGCAAACTGATTCTGATTTCCGGAAGGATTCCCGTGTCTGACACCCCGAACGCCGAAGTCGGCGAGATGAATGAGGAGACCGCTGGCGGGTGCCCGGTCCACACGGGCCGCTTCGCGCACCCGACCGAGGGCGGCAGCAGCCGTGACTGGTGGCCGAACCAGCTCAACCTGAAGATCCTCCGGAAGCATCCCGCCGTGGCGGACCCGATGGACGACGGCTTCGACTACGCGAAGGAATTCCAGAGCCTCGACCTCGACGAGCTCGCCCGCGACGTCGACGCGGTGCTCACCGACTCCCAGGAATGGTGGCCCGCCGACTTCGGCAACTACGGCCCGCTGTTCATCCGGATGGCCTGGCACAGCGCCGGCACCTACCGGATCGACGACGGCCGCGGCGGAGCCGGCGCCGGGCAGCAGCGGTTCGCGCCGCTGAACAGCTGGCCGGACAACGGGAACCTCGACAAGGCGCGCCGCCTGCTGTGGCCGGTCAAGAAGAAGTACGGCAAGAAGATCTCGTGGGCCGACCTGATGATCTTCACCGGCAACCGCGCGCTCGAGACGATGGGCTTCAAGACCTTCGGCTTCGCCGGCGGCCGCGCCGACGTGTGGGAGCCGGACGAGGACGTGTACTGGGGCCCGGAGCGCACCTGGCTCGGCGACGAGCGGTACAAGGGCGACCGCGAGCTGGAGAACCCGCTGGCCGCGGTCCAGATGGGGCTCATCTACGTGAACCCGGAAGGCCCGAACGGCAACCCGGACCCGATCGCCGCGGCGCGCGACATCCGCGAAACGTTCGGCCGGATGGCGATGAACGACGAGGAGACCGTCGCGCTGATCGCGGGCGGGCACACCTTCGGCAAGACGCACGGCGCGGCCGACGCGGACGTGCACGTGGGCGCCGAGCCGGAAGGCGCCTCGATCGAGCAGATGGGCCTCGGCTGGAAGAACAGCTTCGGCAGCGGCAAGGGCCGGGACGCGATCACGAGCGGGCTGGAGGTCACCTGGACCCCCACTCCGACGAAGTGGAGCAACTGGTTCTTCCACAACCTCTTCACTTACGAGTGGGAGCTGACCAAGAGCCCGGCGGGCGCGCACCAGTGGAAGCCGAAGAACAACGCCGCCGCGAACACCGTGCCGGACCCGGAGACCGGTGACCTCAACCGGGCGCCGAGCATGCTGACCACCGACCTGGCGCTGCGCTTCGACCCGATCTACGAGCCGATCTCGCGCCGGTTCTACGAGAACCCGGACCAGTTCGCGGACGCCTTCGCCCGCGCCTGGTTCAAGCTCACCCACCGCGACATGGGCCCGGTCCAGCGCTACCTCGGCCCGCTGGTGCCGCAGGAAGAGCTGATCTGGCAGGACCCGGTCCCGGCCGTCGACCACGAGCTGGTCGACGACGCGGATGTCGCCGACCTCAAGGCGAAGGTCCTCGAGTCCGGCCTTTCGGTCGCGCAGCTGGTGTCCACCGCGTGGGCGTCGGCCTCGACCTACCGGCACAGCGACAAGCGCGGCGGCGCGAACGGCGCCCGCATCCGCCTCGAGCCGCAGCGCGGCTGGGAGGTCAACGAGCCGGACGAGCTGGCGCAGGTGCTGCGCACGCTCGAGGGCGTCCAGGAGGCGTTCAACAGCGCGCAGACCGGCGGCAAGAAGATCTCGCTCGCCGACCTGATCGTGCTGGCCGGCGCGGCGGGCGTGGAGAAGGCGGCGAAGGACGGCGGCGTCGAGCTCACCGTTCCGTTCACGCCGGGCCGCACCGACGCGACGCAGGAGCAGACCGACGCGGACTCGTTCGCGCCGCTCGAGCCGAAGGCCGACGGGTTCCGCAACTACCGCGGCAAGGCCAACGCGCTGCCGTCGGAGTACCTGCTGGTGGACAAGGCGAACCTGCTCAACCTGAGCGCGCCGGAGATGACCGTGCTGGTCGGCGGCCTGCGCGTGCTGGGCGCGAACTACCAGAACTCGGCGGCTGGCGTGCTGACCGACCGGCCGGGCACGCTGACGAACGACTTCTTCGTCAACCTGCTCGACATGGGCACCGAGTGGAAGCCCGCCGACGGCGAGGGCCCGAACGCGGAGTCCTTCGAGGGCCGCGATCTCGCCACCGGCGAGGTCAAGTGGACCGGCACCCGCAACGACCTGGTGTTCGGCTCGAACTCCGAACTGCGCGCCGTCGCCGAGGTCTACGGCAGCGACGACGCCAAGGAGAAGTTCGTCCGCGACTTCGTCGCCGCGTGGCACAAGGTCATGAACAACGACCGGTACGACCTGGTCTGAGTTTCCTGATCAGCTGATCGGAAAAGGGCTCCTTGCGGGAATTCCCGCAAGGAGCCCTTTTTTCGCATCACCCGGGTCGCGCGCGGCGGGTCAGCTCTGGACGAGCTTGCCCATCGCGTTGACCTCGTCGACGTCGCCGGTGTTGAAGAACGACCACGGCACGGTCACGAAACCGCTGTCGCCCCAGCCGGAGCCCCAGCTGTTCTCGATCTTCACGCCCTGGTCGTTGTAGGCCACGATGGTCACCTCGTGCCCGCCGACGACCGGGTCGCTGTTCGAGTCGCCGGGCAGGTACGAATAGTCGCTCGCGGTCGAGGAGTTCAGGTCCATGAAGCTCTGGTGCACGGTGAACCCGATCGCGACCGGCTCGCCCTGGGAAATGGCGTTCTCGATGTCGGACCGCGCCGCGTCGCCGCTCGTGGACAATTGCGTGTAGCCGGACAGCTTGTAGTGCGCGGCATTCGCTTTTTCGTTCTGGTCGGGCTGAGTCGTGTAGTCGAAATCGCCCTGCCAGTAGTCGGATTTGGTGTCGATGCCCTGCTGCTGTTCCATCGGCAGCGCGACGCTCGCCCAGGTGCCCTGGTCGTTGCCCTTGGCGATCTGGGAGTAAATGAACATCGGGGCCATCGGGCCGCCGCTGATGCCCTGCTCGTTCATCAGCACGCCGTAGCCGGTGTAGCCGGTGGCCCAGGTGACGCACGAGCCGACCTGGCCCTGGTCGCCGGGTGCGTTGGCGTACTGCGTGAGGTCGCCGCTGGAGGGCAGTTCGGCGGTGGTGCGCTGGTGCACGGGGAGCGCGGAGTTCGCGTGGGCGTGCATCCTGGACTGCGCGGCCTTGAGCCCGGCGACGTTCAGCCCGAGGCCGTGCTTCTGGTGCTGCGGGTGGTGCTGGGCGGCGGCCGCGGAGGCCGGGGTCGCGCCCATCGCCGCGGCCATGCCGGCGGCGGCGAGCAGGGAAACGAGTGCGGACGTTTTTCTGATCTGCATTCTCATACTCCTTGTGGGCATGCAGAAAAAGAAATCGGAAAGGGTGGGGAGGTGGATCCGACCACAGCAAAGGTAGATCGGCGGAAATTTTCCGGGAACCTACGAAAGGAGGGAACGTATCAACTGCGGTATTTGCGGGGGATCGATCAAGCGGACATTCCGCCCGTTACCGCCGCTATTCCGGCGTACGGGTCCATTATGGACTCGTGGGAAATCCTTGCCCCGGCAGTGGTTTGAACCATTCGGCGAGGGTTTCTCGTAGCGCGGGGAGACTCTGCCGCGATGGGCGCGGCGCGGGATGCCGAGGTCCGTGAAGGGCTCCTTGAGGGAATCGGATTCCCTCAAGGAGCCCTTCACGGACCATTGCCGGGGAGAGAAGCACGCTGCGCGTCGCGTGCGAAAGCCCGGCGCAGCGAACCGCCGGGCGCTGCGGGTGCGCTGGTGCGGCGGGCTCCCGCGAAGTACGTGAGGGGAACCCTGAGGGAATCAGATTCCCTCAGGGTTCCCCTCACGTACCGTCGCGCCGCGCAACCCGCTACGGAGAAACCTCAGTCCGGCAGCGGAGTCGTGCGCGCGCCGTTGAGGAGGGCGTCGATCGCCCATCGGGAACGCGTGTCCGCGTTGCCGGAGAACAGATTCCCGCTCGCCGCGGCGATGTTCGGATGCGTTTCCGGCGAGAGTCCGCGGACGGTTTCGGCGAGCATGTCGTGCTGCCGTTCCGCGTCCGGGCGGTCCTTGCGGGTGCTGTGTTCGACCGCGCTGGCGGTGGCGACGAGCAGCAGGAGGTCGACCGTCCACGCGGCGGGGCCGGACGGCACCCCGGCTTCGGCGAGCAGGCCGAGCACGGTGTCGACGACGGCGAGGTAGTTCGGTCCGTTCAGCGGCGTCACGAGTGCGACGCGGGCGAGCCCGGGGTGCGCGTACAGGACGTCGCGGTAGGTGGACATGACTGTCCACAAGCGACTCCGCCAGTCTCCTTCGGCGGCGCCGGCGGTGGTGGGGACTTCGCCGAGGAGTTCGTCGAGCACCGCGGCGTGGAGTTCGTCGGTGTCGCGGACGTAGACGTAGAGCGAGGCCGGGCCGGTGTCCAGGTCCTTCGCGAGCCGCCGCATGGTGACGCGTTCGGCGCCTTCGCGGCGCACGACGTCGAGAGCGGCGGCGACGATGCCTTCGCGGCTCAGCGCGGGCTTGGCGGGACGTTCCCGGCGGTTGTAGCCACTCGCGGTCATCCGCCCATGGTAGGCGCACGCTGCCCGAACGGTCTGGACCTTGGCCGGTCTACTCGGCGAGCACGCGGTCCAGGGTGGGCTGGACGTCGGTCCGCAGGATCGCGCCGAGGTAGACGGCCGCGACCCGCTGCTGCTTGTCCACGATCAGCGAGATCGGCATCGCGCTCAGCGGGAGGCCGCGCAGCCGCAGGGCGACCCGGCCGGACGGGTCGAAGATCGACTCGTAGCTGAGCCCGAGGTCCTTGACGAAGTCGGCGGCGTACTTCGGGTTGTCGCGGACGTTGATGCCGAGCACCCGGATCCCGCGGGCGCGGCCGGAGTCGGCGATCGTCTGCAGAGTGCGCGCTTCGGCACGGCACGGCCCGCACCAGGCGCCCCAGAGGTTGAGCAGGACGACTTTGCCGGAGTAATCCGCCAGCGACAGGTCCTTGCCGGGTTCGCGCAGGCTCTGGCCCTTGAGGTCCGCTACCTTTTTGCGCTGCTCCACGGGATAGTGGATGGTCGTCTGCCCGCCCGGCGAGACGAATTCGAAGGTGTCCGACTGGCTGACCGCGTCCTTCCCGGTCGCGCACGCGGTGAGGGGCAGCAGTGCCAGCAGAAACAGGCAACGGGCGAGGCGCACACGGCATGGTATCGCTGATACCGCGGGCGGCCTCCGCCCCGGTTTCCTAGGCTGGACCTCGTGTGGGAGAGAGCGCGGGACCGGTTGCGGAGCAGGCTGGCCGACGGCTTGGCCCGGTCCGGGCTCACGCTGCCCTGGTGGGTGCCGATGGGGACGACCGCCTTCACGGTGATCGGCCTGATCGTCGCGGTCGGGCAGCGGGCCGGGTCCGCGCTTCCGGTCGCGATCGGCGGGTTTCTGCTGGCCACGGCGTCGACGCTGCTGTGGGTGTGCACCGGGCGGCTCGCGCCGTCGTGGGTGAAGGCGCTCGGGATGCTCGCCGGGATCGGGCTGCTGCTGACGCATCCGGTGGTGCCGGACTTCGCGCCGATGCCGTTGATCGTGCTCACCGGCGAACTGGGGTCCATCGCTTCGGCGCGGGTCGCGTTCGCGGCGACCGGCGGGGCGATCGCGGTGCTCGGGGCGGCCGCGCTGACCGTCGGGCTGGTCGGGTTCCCGGTGTACATGCTCGCGGTGGTGGTCGGGATGGCTGCCGGGTTCATGCTGCGTTGGTACGTGCGTGCGCTGGACGCCGAGCGAGGCAAGCAGGAAGCCGTGCGCGAACAGGCGATGCTCGGCGAGCGGCAGCGGATCGCGCGCGAGGTGCACGACGTGGTCGCGCATTCGCTGAGCATCACGTTGCTGCACGTCACGGGCGCGCGGCACGGGCTGCGCACGGATCGCGACATCGACGAAGCCGTCGCGGCGCTCACCGAGGCGGAGCGGATCGGACGGGCGGCGATGGCCGATATCCGGCGCACGGTTGGATTGCTCGCGCAGGAGTCGGCGGGGACGCGGCCGTTGCCCGGTGCGGGCGACATCGCGGACCTGGTGGCCGAAACGTGCGCGGCCGGGCTGGTCGCGGACTACGAACTGAGGGGCGACGTGACCGCGGTCGACAGCACGGTGGGGCTGGGGCTCTACCGGATCGTCCAGGAGTCGCTGGCGAACGTGGTCAAACACGCACCGGGGGAGAAGGCGTTGGTACGACTGGAGATTGACGCGGCGGACGCGCGGCTGACGGTCCGCAATGGACACAACGGCGCGACGCGCAACGAGGGTGGTTCGGGGTTGGCGGGCATGACGGCGCGAACGGATCAGCTCGGTGCGCGGCTGGCAGCCGGACCCGAGGGCGGAGAGTGGGTAGTCGACGTGGCGGTGCCGTTGGCGCGCGGGGCCGCGTCGTGACCGCTGCCGCCGGGGAAACGCGGGTCTTGCTCGTCGACGATCAGGAGCTGGTGCGGTCCGGATTGCGGTTGATCCTCCGTCGCCGCGACGGGTTCGTGGTGGTGGGCGAATGCTCGGACGGCGACGAGGTCCCGGCCGCGCTCGAAGCGGCCGGCGGGGTCGATGTCGTGGTGATGGACCTGCGGATGAAGCACGTCGACGGCATCGAGGCGACGCGACAGTTGCGTGCGTCCGGCCCGCGCCCGCCGGTGCTCGCGTTGACCACGTTCGATGACGATGAGCTGCTCGCCGGGGTGCTGCGCGCGGGCGCGGTCGGATACGTGCTGAAGGATTCCTCCGCGGAGGACCTGATCCGCGCGGTGCGAGCGGTCGCGATGGGCGAGGCGTGGCTCGATCCGGCAGTCACCGGACGCGTGCTCACGACCTACCGCGAGGCGGCGGTGGATCGCCCGGCGATGCCGTCCGGGTTGTTGACGCCGCGCGAACTGGATGTCCTGACCGCGGTGGCGCGGGGTTTGACGGACGCGGAAATCGCCGGAACGCTGGGGATTTCCGCGAGCACGGTCGAAGCGCATTTCGAGCGGCTGTGCGCGAAACTCCGCCTCCGCGACCGGGCGGCGGCCATCGTCTACGCCTTCGACCACGGCCTGGTCACCCCCGGCGCCGCCCCCGCCCCGGTCGATCCGGATTCGTTGCGGTTCAGCGTGCTCGGCCCGTTGCAGGCTTGGCGGGGGCCGAACCTGCTGGACCTGGGCCCGGTGCGGCAGCAAGCCCTGCTCGCGGCGCTGGTCCTGCGCCCGGGCGAGACGGTCAGCCCTGGGGAGTTGCTCGACGGCGTCTGGGGTTTGGAGCCGCCCGGCACCGGTGGCCGAGTGGTTCCGGTTTACGTGCACCGCCTGCGGAAATGCCTGCGCGGGGCTGGCGAGCGGACGGAAGACTCGGTCATCGGCAGCGATCGCGGCGGATACCGCTTCGCCGGGGAGCGAGCGCAGCTGGACGTCGCCGAGCTGACCGACCGGATCGCGGAAGCCGCGACCGCCACTCGCGGCGGCGACCCGGCAGCTGCGGTCGACGCGTACGACGGTGCGCTGGCTCTGTTCCACGGCGAGCCCTTGGCGGGATTGCCCGGCCCGTTCGTCGAGGGGGAACGGGTGCGCCTGACCGAGCGGCGGCTGACGTTGGTGCAGGAGAAAGCCGTGCTGCAGCTGAAGCTCGGGCGAACCGACGACGTGGTGCACGAGCTGTCGGCGTTGCTGGCGGTGCATCCGCACCGGGAACCGCTTGCGGTGTTGCTGATGCGGGCGCTCCACGGCGGCGGCCGCCGGGCGGATGCGCTGGCGGTGCACCGGCGGATGCGGGAACGGCTGCGGGCGGACCTGGATGTCGAACCGGGGGCGGAGCTGGACCGGGAGTTGCGGGTGGTGCTCAGCTCGGATCGAGGTCCCTCGTGAGTGCGCACGGCACCCTGCACCATGTCGAGTTGTGGGTGCCGGACCTGGCCCGCGCGGTCGCGTCGCTGGGATGGCTGCTGGAAGAGCTGGGATATCAGCGGTTCCAGGACTGGGATGCCGGACGCAGCTGGCGGCTCGGGCCGACGTACCTCGTGGTCGAGCAATCCCCGGCGCTGACCGCGGACCGGCACGACCGTTGCCGGCCGGGACTGAACCACCTGGCTTTTCACGTCAAGGACGCGGCGACGGTCGAGCGGTTGGCCGCCGACGCCGCCCGGCACGGGTGGCAGCTGATGTTTCCGGAGAAACATCCCTATGCGGGCGGCGCGGAGCACTACGCCGCGTACCTGCAGAACGACGACGGCTTCGAGGTCGAGCTCGTCAGCTCTGCTGCGCGGTGCTGACCGGAGTGCGCGGGCGGCTTTGGCTCGGGTACTGCGAATCCGCCGAGTCCGAGTCCGAGTCCGAAGAATCCGCGTACTGCGAAGAAGCCGGATAACGCGACGAAGCCTGCGAAGAAGAATCCGAAGAGCTGGAATCCTCCCCGGAGCTGCTCTTCGATGCCTCGCTGAGCTTCGTCATCAGCTGCGTCGCTGCTTCCAGCCCCTGCGTCACCGAAGTGATCAGCTGCAGCAGATTGTCCGAGTCCGACAGCAAAACCCCGAGCTTCTGCGCGATCTGCCCGCCGTACTGCGTCGCGATCGCCACCGCCTGCGGGATCGCCGCCGCGATGCTCGCGCCGAAGGTCGCCTGCGCGGCGGCGAACGCCTGCGTCATCAGCTGGATGATCTGCCCGACAGCCTCCGAAATGAGCCCGCCGACCTCCTGCTGCGCCTTCGCGACGACCTTCCCGGCTCCGGTGGCCGCCTTGGCCATCGCGATGCCGGCCTGGCCGACAGCCTCGACGCAATCCGCGTGCTGGGAGCTGTTGTCGCGGTAGCTCGAAGCAGAAGAACCGCTCCACTCCGACGTTTCCGGGCCCGTCGACTGCCGGTAGTCGTCCGCGACGGACGACACCTGCTGGCCGCCGCCCTCCATGCCCTGCGAGTGCGACGACACCGAATCCGGGTTGCCCTGCAACTGTTTCAGCGGTTCTTCCAGGAACCGCACCAGTTCGGTGATCATCCCGAACCCGGCGGAGGTCAACGCGGCGAGCGGGTCCTGCGACGCGCCGAGCAGGTCGAGCGCGGTGGTCGCGCCGCCGAGTCCGGCGGACACCCAGTCGTGGTTCTCGACCGCCTTCGTGGTGGTCTTCAGGTCTGCCAGCAGCTGGCCGGAGTCGGTCACGGCAGGTCCTTCCCGGGCAGCGAGGCCGCGTTGCCCTGGTCGCGACGCTCGTAGCTTTCCGCGGCCTGCGTGAGATTCGCGCTCACTTTGTCCACAGTGGACGATGCGTGCGAGACGGCGTCGTTGGTTTTGCCGACCGCTGCTTGCAGGCCGACGGTAAGGAACTGTACGAAGACGCCGAGCGCCTGGTCGCCGAGTCCGGACGGGGCGCTGCGGGCGACATTGCCGAGCCGGTCGGCCAGGTCTCCGACGGTGGCCGCGTGCCGGCGCAGTTGCACGGGGTCGACCTCGAAGCCGGCGGTCACGAGATGATCCCCGGGTTCGCGAAGTAGTCGTCCTCGCGCGGCGCGGCGGGAGCGGCCTCGACCGGCAGGTTGTCGCGGACGAGCTGGAGTGCCGGGCCGTCGCCGACGTAGTCGGTCATGATGTCCACGACCTGCGCGCCGGCCTGGCGGTGCGCGTCGTGCACGGTGGCGAGGATGAGCCGGGCGAGCGCGTCGGCTTCCAGCGCGCGGGCGGCGGGGCTCAGCCGCAGGCCGGTCAGTGCGCCGCTCGGGCCCACCTCGACCTCGACCTCGCCGCGCGGGGACGCGGCCCGGCCGCCGACGCGGCTGAGGCTCGCGCTCGCGGCCTCGGCGTTCGCCTGCATCCGGGACAGGTTTTTCTGGTAGTCGGCGAGCCAGGCCGCCGAGTCTTGGATCGGCACGGAAGGTCCTCCGGTCGTTTTCGGTGCGGTCATCACGGCCGCCGGGCGGCGGTGGCCATCTCGCCGAGGGCGAAGCGCAGGTCGGCCGGGCGCAGCGAGTTCACGCTGAGCCAGCCGCCCCGCGCGGGATTGATCCGGACGCGGCCGCGCGGTCCGTCCATCCAGGACAGTTCGCGGCCTGCCCTGGTGCGCCCGTCGCGGGTCGCGCCGAGCTGGCCGCGGCCGGTCAGCGGTACGACCAGGCCGACGAGGCTGTCCAGCGCCGCCGGGTCTCCGCCGCTGTCGTGGACGAGGTCGCGCAGCCGGCGCGCGCGCGAGGCGTCGTCCTCGTCGTCGGTGAGCGCCATCGCCTCCTTGACCGCGTGCGCGGGCAGCGTGACCGGCATCGTGCGGGCCGCCTCGACCTGCGGAATCTCCGCGAGCATGGCGTCCACCAGCGCGGTCTCGTCCACCCGGCGCACCGACAGCGTGTCGGCCTCGAGCCGTTGCCGGCAGATCAGCGCGGAGGACCGGTAGACGAGTGCGGTGACGGCGGTCGCCCCCTCGGCGTCCGCCACCACCAAATCGACGATGCCGCGGCGTTCGCGCAGTGCGGTCACGGCTTCCGCGGCGAGGCCGTCCGGTCCGGATTCGTCCGCGAGACCGCGCGCTTGCAGCGCTTGTCCGGCGGTGGCGAACAGGATCTCGCGTTCGCCCTCGATCCGGCCGTAAGACGGCACCTGCAACGGAAACGGCCAGCTCGCCCCGGCGTGCACGGCCAGCAGGTCGGCCTCGATAAGTCCGATGTGGACGGTCTCGTCGCCGGCGCGCGGCAGCACGGCGGTCATTCGGCTTGCCGTTCGAGTCGCTGGAAGGCTTCCTGCACCCCGGATTCGTGCTCTTGATAGCGCCGGATACCCGCCTGCAGCGCCTCGTGGAATCCGGTCAGCTCGGTGTCCGCCGCGCCCAGTTCGCCGGTGAGCCCGGCGTGCCCGGCGGCCTCGCGCAGCCGCTGCGCCAGGTGCAGGGCGGGCGGCGCGGTGCCGAGCTGCGGGAGCCGGTCGGCGAGCCGTCCCGCCGAACCGACGAGTTCCCCGGTCTGCTCGCCGAGCCTGCCCAGCGCGGCGACCTGCCGGTCCAGCGCGTTCGGGGCGACCTCGTGGCCGGTCATCGGAAACTCCTGTCGTTCACAGCCCGATCACCGGGCTGATGGTCTTGTCTTCGGGGTGCAGGAGCGGCTGGTCGAGGACCGGCATCTTGTTCTTGTGCTCCTCTTCCTCCTCCTGCGCGGCTCCCGCGCCGCGGCCGGGCATCATCCCGTTGCCGCTGGCCGCGCGGGCGGCGGCCATCTCCGCCATCGCCGCGTTGCGGGCGAGCAGAGCGCCCTCCATGCCGAGCGCGGAGCGGATCCCGGCGGCCATGCCCGATTCGACCGGGGCCGCGGTGGTCAGCGCGCCCCACGGCATGCCGCTGCCCGCGCCGGTCCCGGCCCCGCCGAGCGGACCGGCGTAGCTCGACGCACTGGTCGACTCGTCCGCGCCGTAGGAATCCGCGGTCGTCGCCCCGGCGGGCGGCGGATTGATCGCGTGCGAGCTCTTGTGCAGGCTGGCTTCGTAGCGCTGCATCACGTGCACCGCTTCGGCTTTCTGTTCGGCGGCCGCGACATTCGCGGCGAACATGCTGGCCCCGCCGCCCGCGACCGCGCCGATCGCCGCGCCCATCAACGCACCCGGACCGGCCCCGATCCCGCCCGCTCCGGCGCCGAGGATCCCGCCGATGACCGCGCCCGCACCCGCTCCGGCCGCCGCGGCGGCGACCACGCCCCCGGTCGGGTCGCCCGGCGGTTTCGGCATGGTGTTGCGCGCGACGGCGAGCGAATCGCCCGCGTTCTGGGCCGCGCCGCCGACGGTCCCGGCGCGGTCGCCGATCCCGGACGCGCGTTCGCCGAGCGAACCCAGCCGTCCGGAAGCGCGTTCGGCGGCCTGTCCGCTCCAGTTCTCGTGCAGCGTCCCCTGCTGCGACTTGAGCGAATCGGCGTGCGACCGCATTTCCGAACCGTGCCGCTGCCATTCGGCCGCGACCGTGCTGACGTCGCCGACGTCGGCCTTGTCCCACAGCATCTGGTACAGCTGCTGGTGCGTGTAGGCGTTCCAGTTGGTGCTGCCGGGCGGGATCGGGGCCCCGAAGTAGCCCTCCCACACGTTGCGCAGCGCGGACACGACCGGTTTGGCCAGGTCGCCGACCGGTCCTGCCTTGTCGAGTCCCGCGAGCGCCGAGTCCGCCAGGTTCTCCACCCCTGCCGACGCGGCGTCGACCACTGATCCGGATTCGCCGGTCATACCCCCACCTTCGCCTCTGCCCGGCAGGCTGTCGCCAGGCACTCGCGCACGGTAAGGGGCGGCGATGAAATCACGATGAAAGCTGTGATCACCGGGGCGGGACGAGGTCTCCGCTCTCGATCCTGGCGGCGGTGCGGGCGAGCCACGCGGCGTCGTGCCGGAGCCGCGAAACCAGGAAATGCGCCTCGATCATCTGCATTTCCGGCAAATCGGCGTTGTCGAGTGTCGCGGACAGCTCGTGCTGCTGGTCGCGGACCCGTTCCGCCCGGTCGCGCAGCAGGGTCACCGCGCGGGCGGGCGGCAGCGCGCCGAGGTAGGCCAGCGCGATCAGGAACCGGGAATCGAGGTTCGGATCGGCGTCGCGCAGCTGCCGTTCGATCCGCTCGCGGAAGTCGGCGAGGCCCGCCTCGGTCAGCCGCACCGGCTGCGGATCGCCGTCGCCGTCCGGTTCGACGAGCCCGTTCCGGGTCAGCGTGCCGACCAGCGTGTACACGGTCGACGTCTTCGGGTTCAGGAACGGATAGCGGGTGCGCAGCTCGCGCAGGAGCGCGTACTGGTGGCGCGGGGTTTCCACGAGCAAGCCCAGCATCGGCAGCACGAGCGGGTTGTCGAGAGCGTTCGTCGGCACCGGACCAGGGTAGCGCACGGTAGTCGTATACGAGTACATTGCTCGTATACGACTACTGGAGGAGATGCTCGTGATCGTCTTTGGCGTGTGGCCCGGCGTGGTCAGCACGGATCTGGTGCGGCTGGAAACCTTCATCGACGCGCCGCCGGAGGACGTCGAACGGACCGCGGAAGCGTTGCGGGACCTCGCGAAGGGCACGGAGCGGTTCTACGTGCGGTGCTACCGCAGTTACCGGGGCCCGCACGCGCCGACGCCGCCGAACCCGGTGCCGTATCTCGGCGACGGGCGAGTGGTCGACTACGTGCTCGGCTACAGCAGCCCGGAGGCCGATCCGGACGGGTTCGCCGACGCGGTGCGCGCCGCGGTTCGCGAGGTCGCCGAGTTGGGCGGCGGGAAACTGCAGGTCTGCGAGGAGGTCAACGTGGCCGCGCCGCTGGACGGCGGCAGTCCTGGTTGCTACGAAGCGCTCGGCGCCGGGCTCGCGGCGGCGCTGGACGAGCGGACGCGGCTCGGGGTCGACGTGGCGATCGGGTTCAACGCCGCGGTCGCGCTGCCCGGCGATCCGTTCTGGGCCGCGGTGCAGTCGGCAGTGGCTCCGGAGGTGCTGGCTCGGGTTGATTTCCTTGGCCTGGACTTCTTCCCGGACGTTTTCCGTCCCGTGCCAGCCGACGCGTTGGCCGGTGCGGTGACCCACGTCGTGCGGTCGTTTCGCGAATCCGCATCGGCGATCGGGATCCCGGCGAGCGTGCCGATTCATATCACCGAAACCGGATGGCCGACCGGGCCGGAGAATTCGGAGGAACAACAGGTTCGGGTGATGGAATCCGTGGCGCGCACGGTGCTCGGGTTGGCTGCCGAGATCGGGGTGGATACCTACGAGATTTTCGGGCTGCGGGACGGATTGTCGAGCGGCCCGCGGGAAAACCGGTTCGGGCTGCTGCGCGACGACTATTCCGCGAAACCGGTGTACGAGACGGTGAAGCGGCTGATTGCCGAGCATTCTTCCTGACTCGAGGATTTGCGAAAGATGGACATTCCGCCGCGCGCAGGACCCGGTTAGTGCCATCTGGCCCCTGGTCACGGGGAAGGCGAGGCCCGATTCTGGATCGGTCAGAGATCACCAGTGCCTTCAGGGAGATACCGTGCGCAGAAAGAAGTTGGTGGCAGGCGCGTTGGGTGCCTGCGCACTGGTCATGGGCGTGGCGCCAGCGGCCAGCGGCTACGTCGGCGAGCAGTTGCCGGACACCGCCCGGCAGCCGGCCGGTGCGGCTTATCGCGACGGCGATTCCGCCTCCGCCACGCTGAAGGACGCCGACGGCAACGAGGTCGGTTCCGCGTGGTTCACCGCCGACAACCGTTCGCACGCCGTCTGGGTCGAGGTGTACCTCACCGGTCATTTCACGCCCGGTTTCCACGGTATGCACGTGCACGAAAAGGGAAACTGCACTGTCGGCGACCCGAAGAACCCGTTCACCGCCGCCGGCGGCCACCTGATGCCGATGGATCACCACACCGGACTGCCGATCGGGCAGCTGCCGTCGGTCCAGGTGCGGTCGAACGGCCGCGGGTACCTCAAGTTCGTGCTGGACACCTTTACTTTGGACCAGCTGTTCGGTCCAAACGGGACCTCGATCATCGTCCACTCGAAGTCCGACAATTTCGCGAACATTCCCGCCGACCGCTACAGCGTCCGGGGCGACCCGAACGCACCCGTGCCGGACGAGAAAACCAAGGCGACCGGCGATGCGGGCACTCGGTTCGCCTGCGGGGTGATCACCCGGGACCAGAACTGACTCCGTCCTTTGTGGACTCAAGTTCAGCGTGCTCCGTGAAGGGCTCCTTGCGGGAATCTGATTCCGGCAAGGAGCCCTTCACGGACCGGCAGCCGGGGTCGCGGAGGCGGCGGCTACTACGATCGGGGTATGTCTAGTCAGCCGGTCACGCTCTCGCGGCCCGTGCGGTTCTTCAGTTTCGCGTCCGCGGCGAGTCTGCGCTGGACCGGCTTCGGCGGGGTGCTGCTGCTGGCCGTCGCGGTGTACGCCGGGGCCGCCGGGATGTCCGGGGTCCTGCCGTTCGCGGGCGGGATCGCCGGTGTCGGGCTGGTGGTGCTCGCGTGGGCGCTGCTGGGCGGGCGCGTCCTTGCCTCGGACCTTCCCGACGCGGGCTGGCTGAAGCGGACGCTCGCGTTGTGGTGCGGGCCGTTGCTCGTCGTGCCGCCGCTGTTCAGCGGGGACGTCTTCAGCTATCTCGCGCAGGGTGCGGTGGCCGCGCACGGGTTCGACCTCAACGCCGTCGGGCCGCAGCAAGCACTGGGCTCGGCGTCGGACATCGTCGGGCGGGTCAGCGTTTACTGGCGCGAGACGCCGTCGCCGTACGGGCCGTTGTTCGGCGCGGTCGAGCGGGTCGTCGCGCAGGTGTCCGGCGGGAATCCGATCGTCGGGGTCGCGCTGCACCGGCTGATCGAGGTGGCCGGGCTGGTCCTGATCGCGTGGGCGGTGCCGCGGCTGGCGGCCGCGGCGGGGGCGTCGCCGCGGGTCGCGTTGTGGCTGGGCGTGCTGAACCCGCTGGTTCTGTGGCACGTGGTCGCCGGGACGCACAACGACTCGCTGATGCTCGGCCTGATGGTCGCGGGCGTGGCGATCGCGCTGAACGCGCAGGGCGACCGGATTCGCTGGTGGCCGCTCGCGGGCGGGGTGCTGCTCATCGCGCTCGGCGCGGAGGTGAAGGTGCCCGCGCTGGTCGCGCTGGCCGCGGTCGGCACGGCGATTGCCCGGCGGCGCGGGCGGATCGGCGAGTTCCTGCTCGCCGGCGCGGCGATGGTCGTCGTCTTCGCGGCGGTGTCCGCGGCGGTTTCGCTGGCGTCGGGGATCGGGTTCAGCTGGGTGTCCGCGCTGACGACGTCGGGGGAGGTCAACAGCTGGATGGCGCCGACGAACTGGTTCGGCTTCCTCGTCGGCGGCATCGGTTCGCTGTTCGGCGCGCACATCACGCAGACGATGATCGGGGTCGGCAAGATCATCGGGTACGTGCTCACCGCGGCCGCGATCGTCGTGGTGCTGCAGCGGCAGTGGACCGGCCGGATCGACGCGGTCCGCTCGCTGGGGCTGATGCTGAGCGCGGTCGTGGTCTTCGGGCCGGTGGTCCAGCCGTGGTATCTGCTGTGGGCGGTGATTCCGCTGGCCGCGTCGCTGCCTGCCGGACGCGTGCGGTCGGTGGTGATCACGCTCGTCGCGGTGTTTTCGGTCGTGCTTCCGCCGGTGGGCGGCAACTTCAGCGGACGCGTCGGGTTGCTGGTGCTCGCGTACGTGATCGGGCTCGCGGTGGTGGTCGCGGCGTTCTTCGCGCTGCGGAAAGCCTCCACAGTGGACTAACGCTGGCGCGGCCGGATAGGTTGCGCTCATGGACATCGAGGTGCTCGTGTTCGACGTGCTCGGCACGCTCGTCGACGAACCGGCCGGAATCCGCGCAGGGATCCGGAAATTCGCGCCGTCGCTCGCCGCCGCGGAAGTCGAAGAGCTGCTTGCGGTGTGGCAGAAGCACGTCGAGCAGGAGCAGGGCCGCATTGTCGCCGGGGAACGGCCGTACGTCGCGAGCGATGTCATCGACCGGGAAGCCGCGCAGGCCGTCGCCGATGCGGTCGGTACCGGCGAGGTCGCCGAGTTGGCGCTCGCGGCCCGCCGACTGCCGCCGTGGCCGGACACGGTGGACGGCCTCGCCCGCCTTGCGGAACGATTCCCGCTGGTCGGCCTGTCCAACGCGAGCCGGACCGTCTTGCTCGACCTGTGCGCGAACGCCGGATTGCGGTGGCACACCGTGCTGTCCGCCGAGAACGCCCGCACCTACAAGCCCGCTCCGGACGTCTACCGCCTGGCCATCGACGTCGCCGGTCGCGCACCCGAGCGGCTGCTGATGGTCGCGGCGCACGCCTGGGATCTGCGCGGGGCGCAGGAAGCCGGGTTCCGCACCGCGTACGTCGGCCGTCCGGTCGGTGACCCGCCGGGTCCCGCCGATCGGTTCGACTTCCACGCCGACGGACTCGCCGACCTCGCCGAGCAGCTCGAACACGGTCGCGACTGAGCCTCGGACCAGGCATGATCTCGGCGTGACCGATCTCAGCGACTTCGAACAACGGCTCGTCGAAGCGGCCCGCGAAGGCGAACTGCTCGGCGCCGCCCAGATCGACGTCGCGGACCTCGCCGAAACCGAAAGCCCGGACCATGTCGTACGCGCGCAGGTCCTTCGCGACCTGCTGCTTGGCAGGCACGGCGACCTCGACCCGCGCGGCATCATGCTGGCCAGGGCCCGGATCACCGGTCTCCTCAACCTCGACGGCGTCTCCGCAGCCGCCGGGCTGATGCTGCTGACCTGTGTTTTCGACCAGCCGGTGCTCGCACGCCAGGCAAGGCTGCCGCACCTGTACCTGATCGGCGGGCGGATGCCGGGCCTGCACGCGTCCCGGGTACGGATCGAGGGAGACCTGCACCTGTCCGACGGCGTGCGGATCGCCGGGGACAGCCCGGAAGGGGCCATCCGGTTGATCGGCGCGCACCTCGGCGGGAGCCTGCTGTGCCGGGACGCGGAAATCACGAACCCGGCCGGGCTCGCGCTGGAGGCGAGTTCGGCGGAGCTGGGCAGCGGGCTGTACCTGCACCGGGGAACGCGGATCACCGGCTCCTCGGCCGACGGCGCGATCCACCTCAACGGCGCGTGCATCGGCGGTCCGCTGGAGTGTCAGAGCACCAAGGTTTCCAACGACCTCGGACCGGCGATCGAGGCGGACACCCTGACGGTCGGCCGCAGCATGCTGATCCGCGATTCGGAGCTGAGCGGCAAGGGCGAGATCGGCGCGGTGCGGTTGCAGGGCGCGCAGATCGGCGGGCAGCTCGAGTTTTCCGCGACCACGCGCGTCACGTCGCCGGAAGGACGGCTGCTCGGGCTTTCCGACGCGAAGGCGACCACGGTGTTCATGCCGGACAAACTCGTGTGCCCCGACGGCAACACGAGCGCCGAGTGCGACCACCCCGAACTGGCGTGGCTGGACGGGTTCACCTACGCCGCGATCGATCCGTCGTTCGGCTGGCAGCGATGGCTGCACCTGCTTCGCTGCCACACCGAGTACTACGACGCCACCGGTTACCAGAAGCTGGCGGCTGTCGAGCGGACCGCGGGCCATGACGGCAACGCGCGCACCATCCTGATCGCGCAGCAGGACGACCTGCGCCGCCGTTCGCCGGAAGCGCTCGGCGGACGGATGTCGCGGCTGTTCCACTGGATCTGGGGCACGCTGGCCGGATACGGCTACCGCGCTCGGCGTACCGCGGCGGCGTTGCTGCTCGCGCTCGTCGCTGCCGGAGCGCTCGGATTGTGGGCCGGCGCAACGGAAACCCAGCCCGGACAGCACGCGGCACAACGAGTCGCGACCGGTGCGGCGTGCTCCCCGGTCGAGCTGATCGGTCTGGGGCTCGACCGAGGTTTGCCGATCGCGCCGACCGGGTTGCGGAGCCGCTGCGACCTCGACACGGCGAGTGTCGCCGGGCAGGTGTTCACCGCGGCGATCTGGGGGGTGCAGATCGCGGTGTGGGGACTCGCGACGCTGGCGCTGGCCGGATACACGAACCTGGTGCGCAAAACCGCCTGACCTGCCGCGCTGCTCACAGCAGATCTGCCGTCGGCAGAGAAGGCGGACGCGACGGGTTCCGCGGCGGCAAGGTCGGGGCATGACCAACGAATCGACTCCGCCGATGTTCGACCAGCGGCTCCGGGAACGGTTCCTGAGCCAGCGGGTCCTCGTACTGGACGGCGTGCTCGACGACGACAACGGGACGGTCCTCGCGACCCAGATGCTGTCGCTGGCCGGCGAGGACCCGGTCAAGGACATCGCGCTGTGGATCCACTCGCCCGGCGGTTCGGTCCCGTCGATGCTCGCGATCCGTGACGTGATGCGGCTGGTGCCGTGCGACGTTTCGACGCTCGCCCTCGGATTGGCGTGCAGCGCCGGGCAGTTCCTGCTGTCCGCGGGCACTCCCGGGAAGCGATTCGCCCTGCCGCACGCGCGCATCCTGATGCACCAGGGCTCGGCGGGAATCGGCGGCTCGGCCGTGGAGGTCGAGGTACAGGCCGACGACCTGCGCTACACCCGGGACACCGTGCTGGGCCTCACCGCGCAGGACACCGGTCAGCCGTTCGACCGCATTTTCGCCGATTCCCTGCACGACCGGTGGTACACCGCCGCGGAGGCGCAGGACTACGGCTTCATCGACCAGATCGTCGACCGCCTGGAGCAGGTCGTGCCGGTGCGCACGCACGCGATGGGCCTGGGGGTACGCGCATGAGCACCTACACCATCCCGAACGTCGTGACCCGCAGTCCGGGCGGCGAGCGGATCATGGACGTCTACTCGCACCTGCTGTCCGAACGGATCGTGTACCTGGGCACGGCGATCGACTCGGGCGTCGCGAACGCGCTGATCGCGCAGCTGCTGTTCCTGGAGTCGGACAACCCGGAGCAGGAGATCAACCTGTACATCAACTCCGAGGGCGGCGACCCGGCCGCGATGCTGGCGCTGTACGACACGATGCGCTTCATCAAGGCCCCGGTGGCGACGACCTGCGTCGGCCAAGCGGTGGCGACGGGAGCGGTGCTGCTGGCCGCCGGAGCCGCCGGCCGCCGATCGGTGCTGCCGCACGCGCGGGTGGTGCTGCATCAGCCCGCCGCACAGGGCCGCGGGACGATCCCGGACCTGATCCTGCAAGCCGACGAGGTGATCCGGGTCCGGACCCAGCTGGAGGAGATCACGTCCCGGCACACCGGCCACGACGTCGCGGAACTCCGGCACGACACCGACCGCGACCGGGTGTTCGACGCGGCCGGGGCGGTGGAGTACGGGCTCGCGGACCAGGTGATCGAAGCGCGCCCGTGAGGCGAGGACGCAGGCCGGTTCTGGGGCTCCGGCCTGCGGCTTCGCGCCCTGGCTCGGTGGGCTGCGGGTGGTTCCGCGGGCTGCCGTCAGCGCTGGTGCGAGCTGCGGCTCGACCGCATCGATCTGCCGGTTGTGCGCGGTGATTTCACAGCCTGGCGCCGGTGGTTCGAGAAATTCCGCCGCCCGGTTCAGGCCGCCATCAGCACCGGACCGGCCGGACGTCGCGCCGGGCGCGGTCCGACCACGCTGATCCGCCGCATGTCCCCGGCGATCCCGCTCAGCAGACCGGCCAGGTTGACCCCGAGCGCCCCGGTCACCGCGGCGATCATCTCGCTCGACGGTTCCTTCCGCCCGCGTTCGATCTCGGACAGGTACTGCGGCGAGATCCCGGCCCGCTCGGCGACGTCGACGAGCCGCTCGCCCTGGTTCTCCCGGGCGGCGCGGAGACTGCGGCCGAGCACCTCGCGCCACAGGGGTTCCGCCTCGTCGTCCCGGGCGGGGGCGCGGCGCTGGTGGAAAGGAAGGATGTCCGCCATAGGCCCAGCCTGGCATCCGCCGGGGCCTCGGCGACAGCGGTTCCGCTCAGGGCAGAACGTCACCCCGCGACTTGGTTGCCGAGCATGATCACACCGAGCACCAGCGCGATCGCCGACACGCCGATGCCCACCCCCGACACCGGCTTCCCCGTACGCCGTCCGACGACGCCCACGAGTCCGAAGGCCAGTCCGGCCAGCCCGAACGGAAGCGCGAGGTACGCTCGGATGCCGGTCAGGTCGATCGGCAGCAGCGGAACCACGCAGCCCAGCACGCCCAGTACCAGCGACAACACCCCCAGCCAGACACCGTTCGCCGGAGCGGGCGGCGGATAGGGGACGTAGCCCGGGTACTGCTGGGCATTCGGCTGAACCGGCCACGGCTGCCCGGGTCCGGCCGGCGGCATTCCCTGCGGACGGGGTTCGTCAGTCACCGGAAAGCTCCTCACCGTGCGAAAGAAACGTTGCCACACCTTAGAGCGCGGACGCGCTCGGTAGGGTGCCGGAGGAAGCACCCGGCGACCGACGAGGTGAGGCATGGACCGGCGCGAACTGATCGACCAGGCTCTCCGCGGCGTCGAGGCCTGGGAGCGCAAATGGGGTCCGTTCACCCCGTCCCCGGCCAGCGAGCCGGACGTCGATCTCCCCGCGCTGCTCGAGACCTACGCCGCCCGGATGGACGCGTCGTTCCCCTTCTTCCACCCCCGCTACGCGGGCCAGATGCTCAAACCGCCGCATCCGGTCGCGGTCGCCGCCTATCTCGCCGCGATGGTGGTCAACCCGAACAACCACGCGCTCGACGCCTCGCAGGCCACCTCGCCGATGGAGGTCGAGGTGATCGCGGACCTGGCGCGGATGTTCGGGTTCGCGCAGCCGTCGCTCGGCCACCTCACCTCCAGCGGGACGATCGCGAACCTCGAAGCCCTCTGGGTCGCCCGCGAACTGGCCCCAGGCAAAGCGGTCGTCCATTCGCAGGACGCGCACTACACGCACGGACGCATGTGCCAGGTGCTCGGTGTGGAATCCCGCGCGGTGCGGGCACTTCCCGACGGACGCGTCGATCTGTCCGCGGTCGAAGCCGAGGTCCGCGGCGGCGGGGTAGGCGCGGTGGTGCTGACTCCAGGAACGACCGGGCTCGGGGCGGTCGACGACATCCAGCAGGCCCTGGCGCTGAAGGAACGGTACGGGGTCCGCCTGCATGTCGACGGCGCGTACGGCGGGTTCTACACCTTGCTGGGCGAGTACGAGGCCTACCGCGCGATCGGCTCGTGCGACTCTGTCGTCGTCGACCCGCACAAACACGGACTCCAGCCGTACGGCTGCGGCGCGGTGTTGTTCGCGGACCCGTCGGTCGGCCGGTTCTACAAACACGATTCTCCCTATACCTACTTCACTTCCGACGAGTTGCACCTCGGCGAGATCTCCCTGGAATGCTCCCGCGCTGGTGCCGCCGCCGGGGCGCTTTGGCTTACCCTGCAAGCGTTCCCGCTGGAACGCGACCGAGGACTGGGTCGATTGCTGGCGGCGTGCCGTCGAGCGGCGAACGATTTCGCGGGACTGCTCAAGGAATCCGACCGTTTCGCCCTGCACCTCGAGCCCACTTTGGACATTGTCACCTACTGGCCGCGACGGACCCGGATGAGCGAGATCACCGAAGCCGCCAACGCCATCCTCCAGAACGGCATGGCGGACAAGGACAACCCGCTGTATCTGTCCACTTTGCGCGTCGACGCGGAGGCGTTCGCCGTGCTGCATCCGGACGTCGAACGGGACGCCGAGACCGTCACGATCCTTCGTTCGGTGTTGATGAAGCCCGAGCACGAGGCCTGGATACCGCAGCTCAAGCAAGCGCTCGACCGGTTGGCGGAGTGAGTCCCGGACAGCGGGACTGACCGGTTCGATCCGGACGGACCGCCGGTTACATCGGTGCGCATGGCTGAGCAACCGCGCACCGCAGAGCGGTCGACCTGGTATTACTTAGCGATCGTCGTGGCGATCGCGCTCCTGACCGAGAATGCCAACTTCGAGTTCACCCTCGTCGGGGTGGGCCTGCCCGACATCGCCGCCGCCTTCGGAACCGACCAGGTGGCGCTGGTGATGACCGTCGTCTTCGTCGCGTCGCTCGTCTTCCTCCCGATCGCCGGGAAACTCGCCGACACGCACGGCAAAAAGAAAGTCCTCCTGGCCGCGGCCATCATGTTCGGCGTCGGCTCGCTGATCTGCGCACTGGCCCCGGTGTACTGGCTTTTCCTCACCGGACGCGTGCTCCAGTCCGCTTTCGTCGTCGCGTACGTCGCCGGTTACGGCCTCATCCGCGACCTCTTCCCGCCGCGACTGGTGCCGCTCGGCGTCGGCGCGCTCGGGGTCGGCACCGGCGTCGCCGCGTTCGGCGGTCCGCTGCTCGGCGGGTATCTCGTTGATACCTACGGGTTCCGGAGCGCCTTCTGGTTCACCCTCGGCTACGACGTCGTCGTCTCGACAATCGTGCTGCTCGTCGTCCCCGAAACCCGAGTGCGGATCAAACGCCGCATCGACGTCGCCGGCGGCTTGCTGCTCGGTGGCGGGATGGCGGTGCTCGTGCTCGGCTTGGTCGAGAAGGAGTATCTCGCTTACGCAGTGGCGCTTTCGGTGATAATGCTGGCGCTTTTCGTGATTGTCGAGCGTCGCCGCGCCGAACCGTTGATCGATCTAGCGCTGGCGGCACAACCCAAGGTGTGGCTGACGCTGCTCGCGTCGGGAACCGCCATCTTCGTCACCACTGCCAACAGTTCCGTGCTCATCCCGCAGCTGCTTCGGACTCCGCACGTGCCCGGAGTGTCAGAACACGGTCTCGGCATGAACGCGTTGGAATACGGCGTGCGCTACGGTCTCCCGTTCGGTCTGGTCGGCGCGGCCGCGGGTTACGCCGCCGGATGGGTATGCCGGAGATTCGCGCCGAGAACTGCTTTGCTCACCTCGATCATCGGCACCCTCGGCGGGGTCGTGCTGATCCTTTTCGGACAGTTGAGCGGACCGGTCCTGATCGTGGTGATCGCCGCGCTCATGGGCATCGGGCTGGGATTTCTCTACGCCGGAGCCAACAATCTCGTCATCGAGGCCGTGCCCGCGGAGGCGCAGGGCGTCACGACTTCGTTGCTCTACACCGCACTCGGCGTGATGAACACCCTCGGCACGGCGATCGTCGGATCGATCACCGCTGCCCATCAGGTCCGGCTCAGCTCCGGTGTCTCGATCACCAACGACACCGGATACCAGGCGGCGTACTTCGTACTGCTCGGCGTGAGCGTCCTCGCGCTCTTGCTGACTGTCCTCATGCGACACGGCCGCACCCCGGCCACTGGCGGAACAGCTGCGGCGGAAAGGCCAGGTCTTGACATCAACACCAGTGTCGATAATATGACACAATCGTAAACATGGGTTGATGCCGTCCGGCCCCATGGAAGGAGACCACCGTGCGCAGCGTCAAACGACTTGCTACTCGGATGTTGGCGGTGATGTCGGCGGGGCTGCTCACGCTGACCGGCGTCGCGAACGCGGCCGACGCCTGGCCTGCGACCGAGGCGGTGCCCGGCCTGCCCGGCACGCCGGTGTCCGCCGACGTGCCAGGAACGGCTTCGGCCAGCGGCGCGCAGTGCCGCGACTACTTCTTCCCGGTCACCGAATCGCCGGAAAGTCCTGCTGTGCTCAAGGAATTCGGCCAACTGTGCACATCGGACCCGGCCTTGCTCGGCAAGCAGCCGGTGCAGATCCTCATCCACGGCGGCACCTACGACCACACCTACTACGACTGGCCGTACCAGCCGGACCGCTACAACTACGTCCGCTACATGACCCAGCGCGGCTTCACGACGCTGAACCTCGACCGGATCGGCTACGGCCACAGCGACCATCCGCCGGCCGCGAGCATGAACTTCGACGTCGCGGCCAATACGACCCACCAGATCGTGCAGTATCTGCGCCAGGGCGCGCTGGGCAAGCAGTTCGGCACCGTGACGGTCAACGGATACTCGATGGGCGGCCTCACCGCGCAGGTCGAGGCGGGCAAATTCCACGACGTCGACGCGTTGATGGTGCACGCCGTCGGCCACGGGCTGCTGACCCCGCGCTCCACGCTGCGGCTCGGGACGTTCGCCTATCCCGCGCTGCTGGACCCCAAGTTCGCGGACAAGCCGTGGGCGCTCGATCCGGCGTACCTCACCAGCATCCCCGGCAAACGCGACCTGTTCCACGGTCCACAAGGGACGTATGACCCGGAGCAGCTGCAGGTCGAAGACGCCACAAAGGACACTATGTCCGCGACCGAGCTGGCGGACATCACCTTGCGCACCTACACCGACCAGACGAAGAACATCGACGCTCCGATCCTGTGGTCGCCGGGCCAGTACGACAAAATCTGGTGCGGCACCACCGACGACTGCAACACCGATCCCATGGCGGCGAACGAAGCGAGCTACTACCGGCCGGGCGTGTTCACGAAATACCTCGTGCAGAACACCGGACACGCCACGCTGCTCGGCTACGGCGGCGTCGACTACCTGCGGGAAATCGTGAGCTGGCTCGGCGAACGAGGGATCCGCGGGGTCCAGTGAGCCGGGTGCGCCGCAGTTCGCCGGGGCAGCGGACCGGTAAACTGCGGCGCATGTCCACGGCAGAGCGAGGCAAGGGTTCGCGCAGCGGGTTGCGCCGGACGCTGATGACGTCCGAACTTCTGGACACCGCGACCAAGCTGTTCGCGGAAAAGGGCTACGAGGCCACGAGCCTGCTGGACATCGCGAACGCGCTGAACATTTCCCGGCCGGCGCTGTACCACTACGTCAGCAAGAAGGAAGACCTGCTGGCGATGCTCGTCGAGCAGGTCACCAACGGGTTCGCCGAGGTGCTGGCCCAGCTGAAGGCGCGCGACGACCTGACGCCGTCGGAGAAGATCGCCGACGTGGTCGCGCTGATCGTGCGGCAGCGGGCGGAGCACTCCGACCAGTTCCGGATCCTCGACCGGTCCGAGCCGATCCTGCCGGAGCCGCTGGCCGGCGAGCATCTGACGGCCAAGCGGAAGATCCTGCGGGAGTTCACGGCGCTGGTCGAGGCAGGGATCGAAGCTGGGGAATTCCGGCGGGTCGACGCGCGGACGGCGGCGTTGTCGTTGCTGGGGATGTGCAACTGGGTCGCTTGGTGGTTCCGGCCTGGGGGCGATGTGGATTCGCTCGTGGCTACCGTCACTGGGTTGGCGACGGGGATGTTGGCGGCTGGGGAGAATGCCGGGCGGGGGCGGCAGGACGCGCGGACTATTGCGGAGATTCGGGGGTTGTTGGATCGGTTGGAGGGGTGAGGTTTCTCCTCCTGCTGGGTCGGGGAAAGAGCGGCTGTGCCGGGGGGAAGAGCGGCTGTGGCGGGGGAAATAGAGCGGCGAAGCCGCGAAAAGAGAGCGGCGAAGCCGCGAAAAGAGAGTGGTCGCGTGGGGCACCCCGAAGTTTGATTGTCACTACGGCGCGGGGGTGCTTGTCAAGGCGGGAAAGATGCCTTGACAAGCACCCCCGCGCCGTGTTTCTGGCTTCGTATCGGGGGCGGGGGAGGTGTGGGTGCCTCGCTCGTTGGGTGCACCGGGTGCGGCTGGGTGGGGATGGGGGCTAGCGCCCCAATGTGGCATTGGGTGCATCTGATGCACCCAATGTGGCATTCGGTGCGTGGGACGCAACGAATGTGGCATTGGGGCGCATCGCGTAGGGCGGGCGAGCTGAGCTGGGGCTGGGCTGGTCGTGAGGGGGACCCTGAGGGAATCAGGGGCTGTGAGGGTGGCCCTCACGAACCTCGCGCTGTGACATGAGTGTCGAAAGTTCGACACAGATATTGAATTCTGCGCTCTGGCGGCTTACCTTGGCTGCATGACGTTGCCTCCAGCTGCACTACCAGTGGCCCCGTTCGACGAGGTCAGCGTGCTTGCTTATCGGCGTGCCGGGTTGTGGGCGGGGCAGTCCCTGCCTGCTGAACTCCTGGCCGCGGCTCGTCGGCACGGTGGCCGTACCGCGCTCGTTTCCGAGGGTGTGGCGTGGTCGTACGACGAGCTTTTCGACACTGCGTCGCGGTTCGCGGCGGGGCTGCTCGGGTCGGGTGTGGTCCGTCCGGGGGAGCCGGTGGTGTTCCAGATGGGGAACGTGGCGGAGACCGTCGTCGCGTACCTCGGGTGTTTGTTCGCTGCCGCGCCGCCGGTCTGTACTTTGCCGCAGCACGGGACTCGCGAGATCGGGTTGCTCGCGGCGCACGTCGGGGCTCGGACGCTGATCGCGCAGGCCGATTTCCGGGACGGGCGGTTGCGCAAGCAGGCTGAGCAGTTGCTGGCGGACGGGGCCGTCTCCGACGTCGTCGTGTGCCGGGGCGAGGCGCTCGGAGATACGCCGTCGTACTCGCGGCTCGTGGCTGAACAAGTGCGGGAACCGTTGCCCTACTTGGATGTTGACCTTGCCCGGCCCGCGGTGTTCCAGCTTTCCGGCGGGACGACGGGGCTGCCGAAGGTCGCGCCGCGGTTGCACGAGGAGTACGCCTACAACGCTCGTGCCTGGGCGGCCTCGATGGCGATGGACGAGCACTCGCGGGTGCTGTATCCGTTGCCGCTCATGCACAACGCGGGTATCTCGCTCGCGCTGCAGCCCGCGATCCTCACCGGAGCGACGCTCGTTCTCGCTCCCTCCGCGGACGTCGACACGCTGCTCGACCTCATCGCCGAGCACCGGCCGGACGTGCTTCCGCTCGTGCCGCCCGCGCTTGCCGTGCGGCTTCTCGAATCGCCGCGGGCACAGGCGGCGGACCTGTCCTGTCTGCGGGATTTCGTGGTCGGCGGGCAGCGGTTGCCGGTGGAGGTCGCCGAGCGGTTGCGGGACGAGCTCGGCATCCGGATCCGGCAGATGTTCGGGATGGCCGAAGGGATGTTCCTGGTCACGCCAGCCGGCGCGGACGAGGACGTGCGGCACCACACCGTCGGTGCGCCGATCTCCGCGGCGGACGAGATCCGGATTCTCGACCCGGTGTCCGAAAGCGAAGTCCCGGACGGAGAGGTCGGCGAGTTCGCCGCGCGCGGGCCGTACACGATCCGCGGCTACTACCGCGCCGAGGAGCACAACAAGACCGCGTTCACGCCCGACGGGTTTTACCGCACCGGCGACCTGGCCCGGCGGCACGTCAGCGCGAAGGGCGTCAGCTACTCGATCGACGGGCGGATCAAGGACGTCATCAACCGCGGCGTCGAGAAGATTTTCGCCGAGGAGGTGGAGGAGATCATTGTTCAGCATCCGGACGTGGTCACTGCCGCGCTCGTCGCGATGCCCGATCCGGTGCTGGGCGAACGAGCGTGCGCGTACCTCGTGCTCGAGGACGGCGCCGAGCCGCTGACGGTGGAAACCCTTGGCGCGCATCTGCTCAGCCGCGGGCTCGCGAAGTACAAGCTGCCCGAACGCGTCGAGGTGGTGCCGGCGCTGCCGTTGACGAACGTCGGCAAGGTCGCGAAGAACCGGCTGCGCGAGGACGTGCAAGCGAAACTGGCCGAAGGGAGTGCCCGGTGACCCGGCGCGCGAACGTAATCGGGGGCGGACCCGGCGGGCTGTATGCCGCCCGGCTGCTGAAACTCAACGACCCGGGTCTGGAGGTCGTCGTCCACGAGCGGACGGACGCGTCGCGGGCGACGTTCGGGTTCGGGGTCGGGCTCACCGAGGCCACCATGCGCAACCTCGAACAGGCCGATCCGGAGACCGCGGACCGGGTCCGGGCGGTCAGCTACGTCGGGCACGAACTGCGCTTCGACGCTCCTGATCGGTCCGTGTGCCTGCACGGCGCGCGCAATCTCGCGGTCGGCCGGGCGGAGCTGCTGCGGGTGCTGCGAGAAGCGGCGACCGAGGTCGGCGTCGAATACCGGGCCGGGTCGCGCGCCGATCTCGGCACCGTGACCGGCGACGTCGTCATCGCCGCGGACGGGGTCGGCAGCGCGACGCGCACCAAACTCAGCGCGGAACTCGGCGTCCGCACCACCCTCGGACGGACGCGGTACGTGTGGTGCGGTGCCCCGTTCGCCGTGTCGTCGGCCTTCTTCGCCGCGGCTCGGCGGGGGCCCGAGCTGTTCGTCACCCACGCTTATCCGTACGCGGAAGACCGAAGCACTTTCCTGATCGAAGTGGACGACGAGACGTGGACGAGCGCCGGTCTCGCTGAGTTCGACGCGGCCACCGGTCCCGGCGAGACGGACCGGCAAAGCGTGCGGCTGCTGGAAAACGTGCTCTCGGACCAACTTCGCGGCGGCGAGCTGCTCACGAACCGCACTCGCTGGAGCCGGTTCGTCAACCTCGGCCTCGACCGGTGGCACAGCGGGAACGTCGTGTTGCTCGGCGATGCCGCGCACACCGCGCACTACACGCTCGGCTCGGGTACCAAGCTTGCGCTGGAAGACGCGATCGCGCTGGCCGGGGCGTTGACGGGGGAGAGTTCGCCGTCCGCCGCATTCGCCGCGTACGAACAGGCGCGACGACCGGCGGTGGAGCGGTTCAAGCAGCTCGCCGGCCGCAGTCAGCGGTGGTGGGATTCCTACCGGTGGCGAGCGGACTGGTCGGCCGAACGGCTCGGCCTGTCCTACATGACGCGTTCGGGCAACATCACGATGGCCGACTACGCCAGGTCCGAACCCGAGGTCGTGCGCGCCGCGCTGGAGTGGCTGGGTTCGGCGCCGACCGGTGACCCGGAGGAATGGGTACTCGCACAACCGTTGCGGGGCAACGGGTTCCAGCTTCCGTCGCGGGTCACTACGCGCGCGAACCTCGGTCCGGTCGAAGAGCTTTCCTGGACCGAACCGGACGTGTGGAGCGAGCCCGCCGACGACGCGGTCGCCCGCGCCGGTCGCGGTGCCGGTCCGCTGCTGCTCACCGGAGCCGCGGACGAGTTCTGGGCAAGGGTCGACCTTGCCGAGCGGCTTCGCCTGCAGACCAGCCGCTGCGTCGGCGTGCAGCTCCCCGAATCCGCGCGGGCCTTCGCGGCGACCTCGATCGGTGCCGGCCGGGCCGATTTCGCAGTCCTTGAAGACTTTCCCAGGAGGAATTCGTGACCAGCACTTCCCGGCGCGTCGGGCTGATCGTGCCGAGTTCGAACGTCACCGTCGAAACGGAGCTGCCGCGGCTGCTCCAGCGGGTGGCGGACGTCGAGTTTTCCTTTCACTCCAGTCGAATGCGCATGCACGCGGTGACGCCTGAGCAGCTGCGCGCGATGAACGCTCAGCGCGAGCGTTGCGTCCTGGAGATCGGCGACGCGCGGACGGACGTGCTGCTCTACGCCTGCCTCGTCGCGGTCATGGCGTCCGGTGTCGGGGCACATCGGGACACGGAGCTGCGAATCGCCGAGCAACTCGCGCTCGGCGGCGCGGACGCCAAAGTCCTGTCCAGCGCCGGTGCGCTGGTGCGCGCGCTGAAGGATCTTGAAGCCAACCGCGTCGCGCTCGTCATGCCGTACACCGAACCGGTCGCGCGCACTGTGGTCGAGTACCTGGAGGCCGAGGGCTTCACGATCACCGGCTGGCGTGCGCTGGGCGTCGCGGACAATACGGAGGTCGGCTGTATACCGGGCGACAATGTGCTGTCTGCCGCACGCGAACTCGACCTCCGGGCCAGCGACGCGCTGGTGCTGTCGTGCTGTGTCCAGATGCCGTCGCTCGACCTGATCCAGCCCGCGGAGGACGAATTCGGACTGCCCGTGCTCTCCGCCGCCACCGCCGGCGCGTACTCGATCCTGCGCAGCCTCGGCCTTCCCGTCGAGCTGCCGGGCGCGGGTTCGCTGCTGCGCGCCGACGCCAAAGTCCAGGCCTGAAAGGAGTTTCCGCATGACTGACAAGCCAGTGCACCGCGTGCGCGGAGTCGACCACGCCGCCTTCCCGACCTTCGACCCGGTCGCCACCGTCCGGTTCTACCGCGACGTGCTCAATTTCCCGATCGTCCACTCGATCTGCGCCGCAGGTTGGGGCCCGGAGAAGCACCCGGACTTCATCCACTTCTTCTTCGACATCGGCGGCGGCGACCGTCTGGCCTTTTTCTATTACTTCGGCTGGGAACCAGCAGGCGACCAAACCGCCCCGGGCGACGCGTGGGCGCGGTTGCCCCACGGCACCCCGAAGTTCTTCGCCGACAGCAGGCATCTGGCGATCAACGTCGCCGACGAGGAAGATCTGCTGGAATATCGCCGTCGCCTGGACGAATCCGAATGGCCGGTGGAAATGCAGGTGATGCACGAAACCATCGAATCCATTTACACCCACGACCCGAACGGCTACATGGTCGAAATCACCCGCGCCTTGCGTCCAGTGACCCCGCAGGAGGACCTCGACGCGGAACTGACCCTGCGCGCATTGTGCGACGTCGCTTCGGGCGAGGACCCTTCGATGGACAAACTGCTTACGCGCAAAGCAGAACTGATCGTCGAGGAAGCGGCTTCGTGGGAGCCCGCGGGGAAGGAGATGGTCTGACGTGGCGCGGTTCTATGTCCTAGACGTGCCGGAAAACGAAGGCGTCCTCGCCGTGGCCCGCCAAGACGACGGCAATACGGTCGACCGGATCGGCCCGTACTTCCGAATCAGCGCCCCGGAAACGATCGTCATCGACCGCCGCGCGACGGGCTGTCGGCACGCCGTTTGGTACAGCGCGATCGCCGGTCTGGAAGGGTCCGTGATCACTCAGCACGACAAGAACGCGCTGCGGATCGAAAGGCGCCCCCATGCCTGAAAACGGCCTAGGCGCGGGCCGTTACCTGGCCCCCGCCTCCCTCCCCGAGGCGACCACCACAACCGCACACCAACTCACCACCTCCGACGGCGCGACAGTCAACGGTCTGCTCAGGACAGTCCCAGGTGCGTCCACAGTGGCTTTCCTGATGCATCCGCGGCAGGATTTCTCGCACCACGTCCTGGTTCCCGAACTGCTAGCCCAAGGCTATGCGGTATGGACCCAAGGAACCCGCACCGTCGGCAACGACCTCACCCTGCTGCACGAACAAGCCCTGCTGGACATGGCAGCCGGACACGTCTTCCTGCGCTCCGCGGGCTTCCCGTCAGTAGTCCTCATCGGACACTCCGGCGGTGCCGCCTTGGCTGCTTTCTACTTACAGCAGGCCGCCCTGCCTCCATCCGCCCGACTCCACTGCGCCCCAAGCGGAAAACCCGTCCCTCTCACTGAGGCCGAAATGCCCGTCGCGGACGGTTTCCTCATGATGGCCCCGCATCCCGGTCAGGGAGCTTTGCTGCTGCGCCTGATCGACCCCTCGGTCACCGACGAACAAGACCCCCGCTCAGCTTCACCGGCCGTGGACCCCTACCTCCCCGCGAATGGTTTCGTCACCCCGCCGGAATCCTCGAGGTATTCCGCAGATTTCATCACGGCATACCGCTCGGCCCAATACGAACGCGTCGCCCGAATCGACGAACGAGCCCGGGAACTGGCCGAGGAGTCGGCCACCGCACGGCGTCGCTACGCCACCTCCAAAGACCCAGAGGACCGACGGAGCGCCCTGGCGACCGGAGTGCTAACCGTCTACCGCACCGACGCGGACCTGCGTTCAGTCGACCTGTCACTGGACCACAACGACCGCCCATACGGTTCGCTATTCGGCCGCCGCCCGGACCTGACCAATTACGGCGTGCTCGGCTTCGGCCGCCTGACGACTCCGGACTCCTGGCTGTCGACCTGGTCGGCTATCTCGAGCAACGCAGACTTGGCCGGCTGCCTGCCGGACGTGAAGGTGCCGACGCTGCTGGTCGAACTGACTGGCGATCAGGCGTGCTTCCCTGCCGACGCCAAACGCTTCCACGACTTGAGCGGCGCGTCAGACACCACGCATGTTCGGGTGCCGGGCAGGCATTTCGGCGCCCCTCTGTACGAGGGCATGACCTCAGGCGCAACCCTCGCCGGCGCGGAAATGGGCCGGTGGCTGGGGGAGCGCTTCCCAGCAGGCGCGCTCGCGGTGCGGTAAGCCGGGCTGCTTGCTCCTGGCGGGTTCGCTCGCGGCGAGGTGAGTTGGGTTGCCTTCTCCTGGTGGGTTCGCTTGTTTTCCCTGAATTCTTTCTTCTGTGCGCCGGTCTTCTCCCGTGGGGAGGACCGGCGCACTTTCGCTTCCCCGAGGGCCTGCGATCCGGCCGCTGCGATCAGGAGGCGACGGGAGTCCCGGGCCGCCGCTCCAACACCGGACGGTCGTTGATCTGCCGACTGACCACCGATATCCAAGTCGATTGCATACGGTCGCCTGACCATGCACCGATAGTTGATTGCATACCGTCGACGGGCGGCGCGCGGACACGGCAGGCCCGGAATGGATTCTGCCGATCGGATCCGGTCGAATCCGGCGGCTCATCTACCGGAGACAGTGAGCAGGATTCCAGTCGTCTGTCCGCCAGTCGCCAGCCGCCAGCCGCCAGTCGCCAGCCGCCTGCCTGCCAGTCGCGTGTCCGCCAGTCGCGTGTCTGCCGGTCACCTGTCGACCAGTCAACGGCATCCCAGTCGATTGCATACAGTCGGCTGCAGTCTGCGGGCAAGCGACATCCGGCAATCGACACCTCGCCGCAGTTGACACCTCTCTCGCTGCAGTCAAACCCCACTGCAGCCGACACCTCTCTCGCCGCAGTCGATACCCCGGCAAGAACCCCCGCGGACTGGCGCAGTGCATTGGCGCGCGGAGACCGCTCACGCGCTCGCAACCCCGGTTCCGCACCCATGCCGTCTCAAGGCCACCCCCAACTGTGACCCTCATCAACAACAAGCGCCGACAACATGCCGCGTATGCAACTATTGCGAAGGCCGACAAACAGCACCAACACGCAGACCAAGGAGACGCGGGCTCATGCCACTAGCACTGGTAGCGCTGGCCATCGGCGCGTTCGGGATCGGCACCACCGAATTCGTGATCATGGGCCTTCTCCCCGAGATCGCCGCCGATTTCGGAGTGTCCATCCCGTCCGCAGGCCTTCTGGTGACCGGTTACGCGCTCGGGGTCGTCGCCGGAGCGCCGGTGATGACGATTCTCGGCACGAAGATCAATCGCAAGACCATGCTCATGCTGCTCATGGGCCTGTTCATCGCCGGGAACCTGCTGTCGGCGGTCGCGCCCGCGTTCGGGGTCATGCTCTCTGGGCGGATTGTCGCGTCGCTCGCGCACGGGGCGTTCTTCGGGATCGGCTCGGTCGTCGCGGCGGAGCTCGTCGCGCCGGACAAGCGGGCCGGGGCGATCGCGATCATGTTCACCGGGCTCACGGTCGCCAACATCGTCGGCGTGCCGCTCGGGACGTTCGTCGGGCAGGCGGTCGGGTGGCGGGTCACCTTCGGGATCGTCGCGGCGCTCGGCGTTGTTGGGCTCGTCGGCGTCGCGAAGCTGGTGCCGGACCTGCCCCGGCCCGAAGGGGCGCATTTGCGCAAGGAGCTCGCCGCGTTCCGGAACGTTCAGGTGGTGCTCGCGATGGCCATGACGGTCCTCGGTTTCGGCGGGGTCTTCGCCGCGATCACCTACATCGCCCCGATGATGACCGAGATCGCCGGGTACTCCTCGGGCGCGGTGACCTGGCTGCTGGTGCTGTTCGGCATCGGCATGTTCCTCGGCAACCTGACCGGCGGCCGGTTCGCCGACCGCAAGCTCATGCCGATGCTCTACGTCAGCCTCGGCGGGCTCGCGATCGTCCTGGCGCTGTTCACCGTCACCGCGCACAGCAAAATCCTCGCCGCGGCAACGATTCTGCTGATCGGCGCGCTCGGCTTCGCCACCGTGCCGCCGCTGCAGAAGCGCGTTCTCGACCAGGCGCACGGCGCGCCGACGCTCGCGTCCGTCGTCAACATCGGCGCGTTCAACCTCGGCAACGCGCTCTCCGCGTGGCTCGGCGGCGTCGTGATTTCCGCCGGATTCGGTTACACAGCACCGAACTGGGTCGGGGCCGCGCTCGCCGGTTCCGCGCTCGGCCTCGCGGTCTTGTCGGCCGCCCTCGAACGCCGACCGCGCGTCGCGGCGCCCGAACCCCTTGTCCAGCACTGAGAAAGGCAATACCGATGAAGATCCGCCTCAGCAACGGCATCGAAATCCCGCAACTCGGCTTCGGCGTCTTCCAGGTCCCGGACGACCAGACCACGGCCGCGGTGGCCAGCGCTCTCGAGGCCGGCTACCGCAGCATCGACACCGCCGCGATCTACGGCAACGAAGCAGGAGTCGGCCGCGCCATCGCCGAGTCCGGGATCCCGCGCGACGACCTCTTCGTCACCACCAAGCTGTGGAACGAAGACCAGGGCTACGACTCCACCCTGCGCGCCTTCGACGCCAGCCTCGCGAAACTCGGTCTCGACTACGTCGACCTGTACCTGATCCACTGGCCGACCCCCGCCCGCGACCGCTACCTCGACACCTGGCGCGCCCTGGAACACCTCGCCAAAGACGGTCGCATCCGCGCCGCGGGCGTGTCCAACTTCCAGCCCGCGCACCTGCGCCGCCTGCTCGACAACAGCGGCCTCGTGCCCGCGGTCAACCAGATCGAGCTGCACCCCGGCCTGCAACAGGCCGAACTGCGCGCCTTCCACGCCGAACACGGCATCGCGACCGAAGCGTGGAGCCCGCTCGCTCAGGGGGCCGTCCTGACCGACCCGGCGATCACCGAAATCGCCGCGCGCACCGGGAAATCCGCCGCGCAGGTGGTGCTGCGCTGGCACCTGCAGTTGGGCAACATCGTGATCCCAAAGTCCGTGACGCCCGCCCGGATCCGCCAGAACCTCGACGTCTTCGACTTCGACCTGACCGACAGCGACCTCGCCGCTATCGCCACCGCCGACCGCGGCCTGCGCACCGGGCCGGACCCGGATCAGTTCAACTGACGGACCGCCGCGAGGCAACGGAAACCGCCTCCTCGACGCCGCATCGGGTGCACGCCAGGCACTCGATGCGGCGTTTTGCACATGCCGCCCTGGGGGTTGGCTCGGCCTCGGCCGGGGCGGAGATGTGCAGCCTGGTCGGGCGGAGATGCGCAGCCTTGGACCGGGCGCCGTGACCGCCGAGGCTGAGATGTGCGGCATTTGGTGGGATTGACCCGTTTTGACGGACAGGGTCGTTGAGGTGTG
>NZ_SDLT01000033.1 GCF_004522235.1 Amycolatopsis nivea
ACGTTGCGGCTTGACATTCAAGCTCCTGGGATGTCTTTCACCAGGTCACGGGGAGTTCGTGCACCCCGTAGACGACCATGTCGTGCTTGAACTTCAGCTCCTCCAGCGGCTTCGCCAGCCGGAGCGACGGAATCCGCCGGTAAAGCGTCCGGTAGGCCACCTGCAGTTCGACCCGCGCGAGCGGCTGGCCGAGGCATTGGTGCACGCCGTAGCCGAACGCGACGTGGTGGCGTGCCTTGCGGGTGACGTCGAGCTTGTCCGGCTCGGGGAACTGCGTCGCGTCGCGGTTGGCGATGTCGGTGGCCGCGACCATGCCCTCGCCCTCCCGCACGGTCTGCCCGCCGATCTCCAGGTCTTCGAGCGCGACGCGGCGGCGTCCGGAGTGGACGATCGTCAGGTAGCGCAGCAGCTCCTCGACCGCGTTGGCCAGCAAGGCGTCGTCGCCGTCTCGGACCGCGGCGAGCTGGTCCGGGTTCTCCAGCAGCGCGACCGTGCCGAGCGCGATCATGTTCGCCGTGGTCTCGTGCCCGGCGACCAGCAGCAGCTGCCCCATCGAAGCCGCTTCCCGGACGGTCATCGCGCCGGTGGCGACCTGACCGGTCGCGAGGCGGCTGAACACGTCGTCGGCCGGGTCGTCGATCTTCTTCTCCACCAGCCTCCCGAGGTAGTCGAGCAGTTCCTCGGCCGTGGCGAGCGACTGTTCCGCGGTCGCTTCCCGCGAGACCAGGATCTTGCTGCAGCGGTGGAAGAAATCGCGGTCCTCGTACGGCACGCCGAGCAGCTCGCAGATCACCAGCGAAGGCACCGGAAGCGCGAACGCCTGCACGAGGTCGGCGGGCTTCGGACCGGCCAGCATCTCGTCGAGCAGCTCGTCGACGATCTGCTGGATCCGCGGCCGCATCCGCTGGACCTTCTTCACCATGAAATCGCCGGTGAGCAGCCGTCGCTGGGCGGCGTGCTCCGGATCGTCCATGCCGATGAACGACTTGAACCGGCTGCGCCGCACCTTGAGCCCGGGCGTCTGCGACGGATAGCCGGCGCGGCCGGGATCGGCGCTCACCCGCGGGTCGGTGAGCATCGCGCGGACGTCTTCGTAGCGGGTGAACAGCCACGGTTCGCTGCCGTCCCAGATCCGCACGCGCGACACCGGTTCGTCGCGCAGCTTGCGGTCGAGGTCGGGCGGCGGGTCGAACGGGCAGCGCCCGCGCGACATCGGGAACTGCTCTACGGGCCGGGCGTCGGCCATCACAGCCTCCTGGAAAAGTCACCAAACGAGTGTTCGGATACTTACCGAACAGATGTTAGGCGATTTGGTGAACGATTGCCCAGACCCGGGGCTCAAGATCACCGGGATGGCCGTGGACGAGGATGGCAAACGGGAGAAACCGCCCGCGCCTCAAGCGAAAATGAGCGCCAGCAGCTCGTCGGCGAAGCTCACCACGGCGTCCTCGCCCGGCTGCCTCCCGGACGAATGGAACAGCGCGACGCGGCCGTGCGCGCCGACGAACGCGATCACCCCGGCCCGGTCGGCGGGCACCCGGAGCGCGGCCCCGGCCTCGGCGCAGCGGGCGAACGCGGCGCTGATCCGGTCGACGAAATCGATCGTCGGACCGTGCGGCCGGACGTCCGGCGAGGTGCGGCTCGACCCGTTGGCGGTCATCAGCCGGTAATGGCCGGGGTTGTCCATTGCGAACCGGCAGTACGCGTGCAGCAGAGCACGCAGCCTGCCCACCGCGTCGTCGGCGGGCACCTGGGATTCGGCGGCTTCCATCGCGAGCCGCAACCGGCCGAACTCGTGCTCGGCGAGTCCGGTGACGAGCGCGGCCCGGTCGCTGAAGTGCTGGTAGATGCTGGCCGGGGCGATGCCGACGGCGCGGGCGACGCCGCGGATGGTGAGCGCGTCCTCGCCGTCGAGTTCCGACAGGAGCCTGCTGGCCGCGGCGAGGATTTCCCCGCGCAGCCGCTCGCCCTCGCCCCAGCGGTTGCGCGTGCGGGCCTGGACTTCTTCGGACACTTGCCCATTGTTACCGCTCGCGCTGCCCCGCACCGCTCCGGCCCGCCGCGGATGTCGGTCGTTTCGTAGCCCGTCAGCCATCCGAGGTTCACCGGCTGGGCGCGGGCGGCCGATAGCGTTCGCCGGTGGACGATCAGGGGTGGCTGGACGACTTCCAGCGGCGGATTGACGAGATGCAGGCGAAAAGCGTTGCCCTGCAGGAAACCTTGAGCACCGCGGAGGGCCGCGCCAAGTCGGGCGACGGGCTGGTGTCGGTCGCGGTGACCCCGAACGGCGCGCTCAAGAACCTCGAGATCGACGACCGCGCCCTGCGGCACGGCGGCGCCCGGCTGACCGCGGCGATCATGGACGCCTACGGGAAGGCGCAACGCCAGGTGTCGCGCGACGTCATCGACGCGTTCGAGCCGATCGCCGGCGACAGCGAGATGATGAACGTGGTCAAGTCGTATCTGCCGGAGCCCGAGGAAGAGCCGGAACCTCCGGCCGAGCCGCCGCGGCCCGAACCGCCCGCCCGTTACGCGGGACCTCCGCCGGGCAGCACCACCCCGCCGGGCAGCGCGGCCTACGGACGCCCGATGCCGCCACCGGTCGGCGCGACGCACAGCCGTCCGCCGATGCCGCCTCCCGGCACCACCCCGCCGCCGCCCCCAGCCGCACCCGAACCGCCCCGGCCGACGTCCGGTCCGCACCGCAGGCGCGCCGCCGGCGAGGACGACGACGAGATGCAGCCGTGGTGACCGGATTGTCAACCCGTCGTTAGTGTTGGGAAATCACCAGTTGCCGGACCGTACGAATGGGGGGTCACAGACCGGGAGCTTCTGCCTACTTTGGGTTGAGCGCGCGCAAACCCGGCAAAACTCCCCGATCCCCCCAGGAGCTTTCTTATGTCCAGGAAGTTCGTGCTGTCCGGCGCGGTGGCGCTCGCGCTGGCCGCCGCCCCGCTTTCGGGTGCCGTGGCGGTCGCCGCTCCGGCTCCTTCCGCCGTCGCGTCCGCCACGGTCTACTACTCGACGTCCGGCGCACCGTCGTTCCGGGCCGCGATCAACGCGGGCGCGGCGAACTGGAACCGCGCGGTCACCAACGTGAAGCTGGTCGAGCGTTCGTCCGGGGCCACGCTGCGGTACGTCGAGGGCAACGACCCGCGCGGCTCGTACGCGCAGACCGACGGGCACGGCCACGGCACCATCTTCATCGACTACACCCAGGCCCGCCAATACGACAACACGAGGATCACCGCGCACGAGACCGGCCACGCGCTCGGCCTGCCGGACCACTACTCGGGCCCGTGCTCCGAACTGATGTCGGGCGGCGGCCCCGGCCCGTCCTGCCACAACGCCAACCCGAATTCCCAGGAAGCCTCCCGCGTGCAGCGGTTGTGGGCCAACGGGCTCAGCGCGGTCTCCGGACCGCAGCAGCGGATTTACGACCACTCGCCGGTCGGCTGACGCACAGCTGAGCGAGCGGCGGCCGGGCACGTCCCGGCCGCCGCTTCGCTGTCAAGGGCTCCGAGTCGGATAGCGCCGTTCGGGCCCGGGTTGAGGTCGGAATCCTCCTCTTTCCGCCGGGACCGGGAATCCCCGGACCCCGCCCGTGGTTGGCTTGCCTTCAGACGAAGGGGAGGCATTCATGGCGGAAATCGTTCTGGTTCACGGCGCTTGGAGCGACGGGTCGGCGTGGCTGGAGGTGATCCCCGCGCTGCACCGGCAAGGACACCGGGTCCGTGCCGCGCACCTGCCGATGACCTCACTCGCGGACGACATCGCCGAGGTTCGCCGGGAAGCCGCCGCCTTCGACGGGCCGGTCGTGCTGGCCGGCCATTCCTACGGCGGCGCGGTGATCTCCGGTGCGGCGAAGGACAATCCGCAGGTCAACGCCCTGGCTTACTTCGCGGCGTATGTCCCGGACGAAGCCGAGAACGTGCCCTCGCTGAACGGCAAGTTCCCGGACTCGCCCGGCAACGACGCGATGGTGTTCACCGAGGACGGCTGGTCCTTGCCCGACCCGGACCGCTTCCACTACGCCTTCGCCGCCGACGTGGCTCCCGAACGAGCCACCGCACTGGCCGCGGTGCAACGCCGTGCGCGTGCCGAGTGCTTCGCCGTGCCCGCGGGTCCTGGCGCCTGGCACGACCTGCCGACCGCTTACGCAGTGTCCACAGAGGACCGAATCCTCAACCCGGATCTGCAACGCTGGCTCGCTGAGCGGGCTGGGGCGGACTGTGTCGAGTTGGCGGCCAGTCACTATTCGCTGTGGTCCCAACCGGACGCGGTGGCGACGGTGATCGACAAGGTGGCGGCGCGCGGCAAGTAGCGGCTACTCGCCCGCCGCGGCCGCGAGCACCGCGAAATCGGCTGCCCGCATCGGTCGCGCGTGCGCGGGACGCGGAGTGCTCGGCTCCCTGACCACGGTGACCGGCACCGTGGTCAGGCCGAGCCGCAGTGCGACGGCGATCCGGTGATTGCCGTCGAGCGTGCCGAAGTCTTCGCAAAATCCGAGCCGCAACGGCGTCCGGATTCCGTTCCGCGCGATGTCCTCGGCGAGCGCATCGAGGTGGCTCGGAGTGTCCACCAGTGCGGATCCCACCGTTTCGCGATCCACCGCGCGGTACCGGACCACAAGCGGGACAGGCAGTTCAACCGGCATCCGCCCATCCTGGCACGGCGGAAAATCAGTTGCCCAGTCCCGGCCGGACAGCCGAGTATTCCGGTCATGACCACCGAACCCGCCCGTCGTTGCCCGTCCCGCTGTCTCGCCGCGCGCGGCAAGCAGCAGACGGCGCAGGAAGGGACCCGCCAGGCAGTGCGATGAGCGCCGCGCTCGTCGCGGGGCTCGTCGCCGGGTACGGGATCGCCATGCCGGTCGGCGCGATCGGCGTCTACCTGGTCGAACTCACCGCGCGCACGTCGTGGCGGGTCGGGGCGGCCGCGGCGATGGGCGTGGCTACCGCGGACGGCGTCTACGCCGTTCTCGCCACCACCGGCGGAGCCGCGCTGGCCCCGCTGCTCGCCCCGATCACCACTCCCCTGCGCCTGACCTCCGCCGTCGCGTTGTTCCTGCTCGCCGCGTGGACCGCGGTCCGGGCGATCCGGCGTTATCGATCCCCGGAAACTCCTTTGCTGGCACCGGAACCGCATCCGCTGCGGGCGTACGCGACGCTGCTCGGCCTGACCCTGCTGAACCCGTCCACCATCATCTACTTCACCGCGCTCGTCCTCGGCGACCGACCGGCCAACGGCACCGTGTTCGCGGCCGCCGCGTTCGCCGCTTCGGCCAGCTGGCAACTGGTGCTGGCCGTCGGCGGAGCGTTGCTCGGACGCGGCCTCACCGGTCCGCGCGGACGGCTCGGCACCGCTTTGCTGTCCAGCGCGGTAATCCTCGTGCTGGCGGTGCGGCTCCTCTAGGAAACGACCGTGCTTTCCCTTACCTCCAGGGAAAACGGGGGCTGCACCGAGCGCGGCGCGGCGCTCTCCGTACCGGCGAGGCGGCTGTCGATCAGGTCGATCGCGGCCTCGGCGATAGCCGCCTTGTCCGGCGAGATCGTGGTGAGCGCGGGCAGACTGAACGCGCTCTCCTCGGTGTTGTCGAAGCCGACGATCGCGATGTCCTCGGGGACCCGAAGCCCGTGTTCCGCCGCCGAGCGCAAGGCGCCGACGGCCAGCAGGTCGTTGAAGCAGAACACCGCGTCCGGCGGTTCTTCCTGTGCCAGCAACCGTTTCATCGCCGCCGCTCCCTCGGCGCGGTGGTACTTCGCCACCGGTTCCACCAGGGAATCCGCCGACCGCAACCCAGCGTCCGCCAACGCGGCCCGGTAGCCGGCGAGCCGCAGCGACGACGTCCCGCGCTGGGGGTTCGCGCCGATCGCCGCGATCCGTCGGCGGCCGAGCGACACCAGGTGCGACACCGCGACGTGCGCGGCCCGCACGTTGTCGATCGCCACCCGGTCCAGCGCGACGTCCACCGCGTGCTCGCCCAGCAGCACCAGCGGGATTTTCCCTTCCGAGTCAGGGAAATCGTCCGCTTCGAGCGCTTCGGGATGCACCAGTGCGCCGTCGACCAGATGCGGGCCCAATGAGTCCACAGTGGCCCGTTCCCGGTCGCGCGTCCCTTGCGTCTGCTCGATCAGCACGCTCCACCCGCGGCGCTGCGCGGCGGTGATCACCAGGCCGGCCATTTCGCCGAAGTACGGGATGCTCAGCTCCGGCACCATCAACGCCAGGAACCCGGTCCGCCCGCGGCGCAGGTTGCGCGCGCCGACGTTCGGCCGGTACCCGGTCGCGGCCAGTGCCTCTTCGACGCGCCGCCGGTTCTCGGGCTTCACGAACGCGTAGCCGTTCACCACGTTCGACACGGTTTTCACCGAAACGCCCGCCAGCGTCGCGACGTCCTTCAGGGTCACGGCCACGCTGACTCCTCATCTCGTTCGCCCAGAGCCCATCACGAGCCCGCGAAGCTCTCCGCACCAGCCCCGACGACCACGTAGTGTAGCGACGTTTTGCCTGTTTACAACGTTGTTCCAACGATGTAAAAATAGCCGGAGCTCAGCGGGGTGACGGTCGTCACTCCGCCGAGCGGGTTGCCCCAGTCGTCGGCTGCGAGGAGTCCGCCGTGTCCCCGTCCGTCCCTGCCCGCTTCGCCCTCGTCGCCGGGGCCGCCACGGCACTCGTGCTCGCCGGCTGCACCAGCCGCGAGGAAACCCCGGCCGCGCAAAGCAATGGCTCCGGCCCCGCCGCCTCGGCCGCGTCCGCCGCGCCGACCGCCGACGGCTGCACCCTCGACAAGACCGGCTACCCGAAACTCGACCCGAAGACCGCGATCGTCGGCTTCTCCCAGTCGGAGAAGGAGGCGAACCCGTTCCGGATCGCCGAGACGCAGTCCATCCGCACCGAGGCGGGCAAGCTCGGCATCCCGGCCGACCACCTGCTCACCACGAACGCGCAGAGTGACCTCAACAAGCAGATCTCGGACATCAAATCGCTGCTGGACCGGGGCGCGCAGCTGCTCATCGTGGCCCCGCTGAACTCCGACGGCCTGCAGCCCGCGCTCGACGCGGCGAAGGCGAAGAAGGTCCCGGTCGTCACCATCGACCGGCAGGTCACGTCGAAGCCGTGCACCGACTACCTCACCTTCATCGGCTCCAACTTCATCGAACAGGGCCACCGCGCGGCCGCCGCGCTGGCGAAGTCCACCGGCGGCAACGGCAAGGTCGCGATCCTGCTCGGCTCCTCGGGCAACAACGTGACCACCGACCGCACCAAGGGCTTCAAGGACGAGCTGGCGAAGACGCCCGGCCTCACCGTGGTCGCGGAGCAGACCGGCGAGTTCGACCGGTCCAAGGGCCAGTCGGTGATGGAACAGCTGATCCAGAGCCATCCGGACCTCACCGCGGTGTACGCGGAGAACGACGAGATGGGCATCGGCGCGGTCAACGCGCTCAAGACCGCGGGCAAGAACCCCGGCAAGGACGTGAAGGTCGTGTCCGTGGACGGCACCCGCAACGCGGTGCAGCTGATCGTCGACGGCAGCTACAACGCGGTCATCGAATCGAACCCGCGCTTCGGGCAGCTGGCGTTCCAGACGCTGCAGCAGTTCGAGGACGGCAAGCCGATCCCGCCGAGCATCGTCATCACCGACGACTCCTACGACGAATCGAACGCGGCCCAGAAGGTCGGGAACGCGTACTGATGACGAGCACGGCCGACACCCAGGTGGCGACCATGACCGCACCGGTGCTCGAGGTGACCGGGGTGACCAAACGGTTCCCCGGCACCGTGGCCCTCGACAACGTCTCCTTCAGCCTGCGCCGCGGCGAAGTCCACGCGCTGGTCGGGGAAAACGGCGCGGGCAAGTCCACTTTGATCAAGGTCCTCACCGGCGTGTACCGGCCGGACGAGGGACAGGTGCGCCACCTCGGCGAACCGGTCGAGTTCCGCAGGCCGATCGACGCGCAGCGCGCCGGGATCTCCACCATCTACCAGGAGGTGAACCTCGTCCCGCTGATGAGCGTGGCGAGCAACGTCTTCCTCGGCCGGGAACCGCGCACCCGCACCGGATTGATCGACTGGTCCGCGATGAACGAGCAGGCCCGCGAACTGCTCAGCGGGTACGGAATCGACACCGACGTACGACGTCCGCTGCACACGCTCGCCGTCGGAGCGCAGCAGATGGTCGCGCTGGCTCGTGCGGTGTCCACAAAGGCCGGTGTGATCGTAATGGACGAGCCGACGTCGTCGCTCGAACCGCGCGAAGTGGACACCCTGTTCGAGGTGCTGGCGAGGTTGCACGCAGACGACATCTCGGTGCTTTATGTGAGCCACCGGATGGACGAGCTGTACCGGGTTTGCGACAGCGTCACGGTGTTGCGCGACGGCCGCGTTGTCCACAGTGGACCACTTAAGCCGTTGCCGCGCATCGAACTGGTGTCGATGATGCTCGGCCGGGAGATCCGGCAGATCCGTGCTGAGGGCGTCACCGCGTTCGGCGAGGAGCATCATGCGGAGAAGGAACCGTTGCTGCAGGCCTCGAATCTGTCCGGCGGCAACAAACTGCACGACGTTTCGGTGAGCGTGCGGCCGGGCGAGGTCGTCGGCCTGGCCGGGCTGCTCGGGTCCGGTCGGAGCGAGACCGCGCGGGCTGTCGTCGGGGCGTTCCCGCTCGACGGCGGTACTGTGCTGCTGGCCGGGAAACCGTTGAAACGCGGGAAGATCTCCGCGGCGATGCGGGCCGGGATCGCGCTGCTGGCGGAGGACCGCAAGGCGGACGGGATCATTCCGAACCTGTCCGTGCGAGAGAACATCGTGCTCGCCGCGTTGCCGCGACTGTCCACTTTCGGCTTTGTCAGCCGGTCCAAACAGGACCGGGTGGTGAAGACGTTCATGGAACGGTTGCGGATCAAGGCATCCAGTCCGGAGCAGAAGGTGTCCGAGCTGTCCGGCGGAAACCAGCAGAAGGTCTTGCTGGCGCGCTGGCTCGCCACCGGACCGAAAGTGCTGCTGCTGGACGAGCCCACGCGCGGCATCGATGTCGGAGCGAAGGCCGAGGTGCAGGCGCTCATCGACGAACTGGCGCAGGACGGGCTCGGTGTGCTGCTGATTTCGTCCGAACTGGAAGAGATTCTCGACGGCGCGGACCGGGTGGTCGTCCTGCGCGACGGCAGCGTCGCCACCGAACTGGCCGGCGACGCGGTCACCGAAGACAACGTGCTGGCGGCGATAGCTGCAGGGGGTGACAACGATGTCGACCGCGACACTGACGAGACCTGACCGCGCCCGCGTCACAAGCTGGCTGCAGAACTACGGCGTGTACCTGGCCGTGGTCGTGCTGCTGCTGTTCAACATCGCGTTCACGCAGAACTTCCTCTCCGCGGCCAACTTCCGCACGCAGTTGGTGCAGGCCGCGCCGGTGTGCATCGTCGCGCTCGGCATGGCGCTGGTGATCGGCACCGAGGGCATCGACCTGTCGGTGGGCTCGGTGATGTCGGTCGCCGCGGCGCTCGTCCCGCTGTATCTCGGGGCCGGGCCGGTGATGGTGATCGTGGTCGCGCTGATCGCCGGGGTCGCCTCGGGGCTGTTCAGCGGATTCCTGGTGGCCCAGTTGGGCATTCAGCCGATCATCGCGACCCTGGCCTTGCTCGTCGGCGGTCGAGGGCTGGCGCTCGTGATCGCGCACGGACAGCTGGTGCAGCTGCACAACCCGGACTTCCTCGCGCTCGGCACCGGCGACGTGCTCGGCGTGCCGATCATGGTCCTGGTGGCCGCTGTCCTCTCAGTACTGGCCGGATTGCTGGTGCGGCGCACCACTTTCGGCCGACACCTAGTCGCGGTCGGCGGGAACCGTCCCGCTGCGACACTCGCCGGACTGCCGGTGAAACGCGTCCTGATCGGCGTGTACGCCATGTCCGGCGCACTGGCGGCGATCGCGGGCGTGTTGTCCACCGCACGGCTCGCCGCGAGCGATCCCAACGACCTCGGACTGTTGATGGAACTGTCCGCGATCACCGCGGTGGTGGTCGGCGGAACTCCGCTCACCGGCGGCCGCGTACGCGTGCTCGGCACGGTGTTCGGCGCGCTGCTCATGCAACTGGTGCACGCGACGCTGATCAAGCACAACCTGCCCGATTCCGCCGCGCAAATGGTGCAGGCCGCCATCATCGTCGCCGCGGTGTACGTCGCCCGGGAACGGAGCACGCGATGATCGCGACCACCGCCGCCCCGCCGTCGGAACGCGGCGCGGCGTTCGCGGCAGTCCTGCAACGCCAAGGCGCGGCCGTAGTGCTGGTGCTCGGCGTGGCTGCCGCGTGGTTTGCCTTCCCGCGCTTCGGATCCGCCGACAACCTGCGCGACCTCGCGTTGCAAAGTTCTTTCCTGGCAGTGATCGCGCTGGGCATGACGTTCGTGATCATTTCCGGCGGGATCGATCTGTCCGTCGGCTCGGTGTACGCGCTCGGCGGCGTGCTGGCCGCCTACGGTTCCCAATACGGCCTGGTCGTGGCGATCCTGCTGCCATTAGTCGTTTGCGGACTGATCGGGTTCGTCAACGGGCTTCTCATCGCTCGCACGAAGATGGCGCCGTTCATCGTCACGCTCGCCTCGCTGTTGTTCGCTCGCGGACTCCTGCTGGCATTGACCAACGAGGGCGCGACGACGTACAAAGTAGAGCCAGGTTCGGCGTTGCTCTGGCTGGGACAGGGCAAGATCTTCGGCATCGGCGTACCGGTGTATCTCGCTCTCGTCCTTTTCGGACTCGGCGGCCTGCTGCTGCGCCGGACCCGGTTCGGCCAGTCGATTTTCGCACTCGGCGGCTCGGAACAGTCCGCGCTGCTGATGGGTCTTCCGGTGGCCCGCACCAAAATCACCCTCTACACGCTCAGCGGCACACTCGCCGGATTCGCCGGCGTGCTCACCGCGGCGTACCTGCAATCAGGCGTCACCGTGCTCGGCGTCGGCACGGAACTGGACGCGATTTCCGTCGTGGTCATCGGCGGAACGCTGCTCACCGGCGGCGCGGGAACCGTCATCGGCACGCTCGTCGGCGTGCTGCTGAAGACGCTGATCCAGAACGTCATCAACCAGGTCGGCACCCTCGATTCCAACTACCAGACGGTGGTCAGCGGCGCGTTCCTGCTGGTCGTCGTCGTGATCCAGCGACTGCTGGCCCGCTCCCGCCGATCCTGATCCGCGCAGTCCCCCTTCGCAGGAGATCCACCTGTTAGTAGGAGGTTCGACGATGGTCCGTCCTGCCCGCAGACCCGGCCGTTTGGCCACGGCGGCCGCCGCGCTCGCCGTGGCCGTGTCCGGGTTGTCGAGTGTCCCCGCCGCCGCGGCCGATCCGCCGCAGTGGCACCGCCTCACCCCTCCCCTGACCACCCCGTGGACCGGCCAGGTCTCGCCGGACAACGCCCTTCCCGAATACCCGCGGCCGCAAATGACCCGCGACAACTGGCAAAACCTCAACGGCGTCTGGGAATTCTCCGCCGCCAAACCGGGCGATTCCCCGCCGATCAAACGCAGTCTCGACGAACGCATCCTCGTGCCGTATCCGGTCGAATCGGCGTTGTCGGGAATCATGCGGCACGAAACGTCGATGTGGTACCGGCGGACGTTCCAGGTGCCGAAGAACTGGCACGTCGGCGGCCGGGGCGAGCGCCTGATCCTGCACTTCCAGGCGGTCGACTACGACACCACAGTGTGGGTCAACGGCCATCAGGTCGCCCGCCACACCGGCGGGTACGACGCGTTTTCCGCGGACGTCACCAACGCGTTGACCACCGGGAAAGACCAGGAAGTCGTCGTCGGCGTGACAGACCCCAACGACGCGGGCGGACAACCGCTCGGCAAACAGCGCAAACCCGGCGACGGAATCTTCTACACCCCGACGTCCGGCATCTGGCAGACCGTCTGGATGGAACCGGTGACCCCGGCCTACATCTCGCGAGTGGACACCACGCCGGACGTCGCCAGCGGCTCGGTCACCGTCAACGCCGTGGTGGGCGGACCGACGAAGCAACGCGTGCAAGCCATCGCCTACGACCACGGCCGCGTCGTCGGCTTCGCGTCCGGACCTGCGAATACCCCGTTGAAGCTCAAGGTGAACAAACCACATCTGTGGACGCCGGACGACCCGTTCCTGTACGACCTGCGAGTCTCGCTGACCTCCGGGGACAGTGTCGGCTCGTACTTCGGTCTCCGGTCGGTTTCCATCGGGAAGACCGCCGACGGCAAGCAACGGATGTTGCTCAACGGCAAGTTCGTGATGCAACTCGGCCCGCTGGACCAGGGTTTCTGGCCGGACGGCATCTACACCGCGCCCACCGACGCGGCGCTGAAGTTCGACCTGGAGCAGGAAAAGGCGCTCGGCTTCAACATGGTGCGCAAGCACATCAAGGTCGAGCCTGATCGCTGGTACTACTACGCGGACAAGCTCGGGCTCCTCGTGTGGCAGGACATGCCCGCGATGAAGGACGACATCGAGCCGACGCCCGCATCGCAGGCGAACTTCGAATCCGAGCTGCACCGGATGATCGACCAGCACCGCAGTTTCCCGTCGATCGTCACGTGGGTCCCGTTCAACGAAGGCTGGGGCGACTACGCCGTCGGCCGGATCGCCGACCAGGTCAAGGCCTGGGACCCGACGCGGCTCGTGGACGCGGAGTCCGGCGTCAACTGCTGCCGTTCCGAACCGGACAGCGGCCGCGGCGACATCTACGACGACCACACCTACACCGGTCCCGGAACCCCCGTGCCAGACGCCACCCGCGCCGCGGTCGACGGCGAATACGGCGGCCTGGGCCTGAAGGTCGACGGACACCAGTTCGACCCGGCCGGCAGTTTCGCGTACGAGATGGAACCGGACAGCGCCACGCTCACGCGCCGCTACGCCGAACTCCAGCAACGCTTGCTGCTCGCCGGACGGCAATGCGGCGTGTCGGCAGGCGTGTACACGCAGACCACCGACGTGGAGAAGGAGGTCAACGGCTTCTTCACCTACGACCGTCAGGTGAAGAAGATGGACTTCGCCGCCGTCCGGGCCGCGAACCTGTCGGTGATCAACGGCGTCGACGGCTCACCGCAACAAGGTCCGGTGATCCCGCCAGGCACCCCAGGCATCGACGGAATCGCCGCGTATCCGTTCGACGAGAACAGCGGCACCACGGCAGCGGACACCGTGGGCCAGCACGACGCCACGCTCGTCGGCGGCGCTTCCTGGACCGCGGGACACAGCGGTTCGGCACTGGCGGTGAACGGCTCCGGCCAGTACGCGGACACCGGGGCACCGCTGGTGAAGACCGACCTGAGCTACAGCGTCGCCGCGTGGGTCAAGTTCAATGCGGTCGGCGACGGTTTCCAGACCGTGGTGAGCCAGGACGGGAACGACCACAGTGCGTTCTTCCTGCAGTACTCCGGCGCGGACCACAAGCTGGCGTTCAGCTTCGTGGGCACGCGGGCACTCGCCCCGCTCACCCCGGAAGCCGGCCGCTGGTACCACCTGGTCGGGGTTCGGGATGCCGCTACCGGACAGCTCGCGCTGTACGTGGACGGGCAGCTGGCGGCGTCGAAGAGCGTCTGCCTAGGCGAGGCGTCGACCGGCCACACCGTGATCGGCCGCGGCAAGTACGGCGGCAACCCGGTCGACTTCCTCAACGGGACGGTGGACCAGGTGCATCTGTACGACCGGGCGCTGTCCGCCGCTGAGGTAGCCAAGCTCTACGCGTCCTGACCTCCGTGAAGGACTCCTTGAGGGAATCTGATTCCCTCAAGGAGTCCTTCACGGCTCTCCCCGCTTCGCCCGCACCCGCCGGTAACTCCAGATCNCTCCCCGCTTCGCCCGCACCCGCCGGTAACTCCAGATCAGCAACGCGAACAAGATCAAGCTGGACAGAATCAAACTCGTCCCCGTGCTCCACCCGCTCAGCGGCAGCGACCGCACCGTCCCCCACACGATTCCCGCGGCCAGCAGCGCCAGACCGGCCAGCACCGAGCCGGCGATGCGCAGCGGCGAGGACACGCTCTCCTCCGCGGCTTGCATCGCCCGCGTCCGCACCGGGTCGACAAATCGCTGCAGCGCCGGGAACTCCGACGCCAGCACCAGCAGTCCGGCGAGCACCAGCAGCAATCCCGGCCCCGGCAGCACGAGCAGCACGACCCCGACGATCACCAGCGCCCCGCCGACGACCGAGAGGAGCACCCGGCGCACTGGCTTGCCCAATCCCATCGGGCCAGTGTGCCGCCGAGCTCGCGGTACTGCCAGCCGGACTGTCCATACTGGACCCGGCACCGCGCTGGCCGGTTTTTGTCGGTGCCGGGTGGTTAGCTGCTCAGCGTGGTCGAATCACTACCTGACCTCATCCGCCGCTGGCAGGCGGGATGGGGTGCGTCCCGAGGATTCCGGCCCGCCGAGGAAAGCCGCGGCGGGCTGCACGTCCTGCTCGAACAACCGGATCGGCATCGCGAGGTCGTCGCGTTGTCCGCCGAAACCGACGTCCTGCGCGGCCTCGCCGAAGAAGTCGCCGCGGCAGAACGCCCGACCTGGCTGACCGTGCCGACAAATCGGCCGGAGGAAGTCGGAGCGATCGTGCGCGAGGCTGGGCTGAAGCTCCGCGACGCACGCGAAGCGCTCATGACCATTCCCCTGCGCCGACATCCAGCGCGTCCAACTCCGCCGCCCTACACCAGTGCGACCACCGTGCACGGGCCGGTGTGCGAAACCGTGCTGCGACATCCCGATTCGGGTGTCGCGGCGCGAGGAACCGTGGCCGTGGTCGGCACGGACGCGATCGCGGACCGGATCGAAACCGTCCCGGAGCATCGCCGCCGCGGTCTCGGCAGCGTGGTGATGAGTTCGCTCGCGGAAAACGCCATGGCACACGGCGCGACCACCGGAATCCTCGTCGCCACCGCGGACGGGCAACAGCTGTACTCGGCGCTGGGCTGGACCACGCGTGCCACCGTCCTCATCGCCCAGAGTCCGGCAGGCTGACATGGAATGGCTCGCCGACACCCGAACGTCCTACGACACCGTGGCGGAGGACTACGCCACGTTCGTCCGCGACGCACTGGGCAAACAGCCGTATCTGCTTGCCGCGCTGCGGTTATTCGCCGAACAAGTCGACGACGGCCCAGTCGCCGACATCGGTTGCGGCCCCGGCCAGGTCACCGCCCACCTCAACGGGCTCGGCGTGGCCGCCTACGGCTTCGACCTCTCCCCCGGCATGATCGAGGTGGCCCGGCGCGACTATCCGGAGCTGCCGTTCGAGGTCGGTTCGATGACCGATCCGCTGCCGGCCGCGTCGCTGGCCGGGATCGTGGCGTGGCAGTCGGTCATCCACCTGCCCGACGAGCTGCTCCCGGCCGTCCTCGCGAACTTCCAGCAAGCGCTGCGTCCCGGCGGATTGCTTCAACTGCTCTTCCACGTCGGCGACGAGACGCGGCTGAAAACCGAGGGCTACGGCGGCCACCCGATGAACGTCCAGGTGCACCGCCGCCCACGAGAACGCATGACGACGTGGCTGCGCGACGCCGGGTTCACCGTCGAGGCCGAACTGGTCCTCAACCCGGAAACCCCGGTGCCGCAGGCACTTTTGACCGCCAGGAGCCGTTAGTGACCAGCCAGCAACTGCTCGAACGACACCGACGCGTACTCGTCGTCCGGCTTCGCCTCAGGCGCCGCTGCCACCAGCTGCGCCAGCTCGCGGCCAGCCCGCTCCACGCGCTGTTGCAACGCACCCGTCGCCTCGACGCTGCCCCAGTCCGACGACGCGGCGTACACGCCTGTCGCAACCACGGTCGCGCGAAGGTAGGCGAAGAGCGGCCGCAGCGCGAAGTCGAGCGCGAGCGAATGCCGTTCGGTACCGCCCGTCGCGGCGAGCAGCACCGGCTTGCCGTCGAGCGCTTCCTTGTCCAGCACGTCGAAGAACGATTTGAACAGCCCGCTGTAGGAAGCGGTGAACACCGGCGTCACGGCGATCAAGCCGTCCGCGCGAGTCACGGTGTCGATCACTTCCCGCAGCTGGGGGCTGGGAAACCCGGTGAGCATGTTGTTGGTGATGTCCACCGCGATGTCGCGGAGTTCGAACACCTTCACCGTCACGTCGTCGTCGACGAGAGCGGCGCGGGTGGCCTCGGCCAGCCGGTCGGCCAGCAGCCGCGTCGACGACGGCTGGCTCAACCCCGCGGTGACCACGGCGATAGTGCGTGCAGTCATGACCTCTCCACTCGATCCGGGGTACCTGGGTCAGGCGTTGACAGCCTGGGCTGCCTTGAGCGATTCGTGCGTGGGCGCGTCCGGCACGTGCGCCGGGCGCTTCGCGTCCAGTTCCTTGCGCAGCACCGGCACGACCTCCTCGCCGAGCAGGTCGAGCTGCTCCAGCACGGTCTTCAGCGGCAGCCCGGCGTGGTCCATCAGGAACAGCTGGCGCTGGTAGTCGCCGAAGTGCTCGCGGAAGGTCAGCGTCTTGTCGATGACCTCCTGCGGGCTGCCGACGGTCAGCGGCGTCTGCTCGGTGAAGTCCTCCAGCGACGGACCGTGCCCGTACACCGGCGCGTTGTCAAAGTACGGCCGGAACTCGTTCCACGCGTCCTGCGACTTCGGCCGGATGAACGCCTGCCCGCCGAGCCCGACGATGGCCTGGTCGGCCTTGCCGTGCCCGTAGTGCTCGAAGCGCTGCCGGTAGAACGCGATCAGCTGCTGGAAGTGCGAGGTCGGCCAGAAGATGTGGTTCGCGAAGAACCCGTCGCCGTAGTAGGCGGCCTGTTCGGCGATCTCCGGGCTGCGGATCGAACCGTGCCACACGAAGGGCGGCACGCCGTCGAGCGGGCGCGGCGTCGAGGTGAAGCCCTGAAGCGGGGTGCGGAACTTGCCCTGCCAGTCGACGACCTCCTCGCGCCAGAGCTGGTGCAGCAGCGCGTAGTTCTCGACGGCCAGCGGGATGCCCTCGCGGATGTCCTTGCCGAACCACGGGTAGACCGGGCCGGTGTTGCCGCGGCCCATCATGAGGTCGAGCCGCCCGTCGGCGAGGTGCTGCAGCATGGCGTAGTCCTCGGCGAGGCGCACCGGGTCGTTGGTGGTGATGAGGGTGGTCGACGTCGAGAGGACGATCTTCTCCGTCCGCGCCGCGATGTTCGAAAGCAGCACCGTGGGGTTCGCCGGCGCGGCGAACGGCGGGTTGTGGTGCTCTCCGACGGCGAAGACGTCGAGACCGACTTCTTCGGCCTTGAGCGCGATCTTGACCATCGCCTTGATGCGCTCGTGCTCCGAGGGCGTGACGCCCGTGGTGGGGTCGGTCGTGACGTCGCCCACCGAGAAGATTCCGAACTGCATGACCGCTCCCTAGCCGGTTGCTTCGTACCTTGCTTGTCGGCACAACTACTCGCGTGGAAGATGTATTCCTACGGGACTATACCGGTGACCTGGGACACGCTTCCGGACGCCGTCGGAGGCGCAGCGGCCAGTTCCTGTCAGGGGGTGCGGATATCCTGCAGTACGGTGACGGCCCGGGGCCCCTGCTCCGGCCACCTGTTTGCCCACCGAACAGCACGCCTCGATCCGGGAGAACGACCTCGTGACCGCTGAGACTCTGTACGGGGCCGACGACCTGACCCACCTCGAAGGACTAGAGGCGGTCCGCAAGCGCCCTGGGATGTACATCGGCTCCACCGACAGCCGAGGCATCAACCACCTCTTCTCCGAGGTCGTCGACAACTCCACCGACGAGGGCGTGGCCGGCCACGCCTCGCGCATCGTCGTCACGCTGCACGCCGACGGCAGCGTCCAGGTGGACGACGACGGCCGCGGCATCCCCACCGGCGTCCACGCCAAATCCGGCCTTTCCGGCGTCGAACTGGTGCTGACCCGGCTGCACGCGGGCGGCAAGTTCGGCGGCTCCGGGTACAAGACGTCCGGCGGCCTGCACGGCGTCGGCGCTTCGGCGGTCAACGCGCTGTCGCACCGCTTCGACGTCACGGTGAAGCAGGACGGCAAGGTGCACCAGATGTCGTTCGCGCACGGCGTGCCCGGCGTGTTCGACGGTCCCGGCCCGAAGGCGAAGTTCACCCGCCGCTCCGGCCTCAACCTCGTCGGCAAGATGAAGCGCGGCGAACGCAGCGGCACGTCGATCCGCTACTGGTACGACGCGCGGTACTTCGAAACCGGCGCGGCGCTGGATGTCGAGGGCGTGCGCACGAAGCTGCGCAACACCGCGTTCCTCGTGCCGGGCGTCACGTACGTGCTGCGCACCACGTTCGAGGACACCATCAACGAGGAGACCTTCCACTTCCCGAACGGGCTGGCGGACATGGTCGACTTCCTCGCCCCGGACAGCGAAAAACCCGTCTGCGGCACGCTGATGATCACCGGCGAGGGCACGTACAAGGAGAACGCGGCGGACGCCAACGGCGTCATGCAGTCCAATGTGGAGCGACACGCCGAGGTCGAGGTCGCGCTGCGCTGGGGCACCGGCTACGAGCGCACCGTGGAGTGCTTCACCAATACGATCCGCAACGTGCACGGCGGCACGCACCGCCGGGGCTTCGACCGCGCGGTCACCCGTGCGCTGCAGGACGTGATCGGCAAGACGCGCGGGCTGCTCAAGGCGAAGGAGGACCCGCCGACCACCGAGGACGTGCTGGAGGGCATGACCGCGGTGATCCACGTCCGGCTGCCGGAGCCGCAGTTCACCTCGCAGACCAAGGACGAACTGTCCACGGCGGGCATCACGCGCGTCCTCCAGGGCATCGTCGACAAGCAGGTGCGCGCCTGGACCGAGGACCGGAAAACCAAGTCCGAGGCCAAGATCGTGCTGCAGAAGGTGGTCGACGCGGCACGCGTGCGGCTCACCCAGAAACAGCAGAAGGACGCCGCCCGGCGCAAAACCGCGCTCGAGGGCGCGGCGATGCCGCCGAAGCTGGTCGACTGCCGCACCACCGGCGTCTCGCGCAGCGAACTGTTCCTGGTCGAGGGCGACAGCGCACTCGGCTCGGCGCGGATGGCGCGAGTGTCGGAGTACCAGGCGCTGCTGCCGTTGCGCGGCAAGATCCTCAACGTGCAGAAGGCGTCGCTGGGCGACACGCTGAAGAACGCCGAGATCGCGTCGATCGTGCAGGTGCTCGGCGCGGGCACCGGCCGCACGTTCGACCTGTCGACGATGCGCTACGGCCGCGTGATCCTGATGGCGGACGCGGATGTCGACGGTTCGCACATCCGCACCCTGCTGATCACGCTGTTCGCGAAGTACATGCGCCCGGTGATCGAGGACGGCAGGCTGTACGCGGCCATGCCGCCGCTGCACAAGATCACCACCAAGGGCCGCGGTTCGGAGACCGTCTTCACCTTCACCCAGCGCGAGATGGAGCAGAAGGTCGCCGAACTCGAAGCGGCGGGCAAGACGGTCGTCACGCCGGTGCCGCGGTTCAAGGGCCTCGGCGAGATGGACGCCGACGAGCTGTGGGAAACCACGATGAACCCGGCGACGCGCTCGGTCCGGCGGATCACGCTCCAGGACGTCGAGGCCGCGGAGCTGGCGCTGGAACTGCTGATGGGCGAGAAGGTCGAGCCGCGGCGCAACTGGCTGGTCGAATCGTCCGACCGCGTCGACCGCGACGCCATCGACGTCTGAGTTTTCCGTTCGTTCCCAAGGAGTTGTGAGCCATGGCTCGCCGTAGCAAGACCCCGGTGACCCGGGTCGACCCGAGCGCGTTCGACTCGCCGGGCGCACAGGTCTTCGACAACCCGCTGAAGACGGAGATCGAAGACTCGTACCTGGAGTACGCGTACTCGGTGATCCACTCCCGCGCCCTCCCGGACGCACGGGACGGCCTGAAACCGGTACACCGCCGAATCCTGTTCTCGATGAACGAGAACGGCTACCGCCCGACACACGCGTACGTGAAGTCGTCACGCGTGGTCGGCGACGTGATGGGCAAGTACCATCCACACGGCGACACGGCGATTTACGACGCGATGGTCCGGCTGGCGCAGGACTTCTCGATGAACGCCCCGCTGATCGACGGGCACGGAAACTTCGGGTCCCCAGACGACGGACCGGCCGCGAGCCGGTACTGCCTGACCGGCGACACCCGGATCCGCCTGGCGGACGGCTCCAGCCCGCGCATCGCCGACGTGGTGAACCTGCCCGCCGATTCCGAAGCCGACGCCGACTTCGAGGTGCTCGACAAGGACGGCAAGGCAGTCCAGGTCGACAAGGTCTTCAACTCGGGCGCGCACCCGACCGTCCAGATCCGCACCAAGTCCGGCTTTTCCCTCCGGGGCAGCGAAAACCACCCGGTGCTGTGCTTGGAAGCGCCGATGGGCGTGCCGATGTTCCAGTGGCGGCAGCTCGACGAGGTCAAACCGGGAACCGTCGTTTGTCTTGCCCGCAACGCGTGGACGCAGGTGGTCCCGACCTCGCGCGAGTACAACCTCGGCGTCCTCGCCGGGGCTTGGGTGTCCGAAGGGTTCGCGAGCGAGAACCGCGCCGGCTTCAACAACACCGACGAGCATTTCTTCGGCGAGGTCCTGCACGCTTACGACCAGGTGGTCGGAGGCAAGCGCTACGTGTCGGAACGCACGACGCGACGAGACCGCAAGCGGATCCGCGAACTTGACATCCAGGACTACTCCGGAGCGATGGACGCCTTCCGGGCCAGCCCGCTGGCCGAGTTCATCGGCCATCAGGCCCGGGACAAGGTCGTCCCGGAGTTCGTCTGGAACGCTGGCCCCGGCGTGAAACGCGCGTTCCTGATGGCCGCGTTCGAGGGAGACGGCGGTTGCCGGGTCGCCGTCGACGGCTTCACTGTCCAGTACTCGAGCTACAGCCCGCGGCTCGCCGCTCAGCTTCAGGAAATGCTCGCCGAATTCGGTGTCATCGCCACGCACCGGCAGTACACCCGGCCCAACGGTTCGATCGAGCACCGCCTTGTGGTGTCCGGCCTGCGCAACGTCCGCGCGTTCGCTGAGCGTGTCGGCTTCCTCAAGTCGAAGCAGGCGAGGCTGCGGCAACTCCTGCAGCGGTCCGTATTGCGCACGCACCGGCTCAGTTCGGACAAGGTGCCCTTCGTCGCCGATTACGTGCGCGGCGCGCTCGACTTCGACCGTCGTGGCAGCGGCCGGAAATGGCTCACCCAGCACAACTTCGACCGCATCGAACGGTGGGAAACCGAGCGGCTCCGGATCATCGATCGCATCAAGGACACCGAGGTCCTCGCGACGATCCTGCCGATCATGGACTCTGGCTACCGGTTCGAAGAGGTCGTAGACGCGACCGCGGCCGAACCCGCCGAGGTCTATTCGGTGCGGGTGACCACCGAGGACCACTCGTTCCTGGCCGGTGGTTTCGTCAACCACAACACCGAAGCCCGGATGTCGAACGAAGCGATGCTGCTCGTCGGCGAACTCGGCGAGGACACCGTCGACTTCCGGCCGAACTACGACGGTTCGCTCGAGGAACCGTCGGTGTTGCCTGCGGCGTATCCGAACCTGCTGGTCAACGGCACGTCCGGGATCGCGGTCGGCATGGCGACCAACATGATCCCGCACAACCTCGGCGAGGTGATCGGCGCCGCGCGGTGGCTGATCAACCATCCGAACGCCACGCTCGACAAGCTGATGGAGTACGTCCCCGGCCCCGACCTGCCCACCGGCGGCAGTCTGCTGGGCCTGGACGAGGTCCGCAAGGCCTACGAAACCGGCCGCGGCGTGGTCCGGATGCGCGCGAACGTCGAGACCGGCCCGCTGGAAGGCAGCCGCGGCCGGCAGGCGATCACGGTCACCGAACTGCCGTACGGCGTCGGTCCGGAGAAGGTGATCGAGAAGATCACCGACGAGGTCAACAAGTCCAAGCGGCTCACCGGAATCGCGGACGTCAAGGACCTCACCGACCGCGAGAACGGCACGCGGCTCGTCATCGAGTGCAAGGTGGGCGTCAACCCGCAGGCGCTGCTGGCGGATCTCTACCGCCTCACGCCGCTGGAGCAGTCGTTCGGCATCAACAACCTGGTGCTCGTCGACGGCCAGCCGCAGACGCTCGGCCTGAAGGCGCTGCTGGAAGTCTTCCTGAAGCACCGCTACGAGGTCGTCACGCGGCGCACGCGCTACCGCCGCCGCAAGCGCGAAGAGCGCCTGCACCTGGTGGACGGTCTGCTGATCGCGCTGCTGAACATCGACAAGGTCATCCGGCTGATCCGCGAAAGCGAAAACGCGGCCGCCGCGAAGGACGGCCTGATGACGAAGTTCAAGCTGTCCGAGATCCAGGCGACCTACATCCTGGACACCCCGCTGCGCCGCCTCACGAAGTACGACCGCCTGGAACTGGAAAACGAGCAGGACAAGCTGCGCGCGGAAATCGCCGAGCTGACCACGATCCTCGAGGACGAGTCGGTCCTGAAGAAGCTCGTGTCGACGGAACTGGCGAAGATCGCCAAGGACTTCCCCACCGACCGCCGCACCCGCCTGATCGACGGCGACCTGAAGGAAGTCCTGGCCGCGTCGAAGCCGTCCGGCCCGCTCGAGGTGGCGGACGACCCGTGCCAGGTGATCCTGTCGGCGACCGGACTGGTCGCCCGCACCGCAGCGGAATCCGAAGAGGCGTCGGAAGTCCGCCGCCGAAACGGCCGCGTAAAACACGATGCCGTGTCAGCCGTCGTGCACACCACCGCACGCGGCCAGGTGCTGCTGCTGACCAGCCGAGGCCGCGCGTTCAAGACGGACGTGCTGCCCCTGCCAGTGCTCCCAGAACAAGCAGGCACAGTCTCGTTGCGCGGCGGTATGGCAGCGAAAGAGCTGGTACCGCTGGAAAAGGGTGAACGCGTCGTAGGAATCGCCCCACTGGGCGAACAAGCAGGCGACTCACCAGGCCTGGCCATCGGCACACGCGGCGGCGTAGTGAAGGTGTGTGCCCCGGATTGGCCCGTGCGCTCGGACGAATTCGAAGTCATCAGCCTCAAGGATGGTGACGAGATCGTAGGCGCGACCTGGCTGACCGACGGAAACGAAACCCTGGCGTTCATCTCGTCCGACTCGTCCCTGCTGCGCTTCGCCGCGAGCCTGATCCGCCCGCAAGGCACCAAGAGCGGCGGCATGGCAGGCGTGAAACTGTCCGCAAACGCCACCGCGATCTTCTTCGGCGCCATCCGCACCGACGACGAAGAACACGGCGAACCCATGGTCGTGACGGCAACGGGCCAGAGCGTCAAGGTGACACCCTTCAGCGAATACCCAGCGAAGGGCCGAGCCACCGGCGGCGTGCGAACCCACCGTTTCCTCAAGGGAGAAACCGAAGTCCAGGTCGCCTGGGTAGGCCCCCGCCCAGCAGGCGCGAGCCGCACCGGAGACCCAGTAGAACTCCCAGAAATCGACCTCCGCCGAGACGGCTCGGGCCACGCCCACCCAGGCCCAGAAGTAGTAGGCCACCTCATCGAACGCGGCTAACACCAGTACGTGAGGGGAACCCTGAGGGAATCAGAGTTCCTCAGGGTTCCCCTCACTCACCCAGCCCACCCCCAATTCGGCGGGGACAGGCACATTAATTTCTCTCAGCAGTTCAACAAGCAACGAATCCGCCGCACCAGCATTCACCACAACAACGCAAAGCCCTAAACCGGCAGCGATGCCCCCAACGAGCGAGGCACCCACCCCACCCCCAACCCCGATACGAAGCCAAAAACACGGCGCGGGGGTGCTTGTCAAGGCATCTTTCCCGCCTTGACAAGCACCCCCGCGCCGTAGTCACAATCAAGCTTCGGGGTGCCCCACGCAACCACCACCCCCGAAGGGGGCGTCAGCCCCCGCCACTAAACGGACCTACCCGTCAGAAGCAGAAGCCCACAGCGTCGCAACTCACCAAATACCGAAGCCGCAACCACTCACCGATCCGACCGCAACGAAGCGGGATCAAAGTCCTCCCACTCATCCTCACCAGACTCAACCGAAGCGGAAGCAGGAGCAGCGACAGGAGCAGGAAACCGCCTCTCCCCAACCCTCTCCGCCCTCAACCGCTGAAACTCCTCCACCGTCATCCCAGGATCATCATCCGAAGACCGAGCCGGAGCCGCCCGCCCAGACAAGGCTTCGACAAGCAACCCAGCCTCCTCCCCCAACAACAACCCCACCCGGTTGTAGCAATCCTGCTCAGCCTCAGCCATCGCAACCCGCACAACCTCAAGCACCAACGCCGAAACCCGAGAAGGATCCGCCGACGCCAACGAAGGCGCAAGCCACAACCGCTTCAACGCCCCCAACGCATCCACAGTCACCTCAACCGACCCATCCAACGCATGAGCCGACCCCCGAGCCTCCCCCATCAACGAAGCGACCTGCCCCAAAGCGGCCTCGCGAGAACGAGCCAGCGAAATAAGCTCCCGAGTGTTCACAACACCACCGGCTCTTCGTCATAAAAATCGGGATCATCCTCAGCCAACGCCGCGTACCCCAACGCCGCCACAGCATCCGCCCCCAAAACGGGCGACAGCACCTGATACATCCGATCCCCGGCCCGCCGCTCGGCCCGCCGTGACAACTCCAGAATCTGCGCGGCAACAGCCTCCGACCCGCCCCGCAACGCAGCACGGGAAACCGTCAGCCCAGTCAGCAACCCGCCAGGCGCGACCTCGACGGAAACCCCGCCGGCAGCAGCCTTCCCGACCACCGGTCCAGCCCGCTCGAACCGAGCCGCGGCCGCCTCCCCGGTCCGGGAAGCCTCCTCCATCACCCGCGCCACCGCGCGATCCATGTCGAATTCAGCCACCACTCACCCCGTCGGCCGGTAAAACCCGATGAACTGCTGCCCGGCGTTGGTCGTCCGGATCTTGCTGATCTGCACCGGATCCCCGGCCTCGACCATCTGCCCGTCGCCGATCACCATCGCGACGTGCCCGGACCACACCACCAAATCCCCGGGCAGCAACTGATCGATAGAAGGCACCTCGGCCCCGACAGTCTGCTGCTTCGCCGTCCGCGGCAACTGCAACCCAGCGTCCTGATAGGACGTCATGGTCAACCCGCTGCAGTCGAGCCCCTGCCCGCGCGCGGTCCCGCCCCACACATACGGCACGCCCAGCTGAGACAACGCCGCCCGCACGGCTTTGGCCGCGGTTTCGTTCGGTGCCATCACGGTTTTCCCGCCCGGCAGGTTGATCCCGACCCCGCTGCCCGGCTGCGGCGGAACGGCCACCGGCAACCGCGGCTTCCCGGCATACCCGCCGCCGCCTCCACCGCCGCCGCTGTCGCCGCCTCCACCGCCACCGTGGCTGACGTGCGCGCCGTTGTTGTTGAACGCCTGCGGCACCGACGTCGTCGCGCTGCTCGCGGACGTCGACTCCGAGCCGCCGAGCCGCTGCCCCAGTCCGGTCAGCTTTCCGAGCGTCTCCTCGGTGAACGTGGCCGCCTGCCCGGTCAACTGGCCGATCTTCGTCTGCAGCTGCAGGAGAATCTGCCGAGCCGCGGCCGCCCGGCTCTCCGGCGGCTGGATCCCGTTGACCGCCGCCAGCGCCTTCATCGAAGACGCGATCTCCCGCAGGATCTGGTCCCGCACCTGGTCGTTGCGGATCTCGCCGACGTGCAGCGTCTCCGCCGCCTCCGCGACCGCCCGCTCGATTTCCGCGCTCTCGTCGAGAAGGTCCTGGACTTCCTTCTCCAGGTCCTTCGACGTCTGGACCGCGCGCTCCGAGGTCGCCCCGGAACTGGCGTGCGCCAGATTCACCCGCTGCGCGCCGGCGTGCTGATTGGCCTGGCCGACGGACGTCTGCAGCGCGACATGCCCGTCGCGCGCGCCGTGGATCGCCGACGGGTCGTGCTTCAGCTTCGCGGCGAACTGATTCGTGGTGTCCAGCCCGTTGCGGACCAGATGATCGACGGGAGCGTTCACGAAAGCCTGCGCATCGCGTCGCCGTGTTCCTGCTCGACCGCGGCGTAGTTGCCCTGCGTGCGCCGTGCGGCCTCGCCGACGTTGTGCCAGCCGCCGCCGAGCGCGTGCATCCGTTCCTGCAATGCCCGCATGCGCGCGCCGTACGCGCCGGCGAACCCGGATTCGTCCCCGATCGCGGAGAACCCGTCGCCGGACAGCGTCACGTGCGGACCGATGTGCGCTTTCGCCGCGGAACGCACCTCGTCGCCGAGTGGGTCGACCTGCTTCGCGTAGTTCTCGTACGCGCAGTCGTCGACATGAAAACCGGACACAACCCGCCCCTCCCCTGAACCCTGCGGCCCAGGTTAGCGGACGAGTTGTGCCCGGACAGGCGAATTGACCGGATCAGGTCAGCCGTTGAGAATCTTCGTCAGCCAGTCGCCCTGAGCCGGAACGGCCTTGCCGTCGACCGCGACGGTCGGCGTGCCGAAGCCGATCTGGCCGTTGCCGAAGTCCTGCTGCAGTTTCGGGTCGTTCTGGATCTGTTGGAACGCCGCCTGCAGCTGCTGGTCGTAGGCGCCGGAGTTGACCGCCTGCGCGAACTTCGGGTCGCTGATCCCGAGGTCCTGGCCGAGCTTGATCAGCTGGGCCTTGTCGTACCCGCGCCCGCCTTCCTGCGGCTGGTTCTTGAACAGCGCGTCGTGGAAGGCGGTGAACTTCTGCTGGTCGGCGGCGGCGAGCGCGGCGTTCGCCGAGTCGAGCGAGTAGCCCGGCGGGTCCGAGTTCTTGTTGAGCAGGATCACCATGTGGTAGCGCACGGTGAGCTGGCCGTCGTTGATCGCCTTCTCCATCCGCGGCCCGAAGTCCTGCTGCAGCTTCGCGCAGTACGGGCACAGGAAGTCCGCGTAGAGGTCCATGGTCTTCGGCGCGCCCGGCTTGCCGACCGTCACCACGGCCCCGTCGCGCTTCTCGACCACGCCCGGTCCGAGCGCCGAGGTCGTGCCCGGCTGGATCGCGCTGTCCTGCGTCGCGTTCTTGCTCGAGTTGATCCAGAGCACGCCGCCGATCACGAGCGCGGCGACCACCACGACGGCCACGGCGATCGCGATGATCTTGTTCCGGTCGCTCTTCGAGCCCCGCGCCTGGGCGACCGACCTCGCGGCCGCCGCCTGCTGACGGCTTTTCCGCGCGTTGCGCGCAGCTCCACCCACTGTTCCTAATTCCCTTCCGCGATGCCCTTGGGGTAGTCGTCCGAGGCCTCGCCCGAGTTCCCGGCGTTCCTGCCTTTGCCCCAGCCGAGCCAGCCGTCGACCGAAAGCCACGTGCGCGGCCGGGCGAGCAGCCACACCGCGAGCAGGGCGAAACCGGTGTCGCGCAGGATCTCCTGCGGGTATTCGGTCTGCCCGGCGTCCACGCGCCCGCCGCCGCCGAAGCAGCCGCAGTCGATGCTCAGCCCGCGCGCCCACGACTGCGCGATGCCCGCGACGAGCACGGCCAGCAGCAGCAGCGACGCTCCCGCGACCCAGCGCGTGGCCAGCCCGGCGAGCAGCAGCAGCCCGAGCACCAGTTCCAGCAGCGGCAACCCGGTCGCGACCGGGCGCACCAGCGCGTGCGGGAGCACGTCGTAGGCCTGCACGGCGATGTACGTCTGTCCCGGATCGGCGATCTTCAGGCCGCCGGACACGAGCCACACGGCAGCCAGCCCGAGCCGGGCGAGGGTGCCGATGGTGTCGAGTACAGGTTGGGGCAGTCGGCGCACGCGCTTAGGCTAGCCGTCTGACCTGAGAACCATGTGAGCAGCCAACCGGCGAAGCGGAGGCACCGATGCGGTTACGCGCAGCGTTCGCCGCCGTGTTTCTGCTGGTCAGCTGCGTCTCGTGCGGGTCGTCGGAGGTATCGAAGGACGATCCGCTTCCCACCCGGGCGCGTGACGGCAACCACCTGACCATCGGAATCCGGTTCGACGCGCCCGGGCTTTCGCAGCGGACCGTCGACGGCAGGCTCGCCGGTTTCGACGTCGATGTCGCTACTTTCGTCGCACGCGAACTGGGGGTCGAACCGGACCACATCACCTGGCACGAGACCACCCCGGCGCGCCGCGAAACGGACCTCACCTCGGGCGCGGTCGACCTGGTCGTGGCCACCTATTCGATCACCGACAAGCGGAAACAGCAGGTGGGCTTCGCCGGCCCGTACTTCGTCACCGGCCAGGACCTGCTGGTGCGGCTCACCTCGCCGGACATCACCGGCCCGGAAAGCCTCAACGGCAAGCGGCTCTGCTCGGTCACCGGCTCGACTCCCGCGCAGACGGTGAAGGACAAGTTCGCGCAGATGGTGAAGCTGGTCGAGTACCCGCGCTATCCGGACTGCGTGACCGCGCTGCTGGCGAACCAGGTCGACGCGGTCACCACGGACGCGGTGATCCTCGCCGGGTACGCCGCGCAGAACCCGGAGCTGCTGAAGGTGGTCGGCCGTCCATTCTCCACTGAGCGGTACGGCATCGGCCTGCGCAAGGGCGACACCGAGGGCCAGCACGCGGTCGACGACGCCATCCGGAAGATGGTGTCGACCGGGGCCTGGCGGAAGTCGCTGGAGACGAACATCGGGCCGTCGAACTACCCGTTGCCGAATCCACCGGAGATCACCGAGCAGTGACCGACCTAGCCTCGCTGCCGGACCTGCCCGTCCGCGCGGTGCTGCCGTCCGTGCTGAGCGCGCTCGACGACCACGGCGCCGCGGTGCTCGTCGCCCCGCCCGGCACCGGCAAGACCACTCTCGTGCCGCTCGCGCTGAACCGGGGCGAAGGACGCGTCGTGGTCGCCGAGCCGCGTCGGCTGGCTGCCCGGGCCGCGGCCGGGCGGATGGCCGCGCTGCTGGGCGAACCGGTCGGCGAGACGGTCGGGTACGCCGTGCGCGGCGACCGGAAGGTGTCGTCGCGCACGCGGATCGAGGTGGTCACGTCGGGGCTGCTCGTGCGGCGGGTGCAGCACGACCCCGAGCTGGCCGGGGTGTCGACGGTCCTGCTGGACGAATGCCACGAACGCCATCTCGACGCTGACCTGCTGCTCGCCCTGCTCCTCGACGTCCGTGCCGGATTGCGCGACGACCTGCGGCTGCTCGCGACCTCGGCGACGGTCGCGTCCGGACGGCTGGCCGAACTGCTCGGCGACGCCCCGGTGATCACCGCGCACGCGCGCACGTATCCGGTCGAGCTGAGCTACCGCGCTCCGGCGCGCGGGGAACGCCCGGAAGCCGCAGTCGCTTCGGCGGTCCGGAAGGCCCTCACCGAAGGAGACGGCGATGTACTCGCGTTCCTCCCGGGAGCCGGGGAAATCGCGCGTACGTCGGCGTTGCTGAGTTCGCTGGACGCGGACGTGCTGCCGCTGCACGGACGGCTTTCCGCTGCCCGGCAAGACGAAGCATTGCGGCCACGCGACCGCCGCCGGGTAGTTCTCGCGACCGCCGTCGCCGAGTCGAGCCTGACAGTTCCCGGCGTCCGCGCGGTCGTGGACTCGGGTCTCGCACGCGTTCCTCGCGTGGACCATCGACGTGGTCTCGCCGGGCTCGCCACGGTGCGGGTTTCGGCAGCGGTGGCGGAACAACGCGCTGGTCGTGCGGGCCGCGAAGCGCCTGGCCGCGCGTACCGCTGCTGGCCAGAGCACGAGCAAGCGACGCTGCCCGCGTATCCGGAGCCGGAGATCCGTACCGCCGAACTGGCGCGGTTCGCGTTGGAACTCGCCTGCTGGTCCACTCCGGACGGAACCGGCCTCGCTTGGTGGGATCCGCCCGGCGAAGGTGCCCTCGCCGCCGCGCGAAGCCTGCTCGTCACGCTCGGCGCGACCACCTCGGAAGGCGCTGTCACGCCGCGCGGACAGAAGATGGCCGACCTCGGCCTGCATCCCCGGCTGGCCCGCGCGTTGCTGGACGGCGCTGAGGCCGTCGGAGCCCGGGCCGCCGCGGAAGTAGTCGCGCTGCTCGATACCGGAGCGACGCTGACCGATGTCGAGGCCGAATTGCGCCGGCTTCGTTCCGCACACGACGACGCGGCGCGCCGATGGCAGCGGGACGCGAAACGGTTGGCCACACTGGTCAATTCCCCGGCCAAAGCAGACCCGGACCCCGCGTTGGTCGTCGCCCTCGCTCACCCGGAACGCTTGGCGCGGCGGCGCGCGGGGTCGGCCCCGGTGTATCTGATGGCCAGCGGCACCGCGGCGGAACTGCCCAGCGGCAGCGGTTTGGGCGACGCCGAATGGCTGGCCGTCGCCGAAGCAACCCGCGACCCGGGCCGCGTGCACGGCACCATCCGCCTCGCCGCGACCGCCGACGAAGCACTGGCGACCCGAGCCGCGCCGACCCTGGTGTCCGAAGTGGACGAAGTGCATTGGGACGGCGATGTCGTCGCCCGGCACGTCCGTCGGCTGGGTGCGATCGTTCTGTCGGAAAAGCCGCTACGCAACCCAGATCCGCAGCTAGTCCACGACGCAATCGTCACCGGACTCCGCACCGAAGGTCTCGGTTTGCTGCGCTGGAGCCAGGACGGCACCCGCCTCCGCGACCGCCTTGCCTTCCTGCACCGGGTACTCGGCGATCCGTGGCCTTCGGTGGACGACGAGGCGCTGCTTTCCGAAGTAGACACTTGGCTGGACCTGTCGAGAGTCCGCCGCCGAGCCGATCTGGCGAACGTCGACGCCGGAACTGCCTTGCGCGGCCTGCTCCCCTGGCCCGAAGCCGCGCGGCTCGACGAACTCGCTCCGGACCGGCTCGAAGTCCCGTCCGGTTCGCACTACCGCGTGGACTACCACGGAGACCAGCCGGTGCTCGCGGTGAAGCTGCAGGAGACGTTCGGCTGGACCGAGACGCCGTCGCTCGCCGACGGCCGCGTCCCGGTGGTGCTGCACCTGCTTTCGCCCGCCGGCCGCCCGGCCGCGGTCACCGCCGATCTCGAATCCTTCTGGCGCACCGGATACGCCGCCGTCCGCGCGGACCTTCGCGGCCGCTATCCGAAACACCCGTGGCCGGAGGACCCCGCGACCGCCACCCCGACCCGGCACACCACCCGCAGGTCGCGCTGACCCCCTGCCGAAAGTCGGGGTCGGTCCGGGACGGTCGGCTGATGTCCGCGCACCCCGCGCGGGCGCAGACTTCGCCCTATGATCACGTTTCGCGGATTGACGAAGCGCTATGGCCAGAAGACCGTGGTCAACGGCCTCACCTCGGTCATCGAGCCGGGCACGGTGACCGGGTTCCTCGGCCCGAACGGCGCGGGCAAGTCCACCACCATGCGGATGACCGTCGGGCTCGACCGGCCGGACTCCGGCGACGCGCTGATCCGCGGCAAACCGTATGCAGAGCTACGGTTTCCGCTGCGGGAAGTCGGTGCGCTGCTGGATGCGAAAGCCATGCATCCCGGCCGCAGTGCGGGCAAACACCTGCTCGCGATGGCGCGCAGCAACGGGATCGCCGCGAGCCGCGTCGAGGAAGTGCTCGCGACGGTCGGGCTGAGCGACGTCGCGGGCAAGCGCTCCGGGACGTTCTCGCTCGGCATGAGCCAGCGGCTCGGCATCGCCGGCGCGCTCCTCGGCGACCCCGGCGTGCTGATGTTCGACGAGCCGGTCAACGGACTCGACCCGGACGGCGTCCGCTGGGTGCGGCAGCTGATGCGTTCGCTCGCCGCCGAAGGACGCACCGTGTTCGTCTCCAGTCATCTGATGAGCGAAATGCAGCTGACCGCGGACCGGCTGCTGGTCATCGGCAAGGGCTCGATCCTCGCCGACGCGGCGATCGGCGACTTCATCGCGGGCAACTCGAGCCGGTCGGTCGCGGTCCTCGTGCCGGATCCGGCGGAGCGCACGAAACTCGCGGACTGGCTTCGGGGGAACGGCCGGTCGGTGCTGCCCGGGGAGGACAGCGAACTGCTCGTCGACGAGGCGTCCGCGGCCGAGATCGGGGACCTGGCTTACGAACTGGGCGTCCGGTTGCACGGACTTGCCGAGCGGACCGCTTCGCTCGAGCAGGCGTACATGGAACTGACCGCCGGATCGGTGGAATACGGGGTTACGGCATGACGAAGCTGGCGATTTCGGCGGAGTGGACCAAGTTCTGGTCGGTGCGCGCGACGTGGTGGTCGCTGATCGGCGGAGTGCTGCTGATGGCGTTCTATTCCGTCGTCACCGGGATCTCCCAGCACGCGGGCGGCGAACGGCAGCAGACCGCGCACGGCATCGTCAACAGCGGTGCGATCTACCTGGTCGAGTTCTGCGTGCTCGCGGTCGCGACGCTGTTCGTGACCAGCGAGTACACCAGCGGGTCGATTCGTTCGACGCTGCAATGGGTTCCGGTGCGGGCGAGGGTCACCGCCGCCAAGGCCGCGGTGCTGGTGCCGGTGCTGTTCGTCTACGGCGTGGTCGTCGCCGTGCTGGGCATGGGGGTCGCCTCGGTGCTGATGCGTGGGGCTGGGGGTTCCACGTCGCTGTCGCAAGGGGCGGTCACCGCGCTGGGCATGGGTGCGTATTTCGCGCTGCTCGGCGTGCTGTGCCTGGGGATTTCGTTCGTGCTGCGCAGTGCGGCGGGCACGTTGGTGGTGGTGATCGTGCTGCTGCTGCCGTTGCCGATGCTGATGTCGTCGTACGTGTTCCCTCCGGCGATGAACTACTTCCCGGCCTTCGCTGGCATGAACGCGATGGTGCCGCCTGGCGACCCGAACCCGTTGCTGGGCAGCCTGCCGCCGTACGGGCCTTGGGTCGGCGTGCTGGTCTGCCTCGCCTGGGCGGCCGCCGGGATCGCCGCGGGAACCGCGCTGCTGAACCGCCGCGACGCCTGATCAGGCGTGCGGCAGCCCCAATCCGGCGAGCACGGCACGGGCTCCGGCAACCAGTTCGGCTTCGGTCGGCGGGTTGACGGAGCCCGTGCCTGCCAGCGCGTCGAAGATCGATCCGTCGAGCCACCCGATGAGCACGCGGGTGTGGTCCTCGGGAGTCGGAGAACCCGCCGCGGCAAGCACTTCCGCGCACCGGCGGCGCAATTCCAGCCCACCGGCATCGTATCGAGCGCGCAGCTCCGGCCGTCGGGTCGATTCGAGCGCGAATTCGTAGCGCGCGAGCATTCTCGTGCGTCCGACGGTGATCGAGCGGTGGACCGTCGCGCCCAGGAACTCCGCGAGTTTCCCTTCCGGCGGGACGATTTCGGCCTGGTCCAGCGCGACCATCCGGTCCGCGGCCAGCTCCAGCAACGCGACGCGGGTGCGCGCGTAGTACGACGTCGAACCCGCGGGCAGCCCGGCCGCCCGATCGACGGCGCGGTGCGTCAGCCCGCGCATGCCCTCGGCCGCGATGACCTCGATGGCTGCGTCGCCGATCACAGCTGTCCGTTCCACCCTCGGCACACTACAGGTGTAGAGTCCTCTACAGACGTAGAGGAGGTCGGCATGGCTTCGCACCGCGCGGTCGTGGTCGGGGGCGGCATCGGCGGACTGGCCGCGGCGATCGGATTGCGCCGGGTCGGCTGGGAGGTCACGGTGCTCGAACGGGCCCCGGCGCTGACCGCCATCGGCGCGGGAATCTCGTTGTGGCCCAACGCGCAGCGGGCGCTGGCCGAACTGGGCGTCGAGCCGCGGATCTCGGCGCAGCGCGGCGGTGGCTTGGTCGACTGGCGCGGACGTCGGCTGGCGAGTTGGGACGCGGACCTCTTCGTGCGCAGTCACGGGCTGCCGCTGGGCGCGATCCACCGGGCGAATCTGATCGAAGCGCTGCGGTCGGCGCTGCCGGGCGAATGCCTCAAGACCGGGGTCGAGGTGACGAGCGTCGAGCAGAACGGCGTGGTGCACCACGATTCCGGCTCGATCGAGGCGGACCTGGTCGTGGCGGCCGACGGGATCAACAGCCCGATCCGGCAGGCGCTCTTCCCGGCCGCACGCGTGGAGTACAGCGGTGGCGCGGCGTTCCGCGGGATCGCCAAGCTGCCGCTGAAACCCACGTTGAGCACGACGTGGGCGGCGGGAATCGAAATCGGCGTCCTGCCGTTGCTGGACGACGAGGTCTACTGGTGGGTTTCCGAAGCTCGCCCGGCCGGGATCCGGCACGACGACATCCGCGCGTACCTGAGCGCGAAGTACGCCCGCTGGCACGACCCGATTCCGCAGCTCATCGACGCCACGCCGGAAATCCTGCTGCACGACACGCATCACCTCGCGACGCCGCTGCCCAGCTACACCCGGGGCCGTATCGCGCTCCTCGGAGACGCCGCGCACGCGATGCCGCCGTTCCTCGGGCAGGGCGGCTGCCAGGCGTTGGAGGACGCGGTAGTGCTGGCCTCGCACGTCCAGAAGTCCACAGTGGACGAAGCGCTCCGCCGTTATGACGCGGAACGCCGCCCGCGCACGCAGAAGGTCGCGAAGGCGTCGATCCAGGCCGGTGCCAGCGGTCCGCTCCTCCGCAACCCGGCGGCGGTCGCGCTGCGAGCGGCTTTCACCCGGCTGCTGCCCGCAGCGGTCACCACCCGGGTCGGAGCCAGCATCAGCCGCTGGCAACCGCCGAGGCTCACACCAGTCCAGCCTCGAACGCCGTGATCGCGGCCTGCACCCGGTTCCGCACGTCCAACCGGGTCAGGATCGTGCTCACGTGCGCCTTCACCGTGCCCTCCACCACGAACATCCGCGCCGCGATGTCCGCATTGGACAGTCCTTCGGCGAGCAGCACCAGCACCTCCCGCTCGCGGTTCGTCAAGACGCTCACCCGCTCGCGCGCGGTCGCGGCCCGGCTGAACCGGCTGCCGGACAAGCGCGTGATCACCCGGTGCGCGACCTTCGGCGAAAGGAACGCCGCGCCGTCGGCCACCGCGTGCACCCCGGCGAGCAGTTCGCGCGGATCGCCCGCCTTGAGCAGGAATCCGCTCGCACCGAGGCCGAGCGCGCGTTCGATGTACTCGTCCTCCCCGAACGTCGTCAGCATGAGAACGCCGGTGTCCGGCAGCAGTTTGCGGATTTCCTCCGCCGCGGCCAGCCCGTCAAGCCCGGGCATGCGAATGTCGAGCAGCGCGACGTCCGGCCGGTTCGCACGCGCCAGTTCGACCGCCGCGCGTCCGTCCGCGGCCTCGGCCACCACCTCGATTTCCTTGTCCGAGGCGAGAATCGCGGCCACGCCGGCGCGGATCATCGCTTCGTCGTCGGCCAGCAGTACGCGAATCACGGTTCGTCCTCACTGTAAAGATCCTTGCTCGCCACTCGATCGTCCACAAAGCACAGTCGATAGACGGCATAGTTGAAGTTGAGCCAGCTCCGGCCGGCTCCGTAGTACTCGCAGGTGCTCCGGTAAGGCTGCGGCGGCACATTGATCGACGGCAGCGTCGTGCGCTGGCGGGCGGGCAGCAGCGGTTCGACGGCCGAATGCGGCATGCCGATCTGGATCCGCGCGTACGAGTCCGGCGGCAGCTCCGACGACGACCACTGCACCAGGAAGGTCACGCCCGCCCCGCCGATGACCACTCCGAACAGCGCCAGCGGCACCACGATCGCCTGCACCAGGCTCGACCGCACGGCGCGACGGGCGCGTTCCAGCTCGCGCGCGGCCTGTCCGATCCCGTCGTCGTCCTGCTCCGGCGCGGGTGCCGAATCGTGCGGCAGACGGGCCGCCACCTCGAACCCGCCGTCCGCCGGGCCCGCGGTCAGGCTCCCGCCGACCAGCCGCACCCGCTCTTGCAGGCCGATCAACCCCCGCTGCCCGGACCGGCCGGGCAACGGTCCGGCGGGCGGCGGCGCGTTCCGGACCCGGACGTCGGTCGACTCATTGTTGCTGGTCACGACCACCGTGACAGCCGCGCCGGGCGCGTACTTCGCCGCGTTCGTGAGCCCTTCCTGCACCACGCGGTAGACCGCGCGCGCGACCATCGGCGGTGCGCCGTCCAGCTTGTCGATCCGCGCGCCGATCTCGATCCCGGACGCCCGCGCGCGGTCGATCAGCTCCCCCAGATCGCCCTGCACCGGCTCGATCGGCGCGGCGTCCTCGCGCAGCACGCCGATGATCTCGCGCAGCCGTTCCGTCGCCGTCGCCGCGCCCGCCCGAAGCTGTCCGGCGGCTTCGCGTTGCTCTTCGCCGAGCTCGCTGTCGACCTCCAGAGCCGCCGCGCGCACCGCGATCAGGCTCAGCTCGTGGCCAAGCGAATCGTGCATGTCGCTCGCGATCCGGGCCCGCTCCCGCAGCCGGGCCTCCTGCGCGACCAGCCGGTGCCTGCTCTCCATCTCCTCCGCGCGCCGCCACCCGTCCTGCGCGAGCTCGCGCCGCAGCCGCACGTGCCGGCCGAGCAGACACGGCGCGACCCCGGCGAACGCGAGCGTGCCGAGCACCGCGCCCCACGCGTCGAAGCCCGCCGTCGGCAAGAAAGCCAGCGGGATCCCGGCCACCGCGATGGCGAAGAAGCAGATCATCGCCACGCGTGCCCTGGCCAGTCGCAGCCCGGCCAGGTACGAGATCACGACGATCAGGAAGAACTCCCACACCGCCACCCGGCCGCCCCAGCCGAACGCGATGACGAGCGCCGTCGCCATCGCCACCGCCAGCGCGAACGCCGGGTAGACGCGGGCGGTGGCCATCGCCAGGGTGACCGACACCAGGCCGTAGACGAGTTCCCAGACGTTCGGGTCGAGCGGGCCGTCGAGCACGACGAACCCGCACAACGCGGCCCAGAGCAGCACGTCGAACGTCACGCGCCAGCGGACTCGCGTCGCCTCCTTCATTCCGCTGACGCTACAAGGGCCGCCCGATTCGTCACCACTGCCGAAAGTCAAGGTCGAGATCGTGAGGCATGATGGGTCACCATGGCTGAACGCACCCTGGCCGAGCAGCTCGGCGCTCCCTTGCCGGACGGCATCGAATCCCTGCCTGAGCAGCACAAACAGGATCTGTCGGCGGCCTTGCGGGACGCCCGGCACCGGCAGGCGCAGGCGCTCGCCCGCGCGGGTGAGGAAAGCCTGAAGTACGTGCCCGCGCTGCTGCGCGGCGCGGTGCGGAAAGCGGTCGGCCTGTGAACCCGGAAATCCTCAAACTCGCCCGGGTCCTCGACGTCGACCCCGCCCGGCTCGACTACCTCGCCGACGTCGACCAGGGCGAGGTGCGGCTGCTGCGCGAGCAGATGACGACCACGCTGTTCGACGCGAACCTCGTCGTGCTGGAGCGGATGGCGCTGGCGAGCAAGCTGCTGCCGGCCGGGGTGACCGCGAAGATCGCGGAGAAGGTGTTCGGCCCGCTGCTGTGCGCGCGGATCGCCGGACTGGTCGACGTGTCACGCGGCGTCGACGTCGCGAAACGGCTGTCGCCGAAGTTCCTCGCCTCGGTCGCGGCGGAACTGGACCCGCGGCGGGCCACTTCGATCATCACCCGGATCCCGGTGACGACCGTCGTGGCGGTCGCCGAGGAACTGACCCGCCGCGAAGACTGGATCACGCTGGGCCGGTTCGTCGGCCACCTGCCGGACGACACGGTCAGCCGCTGCGTAGGCCTGCTGGACGATGCCGGTCTCCTGCACACCGCGTACGTCCTGGACGACCGGAGCCGGATCGACCATGTACTCAGCCTGGTCGGCGAGGACCGCTTGCCCGCACTGGTCCGCACCGCCGCGGCGGACGAGTCGCTGTGGGCCCCGGCGCTGGACGTCCTGGCCCACCTGAACGAAGCCCGCCGAGCGACGGTCCGGCCGCTGCTCGACGAACTTCCGGAAGAACTGCGAACCCGCGCCGAGGCGGCACTCGCCTAAGCCACGATCAGATAGATCCCGTACCCGATCACCGCCGCACAAACCGCGAAACACACCACCGCGCCGGTCAGCTGAACCGTGCCACTGCCGCCGTGCGCCCGCGCCGTCACCCGCTCAGAGAGGCCGCGTACGCCGTACGCGAACAGCCCGGTCAGCACAACCGCCGCGGCCAGCGCCACCACGAAAACGATGCCCAGGGCACCCCAGTTGATCGCCATGTCGTGCTCCCTCAGGCCGCGACCGGGGCGGCCTCGGCGGCCTCCGGCTCGTTGTTGACGGTGGCCGGCGTGACCGGGTTGCGCCGCGACGCGAGCCAGATGCCCAGTGCGAGCAGCACTCCGACGCCGCCGACGAGGACGGTTCCCCAGCTGCCCCGGGTGGAGACCGCGGCGGCGACGGCCCCGACGATCGCGGCGGCGGGCAGCGTGAGCGCCCAGGCGATCACCATCTTGCCCGCGACGCCCCAGCGGACCTCGGCGAGTTTCCGGCCGAGCCCGGAGCCGATGATGCCGCCCGAGGTGACGTGCGTGGTCGACAGCGCGAAGCCGAGGTGCGACGAGGCCAGGATGACCGCCGCGGAACTCGTCTCGGCGGCAAAGCCTTGCGGCGTCTGGATTTCGGTGAGCTTCTTGCCCATCGTCTGGATGATCCGCCAGCCGCCGAAGTAGGTGCCGAGCGCGATCGCCGCGCCGGAGGCGAGGATGACCCACACCGGCGGGTTCGACCCCGGCGCGAGCGAACCGCCCGCGATCAGCGCGAGGGTGATGACGCCCATCGTCTTCTGCGCGTCGTTGGTGCCGTGCGCGAGCGACACCAGGCTCGCCGAAAGCACCTGACCGGTCTTGAACCCCTTGCCGACCACGTCCTGCCGCGCCTTGGCGGTGATCCGGTAAACGAGGAAAGTGCCGACGATCGCGACGATTCCCGCCACCACCGGTGACGCGATCGCCGGGATCAGCACCTTTTCGACGACCTTCGCGAAGTGCACCGCGTCCGCGCCGGACGCGATCCAGGTCGCCCCGATCAGCCCGCCGAACAACGCGTGCGACGAACTCGACGGCAGCCCGACCAGCCACGTCACGAGATTCCAGACGATGGCCCCGACCAATCCGGCGAAAATCACCACCGGCGTGACTTTGGTGTCGTCGACGATCCCGCCGGAAATGGTTTTCGCGACCTCGATCGAAAGGAACGCGCCGACGAGATTCAGCACCGCCGAGATCGCGACCGCGACCCGGGGCTTCAGCGCACCGGTGGCGATCGAGGTGGCCATCGCGTTGGCCGTGTCGTGGAACCCGTTGGTGAAGTCGAAGGCCAGCGCCGCGACGATCACCACCAGGACGATGAGAGAAAAGTCCATGCCCGCTCTCCAGTCCGGAGTGTCCTGCGGGAGTGACGGTACCTACGCGGGCGGGGTCTCCAGATCCCTCAGCGGGTGGCCAGTAGTTGAACTCTGAATGAACGAGATCTTGCCGACGCCGCCGGTTTTCCGCCGGTTACCTGCTGGTCCTTTTTCATGGTCGCCCTTGAGCTTCCGGACTGCGCGCGGGGCTGGGCGCGGGGGCAGGAACTCTGCCCCCGCACCCGGTCAGGAAAAGGACGCCGAAGACATTTCCGGCAATGGGTTCTGCCCCAGATGCTGCGCCCCGTTCGCGGCGGACTCCCGGACCGCGGCGAAGCCATACCGGCGCATTTCCGCCTCGTATTCCCCGATCGCATCCGCCGAGCCGCTGCTCAACGCGGCAGCGAGCGCAGCACCGTCGCGCATCGCAGTGTTGGCGCCCGCCCCGGCGGCCGGGCTCATCGCGTGGATCGCGTCGCCGACCAGACACACCCGCGACGGCTCCCACGGCCCGATCGGCACGCTGGTCCGGATCGAAACGAGGAACGGCGAGTCCGGAAGCCAGCTTTCGACCATCCGGCGGACGCGCGGGTTCCAGTCCGCGACCCGGTCGAGCACGAGCTTCTGCATCTCGTCCGCGGACAGCGCGCGGAGTTCGTCGTCCGTCCGCCCGAAGACTTCCTGGCGCGCACCGAAAGCGCAGGTCATGTACGGCTCGTCCGGGCTGAGCCGGACCTGCGGCGCGAGCCGCGCGCAAGCGTCGGCGATCGGCTCCGGGTAGTCGACCGGCGCGAACCCGATCATCTGCTTGTGCGGCCCGGAAACGATGCTGAACACGGCGAACATCTCCGGGTCGAACAGTTCCCGGGTCGCCTCGGTGAGCGGGATCTTCGCGTACAGCTGGCGCAATCCGGTGTCGACGACCCGCGCGTGCGGGAGATATTGGCGGCGCACCGGCGAATTCACCCCGTCCGCGCCGACGAGAACCGCGCCGCGCGCCTGGGTGCCGTCGGCGAAGTGCGCGATCACGCCGTTGTCGTGCTTCTCGTACCGGACGAACTCTTTGCCGAAATGGACGTTGTCGAGGCCCTCGAACAGAATCTGCCGCAGGGTGAACCGGTTGACGTTGCGCTGGACCTCGCCGTCGTCCAGCACGAACTCGGTGCGTGGCGTCAGCTGGCTGTCGTAGATCGTGGTGGCGTTGCGCGGCTGACCCGAGGTAGCGAGGAACAACTCGTGCAGCTGCGGCGGCAGAACTTCCCGCAACGCCTGGTCGCCGCGCGAATCGATGTGCAGCCGATACCCCTGCCGACGCGCGTCCAGCGCGGAATCGCGTTCGTAGACCTCGCACGGGATCCCGGCTTTGCGCAGGCCTTGCGCGAGACACAGCCCGCCGAGCCCGGCCCCGATCACGAGCACAGTGTTGTCCGCGTTGTTCACGTTATTCGCCATCAGCGAAGTCCCTTCCGTACCAACGTTCTGGTTCGAGAGGGACGCACTGGGCTCGGCCCGCCTAGCCGGGCGCTCGGAAACAGAGCGAATGAGTCGTCCGGCCTAACCCATACCGGACAATGGTCTTTCGCGCGTCCTGTTCCCTTTCACGTTAGCGCAGCCGCGGACGCCGTCGCCACCGATTAACGCACCCTTGCCCCTTTCCGCCACACCGAGTGGGTCAACGGGACCCCGGGCCGATAAGCGAGATGCGTAGTGGACGGCGCGTCGAGTACGTGCACATCCGCCCGCGCACCCGGACGCAAGTAGCCGACGTCGTCGCGGCGAAGTGCCCGCGCCCCGCCGGCGGTCGCCGACCACACCGCCTCGTCGACGGTCATCCGCAGCTGAAGCACGGCCGTCGTCACGCAGAACGCCACCGACGTGGTGTACGAGCTGCCGGGATTGGCGTTGCTGGCCAACGCGACCGTCGCGCCGGCGTCGAGCAGTCGACGCGCCGGTGCCAGCGCTTGCCTGGTGGACAGATCGCACGCGGGCAGGATCGTCGCGACCGTGTTGGACGACGCGAGCGCCTCGACATCGGCATCGCTCAGGTACGTGCAGTGGTCGACACTCGCCGCGTCCAGCTCCACCGCCAGCCGCACGCCCGGCCCCTCGCCGAGCTGATTGCCGTGCACCCTCAGCCCAAGCCCGCGCTCCGCCGCCGCTTTGAGCACGCGCGCCGACTGCGCCTCGTCGAACGCACCGGTCTCGCAGAACACATCGGCCCACCGCACGTGCGGCGCGACCGCGTCCAGCATTTCGCCGCAGACCAAGTCCACATAGGACTCCGCGTCGGCGCCCGGCGGCACGAGATGCGCTCCCAGGAAGGTCACCTCGTCCGCGACCTCGCCCGCGATCCGCGCCGACCGTGCCTCGTCGGCGACGGTGAGGCCGTATCCCGTCTTCGTCTCCAGGCAGGTCGTGCCCTGCGCAGCCGCTTCCTCGACATGTCGACGCAGATTCGCCGCCAGCTGCTCGTCCGAAGCCGCCCGCGTCGCATCGACAGTGACCGCGATTCCGCCTGCCGCATAAGCCTGTCCGGCCATCCGCGCCTCGAACTCGGCGGTGCGGTCGCCCGCGAACACGAGATGCGTGTGGCTGTCGACCCACCCAGGCAGCACGGCACGGCCCTCGACGTCAACGCGTTCGTCGGCGTCCGGCGCCTGCGCAGCCGGACCCGCCCACGCGACACTCTCGCCGTCGAGCACCAGCGCGGCGTCGCGGAGCTTGCCCAGTTCCGGGTCGTTCGTGGTGAGCTCGCCGATTCCGGTGATCAGAACTGCCACAGCGCCTCGATCTCCTTGGCCAGTAAGGTTTCCGGTCGTTCGATCAGCACATGCGCACCGTCGCGCACCACTTCCCGCCCGGCCACCACCACAGTACGGACGTCCGCGGCCGCGGCGGCGAACAGCACGCCGGACGGTTCGATCCCGGCCGTGCGCACCGTGTCCGTCGCGACCGTGACCAGGTCCGCTCCAGCGCCAGCCGCGAGAGTGCCGGTCTCCGGCCAGCCCGCGGAGATGTGCTCGGTACCAGCGGCGAGCAGCTCTTCCGCGGTGAACCGGCCGCGCTCCTCGCTGGCGAGGCGGTCGTCCAGCTCCAGCGCCCGGGTCTCCTCGAACGCGTCGACCACCGCGTTGCTGTCGCTCCCGATGCCGAGCCGCGCGCCCGCGTCCAGCAGGCTCCGGGCCGGGCCGATGCCGTCGCCGAGATCCCGTTCGGTGGTCGGGCAGAAGCACGCGCCGCTTCGGGAATCACCCAGCCACTTGATGTCCTGCTCGGTCAGATGCGTCGCATGCACCGCGGTGAGCCGTTCGCCGAGCACGCCGTAATCCCAGAGCAACCCGGTGGGCGTCCAGCGATACGCGGCCTCGCACTGCTCGTTCTCCGCACGCTGTTCGGACAGGTGGATGTGCAACGGCCGGTCCTTCGGCACCGCGTTGTCCACCTTCGGCAGCTCGTACTCCGGCACCGCACGCACCGAGTGGATCGCCCCGCCGACACGGAACAGGTCGTCTTCCTTCAGCAGCGCAACGCGTTCCGCCCACTTCTCGGCGGAACCGTCCGAAAATCGCTGCTGCACCTCGTCCGGCGGCACGCCGATGCCGCCCGCGAGGTAGCAGGTGTCGAGCAGGGTCATCCGGATCCCGGCGTCCCGCGCGGCCTGCCGCAACGCGTCACCCATCGCGTTGGGCGACGCGTACGGCTTGCCGCCCGGACCGTGGTGCAGATAGTGGAACTCGGCGACGCTCGTGTACCCCGCCAGCACCATCTCGGCGTAGACGCCCCGAGCGAGCCGGTAGTACGAATCCGGATCGAGCCGGGCGGCGAGCGAGTACATCCGCTCCCGCCACGTCCAGAACGTGCCCCGCTCGTGGTGCGTCCGGCCCCGCAACGCGCGGTGGAACGCGTGCGAATGCCCGTTGGCGAACCCGGGGAGCGTCAGTCCGTTAAGGATGGTTCCGGTCTTCTCCGCATTGGCGGTCACCGAAACGATCCGGCCGTCGGCGATCTCGATCCGGACCGCTTCCGCGACCCCGTCGGGCAGCCAGGCCCGTTCGCACCAGTACGTGGTCATCTCGCGAGCCGCTCCAGCACCTCGGCGAGCGCCCGCGCACCGGCCTCGACGTCGTCCGCCTCAGCGAATTCCTCGGGCGCGTGGCTGATCCCGGTCGGATTGCGGACGTACAGCATCCCGGACGGCACGAATCCCGACAGGATCGCCGCGTCGTGCCCGGCGCCGGTGGGCAGCTCGGGCGGATTGCCCAGCCACTCCCCCAGCGACCGCCGCAGCGCCTGGTCGAACACCACGTCGTCGGAGTACGACTCGCGCGTGACCGCCAGCTCGCACCCTTCCGCCTCGGCAGCGGCCCGCGCCGCCTGAGTGATCTCCTCGACCAGCACCGGCGTCGCAGTGCCCGGAACGCGTGCGTCCAACCACATGTCCACAGTGGACGCGATCACGTTCGTCCCGCCCGGCGTGGGTACCAGCCGTCCCACAGTCGCCCGCGCGTCCGACGTCTTCCGCGCCAGCCGCCGCACCGCGACCACGGTCTCGGCGGCGGGAAGCATCGGGTCGACCCGGTCCGCGAGCAATGTCGCACCCGCGTGGTTTCCCTGCCCGGCAAAGGAGAATCGCCACCGGCCGTGCGCGATCACCGTGTTGCCGACCGCTACCGGCGACCCGAGGTCGATCAGTCCCCTGCCCTGTTCGACGTGCAGTTCCAGGAACTGCCCGATCATTCCGAGCCGGTCCGGATCCGCGCCGACCCGGTCCACGTCCAGCCCGGACTTCGCCGCGGCCTCCGCGAACGTGACGCCGGACGGATCCCGCAGCGCCCGCGCCCGGTCCGCGTCGATCGTCCCGGTGAGCAGCCGCGAACCGAGACACGGCACGCCGAAGCGCCCGCCCTCCTCTTCGGCGAAGACCACCACCGCGAACGGCTTGGCCGGACGGAACCCCTTGGCCTGCAACGCTTCCACCGCCGCCAGCGCACTCACCACGCCGAGCGGCCCGTCGAACGCGCCGCCGCCCGGCACCGAGTCCAGATGACTGCCGGTGACGACCGCGTCCGCACCAGGAGCGCCCCACCACGCCCACAGGTTGCCGTTGCGATCGGTCTCGACGTCGAGGCCCAACTGCTGCGCCCGCTCGACGAACCACGTGCGCAGGTCGTGCTCCGGCGCATCGAACGCGTGTCGCGAGTAACCGCCGCGCCGGGCGTCGCGCCCGACGTCGGCGATCTCGCCGAGCAACCCGGATGCGGTCACGCCTGCTCCCGCATCGGCACCCGCACGCCACGCTCGTCGGCGACCTCGGCCGCGCGGTCGTATCCGGCGTCGACGTGCCGGATGACGCCCATGCCCGGGTCGTTCGTGAGCACCCGCTCCAGCTTCTGCGCCGCCAGCGGCGTGCCGTCCGCGACGCTCACCTGCCCGGCGTGGATGGACCGGCCCATGCCGACCCCGCCGCCGTGGTGGATGGACACCCAGCTCGCCCCGGACGAGGTGTTGACCAGCGCGTTGAGCAGCGGCCAGTCGGCGATCGCGTCGGAGCCGTCGGCCATGCCCTCGGTCTCGCGGTACGGCGAGGCGACGCTGCCCGAGTCGAGGTGGTCGCGGCCGATCACGACCGGGGCCTTCAGCTCGCCGCTGGCCACCATCTCGTTGAAGCGCAGGCCGGCCAGGTGCCGTTCGCCGTAGCCGAGCCAGCAGATCCGGGCGGGCAGGCCCTGGAACGCCACTCGCTCGCCGGCCATCTTGATCCAGCGAGCCAGCGATTCGTTCTCCGGGAACAGTTCGAGCATCGCGCGGTCGGTCGCGGCGATGTCCTCCGGGTCGCCGGAAAGCGCGGCCCAGCGGAACGGCCCGTTGCCCTCGCAGAACAGCGGCCGGATGTAGGCGGGCACGAAGCCCGGGAAGTCGAACGCGCGCGCGCAGCCGCCGAGTTTCGCCTCGCCGCGCAGGGAGTTGCCGTAGTCGAAGACCTCGGCACCGCGGTCGAGGAACCCGAGCATCGCGTCGACGTGCTCGGCCATCGACTCGCGCGCCCGGTCGGTGAACTCGTCCGGCTTCTTGGCCGCGTAGTCCTGCCAGTCGTCCACGCTGATGCCCTTGGGCAGGTAGGACAGCGGGTCGTGTGCCGACGTCTGGTCGGTGACGATGTCCACCTCGACGTCGCGGCGCAGCAGCTCCGGCAGCACCTCGGCGGCGTTGCCGACCACGCCGACCGACAGCGGACGCCGCTCCTTCTTCGCCGCGGTGACCCGCCGGATCGCGTCGTCCAGGTCGTCGGCCACCTCGTCGAGGTAGCGGTGCTCGACGCGGCGGTGCGCGCGCTGGGCGTCGACCTCGATGCACAACGCCACGCCGTCGTTCATCGTGACCGCGAGCGGCTGCGCGCCGCCCATGCCGCCGAGCCCGGCGGTGACGGTGAGCGTGCCGCGCAGCGTTCCGCCGAACCGCTTCTTCGCGACCGCGGCGAACGTCTCGTAGGTGCCCTGCAGGATGCCTTGCGTGCCAATGTAAATCCACGAACCGGCGGTCATCTGCCCGTACATGGTGAGGCCCTGCTGCTCGAGCCTGCGGAACTCCGGCCAGGTCGCCCAGTCGCCCACCAGGTTCGAGTTCGCGATCAGCACCCGCGGCGCCCATTCGTGCGTGCGGAACACGCCGACCGGCTTGCCGGACTGGACCAGCAGCGTCTCGTCCTGCTCCAGCGCGGTCAGCTCGCGGGTGATCGCGTCGAAGCTCGCCCAGTTGCGCGCGGCGCGGCCGGTGCCGCCGTAGACGACCAGGTCCTCGGGCCGTTCGGCGACCTCGGGGTCGAGGTTGTTGTGGAACATCCGCAGCGCGGCCTCGGTCTGCCAGTTCTTCGCGGTCAGCGAGGTGCCGCGGGCGGCGCGGACGGTACGGGCGGTGCTAGTCATGCTCAGGCCTCCAGTTCGGCCGCGGCCAGGACAGCGCCCGACCGCACGAGTTCTTCGGCGGCCGCGATCTCGGGCGCCAGGTGACGGTCGGGGCCAGGACCCTCGACCTTGGTGCGCAGCAGGTCCCGGACGCGTCCGGTGACCGGCGAGGGCTGCAGCGGCGCGCGGAAATCGAGCGCGCGGGCAGCGGTGAGCAGTTCGACGGCGAGCACCGTGGTCAGGCCGTCGACCGCCTTGCGCAGCTTGCGCGCGGCGGACCAGCCCATGGACACGTGGTCCTCCTGCATCGCGCTGCTCGGGATCGAGTCGACCGAGGCGGGCACCGCGAGCCGCTTCAGCTCGCTGACCACGGCGGCCTGCGTGTACTGCGCGATCATGTGCCCGGAGTCGACGCCGGGGTCGTGCGCGAGGAACGGCGGCAGCCCGTGCGAACGCGCCTGGTCGAGCATCCGGTCGGTGCGGCGTTCGGCGATGCTCGCCACGTCCGCCACCGGCACCGCGAGGAAGTCGAGCACGTACGCGACCGGCGCGCCGTGGAAGTTGCCGTTCGACTCCACCCGGCCGTCGGCCAGCACCACCGGGTTGTCCACCGCGGACCAGAGTTCCCGCTCCGCGACCAGTTCCGCGTGCGTCAGCGTGTCCCGCGCGGCGCCGTGCACCTGCGGGGCGCACCGCAGCGAGTACGCGTCCTGCACGCGGTTGCAGTCCGGGCCGCGGTGGCTCTCCACGATCTTCGACCCCTGCAACGCCGCGAACATCCGCGCCGCGCTGGTCGCCTGGCCGGGATGCGGACGCAGCGCCTGCAGATCGGCGGCGAACGCGCGATCGGTGCCCAGCAGCGCCTCGACGCTCATCGCCGCGGTGAGGTCGGCGACGTCCAGCAGCCGGTGCAGGTCGGCGGCGGCGAGCAGCAGCATGCCGAGCATGCCGTCGGTGCCGTTGGTGAGCGCGAGGCCCTCTTTCTCGGCCAGCACGAGCGGCGTGATCCCGGCCGCCCGCAACGCATCCGCGGCGGGCTTCCGCTCGCCTGCGTGGAACACCTCGCCCTCGCCCATCAACGCGAGCGCGACCGCGGCCAGCGGCGCGAGGTCGCCGGAGCAGCCGAGCGAACCGTACTCGTGCACGACCGGCGTGATGTCCGCGTTGAGCAGCGCCGCAAGCGTTTGCGCCGTCTGCGGCCGCACGCCGGTGTAACCGCTGGCCAGCGTGCGCAGGCGCAGCAGCATCAGGGCGCGCACCACCTCCGGCTCCACCGCGGGCCCGGCGCCCGCGGCGTGCGAGCGGATCAGGCTGCGCTGCAGCGCGGTCCGGCTCTCGACGGGAATGTGGCGCGTGGCGAGCGCGCCGAACCCGGTCGAGACCCCATAGGTCGGCGACGTGGCGTCGGCGAGGTCTTCGATGTGCTGGCGGGTGGCGGCGAGGTTCTTCTCGACCGTCTCGGCGAGCCCGACGTGCGCGTGCCCACGGACGATGTCGACAACCTGCGCCGCGGTCATCGGCTTCGAGCTCAGGAGGACTGGTTCCGGCATGCCGCCATTGCACCTCCCGGCGGGCCCGCGCGACAGAGCGGAGTTCGCGGTAGTGTCTGGTATTCAAGACAACACGTGGCGAGAGCCTCGACCACCGGCGCGAAGGGACCCCTCATACTCCGTTCGGGCAGTGCGAGGGGTCCCCTCGCACCACTTCCGGAGGAGGCCCAGTGAGCAGTTCCGACGTTCCCGCCCTGCGCAACGGCCTCTCCGTGCTGCGCCTGCTCGCCGGCCACGCGGGCCCGGTCTCGGCCGCGGCCATCGCGCGCGACCTGGAGTTGCCTCGGTCGACGACGTATCACCTGCTCAACGAACTGACCGCGGCCGGTTTCGTCACCCATCTGCCCGCCGAACGCCGCTACGGCCTCGGCATCGCCGCCTTCGAACTCGGCTCGGCCTACCTGCGCCACGACCCGCTGGAGCGCTTGGCCGGACCGCTGCTGCGCAAACTCGTCGACCGCATCGGCCACACCGCGCATTTGGGCGTCCTGCACGGCAACGAATCGCTGTACCTGATCAAGGAACGCCCAGCCCGCCCGGAAACCCTCGTCACCGACGTCGGCGTACGACTGCCCGCACACCTGACCGCGTCCGGCCGCGCGATGCTGCAACACCTGCCAGCCGCCCACGTCCGCGCCCTGTTCCCGGCCGCCACGTCGTTCGTCCTGCGCACTCCACGCGGCCCCAATTCGCTGGCCGCACTACGCCGCACCTTGGCGACCGAACGCCGCCTCGGCTGGTCAGTAGAAGACGGTCACGTGACAGCAGGCTTCGCCTCTGTCGCCGCCCCAGTGTTCGACCACGGCTCCAGGCCGATGGCCGCGATCAGCGTGACACTGCGCCACCTCTGCCCAGACGAGGGCCCTTGCGAAGAGACCTTCCCCGACCTAGCCGAAGCCGTCGCCGCAACAGCCGCAACCCTAACCACACACATCGGCGGCACCCGCCCAAAACGAGATCCGGTCGCAGGGCAGCCGGTGCCACAGAAGGCTTCCCGCGATGCTGGGGGCCAGGACCGAACACCCGTTCCGCCTCGGCAACCGCTTCCTTGATGCCATCGGCCAACGCACCCAGCCCACGGAACGCAACCACCACGATGGGGGTCCAGGGGGCGCAGCCCCCTGGCGGGGGTTTGGGGGTCCGACCCCCAAAGACGGATACGAAGAAGAGCCCTGGCCAACGCGCAAGCGTTGGCAGGGCTCTCCCGCGAATCGAGTGGAGGTGCCGGGAATTGAACCCGGGTCCTCTAGCGCCTCCTCAAGGCTTCTCCGTGCGCAGTCCGCTATGTCTCTGCTTGGCCCCTTCAGTCACGCGAACAAGCTGAAGTGACGAGCCCAGCCACTGTTTGCTTCCCTACCGGGCCCCGTGGCCGGGACCGGCGGTAAGCCTCCTAGCTGATGCCGGCGACCGGGTCGGAGGCGACCCCGGGCCGACAGACTTGCTCTACTGCGATCAGGCAGCGAGAGCGAAGTCGCGCTGGCTATTGGCCTTGGCGCTTATTAGGTTGCGATGACGCTTACGGTGGTCTCTCGCCTGCACCGGCACGCTTCCCTTGATTCAACGTCCAGAGTCGAAACCGTTCACCCCCTTGTAGGTGCTTGTAACCTCACCATCATAACCCGCCCGGCAACCCGATAATTCCGGCACGGGGTAGGGCTGTCCCCACCTCGAAGATGCCCGCTCGCCCCCTGGTTGCCCGGTGCCGGCCCGGCCATGCTGAGCAGGTCAGTTTCCGCAGTGAGGGAGCCCCGCCATGGTCACCGTGCCCGCCGGTCGCAGTTTTGGGCGCCGCACTCCGCCGTTGGGCGGGGCGCTGGCGTATCTCCTGCTCAACCTGCCTATCGGGATCCTCTCGTTCACGCTGATCGTGACGCTGGGGTCGGCCGGGCTGGGGACGATCGTCGTGTGGCTCGGCGTTCCGCTGCTCGCGCTGCTGGTCTTGTTCGCGCGGACCGCGGGGCGGGTCGAGCGGGGGCGGGTGTTCGCGCTGCTCGACGTGTACATCGACGATCCGTATCTGCCGTTGCCGCCGTCGGGGCAGAAGCAGCGCTGGCTGACCCGGCTGAAGGACCCGGCGACCTGGCGCGACCTGTCCTACCTCTTCCTGCTCTTCCCGCTCGGCCTGGTGGAGTTCGTGCTGGTCGTGACGGTGTGGGCGGTCAGTCTCGGCCTGGTCGCGCTGCCGATCTACTACCGCTTCCTTCCGGACGGGGTCTACGCCTTCCCGAGCTACGATGTGCAGTGGTTCGTCGTCGACTCGACGGTGGCCGCGCTGCCTTGGGCGGCGCTGGGGGTGCTGTTCGCCGCGATCGCCGTGGCCCTCACCAAGGGGCTCGCGGCCCTGCACGCCGCGTTCGCGGCCGGGTTCCTGCGGCCCACGGTCGCCCAGCGGCGGCGCATGGAGCGCTCCTGGAACGAGATCGACGGGATCACGGTGGCCGGATGACTGCGCAAGACCCGCCTCCGGAGCACCCTCGTCCGCATCCGGCTCGCACGATCGGGTACATGATCCCGACGTTCGTGCTGCGCCTGCTGCAGTTCATCCTGATCGTGGTCGGCGCGACCGTCGGCACGGCGACGCTGATCATCTGGGTCGGCTTCCCGATCCTGCTGGCCGTCACCGGCTTCATCCGCTGGTCCGGCGACCTCGAACGGCGCTGGGCCCGCCGGATGCTCGGCACCCCGCTGGGCCCGGTCGAGCGGCTGCCGCTGGAAGGGCAGCCGATGACCCGCCGCTGGCTCACCCGGCTGTCCGACCCGACGACCTGGCGCGACCTGGCTTATCTCCTGGCCGCGTTCCCGCTGTCGATCGTCGAGCTGCCGATCGCGCTCGCGTCGATCGTGCTGCTGCCGATGGCGATCTGGGTGACGCCGTGGCTGGGCTGGCTGCACGGCAACCTGGCGCTGTCGCTGCTGGGCCCGAACCGCACGAAGAAGCTGGAGAAGAAGGCCGAGCACCTGCAGGCGTCGCGAGCTCGGGGCGTGGACGCCGCGGAGGCCGAACGCCGCCGGATCGAGCGCGACCTGCACGACGGCGCTCAGCAGCGGCTCGTGGCGGTCGCGATGAGCCTCGGCCGGGCGAAGTCGAAGTTCGACAACGACCCGAACGCGGTGCGCGACCTGATCGACGAGGCCCATTCGGACGCCAAGCTCGCCGTTTCGGAACTGCGCGACCTCGCCCGCGGCATCTACCCCGCCGTGCTGGGCGACCGCGGTCTCGACGCGGCTTTGTCCGCACAGGCCGCGAAGTCGCCGATCCCGGTGGACGTGCACGTCGACGTCGAGCCCCGCCCGCCGGCCGCGGTCGAGACCACCGCGTACTTCATCGTCGGCGAGACCCTCACCAACATCGCCAAGCACTCCGGTGCGACCGAGGCGATGGTGAAGGTGTGGCGCTCGGACACGCACGTCATCACCGAAATCACCGACAACGGCCACGGCGGCGCCGAAGTACGCCCCGGCGGCGGGCTCGCCGGGCTGGCCGACCGAGCAGCGACCATCGACGGCGTGATCACCGTCGTGAGCCCAGTCGGCGGGCCGACGGTCATCAGGGCGGACCTGCCGTGTCAATGGTGACCCGTCCGTGAGTGAATAGCCTCCGGGAGCTTTTCACTCACGGACCTGGGGGCCTTGATGCGAGTAGTGATCGCGGAAGACGCCGTGTTGCTTCGGGCCGGGGTCACCCGGTTGCTCGCCGACGAGGGCATCGAGACCGTCGCCGCGGTCGACAACGGCGACGATCTGCTCGGCGCGATCACCGAACACCGTCCTGACCTGGCGATTGTCGACGTCCGGATGCCGCCGACGTTCACCGACGAGGGCTTGCGCGCGGCGTTGGCGGCTCGCAAGGAGATCGCCGGCCTGCCGGTGCTCGTGCTGTCTCAGTACGTCGAGGAAAGCTACGCGGTCGAGCTGCTGTCCGGTGGTGCCGGAGGCGTCGGTTACCTGCTGAAAGAGCGCGTCGCCGACGTGGACGAGTTCCTGGACGCGGTCCGTCGCGTCGCGGACGGCGGCACCGCCATCGACCCCGACGTCATCGCCCAATTGATGGCTCGCGGCCGCCGCAACCCGCTCGATGCGCTCACCGCGCGTGAGTCCGAGGTGCTCGGCCTGATGGCGCAGGGACTGTCGAACAACGCCATCGCGAACTCGCTGGTCGTGTCGCACGGAGCGGTCGAAAAGCACATCGGCAACATCTTCTCGAAGCTCGGTCTCGAGGCCAGTTCCGAGGAACATCGCCGGGTTCGCGCGGTGCTGACCTACCTCGGCCGCTGAAACCCCTCACTCGAACTGACGGCAGCCCCGACGCGGGTCCCTCGCCTACCATGGACTGATGCCGAGCGAGGAGAACCCGATGTCCGACCGCAGCGTCCGCTTCTTCGGCGGCCCGCTCGACGGCCGGGTGCAGGAACTCGCCGACGAGGAACCGGTTCCGGGCACCGTCGTGCGGCACATCCACCTGCACGGCGGACCGAAAATCGAGACGCGGTACGAACTCGGCCTCACCGAGGACGGCTGGGCGTACCGGGTGCAGGCGCACGAATCCGAACCGGAGCCGGACACCCTGTCCTAGCCCGGTAGGGCAAACCCCACCTTTCGCCTACTGCTGACCCAACCCCGTTTTCGGTGGTCTGCACCGCTGTCTCGGAGCCCGGAAACCGACAGGCTCTTCAGCATGACGACGAGCCAGCTGCAGACCCGCGGCACCAGGGCGACCCGGGACAAATTTCTCGACGTGGTACGCGCCGGAGCGATCCTCGCGGTGGTCGCGCAGCACTGGACGATGCCGGTGCTTTCCTTCTCCGGCAACACTCTCGCCACCGGAAACGCCCTCGCGACGCCTGGCTGGTGGATCATCACCTGGGCCTCGCAGGTCATGCCCCTCGTCTTCTTCGCAGGCGGCGCGGCGAACCTGATCTCGTTGCGCCGTGCGGAATCCACCCGCGCCTGGTTCGCCGGACGCGTTCGCCGGCTGCTCATTCCGGTGCTGCCGCTGATGGCGGTGTGGCTCGTCGTGCCGGATCTGTTGCGCGGCATGGGAGTTCCGCCGCAACCGGTCCAGGTGGCCAGCGCGATCGCCGCGCAGTTGCTCTGGTTCCTCTCGGTCTACCTGCTCACCGTGCTGCTCACGCCGCTGATGGTCGCCGCGCACCGCCGCTGGGGTCTCGCGGTTCCGGCGGTGCTGGCCGGACTGGGCGTTCTCGTTGACGTGGCACGGTTCTCCGACCTCGGGATGATCGGATACGCCAACGCCGTCATCGTCTGGGTCGCCGTGCACCAACTCGGCTTCCACTACGTCGAAGGCCGCCTCGGCTCGCTCAGCCGCCGTGCCGCGCTGGCCGTTTCCGTCGCCGGTTTCGGGGTGACGGCGCTGCTGGTCGCGTTCGGTCCTTACCCGGCGAGCATGATCGGCATGCCGGGCGCGCCGGTGTCCAACATGAGCCCGCCCACCGTCCTGCTGCTGTTCCTCGCGCTCGGCCAGATCGGGTTCCTGCTGGCGTTCCGCGAGAAGCTCGTCTCGCTCCCCCGCGTCACCGCGGCGCTCAGCTGGCTCAGCCCGCGGTTCATGTCGGTCTACCTCTGGCACATGCCTGCGCTGGTCGTGGTTTCCGGCGTGACCGTCCTCGGCCTCGGCTACTCGACGCCGACCCCGGGTTCGTCGATGTGGTTCCTGATGGCGCCCGCCTGGATCGCCGTGTGCGGAGCGGTGCTGCTGGGTCTGCTGCGCCTGTTCGAGCGCTTCGAAACGCAGCCGGACGGCCTGGTCGTGACCGCTCGGACACCGCAGCTGGTGCTGGCGGGCCTGCTCGCCTCCGGCGGTCTACTGGGACTGGCCGCGCACGGGTTCGCCCCGCTCAACGACAACCTGCTGACCGGTCCGCTGCCCTGGGTGGCGCTGGTCGCGGCCGGATACGCACTGGCCGGACGTCAGGTGTCGATGACGCGCAGCCGGGCTCTCGTGGCGGTCAAACGCTGAGGAGCTTCGCGGGCGTGGCGTGCAGCACCGCCCGCAGGAACGGCTCGCCAAGGCGATCGTCGGCTGCCCAGCCGGCGATCGCCCGCAGCTGGGTGGCGTAGGAGTACGGGATGTTCGGGAAGTCGGTGCCGAGGACGACGCGGTCGGCCACCTCCGCCAACCGGACCGTCCAGTCCGGCGGCAGCGGCGACATCGCCTCCGCGAACGGCACGCCGACCATGGTGGTGTCGAGGTGCACGCGCGGGTAGCGCGCCAGCAGCTCGAACGCGGTGGCGAACTGCGGCATCGCCGCGTGCGCGAGGACGGCGGTGAGCCGAGGATGCCGTTGCAGGACTTCCTCGAACACCTCGAGCCCGGTGAAATCGCCGCGCAACGGTCCGTGTCCACAGTGGATCACGACCGGCACGCCCGCTTCGGTGAGCGAGCCCCACACCGGGTCGAGCAGCTCGTCCCGCGGGTCGTACGCCCCGACCTGCACGTGCGCCTTGAAACACCGGGCTCCGGCGCGCAACGCATTGTCCACATAGGACGCCGCGCTCGGCTCCGGGTAGAACGTGCCGGTGGGCACCGCTTCCGGCACCTGCTCGGCGAACTCCAGCACCCACGACGTGAGCCACTCCGCCATGCCCGGCTTGTGCGGGTACACCAGCGGCGCGAAAGCTTTCACGCCCAGCGCGCGCAACGTGTCGATCCGTTCCGCCTCCGGCGTGCGGTAGTGGATCGGCCACGGCATGCCGTAGTGCTGCTCGGCACGGTCGAAATACGCCCACACCTTGTCCAGCACGGGCTTCGGCAGGAAGTGGACGTGCAGGTCCACGATGCCGTCGAGGCCGAGCCCGGCGATCCAGCCCGGGACGTCGGCGTCGGTGGCCGGACCCGCCGTCACTCCGTGAACCGGCCCTTCAACGCCCGCCCCATCGCACGGCTGATGTCCTTCTGCGCGTCGCGCTTGGCGAGCGACTGCCGCTTGTCGTAGGCCTTCTTGCCCTTGGCCAGCGCGATCTCGACCTTGACCTTGCCGTCCTTGAAGTACATCGACAGCGGCACGAGCGACAGACCGCTTTCCTTGGTCTTGCCGATGAGCCGTTCGATCTCGCGCCGGTGCAGCAGCAGCTTCCGCGTGCGCCGCGGCATGTGGTTGGTCCAGGTGCCCTGGGTGTACTCCGGGATGTGGACGTTGCGCAGCCACACCTCGCCGTCGTCCACCGTCGCGAACGCGTCCACAAGGGAGGCTTTGCCTGCGCGCAGGCTCTTCACCTCGGTGCCCTGCAGCACCATCCCGGCCTCATAGGTGTCCAGGATGGAGTAGTCGTGCCGAGCCTTGCGGTTCGACGCGATGACCTTCTGTCCACGTTCCTTGGGCATACCGACCACTTTACGTGATGTGTCCGACGGCGAGCAGCGGATTTCTTTCCGCTAGTGCCGCACGTACAGGCGCAGCGTGACGTACCCGGTGATCGCCGAGATCACGATCGACACCGCGAGCAGGATCGGCGCGACCGGGAACAGCACCTCGAGCGTGGTGATCTGCGGGAACACTTCGCCGGTGAAGACCGTGTCGAGGAAGGACAGCTTCGTCAGAAGCAGGAACACCACCCCGAGCACGGCGCCGACCGTGCCGGCGACCACCGCCTCCAGGAGGAACGGCAGCTGGGTATACCACCGCGTCGCGCCCACCAGGCGCATGATGCCGACTTCCGTCCGCCTCGTGAACGCCGAAACCTGAATAGTGTTCGCGATCAGCAGCAAGGCGGCGACGGCCATGATGAGCGCCATCACGAACGCGATGTTCCGGACGCCGTTGAAGACGTTGAACACGCGGTCGAGGAACTTCTTCTGGTCGTCGACCTTCTTGACGCCGGGCTGGCCGGTGTACTGCTTGATGATCGCGTCGGACCGGTCCGGGTCCTTCAGCTTCACCTGCAGCGACGCGGGCAGCGCCTCGGGGCCGGTCAGCTCGAGCAGTTCGGGCTGGCTCGCGAAGATCTTCTTGAACCGGTCGTAGGCCTGGTCGCGGTTCTCGTACACGACCGATTCGACGCCGGGGTTGTTCTGCAGCGACTGGCGGAGCCCGGTGCAGAGCGCCTGCGTGCAGTTCTTGTCGTTCGCGCTCACGTCGTCGACCAGCGTGACCGAAACTTCGACTTCGGCGAGGAAGTTCGCCTTCATCTTGTCGATCGTGCGCACGGCGAGCAGACCGCCGCCGAGCATGGCGAGCGAGACCGCGGTGGTGAGGATCATCGCGATGGTCATCGTGACGTTCCGGCGCAAACCGGTGACGACCTCGCTGAAGACGAAACTGGCACGCATCGCTCTCGTAATTCCTTGGGTCGGGGCGGAAAAGGGCGGGGTGCGTCAGCGGCCGATGCCGTAGACGCCGCGGGCGTCGTCGCGGATCACGCGACCGAGCTGCAGCTCGACGACCCGCCGCCGCATCGAGTCCACGATGGAATGGTCGTGCGTGGCCATCAGCACCGTGGTGCCGGTGCGGTTGATCCGCTCCAGCAGCAGCATGATGTCCTGGCTGGTGTCCGGGTCGAGGTTCCCGGTGGGCTCGTCGGCGAGCAGCACGAGCGGCCGGTTCACGAACGCGCGGGCGATCGCGACGCGCTGCTGCTCGCCGCCGGAGAGCTCGTTGGGCAGCCGGTCGGCTTTGCCGTCGAGGCCGACGAGTTCGAGCACCTCGGGCACGACCTTGCGGATCGTGGGCCGCGGTTTCCCGATCACCTCGAGGGCGAACGCGACGTTTTCCGCGACGGTTTTGTTGGCCAGCAGCCGGAAGTCCTGGAACACGCAGCCGATGGTCTGGCGCAGGCGGGGGACCCTGCGCCGGGCGAGCTTGGCGACGTCGAAGTTCGACACCATGACCCGGCCCTTGGAAGGCACCTCTTCGCGCAGCAGCAGCCGCAGGAACGTCGACTTCCCGGAACCGGACGGGCCGATGAGGAAGACGAACTCACCCTTGTCGATCTCGACCGACACCCGTTCGAGGGCGGGACGGGTCGAGGTCTTGTAGACCTTGGAAACCTCTTCGAGCCGGATCACGGTTCGGCATCCTACCCATGGGCCCCGTTAAGCCCGGGTTGCCGGTGCCTTGGGTGACCCGCGCCTCGTCCCGGCGCGGGTCGCCGCGGCGACGCGGATCAGGCCGCGTTCGCCTGCTTGCGCCAGCGGATCCCGGCCTCGAGGAAGCCGTCGATGTCGCCGTCGAGGACCGCGGTGGGGTTGCCGACCTCGAATTCGGTGCGCAGGTCCTTCACCATCTGGTACGGGTGCAGCACGTAGGAGCGCATCTGGTTGCCCCAGCTGGAGCCGCCGTCCTTGAGCGCGTCCATTTCGGCCCGTTCCTCCTCCTTTTTGCGCTGCAGCAGGCGCGCCTGGAGGACCTTCATCGCGGCCGCCTTGTTCTGCAGCTGCGATTTCTCGTTCTGGCAGGAGACGACGATGCCGGTCGGGATGTGGGTGAGGCGGACCGCGGAGTCGGTCGTGTTGACGCTCTGCCCGCCGGGGCCGGACGAGCGGTACACGTCGACGCGGATGTCCTTTTCCGGGATGTCGACGTGGTCGACTTCCTCGACCTCGGGCAGGACCTCGACGTGCGCGAAGGACGTCTGCCGGCGGCTCTGGTTGTCGAACGGCGAGATCCGCACGAGGCGGTGGGTGCCCTGTTCGACCGAGAGGGTGCCGTAGACGTACGGGGCGCTCACCTTGAAGGTGGCGGACTTGATGCCCGCTTCTTCGGCGTAGGAGATGTCGAAGACGTCCGTGGGGTAGCCGTGCCGCTCGGCCCAGCGCAAGTACATCCGGAGCAGCATCTCGGCGAAGTCCGCCGCGTCGACGCCGCCCGCTTCGGAGCGGATGTTGACGACGGCGTTGCGGGCGTCGTATTCGCCGGACAGCAGGGTGCGGACCTCGAGCGCGTCGATGTCCTTGGCGAGGTCGGCGAGGTCGCCCTCGGCCTCGGTCATGCTGCCGGTGTCGCCTTCGTCGGCGGCGAGCTCGTAGAGGACGCCGAGGTCGTCGAGGCGCTGCCGCAGTTCGGAGACGCGGCGCAGCTCGGCCTGCCGGTGGGACAGCTGGCTGGTGACCTGCTGGGCTTCCTCGACGTTGTCCCAGAGGGTCGGGCTGGACGCCTGTTCCTCGAGCTCGGCGACCTGCGCGCGCAGCGCTTCGAGGTCCATCACCGACTCGATCTGCGTCAGCTTGCCGGTCAGGTCCTTCAGTGCCGCATCGAACTCATCGCTCACGTCGGACAAGGTTACGGCAAAACCCACGACCGGTCGCGAACCGGTCGTGGGGCCGGGGCGGCGCTCAGGCCTGCGGGATCGAGTCGAGCAGCTTCAGGGCGGCCTTGGCCTGCGCCTGGGCGAACTCGGCGACTGCCTTGGCGTAGGGGCCGTCGGCGGTCTTGGCGGCGTTCTTGGCCTCTTCGAGCTGGGCCTGGTAGGTGGTGCGGGCGCTGTCGAGCAGGGCGCCGCGCTGCTTGGCCGTCAGGGAGCCGGCGTGCACGAGCCGCAGGATGAGCGGGCTGCGCAGGTGGTCGGGTCCGGCCTCGGACGTGAGCCACGTCTTGAAGGCCTTCTTGCCCGCCGCGGTGAGCACGTACTGCTGGCTCGAACGGGGCCCTTGCTTGCCGAGCCGGACGAGACCCTCTTTCGAGAGCGCCGGGAGCTCGCGGTAGACCTGGCTGCGGGTGACACTGAAGAAGGCGCCGAAGCGCTCGTCGGCGCCCGACACGAGCTGCCCGCCGGTGGCGGGACCGTCGTGGAGCAGACCGAGCAGAGCGGCGGCGGTTGCATTCAATTCGGACACCCCTCTACGGTCCCACTTATCCGCCGCTGTGTCCACAGTGGTCACCAATCAGTCCATTGTGGCCAGCGGCAACCCCTCTAACAGCCCAGTCCGCAGGTATGTCCACAATAGACTCTGCCACTCTGAGCAACCACCGCCGAAACGATCACCGCGCCGCAACCACCACCCGAGCGACGGCCAAATGGCGCACAAAAAAGCCGGGGCCCGTGCATCCGCACGAGCCCCGGCTTTCGTTCCACGTAGCGGGGACAGGATTTGAACCTGCGACCTCTGGGTTATGAGCCCAGCGAGCTACCGAGCTGCTCCACCCCGCGTCGTTGTAAAAACAACTCTACACCCCCGAAAAACCCCTCCGACACCACCCCCACAAAACCCCCTCACCAGCAAAAACACCCCACCCCGCCCCGCCCTGCCAGATCAACCTCACCCAAAGACCAAAACCCAGACCCTCAAGCCAGCCACCCCCAGAACTCGACAGGTTTAGACCTCTACTCGCGTCCGGTGTAAAGAGTCAAAAACCGTTGGGAGCATTGGAATATTCCACACGGCCAACACACAACGAGGAAGTCATGGTGCTTCCGACGGCAATCGTTGCCTTTTCGCAGGCCCCTCGGAGCACCACACCCCAACCGCAAGCCACCCGCCCAACGCAACCCAACACGGGGGTCCAGGGGGCACGCCCCCTGGCGGGGGTCTGGGGGTTCGACCCCCAGGGCAATAACGAAAGAGACCCGCCCTCGCGCTTTCTGCGAGGACGGGTCTCTTGTCTCTGTAGCGGGGACAGGATTTGAACCTGCGACCTCTGGGTTATGAGCCCAGCGAGCTACCGAGCTGCTCCACCCCGCGTCGTAGGACCTACCTTACGCCCTGGTTTCGAGCGGGCGCAAAGCAGGTGCCTATTACGTAACCGAGGTCACCCGCCGGGCTGGGAGGTCGGCCCGTTGGACGGCGGCGGCGTGGTGGGTTTGGCGGAGTTGTACTCCTTGGTCGCCGCGTCGAGCGCGGCGAGCGCCGCGCCTTGGTCGGCGAAGTTGCCGGATTGCTGTGCTGCCTTGAGCTTGGCGAGCGCGGCTTGGATGTCGGCGACTGCCTTGTCCATGGCCGGGTTGCTGCCGCCGGTGCTGGGCGGCGGCGCGGCCGTGCTGGACGTCGGCGGGGTCGTCGTGGTGCCGGGGTCGCCTTCCTTCGGCGTGGTGGCTGCCGCGCCGGTGCCCTTGCCGAAGACTTGGTCGAGTGCCTCGTTGAGGGTGGACGCGAAGCCGATCTTGGCTCCGTAGGAGACGAGCACGCGCGCCAGCTGCGGGTAGCTCAGCTGGTTTCGCTGGCGGATGTAGACGGGTTCGACGTACAGGAATCCGTCCGCGACCGGCAGCGTGATCAGGTTGCCGTAAATGGGAATGACGTTGGGGTTGTTCAGCAATGTCCGGTCTTGGGCGACGCGGGGGTCGCTCTGGAACCGGTTTTGCACCTGGACGGGCCCGTCTACCTGGTTGGCACCGCTGGCCGGGGGTAGTCGCAGCACGCGGATGGTGCCGTAGTCCTCCGGATCGGACGAGATGGACATCCAGGCGGAAAGGTATTGCCGTTGCAGACCGGTGAGCGCACTGGTCAGCTGGAACGTCGGCCTGCCTTCGCCCGCCGCGTTGGCGAGGACGTAGTACCCGGGCTGGTTGGCGACGTTCGCGCCGGCCGTGGTGGAGCTGCCGTCCTCGGTCGGGTCCTGCGGGACGCTCCAGAACGCCTGCTGCGCGTAGAACTCCTGCGGGCTGTCGACGTGGTAGCGGGCGAGCAGTTCGCGCTGGATCTTGAACAGGTCCTCGGGGTAGCGGAAGTGCGAGCGCAGTTCCGGCGAGATCTCCGAGCTGGGCTTGACCGTGCCGGGGAAGACCTTCTCCCACGCCTTGAGGACGGGTTCGTTGTCGTCGATCGAGTACAGGTTGACGGTGCCGTCGAACGCGTCGACGGTCGCCTTCACCGAGTTGCGGATGTAGTTGATCGAGTTGTTCGCCTGTTTGGTGACGCCGTTGAGCGAGTCGTTGGTCGCTTCGCCGAGTTGCGTCTGCTGGGCGTACGGGTAGTTGTCGAGCGTGGTGTAACCGTCGACGATCCACTGGATGCGGCCGTTGACCACCGCGGGGTACGGGTCGCCGTCGAGGGTGAGCCACGGGGCCACCTTCGCGACGCGGTCGCGCGGTTCGCGGTTGTACATGATCTTCGAGCCGTCGCCGATGGCGTCGGAGAAGAGGATCTTCGGTTCGCGGTATTCGGCGGCGAACATCAGCCGGTTGAACCAGTTGTCGAGCGAGACGCCGCCCTTGCCCTGGTAGAGGTAGCCGCGCTGGGCGTCGGTGTCGTACTCGCCGGGGGCCTTGCCCGGCGTGCCGCCGACGATCGCGTAGTCGGACTGGTTGGTGAGCTCGCCGTAGTAGATCCGCGGCTGGTCGACCTTGATGCCCGGCTGGCCGTTGACCGAGCCCGCGCCGGTGGGGTTGCTCGTGTCGCTCGTGGTGGCGATCGGGTAGCCGCCGTCGGAGTTCGAATCCTTCACCGCACGGTCGATCGTGTTCGCCGGCGCGGCCACGAAGCCGTTGCCGTGCGTGTAGACCATGTGCTTGTTGATCCAGTTGTTCTGGTTCCCGGTGAGCCCGTCGGTCTTCATTTCCTTGGCGGCCACGATGTAGTCCTGCGTGGTGCCGCCGATGGTGTACCGGTCGATGTCCAGCTTGGACGGGAAGCCGTAGAAGTTCTCGCGGCCGACGCGCTGGGTGAAGGTGTCGCTGAGGATGTTCGGGTCGAGCAGCCGGATGTTGGACACCGTGCCGGTGTCGGCTTTCACCGCGTCCGCCGTGGTTTCGGTCTTGCCCGGGTACTGCTCGTATTTCACGTTGGTGAGGCCGTACGCCGCGCGCGTCGCGTCCATGTTGCGCTGGATCGACGTCGCTTCCTTCTCGTTCGCGTTCGGCTTGACCGAGAACTGGTCGAGAATCGCCGGCCAGGCGACGCCGACCAGCACGCCGGACAGGATCAGCAGCACCAGCGAAATCGCCGGCAGCTGCAGATTCCGCAGGAACGCGCCCGCGAAGAAGGCGATCGCGCAGATCACCGAAATGCACAGCAGGATCAGCTTCGCCGGGAGCACCGCGTTGAGGTCGGTGTAGGTGGCGCCGTTGAACAGCGGCATGTTCCGGTCGGACAGCAGCAGGTTGTACCGGTCGAAGAAGTACTCGACCGCCTTCAGCAGCACGAAAAGCCCGACGGTGATGGCGAGCTGCGCACGCGTCGGCCCGGCCAGCTGGCCGCCGCGGCCGGCGAGCCGGATGCCGCCGAAGATGTAGTGCGCGATCAGCGCGCCGAAGAACGAGACGACGACGGTGACGAACAGCCAGCCGAGCAGCCAGTTCACGAACGGCAGCGAGAAGGCGTAGAAGCCGAGGTCGATGCCGAACTCGGGATCTTTCTGCCCGAACGAGGTGCCGTTGAGGAACAGCTGGATCGTCTGCCAGTCCCCGCTCGCCGAGGCTCCCGAGATGACGCCGGTGAGCACCGGGATGCCGATGCCGAACAGCCGGATCCGGCTGACGATCACCGAGCGGTAGCGCGACAGCGGATCGTCGCGGCCGGACACCGGCACGAACACCGGGCGCGTGCGGTAGGCGATGAGCAGGCTGACCGCCAGCGCCCCGCCGACCAGCAGCCCCACCGCGAGGAAGAGCACGATGCGGGTGACCACCTGTGTGGTGAACACCGACCGCGCCTGCAGTTCGCCGAACCACAGCCAGTCCACGTAAGTGTCGAGCAACCGGACGCCGGCCAGCAGGGCCAGCACGATCACCGCGGCGATGATGAGAAGGATCCGGCTGCGCCGGGACAGCTTCAGGCTCACCGGGGGCCGAGTCGCCACGGCAATGCTCCTGTCTTCGTGAACACGTTCTCCGGGGACAGCGGTGTCCCCCGTGACCTCTAACTCTACGGATGGTGCCGCGAGTTCCCGGGACCGCCCAAACCGGGCACGCGCGGCGCGTCGCGGGGACGCCTGACACGATGGTCGCCATGCCACCGAGTGAGCCGTCTGCCGCCCACCCTGTCGCCGGGCTGGCCCGGGAAGTCGAAGAGTTCGTCGCCGCCGCCGGCTGGAACCAGCCGCCGCAGTTGTTCGCGCTGGTGCCGACCGCGGCACTGCTGGACGAACAGCCCGAACTGGCCGGTCAGCTCGACCGGGCGAACCCGCTGACGCCGGTGGCCCAGGAGGCGCTGCCGGACGGCGATCTCGCCGAATCGCTCGGCCGGATCGCGTGGCCGGAGATCGTGGTCGGCTGCGCGCTGGCGCAAGAGATCATCGTGCTGCCGCCGGACGTGGAGGCGGAACTCGAAGGCATCGCCGAGGCGGACGCCGAAAGCCTCCGCCGCGCCGCCGCGGACCACCCGCGCCGCACCGAGGCCCGTCTGGTGGCCGCCGTCCTGAGAGAAGGCGAGGCGGCTTGCGTGATGCGGCTGCGCGGCATCCAGCCGGGCAACGAGGACGAGAACGCGGTCGACGAACTGGTGGAAAGCCCGGACCTCGCGCCGAACCTGGTCGAAGCGCTCAAGACGACCCTGCAGCCCTGATCCTTCCTGACGACAAAGGGCCCGTTGATGGTTTCAACGGGCCCTTTTCGTGTCGCTGGGTCAGCAGTGCACGGTCGGGCGACCGGCCTTCAGGTTCTCCAGCTGCTTGAGCGCGTCGTCGAGGTTGGACACCTTGATGAGGTTGAGCCCTTCCGGCGCGGCCGATTTGGCCTCGGCGCAGTTGTGCTCGGGGACGAGGAAGTCGGTCGCGCCCGCTTCCTTCGCGCCGACGACCTTGAACGAGATGCCGCCGATCGGACCGACCTGGCCGGTCTCGCTGATCTCGCCGGTGCCCGCGATGTGCCTGCCGCCCGCGAGGTCGCTGCCCGGTTTCCCGGGCGGGGTGAGCCGGTCGATGATCGCGAGGGTGAACATCAGCCCGGCCGACGGGCCGCCGACGTCCTGCAGCGAGATGTCGACGGAGAACGGCGCGACCGCGCGGTCGACGGCGGTCAGGCCGAGGAAGCCCTGGGTACGGTCGTCGCGGTGGGCGAGCGTGACCGGCACGGTGCGTTCCGGCTGGCCGAGGTGCTGGAAGGTGACCTGGACGGTGTCGCCCGGCTTGGTGTTGACGATCGAGGCGGCGACCTCGCCGGCCTCGCGCACCTGCTTGCCGTTGACCGCGACGAGCTTGTCGCCGGGGGCGAGGATGTGGTCGGCCGGGCTGCCGGACACGATCTGCTTCGCGACGACCTGCACCGGGTAGCCGAGGTGGCGCAGCGCGGCGACCTGGGCGTTGCTTTGCGAGTTCTGCAGCTGCTGGATGTTCTCCTGCTTGACCTGCTCGTTCGTTTCGCCCGGCTTGTAGTACTCCTCGCGCGGCGCGAGCGCGTAGCGGCCGCTGGCCCAGAGGCCGAGCGCGGTGAAGAGGTTGATGCCGTCGTTGAGCGAGACGGTGGTCATCCGCAGTTCGCCGCTGGTGCCGTAGGTCTGCTGCCCCTTGACCTGGATCACCGGGTTGCCCGCGGCGTCGCGGCCGAGGGTGTCGTAGGTGGGCCCGGGGCTGATCGCGACATACGGCACCTGGACCAGGAACCCGGCCACGACGAACACCAGGAACAGCACGCCGCTGACCAGCATCGTCCATCCGCGGCGGGTCATCCGCCGGTCGCTGCGGCCCGGCGCGCGCGACGGCTCGGCGCGGCGGGACTGGTTCGCGGTGTCCTCGTCCGGTTTTGTCACGAGCGACAGCGTACGGTGACTGTGTTCGCTTCCCGGTGAAGGCCACGGTTGACGCGCTGAGCCGGGTCGCACCCGCGTACGGTGGAGCTATGAGCAATCCCCCGTTCGGCTTCGGACCGCCCGATCCCGACAAGCGAGGCGACAACGACCCCTCGAACCCGGGCCAGCCCGGCGGAGCCGAGGCGTTCAACCAGCTCGGGCAGATGCTGAGCCAGCTGGGCCAGATGCTGAGCCAGGCGGGCTCGTCGAGCGGGCCGGTCAACTACGACCTGGCGAAGCAGATCGCACTCCAGAACCTGAGCGGGCGGGACGACGCCAAGATCGGCTTCTCGTCCGAAGGCGGCGACTCCGCCACTGCCGTGCGCGACGCCGCGCACCTGGCGGAACTGTGGCTCGACGCGGCGACGATCCTCCCCGCGGGCGCGACGTCGACCGTCTCGTGGTCCGCGCGCACCTGGGTCGAGAAGACGCTGCCGACCTGGCAGCGACTGTGCGATCCGGTGGCGCAGCAGGTGTCCGGCGCGTGGATGCAGGCGCTGCCCGAGGAAGCCAAGCAGGCGGCGGGCCCGCTGCTGTCGATGATGGGCCAGATGGGCGGAATGGCCTTCGGCTCCCAGCTCGGCAACGCGCTGGCGCAGCTCGCGCAGGAAGTGCTCACCTCCACCGAGGTCGGCTTGCCGCTCGGCGAGGCCACCACGTCGGCGTTGCTGCCGGCGAACATCGAGAAGTTCACTGAAGGCCTTGAGCTGCCCGCCAGCGAGGTACTGGTGTTCCTGGCCGCGCGCGAGGCCGCGCACCAGCGCCTGTTCGCGCACGTCCCGTGGCTGCGGCAGCGCCTGCTGGCGACGGTCGAGGAGTTCGCCCGCGGGATCACTGTCGACACCTCCGCACTCGAGTCGCTGGCCGGAAGCATCGACCCGGCGAACCCGGCGAGCATCGAGGAAGCGATGTCGTCCGGCCTGCTGGAACCGCAAACCACACCGGAGCAGCAGGCGGCCCTGAAGCGCCTGGAAACCCTGCTGGCCCTGGTGGAAGGCTGGGTGGACGTAGTGGTGGCCGAGGCCATCGGCGACCGTCTCCCGGGAGCCGAGGCCCTGCGCGAAACGCTGCGCCGCCGCCGCGCGACCGGCGGCCCGGCCGAGCAGACCTTCGCCACCTTGGTGGGCCTCGAACTGCGCCCACGCCGGATGCGCGCCGCGTCGTCCCTGTGGAAGCTCGTGGGAGACCGCCACGGCCTCGAAAAGCGCGACGGCCTCTGGTCGCACCCCGACCTCATGCCGACCGCCGACGACCTGGACGAGCCCCTGGACTTCGCCGACCGGATGTCCGAACCGCCGTCTCTCGCCGCCGACCTGGACCCGATCGCGGAACTGGAACGCACGGAGAAGGCCGAGCGGGAGGCCCGTGAGGCTGGAGAGGCCAAGGACTCTGGTTCCTCCGACGCCGCTGACAAGGGCGGCGAGACTCCGAAGGACGAAGACAAGAAGGACGAGGGGAACTCGCCTTCCTGAGGATTCCCGTCTGGGGTCGCCTTACGCCCCGGCCACACTGCCGTTAAGCGCGGACCGTCTCACTCAGTTGAGACGGTCCGCGCTGCGTTTGTCCCGCCAGCGCTCCGCTCTTGCCGCGACCTCCGCCTCTCACCACGGGTTCCGCCCCACCGCGTGATCACGAGCCCCGGCACGCCGCCACACGAAGAACTCCGCGACGCTTCCGCCGCAGGTCCCGCCGCACCGCCTGGCCACCGACCCCGCCGCAGCGGGCGCGCCACCGGTTTCGTCGACCCGGCTCGTCACCCGTCCCGCGCCCCGCCTCGGTACCGGCCCCGCCTTTCGTCACCGGTCCCGCCGACTCATCTCGTCGCCCGTTCCGCCGCCCTCTCATCGCCTCCTCCGCCGAACCATCTCCTCACGCAGCCGCCACCGTCGATCAAGCCAGTCCCAGCGGCCACGAGCTACTCACCCAACCGCCCTCCTGCCCCTCACTCCCCCGCACCTGGCTGCAGGCCCTCCGCCGACGCCATCGACCACGCACCAATCCCTCCGAACCCCTCCTCCAGCACGCAGCCCAGCCACCGCTCCTCCGAGCCCAGCCGCGCCAGCCACCGACTCAGTCCTCCTCCGAAATCCCCCACCCAGCCGCCGCCGAAAGCCCCTCCAGATACCCCATCGCCCGTTCCGTCTTCGGATACCGGTTGACCAGCGCCCAGAACGCCGGGTCGTGCCCCGGCTCCCGCAGGTGCGCCAGCTCGTGGACCAGCACGTAGTCCAGCACCCATTGCGGCACCTTCTGGAGCCGTTCGCTGACCCGGATGGTGGCGTCCACCGGCGTGCACGACGCCCACCTCGTGCGCATCGGCGGCACCCACCGGACGCTCGCCGGCAACGCCTTCCCGTCCAGGTACTTCGCCCCGAGCACCGCGCAGCGCGCCAGCAACGCCGCGTCCGACGTCTTGGGCGGCGCCGTCTTCCGTCCTCCCGGGCGCAGCAGCCTGCGCTCCATCTCCGCGACCCAGTGTTTCTCTTCTTCGCGCGTCATCCGTGCCGGGATGAGGACGACCAGGGTGTCGTCATTCCAGTACGCGGTGACCGTCCGGTGCCTGCGCTGGCTGCGCCGCACCTCGACCTTGTGTTGAGAAGTGTCCGACGGGGCCTTCTCGCCCCTGCCTCTCAGGGAGGACATCCGTGCTTCGACCACTCGACAACGGTAAGGCTCAGCACCGACAACTTGGAGCGCCGAAAGGTCACAGCCCTGACTTGTCCACAACTAGATTTCCCTGTGGACAACTCAGCTTCTCACCCACGAGTGGCGTTCCGGAGCTGCCAAGCTGACCTCATGACCCTGTCCAGTGTTCCGCCGCCGGACGTGCTCCTCCCGGCGTACCCGACGTTGCTTCCGGGCCTCCACGTGCTCGAACGCGACGACAACGAGATCCAGTTCGGCCTCGACCGCCGCCACGGCATCATCGCCAACGGCCTGCCCCCGGCGATCGTCGACAGCGTCCGCAGGCTCGACGGACGGCGTGGGCTCGAGGACGTCCTGCTCGCTGTAGGCGAACACCGGGACCAGTTCCATCTGCTGCTGAAACAGCTGTCCGCGCTCGGGTTGGTCACCGAGGCGGCGAAGAAGGAGGCGAAACGGGTCGAGACCGGCTTGTGGTCGCTGCGTGCCCGGCACTACCAGCCAGCTCTTACGGATCGTCGCTGGCAGAGCCTCATCGCGGTCCACGGCAGCGGACGGATCGCCGTGGCAGTCGCCGCGCTGCTCGCGACGTCCGGAGTCGGGCACCTCGACATCCGTGCGTCCGGCACGGTCTCCGAAGCCGATCTCGGTTCCGGGTTCACCCCCGCTGAGCTGGGCCAACCCAGGCAACGCGCGATACGGAACGTCGTCGCCCGGGTCGCGCCCGACGTCACCACCGCTCGCAACCAGCGCCGCCTCCCCGACCTCGTGCTGCTCACCGACACCCTCGTCCCGCCGCCGGAGGAGGTGGCCGAGCTGGTCGATTCGGGCACCACGCACCTGCCGGTCCGGGTGTGCGAGGGCACGGGCATCGTCGGACCGCTCGTGGTGCCCGGCCGCAGTGCCTGCCTCCGCTGCTGTGACCTGCACCGGACCGACGCGGATCTGTCGTGGCCGAGGATCGCGACGCAGCTGGTAGGCCGGATACCCAGGGCTGACCTCGGTGCTGTGCAGGCGTGCGCCTCACTCGCCGTCGCCCAAGCGATGCGGCTGCTGTCGCCGAGCGAAACCCCGCCGCCAGCCTGGAACGCCACGCTCGAGATCGACAACTTCGACGGAAAACTCCACCGCCGGATCTGGGAACCGCACCCGGACTGCGGCTGCGGTGCGCCAGTTCCCGTCGAGGACGCTCTCGAAGCGGCGGAGGAGGCTTCCGAGGAGGTGCTGCAAGAGACGTAGGACACACCTGGGTGCCGTCAGCGGGCTGCGAGCGTCGTGCTTGCCAAGGCAGAATCGCAGAGTGACCGACTTTCGCGACCGCGCCGGAGACCGCGATTCCGCCATGCCGCGCCGCGGCGCTGCCCGTACCGCGAAGCTGGCGAGCCTTCCGCTCGGCATCGCCGGACGAGCGGTGGGCGGCTGGGGCAAGCGGCTGGCGGGGCAGAGCGCTGAGCAGGTGAGCGCGACGCTCTCGGCCAAGGCCGCTGAGCAGCTGTTCGAGGTGCTGGGCACGCTCAAGGGCGGCGCGATGAAGTTCGGGCAGGCGCTGAGCGTGTTCGAGGCCGCGGTGCCGGACGACATGGCGCAGCCGTACCGGGAAGCGCTCACGAAGCTGCAGTCGGCCGCTCCGCCGATGCCAGCCAGGCAGACCCACCGCGTGCTCGCCGAGCAGCTGGGCCGGTCGTGGGTCGGCCGCTTCTCGCACTTCGACGACGAGCCCGCCGCCGCGGCGAGCATCGGCCAAGTGCACCGCGCGACCTGGCACGACGGTCGCGAGGTCGCGGTCAAGGTCCAATACCCGGGCGCGGACGAGGCGCTGCGCAGCGACCTGCGTCAGCTGCAGCGCTTCAGCAGGCTGTTCCAGGCTTTCATCCCGGGCACCGACGTGAAACCGCTGCTCACGGAGCTGGCCGAGCGGATGGACGAGGAACTCGACTACCTCGCCGAGGCCGACAACCAGCGCGCGTTCGCGAAGGCGTTCGAGGGCGACCCCGAATTCCTGATCCCGCGCGTCGTGGCGAGCGCGCCGAAGGTCGTGGTCAGCGAGTGGGCCACCGGCACGCCGCTGGCCAAGATCATCTCGGACGGCGACCCGGCCACCCGCAACCTGGCCGGGCGACTGCTCGCGGAGTTCCACTACTCGTCGCCGGCGCGGGCACATCTGCTGCATTCCGACCCGCATCCCGGCAACTTCATGCTCACCAGCGACGGCAGGCTGTGCGTGATCGACTTCGGCGGCGTCGCGAAACTGCCGCACGGAATCCCGCGCCACCTGGGCGAAATCACGCGGCTCGCCCTGGACGGCCACTCCGACGAACTGATGCGGCTGCTGCGAGAGAACCGGTTCGTGCGGGCGGATTCGTCGCTGGAAGCGGACGAGGTCCTGGCCTATCTCGCGCCGTTCACCGAGCCGCTGGCCGAGCCGACGTTCCACTTCACGCGCCGCTGGATGCAGCGACAGGCGGGCCGCGTCGGCGACTCGCGCGGCAACGACTTCCACGTCGGCCGCTCGCTGAACCTGCCGCCGGAGTACCTGATGATCCACCGGGTCACCGCGGGCTCGACGGGCATCCTCTGCCAGCTCGACGCCGAGATCCCCGCTCGCGGCATCGTGGAACGGTGGCAGCCAGGGTTCGCCGCCTGAGTTATCCACAAGGCTGGTCGACAACACCGAGTTGTCCACAGATTGCGCAGGGTGGTTTCGCGGAGTTGATCAAGGCGTCATTCTCGATGTATGACGACTACAACAAGCACTGACTCCCTCGCTTTTGGTGATCTGGTTTCCCACGGCGTACTCCACAGACGGCACCTGCGGGTCGCCGGAATTTCCGACCGAAGAGCCGCCCAACTCTCCGGCCCGGGCGGGCCGTGGCGACAGGTGTATTCCGGCGTATATCTCGTGCACGACAAACCTCCGAGCCGCGAGGAACTCCTGCACGCAGCCGTCGCCCGGTACGGACGCGGAACCATCATCACGGGCACGGATGCGTTGTGCGCACACGGAATCAGCCATCCGCGGACTCCGGAAATCCACCTTTTGGTGCCACACAACCGAAGGCCGGCCAACGAACCGAGCGTCATCACCTACCGCACCGCACGAATGCCCAAAGCAATCCAGATCGACGGCCTCCCCTACGCAAGCGCCGCCCGCGCCGCCCTCGACCTGGCCCGGCGGGAGAACGATCCGGACGAGATCGCGAGGCTGGTGTCGCTGCCGCTGTATTGGGGCTTGGCCGACCGCGCCGAGCTGACGACCGAATTGAACACCGGAAACCAGCGCGGTTCAGCCGCCGTACGCAATGTCCTGCGCAACCTCGACGACCAAGAAACCTTCGCGCACGGGCAAGCACTCCGGGTCCTTCAACGAACCCCGCTGCCCACCCCGCAATGGAACGTCGCAGTCTGCGACCGCCGCGGCCGCCGCCTCGGCACCGCAGACGCTTGGTGGGACGAGATCGGCTTGGCCTGGCGCTACCGCACCGCCGCGGGCCCAGAAGACTTCAGCCACCTGGCTTTAGCCGCGACCGGCACCGTGCTGTTTCGGTGCACCCCACGCCAACTCCGAGAATCCCCAGAGGAGATGAGCACAGAACTCCTCAACGCCTACCGCCACGCAGCGCGCACGCCCCGCCCCAAAGTGCGCGCCGTCTACAAGACAGGAAATGCCGCATGACCCGAACCTGACGCCCGAACACGTACGCCGATTACCGGCACTCGGCAGGATGCCTCGCCTCAGCGCCCCGAACATGGTTACACGCGACTCTGGCACGAACGCTCGTCAAGCGATCCGCCTCCCAGACCGAATCGCGCACGCGGTCCAGTCACCAGTACTCGTCGGGCAGCTTGCCTTCGATGTCCCGGACGTGGTTGCGCGCGCAGTCCGGACAGAGCCAGCGCTGTTGCCCGTTTTCCTTGGTGCTCACCCAGGCCAAGGTCGCGAGCGGATCGGTTTCGGCGGAGCGTGCCCGGCCGCACCGCGAGCACGTGGGGTCAGGCGCGGTCACGGTCGGCGTCCGTGGTGCACGGTGCGGGCGCCGAGCAGGTAGAGGTCGCGGCGATGGCCGAGGTAGTGGGCGCTGTCCGGATCGAGCAGGGACGCCAGCGTCGCGCGGTCTTCCTCGGAGAGATAGTCGGCACCGTGCGTTGCGAGACGGGAAAGGTGGTGGTGCACATAGTCGGCGAGACCGTCCGGGCCAGGTGCAGGGTGGTCCACGAGCGCGCTGAACGAGCTGACGTCAGCGAGTCCGGCGTGTTCGAGCGCGAGCGGCCAGCCGTAGGGCATCGGCACGGCACCGTCGATGCCCTCGCGCATTCCGACGAACCATTCCGCCTGCGCGGCCTGCAACCGGTCCTCCAGACCGGGCCGTCCGAGCCCTAGATCCCAAGGGAGGCAAGAAAAAGACAGCCCACCCTCAGCCAGTGCGACCACGCCGCCAGCCCGCGCGACCGCGGTAAGCGTGCCAATCGCGGCCTGCTGGTCCGGAAGATGATGCACGACGCGCGATGCCCATACGAGATCCGCGGCAGGCAGCAAATCGGGCAGGGCACCGTCGGCGAGGTCGGCAACTACCGCACGAACCTCGACTGCTTGCGCGGTGCCCTCGGCTGTCGATGCGCCGCCTTCGACTGTCGTGGCGGTGTCCTCGGCTGCTGCGAGATGGCCGTTCGAGGGCTCAGCGCCGCCGTCAGGCACTCGGCCGTTGCGCGTCTGCGTTGAGCCATCCCTGCGGTGGGCCTGCGCGACGTCAGCGGCGGCGCGTACGGCGCGCTCGGCCTCGTGGAGCAATTCGGGTGTCGCGTCGACCAGGATGATCGTGCCGCCGCCTTGGGTGGCCAGGGCTCGGGCGAAGTGGGTGCTCATCCCACCGGCTCCGCAGCCCAGGTCGATCACCGTCGGGTTGGCGGGGAGTTTCGCCACCAGACGCGCGGCGATGACGGCGTGGGCGGGAGCGTCGAGAGTGTCGGCTGCGCGGAGGAGAACCAGCCGGTCAGCCCAGTCGATGTGGTCGTGCGTATGTCCGGACACGGGGTCATTGAACACCGGTCCGCGCGCGAGAACGAGCCTGGACTGTCCCCCGACGGACCTTCCAGGCTCGTTTCAGCGAAGAGATCGCGGCGGAACCGGTCGCACGTGACAGGTCGCCTGATCACCCAACTGCTGGGTGATCAGGCGACAAGAACCTGCGCCGGAATCCGCATCCGGGCGAGCGGCACCCGCAGGCCAGGACTGGAGGCAATCCTGGCGGCGGGCACCGCTCCCGGACAAGACAGGGCTCCGGCACGAAGCGGCCGGTCAGGCAAGGAGCCGGGCCGAAACCCGGGCTTGCCTGACCAGGCCGTCCGTATTAATTGGGTGGTTGGTAGCGCTCCGCGCGGCTGGCCGCCCAGCGGGCTACCCGCGACCAGCGGCGCGCGGCTCGCGCTTGGCGCCACGGGCGTTGGGCTTCATGTTCGGTTATCAGGTCGCGTATTCGCGCTCGGGACAGTTCTTCGTGAAGCAACATCTTCGTGGTCTCCTGAGACTTGTTCTGCTTGGGTTTCGGCTGAACGCGGACCGGTTTTCCGGTGCGGGCCTCGAAATCGCGCGTGGTGATGAGGTCGACGGTCATGCGGCTGCGCTCCGTGCTGCTGCGGCGGGTTCGAGGGCGGCGTTCTTGCGCGGACGGCCACGGGGCCGCTTGCGTGCGATCACCGCGCCGCGCTCGAAGATCTCTCCTCCCCAGACACCCCACGGCTCACGCCGGGCGAGTGCACCCGCGAGGCAGGCCTCGCGGACCGGGCAGGCGGCGCAGAACGCCTTGGCCCGCTCGAGTTCCGCGGGCGATTCGGCGAACCAGAGGTCCGCGTCGCGCGAGCGGCAGGGGAGTTCCGGCTCGGCGACCCCTTCGAGCAGGTCGCCGATGTCGAACCCTTCGGCTAAGGGGCCCTCGGCGAGGGCGATGGCGGATGACATTTCCGTGCTCCTTTGCGATGCGGTGGTGGTGTGGCGGTGGGCGATCGAACTGGACAACTTGTTCCTTCTTGTTGTGCAGCCAAAAAAACACGAAGGCCGCGGATCCGGTTACCGGTTCCGCGGCCTTCGTGAGCCTTGAGTCCTGACGTCAGGTCAGGAACTTCGCTCCCGTATCGACAACGGAACACGGAACTGCTTGATGGTCGGCAGATCGACATCAACCTGCGGGTACGCGGCAACAACGGCGGCGCTCGCGAGAGTGATGCCGACCGGGGCCCCGTTGCGCTCGATGCGACGCAATCCGTCGATGTGACGACGCGTTCCGTCGATGTGCGCGAACGTGGACACACCGGTGCCCTGGCGCGGGGCGTCAACGGTCATGCAGAGAGACAGACCGGTGCCAGGGTTCGTCTGCATCAGATTGCTGATCATTTCACCGGCACCGCCTTTCTCTCTCGGACTGCGCCGCTCGAAGCGGCAGCCGTCGTGTGTTCTTCCCCAGACCGGGCTCTCGCCCGGGTGCCTACGCAGGTTATGCGCCCCAGCGCAACCGGGGCAACTTATTTTCCCAAATCTCTGCCGAAAAGCTGAAGATCGCCTCCGAGCTGCAGGTTCGCCGCATCGATCACCGCGAAGACGCGGTCAAGATCGCATCGACGACCGGACCACGTCGAGCACCTCGGCGCCGAACCGCTCGAGCTTCGTCGCGCCGATCCCGGAGATCGACACCAGCGCGCCGTCGTCGGTCGGCCGTTGTTCGGCGATCGCCATCAGCGTCGCGTCAGTGAACACGACGAACGCCGGGACCTTCAGCTCCCGCGAACGCTCCCCGCGCCACGTCTTCAGCTTCTCCAGCAGATCCTCATCCACTGTGGACGGGCACTTCCCGCACCGGCCGAGCTTGACCTCCATGGTCTGCACCAGCGGACCGCCGCACAGCCGGCAGCGGGCGACATTCGAGCCAGGCTTCGCCGCCTGCTGCGATCGGGCGATGCGGGCCGCCGGGTGGTCCTCCGGGATCAGCCCGTACAGGAACCGCGAGCGGCGCCGGTTGCGTCCCCTGCCTTGTCCGCGCGACAGCGACCACGACAGCGACAGGTGCTCCCGAGCCCGCGTGACGCCGACGTAGAACAGCCGTCGTTCCTCTTCGATCGCGGCGTCGTCGCCGTCCGCGTGCAAGATCGGCATCGTGCCCTCGGACAGCCCGACGAGGAACACCGCGTCCCACTCGAGCCCCTTCGCCGCGTGCAGCGAGGCGAGCGTGACGCCCTCGACGGTCGGCGGGTGCTGCGCCGCCGCGCGCTGTTCGAGCTCCGCGACGAAGCGCGGCAAATCCGCGTCCTCGACCGCCGCGGCCAGCTCCTCGGCCAGCTCCACCAGCGCGAGCAGCGCGTCCCAGCGCTCCTTCGCCGCTCCGCCCGACGGCGGCTGCTCGGTGAGCCCGACCCGCGCGAGCACCGAGCGCACCGTGGTGACCAGCTCCAGCGAGGTCGGTTCCATCGACGCCGTGCGCAGCGCCGCCATCGCCTGCCGGACCTCGGTGCGCTGGAAGAACCGCTCGCCGCCGCGGACCAGGTACGGGATCCCGGCTTCGGTGAGCGCTTGCTCATACGCCTCGGACTGCGCGTTCACCCGGAACAAGATCGCGATCTCGCTCGCCGGCACGTCCGCGTCGAGCAGTTCGCGGACCCGCCGCGCGACCGCGCTGGCCTCGGCGGCCTCGTCCTCGTACTCGGCGAACCGCGGGTCCGGCCCCTCCGGACGCTGCCCGATGAGCTTCAGCCGCGACCCGGCCGGACGTCCGCGCGCGGCGCCGATCACGCGGTTCGCGAGCGCGACGACCTGCGGCGTGGACCGGTAGTCGCGTTCGAGGCGCACGACGGTCGCCTCCGGGAACCGCCGCGTGAACTCCAGCAGCGACTTCGGCGAGGCGCCGCCGAAGGAGTAGATGGTCTGGTTGGCGTCGCCGACGACGGTGAGGTCGTCGCGGCCGCCGAGCCACGCGTCGAGCAACCGCTGCTGCAACGGCGTGACGTCCTGGTACTCGTCGACCACGAAGCAGCGGTACCGGTCGCGGAACTCGGTCGCGACCGCCTCGTGCCGCTCCAGCACCGCGGTGGTCTGCAGAAGCAGGTCGTCGAAGTCGAGGACCTGCGCGTTCGTCTTCAGCTCCTCGTACCAGCGGTAGACCTCGGCGACCTGCGCGACCGGCGCGGGGGTGTCGCGCTGCATCCGCGCGGCGACCGTCGGGTAGTCGTCCGGCGAGACGAGCGACGCCTTGCTCCACTCGATCTCGCTCGCCAGGTCGCGCAGCACCTCGGTCTCGGTGCTCAGCCGGACGCGCTGGGCGGCCTGGGCGACGAGCCGGAACTTGTTGTCGATCAGGTCCCACGGCCGGTCGCCGACGACGCGCGGCCAGAAGTAGCGGAGCTGACGGCGGGCGGCGGCGTGGAAGGTCAGCGCCTGCGCCGCGTCGACCCCGAGGCCGCGCAGCCGGGTGCGCATCTCCCCCGCCGCGCGCGTCGTGAAGGTGACGGCCAGTACCTGCCCAGCCGCGACATGGCCCGATCGGACCAGGTGGGCGATGCGGTGCGTGATCGTCCGGGTCTTTCCGGTGCCCGCGCCGGCGAGGACGCACACCGGGCCGCGGGGGGCCGCCGCGGCGGCTCGCTGCTCGGGATCAAGCCCGTCGAGCAGGCTCGCGCGGCTCTGCCGGCTCTGGGGAGACGATGCGATGGCCACCCCGCGATCCTCGCAGAGGGGGCCGACGGATTCCCGGCCGGGCACGCGGCCGTATCCTGGTCATATGGCGGGCAAGCAGGACAAGGAAGCGGCCAAGCAGGCCAAGCGGGAAAAGCGCGCTGCGAGCAAGGCCCGGCGCGGCCAGCTGTTCGAGGCGTTCAAGATGCAGCGCCGCGAAGACCCGATGCTCATCCCCTGGATGGCCGGTTCGATCGTGGTCGTCGCCGGTGTGCTGTTTTGCATCGGGCTCATCTTCGGCATCCAGTGGACGCTGCTGCCGCTGGGCATCGTGCTCGGCATCCTGCTCGCCGTGATCATCTTCGGCAGGCGCGTGCAGCGCACGGTCTACGGCAAGGCCGACGGCCAGCCCGGCGCGGGAGCCTGGGCGCTGGAGAACATGCGCGGCAAGTGGAAGGTCACGCCGACCGTCGCCGCGACGACCCAACTCGACGCCGTCCACCGCGTGCTCGGCCACCCCGGCGTGATCCTCGTGGCCGAAGGCGCGCCGCACCGGGTGAAGAGCCTGCTCGCGCAGGAGAAGAAGCGCGTGTCGCGGCTGGTCGGCGACACCCCGATCTACGACGTGACGATCGGGCACGAGGAGAAGCAGGTCCCCCTCAAGAAGCTGCAGTCGCACCTGACGAAGCTGCCGCGCAACCTCAAGCCGGCCCAGATCGACGCCCTCGAGGCGAAGCTGGCCGCGCTCGGCTCGCGCGGCGCCGCGATGCCGAAGGGCCCGATGCCCGCGGGCGCGAAGATGCGGAACGTGCAGCGCACCATCCGCCGTCGCTGACGCTTGGTTGCCGAGAACCCCCGGTCCGCCGCGGCCGGGGGTTCTTCGCGTCCGGGGGTCAGCGCATCCGGATGACGACGGTGTTGGTGACGCGGTCGAGCCAGTTGCGGCCGTCGGCGTTGCGCACCAGCGGCGGGAGCAGCAGCACCGTGAGCACCATCCGCACCAGCGCGCGCCACGCGCCGACCATCGCCGCCCCGTCCAGGCGCGCCACCCGGATGCCGAGGGCCGCCATGCCGGGGGTGAAGCCGAAGAACGTGACCGGAATGACCGTAATGACCGCCCAGACCGCGCCCGCCCAGAGGTTGAACGTCTGCATCGCGGCGGCGTTCTGCAGGTCGTAGCGCACGAACAGGGCCGTGATCAGGGAGGCGAGCACCAGGTCGAGCACGAGCGCGAGGAAGCGCGGGCCGCCGCCCGCCACCGAGCCGACGCCCGATTCGGGCAGGCCCATCGACTCGCCGCGCCACTTCGGGGCCTCGCGCGGACCCGCCGCGGTGGAGCCGTCGCCCGTGCCCGGCAGCCATTCACCCGTCCATCTCGCCACCCGTCCAGGGTATGCCGGTGGCGCGGACCACATCCGGCCTGGTCGACTGGGCAGTGACGGCGGCCCGTTAACACCCGCGAAACATTCGGGTGACGGTCGGGCAACACCGCCCTCTTAGCGTGAGCCGAAGAGAGTACAGCCGCCGGTAACGAACGAGAAGGAGTCACCGAGGGTGCCCACTACTCCAGACGACATTCAGCGCCTCATCGCCGACGAGAAGGTCGAGTCGATCGACGTCAGGTTCTGCGACCTGCCGGGCGTCATGCAGCACTTCACGGTGCCGGCCAAGGCGTTCGACCTGGAGGCGTACGAAGAGGGTCTCGCCTTCGACGGCTCCTCGGTGCGCGGCTTCCAGTCGATCCACGAGTCCGACATGCTGCTGCTGCCGGACCCCGAGACGGCGCGGATCGACCCGTTCCGCAAGGCGAAGACGCTCTCGCTGAACTTCTTCGTGCACGACCCGTTCACCCGCGAGGCCTACAGCCGCGACCCGCGCAACATCGCGCGCAAGGCCGAGCAGTACATCGCGGAGTACGGCGTCGCCGACAACGTCTTCTTCGGCCCCGAGGCGGAGTTCTACATCTTCGACTCGGTCCGTTTTGAGGACGCCGAGCACCTGTCGTTCCACGAGATCGACTCGGTCGAGGGCTGGTGGAACACCGGCGCCGACACCGAGGGCGGGAACCAGGGCTACAAGACGAAGTTCAAGGGCGGATACTTCCCCGTCCCGCCGGTCGACCACTTCGCCGACCTGCGCGACGACATCGTCCGCACGCTGACGAACTCCGGCTTCGAGATCGAGCGCGCGCACCACGAGGTGGGCACCGCCGGTCAGACGGAGATCAACTACAAGTTCAACACGCTGCTGCACGCTGCCGACGACCTGCAGCTGTTCAAGTACATCGTGAAGAACACCGTGTTCGCCGCGGGCAAGACCGCGACGTTCATGCCGAAGCCGCTCGCCGGCGACAACGGCTCGGGCATGCACTGCCACCAGTCGCTGTGGAAGGACGGCCAGCCGCTGTTCCACGACGAGTCCGGCTACGCGGGCCTGTCCGACACGGCGCGGCACTACATCGGCGGCCTGCTCAAGCACGCGCCGAGCCTGCTGGCCTTCACCAACCCGACGGTGAACTCCTACCACCGCCTGGTGCCGGGCTTCGAGGCCCCGGTTTCGCTGGTGTACTCGCAGCGCAACCGCTCCGCGTGCGTCCGCATCCCGATCACCGGCAACAACGCGAAGGCCAAGCGCGCCGAGTTCCGCTGCCCGGACTCGTCGGGCAACCCGTACCTCGCGTTCTCCGCGATGATGATGGCCGGGCTCGACGGCATCAAGAACAAGATCGAGCCGCCGGAGCCGATCGACAAGGACCTCTACGAGCTGCCGCCCGAGGAGGCCAAGAACGTCAAGCTGGTCCCGGGCGACCTGGGCACCGTGCTGGACACCCTGGAGCAGGACCACGACTACCTGCTCGAGGGCGGCGTCTTCACGCCCGACGTGATCGAGACGTGGATCCAGTACAAGCGCGAGAACGAAATCGACCCGCTGCGGCTTCGTCCGCACCCGTACGAGTTCTCGCTGTACTACGACGTGTGATCGGCGCGGGGCTTTGACCAGGGGTTTCACTGGTCCGAGTCCCCGCCAGGCCGTCACCAGGCCGCCAGAGGTGAGCAGGTGACGACCCACAAGACACGGGACGGCGGTCGAGGGGATTCCCCGACCGCCGTCCCGTTCTTTGTGCCCTTGTCGTTTCACGCGGCGTCTTTCCGGCGGAACACCTCATTGATGGCCCGCCGAGTCCGAGAGGGACCCGCCAGGCCGTCCCCGGGCCGTCAGACGTCGGCAGGTCAGCGCCGGGGCGTGACAGACCTACTGAACTCGCACTCCTCGAATGGCCCGTCAGCCTCGTGCTGGCGGGCCATTCGCGTTTGTCAGCCGCGGGCGGCCATGAACGCGGCGACGCAACGGTCCAGGTCTTCGAGGGAGTGCTCCGACGAGATCTGCACCCGGATGCGGGCCGCCCCCAGCGGCACCACTGGGTAGCTGAACGCTGTCACGTATACGCCCAACCGCAGCATTCGTTCGGCCATGCGGACGGCTTCGGCTGCGTCGCCGAGCATCACCGGCACGATCGGGTGTTCGCCGGGCAGTAGGGGGAAGCCTGCCTGGCTCATCCGAGAGCGGAAGACGGCCGTGTTGCGGTGGAGCGTCGCGCGGCGGGAGGGGTCGGCGAGGTCTAGGGCGGCGAGGGTGCCTGCGACGATGGCGGGTGGGAGGGCGTTGGAGAACAGGTACGGGCGGGAGCGCTGCCGCAGCAGGTCCACGATTTCGGCATGGGCGCTGACAAAACCGCCGGACGCGCCGCCGAGGGCTTTGCCTAGGGTGCCGGTGACGATGTCGACTCGGTCGCGTACGCCTAGGAGTTCGGGGGTTCCGGCTCCGGTCTCGCCGAGGATTCCGGTGGCGTGTGAGTCGTCGACCATGACCAGGGCGTCGTGTTTATCGGCTAGGTCGCAGATTTCTCGCAGTGGGGCGATGGAGCCGTCCATGGAGAAGACGCCGTCAGTGACGATGAGTCGGCGGCGGGCGGCGGTGGACGCCAGTTGGTTTTCTAGCTCGGCCAGGGTGCGGTAGCGGTGGCGGCGCGCCTTGGAAAGTCTGATGCCGTCGATGATTGAGGCGTGGTTGAGGGCGTCGGAGAACACTGCGTCGCGTTCGTCGAGGAGGGTGGCGAATACGCCGCCGTTCGCGTCGAAGCATGAGGAATAGAGGTTTGTCGCCTCGGTTCCCAGCAAGGCTGACAGGCGCGCTTCCAGCTCAGTGTGCAGGGTTTGAGTGCCGCAGATGAAGCGGACGCTTGCCATTCCGAAGCCGTGCGCTTCGAGGGCTCGTTGGGCGGCGGCGATGACTGCGGGGTGGTTGGCCAGGCCTAGGTAGTTGTTGGCGCAGAAGTTCAGGAACTCCTGTCCGGCTACGGAGATCTGCGGTGATTGCGGCGAGGTGAGACGGTGTTCGGCCTGGTACAGGTCTGCGGCGCGGAGGTCTTCGAGGGTGGCGCGCAGTTCGTTTCGGACGGACGCGTACGTCATGATCTAGGCCGGAACTGCTGAACCTCGCGGCGGCTGCCGTCCCAGCCGGTTCGGTGCAGCCAGTCTTCGAAGGTCATCAGGCCGGGGTGGAGGCGGCGCAACAGGGCGAGGTCGCGGTCGTGGGCGGCGACGTCGTGTCGCTGGAAGAAGCCGAACATTCCGGCGTAGTCGTGGCCGACGTCGGGGATGCTCGTGCGGAGGGTGCCGAGTGGCAGGTCTTCGTAGCGGGAGGGCGTCCCAGTTACGCGCTCGAAGGTCGCGGCGATTTCGGTGCCGGTCAGGCTGTCCGCGGAGACGGCCAGATCGCGTGCGCCCCAGGATTGCCAGTGTTCCAGCATGTGTACTGCGAACCAGGCGATGTCGGACAGGGCGATCATCGGGTATCGGCCGGTGCCGAGCGGGAGGGTGAACACCACGGCCTCGTCGCCCTCGGGTGACAGGCGGGACTGGAGGTTCTCGAAGTACGGCGAGGTCACCAGGATCGAGACGTGCTCGGAATACCAGCCGTCCGGTTCGTGGCGCATCATTTCTTCGGATCGGTGCAGCTGGATGTGTGCGGCGACGGCGGCTTTGGCTTCGTAATGCGGCACGAGAACGCGGCCGGCGGTGAGCGTCGCGGCGCTGTCCAGCGAGGACCACACGAATCGGTCGACGCCGTGTTGGCGGGCTGCTTCGAGGATGCTCGTGCCTTGCGTGAACTCGGCGAGCGGGCTTTGCGTGGAGAAGAAATCGGTGTTGCAGAAGACTCGGGAGACGCCGTTCAGCGCGCGCTCGATGCTTCGCGGATCGCTTGCGTCGCCTCGGACTAACCGCACGCGGTCATGGGAAAGGGCTGTCGCGCGGGGTGAATCTGGGTCGCGGGTGAGCACGGTGACTTCGTCGTCGGTGTCGGCGAGGAGCCGGGTGACGACACGGCTGCCCATGGCTCCGGTTCCGCCGATGACGAGGGTGTGAGTCATGACGCGGCCTTCTCGAGCACGTACTCGGCGAGTTCGTGGTGGGTGGCGATCCAGAGGTCGTCTCGGCGGAGGGCGACTTCCTGGAGCAGCTGGTCGAATTGGTCGGCGAACAGGGGGCGTCCGCCGACATGGGCGTGGACGGTCAGGTTGAGAATCCCTGGGGTCGACTGGCGGAGGAGGTAGTCGAGAAAGTCGACGTGGATGTCCCGGTATGCGCGCGGGCCTGCCATGACACCGCGTACGTCGGTGAAGTCGCTGTGCATCAAGTAGACCAAGGGGCCCGCGGACGTGGTCGCGACGTACGGCAAATCCTGGTCGCTGTGGTCGCCGGACCAGAGGTAGCCGGACGCGGCGAGCAGGTCCGGGGTGCGGCGGGATTCGGTGGCGCGTGGGCTGAGCCAGCCGGTGGGCCGGGAGCCGGTGACGTCTCGCAGGATTTCGGTGCAGCGGTTGATGTTTTCCGCTTCGGCGTCGGGATCGAGCTGTCCGGGAATGACGTCTTGGGCGTAGGAATGCGCGGCGATCTCGTGTCCGGCGGCGTGTGCGGCGAGCACCGGTTCGGGGTGTCGCTCGGCGAGAAGGCCGCTGACGCCGAAGGTGGCCGGCAGGTCGTGCCGGTCCAGGATTTCGAGCAGCCGCCACACTCCGGTCGTCGCCCCGTATTCGGCCCACGACATGCTGTGCCGGCACTCCACGCCGGGCAGCGGCCAGGCGGCGGCCATCGGCGCGTAGACCGGCCAGTGGCCGTCGGACCACGACTCGAGCGCGACGCAGATCTTCACCGCGACCTTCTTGCCGTCCGGCCAAGCCCGCACGGGTCCCATGGGCATTCTCCGCTTCTTTCCGTCGGAATTTCGACGGTAGCCGCGGGCGGGCGATTCATTTAACCTCGTCGGCGGAGAGGATTCATCCACGCGATGCATAAGCCAGAAGTCACGCTCGACCGCATGCGCACGTTCGTCCGGGTCGCCGAAAGCGGCAGTTTCTCCGCGGTGGCCCGGGATCTCGGCGTCGGGCAGTCCACCGTCACCCGGCATGTCGGCGACCTGGAGGAGGCGCTCGGGGTCTCCGTGTTCAGCCGCACCACCAGGAGCATTTCGCTGACCGACGAGGGCCGCCGCTATTACGCCCGCGCCACGGAGATCCTCCGGTTGGTCGAGCAGGCTCGACAGGAGGTCGAAGACGCCAGGACCGGTGCGTCCGGCAGAGTACGGATCTCGTGTTCGGCCTTTTTCGGGGTGATGCACCTGAGCCGGTTGATCTTCGGCTTCCAGGATCGCTATCCGGACATTCGCGTCGACTTCGTCCTCACCGACGAGCGCTCCGACCTGATCCGCGACGGCGTGGACATCGCGATTCAGCTCGGGCCGCAGCCGGACAGCGAACTGCGCCTGCGTCCGCTCGGGATGGCGCATCAGATTCTGGTCGCGTCACCCGACTATCTCGCGCGGCGCGGAACGCCTGAGTCGCCGGAGGAACTCTCGTCGCACGACGTGATTCGCCGGACCAGCGTCGCCAAGAGCGGCGAGTTGACGCTGATCGACGAGGAGGGCACGGAGCACGTCGCGACCTTCACGCCTCGGCTGCGGGTTGATCACGGTCTCGCGGCTCGGGAAGCGCTCGTTGCTGGCCGCGGAATCGCGCCCGTGCCGCGGTGGCTGGTGGACGACCTTCTGCGGGACGGAACGCTGCGGGCGGTGCTGCCTGAGTACGGTTGCGCGCCGGTGCCGGTGAATCTGCTCGTCGTGCCGGAGCGGGCGGAGCTGACGCGGGTGCGACTTTTGCGGGACTTTCTCGCGGACGAGATCACCCGGGTTCCGGGAGTGGGGCCGCTGCTTCGTCAGTGAGGCTTGCTGGCGCGGATGATCGCCGAGTACAGCTTGTTTCCGACCTCGTGCGTACGCCGGATGTCCACGTCCACGAGACCCGCAGCGTGGAGCAAGGCTCGGTAATCGTCCGCGGTCAGTGCTCCGCCGAGGCATTCCTCGTCGGCGGCTGCGCGCTCCGCCGCGGTCAGCGTTTCCTCGGCGAGGAGGTCGGTCACGCCGAGGCGGCCGCCGGGACGCAGCACGCGCGCGACTCCCGCGAAGACAGCCGGTTTGTCCGGCGACAGGGCGATGACGCAGTTGGAGATCACGACGTCGACAGTGTTGTCCGGCAAGGGAATGGCTTCGATCGTGCCCTTGACGAACTCGACATTCGCGACTTCCGCCTGCGCGGCCTGTCGCCGGGCGAGAGCGAGCATTTCGTCGGTCATGTCGAGGCCGATGGCGCGGCCGGAGGGTCCGACGCGCCGCGCGGAAAGCAGGACGTCCAGGCCGCCACCGGAGCCGAGGTCGAGGACAGTCTCGCCGGGGCGCAGGTCGGCGACGGCGAGCGGGTTTCCACAGCCGAGACTGGTGGCTGCCACGGTTTCGGGGACGTCTTCCCCGGCGTAGTGCTGTGCGCCGAGTTCCCCGGTGGCTTCGCCGGCCAGCGCTCGTCGTGCGGCGTTGGCGTAGCGTTCCCGGACCGCGTCCTGATCTGGACTCATCTCGGTACCTCGCAAGCGATGTCGGCGAAGGGGACGGCGGCGCGGCCCATGACGACGTCGGCCGCGCTGGGGAAGCAGGACAAACACCGCTCGTTCACCCGGTACAACCGGGCGGTGCCGTGCGGCTGCACGAGGACGAACCGAGCTTCGGTGAGGATCTTCAGATGCGCTGAGACGGTCGATTGGCTGACGCTTACCTGCTCGACGATTTCGCCGACCGACAGCGGACGATCCGCGGAGGCGATCAGGTGCAGGATCTGGACGCGCGTCGGATCCGCGAGCGCGCGGAACCATCCGGCGTAGGTCTCCGCCTCGGCTCGGTCCAACACGGCAACTCCCTTCATCGTCCATCGACGATAGACGATGAATGGGTCAGCTGGCTAGTTCGGCGAGCAGCGCCCGGACCCGGCGGTCGATCTCGTCGCGGATGGGCCGGACCTGCTCGGCCGGGAGGCCCGCCGGGTCGTCGAGCTGCCAGTCCAGGTAGCGCTTGCCGGGGAAGACCGGGCAGGCGTCGCCGCAGCCCATGGTGATGACGACGTCCGCCGACTGGACGCCCTCGACGGTCAGGGGTTTGGGGAATTCGCGGGACAGGTCGATGCCGAGTTCGGCCATGACCGCGACGACGGCGGGGTTGACCGTGTCGGCCGGCGCGGATCCAGCGGACCGGACGACGACCTTGCCGCGCGCGTGATGGTGCAGCAACCCGGCCGCCATCTGTGAACGCCCGGCGTTGTGCACGCACACGAAGAGCACTTCGGGGACGCTCATGACGCAACCGCCGCGGTCGCGAATCGGCGTCGAAGCGCGAGAGACACGTAGACCAGTGCGACGAGCACCGGGACTTCGATGAGCGGCCCGACCACTCCGGCGAGCGCCTGTCCGCTCGTGGCGCCGAACGTGGCGATCGCGACCGCGATGGCGAGCTCGAAGTTGTTGCCCGCCGCGGTGAACGCCAGGGTCGTGGTCCGCTCGTACGACAGGCCGACCGCCTTGCCGAGCGCGTAGGAGCCCGCCCACATGAGTCCGAAGTAGACCAACAACGGCAGTGCGATCCGGGCGACGTCGAGCGGGCGGCTGGTGATCTGGTCTCCCTGCAACGCGAACAGGACCACGATGGTGAACAGCAGCCCGTACAGCGCGACCGGTCCGACCTTCGGCAGGAACCGGGATTCGTACCAGGTGCGGCCCTTCGCGCGCTCGCCCAGCCGCCGGGAAAGGTAGCCGGCGAGCAGCGGGATGCCCAGGAACACCAGCACGCTCTTGGCGATCTGCCACGCGGAAACGCTCAGATCGGCTTGCGGCAGGCCGAGCCATCCGGGCAGCACGGCGAGGTAGAACCAGCCGAGGACGCCGAACATGACGACCTGGAACACCGAGTTGAGCGCGACCAGCACGGCGGCGGCTTCCCGGTCGCCGCAGGCGAGGTCGTTCCAGATGATCACCATCGCGATGCAGCGGGCGAGACCGACGATGATCAGCCCGGTCCGGTATTCCGGCAGGTCGGGCAGCAGCAGCCAGGCGAGCGCGAACATCAGCGCCGGGCCGATCAGCCAGTTCAGCACCAGCGACGGCCACAGCAGCCGCCGGTCGGCGGTCACGCTGCCGAGCCGGTCGTAGCGGACTTTCGCCAGCACCGGGTACATCATCACGAGCAGCCCGACCGCGATCGGCAGCGAGATCCCGTCGACCTCCACCGCGGACAACACGGTGTTCAGCCCCGGAATCCACCGGCCGGCCAGCAGCCCGAGCACCATCGCGGCGGCGATCCACACCGGGAGGAACCGGTCCAAAGTGGACAGTTTGCCGACGACGCCGGTTTCCGCCGTCATGCCCTAGCCTCCGCGTCGCTCGGGACGAGCACGGCCGAGAGCCGGGCGAGGACTTCCGGGTGGACGCGGTAGTAGACCCAGGTGCCGCGCCGCTCCCCCGTGATCAAGCCGGATTCGCGCAGCACCTTCAGGTGATGGGAGATCGTGGGACCGGTCAGGTCGAACGCGTCGGTCAGGTCGCAGACGCACGCTTCCCCGCCCGCGTGGGACGCGATCAGCGACAGCAGCCGCAGCCGCACCGGGTCGGACATCGCCTTGAACAGCTTCGACAACTCCGCGGCCTGATCCTCGGACAGCGGTTCGCGCGCCAACGGGGTACAGCACGCGCTGATCGCCGCCAGCAGGATTTGCTTCGACATGCGTCTATCTTGACAGATCTCTAGATAGACAGCAATCTAGGTCCATCCTGTTTCGACAACCATCTATTCAAGGAGTGCCGATGTCTCGAGTTCAGCTCGCCCTGCGGGTCGGTGACCTGGCTGGTTCGATCGACTTCTACTCAAAGCTGTTCGGCGTCGAACCGGCCAAGCTCCGGCCGGGTTACGCCAACTTCGCCGTCGCGGAGCCCGCGCTCAAGCTCGTGCTGCTGGAAGGCGAACCGGGACAGAACACCGTCCTGGACCACCTCGGCGTCGAGGTCGAATCAACCGACGACGTCAACGAGGCCAGCAAGCGGCTCACCGGAGAAGGCCTGGAGACACTGACCGAGGACAACACCACCTGCTGCTACGCCGTGCAGGACAAGGTGTGGGTGCACGGTCCCGGGCAAGAGCCTTGGGAGGTCTACACCGTCAAGGCGGATTCCCAGACGTACGGCTCCGACAGTGCCGCGCTCGCCACGTGCTGCACGTCCGATGAGGCGGCCAAGCCAGAGGGTTGTTGCGCCTGACAACCGGTGGCGCGTTCCACGGTGCTTCGCGGGCACGGACAGGCACGCCCTACGCTGCCAACGTGCCCGCTTCGGACCGGCAAGGACGGTAAACCCACCGTGCGCATGTATTTCGAGCCCGAGGACGCCGACGCGTTCGAGGCGGCCAAGGCCCTGCTGGTCCGGCGCTGCGCGGCCGATGACGAGCACGTCGATCCACTGACAGTGGAATCGGCGCTGAACTTCCGGCACCACAGCATCGACGGTCGGCTGGGCTACTGGACGACAAGTCTGGTCGCGGAATTCCTGTTGTCCTACACGCCTCGGACGCTGTCGGCCGCTCCCGAGGACGCGGCCGGCGTCCCGGACGATCTGCGGCTGTTCCTGCGCTGGCTGCACGCGAACGAACTCGCCGACCCCACGGGCGATCCGCTGGCCGACCTCGACGCCGCGGCGGTGAACGCCAGCTACGGATTCGCCGCGGCGATGGCCGACGAACGGAACTTCGGTGTGGCCAAGTTCTGGGTCATGAACGCGCTCCGGCAGGGCATCGATCCCACGGACAACGCGGCCATGGAACGTTTTCTCGACGAAGTTCGTGCGGGGAACGTCGACTTCGACGAAGCAGTGCTCGAAGAGATCGCCGCCCGGCACCTCCTCGACGGCGGCCAGCCTGAACGTGCGGTGCCGCAGCTGCCGGTGTCGCTTCCGCCGGACGCGGAGCTCGCGGAGGCAGCCGAGCGGACACCGGTCGTCGCCCGGTTGCGCGCACTGGTCGAATGGGTCGGCGACGGCCGGGCGCTGACCTCGACCGGCCAGCTGAAACTGGCCGATGCGCGCGAACTGGTGGACCTGCTGGGCACTGGCGACCGGATCGATCCGACGATCGGCGACCGGGTTTTCCGGACCCAGAGCAGCGCCGACCTGCCCGTGCTGGCCGGACTGGTCGAGCTGGCGAAAGAGATCCGCGTCGTCCGGGCGGTCAAGGGCAAGCTGGTGCGCGTCGCGAAGAACGCGCGGCTGCTCCGGGACAGTCTCGCTCTCTGGATCGCGGCGTTCGACGCACTGCCCTCCCCCGAACTCGTCGTGCAAGGACGCTGGGTGCCGCAGTACACCGTGCTGTTCGGCGAAATCATCGACATCGTGCTGCCGGACGTGCTCAACGCTCTTTACGGCTTTCCCGAACCGATGCCGGTGGTCCGGCTCGAGGAAACCGTCTGGCTGTCCTTCCTCGAAGCCGTCTGGCTTGAGGACCCGGACGATCCGGAGACGCGTCACGGAATCGGCGCCGATCTGCGCCGGGTGTTCGCCACGCTCGCGGACTTCGGCGCGGTCACGCTCACGACCGGTGCGCCCGATCCGATTTTCCGCGCCGATCTCGGCCCGGACGGGCCCGCCGGGTTTCCGCCGGACACCGATGCCCGCCTGCGGACCGCGCTTTCCGGCGAAAGCACCGAGCTGGTGAGCTTGACTCCGTTGGCGGCTCGTGCGGTCCGCGCGCGCCTGGTCGCCGAAGGCCGCCACGCGCCGCTGACCGGGGAACTGTCCGACGCCGAACCCGCCGGGTTGCTCGGCTTGCTCTCCGAGCATTACCACCCGGAGGCGGCGGAAGCGGAACTGACCGGATGGCTGGCCGCCCGCGGAGGACCGGAACGCGGGCTGCCCTTGCTGCTGGACGCGATCCGCCGCAGCCCGTTCCGCACGCGCGCGCGAGCGATGCTCGACGTGACGGTCCAGGCTCTTCCCGACGGCACCGCGGTGCTGCGGGAACTGAGCCACGACCGGCAGCTCGGACCCATCGCCGTGCAACTCCTCATCGACGACGGCGAGTTCCCGATGGAGGACCTCGGCGAACAGGAAGCACTGCGCGGCATGGCCGAGCACTTCATTCACCTGCTCGAAACCGGCGGCCCCGAGGCGGTCTCCGACACTCTCGCCACGATCCCGCCCGACGAGGTTCGCGGCTTGACCGCGAACGTGCTCGCCTGCGGCCATCCCGACGAGACGGGCTTGGCGGAGCTTCGGGAGGTGTTCGCCCGGCCGCGGCCTGGACACTCGACCGCGCATCCGCTGGCCGGGGTTTCCCGGTCTTCGAACAAATCGCGCAAGAAGCGGCGCTGAGCCCACGCGGGCGAGCACCCCGGCTGTCCTGACTGGCCCGGACCGACGTCCGGGGCTCCTGCCTGCGCGCCCGACCGATCCGCGCCCATGATCCGGACCGCATCCGCTGATGCCGGTGCCAGCGAGCGCCCCCGGCCGGTCGTTGATCCGGAGCGGCGACACCTCTTGCCACCAGCCGTCCGGTGCCGTTATGTTAATGAGAAATCACTTCTTCCGAGACTGTCGACAGGGGGCGGCGAGCAGCCCCTGGCCGGTGATGGGATGGCAACGACGCCTACCAGAGAGGCAGACAAGTACATGGAGAATCTCAGCAGAAGGAAGGTGCTGACCCTCGGCGCGGCGTTGGGCATCGCGGGGATGGCGGGCACCACCGGCACCGCGTGGGCTTGGTCGAGCAAGGGGTCCATCGCCGGGAGCGGGACGGGGGCCGATCCGTTCCAGGTGTGGGACGACAGCGCGGACGCGGTCGCCAAGGCGTTGCTGGCCGAGGGCAAAGTACCGGCGGTCAACAAGGCCTGGGAGGGCTGGATCGACAACGACGCGCCGTTGCCCGCCGGCATGCCGGACTATCTGGTGGCGTATCTGCAGCAGGTCAACAAGCTGCCGTCGTGGGCGGATCCGGCGAAGCTTGCCGCGTCGGAGAAGCTTTATACCCGGTTGAGCAGTTATCTGTTCGTCTCGGAGACGCTCGGCAGCGGGATCATGAGCACCGTCATTCCACGGGAGGCGCGGGCGGTTTACTGGTCCGCCGGCGGTGCGGACATGAAGCAGCGGGCGGCCAAGACGTTCACCTTCGGCTACGACCTGCACAACTCCAAAGCTTGGGCGCCGGACGGGCATTTCGTCGTTACAGCCAACAAGACTCGGCTCGTGCACGCGGCGGTGCGGAATTTGCTGCCGACGTCGGCGAAGTACCAGGCGGGCGCGGATCAGCCCAAGCCGATCAGCAACGGGGACATTTTGCGGACGTTTCATTCCGTGGCGACGTTCGCGCGCAGCAACATGCTCAAGTGGCACATCGCGTTGTCGACGGCGGAGCAGGACGCGGATCTGCATGCCTGGCAGGTCGCACTGCATCTGCTCGGCGTCCAGGAGCAGTTCATTCCGCAGACCTGGGCGGACGCGGAAGCGCAGGCGCAGCAAATGTTGTGGCCAGTGCTCGGGCCGACCGAGGAAGGGGTCAGCCTGGCGAAGACGTTGCTCGGGTACATCGAAAATCCGACGCTCGGGCTCGATTCCGGGTTCGTCAACGAACTGGTGCGGTATCTGCTCAACGACCAGATGGGCGATTGGCTCGGACTCCCCCGCGACTACGCGCAGGCGGCATTGGTGCGGATCGAATGGCCTGCCTATGTGGCATTCCGGGAAGGGGCGTCCAAGATCATGCCGGGCAGTTTCTATCTCTTCGATCAGTTCGTGCGCGGCATTTCGATGCTGTACCTCAACAACGGGACCTCGCCGACGCAGACGCCGATCACGCTTCCGACGGCGAATCGGCCGGGAGCCTAGAGACCGAGTGCGCTCAACAGGAAAGCGGTAGCGGCGGCGCGGTGGCCGGGAGTGTCCTCCCACCGCAGCCGCCGGCCGGTTTCGACTACTGCGCCGAAGCCCGCGTGCACCAGTACGCGGGCTTGGTGCGCGTCCAACTCCGGCCGGGCCAGGCGGAGTTGTTGTTCCCAGACAGCGATGTGCTCGCGTTGGGCGAGGATCAGCGGGCGTTGCAACGCGGCGGGCAGGCCGCCCAGTTCAGCTGCGGCAACGTTGGTCAATGCGGTGTGTTCGAAGCTGTACGCCACGTAGGTCGCGGCCAGAACGGGCAGGGCTTGCGCACCGGTGGTGCCGTGGAGGTTTTGTTCTACGGCTTGCGACAGGAGTCCTGCGGCTTGCAGGCAGGCTGCCGCCAGAATCTCGGCCTTGTTGGGGAAATGGCGATACAGCGCGGAAGGCACTATGCCCACGGCTTCGGCGATGCGGGCGTTCGTGACGGTCGCGAATCCGTCGCGCTCGAACAACGGCACCGCGGCGGCGAGGATCTGCGCGCGGCGGGTCCGTGCGACGGGCTGGGCGGGCAACTCCACCGACGGCGCGGTCGGGGTGATCGTCGACGTGGCGAGGCGGAGGGCGGATTCGGTCAGCAAGTTCTCGGCGCGATGGTGGGCGATCGACGTGCGGTGCATGGTGATCGAGCCGATCGCGCCGAGTGCGGCTACGGCCCGGAGGTCCGCGTCCGGGGACGGCTGCACTACCTCGGTCACGCGCGCGACGACTTGGGCGAATTTCGCGCTCAGCACGCGCCGGTCCGGTCGGTCGAGGTAGCGGGCTTCCCAGCGGTACAGGCCGCCGGACTCGCGGTGGGCGACCGTGACCTGGGCCAGCGGACGGAGGACAGCCACGGCTGGTGCGTCAGCGGGCACCGCGTCGAGGGCTGCGACGAGGCGGTCCGCCATCACGTTGGCGCACTCGGTGAAGAGGGCGTACTTGTTCGGGAAATGCCGGTACAGCGCCGCGGCGGTGATCCCGACGGCGGCGGCGATCTCCTCCATCGACGCCGCGTGGTAGCCGCGCTCGCTGAAGGCGCGGCCCGCCGCTTCGACGATGAGCTGCTTGCGATTGCGCGGACGCGTGGCCGCAGCCGGTTCGGAGGTCACTGCGGACCCCGGAGACTCGGATGCGGAAGCACGGCCATGCCGGCCAGTCAATCACGAGACGGGCGGGTCTTCACGCGGGCGGACGCGTGGTTACCGCCACCGCCGGATCCAGGCCAGGAGGTCCGCGTCGCGCAGGGACGGGACCACGACGTCGGCGGGGAACTCGGTGCCGGACAACGTCGGGACCCCGACCACTGGCACGCCGGCGGCGCGGGCGGACCGAAGGCCGGTCATCGAGTCCTCGAAGGCGAGGGCCGAAGCCGGAGCCACGCCTAGCCGGGCGCAGGACGTCAGGTAGATCTCCGGAGCTGGCTTCGGCGCGACGACCTCGTCGGCAGCCACGCTGATCGAGAACTCGAAGCCGCCTCGCTTCAACGCGGCTTCCAGGAGTGCGCGCGGCGAGTTGCTGGCCACCACGACCGGCACCGCGGCGGCGGCCAGTTCGACCAGTTCGTGGGCACCGGGCATCGCTTCGGCTTTCGCGGACACCACGTCGGTCACCATGGCCAGCAGCTCGTCCGCGATCGAGGGACCGTTGCCCGGTTCGCCGAAAACCTCGGCCATGGTGTCGGCCGCCGCGGCGAGCGATTTGCCGATGACCAGCGCCTTCTGCTCCGGTCCGAACGGGAGTCCGCGGCGGGCGAAAAGCTCCGTTTCGCCGACCGACCAGCAGGGTTCGGTGTCCATCAGCAGGCCGTCGCAGTCGAAGACGACCGCCTGTGGCGTCCAGTCGAACAGCATTGGATCCCTTCCGTCAGCGGATCTTCAGTCTGTCATCGTCCGGCCCCCTGTTCGAGGTTTCGGCGGATGCGCTCCCGCGCAACCGAATCGCTCGTTCCCAGGTCGGTGTTGCGGATTTCGTGGCGAAGACCGTCCGCCAGGACGAAACGCGGGTGATGCAGCGAAGCCAGCGACTCGGTCGGGTCGCCGTCCACCGCGATCACGTCCGCGCGCAGACCGGGGACCAATCGGCCGGTTACGTCGGCCAGGCCGCACACGCGAGCGGCGACTGAGGTGGCGCTGGCGATCGCTTGGCGCGGAGTCATTCCGGCTTCGGCGAAGGTGTCCAGACAGTCGGCGTAGCGTTCGAAGTGCACAAGCGGGATTCCAGCGTCCGTTCCGGCGACGATGATGGCACCCAAGGCGATCAGCGCACGCAGGTTGCCGACCACGGCGTCGCGTTCGTCCCAGGGGCACATGTAGTCCGCTGCGGTGCAAGCGGTATTCATGGTCGGGCTCACGGCGATTCCGCGGGAAACGATCATCTCGGCGATTCGCGGATCGAATTCCGTACCGGTACGGGTGACCCAGCCGCAGTGTTCGATGCAGTCGACCCCGGCGAGTACGGCTCGTTCGATGCCTTCGACGCCCAGCGCGTGTGTCGTAACCGGCAGCGAACGGTCGTGTGCTTCGGACACCAAAGCGGTCAGCTCGTCCACGGTGTAGCGCGCTTGCGCCGGATGGCTGCCAGGGGTCATGAAGCCGCCGGTGGTCATGACTTTGATCAGGTCGACGCCGTCCTCCGCGTGCTGTTTGACCCTCGCGCGGACCTGGTCGACGCCGTCCGCGATGCCGCCCATGGACGCGGCGTGGCCGTTGGTGACGGTGATCGGGGCGTTCGCGGCGAGGATTCGCGGAGTGGCGTTCGGGGCGGCGGCAAGCAAGTCTCGTACGCGGGTGCCCAGGGTGCCGGGCGCGCCTAGATCGCGGGCGGTGGTGACTCCGGCGTCGAGCAATCGCTGCGCGTTGGCGATCATCCGGCGGCTCAGCACGTCGTCATCGCTGGGCATTTCCAGGCTGACTTCGCCGGAACCCGGGTCCTGGCAGAGGTGGACGTGACAGTCGATCAATCCGGGCATCAGGGTGACGTCGCCGAGGTCGGTCACCGGGCCGTCCGGAGCGGAATTCCGGGGTCCGGCATAGGTGAGCACGCCGTCCGAGACGGCGACGGCGGCGTCGTGGACCAGCGGGGCGGACGCGTCAGTCAAGAGCCGCGCGGCGGTGAGGATCATGCTTGCCTCCGGTATTCCGCGAGCGCCGTGCACAGGCGGTCGATGTCGTCGGTGGTGTTGTAGCAGTGGAAGGAGATCCGCAGGTTCGACCCGCGCGGCGCGGTGACGATGCGGCGGGCGGCGAGGAAGTCCGCCAGGGCAACGGGATCGGCGTCGACCAATGCGACTTGCGGGCCGGGGCGAGCGTCGGGGGCCGGTCCGTTCAGGGTTTCGCCAGCAGCGGTGAGGCGTTCGGTGGTTTCCGCGACCAGGCGTTCGACGTGGGCCCAGGCTGCGGCGGGATCGAGGTGGCTGAGGACTTCGATGCCGGCGCGGGCGGCGTAGGCGGCGGGGATTCCGGGAGTGCCGGATTCGAAACGGCGGGCGCTGGTCGGGACGTCGAGGAGCGCGGGATCGAAGTCCAACGGGTCGACGCGGCCGAACCAGCCGGTCATCCGCGGCGGCTGGTGGTCTTCGACGCCGCTGCGGGCGAACAGCACCGCGATTCCGGGCAGGCCAAGCAAATACTTGAGGGTGCCGGTGACCAGATAGTCGCAGTCCAGTTGTGTGACGTCTACGGGGACGACGCCGACCGCTTGGTAGGCATCGACTAAAACTCGGGCCCCGACGGCTCGCGCGTGTTTGGCGATTTCGTTCACCGGTTGCAGGGAACCGTTGGTGTACAAGGCGAACGGGATCGATACGAGCCGAGTCGACGAGCCGATCTGAGCCCGGTAAGCCTCGATCACCCCGAGCGAACGCATCGCGTCCTGGCTGACCCACCGCATCTGCTCGCGTGCCGGACGTTGCGCGTGCAGCACCTGCCCGACGCTGGGAAACTCCGACGCCATCGACACAATCACGCCGCCGTCGTCGAAGTCGACCGCGTTGACCGCCTGAAAAGCGGCGTGCGACGCAGAGGGCACCAACGCGATCTCGTCCGGGTGCGCGTGGAGGAAACCCGCCGCGGCGGTGCGCAAACGCTCGACTTCGGTCATCCACGGACCCCACGGCGCACCCTGGTCGCGCAGCGAATACGCCAGCTCCCCCAATGCCGCGGTGACCTGCGTGGAAACCGCGCCCTGGCTGCACGAAGCCAGGTGCGTGGTGTCGGCCAAACTGGGGAACTGGGCACGGAACCGGTCGGGATCCACGAGTCACCTCCGCGAGAACTGCCGTCAGCCACAGTGAACAGTGAGCACTTCCACTGCGCAACCCTCTCTCGCGTCGCCACGATTGTCGTGATTGACGCAACACAAGTCATCGCTCACACTGATGCACATTCATCCAGGCTGAACACATCGACGTGGGTAGCTGAGGAGCGATCATGACCCGAACCGCACCAGGCAACCGCCGCCGCTGGCATTGGCTTCTGCTCGTCGTCCCGTTCGCGTGGTGCGTCGCGGCGATCCCCCTGGTCAACCGGATCGACTACGTCTTCGGCTCGATCCCGTTCCTGCTGGTGTGGATGACCGCGGGCGTGCTGATCGGCTCGGGCGCGATCGGTCTCGTCTACGCGATCGACCGCCGCCGCGGCGACCTGGACCGGGTGTAGCGCGATGGCACTGGCACTCGCTCTCCTGATCGCGGTCGGCTCGATCGTCTGGGGCACCGTCGCCGCCGCGCGCGGCCGGGCGATGAATCTGCAGGAATGGTCCGTCGGCGGACGCCGGTTCGGCACCTGGCTGTTCTGGTTCCTGCTGGTCGGCGAAACCTTCACGACGTTCGCGCTGCTCGGCGCGTCGCAGGGCGTGTTCAGCAACGGCGCGCCCGGGTTCTACGTCCTCGGCACGGTCGTGCTGACCGCGGCGGTCGGCTACTGGGTGGTGCCGAAGATCTGGCGCGCGGGCAAACAGCACGGCCTGGTCACCATGGCCGACTACTTCACCACCCGCTTCGAAGCCCGCTGGTTCGGCGGCCTGATCGCGGTCTTCGGGATCGTCGCGCTGCTGCTGTACGCGCAGGTCCAGTTGACCGGGCTCAGCCTGATCCTGGCGAGCCTGTTCGGCAGCGAGGTCCCGTCGCTCGTCTATGTCGTCGCCGGCGGGGCGCTGGTCGCCGGGTTCGTGCTGGTCGGCGGGATGCGCAGCGCCGCGTTCACCGCGATCGTCAAGGACGTCCTGCTGATCGCGATCCTGCTCGTGGTCGCGATCGGCGCGGCGGACGCGGCCGGCGTGAGCGGTCCGCTCGGCGTGTTCGACGCGATGAAACAAGCGCATCCGAACGGCGCGACACTGCCCGGACTCCACGGTTCGACCGCCACGAACACCTGGTGGTGGATGAGCTTCCTGCTGCTCACACCGCTGGGCTCGTTCGCGCTGCCGCACATGTTCCAGGTGTCCTACAGCGCGAAGGACGTCGCGACGATCCGCCGCAATCAAGTCGTCCAGCCGCTGTATTCGCTGTTCTACGTCCTGATCGTGATGATCGCGCTCGCCGCGGTGCTCGCACTGCCGAAGCTGACCGACAAACAGGCGAACGCGTCGCTGCTGATTTTCGTGCGCGAGAAGTATCCGGAATGGGTCATCGGGTTGCTCGGCGGTGCGGGCATTCTCGTCGCGCTGGTGCCGACCGCGGTGCTCGTGCTCGCGGCCAGCAGTCTGTTCACCCGCAACGTGCTCGGGGCCCGGTCGAAAAAATGGGCCTCGTCGCTGACTGCGATGCGCGTGGGCGTCCTCGTTTTCACTGCGCTTTCCGTACTTCTTGTCGCGCACAGCAACGAAAAACTGCTGAGCATCATGACGAACGTGTACAGCGCCGTCGGCCAGCTGGCTCCCGCACTGTTCCTTTCGATGCTGTGGCACCGGGTCACCGCGCCCGGACTGGCGGCGGGTGCGTTGTGCGGCGGGCTGATCGTCGGCGTGCCCGCGCTCGGTTCGCTCGTCGCGCACGCGATGCCGCCCGGAACCGTCGTCGGATTGCCCGCGCTCGTCGTCAACCTGATCGTGACGGTGGCGGTCAGCCTGGTGACCCGCCCGCCGTCGCGCACCGCGGTCGAAGTCGGGGCAGGGGACCGCCCAGCGGGACCCGCGGAGGCCAGTGACCTGCGCCGGAGCACCGTTTGACGATAATGATCGGGTGACCGTGACGAGGATCCGCGAATTCCGCACCCTGCGCGGGCTGACCGTGCGCCAGCTCGCCGACCAGGCGGGCGTGTCGACCGGGTTGATCAGCCAGGTCGAGCGGGGCGTCACCGACCCCAGCCTGGAAACCATGCGGCGCATCGCCGAGGTGCTCGACATCCCGCTGTTCAGCCTGTTCCAGGAGCCGGACGAGGAAACCGTCGCGGTGATCCGGCACGACGACCGGTACCGGATCTCCTCGCCGCACCACGCGATCACCTACACCCGCGCCTCCCCCGGCGGCGCGAAGCTCGAGGTGCTCGAAGGCGTGCTCGAACCCGGCGGCGCCTCGTCCGACGAACTGCGCTCGCATCCCTCCGAGGAATGCGTGGTGGTGATCGCCGGACGGCTGACCGTCCAGGTCGGCGAGCAGACGCACGTGCTCAAGACGGGCGACAGCTGCCACTTCGATTCGACCATCCCGCACCGCTTCCGCAACGACGGCCGGACCACCGCCCGTTTCCTCGTGAGCGTCACTCCACCGAGTTACTGATACTTCCGTCGGAAGTATCGTGGCCAAAATTGGTCTAGACTTTTCGTTCCGAAACCGGCGAAAAGGACGGACTGATGCGAGGGACGACGGTGCCTCCGGGAATGTGCTGCCGACCGGTCAAAACCGGTGAACTTCCGCTGCACCGGCTCGAGGTGCCCGCGCCCGACGCGGTGCCGTTCGCGGTCGGGTCTTTCGACGCGGTGGGCCCGTTGTCGAGGGCGGAATTCCCGCACCGGCACACGTTTTACGAAATCGTGCTCGTCACCGGAGGGACCGGCGCGCACGTGGTCGACCTGACGCGGTGGGAGCTGAGCCCGCCGCACCTCGGCGTCGTCACGCCGGGCCAGGTGCACCACTGGGAGGCGAGCGAACTCGCCGGATCGGTCGTGCTGTTCACCGACGATTTCCTGTTCGACCATCCGGCCGACCGCGAAACCCTGCGCAGGCTGCGCGAACGGCCGTGGCTGCGGCTGGACCGGGCCGAACACGACCGGACTGCGCGGCTGATCGCCGAACTCGAGGAGGAATTCCGCCGCGGCGGCGAGGACGGCGAATCCGTGCTGCGCGCGCTGCTGCACGTGTTGATCGTGCGCGCCGGGCGGCTTCCCGGGATTCCGTCCGCGCCGGCACCCGCCCGCGCACGTGCGGTAGCGGCGGAATTCGCGCAGCAGGCGGAAAAATCCGAGCTGGGACTGTGGTCGGTGCGCGCGCACGCCGAACGGCTCGGCGTCACTCCCGGCTATCTCACCGAAGCCGTCAAGGCGGCAACCGGGCGTACCGCGGCGGAATTGGTGCGCGAGGCGCGGACCCAGGAGGCGAAACGGTTCCTGCTGCGGACGAATCTGTCCGTGCGACAGGTGGCCAGCCGCGTCGGATTCGCTGACCCGGCCTACTTTTGTCGGTTCTTTCGGCGCGAAACCGGGTTGAGCCCCGGCGGATTCCGCCGCACCGGCGACACCGCCCCGAAGATTCACCACGACTGCATGACTCCGTCCATCGCTGCGGGCTGATCTCCTCCCTACCGTCGAGGGGAATCCCGAGCCCCACCGAGGAGCAGGCATGGACGAAGACAGAAAGTTCAGCCGCAAGGCAGTGCTGAAGGCCGCGCTGGCCGCCGGAGTCGCCGCGCCGGTGGCACTCGTCGGCGGCCCCGCCTTGGCCCGCACGAATTTCGCCGGCGGGCAGAAGGTCGAGCCCACCCCGTACTGCCACGACGGCGACGAGCCGACGATCGACCAGACCGAAGGCCCGTACTTCAAGCCGAACTCCCCCGAGCGCAGCGTGCTCGTCGACGCCAACACCCCGGGCCAGCGGCTCACCGTGAGCGGCTACGTGTTCGGGCTGTCCTGCCAGCCCGTCAGCCGCGCACTGCTGGACTTCTGGCAGGCGGACGTGAACGGCGCGTACGACAACGTCGGCTACACCTTCCGCGGCCACCAGTACACGAACGACCTCGGCGAGTTCAAGCTGACGACGATCGTGCCCGGCCTCTACCCCGGCCGGACGCGGCACATCCACGTCAAGGTGCAGGCCCCCGGGGAGCCGATCCTGACGACCCAGCTGTACTTCCCGGGCGAACCGCGGAACAACACCGACACGATCTTCGACCCGCGGCTGCTCATGACCGTCCGCGACGCCCCGAACAACGCCAAGGAGGCGGCGTTCGACTTCGTGCTCAACGTCCAGCAGACGCCGACCGGCGGGCCCTCGACGAGTCCGACGTCGCCGACCGGCCAGCCCGGCGGGACGTCCTGGACCGCGGGCAAGTCGTATACCGCTGGCACGCGCGTCACGTTCAACGGGGTCAGCTACGTGTGCCTGCAGGGCCACACCGCCCAGCAGGGCTGGGAACCGCCCAACGCGCCAGCGTTGTGGCAGAAGGGCTGATCCCCTCCCCACGAGAACGGCGGGCTCCCCCGGGCCCGCCGTTCTCCGTTCTCCGGGAATTTCCGAGAAGCCCGGCACGCGCTGTCGAGTTACGGTCGACGCGTTCGTCTTCCATTGCGAACTCGCCGGACCGGCCCTCGGAGGACACATGCTGTACCTGCTGGTGATCTACAACTGCGACCGCCCGGAACCCGGCGATCCGGCCTTCCCGGACGCGCTGGCCAGGGTGAACGCGTTCGCCGACGAATGCCGCCGGCGCGGGGCGCTCGTGTCCGAGCATCCGCTGCAAGGCGAGCACACCGCCACCACGGTCAGCGTCCGCGACGGGAAGACGCTGATCACCGACGGGCCGTTCCTGGAGACCCACGAGCATCTCGGCGGCGTCTACGTCCTGGACTGCCGCGATCTCGACGAAGCCCTCGAACTCGCCGCGCTGTGCCCGATGGCCGCGGTCGGCACCGTCGAGGTGCGCCCGGTCGCCAGTGTGCCCGGGCTGACCGGCCACGCATGACGTCGCCGCTGCTGCGGGAGGTCTATCGCGAGCACCGGGCCCGGATGCTCGCGGCGCTGGTCCGCGTCCTCGGCGACTTCGAACTCGCCGAGGACGCGCTCCAGGACGCCTGCGCGCTCGCCCTGCGCAGCTGGGGCGACAAGCCGCCGGACGACCCCATGGCGTGGCTGCTGACCGCCGCCCGCAACAGCGCGATCGACCGGCTCCGGCGCGCCCGCCGCGGCCTGGAGAAGCTCGCTCAGCTCGGGGAACAGCCGGAGGTCACGGTGGATCGGTCCGAGGACAGCCTGCTCGCGATCGGCGACGAACGGCTCAGTCTCGTCTTCACCTGCTGCCACCCCGCGCTCGCCGAGGAGGCCCGCGTCGCGTTGACCCTGCAGGCGGTGGCCGGGCTGACCGCGGCGCAGATCGCGCGGACGTTCCTGGTCAGCGAGGCGACGCTGGCGCAGCGGCTGGTGCGGGCCAAACGCAAGATCCGCGACGCCGGGATCAGCCTCGCCGTACCGGCCGATCATCTGCTGCCGGAGCGGTTGTCCGGGGTCTTGGCGGTGTTGTACTTGATCTTCACCCAAGGCTACACCGCGCCGGAACACCGGGAGCTGCAACAGGAAGCGATCCGGCTGGCGAAACTGGTCGCGACGCTCATGCCGGACGAACCCGAGGCGCTCGGCCTGGTCTCGCTGCTGCTCGTGCACGATTCGCGCACCGCCGCTCGCTACACGCCGGACGGCGACGTCGTGTTGCTCGAAGACCAGAACCGAAGCCGTTGGGACCACGACGAAATCGCCGAAGCGATCGGTCTGCTGGACCGGGCGCTGCGCTTCGAGAATCCTGGGCCGTATCAGTTGCAGGCCGCCATTGCCGTCCAGCACGCGCAGGCTCGTTCCGCCGCGGACACCGACTGGGCAGCGATCGCCGGGCTGTATCAACGGTTGTACGAAACGAATCCGTCGCCGGTGATCGCGTTGAACCACGCCGTCGCGGTCGCCATGGCCACCAGTCCGGAAGAAGGCCTGGCGCTGATCGACGGTATCGACGGGCTTGACCGGTACCACCTCATGCACGCCGCGCGCGCCGATCTGCTGCGCCGGCTCGGCCGTACCGACGAGGCGATGGCCGCGTACCGGCGCGCCCACGAACTCGCTCTCAATCCAGCCGACCGGCGATTCCTCGCCAGCCGCTTAACCACCTTGGAGTCCTGATGAGACTGTCCATTCTCGACAACGGACATCGCCTGCGCGCCAAGATGTTCATGTCGGCCACGTCGAAACAGCCGCCGGACATAGTCAAGATGCTGTTGTACCGGCCCGGCTTTTTCGCCCGGCCGTTGCTGGACGTCACCGTTCCGGCGATGCGCGGCCCGTCGTTCTGGACGGCCGGGGAACGCGAATTCCTCGCCATGTCAACGGCGTTGCTGCACGAGTGCCCGTTCTGCATCGACTCGCACGCGGAGCTGACCCGGATCGCCGGACAAGGCGAGATCGACCCGTCGCGGCCGGACGCGGCGCGGCCCGAGGTGCGCACCGTTCGGGCGTTCCTGGAGACCGTCACGCTGAACCCGGACCAGATCGTGCTGCCGGATCTTCCGCCGGAGGCGATTCGCGAAGCGCTGCGGGTGAATCTGGTGTGGAACATCGTCAACCGGCTCGCGAACGCGTTCGGCTTCATGCTTCGCGAAGGGCAACTGGAGAGCGGGACCCGTGCCTTGCACAAATTCGGGTACCGGTTCCCCGGGTTTCTGCTCGCCGGTGGTCCGAGCGGCAAGCACGAGGATCCGGTGGAGAACCTGCGGTATTCCGTGTTCACTGCACCCGCGTCAACCGACCCGGCGCTGCGCAAGGCGGCGGCCAGCGGCGACGGCCTGCCCGCGCCGTTGCAGCCGTTCGCGGAGAAGGTTCGCGACGCGTCTTACCGGCTCACCGACGCCGATTTCGCCGAGCTGACCACGAAATACCAGGAAGACGAGGTCTACGAGATCGCCGTCGCCGCGGCCGTCGGCGCCGCGTTGCGCAGTTTCGATGCCGGGCAACGAAAACTCGCCGCATAACGCGAACCGGCGGCCAGGACGCACCCGGCCGCCGGTTCGCGATCCGCTCAGGGGCGGTAGAGCTCCTTGACGACGTCGATGGTGTCGTTCTTGTCGACGTGGATCTCGGCGTACAGCGGCTTCGCGCCGGTCAGCGCGTCCATCAGAGCCTGCTCGGTGCACGGGTTCGTGCCACGGCCCTGCGGGTCGAGGGCGACCTCGCCGCCCGGGCACAGCTCGGCCGCGCCGAAGACCTGCGCGGTCTTGCTCACCGGGAGCCGGTAGGTCTTGGCGTCAGCCGGGACGAACTGGCCGTTGTCCGGGCCGCCCTTCTTCCAGGTGACCAGCTGGAACTGGGCCATGTTCACCGAACGGTCGAACCCGGCGAACTGCACAGTCTGCGTCGTGTTCGGGAAGCGGCGCGTCGGGGCGGCGGGCTGCTGGCCGCCGGTGCCGCCGGTCGGCGCGGTCTTGATCATGAACTCGGTGCCGCCGTCCTTGCCGCAGTTCACGACGCCCTGGGCGAATTCCTCTTCCGCGCCCAAGGCGCAGTCCCAGTGCCCTTCAATGCCGAGAACCCGGTGGCCGGGGCCTTCGCCCTGCGACGGCGCCAATTCGTAGTATTTCGTCATCACGTTGAATGCTTCGGTGCAGCCGGGAATGGTTCCGTTCGCGCTTTGCACTGCGATCAGATCCATTTGCTTGCCGCCAGCCGGGCCGACCTGCCCGCCGTGCTTGCTGCAGTTGACATCGCCGTTCGACGTGGCCGCGGTGCCTGCCGCACCTGCGGAACCGCCCTGCGGGCTCTGCTTGACGGCCGCCGCGTCGGAAACGCTCTTCGCCGCGGAACCATTTCCGTCGACATTGTTTCCGCTGCACGCGGAAAGCAACGCGGTCGCAGCGACCGCCCCGCCGACCATGACCAGCTTCATCGACTTCATCGCGGTGAATCCCATTTCGTGCTCCCCGTGTCTTTTGGCGAATCTCTGCCCACAAAGACGTGAAGCACCGAATGACGTTGCCTCGAAGTTCCGCGGAGAGCCATCGTTGCCCCAATGTCGCGCCCGCCTGGTCCGTGCGGGCACGACCTCGAAGGGCGTCGCAACCCGCTAGTACACGTCGGTCTCCGATGTGCCCGCCGAGCGGCCAGGCGCTAGGCCGGGATGCCGAGCGCCGCCAGCCACACCCGGGTCAGCGTCGCGGCCGCGTCGTCCAGCGAACTGTCCGCGATAAACGCCTGATAGAAGACGCGTTCGGTCATCCAGACCAATGCCGCGGCGACCTCCGCCGCGGTCCCGGACGGAAGTCCGGAGCGTTCGGCGACGCCTGCCATGGTGTCGGCGAGCGCGACCACCGCGGAGCGCCACGCCTGGTCGATCGCCGGCACTGACGGGGAGAGTTCGACCGCCGTGCGCATCACCGTGCCGTGCTCGCGCCACATCCGCGCGGTCTGCTCGAGCCCTTGCCGGACCGCGTCGCCGGGAGCCGCGGCGGCCGCGTCCACCGCGGCGACCTCGGCGCGCAGCTTGGTCACCGTCCGCTCGACCAGCGCGGCGAGCACCTCGTTCTTGGACCCGAAGTAGAAGTAGAGCGCGCCCCGGGTGATCCCGGCTTCCTGCGCGATCGTGGCGACGGTCATGCACGCCCCGCCCGTCTCGTTCAGCTGCTGCTCCGCCGCGTCGAGAATCGCGCGTTCGCGCAGGTCTCCTTTGGTCGGAGCCGTCCGGCGGCGGGTGCTTCGCTCTTCCACCTGCACGTTCTATCACGCCGACTATTTTTGACGCTGTGCAGATTTTTCTCGACGCGGTGTAGAGTTTGCTGCATGACCAAGCTCTTCCTGATCACCGGCGCCAGCTCAGGGCTCGGCCGGGCGTTCGCCGAGGCCGCGCTCGAAGCCGGCCACACCGTCGTCGGCACCGTCCGCAAGCAGGCCGACGCCGAGGAGTTCGAGCAGCTCCGGCCGGGGAAATCCCTCGCGCGCATCCTCGACGTCACCGATGACGAGGCGGTGTTCCGAACCGTCGACGAGATCGAGGCCGAGGTAGGGCCGATCGACGTCGCCATCGCCAACGCCGGGTACGGCCACGAGGGCGTCTTCGAAGAGTCGACGATGGCTGAGCTGCGCGCGCAGTTCGAGGTGAACGTGTTCGGCGTCGTCGCGACGGTGAAGGCGGTGCTGCCGTACCTGCGGCAACGGCGGCGCGGGCACATCCTCGGCGTGACGTCGATGGCCGGGCTGATCACCGTGCCGGGCACGTCGTTCTACCAAGGCAGCAAGTACGCCGTCGAAGGCATTCTCGAAACGGTGGGCAAGGAAGTCGCACCGTTCGGCGTGCACGTCACCGCGATCGCGCCGGGATCGTTCCGCACCGACTGGGCGGGCCGGTCGATGGTCCGCACCGACCGTTCGGTGCCGGACTACGACCAGGTGATGAACCCGATCCGCGACCACCGCCTCGCGGCCAGCGGCAAACAACTCGGCAATCCTCAGAAGGCCGCGGAGGCGGTGCTGCACATCCTCGACGTGCCGAACCCGCCCGCGCACCTGGTCCTCGGCTCCGACGCCCTCCGCCTCATCGCGAACGGCCGCGCGGCGGTCGACAAGGAGATCTCGGAATGGGCGGAGCTGAGCCGGTCCACGGACTTTCCGGACGGGGCTCAACTGCCTGGCTGAGCCGCGGTGAACATCCGCGAGGGGAAACGCGGAAAAGGCGCAACCGCGCTGCGGCGCACTCCCCGACGAGCCGCGAAACCGCCGAGTCCGAACCGCCGGTTAAGCCGGAAGGGGGCGCCCGCACCCGGACGCCCCCTCCTCGGTCACTCCACCAGCAGATCCTCGATCATGATCGGAATGCTCCGCACCCGGATGCCGGTCGCGTTGCACACCGCGTTCGCCACCGCGGCCGCCATGCCCACCGCGCCGATCTCGCCGACACCACGGGCTCCGACCGCGTTGTGCAGCGTGTCCGGGTACTCGACGAACTGCACGTCGATCTCCGGGATGTCGGCGTTGACCGGCAGCAGGTAGCTCGCGAAGTCCGCGTTCGCCGGACGTCCGCTCGGCTCCGTTTCCAGCCCCTCGTGCAGGGCCGCCGAAACGCCCCAGATCATGCCGCCGGACAGCTGGCTCCGCGCCTGCGTCGGGTTGATGATCCGGCCGCCGTCGAAGACGCCCAGCATCCTCGACACCCGGACCTCGCGGGTCAGCCGGTGCACCCGGACCTCGCAGAACTGTGCGCCGAAGGAGCTGAACGAATGCTTCGTCATCTCCTCGCCCGGAGCCGAGGAACCCCTGGCGGACAAGGATTCCCGGCCGATCGCGCGCAGCAGTTCACCGAACGGCATGGTGCCGTTGTTGCCGTGCAGCAGCCCCTCGGCGTACGTGACGACCTCGCCCTCGAACGGCGCGCCCGGCTCGGCGGCGAGCGCCACCAGTTCGTCGAGCAGTTCGGTGGCCGCGAGCATGATCGCGGTGCCGGTGCTCGCCGTGGCGGTCGAGCCGCCGGACATGCCGCCCGGCGCGAACCGGGAATCGCCCAGGTGCGGGGTGACGCGTTCCGGGTCGATGTCGAGGGATTCGGCCCCGATCGTGGCCAGCACGGTGAGCAGCCCGGTGCCCGGGTCCGCCCCGCCGGTGGACACGTCCGCGGTCCCGTCCGCGTTCAGCACGATCTCGACCGTCGCCGGGAAGCGCAGCCCCGGGAACATCGCGGTGGCCGTGCCCATGCCGACGAGCCAGTCCCCGTCGACGTGCCCGCGCGGCGACCGGTTCGCCCAGCCGAACCGCTGCGCCCCGACCTCGTAGCACTCGTCGAGGTGCTTGCTCGACCACTGCAGATCGACGCCGGGAGGAGCGAGCGAACTGTTGCGCTTCCGCAGTTCGATCGGATCCATCTCCAGCGCGATCGCGAGTTCGTCGATCGCGCTTTCGAGCGCGAACGAACCCGACGCCTCCCCGGGTGCGCGCATGAACGTGCCCGGCGGGATGTGCAGCGGCACCATTTTCTGGCTGATCGACAGGTTCTGCGTCGAGTACCACTCGCGCGAGGTGCCGTGCGACGTCGGCTCCACGAAGGACCGGCTCATCGACGTGGCCGACCAGGAGTCGTGCTGCACCGCGATCAGCGTGCCGTCGCGGTCCGCGCCCAGTGCGATCTTCTGCACCGTGGCCGGCCGGTTCGCCGTCGCCGTGAACACCTGCTCGCGGGTGAGCGCGCACTTCACCGGACGGTCGAGCGCCTTGGCGGCGGCCGCAGCCAGCATCCCCGGAGCCGAGGTGCCCGCCTTGCCGCCGAACGCGCCGCCCACGTACGGGTTCACCGCGTGCACAGCCGACGGCTCGATGCCGAGCACCCCGGCCATTTCCATGGCCTGCAGGTAACTGGCCTGGTTTCCGCTGTAGAGGGTGAGCTCGCCGCCGTCCCACTTCGCGACCGCCGAATGCGGCTCCATCGCGGCGTGGTTCTGCGTCGCGGTGCGGTAGGTCTCCGAAACGACGACCGCGCTCTCCGCCAGTGCGTCCGCGATGGACTCGACACCGTCGGCGAGCACCTCGATCGACGGCGCGCTGCCCCGGCTTTCCGGTGCGTCCTCCGCGGTCGCGAGCCCGTCCTCCATCGACGTCAGCGCGGGCTTCTCCTGGTAGGAGACCTCGATCAGCCCCGCCGCGTCCCGTGCCTGTTCGAACGTCTCCGCGACGACCAGCCCGATCGGCTGCCCGTAGAACACCACGTCCCGGTCCTGCAGCGGGAGCCACAAATCGCCCATCAGCTGCGACTTGAACGGGTGCAGTTCGAGCGGGTCGAACGGGCTGTAGACGCTCACGACCCCGGGCGCGCTCTTCGCCGCGGTGACGTCCATCGCGGTGATCTCGCCGTGCGCGATCGTGCTGAGCACGATGTACCCGTACAGCATGCCCGGGAACGTGCGGTCCAGCGCGTAATCGGCCTGGCCGGTGACTTTCCGCGGACCGTCCAGCCGCGCACTCATGCCCGGCTCCCTTCGGTCAGTTCGAGCAGCGCGCGGACGATCGTCCGCTTCAGCAGCGAAGGTTTGAACACGTTGCCGGACAACGGCTTTGCCCCCTCGACGGCCACCGCGGCGGCAGCGGCGAAGGCTTCCTCGGTCAGCTCCGCGCCGCGCAGCGCCTCTTCCACGGCGGGCAGCCGCCACGGAACCGTCCCGACTCCGCCAGCCGCCACGCGGGCGTCGGCGATCTTCCCGTCGCGCACGTCGAGCGCGACCGCCGCCGAGCACAGCGCGAATTCGTACGACTGCCGGTCGCGGATCTTGACGTACGTCGAGTTCTCCGCCCAGTCGAGCCGCGGCACGCGCACCTCGGTGATCAGCTCGCCCGGACGCAGGTCGTGCTCGATCTCCGGGGTTTCGCCCGGCTGCCGGTAGAACTCGGACAGCGGGACCGTCCGGGTGCCCTCGGCGCCGGCCAGCACGACCTCCGCGTCGAGCGCGACCAGCGCGACCGCGACATCGCTGGCGTGGGTGGCCACACAGGAATCACTGGTGCCGAAGATCGCGTGCATCCGGTTGACGCCGGAAATCGCCGAACAGCCGCTGCCCGGAGCACGCCGGTTGCACGGCATCGCGACGTCCCGGAAATACGAGCACCGGGTGCGCTGCATCAGGTTTCCGCCGACGCTGGCCATGTTCCGCAACTGCTGCGACGCGCTGAGCAACAGCGCGCGCGAGATCGCCGGGTACACGCCGGGATGCGCGGCGATGTCGCCCATCCGCTCCAGCGCGCCGAAGCGCAGGCCGTCCGCGGTGTCGATGCCCCGCAGCGGAAGGTCGTTGATGTCCAGCACCTGCTGCGGGGTGAGAACGTCGAGCTTCATCAGGTCGACCAGGGTGGTGCCGCCCGCGAGATAGGTGCCCGCGCTGCCCAGCGCGTCCTCGACGGTGGCGGGTGCGGTGAGCTCAAACGGTCGCATCGGCCTGCCTCGCCTGCTCCACGGCGCGCACGATGTTCGGGTACGCCGAACAACGGCACAGATTTCCGGACATGAACTCGCGGACGTCGGACACGTCGTCGCGCACCGCGGCGACCGCCGACATCACCTGCCCGGACGTGCAGAACCCGCACTGCAGCGCGTCCTGGTCCACGAACGCCTGCTGCACCGGGTGCAGTTCGTCCTCGGCGGACAGTCCTTCGACGGTGGTGACGGGACCGCGCACGGCGGCCGCGAGCGTGAGGCAGGACAGCACCGGCTTGCCGTCGACGTGCACGGTGCAGGCGCCGCACTGACCGCGGTCGCAGCCCTTCTTCGGGCCGGTGATGCCGAGCCGCTCGCGCAGCGCGTCCAGGAGGGTCACTCCCGGATCGACGCCGAGCTCCTCGGTTGTTCCATTGACTTCAAGGGAAATGTCCACAGTAGGGTTCGCTTTCCCGCAGCCCGTCCGCGGCGGACGTCCTGCGGCGTGATGGTGGTGGTGACGGCCCTTCGGGAACGCGAGCCGCCGGAGGTTAAACCGGATATTCATCCGCTTGGCTCGCTTTGACCGAGGCTAGCGGATTAGAATCCGCTACGCAACGAAGTGGAGCTACTCCAGGTGACGCTGGAGCAGCTCCAGGTCAGGCAAGCGAAGCACCCCGGGAGGCGCGATGCCGGTGAGCCCGCGGCGGGCGGACACCCGGCGCAACCACGAACGGATCCTCGCGGTCGCGGCGGAAACCGTGAGCCGGGCAGGAGAAGTGTCGTTCAACGCGGTCGCCAAGGAGGCGGGCGTCGGCGTCGGCACGGTGTACCGGCACTTCCCCACGCCGGAGTCGCTCGTGCTGGCCGTCTACGAACGCGAGGTGAACCAGCTCGTCGAGATCGTGCCCGAATTGCTCGCCGAGTATTCCCCCGATCAGGCGCTGCGCGTCTGGATCGTGGATCACCTGGCGCACTACATGATGACGAAACGCGGGCTGGCCAACGCGTTGCGCGCGTCGCAGAGCGAACTGCCGACGCAGGCGTACGCGCGGATGCTCGACGCGCTCGACACCCTGCGCAAGGCGAACGCGGAGGCGGGCACGATCCGCCCGGACCTGAAGACGGAAACCCTGATGCGCGGTCTCGGCGGGCTGTTTTTCCTTACCCCGGAAGGAGATTGGAAAGCCGAGACGGAAGGGGTGGTGGACCTGGTGTGGCACGGGATGCGGCTGGACTGACCCCGGCGTCAAGCCGCGGCGAGGGTTTCGACGACGGTCCTCGCGCTGGCTTTCGGGTATGCCGTCGGACCGTCACCACGAATTCCGGGGCATCGGCCTCGCGGTCGGCCGGATTCATGCCGATCAGGGCGGCGAGTCGCCCGAGCGCCGCTCCCACGCCAGCGGTCTCGAAAGTCTGGGCCAGGCGCGCTCACTCCGAAGTGGACAGCACCTTCAGGTCGACCCCGGCCCGCTCGAAATGCCCCCGCGGATCCGGCACCAGCTTGCGCTTCTCCAGATCCATCAACCCCAGCGTGCACTTGATCTCGGCCGACAGCGTCCCGTCCAGCTTGACGATGCGCGAGGTCATCCAGAACACCTTGCCGTCGCCGAACGAGGCGTCGCAGGTAACGTCCACCACGTCGCCGGCGCGCAGTTCCCGCCGGTAGACGATGTTCGATTCGAGCAGCACCGGCGCGAGATGCGATTCGTGCAGGGTGTTGCCGCCTGCCGCCTCGAAGACTTCCAGCCGCGAAACCTCGCCGTACGAGTGGTAGACGGCGTGGTTCAGGTGGCCCAGCGTGTCGAGTTCGTAGTGGCGCACCTTGATCCGGGTGCGGAACGGTTCGCGGTCGGTCACGAGGTCCAGGCTAGTTGTCGTAGAAGAGTTCCTCGACCACGGCGTGCGCGTGCCGCGTCACACGGCGGTAGGCGTCGAGGAACTCGCCGGGGTCGTCGTCCACCGAGTAGCCGAACACGCGCGCCACCGCGGCCAGGTCGCGGCCGGTGCCGGGCACCTCGTCCGCTGCCTTGCCGCGCACCAGCATCGTCGCGTTGCGCACGCGCGTGGCCAGCAGCCAGGCCTCGCGCAACGAGTCCACCGCCTCAGCCGACGCGAGGCCCGCTTCGGCCAAGGCGGTCAGCGCGTCGAGGGTCGACGTCGTCCGCAGGCCAGGCACCTCGTGCGCGTGCTGCAACTGCAGAAGCTGGACGGTCCACTCGACGTCGGCGAGACCGCCGCGGCCGAGTTTGGTGTGCCGGGTCGGGTCTGCGCCACGCGGGAGCCGTTCGGTCTCCACCCGCGCCTTGATCCGCCGGATCTCGCGCGCGTCCGTCGGGTCGAGCCCGCCTTCGGGATAACGCAACGGGTCGATCATCTCGATGAACCGCTGGCCGAGCTCCTCGTCCCCCGCGACGAACCGGGCCCGCAGCAACGCCTGCGATTCCCACACCTCGCCCCAGCGCTGGTAGTACGCGCGGTACGACTCCAGCGTCCGCACGAGCGGCCCGCTGCGTCCTTCGGGTCGGAGATCCGCGTCGACGACCAATGCCGGGTCCGCGCTCGGCGCGCCGAGGATCTTCCGCACCGTCTCCGCGACTGACGAAGCGAACCGCAGCGCTTCGGCGTCCGGAACCCCTTCCGCGGGTCCGCAGACGAAGAGGACGTCGGCGTCCGAGCCGTAGCCCAGTTCCGCCCCGCCGAGCCGGCCCATGCCGATGACCGCGATCGTCGCCGGAGTGCGCCCCAGCTCAGCCTGCCGTTGCCGGTAAGCCGCCGACAGCGCTCCCTGCAACACCGCGACCCACACGCTCGACAGCGCTTCGCAGACCGACGGAACATCCAGCAGTCCCAACAAATCCGCGCACGCGACGCGAAGCAACTCATGCCGACGCAGCGATCGAGCAGCGGTGACCGCCGCGCTCAGCCCCGGCTGACGGCGTACGGCGGCCCGAAGCGACGTCGCCACTTCGGCTGGCGTACGTCCGGTCAACCGAGCCGGATCTCCCAGCAGCTGCAGCACTTCCGGCGCGCGGACGAGCAGGTCCGGAACGAGGTGCGACGTGCCGAGCAGGAAAGCGAGCCGCTCGACGACAGTGCCTTCGTCACGCAGCACCCGCAGGTACCACGGCGTGTCCTGAAGCGCCTCGGACACCTTGCGATACGAGAGCAGCCCACCGTCCGGATCCGGCGTGTCAGCGAGGCAATCGAGCAACACCGGAAGCAGCGCCTGCTGAATCGCCGCGCGCCGCGACACCCCGGCGGTCAACGCCTTGATGTGCTGCAACGCCCCCTCCGGCGCGGCATAGCCGAGCGCGGCGAGCCGGCTGGCTGCCTGTTTCGTGGTGAGCCGCAACGCTTCCGTCGGCACATTCGCCACCGACTGCAGCAGCGGACGGTAGAAGACCTTCTCGTGCAGTCGCCGAATCCCCTGCGCGTGCCGGCGGAACTCGGCGAGCAACGCCTCGCCCTGGCTGCGTCCGCGCACCGGCCGAATCCCACAGGCACGGGCGAGAATTCGCAGCTCATCGGTGTCCGACGCGGCCGGGAACAGGTGCGTCCGCCGCAACCGGCGCAACTGCAGCCGGTGCTCGACGGTGCGCAGGAACTCGTACGACGAGCTCATCTCCGCCGCGTCCGCGCGGCCGACGTACCCGCCGTCGCCCAGCGCGGCCAATGCGTCCAAAGTGGACGATGAACGCAGCGCGGGATCGACCCGGCCGTGCACGAGCTGCAGCAGCTGCACGGCGAACTCGACGTCGCGCAGGCCGCCGCGGCCCAGCTTCAGCTCGCGTTCGAGATGCTCCGACGCGACGTGGTCCTCCACCCGCCGGCGCATCTGCTGGACCTCGGTCACGAAGTTCTCTCGGTCCGCGGCCGACCACACCATCGGCGCGACCATCTCCGCGTACTGGCGGCCCAGTTCGGCGTCGCCCGCCACCGGACGCGCCTTCAGCAAAGCCTGGAACTCCCAGGTCTTCGCCCACTTCTGGTAGTACGCGGTGTGCCCTTCGAGCGTGCGCACCAGGGCCCCGCTCTTGCCTTCCGGCCGCAACGCCGCGTCGACCTCGAAGCACGCGTTGCCGACCAGCCGCATCATCGTGCTGGCCAGCCGGGTCGCGACGCCGAGGTCGCCGGCCCCGACGAAGATGACGTCGACGTCGCTCACGTAGTTCAGCTCACGGCCGCCGGTCTTGCCCATCGCGATCACCGCGAGTGTGCCTTCGGCGGACGCACCGAGCTCCTGCTCGGCGACGACGAGCCCGGCCTGCAACGAAGCCTCGGCGAGAGTGGTCAGCTCGCTGGCCACGTCCCGGAACTCCGGATGTTCCAGCCCGGGTTCGACGAGGTGGCCGAGGTCAGCGGCGGCGATGCCGAGCAGCAGCCCGCGGTAACCGGCCCGCAGCTCGGATTCGGCGGCGGTCCCGGTGAGGTACGTCCCGTCGTCCTGGCGGACCCGCTCGAGCAGCCGCTCCGCGAACTTCGCCGGGTCGGTGCACCGGTTGTCCGCGAGACACCGCCATTCCCCCGGATTGGCGACGAGGAAATCCGCCAACGCGGTGGAGGTGCCGAGCACGCCCAGTAGCCGACCTCGGAACGTGCGGTTCTCGCGGAGCGTGCTGTCCAGTTCAGACCAGCCGGGTTCGTCGGCCTCGCGAATGCGGTCGAGCCCGGCCAGCGCGAGATCCGGATCCGCGGCGCGGGAGAGGGCGAGGAGGACGTCGGTGGCGCCGTCGGCGGGTCCGCCTTCGGTCCACCAGCCCGCGGCGCGCAGTTGACCGTCGGCCCGGGTGTCAGTGAAGCCGTACCTGGCCGCCGAAGCTGTGGTCCGCGCGCGCTCTGCCATCGCTCACACCGTAGCCGGACCCGGGGCGGTTCAGGCAGCCAGGCGGTCCGGTTCGGTGTCGACAGCGGAGGGTTCGGGGACCTGGAAGCTGTGTGCGGTGACGGGTTTACGCCGGGAAAGGAGGTAAATCCCGGCCGCGAAGAGAATCCCGGCGACGCCGACCGCGATCGTCCCGGCCTCGCCGAGCGAGGCGATCTTGCCCGCCGCCGCGCCGACGATGGCCGCCGCGGGCAGCGTGAACAGCCACGCGAGCACCATCCGGCCCGCCATCCGCCAACGCACCGGAGCCTCGCGACGGCCGACGCCGGAGCCGATGATGCCGCCCGAGCAGACGTGCGTGGTCGACAGCGGGAAACCGAGGTGCGAGGACAGCAGGATCACGACAGCGCTGCTGGTCTGCGCGGAAAAGCCCTGCGGGCCTTCGATGTCGGTGAGGCCCTTGCCGAGAGTGTGGGTGATGCGCCAGCCGCCGAGGTAGGTGCCGAGCGCGAGCGCGGACGCGGCGCTGATGATCACCCACACGGGCGGCGCGGACCCGGCGGGGAGACTGCCGGCCGCTACGAGGGTCAGGGTGATGACACCCATGGTTTTCTGCGCGTCGTTGGTGCCGTGCGCGAGCGAGACCAGCGACGCGGAGACGATCTGTCCGACCCGGAAACCCCGGCCGCCGCGCTTGCGCACCAGGAACCGGTAGACGAAGTACGTGACCGCGGCCGCCGCCACTCCCGCGATGATCGGCGACGCCGCGGCCGGGACGAGCACCTTGTCCACGATCTTGCCGAAATGGACGGAGTCCGCGCCCGCGGACACCCAGGTCGCGCCGATCAAGCCGCCGAACAGCGCGTGCGACGAACTCGACGGCAGGCCGACGTACCAGGTGAAGAGGTTCCAGACGATCGCCCCGATGAGCCCGCCGAACACGATGGCGGGCCCGATCCTCGTCTCGTCGACGAGACCGCTGGAAATCGTTTTCGCGACCTCGACCGACAGGAACGCGCCGGCCAGGTTCAGCACCGCGGAGATCGCGACGGCGACGCGGGGCCGGAGTGCTCCGGTGGCGATCGAGGTCGCCATCGCGTTCGCCGTGTCGTGGAAGCCGTTGGTGAAATCGAAAACCAGCGCCGTGCAGATCACGACGACAACGAGCAGCGAGGGGTCCACCCCGACCTCCGAACCCTACGGAAATACCTCTCGCAAGGTACCTGACCGTTTGGGTGAACCGTTAACTCGCCGTAAGTGATTCCGACGTCATCCGTTAAGCGAGCGGCAACTGGCGTTGACTTTCCGGAGCCGCCTCCAGCCGACCGGCGGCCAACTGGACGAACCGGTGCGCGAACGGACGCCACGTCTCGGCGATGTCCGCGTGCGCTGAGATCAGGCTCTCCTCCTCCAGCGCGCCCGGACGGGTGAGTTCCGCCATTTCCGGTGCCGCCTCGGCCCAGGCGCGGACGACGTCCGGCGTGGTCTCGATGTGGAACTGGACACCGTAGACACAACGGTTCATCCGGTACGCCTGGTGCGGGTACTTCGGAGTGGACGCGAGCAGCTCGGCGCTCTGCGGCAGGACGGTGATGACGTCGCCGTGGAATTGCAGGACGTCCGGGAGGAAGGGCATGTCCGCGAAGAGCGGATCGACCCACGCGGCGTCCTTCTTGGACACGAGCCCCGGCCCGACCTCGGGACCGGACTCGCCCTTCGCGACCTGCCCGCCGGTCGCGACGGCGAGCAGCTGCGAACCGAGACAGATCCCGAGCGTCGGCAAGGCATGCCCCGCCGCGGTGGCGAGCAGCTTCCGGACGTCGGCGAGCCAGGGGTGCTTCGCGTCGTCGAGCGCGCCCATGCCGCCGCCGAGACAGATCAACCCGTCGTACCCGTCGAGGCTCGAGGGCAACTCCTGCTCCGGCGGCAGCCGCACGTCGAGTTCCGCGCCGGCCTCGGTGAGCCACTCCCCGAGCGGGCCGATGGGGTCGCTGGCGTCGGGCTGGATGATGAGCAGACGAGTCACGGCGTCCAGGGTACGGGCTGTCCGGCCTCCGTCGGATAGCCGTGGGCGAGCCAGGTCGTGATGCCGCCGGAGAGCCGTTTCACCGTGAAGCCGAGCTGCGCGAGCCGGTACGCGCCCTGGGTGGCGGCGTTGCAGTAGATGCTCTCGCAGTAGCAGACGTAGACGAGGTTCCGGTCGAGGTCACGGGTGCTTTCCTCGGTCATTTCCCGGTACGGCAAGCAGATCGCGCCCGGCAGGTGAGCTTCGGCGTACGCGCCCGGGCTGCGGGTTTCGACGAGGGCGTAGCCGTCGGTGCGTCCGTCGGCGAGGTCCTGGGCAAGGTCGACCGGATCGACCTCGAAGGCGAGCTCACGCCCGAAGTACTCGACGGCGTTAGCGGCTTCGTGGGGAAGGGAGAGGATGCGCGGTTTCACACTGGTGATCCTCCCGTTCCGGTCCTGGTCCGGGACAGGGGAAGATCCAGGTGTTCCGCCGTCCTCACCAGGGTTTTCCGGGTCTGGACGGCAGTTGGCCTTGAGTTTCTGAGAGGGTGCCGCGATGGACCTGGACGACGTTGACCGGCACCTGCTGGAGCTGCTCCAGTCCGACGGCCGCCTGACGTTCTCGGAACTCGGCCGCCGGGTCTCGCTGTCCGCCCCCGCCGTGACGGAACGAGTGCGCCGGCTGGAACAGCGCGGGGTGATCATCGGCTACGCGGCACGCGTCGATCCGGAGAAACTGGGCCGCCCGATCCAGGCGATCGTCCGGGTTCGCGTCCGGAGCCTGGACGGCCCGCGCTTCCGCGAGACGATCCTTCCGCTACCGGAGATCACGGACGCCGATCACGTCACCGGAGACGAGTGCTGGCTGCTCCGCGTGCACTGCCGCACGACGGCCGAACTGGAGCGTTTTGTGGAACAGGCCCAGCGCTACGGCGAGACGACGACCTCGCTGGTGTTCTCGTCTCCCGTCCGAGGCCGCGGACTGCCGCTGTGACCCGGACATGACGAAGGCCCGGTTCCCCTGTTGGGGTTCCGGGCCTCGTACTTGTCCGTGAAAATGAGTCTGGGCCCCGGGAAAACCCTCTTCGGGTTCTCGACCGGGGCCCAGACTGTGTGGTTAAGTTCGGCGGTGTCCTACTCTCCCACAACCCTTCGG
>NZ_SDLT01000034.1 GCF_004522235.1 Amycolatopsis nivea
CGTTGCGGCTTGACATTCAAGCTCCTGGGATGTCTTTCACGTACCCGCCGAGCTCGGCGTTGCTGTTCCTGCCGCTGGCCGCGCTCCCGGCGCACTTCGCGTGGCTGCTGATCGCGGTCGGCTCGGTGCTCGCGCTGTGGTCGGTGTCGCGCCGGTTCGCCCGTGAACGGCCGCTGCTGGCGCTCTGTCTCCTGCCCGTGCTGGAACCCGTGTGGCGGATGATTTCGCTGGGCCAGATCAACGGCGTCCTGATGGCCATGGTCGTGCTGGACGCGCTGCCGGTCCGCAACCGCAGATCCGGCGGAATGTTGATCGGACTCGCGGCGGCGGTGAAGCTGACCCCGCTGATCTTCGTCCCGTACCTGCTCCTGACCGGCCGCCGCGCCGACGCGTGGCGCGCGCTGGCGACCTTCCTCGGAGTGAGCGCCGCCGGAGCGCTGCTCCTGCCGGGCGACTCGATCCGGTACTGGACCTCGGCCATGCTGGACAACCGCAACGCCGGAACCCTCGACTGGGTCCTCGACCAGTCCCTGCACGGCATGTTCGCGAGGTTCGGCGCGACCTCGCTCGGCTGGTACGCGGCGTCGGCCGCAGTGTGCCTGCTGGCGGGCGCGCTGCTGGTCCGCGAGTTCCACCGGCGCGGCGACCCGCGAGCCGCGCTGCTCGTGACGGCGGGCTGCGGGTTGCTGGTGAGCCCGCTTTCCTGGACGCACCACTGGATTTGGGCGGTGCCGCTGGTCGGTTTTCTGTCGGGCAAACGGGCCGGGCTGATCTGCGCCGGAGCGGTTTTCAGCGGGATCGCGCTGGCTGTGGTTCCCGAAGGCGGGCACCGGGAGCTGTCCTGGAACCCGGTCGAGATGGTGCTGGGCAACGCCTATGTGCTGAGCGCGTTGGCTGTCGGCGCGGTCCTCAGCGTCCGGCTGCTGACCCGACGGTCGGGGCGGCAAGTGCGGCCAGTGCGACAAGTTCGGTGAGCGCCATCCCGCGTTCGACGAGGCCGAGCGGGATGAGCAGCCACCAGCGCTGGTCGGTCAGCGCGGCGACGGCGACCGCGCCGAGGATCACCGCGAACCAGGCGAGCGACGCGACGGCGAGCGCGCGGGCGAGGAACCGGCGGCGCGGCGAGTCCGGAAAAGCTGCGCGCGCCGAGACGAGTACCGCGAGCGGAAGGCAGACGAAGGCGACGACACTGGCGATCCGGTGCAGCGTGCCGCCCGCGCCGGTCGCGGCCGCGTTGGCCCAGTCGGTCTTCGGGAACGCGATGATCACCAGCAGCCCGGCTGTCCAGAACGCTCCGAGCACGGCCGCGAGGACCGGCAGCCTTCCTTGCAGTCGCAGCACGGCGAACGCGACCGCCGAACCGGCCGCGACCAGCACGATTGCCAGGTCGAACACCCATTTGTGGTCCGACCGCCCGTACTCGCTGATGGTCCGCCAGGTCGCGCTGATCTCGTCGGTCGGCGGCACCAGTTGCAACAGCAGCATCAGCACGGCGCCGAGAGCCAGCGCGGCGATCCCGGCCAGCGCGAGCAGGACGGGGCGGCGGTCGGCGCGCACGGTTGTCATGCACTCACAGTGACACATGCCGGATATGTCCCGGGTGAATCAGGCCGCCCGGCCGGATCCGGTGACCTGCGCGCGCACCGTGCGCAGCGCGTTGTGGTCCACAGTGGACGGTTCGGCGGACAGCCAGCCGCCGATCTCGTGCAGGAACTGCTCCGGCGTCATCGGCGGGCCGGGTTCGCCGTCCGGTTCGGCGGTGGTGACCTCGCCGTCGCGGCTCGGGTACACGATCATCGCGCCGCGCAGCGCGACGCCGGGCAGCAGTTCGCGGTAGCGCTCCAGGCTTTCTTCCAGCTGGCTGCCGCCGCCGCGGAACGGGCGCCCGTTGCGCAGCAGCCGTCCGTCCTCGGCGGTTTCGTAGTGCCCGGGCAGCCAGAGCTTCGATTCGACCAGCACCAGGCGTTTCCCGCACAGCACCGCGTGGTCGACGTCGGCGAACACCGAACCGGGCCACGCGAGACCGTGGAAGATGCGCGCGCCGGGCAGCCGGGTCAGATAGCGCTCCAGCAGGTCGGCGGTGAGCTGTTCGGCCAGCTCGTCGGCCTCGGCGCCGGGGGCGCCGAACACCGCGCTGCCGCCGAATTCCTCCGCGAACTCGTGCCGGGCGCGGCGCGCGGAAAGGAAACCGCGGGCGAGCCGGTGCACGAGCAGCGCGGTGCCCGCGGTGAGCGCGAGCCAGACGATCAGCACCGGCGGCGTGAAGTCGATCCCGGCGAGCAGCGGCAACAGCACCAGCACCGTGCCGGCAATGGCCGCGACGACCGGCGTGTGCCCCGGCCCGCGCCGCCGCCCGTGCCGCATCCGCGGGTCGGCCGCGGCGAACGACCACCACTCCAGGGTTTCCGGATCGATCTCCGGCGCCTCCGGGCGGTAGCCGGGCTGCTCGCCGAACCGCCGCCGCGGCCGCGGTTTGGGCACCGAGGCGGCCGGGACGCCGGCGTCGTAGCGGGCGCGTTCGCTGGGGTCGGCGAGGGTGTCGTAGGCCTCGCGCAACAGCTGGAAGGTGCCGACCGTGCCGCCCGCGTCCGGGTGCAGCGTCTTGGCCAGCCTGCGGTAGGCGGCCTTGATCTCCGTGGGGGACGCGGTTTTCCCCACGCCGAGTACCGCGTAGTAGTCGGGCACGGTTCGGGTTCCACCTCCGGACGGCTGCTGCGCAACGATATGGGGTCGCCGGGGCGGCGTGCCATCCGCCTCCGCGGCGCGCCGGGGTGAACGTGTTTCCGCTAGGTGCGGGCCAGCCACTCGTCGCGGGTGAGCGCGTACTCGACGGCGTGCCGGTCGTCGCCTGGCGCGAAGTAGTCGGGATCGTCGGAGACGAAGTCGCGGATGTGGCGGAGCCCGATCGACGCCATGGTCGCCAGGGAGGCCTTGTTGCCCGCTGCGGTCCCGGCGAAGATCCGGTCCAGGCCGACCTCGCGGAAGCCGTACCGGAGCAGTTCGAGCGAGCCTTCCTTGGCGAGTCCTTTGCGCCAGTGCTTGCGGAGCAGCCGGTATCCCAATTCGGCGTCTTTCGGGGCTTCGGCGGGGCGTAAGGCCCAGTAACCGGCGAACTCGGCTTCGAGGAACCCGGCCCAGCAACCGAGCCCCGGCTGGGTGCCCGCGAGCAGTCTCCGAAGCGCTTCGGCCGACTGTTCCCGGGTCCGCACGCCGCCCAGGTAGCGCATGACTTCCGGGTCGGCGGACATCTCGACCTCGTGCTCGAGATCTCCGGCGGACAACGGGACCAGCCGGAGGCGTTCGGTGCGCAGGACCGGTTGGGACATCAGGCGAACTCGCTAGCCAGCCACTCTTCGCGGCCGACGGCGTACTCGACCGCGTGCCGGTCCTCGCCCGGCGCGAAGTACTTCGGGTCGCCGATGAAGTCGCGGAGGTGCCGGAGCCCGATCGAGGCCATCGTCGCCTGGGAGGCTTTGTTGAGCACCGCTGTCCGGGCGTAGATCCGGTCGAGCCCGACGTCGCGGAACCCGTGCCGGAGCATCTCCCGTGCCCCTTCCTTGCCGAGTCCCTTGCGCCAGTACCCGCGAAGCATCCGGTATCCCAATTCGGCCTCTCCCGCGGTTTCGCCGGGACGCAGCGACCAGAAACCGGCGAAAGCGCCGTCGATGAAGCCGGTCCAGCAACCGATCCCGCCCTCGGCGTACGCGAGGGTTCGCCGAAGCTCGTCCGCTGACTGCTCAGGGGTCTGCACACCGGCCAGGAAGCGCATCACCTCGGGGTCGGCGGAGAGTTCGACCAGGTGCTCGAGATGTCCGGCGGACAACGGGACCAGGCGGAGGCGTTCGGTGTGCAAGATCGGTTGGGACATCAGGCGAACGCTCCCGGGTCGGCGGACGACGGGAAGCAGTCTGGCAGTCGCGCGGTCCGCCCGTCAGCCGGTTTTCCGCTCGCTCGGCACGGCTCCCGGTCAGCGGCGCCATCCCGCCGGAGCGCCCGCCCGTGTCGCGAGGAGCCGTGCCTGCGGGACCCGCGCCCCACCGTCCCCTTCTCCCACTCCCGCACCGGTTTCGGCAACTTTCCGGACGCAGCCCTTCCGCACCCCGTTCCTCTTATGTTAAGAAGCTTTACTAACTATTGGATGGAGGCACGACGTGAGCTCACCCACCCGCCCGGGGGACTCCGCGACCCTTCCGGGGAACGGTCTCGAACGCCGGATCGGGCCGCTGCAGGCGACCGCGATCAACATGACGCAGATGTGCGGGATCGGCCCGTTCGTCACGATCCCCGCGATGGTCGCGACCATGGGCGGCCCGCAGGCGATGTTCGGCTGGATCATCGGCGCGATCATCGCGCTCGCCGACGGGCTGGTGTGGGCCGAACTGGGCGCCGCGCTGCCCGGGGCCGGCGGCACCTACATCTACCTGCGCGAAGCGTTCCAGTACCGCACCGGCAGGCTGATGCCGTTCCTCTTCGCCTGGAGCGCGGTGCTGTTCATCCCGCTCATCATGTCCACCGGCATCATCGGGCTGGTCCAGTACCTGGGCTATCTGGTGCCGGGCGTGACCGACGCGGGCGGCGTCACCCCGCTGGGCAAGGTGATCGGCATCGGCCTCGTCGTGCTGATCGTGCTCGCGCTGTTCCGCCGGATCGGCCAGATCAGCAAGCTCACCACCGCGCTGTTCCTGATCATGCTTTTCGCCGTCTTCGCGGTGATCATCGCGGCCTTCTCGCACTTCGACGCGCACCAGGCGTTCGACTTCACCCCGGGCGCCTTCGGCTCGGGCGGCGCGTTCTGGTCCGGTCTCGGCGCGGGCCTCGTGATCGCCGTCTACGACTACCTCGGCTACAACACGAGCGCGTACCTCGGCGGCGAGGTCCGCAACCCGGGCCGCACGCTCCCGCGGTCGATCATCTTCTCCATTCTCGGCATCATGACGCTCTACTTCCTGCTGCAGGTGGGCGTTCTCGGCTCGCAGCCGCTGGAGTCGATCAAGAACGCGACGTCGGTGGCGTCGTCGGTGCTCGAGCAGGCATGGGGTTCGGTGACCGCGAAGATCGTCACCGTCTTCATCGTGATCGCCGCGGTCGGTTCGGTGTTCGCCGGGCTGCTCGGCGGGTCGCGGGTGCCGTTCGAAGCCGCGCGCGACAAGGTGTTCCTGCCGGTGTTCGGCAAACTGCACCCGAAGCTGAACCTCCCGACCGCGGGCGTGCTCGCGATGGGCGTCATCACGGCGATCGGTTCGCTGTTCACCTTGACTGACGTCATCAACGCGGCGGTTACGGTGCTGGTGATCATCCAGTCTCTGGCGCAGGTCGCGGCGATCGTCGTGCTGCGCCGCCGCCAGCCGCACCTCAAGCGGCCTTACCGGCAGGTGCTGTATCCGGTGCCGACGATCATCGCGCTCGTCGGGTGGGTTTACGTCTACGTGTCGGCCAGTTGGCTTTCGATCTGGCTTTCGGTCGCCTGGATCGTCCTCGGCGTCCTCGCCTTCCTGATCTACGCCTCGAAGGAAAAGGTGTGGCCGTTCGGCCCCAAGGAAATCCGCGAGGCGTTCGCGTCCCAACCGGCCGCGGGGGTGGAGTCGTGAGGAAGCCGCTGATCGCCGGGATCACCGCGCTCGTCCTCGTCCCCGGCGTGGTGACCGCCGTGTCGAGTACCGCTTCCGCGCAGCAGCCGGAATCGGTGGCATCGCGTCCGCAGGGGCAGTCGACGATCGGCCTCGGCGGCTGGCAGGTGCTGACCACCGCGCAGGTCAAGGACGGCGGCACGGCGGTGTCGAGGCCTGGCTACCCGACGCACGGCTGGTTGAAGGTGAAGCCGGACGACGCGGGCGCACCGGGCACCGAGATCAACGCGTTGGTGCAGAACGGCAAATGCCCGAACGTGTTCTACTCGGACAACATGCGCAAATGCTTCGGCTACCAGGCGAAGCGCGGACCGGTCACCACGAAGCAGTTCAAGGACCCGTGGTGGTTCCGCACCGATTTCAACCCCGGTTTCCGGCCAGGCAAGAACGCGAAGCTGACCATCCCCGGCGTCGTCGGCGAGGGCGACGTGTGGCTGAACGGCACGCTCGTCGCGGGCAAGGACGTGGTGAGCGGCGCGTACGCGGGCCACACCTTCGACGTCACGAAACTCCTGCGGCCGGGCAGGAACACGCTCGCGGTCAAGATGTACCCGAACGACCCGAATTCGATGTACACGCTCGACCAGGCCGACTGGGCACAGATCGTGCCGGACAACAACACCGGCTTGCAGTTCCCGCCGACACTGCAGCTGTCGGACGCGCTGAGCGGCGACAACGCGCATGTCGTGCAGGACAACGCGGCGGATCTGTCGACGTCATCGCTGACCGCGAAGGTCGACGTGACCAACAACGCGGACACGCCGCAGACCGGCGAGGTCGCCGCGACGGTCACACCGCCGGGGCGCGGGCGGCCGATCGTGGTGCGGCAGAACGTCACGATTCCCGCGCACGCCAAGCAAACCGTGACGTTCACGCCGGCCAAATTCCCGCAGTTGAAGATCGTGAAGCCGCAAGTGTGGTGGCCGTACTCGATGGGTGCACAGCCGTTGTACACCTTGGGTACGACAGTTTCGCAGGACGGCGCGGTGTCGACGTCGTCATCGGAGACGTTCGGGATCCGGACGGTGACGTCGAAGCTGATCGGCAAGTCCCCGGCGCTGCCGGACGGCGCGCGGAAGTTCGCGGTCAACGGCCGCGATTTCGTGTTCCGCGGCGGCGGTTTCGCGCCGGACCTGTTCCTGCGCTACGACAAGGCCGACATCGCGCACCAGCTCGCGCTGATCAAGAACATGGGCCTGTCCGGCGTCCGGCTCGAGGGCCACGACATGCCCGCGGACTTCTACGAGCAGGCCGACCGCGCCGGACTGCTGGTGCTCGGCGGATTCCTCTGCTGCGACGCCTGGCAGCCGGAGCATCCGGAGAAACTGACCGACCGCGACTACCGGATCATGCACGATTCCGCGTATTCGATCGCACAGGCCGAACGCAGCCATCCCAGCGTGATCACCTACGGCTGGAGCGACAACGAGCCGATCCCGCGGCAGGAAACCGAGACGCTGAGCGCGTTCAAGGCGGCCGACTGGGACGTGCCGGTGATCGCGTCGGCGGAGTACAAGAGCACCAAGACGCTCGGTCCGTCGGGGGAGAAGGAAGGCCCGTACGACTGGGTCCCGCCGACCTATTGGTACGACTCCTCGACCTTCGACAAGACCGACCCGAGCCGCACGAACGCGGGCGGCGCCTGGGGTTTCGCGAGCGAACAGAGCGCCGGGCACACCGTGCCGACGCTGGATTCGCTGCGGCGCTTCCTGTCGCCGGAGGAGCAGGCGAAGCTGTGGCAGGACCCGGCGTACAACCAGTACCACGCGAATTACGAATCCGGGCACGGCGGCTACAAGTTCGGCACGCTGTACACCCTGGACGAGTCGATCGCGCACCGGTACGGGAAATGGGATTCGCTGGAGTCCTATGTGGAATCCGCGCAGATCGCGAACTACGAGAACACCCGCTCCCAGTTCGAGGCGTTCCTCGCGCACGCCAACGACAAGAAGAACCCGTCGACCGGCGTGGTGTACTGGCAGCTGAACAAGGGCTGGCCGACCCTGCTGTGGTCGCTGTACAACAACGACGGCGACCAGCCGGGCGCGTATTTCGGTGCGCAGAAGGCGAACAAGCCGTTGCACGCGCTGTACACCTATGACACCGGCACGGTCGCGCTGTCCAACCTGGGTGCCGCGCGGCAGAACGGGATTTCGGTCCAGGCCAAGGTTTACGACACCGCGGGCAAGGTCCTCGACGACCAGACCGCTCCGGCGGTTTCGCTGGACAGCCAGGGCGTCGCGACCGGGTTGCTGAAGCCGAAGGTCCCGGCGGAGACTAAGGCTCCCGCGAAGGCGCAGGTGTACTTCGTGGAACTGCAGGTGCGCCAGGGCGGGAAGGTCGTGGACCGGAACGTCTACTGGATGTCGACGCAGAAGGACGTGGTCGACTGGGCGAAGACGCTGCAGAACCCGCAGGCGACGATGAGCCAGTACAGCGACCTCACCGCGCTGCGCGATCTGCCGAAGTCGCAGGTCAGTGTGACCGCCTCGACCCGACCTTCGCGGGGCCCGGACGGCACGGACACCGCGACCACGGTCACGATCGCCAACACGTCGAAGACCTCCGCGGTCAGCTTCTTCCTGCGCGCGGACTTGCGCCGCTCCGCGGACGGGTCGCAGCTGCCGGCCGCGACCTGGGACGACAACGACATCACGTTGTGGCCGGGCCAGTCGCAGACGCTGACTGTCCGCTACCGGGCCGCCGACCTCCACGGCGCGGCCCCGACCGTCAGCGTCGACGGGTTCAACACCGGCAGGGTCGTGGTGCCCGCCGGTCCGCACCGGGACGGCCAGGAGGCTGTCCCGCCGGTCATCGAGGGGACCCGCGAGTGACATCGGAAGACCTGATCCTGGGCATCGACTTCGGCGGCACGAAAGTGGCGCTGGGTCTGTCCGACCGGACCGGCGCCCTGCTGGCCACGCGCCGCCTGGACACCGACGCCGAAGCAGGCGCCGAACAGGTGGTCACGCGAGCTTTGGCCGCCGCCGCCGAGCTGGTCGCCGGCGCTCCGCTGACCGCGATCGGCGTGGTCAGTCCCGGAATCGTGCTGCCAGACCGGATCCTGCTGGCCCCGAACGTGCCCGGCTGGGAAGAACTCCACCTGGCCGACCTGGTGTCTGAAGCCTTCCCCGACGTTCCGATCGCGGTCGGCACCGACGCCAAAGCCGCGGCACTGGCGGAATGGACCTGGGGCACGCTGAAGGGAGCCGACCCCGCGGTCTTCCTCTCCCTGGGCACGGGAATCGCCGCCGCGGTCCTCGTCGGAGGCCACCTGCTGACCGGCGCGAACGGGGCGGCCGGGGAGATCGGGTACAACCTGCGCACCCCCCAAGACGCCGACGGATTCGCCAGCGGAGCGGCGCCACTGGAAGAAGCCGTCGGAGGCCGGTGGCTGGGCACGCGGGCAACCGCGCTGCTCGGCCGCCCGGTCACGGCGGGGGAGCTGTTCGCCTTGGCGCGGGAGAACACGGAGGCCAAGGAACTGGTCGCTTCGGCGCTGGACGAGCTCTCCATGCACGTCGCCAACCTGGCCATCGCCTTCGACCCCGCCCGGATCGCAGTGGGCGGCGGGTTGGTCCGGTCGGCTGATGTGCTGCTACCCGCCCTACGAGAACGCCTGACGGCTGCGGTGCCGTTCCCACCGGAGCTGGTGCCTGCGCGGTTCGATCAGGACGCTTCACTGCTGGGCGCGGTGGCTTTGGCGCTGCGAGAGTGAGACTTCCGTGACCGGCGGGGTTGGGCTGACGCTTCGCCGGTCACGGGTACCAAATCGGTCGGCCTGTTCGCCGGTTGTGGTGGGTTGTTTGTTAGCCGCGCTGGGCTGGCTGGGTTTGGCAGCGTTGTTTGCCAGCTGTGGCGGGCTGGCGGCTGTTTGTTAGACGCGTTGAGCCTGGTTGGAGTGGCTAGCTGCTTTTGCCTGCGCTGTTCGGCAGCTACGTTCGCCCACCGTGGCGGGCTGACGGCTGTTCGTTAGGCGCGTTGAGCTGGCTGGATTTGCCAGCTGTGCTCACCAGCCGCGGCCGCCAGGACAGTGGGCTCGGAGCCGTTCGCTCGCCCGTGCTGGCTGGCTGCGTTTGCCTACGGCGTTTGGCGGCATCGTTCGCCAGCTGTGGCGGGCAGGCGGCTGTTTGTTAGTCGCCCTGGGCTGGCTGGGTTTGCCAGCTGTGGTTCACCTGCTGCGGCGGGCTCGAATCCGTTTGCTAGCCGTGCAGGCTGGCTGTGTTTGCCTGCGGCATTTGGCAGCTGCGTTCGCCAGCTGTAGCGCGATGGCTGTTTGCTGGTCGCGCTGGGCTGGGTGGCGTTGGCTAGCCGCCTCTGTCTGCGGTGTTTGCCAGTCGCGGCGGGCTAGGAGCTGTTTGCTAGCCGAATTCCCCAGCCGCGCTTGCCTGCGGCGTTCGCCAGGCGCCGTGGTCCCGCGTGTTCGCCATCCCTCTGGCTAACCTCGAACGGCGATGCCCCGCGCTCACGCTCCCGCGCGGCGAGCTCCGTGGGTGGTTGCGGCTGACGAGAACCGCGGCCCGCTGCGGGCCAGGAACCTGCCCCCGAATCGTAGCGTTGCCGGGCGCTCCAATCGCAGAACTTGCCCAGCTGCTAGCCGTGCCAGATCGCGTCTCGCACCACCGCCTATGCCACCCGTTCCTTCCCACCCGAGGCTCGGTCAGCATCCGTCCTGACTCGGTGAGCCCCGTGCCGCCTGTCGGCCGCGCAGGCCCGCCGCCTAGCCCTGCCAGACCGCATCTCGCGCATCTTCCCCCGCCCTCCAGCCGCGCACTTCGCCCTTCTTCGCCAGGCCCCTGACCAGCCGAAACAGCCGCTAGATCCAACCTGGCAGCACCGCGCACCGATCTGGCGCCCAAGAAGTGTGGACGAGGAGCTGCGGGTAGCCGTGCTCGTCGCCAGCACCCGGGAGGGCCGGGTCGGCGGCGAGATCGGCCGATGGTTCGTCGAGCGGGCCGCCGGGCACGGCGGGGTGGTGCTCGACGTGCTCGACCTCGCGACGTTCGCGATCCCGGCCCGGTTGCCAGCCGAGCCGACGGCCGGCATGGCCGGGTTCGCGAAGCGGATCGCGGCGGCCGAGGCGTTTGTGGTGGTCACGCCCGAGTACAACCGCAGCTTCCCGGCGTCGCTGAAGCAAGCGATCGACTGCGCGTACGAGGAATGGCGGGCCAAACCGGTCGGCTTCGTCTCCTACGGATACCGCGCGGGCGGCCGCTACGCGGTGGAGCATCTTCGGGATGTCTTCACCGAACTGCACACGGCGACGGTGCGGGATTCGGTGTGTCTCGACCTGCTCGAGCACGAATGCGGCGACCCCGGCGCGGGTCCGCACGGCGAATCCGCAGGCCACGCGGCCTCTGCTTTGCTGGACGAACTGCTCTGGTGGGGCCTCGCGCTGCGCGACGGCCGGCGCGCGCGGCCGTATCGCGGATGAAGAACTGAGGGGAAGGACAAGACATGAGCAACGCTGCCGGGGAACCGGCGATCGAGACTTCCGGGCTCGTCAAAGTGTTCGGCGAGACCCGGGCGGTCGACGGGGTCGACCTCGTCGTGCCCGCCGGAACCGTGTACGGCGTGCTCGGGCCCAACGGCGCGGGCAAAACCACCACCGTCCGGATGCTCGCCACGCTGTCGCGTCCGGACGGCGGCGAAGCGCGGGTGTTCGGCCACGACGTGGTGCGCGAGGCGGACGCCGTGCGCAGCCGGGTGAGCCTCACCGGCCAGTACGCCTCGGTCGACGAAGACCTGACCGGGCAAGAGAATCTGGTGCTGCTCGGCAAATTGCTGGGGCATCGCACCGCCGCCGCGCGCGATCGGGCGGCTCAGCTGCTCGCGGCGTTCGGGCTCACCGACGCCGCGCGCCGGCAGGTGAAGAACTACTCCGGCGGCATGCGCCGCCGGCTCGACATCGCCGCGAGCATCCTCAACACCCCGGACCTGCTGTTCCTCGACGAGCCGACCACCGGCCTCGACCCGCGCAGCCGCAATCAGGTGTGGGACATCGTCCGCGCGATCGTCGCGCAGGGCACCACCGTCCTGCTCACCACGCAGTACCTCGACGAGGCCGACCAGTTGGCTTCGCGGATCGCGGTCATCGACCACGGCCGCGTCATCGCCGAGGGCACCAAGGGCGAGCTGAAAGCCTCGGTCGGAGTCGGTGCCGTCCACTTGCGACTGCGGGACGCCGACCAGCGCGCGACCGCCGCCGAAGTGCTGGAACGCGCGCTGTCCGCCACCGTGCAACTGGATCCCGACCCGGTCGCGATCACGGCGCGGCTGTCGTCGGACGCACACGAAGCCGCCGCCGATCGCGCGGCGCGGGCTCTCGCGGAACTCGCGAAGGCAGGCGTCACCGTCGACACGTTCTCGCTCGGCCAGCCCAGCCTCGACGAGGTTTTCCTGGCTCTCACCGCCCGCACAGCCACCGAGGAGGCGGCGTGACCACCGTCAAGGAACCCGATCTCGACCTCGCGGCCCCGAAACCGGACGAGCTGGCCGCGGTCCTGCTCGCCACCGAACGCCCGCCGCGGCCGAGCGCGCTGTCCGCGTCGTTCTCCTTCGGCTGGCGGGCGGTGCTGAAGATCAAGCACGTGCCGGAGCAGCTGTTCGACGTCACCGCGTTCCCGATCATGATGACGCTGATGTTCACCTACCTGTTCGGCGGCGCGCTGGCCGGTTCGCCGACGCAGTACCTGCAGTTCTTCCTGCCGGGCATCCTCGCGTCGAGCGTCGTGATGATCACGATGTACACCGGCGTCGCGGTGAACACCGACATCGCGAAGGGCGTGTTCGACCGCTTCCGCACTCTCCCGATCTGGCGGCCGGCCCCGATGGTCGGCTACCTCCTCGGCGACGTGCTGCGGTACCTGATCGCGTCCGTGGTGATCATGGTCGTAGGCCTGATCCTGGGCTTCCGCCCGGACGGCGGCGTCGGCGGCGTGGCCGCGGGAGTCCTGCTGCTGCTCGTGTTCTCGTTCGGGCTGTCGTGGGTGTGGACGATGTTCGGGCTGCTGCTGAGGTCCGAGAAATCGGTGATGGGCGTCAGCATGATGGTGATCATGCCGCTGACGTTCCTCAGCAACATCTACGTCGACCCGTCCACCATGCCCGGCTGGCTCCAAGCCGGCGTCTCGGCCAACCCGATCAGCCACCTGGTGACGGCAGTGCGCTCGATGATGTCCGGCACCTGGGACGGCGGCGCCATCACGTGGACGTTGATCGCGTCGGTCGCGCTGACCGCGGTGTTCGGGACGCTGACAATGCGGCTGTACAACCGAAAGTGACCTTGCTTCGCGGGAGGCCGTGCGGTCGCGGACCGGACGGTCTCCCGGACAGGTCAGGGCTTCAAACGGCGGGGGAGAGGACGTAGGAGAACCGGCGGACGGCCGGAATCCAGTGCTGGAACCGGGAAAGCGTGTCGATGCGCAGCGTGGCCGACACGTGGCCGACACTTGGGTGAGGCCGCGATGCAGCTGACGCCAGTCCCGCTGCGTCGCATTTCCTCAGCGACAACACCGAATCTGGTGACTGCCAAGCAGTCGTGGTTCCGCTCGGTCTGCTCGCCGCGCCGGGGCACTTTTCCCTTCTTTCCCTTCCCCGGTGCCCGGCCTGGTCGCGGCAGGACGCACCGGCGGTTACAAGCGCCAGGCCATAGGCGTCTCCGGTTGGTAGCTGCAGGACGAGCCGGTCGTGATGGTGTGGCGGAGGTGGTCGGCTAGTTCCGGGTGGAGGTCGGTCAGTTTGCGGAGGGTGTCGCGGATGCGGGCGGTCACGGCTTTGCGCGCGCGTTCCGTTTCGTCGCCGAGGCGGCGGGTTCGGCCGGACAGGCCGGTCGACGTTCGGAGTTCGTCCAGCAGGGCGGCGCGTTCGGTGTCCAAGGTGGCGGCTTTCGCGTCGACGCCGCGGAGAGTGGCGGCGTCGATGGCTTCGTCCAGGTGCTCCAGGCGGCGGCGGTAGGCGGCTTTCGCGGTGTCGTCCAGGATTGGGTCGCCGCTGAAGCTGCGGGTGGCTTCGGCTTCTTGGCCGCCGTCGGGGGCGAGCAGTTGTGCGGCGGGGATCTCGGTGCCTGGTCTGCTCAACAGGAAGTTCAAGTCTCGCAGGCCTTTCGCGTCTGGCATGCGTACTTCGCGGTCGGCGAAGCGCAGGGTCCAAACTGAGTCGGTTCGGTGGAATTCGTTCGGGGCAACGGGTGGTGGCGGCGTCGTGGGGCGGGGGTGGGCGGTGATGTGGTGCAGGCCCAGTTCGGCGGCTTCCGCGGTGACGGCCTCGGCCAGGGCGGTGGCGCGGTCGCTGTCGCCTAGGTCCAGCAGCGTGCTTGCCAGGTGGTTGCGGGCTTCGACGGCCCACGGGCGGGCGCGCAGCCGGTCTGCGGAGCGGGCGGCGGAGGTGAAATGGGCGGCAGCTGTTTCGTGATCGCCCAGGGTTTTGTGCAACAGGCCGGTCCACAGGTCTACCGGGCCGCTCAGTTCGCAGCCGTACAGGGAGACCAGCCATTCTCCGGCGTGTGGGGAAAGCTCGCGCAGCAAGCGTTCGGCTGCTGCGCGGTCTTTCAGCACGACGGCGGCTTGGGCTTGGCAGCGCAGCCACAGCGGGGTGAAGACGCGGGCGTACGGGCCGTCTGCGAGTGCTTCGGACAGTTCGTGCCGGGTGGTGGCGGCGTCGCCGGCGAGGGCCGCGGTGAGGGTGCGCAGCAGGGCTGGGTGCGGGAAACCGGTGTCGGCCATTTTGGCGGGCAGTTCGGCGGCTTCGGCGAAGCGGCCTTGCACTAGCAGCGCGCTCCAGCGCAATTGGTCGGGCATGTAGCCGTAGTCGTTGCTGCCGAAGATTTCCGGGGCGGCCAGTGCTTCCTTGAGTGCTTCGTCCGCTTCGGCGAAGCGGCCGCGGAAGGTGCAGATGATGCTGCGGTCGATCGCTTCCGCCAGTTTCGCGGCTCGCACGCCTTCGTCGGCGATCCCTTGGAACAGGTGGAATTGGTCCAGGTACCGCGGATCTCCCTGTTCCAGCATCGCGACCCACTTGAGCGAGGCCGCGAAGAACTCGTTCTCCCGGTCGCCGGTGCGTCGCGCGATGGCGGCGAGCTCGTCGGTGAGCCGTTCGCGTTCAGCGCCGCTGCCCAGGCCCCAGATCGCGTCGTGTCTGGCCCATAAGGTGAATGCCAGCGCGTCGTCGTCCTCATCGTCGCGGGCGAGGATCGTGGCGCGGGCGGTGAGTTCCAGTCGGATGCGGTCCAGCGAGAGGGGTTCGGCCGCGTTGCCGCCGCACAGTTTTTCGTGTGCTTCGCGGAGAACTTGAACGGTGAACTCGTGCCGGACGCCGCCGGTGCTGAATTTCGACAGGGTGAGGGCGGCGCGGGCCAGGAGGTTCGCGTTGTCTTCTTGGCGAGCCAGGGCGACGGCTTCCTCGCAGAGCAACCAGGCTTCGTCTTTCACCTCGAAGCGCCACAGTGCGGTGGCCAATTCCAGCGCGACGACGGCTTGGCTGCGTTTGTCCGCCGCTCGTTCGCGGGCTCGGCGCAGGTGCGCGATGGATTCCTCGAAGGCCATCCGGGCGCCTGCGTCTTTGGCCGCGGCGAGCAATAGCCGGACTGCTTGCTTCGGGTCGAGGTCGGTATGGGCGAGGTAGGCGTGCCGGGCGCGTTCGGCGACGCCGACCAGGGCCGGGGTGTGTTCACCGGCGCGCACGACCGCTGCGTGGCGGCGTTGTGCTTCGGCAGGCGTCAGTTCGGCGTATCTCGACTCCCGTACGAGGTCGTGCGCGAAGGAGAAGCGGCCTTCGCCGAGTGCGATCACGAGCCGAGCGGCTACGGCGCGGGTGAGCAGGTGGTCGACCTGTGCGGCGGGCGCAGCGGCGGTGGCGGCGAGCAGGTGGAGCGAGAATTCGCGACCGAGCACCGCGGCGTTGGTGAGCAGTTCGGTGACTGGGCGGGGGAGCAGGGACAGCCGCCGCTGTAGTGCGTCCGCGACTCCGGGCGCGACCGCGGACACTGTGCTCCCGCTGCGCCACAACCGCGCCGTCTGCTCGACGAAGAACGGGTTGCCGCCGGTGCGGCGCTGCACTTCGGTGGCCAGCTCGGCGCCCGGCTCCACGCCCGCGGTGCGGCTCATCAGCTCGGCGACCCCGGTTTCGTCCAGGCCGGTGAGCGTGATCGTGGTTGCTTTCGCGACCAGCGGCAGCATCAGCTCGTGCAGCGGATGGCTGGGCGCGTCCACCTCGACATCGCGGTACGTGCCGATGAGCAGCAGCCGTTCGAACCACGTGTGCCGGGCCGCGAATTCGAGCAGCCGCAGCGACGCCGGGTCAGCCCAGTGCAAATCGTCGAGGATGACGACCACCGGTCGGTCTTGGGCCACCGTGACCAGCGCGCGGGTGACCGCGTCGGGCAGCTGGAACCCGTCGTCGGCCGGTTGTTCGGGGGTTTCGCCGAGCAGTGCGGACAGCGTCGGCGAGCTGGCGACGGCCCATTCGTGCGGCGCGGCCTCCCGGCGCAATGAGCGCATGACCTGGACCCATGGCCAGTAGCCCGGCGCGGCCCCGGACTCCCAGCACGTGCCGCCGAGGACGAGCGCGCCTGCCTCGCGCGCGTCGTCGGCCAGTGCGCTGACCAGCGTGGTCTTGCCGATCCCGGCCTCGCCGGTGACCAGGGTGAGGCCGCCGTGGCTGGCGGTGGCGCGCGAGAGCTGCGCACGCAAGGTCGCGGCGGGGTGGGCCCGCCCGATCAGCGCCGCAGTCATGTCCGGTTCCTCCCTTTCTCTCCGAGCCTCTCACGGGACTCGCCTCGTCGTCGCGTGCTTTCACCGGCTGCGACCGGCTGGTCACGCAGGTCGCTGCCGATGCGGGCCATTCTGTCCGGGGGGTCTGACAATTCCCGGGACCCGTCACCTGGCCGGGTGACGGGAGTCCACAGTGGACTCGCGCTGGTCACAGGGTGACGGGCGTCTCCGCCCGGGACCGGCGGAAGGGGTGGTTGCGGTACTGTCGCCGCCATGGGGAGTATTCGTTCGCGCATCCTCGCTTGGGCCGGCCGCCGGTACATCGCCCGCCAGCAGAAGCGCGGCTTCGATCTCGAAAAGATGGCGCTGCTGCCGGATTCGGCGCTGGAGCCGTTGCGCCGCCAGGGCCTCGACCCGGTTCCGGACCTCGGCCGGCTGCGCGGCGAGGCGCCGATCAGCAAGCTGGACCTGCCGTTCGGGATGAACGCCTGGCTCGTGACCGGCTACGAGGAGGCCAAGGCCGTCCTCGGGAAGGGCACCGAGTTCAGCAACGATTTCACGAACCTCGTCGGCAACGCGGGCGTCACCGAGGACCAGAACCCGGGCGGCCTCGGATTCGCCGACCCGCCGGTCCACACGCGCCTGCGGAAGCTGCTGACGCCCGAGTTCACGATGCGCCGGCTCTCCCGGCTGACGCCGCGGATCGACGAGATCGTCGCGGACCAGCTGGACGCGATGGCCGCCGCGGACGGGCCGGTGGACCTGTGGGAGCAGTTCGCGCTGCCGATCCCGTCGCTCACGATCTGCGAGCTGCTCGGCGTGTCCTATGAGGACCGCGCCGACTTCCAGCGGCTGAGCACCGCGCGGTTCGACCTGTTCAGCGGCGCGGGCGCGTCGCTGGGGGCGATCTCGGAGTCGCTGGGATACCTGCTGGAGATCGTGCGCAAGCAGCGCGAACAGCCCGGCGACGGCCTGCTCGGCATGCTGATCAAGGAGCACGGCGACGAGATCGACGACCGCGAGCTCGCCGGTCTCGCGGACGGCATTCTCACCGGCGGCCTCGAGACCACGGCGAGCATGCTGGCACTGGGCGCGCTGGTGGTGCTGCGCGACCCGGCGGCGTTCGAGGCGGTCCGGGGCGACGACGATTCGGTGCACCGGTTCGTCGAGGAGCTGCTGCGCTACCTGACGGTGGTGCAGATGGCGTTCCCGCGGTTCGCGAAGCAGGACATGGACATCGCGGGCGTGCACATCAGCGAGGGCGACATCGTGCTGGTGTCGCTGTCGGTCGCGGACCGCGACCCGGTGCTCGGCAAGGGCGACATGGACCGCTTCGACCCGACCCGCGAACCGTCCTCGCACCTGGCGTTCGGGTACGGAATCCACCGGTGCATCGGCGCGGAGCTGGGCAGGATGGAACTGCGGGCGGCGTACCCGGCACTGGTCCGGCGGTTCCCGAACCTGCGGCTGGCGGTGCAGCCGGAGGAGCTGGAGTTCCGGAAGGTGTCGATCGTGTACGGGCTCGATTCGCTGCCGGTGCTGGTGGACTGACATCGGATTGTTGGACGGCCGGGGTGGCTCTGGTTGGTCGCCTCGGGCGGGTCGTGGGGACTCGTGCGGCTGGGGTCGCGGGGTTGTGTGCCACCGGGGGTGGCGGACTTGCCCGGTGGACGGCACGGGCATGGCTACGTCGCCCGCGGAACCGTGGCGTGCCCGGCGGCGCGGCGCTGAGGGTCGCACGCTCCGCGTGCGAGAGTGCGCGGCGGCTTCAGTGAGCTGGCAGTGTTCGGGGTGGTGTGCGCGGCCGCGCGGTTGAATCGGTGGTGCGCTGGTCGTGCGCGAGGCGGCCGAACCGGTGCGCGCCAGTGGCGCGCGTGTTGGCGTCGAATCGACGGCGCGCTCGTAGGTAGCCCGCGCGGCTTGGTCTCAGCGGCAGCGTGCTCGCGGTGCGCAGCGGCGCGGTCGAATCCACAGTGCGCGGATGAACGCCGAGGCGGTCTGACTGGCCCAACGGCACGCCAGCGGTGTGCACGGCCGCGCGCTTGGATCGGCCTGCTGGTGGATGCTCGAGGCGGTCTAGCTCGACCCGGCAGCGCGGCGCGGCCGAGTCCGCGATGCGCTCGTGAACGCACCAAGCGGCCTAGCCGAACCGGCAGCGCACTCGTCGCGGGTGAGGTGGCGCGGTCGAACCGGCAGCGCACCCGTGACCGGCGAGGTGGCGTGGTCGAACCGAGCCCAGTCCCGTCACCCGCCGCTCTCTCGCGGCACCGTCATCGTCGGGCTCTCATCGCACCCCTCTCGGCCGGAATTGGATGCTGATCCTCGGCCCCACCGCGCGGGACGTCTTCGGGATCGCGTGTTCCCACGTCCGTTGGCACGACCCGCCCATCACGATCAAGTCTCCGTGGCCCAGCGGGTATCGCACTGAGTCCCCGCCGCCTCGTGGGCGGAGGGCCAGGTGCCGGGCGGCGCCGACGGACAGGATGGCCACCATGGTGTCTTCGGTGCGGCCGCGGCCCAGGTCGTCGCCGTGCCAGGCGACGCTGTCTTGGCCGTCGCGGTAGTAGCAGAGTCCGGCCGTGCGGAATGGTTCGCCCAGTTCAGCTGCGTAGTGGGCAGTCAATGCTTCCCGGGCCTCGGTGAGGACTGGGTGCGGCAAGGGCGCGTGTTCCCGGTAGAAGCACAGCAAACGCGGCACGGCGACCACGCGGTCGTACATCTGCCTGCGCTCCGCGTACCACGGGACCTCGGCCGCCAGGTGTTCGTACAGCTCGTCCGAGCCGTCGAGCCACCCGGGCAGCACGTCGATCCACGCGCCTTGCCCCAGTTCGGTGCGCTGCACGCCGGACAGCGAACCCAGCGTGGCCGGCCCGCTGGCACCGAACAGCGAGCCCTGAAATGCCTGACTCATGCCTCCAAGCTACACGACAATCGAACACCTGTTCGGGCGAACTACTCGGCTGGCTTGGGATGCGCGGTGACGACGAGGCGGTGCAGCCGGGCGTCGGGGGCGGATTCGTTGTGGTAGCGGGACACGAGGTCGGTTACGAGGGTGGTCAGCTCGTCGGTGAAGGCCGACCGATCGCGCGCGGAGGCGAAGGCGATTTCCGTGTCCAGGGTCAGCGTCGAGAGCGGTTTGCCTGCGCGAGCCGCACGGCGGGCCAAGCCGGCGACTTCGCGCAGGGTTCGGCCGGCGACGGCGAGCAGGTAGCTCACCGATAGGCGGTCCGCCTTCACGTGGGCGGAACCGGCGGCGCCGAGGGCGGCGGGGGAGACCAGGTAGGCGCTGGCGGTGGCGGCGAAAAGGCGTTCGGTGAGGCCGCCCCACTGCCGGGTTCCGGCCGGTTCGACCAGGCCGTGCGATTCGAGCGCGCGCAGGTGGTAGTTGACCTTTTGCCTGGTCAGGCCCACTCGGGCGGCCAGCGCCGCGGCGGACGCCGGTTCGGTCAGCGCGGCCAGCAGGCGGGCGCGCACCGGGTCCAGCGCGGCCGCCGCGACGGCGGGGTCCTCGATCACTTCGACGTCCTGCATCCCCTGAGCCAAGCAGTGACAAACAAAGTCGTCAAGGGAGGCGCTCTTGTCCGCGACCGGCCGGGGACCTACAGTGATCAGCCAGTGGTCTGGACCTGTACCGCTACCGCCGCCCTGAGTTCCACGGAGGTTGGCACGTGCGCACGAGAACCCGGATCGGCGGAGCACTGGCGGCGGCGGTGTGCGGGCTCGCGATTCTCGCCCCGGTCGCGGACGCCCAGGTCGGCGGCGGCACCTGGAAATCCTGGTCGCCGGGGTACAAGGAGCAGCAGAAGGGCTGCGGTCAGATCAGCGGGCTCACCTTCAAGCTGACCTGCTCCGACGGCAGCGGCGAACAGCGCGCCGAGCGCCGCTACGAGACCTACACCGGCGGCACGCACCAGTTCGAGGGCTCCTTCAAGATCACGAGCATGGGCGGTTCGCGGATCAGCCTGAAGCAGACGTTCCGCGACGGTTCGAACGCCGGGCCGTACTTCCTGCTGGCGGTGGAGAAGGGCGGCCGCCTTTACACCGTCGAGAACGGGCAGACGGTGGCGACCGGCGCGACGGTCGGGACCTCGGTGCGGGTGAACACGATCAATCAAGTGGGCAGCTCCCACAAGGTATACATCAACGGCTCGCTGAAGCAGACCGACGACAGCCCATCGGGTAGTTATTACGACAAGTTCGGGTCGTACCGGACGGCGAGCGGGGCGGGGCCGATTACCGTGCAGTGGAGCGGAATCAAGTTCTGGACCAGGTGATCGCCCGCGCGGGTGCCAGCCGCCGCCTGGCACCCGTCCGGCGGGAATTCCGTTGCCTCGGCAGGGGAACTCGGTCACTGTTGCGCGCATGACTTTGGTTGAGCACTACGACACCGAGACCACCGAGAACACGCGGCTCGTCAGATCGCCGCACGGCAGACTGGAATTCCGGCGCACCCAAGAACTCGTGCGCAGAGCGATCCCGTCGACCGGGCAACGAGTCCTCGACGTCGGCGGGGCGACCGGGGTGCATGCCCGATGGCTGGCCGCGGACGGACATTCGGTGCACGTAGTCGATCCGGTGGCCACGCATGTCGCAGCGGCAGCCGAAATCGAAGGCGTCACGGCGGAAGTCGGCGATGCGCGAGCTTTGGCATGCCCGGACAACAGTGCGGACGTCGTGCTGTTAATGGGTCCGCTCTACCATTTGACCGAATCCGGTGACCGCCAGCAGGCGCTTGCCGAAGCCCGCCGCGTCCTTCGTCCGGACGGCATTTTGTTCGCCGCTGCGATCAGTCGCTATCTCTCGGCTATGGAGACCGGAACCAACGGTCAGCTCACCGAACAGATGATCCCGGCGGTAAGAGCCGTGCTCGATACGGGCAGCTACGATGGTCACGTCGGCTTCGTGCCCGCGCATTTCCACACCGCCGACGAGCTCCGCGACGAACTGGAAACCGCTGGCATGAACGGGATTTCCGTGTACGGAGTGGAAGGCCCGGCGTGGCCCGCGCTGGACGTGGCCGGGATCGAGGAATTCGACGCACGCGTGGACGCGGCCCTCCGCTGCGCCCGGCTGGTCGAACAAGATCCGCTCTTGATCAACGCCAGCGCGCATTTCCTCGCGATAGCGGTCAACTAGCCCATTCTTCGAGCGAATCCCACGCCGTGAGCGTCCGGCGGCTGGTGAACCGGCGGTGCTCACCTGTCAGCGGATCGTCGAACTCCAGCACTTTCGCCAGCAGCTGCAACGGTTTCGTGAAGTCGTCGAGCGGTTTCTCGTGCAGCTCCGGATAGAAATCGTCGCCCAGGATCGGGATCCCCAAAGAACACATGTGGACCCGCAGCTGGTGCGTGCGTCCGGTAGCGGGCGTGAGGCGATACCGGCCCAGCCCGTCCCGGTGTTCGAGAAGCTCCACTGTGGACTCCGCGTTCGGCGGCCCGGGAACCTCCTGTGCGGCCAGCACGCCGCGTTCCTTCACGATCCTGCTGTGTACCGTCCGGGGCAGTTCGAGCGACGGATCGTAAGGCGCGATCGCCTCGTATTCCTTGTGCACCAACCGATCGCGGAACATCGTCTGGTACGCCCCGCGCGCGGACGGTGTGATCACGAACATCACTAGCCCCGCCGTCACGCGGTCGAGCCGGTGGGCGGGGGAGAGGGCGGGCAGGTCCAGCGAACGGCGGAGGCGCACCAACGCGGTTTCCAGCACGTGCCGCCCGCGCGGGATGGTCGCCAAGAAGTGTGGTTTGTCGACCACGAGCAGGTGGTCGTCACGGTGCAGGACGGTGACGTCGAACGGCACCGGGACCTCGTCCGGCAGGTCGCGGTGGAACCAGATGAACGAACCGGGGACGTACGCCGCGTCGATCCCCAGCGGACCGTCCTCGCCGTGGATCCGCTGCTCGTGCAGCATTTCCTCGATCCGCGCGGGGGCGACGCGGGGCAGGCGTTCGACCAGGTGCTCCAGCAGGGTCGTCCACGGACCCTCTTCGGGCAGCCGCAGCCGTGCCGGGTCTAGGCCGTGCCGGGGCGGGATCGGGGCCGGGCGCTTGCGTCTCATCGGCTCCCGAGTCTAGTCGGCGGAGTTCTGCCGGTAGGCCGCGATGTAGCGGGCGGTCGCCTCGGCGTTGGCCTCGGCGGCTTTCTCGCGGCGGACGCGCTTGCCGGTTCCGGGCGGGAAACCGTTGCGGGACAACCGGTGGTCGATGCTTTCTTCCATGTACGCGCACGAGTAGAAGTACGACACCAGCGCGGCCATCAGCACGATCGCCAGCCGCAGCCCGAGCGGGGCCGGCAGCAGCAGCCAGACCAGGCACAGCGGCGCGATGCCCACCGTCGCGCGCAGGACGTGTCGGGCCTTCCAGTGCTTGGACGTCGCGTCGTGCAGCAGCCAGTCGCGGTAGCGCTCGGGAAGCCGCCCGCTCACGGCGTAGGCGAACCAGCGGAGAACGCCGGGCCGGTCGGTCATCGTTCCTCCTCGGGGTCTGCGGCAACAGTACCCTAATGATTAGTACACTAACTAATAGTGTGGTGCAGCCCGCGCTAGAGTAGGCCCGAGCACGAGGAGGACGAGTGGCCGAGATCGACCTTGGCGAGGACCCGCTGAAGCTCGACCGGCAGGTGTGCTTCGCGCTGTCGGTCGCTTCGCGCAGCGTGATCGCGATTTACCGGCCGCTGCTGGAGCCGCACGGGCTGACTCATCCGCAGTACCTGGTGATGCTGGCGCTGTGGGAGCAGTCGCCGCGGTCGGTGAAGGACCTCAGCACGGCGTTGCGGCACGAGCCCGCGACGTTGTCTCCGCTGCTCAAACGGCTGGAAGCGATCGGATACGTGACCCGCGGCCGCAGCCGGGCCGACGAGCGCCAGTTGACCGTCGAACTCACCGAGAAGGGCCGGGAGCTGCGCGCCGAGGCGGAGAAAATCCCGTATCGCGTCGTGGAGCGGCTCGGCATGGAGGTCTCCGAGCTGGAGGCGCTGCACGCCGCGCTGGGCCGGGTCATCGAAGCGACCGCCGGATAAGGAAGAACTCGCGCCGGGATCCGGTTCTGTCGGAGGGAACGTGCCGACAGAGCGGAGCGAGCGTGGACAAGATCCGGGTGGGGGTGGCTCCGGGACTCGGGACCGGGCCGGCGGAATTCACCGGTTTGGCCGAGCTGACGGAGGCAGCGGGCGTCGACTCGCTGTGGCTGTCGGAGGTGGTCTATTCGCCGGATGTCGACCCGTTGATCGGCATGACGCATGCGCTGGCTCGCACCGAGCGGCTCAAGCTGGGCACGGGCGTGGCGATCCTGCCTGGACGGAATCCGGTCCTGGTCGCGAAACAGCTGGTCACGCTGGCCGGTCTGGCTCCGAAACGGGTGCTCCCGGTGTTCGGCCTGCTGCCCGCGCAGCCCGCGGAACGCGCCCTGTTCCCAGTGCCGGAAGGTCGGCGCGCGGCGGTTTTCGACGAGTCGCTCGCGCTCCTGCGCCTGCTGCTCGAACAGGACAACGTGTCCTTCGACGGCGAGTTTTTCCAGGTCGACGGCGTGACGATCGGGCCGCGTCCGGCGAAGCGGCTCGACGTCTGGGTCGGCGGGGCCGCGCCTGCCGCGTTACGTCGCGCGGGCCGGTTGTCCGACGGATGGCTCGGCAGTTTCCACACTCCCGAGCAGTCCCGCGCGGCGCGGATGGCGATCCAGGAAGCCGCCGCCGAAGCCGGCCGGGAGATCGAATCGGACCACTTCGGGCTGAGCATGGTCCTTGCGCTGCACGGGATCCCGGAACGGCTGCGCGCCGTGGCGCAGCAGCGCAATCCGGGCCGTCCGGCGACCGATCTCGTGCCCACCAGCTGGGCCGAGGCGCGCCGGATGATCGAGCAACACGTCGAGGCCGGACTCACGAAATTCGTGGTCCGGCCGGGATACTCCGGCGACTACCGGCAGTTCCTCGACGATTTCGTGCGCGAACTCGTGCCGCTGCAGAACTAGAACGTCAGCTGCTCGGTCTTGCGGGGCATGAGCAGCAGCGCGACGACACTCACCACCGAGACGGCGACGATCGCGAGGAACACGTTGTGCGTGGCCCCGGCGAGCGATTCGCGCACGTACGCCGTCGCCGGTGAGTTGTCGTGCGTTCCGCTGAGGATGCGGCTGGTGGCGTCGACGCTCTGCGGAAGATGTCCGGCGACCTCCGCGGGCGGGTTCGCGAACCGGCCCGCGAGGGTGGCGTTGGCGATCGCGCCGAAGATGGCCGTGCCGACCGCGCTGCCCAGCGAGCGGCTGAACATGTTGGTCGCGGTCACGACGCCGCGACGCTCCCAGCCGACGGTGGACTGCACGGCCACGACCGTCGGGCTGGAGGAGAGCCCGAGCCCGATGCCCACCACGAACACGGCCGCCGCGGCCGTCCAGACCACCGAGTCCAGGCCGAGGAACGTGGCGATGACGGTCCCGACGAGCAGGAATCCGGTGCCGATCAGCGCGGTGTCGCGGAATCCGATCCGCAGGTAGATCTTCCCGGACAGCGACGCCGCGATCGGCCAGCCGATCGTGAGCGCGGCCAGCGAGAAGCCCGCGGTGAGCGCGTCCGTGCCGAGCACGCCCTCGGAGTAGGTGGGCAGGAACGAGCTGAAGCCGAGCAGCACCGCGCCGGTGACGAGCGCGACCAGGTTCCCGCCGATCAGCGTGCGGCGGGTGAACACCCACAGCGGCAGCACGGGTTCCTCCGCACGCCGCTCGACCAGCACGAATGTGACCAGCATCAGGACGGCGACGGCGAAGATCGCCAGGCTCGGCGCCGACGTCCAGCTCCACGCGACCCCGCCCTCCAGCAGGGCCAGGATCAGCAGCGCGCAGCCGAGGGTCAGCAGGGTCGCGCCGGCGTAGTCGACCTTGTGCCGCGTGCGGTTCACCTGCTCGGTGAACTTGCGGTAGAGCATCCACGCGGCGAGCGCGCCGAGCGGCAGGTTGACGAAGAAGATCCACCGCCAGCTGAGGTATTCGGCGAACACGCCGCCCAGCGTCGGCCCGATCACCGAGGCGACCGCCCACACCCCGGCGAGGTAACCCTGCACCCGGGCGCGCTCCTCGACCGTGTAAAGATCGCCGACCATCGTCATGCTGATCGGCTGGACCGCGCCCGCGCCGATGCCCTGCACCGCGCGCGCCGCGATCAGCACCGGCATGCTCCACGCGACCCCGCACAGCACCGAGCCGAGCAGGAACGCGGCGATGCCGAAGAACATCACCGGGCGGCGGCCGAGGACGTCGGCGAACTTGCCGTACAGCGGCACGGTGACCGCCTGGGTGAGCAGGTAGATCGAGAACAGCCACGGGAACTGGGAAAATCCGCCGAGGTCGCGGACCACGGAGGGGACCGCGGTGGCGATGATGGTGCTGTCGAGGGCCACGAGGCCGGTGCTCAGCATGACGGCGGCGAGGACGGGTCCCCGCTCGGATCGAAGGCCCACGGCGGCGCGTTTCGCCGCGGGCGGACTGCTCGTGCTACCCATGCCGGGAATAAACTCCTTCGCCCCGGCAAGCATTCCCCAGCCGATCGATCGGTGCCCGGGTGTTCGCCTGGCCGTCATCATGGAGGGATGGACAGATGGGTGCGGCCGATCGGCCGGGGCTGGGTCGTTCAGGGCGCGGTGCCGGGACCGGATGTCGACGAGTTCGCCGAACCGGAGGCGGTGACGAGGGCGCTCGCGGCGGCGGAAGGGGACACGCTGCTGGCCGCGCAGCATCCGGCGCGGACGCCCGCGGCGCTGGCGGCCGGGCTGGACGTCGAAGCGGCGCTGCCGGAAGCGCGGGCGACGCTCGAACGGCTGTTGACCAGGCATTACCGGCCGGAGACCGGCTTCGTCGCGGCCTACCGGATCGGCGAGACGATCGCGGGCGTGCTGTGCGTGGTCGATGTCCGGGAGCTGACCTCGGGCCAGGCGCACGTGAAGCACACCGAGGAGGTCTATCCGGAGGTGGTCGCCGAGCGCGCGGCTGTGCTGGACGGCCTCGGGTGCGCGACGAGCGCCGCCCTGCTCGTGCCGGTCGGCGACGCCGCGGAGCTGACCGCGGCGGTCAAGGAAGCGGCGAGCTCGGCGGATCCTGATGTGTCCACTGTGGACCGGGCAGGACTGGCGCACGAGCTGTGGGTGGTGCGGCCGGGGGAGATGCAGGAACGGCTGCTGGAGGCCGCGTCGGCGAGCGATCTGCTGGTGGCGGACGGGAATCACCGCGTCGCGGCCGCGGCGGGGAGCGGTCAGCTGCTGGCGTTGGTCACGGCGGGTTCGCAGCTGGAGATCCGGGCGATCAACCGCGTGCTCCTCGGCACCGGGCACTCCGCGGAGAGTCTGTTGGCGGCTTGGCAGGAAGCCGGGCTGGACGTGACCTGGTCGGATGACGCGACCCCGCCGTCTTGCCCCGGCACGGCCGTCGTGCAGGCGGGCTCACGCGTGCTGCGAGTGCGGCTGCCTGCGGCGGATCCGCTGGTGATCGACCACGAGGTCGTGGAACAGACGCTCCTCGGCTCGGCGCTCGGCCTCGACCCGGACGGTCCGCACGTGGGCCCGCTGCTGCCGGGCAGCCCGGTTCCGCCGAGCGCGGACGCGGTGGTGCAGCTGGCCCCGGTGCCGTTCGAGACAGTGCAGGCGGTGCACGCGGCGGGACGGCGGATGCCGCGGAAGGCCACGTACTTCACGCCGAAGCCGCAGGGCGGGCTGGTGCTGGCGCGCTGGTAAAAAGGTGCAGGTCAGCGTCTGTTCCGCTTAGGATCGCGCAGGTGGAGTTACCGCTGATGCCGCCGGTGCGGCCGATGCTCGCCAAAGCTGTGCACGAGGTGCCGCGCGACGGCGGGTTCTGGTACGAGCCGAAGTGGGACGGCTTCCGGTGCGTCGTGTTCCGCGACGGCGACGAGGTCGAACTGGGTTCGCGCAACGACCGGCCGCTCACCCGGTACTTCCCGGAGCTGGTCGAGCTGCTGCGCGACGCGTTGCCGGAGAAATGCGTCGTCGACGGCGAAATCGTGCTGGTCACGCCGCGCGGGCTGGACTTCGGGGCGTTGCAGCTGCGGCTGCATCCGGCGGCCAGCCGTGTCCGGAAGCTCGCGGAGGAGACCCCGGCCAGCTTCGTCGCGTTCGACCTGCTCGCGCTCGGCGACCGGGACCTGACCGAGGAGCCGTTCGCCGAGCGGCGCCGCGAGCTGGAGGGCATCTTCGCGCCTTCGACCGGCTTGCAGCGGGTGCACCTGACGCCGCTCACGACGGATCCGGACACCGCGCAGGACTGGTTCACCCGGTTCGAGGGCGCGGGCTTCGACGGGGTCATGGCGAAGCCCGCCGATCTGCCGTATGAGCAGGACAAACGCGTCATGCTGAAGGTGAAGCACGAGCGCACCGCGGACTGTGTCGTCGCGGGTTTCCGGTGGCACAAGGACGGCAAGGGCGTCGGATCGCTGCTGCTCGGGCTGTACGACGAGGAGGGTTCGCTGCACCACGTCGGCGTCGCGAGCAGCTTCACCGCGGCGCGGCGCCGGGAGCTGGTCGAGGAGCTGGCCCCGTGGCGGGAGAACGCGCTCGACGGGCATCCGTGGCGCACCTGGGCGGAATGGCAGGCCGACGAGGTGCGCCGGCCGGGCGCCAACAGCCGGTGGGCTCCGGACAAGGACCTGTCATGGGAACCGCTGCGCCCGGAACAGGTCGCCGAAGTCCGCTACGAACATCTCCAAGGCGGCCGCTTCCGCCATGGCGGGCGATTGGTGCGCTTCCGCCCGGACCGGACGCCGGAATCGTGCACCTACGCGCAACTGGACGAAGCCCCGCCTGCCGAGTTGGCGGATCTGTTCGGGGAGGCCCGATGAGCGGGGTGACACTGGAACTGGACGGCGTAGAACTGACCATTTCCAGCCCCGACAAGGTCTATTTCCCGGAACGAGGCGAAACCAAGCTCGATCTCGTCCGCTATTACCAAGCTGTCGCAGGCCCTTTGCTAGCTAGACTCGGCGGCCGCCCCCTGCTGCTGGAACGCTATCCGGACGGCGCGGGCGGAAAATCGTGGTTCCAAAAACGCACGCCCAAGAACGCGCCGTCTTGGCTGACCACCGCCGTCGTTTCCACACCCAACGGCACCACCAGCGACGCACTGGTGGCAGCAGACCTGGCCCACGTGCTGTGGGCGGTCAACCAGGGTTGCCTGGGCTTCCACGTGTGGCCAAACCGCGCGGCAGCACTGGAAATCGCGGACGAACTGCGCATCGACCTGGACCCGTCGCCCGGAATCGGGTTCCCGCAACTGCGCGAGGCAGCGGTTCTCGTGCGGGAATTCCTCGCCGACTTGGGAATCGAGGTCTACGTGAAGACCTCCGGTTCGCGCGGCCTGCACCTGTATTCGATACTGGAACCGCGCTGGGACGGCTACGAAGTGCGGGCCGCCGCGGTGGCGCTGGCAAGGGCGTTGGAACGGCGGCATCCCGACCTGATCACCGCACAATGGTGGAAGGAAGACCGCGGCTCGCGAGTTTTCGTAGACTTCAACCAGAACGCCCCGCATAAAACGGTCTTCGGCGCTTGGTGCGTGCGCCCGAGGGTCGGCGGACAGGTCTCCACGCCGATTTCCTGGGACGAACTGGCGACAGTGGAACCGGACGCCTTGACCCTGTCGACGGTCCCCGCGCTGGTCGCGGAACGGGGAGATCCGTGGGCTGGTGCGAACGATCGGCCGCAATCGATCGAAGCGCTGCTGGAGATGTCCCGGGAAGATCTGGCCAGCGGCCTGATGGACGCGCCGTGGCCGCCCGTGTACCCGAAGATGCCGAACGAACCGCCCAGAGTCGCACCGAGCAGGGCGAAAAAGACCCCCGCCGAAGGGTGACTCCGCGAGTCAGCCGGAGGTCCGTGAGGGGCTCCTTCACGGACTTGGATTCCCTCAAGGAGCCCTTCACGGCCCGCCCCCGCCAGCCTCGCGCCCGCCCGGGATGCCGCCCCAATGCGGCATTGGTTGCGTCGCATGCACCGAACGCCACATTGGGTGCGTCACATGCACCCAATGCCACATTGGGGCGCTAGCCCCACCCCCAACGAAACCGCCACCGATGCACCCAACTCGAAGTGCACCCACACCACCCCCGCACCCCGATACGAAGCTCTCCTGCGGTCTGAGGGTGCTTGTCAAGGCATCTTTCCCGCCTTGACAAGCACCCTCAGACCGTCAGCACAATCAAGCTTCGGGGTGCCCCACGCAACCGCCACGGCAAGGTCGCCGCCAGGCGACGAGCCACCCTCACCCCAACGGCAGATCAAACGCCAATTGCTCCTGCCCGCCAACCCCCACCGGCACCCCAGCCAACGTCCCCGCACACCCAGGACAAGGCGTCACATGCCCAGTCCCAGGCGCGGTCAAATCGATCGGCGTCCAAGTCCGCGATTCCCGCTCCCCGCAAGCAGACCGCCGATATCGCAGATCATCCGCCCGGGTCATCACATGCGCGACCGGATCGTCCTCCGGCAACGCACCCACGAGGTACCACCGAGCCGCAATCGTCTCCGCCATGGAACGAGTCCTCCAAAGAGGCTGGTCCGAGCTACGAAGACATAGTGCGACTCCACCACCATCAATCCGCGCGTTTACGCATCTTCGGCGTGGCGCGCCCCATCCTCGGGCTCGTCCAGATACCGGAGAAACCGCAAAAGCCCCCGCTCGTCCGGCACCTCATCCTCCGCCACACAAGCCGCAAGCTCCCGCTCAACAGCCGCAGAATCAATCCCAGCACCAATCAAAACCAGCTCGGTCCGCCGCGGCCCAGACCCCCAGCTAGACCGCTCTACCTGCACAAATGCCCCGACAGTATGCAATCCGAACCGAGACCGAGCCTCCGGAGACCCGAGATCCACCTGCCCCTTAACCCGATACAACCCAGCAGGCCGGCTCTCCAGAAACGCCAAAAACCGCCGAGGCGAAAGCGGCCGCTCAGCACTGAACACGACGCTCTCATACCGCGCGTGCAAATGCTCGGAATGATCATGTTCGCGCAGATCGTCAAAAGACAACTGCCCGTAACTTTCCCGAGGCCGGGGATCGAAAAACAACCCCGGATCAACCCGCCCCCGCTCGGTCTCCAGCACCGGCACCCCGGGTGCGTACTCCTCGACCACCGCACGGACCTTGGCCAGCGCGTCCGCCTCGGCCCGGTCGACCTTGTTGAGCACCACCAGGTCGGCCACCCGCAGATGCTCAGTCAGCTCCGGATGCCGCGCCCGGGTCGCCTCGAACTCGACCGCGTCGACGACCTCGACCAGCCCGCCGTACCGGATGTCCGGGTTCTCGCTGGCGATCATCAGCCGCAGCAGGTCGCGCGGTTCGGCGATCCCACTCGCCTCCACCACGATCACGTCGATCCCGGCTTCGGGCCTCGACAGCTTGCCCAGCATCGCGTCCAGCCCGCTGGCGTCGACCGCGCAGCACAGGCAGCCGTTGCCCAGCGAAACCATCGTGTCGACCTGCCCGGCGACCGCGAGCGCGTCGATGTTCACCTGGCCGAAGTCGTTCACCACCACCCCGACCCGGACGCCCTGGCGGTTGGCGAGCAGATGGTTGAGCATCGTGGTCTTCCCCGCACCGAGAAAACCCGCCACGAGCACTACCGGAACCCGCTGCCTGGCCACGCGTCAACCCTCCTGTCGTCCGGGCAGCCGACGATACCCGCAGCGGGCGCCGGGCCGTGGCAGCCCGGTGCCGTGCCCGGCGAAAAGCAGCTGGCGCAGTGTGCCGTCGTGGCAGGATGAGCGGATGATCTGGACGCCGGGCAGGGAGGACCGGGTCGACGGCATGCCGACGGCCGGAGAATGGCGGCAGTTGTCGGTCGTGCCGGAGAAACGGGAGGTCTTCGGCTACGACCTGTACTTCCGCGAGGGCTGGGCGGACGTGCTCGCGGTGTTCGGCGGCGACGCGACGAGCGTGCTCGGCGGGCTGGCGATGCTGGTGGTCAAACCGGACGCGGTGGTCGGCCGCAGGCTCGGCCCGATCATGGATTACCTGGCGGACAACGGTTTCGTGCCCGTCGCCGCCACCCGGTTCGGCTACACGCGGCATTCGATGCGCGAGGTGTGGCGCTACGACTGGCACATCTACACCGTCGACCGGCTGCAGTTGTGCACTTTCTGGTATCTCACCAACGATGTGCTGCTGTTCCTGGCGCGCGACGTCCGCCCGGTCGCGGGATTGCCCGCGACTGTCCGGCTGTGCGAGCTGAAGGGCGTCGGCGATCCGGCGCAGCGCCGGCCGCACCATTTGCGCACGAAGCTGAACCCGCCCAACCGGATCCTGAACTTCGTGCACGTCGGCGACGAACCGGCGGACATCGTGCGCGAGCTGACGATTTTCCTCGACCGTCCGGAGCGGCTCCGGTTCCTCGAGGAGCTGCGGGCGCATCTCGCCGAGGACCGCACGGCGCAGGCGCGAGCCGAGATCGCCGCCCTCGAAGCGGATTGCCCGGCGCACGACCTGGACATCGACGCGACGCTCGCCCGGCTGGCTCCGATAGCGGGCGACGCCGCGGTTTCCCGGTTGCGGGACGTCGTCGAGGGCGGGGACCGGATCAGCTGGGACGAGCTGGCCGAGCTAGTGCCCTTCGAGAAGGCCGACCGCTGGGACGTGATCGTGACCGCGTCGTTCGTGGTGCACAACGAGCGCCCGGTGCCGCATGCGCTGCTGCCTGCCGTTTCGGCGGAGGCATGGACCGCGCAGGTGCGGTAGCGCGCCGCCTACAACGGACGTCGGGCCCGGGGCTTGGCCCAGTGCGCCGGATCCGGGTTGGAGATCAGCTTCGCTTCGCCGGGCTCGTCGCATTCGATCAGCCCCGCCCCGACCGTTGCGAGGTCCCAGCGATCGACCTCGGCTCGGCTTTCGGCGACCGCCTCGGCGACCTCGATCCAGGGCACGGATTCCCCGAACCGCAGGCGTTCCAGCAGCTGGAGCGCCCGGCTGCCGTGCTCTGCCCGCTTGAGCGCGTCTGCCACCGCGTCGGCGGCCGTGTTGGCGTCGAAGGTCCGCGGGGTGGCGGCGGCTTCGGCGGCGAGTACTTCTTCGAGCAACGGGAGACCGGCTGGGGTGTCGACGGCCAATGCGTTCAGCGCTTCCCGTCGCTGCGGCGGTTCGAGCAGCAGGCCGAGTTCCCGGATCAAGTCGGCGGGCTCGTCGGCGACGTGGATGTAGCTGAAGTTGCGATTGTGCTGCTGCAGCAAGGCACGCAGTGTGCCGGGCTTCTGCTTCGACAGATCGGCTGAGCCTTTCAACGCGGCCAACCGCATCGTCGCGGGCGTCGGCCCGGGCTGCTCGTCGCGCAGGAGCAGCAGCAGGGCGGAGCCGCAGTAGAGCAAGTCGTTCAGCGCGAGCCGGTCCACGGTGGCCGAGGTTAGCTGGTACCGCCACATTTCCCGCCACCGCAGGCCGTCCAGTTCCGGACGCTGTACTGCTTGGACAGCGAATCCCTGCTCAGCCAGCCAACCGAGCACCGGGCGCACCTTGCCCGCGGCGAGGCCGTCCGGTTTGACCAGGAGAAGCGCGTGCTGACGCAGGATTTCCGCGGCGCGGTCGCCGAGGAATCGGGCCGTGTCGCGGGCACCTTCCCGGAAGTAGGTCTCGCGACGGTAGGCAATGCGCTTCGCGGGCATGCGCGTGAGCGCGGCCCAGTCCATGTCGTCGATCTTCTCCCCCTTGGCCGATGCCGGATCCGGTGATGTTATCCCGGCCCGCGGGGGCCTCGTGGGGGAAGCGCCGATGGGCAGTTCGCCAAGAAATGTCGAACGTCTTCGGAAGAGTGCCGCCGTGCGGGTGAGGGTCTGGGATCGGCGGATCGGCGTACGGCCGCTGTGGCGTCCGGGCGAACCGGTTGATTCCATTCCCGAACGTCCCGCGCGCCAATCGTCTACTGTGGACAAAGCAGATTAGGTTGAACTGCCGTGTGTTTCGGGTGTCGTCGTATCGGCTGCGGTCGCGGATTGCGCCGGATGTCGCAGGCGGATTGGTCGGTTCTGAGTCTTGCCTTGAAGTATTCTCCGATATTTCGCGAATTCGCGGAGGAAATTGTTCACTCGGATGGTCGCTGCCCGGGTCGGGTCGGCGTCCATAGAGTGCTGAGCGGCAGTGCACCGGAGGGGGTGCCGTGAGCCCGAGGAAGATCATTCCCGGAGGGCCGGAATGCACCGATTGCTCGAGTACCGCAGCACCACGCTGACCACCCAGCAGGAGGCCGGAACATTCGGCACCGGCTGGCGTGCTCACGCTTTCCGCGACGTCGAGTCCCGGCTCACCGACCGCGGCTTCCCGTGCGTCTTCTCGAGAAACGCCTTCCGAAAGGGACTGCTGCTGTTCGCGTTCGCCGAGGACGCGGGACCGGACGCCATCGTGCGACTCGGTGTCGAACTCGCCGATTATGTAGAGCTTTCCCGGAATTGGAACGGCCGGCTCGACACCGCGTACCCGTTGCTGATCGTGTTTTCGCCAGCGGCGGTGTCCGCCGGATCGGTCGCGGAGTATCAGGCGTTCGGCTGGGAAGTGCTCCAGAAGCTGCACCACGTCGATCCTGCGCCGTGGCCGGAGAGCGTCGGCACCGATCCTGGCGAGAGCTCGTGGTCCCTGTGCTTCAACGGAATGCCGTTGTTCGTCAACATGAGCAGCCCCGCCCATGAGGTCCGGCGCAGCCGCAATCTCGGCGAGCATTTCGTGCTCGTGATCAACCCGCGCGAGCGGTTCGACGTCGTCGCGGGCGACACCCCCAGCGGCCGGAACGTCCGCGACAACATCCGGGCGAGGATCGACCGCTACGACGGTGCCCCGCGCGCTCGCCAGCTCGGCTCTTACGGTGTCGCCGGGCTGGAATGGTGGCAGTACGGCCTGCCCGAAGAGGATGTCGACCGGACCGATGCCTGCCCGTTTTCCTTCCGGGAAGCCGAAACCGCGCGGCCCCGTGTCTGATCGGAGAGAGAGACTTTGCGGCTGGTGTCGCGACCGAACTGAGTCCATTATGGACATGACCGCGCCGGTGTTCGTGACCGCGGCGGTGCGGTAAACCGGCAGCCGGACGGCAGACAAGGCTGTTGCCGACTCAGCACCCGACCGGGCAAGATCGGTGAGGTCGCCCGGCGTTGGGCGGAGTGCTCCGGTGGCGGGGGAGGGGTTCCGATGATCGACGACCCGGTTCTGCTGCCGGCCCGGCTCGCCTCCGCGCTCATCGGAGCAGTGGCCGCATGACCGCCCGTCCCGGGCCCGTTGCCCCCGAACGCGCGACCCCGCTGCGTCCTGCGCTCGTCCTGATCGGCGTCCTGCTGATCGCCACGAACCTGCGCGCCGCGATCACCTCGCTCGGCCCCATTCTGGGTCTCGTCCAGGCCGATCAGGGGCTTTCCTCGGTAGCCGCGTCCGTCCTGGTCAGCGTGCCGCTCATCGCCTTCGCCGGATGCTCGCCGATCGCACCGAAGATCGCCGCGAAGCTCGGGCTCGAGCGGTCGCTCGGCGCGGCGGTGCTGCTGCTCGCGATCGGGATCCTGCTGCGCTCGACCCCGCCGCAGTTGTTGCTGTGGACCGGAACCGCGCTGCTCGGGGTCGCCATCGCGATCCTGAACGTCCTGCTCCCCGCGCTCGTCAAACGCGATTTCCCGACCCGGATCGGGCCGATCACCGGCACGTACACCGCGGTCCAGTCCGGCGTCGCCGCGATCGCCGCCGGCGTCGCGGTGCCGCTCGCCGGGCAGCAGGCCGGCGGATGGCGGCTTTCGCTGGGCGTCTGGGCAGGGCTCGCGCTGATCGCCCTCGGGGTTTTCCTGCCGCAGCTGCGCCGGTCCGCCGCCGCACCGCCGCTCGTGCGGACGACCGGGGCGGCACGGCCGTGGACGAACGGGCTGGCCTGGCAGGTCACTCTCTTCATGGGGCTGCAGTCGCTCGCCTTCTATGTGCTGGTGACCTGGCTGTCCTCGATCGAACAAGCCGCGGGCATCAGCTCGGTGACCGCGGGGTTCCACCAGCTGCTCTTCAATCTTTGCGGCCTGGTCGGCAGCTTGGTCAGCTCCATGCTGATCCACCGGTTGCCTGATCAGCGTCCGGTCGCGATCACCGGGTCATTGCTGTTGACGGCCGCACTGACCGGGCTCCTGGTCGCGCCGGGTATCGCGGTGCTCTGGGCGGTCTTCGCGGGGTTGGCCGGCGGGACCACGTTGGCATTGGCGTTGTCGCTGTTTGGGCTGCGTACGAGGGATTATTCCGACGCTGGGGCGTTGTCGGGGATGGCTCAGTCCGCGGGTTACACGCTCGCGGCGCTCGGGCCGATCGTGATCGGCGCGATTCACGACGCGGCTTCGTCCTGGACGCCTGCGCTCGGGGTGCTGATCGCGCTCGCGCTGGTGCAGACGACGTTCGGCGCGCTGGCCTCTCGCCCGAAGACGATCGGCTGACCGTCTGGGCCGCTGTCGGACTTCGGCCGGGCGCGGTCCGGCGATGGGGTGGAGAATGAAGGCATGATCAACGTCCTCGTCGCGTACGCGGGCAAGCATGGCGGCACCCGCGAGATCGCCGAAGTCGTCGGCGAGGAGTTGCGCGCCGCCGGGTTCGCTGTCGACGTGCGCGACGCGGGCGAGGTCGACAGCGTCACGGGGTATGCCGCGGTGGTGGTCGGCAGCGCCCTCTACTACGCGCGGTGGCGGCCCGAAGCGGTGCGGCTGCTGGAGCGCAACACCGAGGCGCTGCGGGCGCGTCCGGTCTGGCTGTTCCACAGCGGACCGTGCGGCACGGGAGCGAATCTCACCCGGGTGAGCCTGCCCGCTCGGGTGACGTTGCTGGCCGCCGCGATCGACGCGGGGCGCACCGAGACGTTCGGCGGGCGGCTCGACCCGGCGCTCGCCGAAGGCGTGCTGGAAAAGCTGATGGCGCGCGGCAGCCGGGCGGGCGATTTCCGCGACTGGGACCGGATCCGGGCGTGGGCGCGGGACATCGGCCGCCGGGCGCAGTCTCGCGTGGCGATCTGAGCGTCAGGACGCGCCGAGCACGCGCAGCACCGTGGCAGACAGCTCTTTCTCGGCTTCGGCCGGCGAAAGCCGTCCCGCGTCGGCCTCGCCCGCGGCTGCGTGGCCCAGCTGGATGATCACCGTGACCAGCCAATCCGCCGGCGGCTGCCGGTCGAACTCCCCGGCGAGCTGCCCGCGTTCGACAATCCGCCGCAACCGCTCGGCGACCGGCTCGTGCTGCTCGCGTCCGTCCTCCGCGGAGGACGCGGTCGAGGAGAACCGGCGCAGCAGCGACGGATAAAGCGAAGACGCCCGGCGCGCGGCGTTGAGCACCCGCAGGATCGCGTCCGCCGCCGGCCCGGTGTCCGGACCAGCGGCGTCCATCGCGTCGACGGCTTCCTCCGTGAGCCGGTCGAGGACCGCGGCCAGAAGCCGTTCGCGGGAAGGGAAATGGGCGTACACGGTCTGCCGGGTCACGCCGGCCGCCGTGGCGATGCCCTCGACGCTCGCGTCCGGATCTGTTTCCAGCACACGGAGCGCCGCGTCGAGGATCGCGGCGCGGCTGCGCTGGGCGTCCGCGCGGAGTTTCGCCATCTCTTACACCTTGTCAAGGTTAACTCGAACGGATATCTTACAGGGTGTCAGAGTTTATCTGGGAGGGGTTCATGGGCACACTCGAACACGCTGATCCGAAGACGTTCATCGCGCGCTTCTTCACTTCTTTCGCCGACGATCTGGTGCACACCGACGAGGACGCGGCGACAGTGGTCGACCGCTATCACACGCCCGACGTCGTGCAGATCGCCGACGGGGTGCGGATCGACCGCGCGCGGCTGGTCGCGCATTGCCGTCCGGTGCGGAAGAACCGGCCGGACAGCCGGATCGAAGTCCACGACGCGATGGCGGACGGCGACCGCGTCGCCGCGCGGTACACGCTGCACGTTCGCCAGCGGGGAAAGGAGCTCGAGATCGAGGTGTCGTTCTTCGGCCGGTTCGCCGAGGACGGCCGGATGCGCGAAGCGCACCTGCTCACTCGTTCGGCGAAAGCGCCCGAGTAACCCGATTCCTCCGCTTTTGCTTGGTATGTCAGGGATGTGCTGAGTCCACATGCGACTCTTGCCTCTCCGCCGCACCGGGTGTAGACCAAGCCGGTGACCGAAAACGCAGCCGGGGGCAAGGGAAAACGCAAGCTCAGCGCCGATCAGCGGAACTCGTTCCTCGCCGCGTGGCTCGGCTGGAGCATGGACGCGTTCGACTATTTCCTCGTCGTGTTCGTGCTCGCGGACATCGCGAAGGACAAGTCGTTCGGGGCTACTGCCACCCAGCTGGCGTTCATCACCACCGCGACGCTCGTGATGCGCCCGGTCGGAGCGCTCCTGTTCGGACTGTGGGCGGACCGGTCCGGACGGCGCATTCCGCTGATGGTCGACGTCCTGCTGTATTCCGCGGCGGGCGTGCTGTGCGCGGTCGCGCCGAACTTCACCGTGCTGCTGATCCTGCGGTTCATCTATGGCATCGGCATGGGCGGTGAATGGGGCCTGGGCGCGGCGCTCGCGATGGAGAAGATTCCGGTGGAGCGGCGCGGGTTCTTCTCCGGACTGCTGCAGGCCGGTTACTCCGCCGGGTACCTGCTGGCCGCGCTGGCGTACCTGCTGTTCCACACCGCGCTCGGCCTCGAGTGGCGGTGGATTTTCGTGCTGAGCATCTTCCCGGCGCTGATCAGCCTGCTGATCCGGGCGCGGGTCAAGGAATCCGAGGTGTGGGAGGCGGCGCAGGAGAAGATGCGCGTCACCCGGACGTCGGTCAAGGACGTCCTGTTCAACCCGAAGGTGCTGCGCCGGTTCGGGTACCTCGTGCTGCTGATGACCGCGTTCAACTGGATGAGCCACGGCACGCAGGACGTCTACCCGACATTCCTGAAGGCGACCGAGCACGGCGGCGCCGGCCTGAGCGCGGCGACCAGCACGTGGATCGCCGTGCTGTACAACGTCGGCGCGATCATCGGCGGCCTGGTCTTCGGCTCGCTGTCGGAACGCTTCGGCCGCCGGATGACGATCGTCGGCGCCGCGGTCCTCGGGTTGCCGATCGTCCCGATCTTCGCCGTCGACCACGGAGCCGGGATGCTCGCGCTCGGCTCGTTCCTGATGCAGATCATGGTGCAGGGCGCGTGGGGCGTCATCCCGGCGCACCTCACGGAAATGTCCCCGGACGCGATCCGCGGGTTCTTCCCTGGCGTGACCTACCAGCTCGGCAACCTGCTGGCCGCGCTGAACCTGCCGATCCAGGAAAGCATCGCGCAGTCGCAGGGGTACACGGCCGCGCTGCTGTGGACAGTGATCCCGGTGCTGATCGCGGTCGCCGTGCTGACCTCCCTGGGCAAGGAAGCGAAGTCCATCCGCTTCGGCGGCGAGGGCGCGACCACCGCGCCCGCCGGGTCTTCCTGACCCTTTCTGTCCCTGCTGGGTTCAGGCGGCCTTGCCGTCGAACAATCGCCGATATATCGTAGGCATATCGGCGATCGTTCGACGGAGGAGGAAGACATGACGAGGACCGCAGGCGGAGACCACCTGTTCCGAGGCTTCGGCGGCCCGGAACGCTTCGGCGGGCACGGAGTGCCGTTCGGTTTCGGCCGCCCCGGACCGGTTCACCCTGGTGACGGGGGTCGGGGAGTGCCGTTCGGCAGGCCGGACGCGCCGGGCGACGGGAGGGGGCGACATCCGGGCGGGCCGGGGGAAGGGCACGGGTGGCCTTGGGGAGTCGAGCCGGACGAGGAGCGCGGGCGTCCGGGCGGCTTCGGTGGCCAGGATGCCTGGTTCGGGCTGGGCGGACGCGGCTGGGCGGGCTTGCTCGGCGGGCGAGGCTTGGGGGTCGGCCAGCATGCGGTGTTCGGCGGGCCCGGGGCCAGGTTCGGGCAGACCGGGCTCTTCGGGGGGCCGGGAGTCGCCTTCGGCTGGCCTGGTCACGGGGGTGAGCACCACGGCTGGTCGGGCGAGCCGGGCGAGCATCACGGTTGGTCGGGGGAGCACCACGCGCACCCTGGTCGTTCGGGCGATGCGGGCGAACACCACGTCCACCCTGGTCGTTCGAGTGAGGCGGGGGAACACCACCCGCACCCCGGCCGTCCGGGCGAGGCTGGTGAGCACCATGTGCACCTCGGCCATCTGGGCGGGCATCCAGGACACCCGGGCTACTCGGACCACCTAGGACATCCGGGGCACCCCGGTCACCCGGGCCATCCCGGTCATCCGGGGCACCCCGGTCACCCGGGCCATCCCGGTCACCCGGGCCATCCCGGTCACCCGGGCCATCCCGGTGACGGGGGAGCCTGGGACGGCACGGTCTTCGAAGCCCGTGGCGGTTTCCCGCCGGGGCCTCCGGGTCCGCCTGGGCCGCCTGGACCGCCGCATCGGCCGGGGTTTCCTGGGTTCCCTGGCTTTCCCGGGTTTCCCGGCGGTCCGGGAGGCCCCGGTGGTCCGGGAGGGTTCTTCGGTGGCCCGCCCCGCGGCGGTCGGGGACCGGCGCGGCCGGTGCGTCCGGCGGTGCTTGCTTTGCTCGCGGAGGAACCCCGGCACGGGTATCAGTTGATGCAGGAGATCCGGCGTCGCACGAATGACGAGTGGCGGCCCAGCCCTGGGTCCATTTACCCGATTTTGCAGCAGCTCGAGGACGAAGGCCTGGTCCGCACGGCGGAGGAGGGCGGCCGTCGCGTCGCGCATCTCACGGAGGCGGGGCGGGAGCACGTCGCGGGGCGCGAGGAGGAGTTCGCGGCGCTCTGGGCGTCTCCGGCTCGTGACGAGGATCCGGGTGCGGACCGGTTCGCGGCGCTGTATCAGCAGATCGGCGAGTTGGCCGGGGCGGCGGCGCAGGTCGCGCACACGGGCAGCGAGGCGCAGTGCGCGGAGGCGCGCAAGGTGCTCCGCGAAGCCCGCCGCCGGTTGTATGCGTTGCTCGCGGACGACGACTCCGAAGATTAGAAACCATCGGTTGGCGAGTCCATTGTGGACTCGCCAACCGGCGGTCACCTCGGGCTACAACCGGAGGTGGTCCGGGCGCGCGTGTCGGTTGTTGGACGGCGGCGCGCTGCGGCGGGTCCAATGCGGACATGCCATCGTTTGTCCATCTGCACGTCCACACCGAGTACTCCATGCTGGACGGTGCGGCGAAGATCGGTCCCTTGTTCGCGGAGGCGGCCCGGCTGAACATGCCGGCGGTCGGGATGACCGATCACGGGAACATGTACGGCGGGGACGAGTTTTATCAGACGTCGAAGAAGCACGGGATCAAGCCGATCATCGGGATCGAGGCGTACATCGCGCCGGAGTCGCGGTTTCACAAGAAGCCGGTGTTCTGGGGGCAGGCGTCGCAGCGGGGGTCGGACGAGTTCGGCGAGGGCGGCGACGTCTCGGGTGGCGGTGCGTATACGCACATGACGATGGTGGCGGGGAACGCGACGGGGTTGCGGAATCTGTTCAAGCTGTCGTCGCTGGCGTCGATTCAGGGGTATTACCGCAAGCCGCGGATGGATCGGGAGTTGATCGCGGAGAACGCGTCCGGGATCATCGCGACGACGGGGTGTCCGTCGGGCGAGGTGCAGACGCGGTTGCGGCTGGGGCAGCGGGAGGCGGCGATCCAGGCGGCCTCGGATTACAAGGACATTTTCGGGGCGGGGAATTTCTTCCTGGAGTTGATGGACCACGGGCTGCCGATCGAGCGGTCGGTGCGGGAGGGTTTGCTGGAGATCGGGAAGCTGCTGGACCTCCCGCCGCTGGCGACCAACGATTCGCATTACGTGACGAAGGACCAGGCGGACACGCATTCGGCGTTGCTGTGCGTGCAGGCCGGGAAGACGCTGAACGACCCGACGCGGTTCAAGTTCGACGGGGACGGTTATTTCCTGAAGTCCGCGGAGGAGATGCGCGAGTACTGGGACCGGGAGGTTCCGGGGGCGGCGGACAACACGTTGTTGATCGCGGAGCGGGTCGAGTCGTACGAGGACGTGTACACGCACAAGGACCGGATGCCGGTCTTCGACGTCCCCGAAGGACACACCGAAACCACCTGGCTTCACCATGAAGTGATGTCCGGGCTTGAGCACCGGCTGCCGGACGGAGTGCCGGGCGAATACCGGGAGCGCGCCGAGTACGAGCTCAAAGTCATTGTGGAGAAAGGGTTTCCCGGGTACTTCCTCATCACGGCTGATCTCATGACGCACGCCCGCGCGGCGGGAATCCGCGTGGGGCCGGGACGCGGGTCGGCGGCGGGATCGCTGGTCGCGTACGCGCTTCGGATCACCAATCTCGACCCGATCCGGCACGGTCTGCTGTTCGAGCGGTTCCTGAACCCGGAGCGAGTGTCCATGCCGGACATCGACATGGACTTCGACGATCGGCGTCGCGGCGAGATGATCCGGTATGCCACCGAGAAATACGGCTCCGACCGGATCGCGCAGGTGATCACCTTCGGCACCATCAAGACAAAGGCGGCGATCAAGGACTCCGCGCGGGTCCACTTCGGACAACCAGGGTATTCGATCGCGGACCGGATCTCCAAAGCGTTGCCGCCGCCAGTGGCTGCCAAGGACATTCCGTTGTCGGGCATCGTGGACGCCAAGCACGAGCGCTACGCGGAAGCGGCGGAGGTCCGCACGCTGGTCGAGACGGACGAAGAGTGCAAGACGATCTTCGACACCGCCCGCGGTCTGGAGGGGCTGATCCGCAACGCGGGTGTGCATGCCTGTGCGGTCATTATGTCCAGCGAACCGTTGCTGAACGCGATTCCGTTGTGGCGCAGGGATGATGGGTCGATAATCACCGGCTGGGACTATCCGTCGTGCGAGGCCATCGGCCTGCTCAAGATGGACTTTCTCGGACTGCGCAACCTCACCGTCATCGGCGACGCGATCGACAACGTCCAAGCCAACCGCGGCGAAGACGTCGACCTCGACCGGCTGGCCACCGATGATCCCGAGACCTTTGCCCTGCTGGTCCGCGGCGACAGTCTCGGAGTGTTCCAATTGGACGGTGGCGCGATGCGGGATCTGTTGCGCCGCATGCGTCCTACCGGGTTCGAGGACATCGTGGCCGTCAACGCGCTCTACCGGCCGGGTCCGATGGCGATGAACACGCACAACAACTACGCCGACCGCAAGAACAAGCGGCAAGCTATCGAACCGATCCATCCGGAACTGGAAGAGCCGTTGCGCGAGATCCTCGCCGAGACGCACGGTCTGGTGGTGTACCAGGAACAGATCATGCAGATCGCGCAAAAGGTCGCCGGATACTCGATGGGCCGCGCGGACGTCCTGCGCCGCGCGATGGGCAAGAAGAAAAAGGAAGTCCTGGAAAAGGAATTCGAGGGCTTCCGTGCCGGGATGATCGACAACGGGTTCTCCGGCGAGGCTGTGCAAGCGTTGTGGGACACGATCCTGCCTTTCGCGGGCTATGCCTTCAACAAGTCGCACGCGGCCGGGTACGCGCTGGTCGGATACTGGACCGCGTATCTGAAGGCGAACTACACCGCGGAGTACATGGCCGCGTTGTTGACGTCGGTGGGTGACAACAAGGACAAGTCGGCGATCTACCTGTCGGAGTGCCGGCGGCTGGGGATCAAGGTGCTGCCGCCGGACGTGAACGAGTCGGCGTTGCGGTTCGCGGCCGTCGGGAACGACATCCGGTTCGGTCTGGGCGCGGTGCGCAACGTGGGCGCGAACGTGGTGGAGTCGATCATCAAGACGCGCGAGGAGAAGGGCAAGTACTCCTCGTTCACCGAGTTCCTGGACAAGTCGGAGCTGGTGGCCTGCAACAAGCGGGTGATCGAGTCGCTGATCAAGGCGGGCGCGTTCGATTCGATGGGCCACACGCGGCTGTCGATGATCCAGGTGCACGAGGACGCGGTGGAAGCCGTCGTCCCGCTCAAGCGCCAGGAAGCGATGGGCCAGTTCGACCTCTTCGGCGGAGAAAACAAGGAACCGGCTTCTTCGCCGTTGGCGCACGTGAAATTCACCGCCGAAGAGTGGCCGCGCAAGCAGTTGCTGGCGCACGAGCGGGACATGCTCGGCCTCTACGTTTCAGCGCATCCCTTGGACGGGGCGGAAGGCGTCCTCAGCAAACACGCGCCCCGCACGATCGCCGCGATCATCGACAACCCGCCGAAGGAAGGCGAACTCGTAGTCGCCGGGTTGATCACTTCGCTGGAGCGGCGGGTGAACAAAAAGGGCGAACCTTGGGCGATTTGCACGGTCGAGGATTTGGACGCGTCTCTCGAGGTGTTGTTCTTCGCCAAGTCGTACGCGTTGTGCGCGGCAGATCTGGTGGAGGACAACGCGGTGCTGGTGAAGGGCCGGGTCAACTGGCGGGAGGACAAGATGTCGGTCTTCGGGGCGGATCTGGTGCCGCTGGACCTGACGGAACTCGGGGAAACGCCGCTGGTGCTGCACACGCGGGCGGAGAAGGTGACGCTGCCGGTGGTGCTGGAGCTCAAGCAGACTTTGCTGGCGCACCAAGGGAATACGCCGGTCCATCTGCACGTGGGGGAGCAGCGGTACGCGCTGGACGGCTATTCGGTGAAGGTGACTCCGGCGCTGCTGGGCGAGGTGAAGACGATCCGGGGAATCACCGTGGGTGCCGGGTGAGAACCGGCACCCACGGGAATCCTCAGCGCTTCAATCCGTGCTCGATCGCCTCGATGATCCGGGGCCGGAGCTGTGCGGTGCTGACGATCGCGTCCACCGACCCGACCTCGACGGCGCGCTGGATGCTGTGCACCCGGTCGAACTCCGACGCCACCTCGCCGAGCTTCTCGGCCCGCACCGACGACGTGACCTCCGCCAGCTCGGCCGCGCAAGCGGCCCGCTCGGCTCCGCTCAGTTCGCCGAGCCGCTTCTGCAGACCGGCCACCCGCGGGTCGTTCGCCGTCCGGGTCTTCACCTCGCCGGCGAACACCACCGCGGCCGCCGGAGCGCCGCCGAGCACCGAAGCGAACGAGCCCTCCAGCGCCAGCACCGTCATGTTCGGGTTCAGCGCCTTCGAGAACACCACGAACGCGCCGCCGTGGTAGCGCGAGATCACCGTGAACACGATCGGTCCCTCGAAGTTCACGATCGCGCGGCCGATCTCGGCCCCGTACTCCAGCTGGAGCTTCTTCATCGACTCCGGCGAACCGTCGAAGCCGGACAGGTTCGCCAGCACCACCAGCGGACGGTTGCCGCTCGCCGCGTTGATCGCGCGGGCCGCTTTCTTCGACGACTTCGGGAACAGCGTGCCCGCGGTGAACGTGTCCGGGCCGTCGGTGGGCGGGAAGCCGCGGCGGGGCACCGAACGCGATTCGATTCCCAGCAGGCACACCGGGTGGCCGCCGATGTGCACGTCCTGCACCGCCGCGGTGTCCGCGTCCGCCATGCCCGCCCAGCGTTCCAGCACCGGGTGGTCCTGGTCGGAGAGCGCGCGCATCACCGTGCGGATGTCGAACGGCTTCTTGCGGTCCGGGTTGTGCTCGGCGGAGAAGATCTGGCCCACCGTGGCGAAGTCGCTGCCGACGACGGCGTGCGGGTAGTCCGACACGTCGCGGCCCGCCGGGTCGCTGGTGACCGCCTGGCGCGGGCCCGCTTCGCCCGGCACGACGTAGGTGTGCGCGTAGTGCGCCATCAGCACGTCGCGCGCCCCGGCGAGGTTCGGCGCCCAGTACTGCGCCTGCCCGTTCGGGCCCATCACCCGGTCGTAGCCGCCGATGCCGAAGTTGTCCTCGGCCGACACGCCGCCGGAGAAGTCCAGCGACTGCTTGCCGGTGAGCACCATCGCCGAATCCGGCGTCATCACCAGGATGCCCTTGGTGTGCATGAGCATCGTGGCCTCGGCGTTCCAGTACGGCTGCGCGCCCACGGTGATCCCGGCGACCACGATGTTGATCTCGCCGCCGTCCTGGGTGAACTCCACGATCCGCTTGAGCGCGGCCGCGACCCAGTCCATGTTCTCGGTGCCGGACTCCATCGAGATCCGCGCGCCGGACGACAGCGCGAACCATTCGACCGGAACCCGCAGCTCCTGCGCCAGGTTCAGCGCCGCGATCACCCGCGTGCACTCCGGTTCGGCCAGCGCGCCGAGCGACTTCGTCGGGTCGCCCAGCAGCACCACGCGCTTGACGCCCTCGGGCACCAGGTCGGTCGGCGTGCTGACCACGCCGGCCACGAGCCCGGCCTTGTTCTGCCCGCGCGGCCGGTCGACCGGCACCAGCGCGCCGGTGTCGTCGAGGTCGTGCTCGGCGAAGGTGCCGCCGCCGGCCAGCAGTTCGGTGAGCTCGTACGGGTACACCGTGTCGCGGCGCGCCGCGCGCAGCACCTTCTGCCGGTAGTCGTCCAGCGGCTGCACCGGTTCGGTGCTCGGGGCCTCGACCGACAGCCGCACGCCAGCGCCCACCTCGTTGCGGACCGTCACCGCGATGTCGGTCAGCTCGCCGGTTTCGGAGTTCCGCTGCCGGGCGAGGAACTGGATCTCCTCCAGGCCCGCGCCGGCGGTCGTCGGCAGCACGCGGCGGGCGAGCAGGTTCAGCTCGTCCATCGTCAGGTCGCTCGGCGGCCACACGTAGATGACGATCCGGTTGGTGTCGAACCGGTTCTTCGCCGGACGCCGCGCCTGCGCGTTGCGGACCGCGTCGAGGCACGCGGCGAGCGTGTCCTCGGCCGAGGGCAGCGACACGAGCCTGCCGTCCGCCTCGCGCAGCGGCGTCAGGTCGCGGACCTGCGACATCGCGATCAGCCGCTCGTCGGCCGGGTTCGCCTTCGCGGTGCCGGTGAACAGGTACACCTCTTCGTCCGCCGACGGCAGCCGCGTGAGGTCGAATTCCTGCAGCCGCTCCAGCTGCAGCCGCTCGGCGACGCGCGGGTGCAGCCCGCGGATCACCCGGTCCTCGGCGAAGCCGGATTCGGTCCGGCGGAAGGTGAAGTGGTGGTGCATCACCGCGCCGCCGCCGCCGGCGACGGTGGTGACCACCCGGTCGACGTCGGCCGGAAGCGGTTGCGCCGCAACGATTTCTCCCAGCTTCGCGGCCATCGCGTCGCTGTCGGGCTGGTCGGTCCACTTGAGATACACGTCCGCCGCGACCGGCACCCCGGCGCCGTCGGACAGCTCGGCCACCGCGCGCATCGCGTCCGGCAGCTGCGGGAAGTCGACCGCGGTGGTGACCACGCGCGCCGGCTCCGGATGCGAGGCGGTGACGAACGAGCAGCCCGCGACCTCGCGCACGCGCACGTCGGTGAGCGCCTTGTTGCCGTAGTAGCGCCGGCTCAGCACCTCGAGCATCGGGGCCGGGTCCGCGCCCGGCCGCCCGATCCGCTGGCCGAGCAGCCGCACCAGCGGCTCGTTGCTCGACACCATGCCGGAGATCCGCTCGGCGCGGTCGGCCGCGTCCGGGTTGCGGTCGAGGTAGCGCAGGTGGCCGCGGATCTCGGCGTACACCTCGGCGCGCGCCCGGCGCAGCATCGGCTGCGCGAACCAGCGGAACACCACGCCGCGGGCGAGGTCGCTGACCGCCGGGAACCGCAGCTGGGTGGCGGCGATCAGGTGCTCGAGCGCGAGCCCGGCCGTCTCCCGCAGCTCGGCCGAGGGCGGGGCCTCGGTGAGCCACTGCCGCAGCAGCGCGGACACGATCGCGCTGTCGCTCGAAGCCCGTTGCTGGGCAAGGAAAATCCGGAAGACCGCCTCTTCCAGCTCCGGCGTGCGCTCCAGGTCGCCGACGCCGTAGTGGCCGAGCACGCGGCGCAGCCTGCCCTGGAATTTCTCCGGCAGCCCGGCGCGCTCGACGTCGAGGCTCTGCAGGTAGGTGTGGAAGTACTCGCGGGCGCTGTGCACCGGGCTCGACGCGCTGAGGTCGTCCGCGGCCGGCTTGTTCCGGCTCAGCTCGGACAGGTCGGCGAACACGTCGAGCAGTTCGAGCTCGCCCTCCAGCGGACGCGCCGGCAGCTCCGCGCGCGCCGCCAGGTAGCCGCTGAGCACCCGGCCCTGGTCGTGCGGGTCGACGTCGAAGCCGAGCAGCAGGCTGCGCAGGTCCTGCCTGCCGCGCTCGACCAGGTCGGCCGCGCTCGTGCCGTCCTGTTCGGCGGGCAGGTCGATCTCGGCGGTCTCGGCCTGCGCGTCGGCCTCGTCCTCGGCCTCGTCGGCGAGCGGTTCGAGGCGCAGCAGCGGAGCGCCGGTCTCCACCTGGCTGCCGATCGACACCGGGAGTTCCTTGACCCGGGCCCGGAACGGCGCGCGCAGCACCGTCTCCATCTTCATGCTTTCCAGCACGAGCACCGGCGCGCCGGACTCGACCTCGTCGTCCACCGCGACCGGCGTGGCGACCACCAGCGCGGGCGCGGGGGAGCGGACGACGCCGCCCTCGTCGCGGCTGATCCGGTGGGTGATGCCGTCGACCTCGACCAGGTGGGTCGGCCCGTGCGTGCCGGTGACGAGCCGGAATCGCGTGCCGTTGACGGTGATCTGCCCGCTGTACTCGTCGAACCGCTCGAGCTCGACGTCGGCCGGGTGCACGTCGCCGCCGCCGCTGACGCCGACCCGGAACCGCTTCGGCCCGGTGCGCGCGACAGTGACGCGGTAGGACGCGCCGCGCAGTTTCAGGTCGAGCGGACGGATTTCGTGGCGCACCTGCGGACGGCCGCCGAACGCGGTGGAGAGCAGACGCTGCCTGCCGACCTCCTCGTCGTCCTCGTAGGCCTCGATCGCCGCCGCGGCGAGCGCGACCGCGGAATGCCGCGTGGTGACGAGACGGCCCTCGGCGCGGACGCGGTCGATCCAGCCGGTGTCCGCGCTGGCGTCGATGACCTCGGGCTGGTCGAGCAGGTCGAGCACGAAGCTCTTGTTGGTGGCGCCGCCCTCGATGAGCACGGACGTCTCGGCCATCGCCCGGCGCAGCCGCGCGAGCGCCTGGTCGCGGTCGCGGCCGTAGGCGATGATCTTGGCGATCATCGAGTCGAAGTCGGCGGGGATCGTGTCGCCCTCGCTGACGCCGGTGTCGACCCGGATGCCGGGGCCGGCGGGCAGCAGCAGCCGCGCGATGCGGCCGGGGGACGGCGCGAAGTCGCGGTCCGGGTCCTCGGCGTTGAGCCGCGCTTCGACGGCGTGCCCGGACTCCTCCGGCTGCGCGCCTTCGAGCTTGCCTCCGGACGCGACGTGCAGCTGCAGCCGCACGAGGTCGGTGCCGGTGGTGATCTCGGTGATCGGGTGCTCCACCTGGAGGCGGGTGTTGACCTCGAGGAAGGCGAACATCCGGTCGCCGGGGTGGTAGAGGAATTCGACGGTGCACGCGCCGCGGTAGCCGACCGCGACCGCGAGCCGCTCGGCCGACGCCTTCAGCTCGGCGGTCTGCTCCGCGCCGAGCACCGGCGACGCCGACTCCTCGATGATCTTCTGGTTGCGCCGCTGCACCGAGCAGTCGCGGACGCCGAGCGCCCACGCCGTCTCGCCGTCGGAGATCACCTGGACCTCGACGTGCCGCGCGCCGGTGACCAGGCGCTCCAGGAACACGACGCCGCTGCCGAACGCGCGCAGCGCCTCCTGGCTGGTGCGCTCGTACGCCTCGGTGAGGTCGCCCGCCGACTCGACCTTGCGGATGCCGCGCCCGCCGCCGCCCGCGGTGGCCTTGAGCATCAGCGGGTAGCCGATCTTGTCGCCCGCCGCGAGGGCTTCCTCGAGCGTCGCGACCTCGCCGCCGCTCCACGGAGCGACCGGGACGCCGACCTCCTCGGCGATCAGCTTCGCGCCGATCTTGTCGCCGAGCTTGCGCATCGCGTCCGCGCTGGGGCCGACGAAGGCGACCCCGATCTTGTCGCACAGCTCGGCGAACGCCGGGTCCTCGGCGACGAAGCCCCAGCCGACCCACGCGGCGTCGGCCTTGGTCTCGACCAGCGCCTTCTCCAGTTTGGCGAGGTCGAGGTAGGGCCGCGCGGAGGCGGGGCCGAGCGAATAGGCGACGTCGGCTTCGCGGACGAAAGTCGCGGTGGCGTCCGCGTCCGTGTAGAGCGCGACCGTCTCGATCCGTCGCCCGGTCTCGGCGGACAAGTCCCGGACGGCGTGGATCAGCCGCATCGCGGCCTCTCCGCGGTTGACGATGGCGACGCGATTGAACACGGACAAAGCCTCCCAGTGAACCTGACTGCACCACGCACAGCAGGCGACGCCGGACCCGCCGGAACGTCGCCTGTCTTCGTCGTACACATTGCTCCCTTACCGCCGGGTACACCAATGTCGCGGATGACGCATGCCGCGCCTGCCGGTTTGTAGGAACCCGCCAAAAACGGCTCGTGTCACGTCGTCCGGGCCTCGTTTATCGCGAGGTATGCCACAAATCACGCCCGGCCGGCCAGGGGCGGAGGCAACTGGACGGCCAGGCGTTTCCAGGGGGTCGGACAGGGGTCACCCGCAGTTCAGGCGGCGGAGCGGAACGTGCCCGGCCGAACCGGAGCCGAGGCTCCCCTGAACTGGGAAAATGTGACCCTTGACACTCCGGCGGGGTGCCCCTACCGTCGCGGGTAATCGATTTCTCGACGTGGGGCGGGCCGAGAGGGCGGGGCATGGGCGACGGCGTCGCGCTGGCCGAGCTGGCCGGCGTCAGCAAGACCTACGGCGGGGTGCGTGCCCTGGGCGCGGTGGACTTCACCGCGGCGAAGGGGGAGGTGCACGCGCTGCTCGGCGAGAACGGGGCAGGCAAGTCCACGCTGCTGAAGATCTTGTCGGGGGAGATCGCCGCCGGGGAGGGGGCGATCCGGATCGCGGGGGAGGCGGTCCGGTTCGCCCGCCCGGCCGACGCGCGCCGCGCCGGGGTCGCGATGATCCATCAGGAACTGGACCTCGTCCCGGCGCTTTCCGTGGCGGAGAACGTCTTTCTCGGCCGCGAACCGCACACCCGCGGCGGCACGGTCGACCGGCGGCGGATGGTCGCGGCCACCCGCGAGGTGCTGGAGCGCTCCGGCGTCGACCTCGACCCGCGCACGCCGGTCGAACGGCTGCGCACCGGCGAACAGCAGCTCGTCATCATCGCGAAAGCGCTGTCGCTGGACGCGCGGATCCTGCTGATGGACGAACCGACGTCGGCGCTGTCGCCGCGCGAGGTCGAGCGGCTGTTCACGGTCATCGACCAGCTGCGCGCGGACGGGGCGGCGATCGTCTACGTGTCGCACCGGATGGACGAGATCGGGCGGGTCGCGGACCGGGCGACGGTGCTGCGCAACGGCGAGGTCGTCGCGGAGTTCAGCGCGGCCGAGCTGACTGCCGAGCGGGCCGCGGAGGCGATGGTGGGCCGTCCGGTGCACCTCATGTTCCGCGCGGACAGCGTGCCCTCGCCGAATCAGGACGAGGTGCTTCGCGTCGAGAATCTCGTGATGCGGCCGCGCGCCGGGCGGCGGGAGCCGGACGGGATCAGTCTCACTGTGCGGGCCGGAGAGATCGTCGGCGTCGCCGGGTTGCTCGGCGCGGGACGGACCGAGCTGCTGGAGGCGCTGTACGGCGTTGCCGGGGGAAAGTTGTTGAGCGGACGGATTTTCCTGCGCGGCAAAGAGTTCCGGCCGCGCTCGCCGCGCGGGTCGCTGCGGTCGGGAATCGCGTTCGTGCCCGAGGACCGGCGGATCGCGGGGCTGGCGCTGGAGCATTCCGTCGTGGCGAACACCGTGCTGTCCATTGTGGACCGGCTGGCGCGGTTCGGGATCGTTCCCGGCAGGCGCGAGCGGACGGTGGCCGGGGAAGAAGCGGGGAGGCTCGGGGTGAAACTGGGGTCGCTCGCCGACCCGGTGGGTTCGCTGTCCGGCGGGAATCAGCAGAAAGTGGTGCTGGGCCGGGCTTTGCTGACCGAACCGGCGCTGCTGTTGCTCGACGAGCCGACGCGCGGCGTGGACGTCGGGGCGAAGGCGGAGATCTACCGGCTGCTCGGCGAGGCCGCACGGAGCGGCGTTGGGGTGCTGCTGGCGTCCTCGGAACCGGCGGAACTGGTCGGCGTGTGCGACCGCGTGGTGGTGCTGCGCGGCGGACGCAGCGTGCACGAGCTGGACACCGCTCAGGCCGGCGAGGCGGAACTGCTCGCCGCGTCGATGGGCGACGTCCGGTGAACGGGCGTTCCGTGCTGGCCGCGGTGTTCCGGTTTCAGAGCGTCTTCGGGCTCGTGCTGGTCTTCGCGGCCGCGATCGTCTTCTCCCCGCACCGCGACGGGGAGCTGGTGTTTCTCGGCAGCGGCAATCTGTTCAACGTCGTCCGCGCGATCTCCGAGATCGGCATCATCGCGGTCGGCATGACGCTGGTGATCCTGGTCGGCGGCATCGACCTGTCGGTGGGCTCGGTGATGGGGCTGGCCAGCGTCGGCGTCGCGCTGCTGCTCACCAGCGGCGGCTGGGGGCTCGTGCCGGGCGTGCTGCTGATCCTCGCGCTCGGCTTCGGTTTCGGGCTGCTGCAAGGGATCGCGAGCGCACGGTTCCGGATCCAGTCGTTCATCGTGACGCTCGCCGGGATGCAGATCGCCCGCGGGATCGCCCGGATGTGGTCCGGCGGCGAGGGCGTTTCGATCACCTACGGCACCGGTCCCGGCCAGGCTCCGGTGCCGTTCTCGCTGCTGGGCGAGCGGACGTTCGGCGGCGTGGTGCCGATCCCGGCGCTGTTCTTCGTGGTCGTCGCGGCGCTCGCGGTGCTGGTGCTGCGGGCGAGCGCGTTCTCGCGGCACGTGTACGCGATCGGCGGAAACGAGAAGGCCGCGGTGCTGTCCGGGGTGCCGGTGATCCGGGTGAAAGTGCTGGTCTTCGGCCTGTGCGGGCTGCTCGCCGCGCTGGCCGGGATCGTCCACGCGGGACAGTACAACTTCGGCGGGCCCAACGACGGCACCGGGTACGAGCTCAACGCGATCGCGGCCGTCGTGATTGGCGGGACCAGCCTGTCCGGCGGGCGCGGGTCGGTGTCCGGCACCGTCGCGGGCGCACTGCTGGTCGGCGTGCTCGACAACATCCTCCAGCTCAACGACATCGATTCGAACGTCCAGCTGATCGTGGTCGGCGTGGTGATCGTGCTGGCCGCGGGCCTGCAGCGGCTGCGCCCGGCCACGGCATAGGCGTCCGGGAAAAGGGGAGCAGATGTCCGGCATCATCCGCGGCGGGGCGGTCCTGGCGGGGCTGGCCCTCGTCGCCGCCTGCGGCACCACGCACGAGAACGCGCCGGGCGCGTCGTCCGGCGCCGCGCCGGCCGCGAAACAATGCCACGGCCCGAGCGGGAAATACAAAATCGGGATGAGCCAGGCGAATCTCGCCGAACCGTATCGCGTCCGGATGGACGACGACATCCGCAAGGCCGCGGCCGGCGTGCCGCAATTCAGGGTCAGTTACGCGGATGCCGCGCAGGACAACGCGAAACAGGTCGAGCAGGTCAATACGTTCCTGACCCAGGGCATCGACCTGCTGATCATCAGCCCGAACGAGGCGACGCCGCTGACTGGAGTCGTGAAGAAGGCTTACGACCAGGGGATCCCGGTGCTGGTGCTGGACCGGAAGGTCGACGGCGACGGGTACACGTCGTTCATCGGCGCGGACAATGTGGACATCGGCCGTCAGGCGGGCAAGTTCTTCGCCGAGAAATTGCTGCCACAGGGCGGGAAAGTCGTCGAGCTGAAGGGTCTCGCTGGATCGACGCCCGCCAAGGAACGCAGCGATGGATTCAACCAGGGCATTACGGACCGCAATATTACCGTCGTGGGCAGCGCGGACGCGGATTGGTTGCGGGACAAGGGACAACAGCAGGCGGACGCGTTGCTGAAAGCGCATCCGGACGCGCAAGCGATGTTCTCCGAGAACGACCCGATGGCTGAGGGCGCGCGCATCGCCGCGCAGAACGCGGGCCGCGCGGACCTGCCGATCGTCGGCATCGACGGTCTCCCGGTGCCCGAAGGCGGCATCAAAGCGGTGGAGGCCGGACGGTTGTCGGCCACGTTCATCTACCCGACCGGCGGCAAGGAAGCCGTTGCGGCAGCGAAGAAACTGCTCGTCGACTGCCAGACCGTGCCCAAGACGCAGACCCTGCCCACCCGCCTGGTGACGCGCGACAACGCCGCCCAGGTGTACGCCGAACTGAACCGGAGCTGACCTATGGCGCGAATCGGTGTCCTCGCCGTCTCCGACGGGCGCGACCACGTGCACCGGCGGAACACCGGCTTCATCCGGTCCAAAGTGGACGAATTCACCGCCGCCCTGACCGCGGCGGGCCACGACGTCGTCACCGGAGGACTGGTAGCCACGAACACCACCGCGACCGCGGCCGCGCGCTCGGTCGCCGCGAGTTCGGTGGACGTGACGGTGCTGTACTACGCGGTGTGGGCGTTTCCGCACTTCACCATGCTGGCCGCGGACGCGACCCCGGGCCCGCTGCTGCTCGTCGCGAGCACCGACCCGACCGAGCCCGGGTTGGTCGGAATGCTCGCCGCCGGAGGAGCGCTGGACCAGATCGGCCGCACGCACACCCGCCTGTGGGGCTCGCCTTCCGACCCGGAACTGATCGCCGAAGTCGGCGCACACGCGAGCGCTGCCGCGGCCGTCGGTTCGCTGCGCGGTTCGACCTTCGGCCGCTTCGGCGGACGGCCGATGGGCATGAACACCGCGGTGGCCAATACCGATCAGTGGATGCGCCAATTCGGCGTGGACGTCGAGGAAATCGACCAATACGAACTCGTCCGCCGCGCCGAATCCGGCCCCTCTTCCGCGGCCGTCGACGGCCGGAAATGGCTGGAACAACATGCCACCGTGCACTACGATGGAGATCGGCTCACCCCGGAGTTGCTGGAACGCCAACTGCGTCTTTACCTTGCCGTGCGCGATGTCGCTGCCGAACGCCACCTGGATTTCTCTGGGATCAAAGCACAACCGGAGCTGACCGAGCACTTCGCGACCGCCGATGTCGCCGAGGCGCTGCTCAACGATCCGTACGACTGGAACGGCCCCAAAGCCGTGCACGTCACCGCCACCGAAGCGGACATGGACGGTGCGCTGACCATGCAGCTGATGCATCGGATCACCGGGACGCCCGTGCTGTTTGCTGATGTCCGGCATTACCACCCGGACCGCGACGTGTGGGACCTGTGCAACTCCGGCCAGCACGCGACATGGTTCGCCGCGCGGAGCGAGGACCCGGCGGAGAATTTGGCGCGGGTGCACCTTTATCCGGAGGTGTTCTTCTTCCCCGCGGGCGGGGCTTCGGTGCAGCACATCGCCGCCCCCGGCCGGATGACCTTGGCGCGGTTGAGCCGGTTGGACGGGGAGTATCGGATGCAATTGGTGCTGGGGGAGTTCGAGAACTACGACGCGCGGACGACGGAGGAGCTGGTGTCGCGCTCGACGCCGGAGTGGCCGCACGCGTTCGCGCGTCTGGATGTGGCTTCGGAGACGTTCCTGTCGCGTTTCGGGGCGAACCACGTGCATGCGGTGCCGGGAGACCGCCGGAGAGAACTGCGCGCGGCGGCTCGGTTGATGGGGGTGCGGGTGGAGGAGTGGAGCCGGTGACCCTCTGCTCGACGGCTCGCTGAGGTTTCCCAGCAGCGCGCTGCATCCCGCACACCGGGTGCCACATTGAGGTTTCTCAGTAGCTGTGGCGTGCGGCGCAGCATCGGCCGCATCGCGCCCCTCGACCAGCGGCAGCTTGACGCACGGTACGAAGTGGACCTACAGCCGGAGAGAAACCGCCCAGCGCGGCTCGTCGGCCGGTGCTCCGCAGGACTTCAGCGGAGCGGGGTCCCTGGGGCGATCGAGCCCGCCAGCCACTCGTCCCCTTCCCGGTACAGCGTCTCGACGGCGGCGCCGGTCAAGCCGGGGAGGCCCTCCCGCACGGTGAACCCGGCCTTCGTCTGGACGTAGCCGAGGTGCCGGTAGCCGATCGGAAAGCGGCCGAGCAAAGCCGGATCGAGGGACAGCGAAGCCGCCGGGTCGACGGCGTCGAGGCGGTCCTTCTCGTAAATCGGCTGGCGGCGCACGATCTTCCACTGCCGCTCGTGCACCGCGAGGAAGTCGTAGAACCGGCCGGTGCACACCACGTCCACTGGCACGCCGTCGACGTCCGCGCGCTGGTTGATGGTCATCTTCGTCTGGGCGACCGCGCGATCGCCGGAGATGTCGGCGGTGTGCCCGCCCAGGAAGTGCAGGATGCTCACCCCGTTCTCGAATCCCGTGCGGCTGGCGGCGATGAATTCGGACGCCGGGACTTGGAACCAGGTCGCGCTCATCCAGCCCGTGCGAGGATGCCACACCGTGGCGAACCGATCCCAGTCCCCAGCGTCTCGCCACAGGGCCCAGTTTTCCACCAGCGCACGGATTTCGAGCCGGTCAGTGTCTGGTGTGGACAAGAGAGTTCCCTTCGGCGGAGACCGCTGTCTTGGCTTGTTCGCGGATCGGCAGGAGCAGGAATACCCCCAGCAACGGGCCGGCCGCCAGAACCGCGAGGGCGAGGAACAGCGAACCGGTGGCGCTGAACACCGCGCCCACCGCGACCGGCGCGAAGACGCCGCCGAGTTGCCAGGCGGTGTTGGCGAAACCGAAGGACCCGCCGACGAACCGCGGATCCGCGTACTGGGGCACGGTCGAGTTCGTGAGCACCGTATAGCCGTAGACGCCGAGCCCGAGGAACGGAGCGAGCACGAGCAGCATCGAGTAGCTCCGGACCAGCCCGAACACCGCCAGGATGAGCGCGAAGTACCCGCTGAGCACCATCAGATGCGTCTTGCGGGTGCCGCGGACGCGGTCGGACAGGAAGCCGACCAGCGGTTTGACCCCGATGGCCGTGGTGCTGACGACGACCATCACCAGCGCCGCCTTCCCGGCGGACAGGCCGAGCGCCTTGACCATCAGCGAGTTGCCCCAGGCCAGGAACCCGAGGGTGGCCCATTGCATGCCGAGGCCGGCCGCCGCGAGCGACACCAGGTTGCGATTGGCGAACATCGCGCGCAGACCGAGCTTGCCGCCGCCCGGGGCCGGGGGTTCGCCGGCGGGTTCGACCGGGGACGGCGGGTTGTTGCGCAGGAGGGCCCAGCACACCGCGCCGACGGCGACGGTCAGCGCGCCGAGGAGGTAGTAGACGCCGTTCCAGTGCAGGGCCGTCAGCAATTCCGGGATGGAGGCGTTCGCGATCACCCCGCCCAGCGCGGTCGACGTGATGTACAGGCCGAACGCGGTGCCGCGCTCGCGGGGCGGGAACCAGCGGCTGATCAGCTTGGTGAAGGACGCGACGTCGGCGCCGCTGACCAGCCCGATGAGGATCTGGATCGCGATTCCCACGCCGACGTTCTTGACGCTGCCGAACGCGAAGGTCAGCATTCCCGCGGTCACCAAGGAGATCCCGGCTGCCATCCGGCCGCCGATCAGGTCGGCGACGATGCCGCCGGGGATGTTGGTGACGACGTAGCCGATGGACAGCGCCGTGGCGAAGATCCCGAGCTGGGCCACGGAAAGCCCGAGGGAATGCGAAGCGTCGACGGCGACCACCGACCACGCGGTGCGGTTGATGTAGATGAGGGTGAAAGCCAGCCAGCAGCTGGCCAAGATCACCCAGCGGTAGCGGGAAACGGCCGGGTGCTCGGGCAGGGCTGTGCCTGCGGACGGTTCCGCGGTGTCCATGCGAGGACCTCCTTGTCCTGGATGGTGAGGTGTCAGTGCAGCAAGCCCCACTCGCGGAGCTGTGCCGCGTTGTGGCGCAAGGCGGCGCGTGGGGCACGGTCGAGGCTCATGTCCTCCACGGACACCCAGCCGCGGTAGCCGTGCTCGTGAAGGAGTCCCAGGACGTGCGGGACGTCGATCTCACCGTCTTCGAGCGGCGTCCACCCCGGCCGCCATGCCCCGCCCGGCGACCGGAAGTGCGCGGCGTTCTTCAGATGCACGTGCCCGAGGTGGTCGCCGAGCAGGTCGAGCGCGATTTCGTGCGCCTCGTAGCCTTCGAAGACGAAATTCCCGACGTCGTAGATGACGCCGACGTGCGCCGGGTCGAACCGCGCGACCACCCGGTGCGCCAAAGACGCGCTGGAGCAGATGGTGTTGTGGTGGATCTCCAGCAACGCCCGGACGCCGGTTTCCTTCGCCGTGGCCTCGACGTCGGCGAAGAACGCGACTGTTTCTCCATAGAGGACGGAATACGATTTGTTCGTGCGGGAGATTCTCGGTGCCTGCAAGCGGATCTGTCCGGTGCCGGCGGCCGTGGCCATGTCGCAGGCCAGCCGGAGCGTGGCGGTGTCGCCGACTTCGACGTAGGGCGCCAGTCCGACCACTTCGAGCCCCGCCGCGCGAGTTTCCGCCGCCACGCTCTTCGCCGCCGCGACGTCGAGCGGGAGGGTGGACCGGTGGTCCACGAGGAACGGGTGCGCGGGCGGCGAATCCGGGATGCTGCCGGGACGCGGCTCGACGCGCCATTCGACACCGCCGAACCCGGCCGCGGCGATTTCGGCGATCGATTCGCCGATGTCCAGGGTGGGCAACGAGATCGTCGCGACGCTGAACCTCATCGCCGCGAAGAGCGCTCGACGGCGAGCGGCGTCCGGGGGAGCGGGGCGAGCTGGGCGCCGCCGCAGACGTGCAGGACTTCGCCGGTGATGAAGGACGCGGCGGGCGAGGCGAGGAACGCGACGGCGTTCGCGACATCGCGGGGTTCGGCCATGCGCGGGAGCGGGGTGATCGCCTGGTATTGCTCCAGCAGACGCCGCATTTGCTCCTCGTCGCGGTCGTAGCCGGTGAAGTCCGATTCGATGAAGCTGGGCGCTACGGCGTTGGCGGTGACGCGGTATTTCGCCAGTTCGGTGGCGAACGAGCGGGTCATGCCGACGAGACCGGCCTTCATCGTCGTGTAGGCCACCGGGCCGCCGGAAACCCAGTTCCGCGAGGCGATGTTGACGATCGCGCCGCCGTTTTGCGCCTTGAAGAAACCGAGCGCGCGGCTCACCAGGATCGCCGGCGCGCGCAGGTTCACGCCGCTCATCAGGTCCCAGTCGTCCGGGGCGAGTTCGGACAGGGTCGACCGGCGGTTCACCGCGGCGTTGTTGACGACGATGTCGATCCGGCCGAACCGGGCGCCAGTCTCGTCCACCAGCGACTCGATCGCCTCGACGGACCCGAGGTCGGCGGCGATGTCGACGGCGGGAGCGGCGAACCGCTCGCGGAACCCCGCGACGGTCGCGGCTGCCGCTTCCTTGTTCACGTCCGCCACCACGACGGCGACGCCGTCCTCGAGGAGCCGCGCGGCGATGGCGCTCCCCAGTTTTCCGGCCCCGCCGGTGACGATGGCGACGCGTTGCGGCTCGGTCATTCTCTTCTTTCCTTTCAGCGCAAGAAAAAAGAACTCGGTCAGCGGATCCAGTCCGCGATGGCGGCCACGACCTCGCCGGGGTGCTCGTGGTGGGTCCAATGGCCGCCGGGAAGCACGTGGATCCGGGCGGCAGGAAGGATTTCCCGGGCGAGAGCGGCACGTTCTTCGTTCCGGTAGAACGCCAGGACCGGAACGGGGAACCCGGCGAAGAACCCGGCGGTCTCGGTCTGGAAATGCAGGGCCTCCGGCGCGAAGGCGAAGTCGGCGAACAGATCGCGGATCGCTTCCGGCGTGGCCGAGACCAGCCCGCCGACGCCCGGCAACGGGCTGGGCCCGGACTTCAGGAAATGCTCGGCCGCGACGGCGACGGGATCCTCCCGCCGGAGCCGCCCGGCCAGCGCCTCGATCCGGGCGCGGTCGTCGTCGGGGAGCCCGAACGCCGGATCGACGACGACCAGACCGGCGACGAGTTCCGGCTCCCGCCGGGCGAGGAAGGCGGCCGCCTCGCTGCCCGCGGAGTGCCCGACCAGCACGACGCGAGCGAGTCCGAGCCGCTCGAGCACGGCCCGGACGTCGGCTGCGACATCCGGAAGCCGCATGCCCTCGCCCGGCCGGGACTCGCCGTGCCCGCGCAGGTCGACGGCCACGACCGGAGCGAAGGCACGGAGACCGTCGAGGATCGGAGCCCAGTCCGAACGGGACCGGGCCCAGCCGTGCACGAGCACGAAGGAGAACGGCGCGGCGCCACCGGAAAACCGCTCGAAAGCCAGCTCGACGATCTTTGCGCTCATGGGGTCCTCCGGGGAGTGTCTTCGGTCCTCAGATCGTCAGCGGCCGCCGGTTATTTAGCAAATACCTGTTATTGGCCATCCTCATGCTCCGGAGGCATAGCATGTCCCCATGCTTGAGTTGCGTCAGCTCGACTACTTCCGCGCGGTGGCCGAATACGGCTCGATCTCGCGCGCCGCGGCCGCACTGCACCTCACTCAGCCCACGCTGAGCAGGCAGATCGCCCAGCTGGAGAAGAACCTCGGGCACCAGTTGCTGCGGCGCACGCCGGCTGGCACCACGCTGACCGTCGCGGGGGAAGGCCTGCGCGCGCACCTGCTGTCGATCTTCGAACTCGTCGACCGGGTCCCGGAAGTCCTCCAGACCGCCTCGGCCGGCGGGCGCCTCGTGCATCTCGGAGTGCCCTCGGGAGTTCCGCACGGCTGGATCGAGGACTACCTGGCGTCGGTCGCCGCCGAGGCGCCGGAGGTCCGGTTCGCCATCGTCGAGGCCACCAGCGAGGAACAGCGGCGGATGCTCAACAACGGACTGCTCGATCTGAGCTTGATGCACACCGAACCGCCCGAACTCCACGCGGAATTGCTGTTCCGGCAACGACTCGGCTGCGTCTTCCGCGAGGACGCGCTCCCGGCCGGCCGAACCGAAATCGACGTCACGGACCTCGCCGGCCTGCGCGTCATGGCGCATTCCTCCAAGGGCGAGGAAATCAGCCTCCGCACCGCCGCCGCGACCACCCGGACCGAAGTCGACTGGCTGTTTCGCGCCTTCTCCGAACACAGCGAACTGATCGCCACGAGTTCCCGCGTGGACGCGGTCCTCATCGGCAATGCCTCGGCGCGCAAATGGTTTCCCGGCTGGACCTGGGTCCCGCTCAGCGAACACCGGCCCGAACACTGGATGCGCACCTGGGCCGCCTGGGCCGGCACGGACCCGAAATACGGCGACCTGCTCCTGCACTGCCTGCGGGAAACCGCGCGGAAATACCGAGCCGACCCCACTTACCGCGCGCAGCCGTGAGTTCAGCAGATCGCCGAGCCGGTCCGGGCCGGTGCTTTTCGAGCCGCGCGGCCCGCCAGTCCGAAAGCGAAGGCGGCGGCCAACGCGAACACCGCGGCCTCGTAGGTCATCGCGTGCCACAACGCCTGGCCGGGGTTCCCGGCGGACGTCGCGTAGGCGATGCCCGCGAACGTGACGCCGAGGGTTCCGCCCAATTGCTGTGCCGTCGGGAGCAGACCCGAGACCGAGGTCGCGGCTTCGGGGCGGACTCTGGCGATGATCTGGGTGAACGCCGAAGCGGTGAACACGCCGAACCCGATGCCGCCGAGGCACAGCACGAGCCAGTACAGCCACCGCAGGGCCGGGTCGCCGATGGTCGCCGGGACGACCAGCGACACCGATCCCATGGCCAGGGAGGACGACGCCAGAGCCCACGGGCCGAAGCGCCGGCCCAGCCTCTTCGCGATCCCGCTCCCGGCCAGTGCCCCGACGGCGTACGGGGTGATGCCGAACCCGGTCTGAAGCGGACTCCAGCCCTGCCCGCCTTGCAGATGCATCGACAGCAACAGCGTGAAGGACGGCACTCCGGCGTTGAACACCAGGACGATGCCCAGCCCCCATCGCGTCGCCGGTTCGGCCCATGCGGACGGATGGACGAGCGGTTCCGCCGCCCTGCGCTGGGAAATCGCGAAACCGGCCAGCAGCGCCGCGGCCAGCGCCAGGCTCAGCCACGTCCACCACGGCCAACCGGCGTCCCGCCCCGTCGTCAGGGGAAAGACCAGCAGGGCCAAGCCGAACAGGCTCAGCGCCGCCCCGGTCCGGTCGACGCGTGCCGCCGTGCGTTCGCGGTGATCCGGCGGCAGCGCGGGGGAGAGCGCGAGGGCGGCGATGCCGACGGGAACGGTCAGCAGCATCGCCGCCCGCCAGCCGAGTCCGAGCGGGTCGAGCTGGATGAGCACGCCGCCGAGCACCGGGCCCGCGAGCGAAGCGGCCGCCATGGTCGCGCCGAACGCGCTCAACGCGGTGGCACGACGGCCCGGGGCCACCGCGGACTGGATGATCGACAGAATCTGCGGCGCCATCAGCCCGCTGCCGAAACCCTGCAGCAGACGCCCGGCGATCAGCACCCACGCTTCGGGCGCGGCGGCCGCACCGACCGAGGCGAGAGTGAACAGCGCCATCCCGGCGACGAACATCCTCCGGTAGCCGTAGTTGTCGCCCAGCCGCGCGGAAACGATCAGCGAGCAGGCGTAGGCGAGGGTGTAGGCGGCGAGAACCAGTTGGCTCTCGCCTGCCCCGGCGCCCAGATCTCGCTGGACGTCGACCACGCCCACCTGCATGACCGTGACGCTGAACAGCTGCACGAAAGTGCCGGACAGGATGATCGGCAGGAGAAGCCGCCGGGAGGGGGACCGCGTCGTGGTCATCGGGCGGACCGCTGCAGCGCGATGGCGGCGAACAGCGTCGCCAGCTCCTCCGGCCGGATCACGAACGGCGAATGGCCGCCCGGCAGGGAATGCACCTGGAACGGATTGTCCGGCGTCACCTGGTCGGCCTCGGCGATCATCAGATCCTGGGTCACCGGCGGCAGCGCGAGGTCGCCGGTCAACCGGAGGTAGGAGCGCGGGAGCCGTCCCCAGCGCTCCGCCGAGAGCGGAACTGGTGTGCCGTAGTGCGATAGCGGGTGATCCGGGTGCAGGAACTGCCGCCACGAGTCCGGGGCGTCCGCGGGCAGGTCGTTTAGGAACGCGCGCCGGATGACGTCAGTGACCGCCGGGTCGGGAGAAAGCGGATTGATCCGGATCGCGCCCAGTTCGGCCGGGTCGCCGACCGGCGGAATCTGGACGGCGCCGGCGTTCTCCTCGGCTTCGATGTAGTCGGAGAACCGCGGCCGGCCCGCGGGCACGAACGCGGACAGGTACACGAGGCGGTCGACCAGTTCGGGTGCCTGCTCCGCGGCGGCCGACACTACGGAACCCGCGGCGCTGTGCGCGACCAGCAGCACATTCCGGTAGCGGGTGCGGGCGCTGACCAGCGCTTCGAGCACGACGTCGGTGCTGTCCTGCAAGGTGAGGTCGCTCAGCGCCGACTTCTCGGCCGCGAGCCCCGGCTGGCCGGGCCGGAAGTACCCGCTGGGGACGGGCGCGCCGAGCCCGCTGCCGGGCAGGTCGACGGCGATGCTGGCAAGGCCGTGGCGGCTGAGCGCGCGCTGGGTCGAGCTCCAGTGCAGGGCGGCGTGCCAGGCGCCGTGGACGAGCAGCAGGACGGTCTCGGACGAGGACGGACGGGTCATTCCAGGGCCCTTCGCAAGGGTTGATCACGGACCGCACCAGGTCACCGCAGCTCTGCCCCGTTATCCACGTTCATATCTGACAGGAGCCTTCGTCATACTTTCCGCGTATCGTGGCCGCGTGGAAGCCCGTCATCTTCGCTACGCTCTGGCGCTCGCCGAGCACCAGCATTTCGGCCGCGCCGCGGCGTCGCTGGGCATCGCCCAGCCGCCGCTGTCGACCCAGATCGCCGCGCTCGAACGCGAGGTCGGCGAGCGGCTGTTCGACCGCACCCCGCGCGGCGTTTTCCCCACCGCCGCGGGCAATGCCTTCCTTGCCAGGGCGGACAGCGCGCTCGCCGAGATGAGACTCGCGCGGGTCGAGGCGGGCCGGGCCGCGCGCGGGGAGACCGGGCGGTTGCGGCTCGGGTTCATCGGGTCCGCGCTGCTCGACCCGCTGCCGGGCGTGCTCGGCCGGTTCCGGCGGGCCCGTCCGGATGTCCGGATGGTCCTCCAGGAACTGGACACGCCGACCGCGTCCGCGGCCCTGCTCGCCGGCGAACTGGATGTCGCGGTGGGGCGCGGCGGCCCTCGCGGAGCCGGGGCGGAGGACCTGGTGACGGTGCCCATCGGCGCGGATCATCTGGTCGCCGTGGTCTCGTCGGCGCACCCCTTCGCCGGGCAGCGGTCCGTCGAGGCCGGGCAGCTGGCGCGCGAGCCGCTCGTGGTCAGCGCGGACGCCGCCGGCTCTTACCTGCGACCGTTGTTCGAGCACGATCCCGCCGCCCTCGACGGGGCCGCGCTGGCGCGCGACGTCCACACGATCGCCGGGCTCGCCGCCTGCGGCGCGGGGGTCGGGCTCGGCCCGAACCGGATGCGCCTGATCGCTCGCGACGACATCCGGTTCTGCGACGTCGAGCCCCGCTTCCGGCTGCCGGATTTGCAGATGTCCTTCCGGGCCGCCGATTCCTCGCCGGTTCTCGCGGCGTTCCTCGCCGTGGTGCGGCAGAACTGCGCGGAGGTCGGCTCCCGGCTGGACGACCTGCTCGCCCGCCATCCGGCGCTGGGCGCCTCCTGACCGTCGCGTCCACTGTGGACGCGAGAAAACTCAACGACCGCAAGGAGAACTATGCCGCGGGACACGCTCGAATCGGTGCGCCTCGACGACGTGGAACTGGCTTACCGCGTCGAAGGCGACGGGCCGGAGCTGGTCGTCCTGGTGCACGGGTGGCCGCAGACGAACGCGTGCTGGCGGCACGTGATCGAGCCGCTCAGCCAGGGACGCACCGTCGTCGCCCCGGATCTGCGCGGTTACGGCGCTTCGGGCCTCGCCCGGTCCGGGGACTACAGCAAACGGGCCGCCGCCGCGGACCTGAGCGGCCTGATCCATCACCTGGGGTTCGAGTCGGCGGCGGTGATCGGGCACGACCGCGGCGCGCGGGTCGCGCATCGTTGGGCGCTCGATCGCCCGGCGGAGGTCAAAGCGCTGGCGCTGCTGGACATTCTCCCCACACGGGTGGTCATGAACTCGTTCGACCGCGATTCGGCGAGCGCGATGTGGCACTGGTTCTTCCACCGGAACACGGAGCTGGCGGCGAAGCTGGTCGATGGGAACGTCGAGGCGTATCTCGGTCATTTCTTCGCCAGGGTGCGCGAATCCGGCGCCGTCGACGAGGAAACCTTCCAGCGCTACGTCGAGGCGTTCAGCGACCCGGCGCGGCTGCGGGCGTCCTTCGAGGACTACCGGACCGGCTTCTCGGCCGACCTCGAACGCGACGAGGCGGATCACGCCAGCGGACTGCGGGTGCGGGCCCCGCTGCTGCTCCTGTGGGGCGCCGAGGGCGGACTCGGCGGGCGCGACGTGGTGCGCGTCTGGCAGGACCATCACGCCGCTCCCGCCGCGGTCGCCGGTCATGCCGTCCCCGGCGGCCACTACGTTCCGGAAGAAGCGCCCGGCGAGGTCGTGGACGCCGTCGAGGCCTTTCTCAAGCGGACGCGCTGACCTTCTCGAAGCTCCGCCCCCGACGAACTGCTGCTCGCCCGCGCCGCTGCCGACCTGTCCCTGCCCGGCCGCTTCCACTGCGGATTCGCTTTCCGGTCCGGCGCCGAGACCGGACTCTGCCGTCGCCACCGCCGCTGAGCAGCAACCGAGCCGCCGCTCATCATTGAATCGATTCGTCCCGGTGGTCGCCGATATTTCCGGGAAGCGGGCGACGATCTTTCCGCGCGCCCTCGGGCCGTCCGGTTCCACGATCGTGGCGGTCCGTTTCCGCAGGTCGAAGCCGCCCCTGTCCGGCGGGGGCGGCGGCGGGTGCGTTGCCCGATCCTGCTGTCAATGCTGCCCTTGCGTAGCCGACTGAGACGTAGATCTCCACCGTTGGGGTGAAATCTCCCCCGTCGGGCAGCTTAGGCTCTTACGGCGCGTTACTTATTGAGAAACATTCACTTCGGTCCGGACAGGTTCGCGACCGGGTAACGAAGGAGGCGCCGTCGTGGAAACCGAACCGCAGGTCGTCCGCGCGACGATCATCTTCGGGCTGCGCACGTTCGGGTCCGTCCCGCTGCCGGTGCGCGCCGATCTGGAATACGACCCGGCGGATCCGTTCGCGGTGTCGGTCGGCTACCACGCGGGCGGCGGAGTCGTGCGCTGGCTGTTCGGGCGGGACCTGCTCGCCGACGGCCTGCTCGCCCCGGCCGGCGACGGAGACGTCCAGGTGCGTCCCGCCGCCGACGACAGCCACGTGCTGGTGGAGCTGAACGCACCCGACGGTTCCGCGGTGCTGGAGGCGGCGGCGAACGAACTCGCCGACTTCCTCGACCGCACCTACGACGAGGTTCCGGTCGGTTCCGAAGACCGTTGCTTCGACTTCGACGAGGAACTCGCGAAGCTCGCCCTGCGCGACTGACTGTCCATAGTGGACATCGGCGGCAGCGGCCGGAAGGCTCCCGGGCAGGAGAGATGACCTGCTGCGGGAGTCGGCGAGGCTTCGTCGCTGCGCTAATGCCTGCCGCGCCGAGGATTCGGCTCGGAGGGCGGATCGGCCCACCGGCCAGCTCAGGTCCGGCGGGCTCGCCTCGCAATCATCACTGAAGCCGGGCCGAGTCGCCCCGCGAAGATCACCCAGGGCCCGGCGACCTCGTGTCGCAAGGATCAAGTGAAGCCTGGCGGGCTTGCGTGGCGAGGATCAACCGAAGTCCGTGGGCTCGTGCCGCGAGGATCAGCTGAGGCCGGGCGCGCTCGCACTGCGAGGATCAGCTGAAGCCCGGCGGGCTCGAGCCGCGAGCACCAACTGAAGCCAGGCAGAGTCTGAAGCCCGGCGGAGCCGCATCCCAAGAACCGCCAGCCGCGGCGCGAGCGGCGAACCGCGAACGGCGAACCGGGCATCCCCCGACCAGGTGCCCCCGCATGAACGGCCGATGAACGACCCCGTTCCGTCGCCGCGAAACCGGCATCCCGCCAACAACCGCGCCCGTAGGACTCCGCCCCAGCGCACCCTGTCACCGCGCCGTCAGCGTCAGCCCCCCGACCAGGCGGACTCGGCCGCCGCGTGAGTGAACCTCGTGGTGATCCGGGTTGACCGCACCGGGAGAACGCGTACGGTCGCCTGTGTTGGCTGTTGTCCAGAACCATACTGCGGTCAGCGCCCCAAGCAGGTCTCTGCGAAAGGAGCGCAAACCCATGACTCTCCACCTTCCCGGCGTCACCGCGCCGGTGGAATTGACCGTCCGCGCGACGAGGCGGGCGGACGCGATTCACCTCGCTCCGGTCGGGGACCTCGACGCGGCTACCGCGCATGTTTTCGAAGCGGCCGTCGCGCCGTTGGCCGGGCCGGTGGTCGTCGACCTGTCCGGTGTCGCGTTTCTGAGCTGCGCGGGCGTTCGCGCCCTGCTCGACGCGCATCAGCGGAACCCTCAGTTCACTGTCGTGGTCGGACCGGCGCACGCCGTCCGGCGGTGTCTTTCGGTGACCGGCGCCGATGAAATTCTGGGTGTCCGCGAGGCGGTCGCCGCCTGATCCAGCGAGTTTCACGACCGCCGCGCACGGGTAGGCCGCCGACATGACGATCGAGACGAACCGCGTTCCGCAGCTCGAACTCAACAACGGCGTCCGGATTCCGCAGTTCGGCCTGGGCGTCTTCCAGATCCCGCCGGACGAAACGGCCGCGGCGGTGCGCGAAGCCCTCGAGGCCGGGTACCGGCACCTCGACACCGCGCAGATGTACCGCAACGAAGAAGGCGTCGGCGCGGGCATCCGCGATTCGGGCGTACCGCGCGAGGAAATCTTCGTCACCACAAAGCTGGCGAACGACGCGCAGGGCCACGACAACGCGATCAACGCGCTGGAGGGCAGCCTGCAGCGGCTCGAACTGGACTACGTCGACCTCTACCTGATCCACTGGCCGCTGCCGAAACAGGACAGGTACGTCGCCACCTGGCACGGCTTCGAGGAACTGCAGCGCGCCGGCAAGGCCCGCGCGATCGGGGTGTCCAATTTCCAGATCCCGCACCTCGAACGGCTGGCCGCCGAGTCGGCGACGGTGCCCGCGGTCAACCAGATCGAGCTGCATCCCGCGCTGCAGCAACCGGAACTGCGCGCGTACCACGAGGCGCACGGCATCGTGACCGAGGCGTGGAGCCCGCTGGCGCAAGGCGAGGTCCTCGAAGACCCGCTGCTGGCCGAACTGGCCGAGAAACACGGCAAAACGCCTGCCCAGATCGTGCTGCGCTGGCACATCCAGCTCGGCAACGTCGTGTTCCCGAAGTCGTCGTCGCCGAAGCGGATGCGGGAGAACATCGACATCTTCGACTTCTCCCTGAGCGACGGCGACCTGGACGTCCTCAGCGGGCTCGACGAGGGCCGCCGGACGGGCTTCGACCCGGACACCTTCGAAGGCTGAACCGGATCGGCCGGCCGCCCGTGTAGGCAACGTGCGACTGTCCTGTTTCGTAGTGCCCGGCGACATCGAAGACCTCGGCGTGCCCAGCGGCGGCAACACCTACGACCGCCGCATGGCCGAGCAGCTGCGGGTGCGGCTGCGGCCAGTCGGCGGGACCTGGCCGGACGGCGACCGGCGTCAGCTGGACCAGGTCCTCGCCGAGGTTCCCGACGGCGCGAAAGTGCTGCTCGACGGCTTGATCGCGTGCGGCGTGCCGGACGTCCTCGCCCGGCACGCGGACCGGATCGGCCTGGCCGTCCTCGTGCATCTCCCGCTGGCCGACGAAACCGGCTTGGACCCGCAGCGCGCGGCTGACCTCGACGCCCGCGAACGGAAGACGCTCAACCTGGCGGACCAGGTCATCGTCACCAGCCCCGCCGCCGCCCGCGCGGTCGAGCAGCGGCACGGCCTCGCGACTGTCCACATCGCACCGCCGGGGACCGATCCGGCGCCGCGGGCGACCGGGACTGACGGGGTGTCCCAGCTGATCTGTGTCGCCGCGGTGACCCCGCGCAAGGGCCAGGACATCCTCCTTAAAGCACTGTCCGAAGTAGACGGACTGAAGGTGGACGTTGTCGGCTCGCGCACCCGAAACCCCGCCTACGCCAACAGCTTGAGCCACCCTCGCGCCCACTTCACCGGCCCGCTCGCCGGAGAAGCGCTAGAGAACGCCTACGACCGCGCCGACCTGCTCGTCCTGCCTTCGCACGCCGAGACGTACGGCATGGTTGTCACGGAGGCGCTAGCTCGCGGAATCCCCGTGGTCGCCTCGAACGTCGGCGGTGTACCCGACGCGCTCGGCCGGGCACCGGACGGAGAGTTGCCAGGAATGCTCGTCCCGCCCGGCGACGAAACAGCGCTGGCGGACGCGCTCCGGAGCTGGCGCGACGACCCTGACCTGCGGAAACGACTCCGTGCTGCGGCTGTCGCGCGAGCGCGCACACTGGAGGGATGGGCCGAGGCAGCGGCCCGGTTGCGCGGAATCTTGGCGGTGGATTGATGCGGTGGCTGCGACTGCTGGCCGGAGCCGCGCTCATCGCCGCGTTGTGGTGGCGGCTCGGCACAGGAGCGTTCACTGGCGGCCTGCGGGCTCTGGGACCGGGACCGATCGCGATAGCCCTGGTCATCGGCGTCGTGACCACGCTCGCGAGCGCCGCGCGCTGGCGGCTGGTCGCAGGTCGGCTCGGCCTGCACCTGCCGTTTCGTGAAGCCGTCGGCGACTACTACGGCGCGCAATTCCTCAACGGCGTCCTCCCGGCCGGCGTGCTCGGCGACGTCCACCGCGCCGTCCAGCACGGACGCCGATCGGGCGACGTCGGCCGCGGGATCCGAGCAGTCGTGCTCGAACGCGCCGCCGGACAGACCCTGGTGGTGGTCGCCGGACTGGCCGTCGTGGTCTTCCGGCCGGAGCTGCTGCCGCGGCAGGTGCTGATCTGCCTGGGGATCGTGATCGTGGCGCTGGCCGTCGTCGCGGTGGCGATGCGGAAACGGCTGCGGCACGTCTGGGCGGCCGACATCCGGACCGGCGTGCTCGAAGCGTGGCCCGGCGTCACCGGCTGGTCTCTGCTGGCGGCGGCCGGGCATCTGACGCTGTTCGTGGTCGCCGCCCGCGCGGCCGGGGCGACCGCGCCGCTGAGCGTCCTGCTGCCGCTGCTCGTGCTCGCGTTGCTGGCGATGGGGATGCCGCTGAACGTCGGCGGATTCGGCCCGCGCGAAGGCACCGCGGCGGTTTCGTTCGCCGCCGCCGGACTGGGCGCGGAACAGGGGGTGACGGTCGCGGTCGGCTACGGCGTGCTCGGTCTGGTCTCGACGCTGCCCGGCGGGGCGGTTCTCGCGCTCCGCCGGATGATCCGGCGGCCGGGCCCGGACGCCCGGCCGGTATCGTCCGGCCGGTGGCGGCGGCTTTTCGGGGGATTCGGCGACGGTGGTTCGCGGCGCTGGCCGTCGTCCCCGTTCTGGCCGCGTCGGCCTGCGCGTCTTCGGTCGCGGCGATCACCCGGGCAGGCGACGTCGTGCACACCGCAGCCGGCGCTGTCGGCGGCAGTGTCGCTCCCGATCACCGGCTCTTCCAAGGCATCCCGTACGCGGCCGCACCTGTCGGCGAGCGGCGCTGGCAGCCGCCCGCCCCGGTCGAGCCCTGGACGGGGGAGCGCGACGCCACGAAACCAGGGCCCCGCTGTCCGCAGGCCGCCGACGGAGCCCTGACCAGCGAAGACTGCCTCTATCTGAACGTCTGGACCCCGCCGGTCGGCGAGACCGGACGGCCGGTCCTGGTGTGGCTGCACGGCGGCGCGTTCCTCAGCGGCGGCGGCAACCGCTACGGCGCCGCCCGGCTGGTCGACCGCGGCGACGCGGTGGTCGTCACGCTCAACTACCGGCTCGGCGCGCTCGGCTTCCTCGCTGACCCGTCGCTAGGCCCGGAGCCCGGGAACTACGGCTTCCTCGACCAGCAGCAGGCGCTCCTGTGGGTGCGCGACAACATCGCGTCCTTCGGCGGCGACCCGAACCAGGTGACGATCGCGGGGGAGTCCGCGGGCGGGATGTCGGTGTGCGACCATCTCGTCGCCCCCGGCTCGCGCGGGCTGTTCCGCGCGGCGATCATCCAAAGTGGACCGTGCCAGGCGCAGGCGACGCTGCCCGCTGCCGAAACCAAAAGCATCGAGTACGCCGCCGCGCGCGGCTGCACCGACCGCCGGACCGCCGCGAAATGCCTGCGGGAGCTGCCCGTCGGGAAACTCCTGACCGCACCGGCGTACAGCTCGATCGCGGGCATCGAGATGCCGGGACCGGTCACCGGCGGTTCGGTGCTGCCCGGGAAGGTTCCCGCGACTCCGGTGCCGGTCATGCTGGGCACGACGCACGACGAGTTCACGTACTTCCTCGCCGAACAGGCCGCGGCCGGCCGCGAAGTCACGCGGCACGGCTACCCGCAAGCGCTTGCCAACGTCTTCCCGCACGCCGACGCGGTCGCTCGCGAGTACCCGGTGGATGCGTTCAGCGGCAACGCATCGCTGGCGTACGCGGCGGCTGTGACCGACTGGGCGTTCGCCTGCCCGTCCGCGCGGCTCGCCAGTTCGCTGCCCAGCGTGTCGACCTACGAGTTCAACGATCCGACCTCGCCGGCGGCGGCCGCGTTGCGCGCGCCGTTCCCGCTCGGGGCCACGCACACCGCGGAGCTGCCGTACCTGTTCGATTTCGCCGAGCAGCCAACGACATTCACCCCGGCGCAGCAACGGCTCGCGGACCGGATGGTCGACGACTGGACGGCGTTCGTCCGCGGCGGCCCGACCGGACAGGCCGTCGCGTACCGGCCGGGCGGCGCGCAGCCGCTGACCGGATTCGCGAAAGATCACCACTGCGGGTTCTGGGCTTCTCTACGCTGACCGGATGACCGTCCGCGCCGAAGACCTCGACGAAGCCCTCACCTGCGTGTCCGCTGCTCTCGAGCCCGTCACCGGCGGCGACTGGACGCGTCCGGCAGGCGATCTCGAGTGGGATTGCCGCTACACCGCGGAGCACCTCGGCGACACGCTCCTGTCCTACGCCGCGCAGGTCGCGAGCCGACCGGCCGACCGCTACGTGCGCTTCCTCGCCAAAACCGACGCCGACGCGTCCCCGGCCGAACTGCTCGAATTCGCGCTCACCGGTGGGCATTTGCTCGCCGCCGCGGTCCGGAGCAGCCGACCGGACGAGCGCGCCTACCACCCGACCGGCCGCTCGGATCCGGCCGGTTTCGCCGCGATGGGCTGCGTGGAACTGCTGCTGCACGGGGACGACATCGCGCAGGGCCTCGGCGTCGCGATCGACCCGCCGCGCGGCACCTGCGCCCGCGTCGTCGCGCGGCTTTTCCCCGAGCAGGAGCCGATTCCCGACGCTTGGGACGCGCTGCGCTGGTGCGCCGGGCGGATCGCCCTGCGCGGACGGCCCCGGCGGACCGGCTGGAAGTGGCGGGGCAGCCCGCTCGAGGACCGCTCGAATCCCGAGGAGTGAACACACCTGCCCGGGGGCTGGGCACATCCGGTAGTCTTGACCACCAGGTCGAGAGGCGCTGCAACGGACCGGTGGTCCGCCACGCTCGGCCGGTACCACCATCCAAGGGCGCCTCCGTGAACTCATGCGGAGGTGGCGATGACCCAGAACCTGCGGAACCTGCTCGACCAGCGCGTCGTCGTGCTCGACGGGGCCTGGGGCACGATGCTGCAGGGGGCCGGTCTCGCTCCCGAGGACTACCGGGCGGACTGGCTCGAGGGCCACGAGAAGGACGTCACCGGCGACCCGGACCTGCTGAACCTCACGCGGCCGGACGTCGTGCTCGACGTGCACCGCCAGTACCTCGCCGCGGGCGCGGACATCACCACCACCAACACGTTCACCGCCACCAGCATCGGCCAGGCCGACTACGGCCTCCAGGACCGGGTGCGCGAGATGAACCTGCGCGCCGCGGAACTTGCGCGCCAGGCCGCCGACGAGTTCGGCGACCGCTTCGTGGCCGGGTCGATCGGCCCGCTCAACGTCACGCTGTCGCTCTCGCCGCGCGTCGAGGACCCGGCGTTCCGCGCGGTCACCTACGAAGAGGTCAAGGCCGCCTACGCCGAGCAGATCAAGGCGCTCGCCGACGGCGGCGTCGACCTGCTGATGATCGAGACCATCTTCGACACCCTCAACTGCAAGGCCGCGATCACCGCGGCCCGCGAGGTCGCGCCGCACCTGCCGCTGTGGATCTCGGTGACCATCGTCGACCTGTCCGGGCGCACGCTGTCCGGCCAGACCGTCGAGGCGTTCTGGACCTCCGTCGCGCACGCGCGCCCGATGGTCGTCGGCGTCAACTGTTCGCTCGGCGCCGCGGAAATGCGCCCGCACGTGGAGGAACTGTCGAAGCTCGCCGACACCTACACCGCGTGCCACCCGAACGCGGGCCTGCCCAACGCCTTCGGCGGCTACGACCAGACGCCCGAGGAAACCGGCGGCATGCTCGGCGAGTTCGCCGGGGCCGGGATGGTCAACATCGTCGGCGGCTGCTGCGGCACCTCGCCCGCGCACATCGCGAAGATCGCCGAGGCCGTCAAGGGCCTGCCGCCGCGTCCGGTGCCCGCGCACGAGTCGAGCACGCGGTTCTCCGGCCTCGAACCGTTCAAGATCGGCGCGGACACCGGGTTCGTGATGATCGGCGAGCGCACCAACGTCACCGGCTCGGCGAAGTTCCGCAGGCTGATCGAGGCGGGCGACCACCAGGCGGCGGTGGACGTCGCGCTGGAGCAGGTCCGCGGCGGCGCGAACCTGCTCGACGTCAACTTCGACGCCGACCTGCTCGAATCCGAGCAGGAGATGACGACGTTCCTCAACCTCATCGCCACCGAGCCCGAGGTCGCGCGCATCCCGGTGATGATCGACAGCTCGCGCTGGAGCGTGCTGGAGGCCGGGCTCCGCTGCGTGCAGGGCAAGGGCGTGGTCAACTCGATCAGCCTCAAGGAGGGCGAGGGCCCGTTCCTGGAGCAGGCGCGGCGCATCCACGACTACGGCGCCGGCGTCGTGGTGATGGCCTTCGACGAGAAGGGCCAGGCCGACACGGTCGAGCGCAAGGTCGAAATCTGTTCCCGCGCCTACGATCTGCTCACCCGCGAGGCCGGTTTCGCGGGCGAGGACATCATTTTCGACCCGAACGTGCTCGCCGTCGCCACCGGCATCAGCGAGCACAACGGCTACGCGAAGGCGTTCATCGAGGCGCTGCCGCTGATCAAGGAACGCTGTCCGGGCGCGCACACCTCCGGCGGCATCTCGAACCTGTCGTTCTCCTTCCGCGGCAACAACGTCGTGCGCGAGGCGATGCACTCGGCGTTCCTGTTCCACGCCGTGCGCGCCGGGCTCGACATGGGCATCGTCAACGCCGGCCAGCTCGCGGTGTACGAGGACATCCCGAAGGACCTGCTGGAACTCGTCGAGGACGTCCTGTTCGACCGCCGCGAGGACGCCACCGACCGGCTCGTGGAATTCGCCGAGACGGTCAAGGGCAGCGGGACCAAGCGCGTGGTCGACCTGTCCTGGCGGGAAAACCCGGTGGCGGAACGGCTTTCGCACGCGCTGGTGCACGGCATCGTGGACTTCATCGAGGACGACACCGAGGAGGCCCGGCAGGAGTTCGACCGGCCGCTCGAGGTCATCGAGGGCCCGCTGATGGACGGCATGAAGATCGTCGGCGACCTGTTCGGCTCCGGGAAGATGTTCCTGCCGCAGGTCGTGAAGAGCGCGCGGGTGATGAAGCGGTCGGTGGCCTACCTCGAGCCGTACATGGAGGCGGAGAAGGCCAAACTGCAGGCCGAGGGCCGCTTCGAGACCACCCGCGGCCAGGGCAAGGTCGTGCTCGCCACGGTGAAGGGCGACGTGCACGACATCGGCAAGAACATCGTCGGCGTCGTGCTGGGCTGCAACAACTACGAGGTGATCGACCTCGGCGTGATGGTGCCCGCGGCGCAGATCCTCGACACCGCGGTCGCCGAGCACGCGGACGTCGTCGGGCTGTCCGGGCTGATCACGCCGTCGCTGGACGAGATGGTGTCGGTCGCGCAGGAAATGCAGCGGCGCGGGCTGAAGCTGCCGCTGCTGATCGGCGGTGCCACCACGTCGAAGCAGCACACCGCGGTCAAGATCGCCCCGGCGTACGACCACACGACGGTGCACGTGCTCGACGCGTCGCGAGTGGTCGGCGTGGTGTCCGACCTGCTAGACACCGACCGCGCGGACGCGCTGGACACCGCCAACCGCGCGGAGCAGCAGCGGCTGCGGATCCAGCACGAAAACCGGCACTCGACGCCGATGCTCACTCTTCAGCAAGCCCGCGCCAACGCCGAGAAGGTGTCGTTCGACGAGATCCCGACGCCGGAGTTCACCGGCGTGCGCGTGGTCGAGCCGTCGATTCCCGAGCTGCGCGAGATGATCGACTGGCAGTTCCTGTTCCTGGCCTGGGAACTCAAGGGCAAGTACCCGGCGATCCTCGACCAGCCGGTCGCGCGCGAGCTGTTCGACGACGCGAACCAGCTGCTGGACGAGATCATCGAGAACGGCTCGTTCACCGCGCGCGGCGCGTACGCGTTCTGGCCCGCGCATTCCGAGGGCGACGACATCCTGCTCGACGGCGAGTACTCGGACTGGAAGTTCCCGATGCTGCGCCAGCAGACGCAGAAGCCGGACGGCCGCGCGAACCGGTGCCTCGCCGACTACATCGCCCCCGCCGGTTCCGGCGACCACCTGGGCGGGTTCGCGGTCGGGATCCACGGCGCGGAGGACCTGGCGGCCCGCTATGAAGCCGAACACGACGACTACCGGGCGATCATGGTGAAGGCGCTGGCCGACCGGCTGGCCGAGGCGTTCGCCGAGTACCTGCACCTGGAAGCCCGCCGCCGCTGGTTCGAGCCGGACGTGCAGCCGGACCTCGCGGACCTGCACGCGGAACGCTTCCGCGGCATCCGCCCGGCGCTCGGCTACCCGGCGAGCCCGGACCACAGCGAGAAGAAGGACCTGTTCGAGCTGCTGGGCGCCGACGAGCTGGGGATCGGGCTGACCGAGTCGTACGCGATGACCCCGGCCGCCGCGGTGAGCGGGCTGATCTTCGCGCACCCGGAATCGCGGTACTTCACGGTCGGCCGCCTGGGCCGCGACCAGATGGAAGACTACGCGGCCCGGCGCGGCGAGGAACTGTCCGAAGTGGAGCGGTGGCTGCGGCCCAATCTGGCTTACTGAGCCGCGTTTCGCCGTGGCCCTTGGGTGACGGGCGTCGAGGTGCGTGAGGGGATCTGATTCGCTCAGGGTTCCCCTCACGGCATCTCTGAAAGCGGCCGTTCCCGGAGATGCTTCAGGACAGCAGTTCGGCGAGCCGCTCGGTGTCGCGCAGGTACTGCTCGTACGGAAAGCCCGCCTTCAGCAAGGCCTCCCGGAACTCGTCCCGGAGCGGTTTCCCGGTGTCGTGGAAGGCTCTGCGGCCCGCGTCGGTGAGCGTGACCAGCCGTCGTCGGGCGTGGTCGGGGTCTTGGCGCACCTGGACGAGCCCGGCTGATTCCAGCGGGCGCAGCGCGCGGCTGATCGCCGGGTCGGACACCGACATCGCCTGCGCGAGCTGATGCTGCGTCGCGGGTTCGATGTCGTCCACTGTGCCCAGCAGGCGCAGCTGGCTGTAGGTCAGCCCGGCTGAGTCGTCCGCGCGTTTCCGCGCGGCTTCGCCCAGCAGGTACACCACTCGATGAAGCGCTTCGGCAAGTCCGTCGTCCACGGGAGCGAGCCTACCAGGAGTGTTGACTGGTTAATATTAACTATGCAAGACTCATCGGCATGGAGATCCCTTACGTCGCTCAGACCCTGTTCCCCCTGATCTGGCCGCTGATCGCGGTCGCCGGCGCACTGATCCGCACCCGGAAGAGCCCTTCGCCGCAGGCCAGGCTCGAAACCTGGCAGCGGTGGTGGGCCGTCGCCGCGCTCGGCTGCGGCAGCCTGTGGATGGTCTTCGCCTTCCTCGGCATGCCGGGCGTGATGGCCGACACGATCGGGTTCGCCCGCTCGCCGTTCCAGTTCGAGATCGCGTTCGCCAACCTCGGGCTCGCGGTGATGGGCTTCCGCGCCGCCTCGTGGTCGGCCACCGCCCGGGAGCGGATCACCATCGGCCTCGGCGCCGGGATGTTCCTGTGGGGCGCGCTGATCGGCCACGTGTACCAGTGGTTCGCCAACGGCGACCACGCGCCGGGCAACACCGGCGGCGTCCTGGTCTGCGACCTGCTGTTCCCGGCGGTGCTGATCGTCCTCGCCGTCCGCTCGAAGCGACTGGCTCCGGTTGTCGAAAAGCCCGCGCTGGTCTAGCCGACCTGCACGTCGTGGCCGCTGGGTTTAGTTTCGACGCCGTGGCAAGACTCAGTGTGGTCCGATTCGGACTGGTCGCGGGACTGGTCGTGCTCGCGGCCGGCGCGGCAGTGCTCAGCGCGACGGTGTCGCCCTGGTGGTGGTTCCTGGCAGGACCGTTGCTGCTGCTCGCGGCGACCGGGGTGTACGACGTGATCCAGCGGCGGCATTCGGTGCTGCGGAACTATCCGGTGCTCGGGCACCTGCGGTTCCTGCTCGAAAGCATCCGGCCGGAATTGCAGCAGTACTTTGTGGAACGCAACTTCGATGGCCGCCCCTACGACCGCGACGTCCGGTCCATTGTCTACCAGCGCGCCAAGGGCACGGCCGCGGAAGAACCATTCGGCACCGAGCGCGACGTGTACGCCGAGGGATACGAATTCCTCGTCCCGTCTCTCGCGCCGGTGCCGGTTCCGGATCACGCGCCGCGAGTCCGGGTCGGCGGGCCGGACTGTACGAAGCCGTACGAGATGGCGTTGCTGAATGTGTCCGCGATGAGCTTTGGTTCCTTGTCCAGCAACGCGATCCTCGCACTGAACCAAGGTGCCGCCCACGCCGGTTTCGCCCACGACACCGGCGAAGGCGGCTTGTCGGAGTATCACCTGCGGGGCGGCGGCGACCTGATCTGGGAAATCGGCACCGGCTACTTCGGCTGCCGAACCTCGGACGGAGATTTCGACCCGTCGACCTTCGCCGACAAAGCCGCACACGACGCAGTGAAATGCGTTTCCCTGAAACTTTCGCAAGGCGCAAAGCCCGGTATGGGCGGTGTCCTTCCGGGTACCAAGGTTAATGCGGAAATCGCCCGGGTGCGCGAGGTTCCCATGGGAGAAACGGTCGTTTCCCCGCCGTATCACCGGGTATTCTCGACGCCGCGTGAACTGGTGCAGTTCATCGCCCGGATGCGCGAGTTGGCCGGTGGGAAACCGACCGGGTTCAAGCTGTGCGTCGGCTCGCGGGTGCAGGTGCTGGCGGTGTGCAAGGCGATGCTGGCCGAAGGGGTCACGCCGGACTTCATCGTGGTCGACGGCGCTGAAGGCGGTACCGGTGCCGCCCCGCTGGAGTTCGCGGATCACCTTGGCACGCCGCTCACCGAGGGTCTGCACATTGTCCACAATGCACTGGTCGGCACCGGTCTGCGGGACCGCATCCGGCTCGGGGCGAGCGGAAAGGTCGCGACCGGGGCGGACGTGGTGAAGCGGCTGATCCAGGGCGCGGACTACACGAACGCCGCCCGGGCGATGATGTTCGCGGTGGGATGCATCCAGTCGCAGCGGTGCCACACGAACAAGTGCCCGGTCGGGGTGGCGACGCAGGACCCGCGCCGGGGACGGGCGCTGGACGTGGGCGACAAGACCGAGCGAGTGCGGCGATACCAGGAGGCGACGGTCGCCTCGGCGATGCGCATCATGGCGGCGATGGGGGTCTCGGACCCGGCGGAGCTGTCGCCGAGGTTGCTGCGCCGCCGGGTGGATCCGCGGACGGTGCTGTCGTACGCGGAGTGGTACGAGTGGTTGGAACCAGGGCAGTTGCTGGCGGAGCCGCCTCGCGACTGGGCGGAGGAGTGGGCGGCGGCGGATGCGGATCGGTTCGCTTGAGGGCGGGGGCGTTGCTGGGCGGCGGTTGATCTGGACCGGTTCTCTTGAGTGCAGGGCGCTGCTGGACGGGGGACTGGGCTGGACTTTCGCCTGAGCGCGGGAACGCCGCTGAGCGGGCGCTGATCCGGACCGGTTCGCTTGAGCGCAGGGCGCGACTGGGCGGCGGCTGATCCAGATCGGTTCTCTTGGACGCAGGGCGCTGCTGGGCGTGGGACTGGGCGGCGGCTGATCCGGACGTTCGCCTGAGGACGGAAGTGCCGCTCGGCAGCTGATCTGGCCTGGTTGCGGGCGCGTCGTGCGACGGATATTCGCCGGGTGATCGACGGTGAGGCGGGCACCTGGTCGGCCGAAGCCCGTTGCGCTTTTTCCGGTTCTCTTTGGTGCCCCAATGCGGCATTGGGTGCGTCTGACGCACCGAACGCCACATTGGGTGCGTGGAACGCACCCAATGTGGCGTTGGGGCCATCTCTGCCGCGTGGTTTGCGGCGGGGTCGCGGTAGCGGCGCTTGCCAGGGCGATGCGGAGCACCTGCTGGCGAGCCGGGCTGCGCGGCTCCGCTCGGTGGAGGTCCGTGAGGGCCACCCCGAGGGAATCAGATTCCGTGAGGGTGGCCCTCACGGACGTCGGCAACGCGCGCCGGGTCCGTCGGCTGGGGCGGGAACTTCGGCCCACCGCGGAGAAAACCCCATGGGGACATGTCGGGCGAAGGGCCGTTGCCGAGCCGGGGGCAGCCGGGTGAGGAGTTTGCCGGGCTGAGGCCGGTCGGCGGAAGGGTCGTTGCTGAGCTGGGGGCCGTTGGGCGAGGAGTTTTGCTGGGCTGAGGTCGGTCGGGCGAAGGGCCGTTGTCGAGCTGGGGCAGTCGGGCGAGGAGTTTTGCCGGGCCGACGCCGGTCGGGTGAAGAGCCGCCGCATGCGGCCAGTTCCGCATCGCCGCGTCCAGCCCACCCCACCGTTGACGTGCCGTCCCCCGCGACTGGCCCCCACCGGGCCCCGCCGATGGGGGAGTGTGGGCGGGGCCGGGCGGAGGGATCGTGGTGCCCCCGTCCGGTGGTCCACTGGCGATTCGTCCTCCGATCGGGCACGATCGGTGATCGTGGCTTCGGGAGACGGGCAGGACGCGGGAGACCTCGAGGTATCCGTCCGGTGGCGGGGGCCGGCCGCGGTGGTGACCGTGGGCGGGGAGATCGATCTGGTCACCGCGCCCGAACTCGGCGAGTTCGTGGGCGGGGTGCTCGAGCGCGAGCCCGGCGTGCTGGTGGTCGACCTGCGTGCGGTCGATTTTCTCAGCTCGTCCGGGCTGCAGGTGCTGGCCGGCGCGCACCGCAAGCTCGACGCGGGCGCGTTGCGGGTCGTGAGCACGTCTTCGATCACGTCGCGGCCGTTCACGACCACCGGCCTCGACGAGTGGATCTCGCTGTTCCCCTCGGTCGACCAGGCGCTGGCCGGGGTCGCCGGAGCGGGCGGCTGACGATGGACGTGCAGGAGGACACCCGCGCGCTGAGCTGCCACGGGATCGTGGCCGAACCGGGGGCGCTGCGGGCGCTGCGGCACCGGTTGCTGGCTTGGGCGCTGGAGTCCGGCATCCCGGACGATCGCGCGCACGACATCGTGCTGGCCGGGTACGAGGCGCTGGCGAACGTCGCGGACCACGCCTATCCGGGGGAACCTGGGTTGGTGGACCTCGACGCGGTGTGCCGGCCGGACAGCGTCGAGGTCGTGATCGCCGACCACGGGGAATGGCGTCCGCCGGACGAGGCCGAGGACGACCCGGTGTCGGTGCGCGGGCGCGGGTTGCTGCTGGTGCAGGCGACGGCGGACCAAGCGGACGTGCGGACCGGCGCGGATGGCACGGTGGTCACGCTCGGCTGGAAGCTCTGACGGACCCAGTTCCCCGGTCGATGGGGTCCGGTTTGGAGGGCGGTCGGCACCGGCGACGCTGGCGGCTGAGGGCCGGTCCAGTAAGGACGACCGCTTCCGAAGTCAGCTCACCGGTTCGGCCGCGCGGCGGCGCAGCAGGTATCGCTGCACCTTACCGCTCGGGTTGCGCGGCAGGTCCGGGATGAACTCCACCCGTCGCGGGTATTTGTACGGCGCGGCAAGGGATTTCGCGAAGTCCTGCAGTTCCTTCACCTTCGCGTCGTCGCCGGCGACGCCCTCGTTGAGGACCACGTAAGCGGCGACGATCGAGCCGCGCGCGTCGTCCGGGGCCGCGACGACCGCGCATTCCAGCACATCCGGGTGGCGCAGCAGCACTTCTTCCACCTCGGGCCCGGCGATGTTGTAGCCGGACGAGACGATCATGTCGTCGCTGCGGGCGCGGTAGTGGAAGTAGCCGTCGGAGTCGCGGACGTAGGTGTCGCCGGTGAGGTTCCAGCCGTCCTCGACGAAGACGGTCTGCCGGTCGTCGGCGAGGTAGCGGCAGCCGGTCGGGCCTTGGACGGCCAGGCGGCCGGGGGTGCCGTCGGGGACGGGGTTTCCGTTGTCGTCGACGATCTGTGCCCGGTAGCCGGGGACGACGCGGCCGGTCGCGCCGGGACGGGCGTCCTCGTCGGCGGCGGAGATGAAGACGTGCAGCATTTCGGTGCTGCCGATGCCGTCGATGAGCCAGTGGCCGGTGGCCTCGTGGAAGTCGGTCGCGACGGATTCCGGCAGCGCCTCGCCCGCCGATACCGCGCGGCGCAAGCCGGACAACAGCGGGCGGCGGTCGGAGGCCAGGATCGCGCGGTACGCGGTGGGCGCGGTGAACAGGACTGTTACGTGATGCTCGGCGACGAGGTCGGCGAGTTCGGTCGGGGTGGCGCGCTCGATGAGCAGCGTCGCGGCGCCGGCGTGCAGCGGGAAGACCAGCAGGCCGCCGAGGCCGAACGTGAACGCCAGCGGGGGAGTGCCGCAGAACAGGTCGGTTTCCTGGGGTTTCACCAGGTGCCGGGAGAACGTGTCGGCGATGGCGAGCAGGTCGCGGTGGAAGTGCATGGTCGCCTTGGGACGGCCGGTGGTGCCGGAGGTGAAGGCGAGGAGAGCGACGTCGTCCGCGGCGGTGTCGACGTCCTCGAAGGTCGCGGGACGGGCGGCGCAGCGGGCGGCCAGGTCGTCGGGGCTGTCGCCGCCGTAGGGCACCAGGGGGAGGTCGAAGGACTGCAGTTCCTCGGGATACCGGTGGTCGCACAGGGCGATGACGGGCGTGCTCGCCTCGATGATTTTCGACAGTTCGTGCGCGCGCAGCATCGGCATGGTGGCGACGGCGACCGCGCCGGCTTTCAGCACGCCCAGCCAACACGCGGCGAGCCACGGGGTGTTCGGCCCGCGCAGCAGCACGCGGTTCCCAGGTACGACGCCCTGCGCGGTGAGCTCGTGGGCGATCTGGTTGGCGCGCGTCAGCAGGTCGCCGTAGGACCAGGATTCGGTGGGGGAGAGCAACGCGGGACGGTCGGCTCCCCAGCGCGCGATCGTGTCGTCGAGCAGGCGCGTGGCCGCGTTGAGCCGGTCGGGGTACTGCAGTTCGGGCAGGTCGAACCACAACCGCGGCCACTGCTCGAACGGCGGGAGGTGGTCCCGGCAGAACGTGTCGACATGCGCACTCGGCTGGAGCTGCACCACGTGCCCCCAATTCAGACGACGGCCATTCACGCGTCCAGCTACTGTAATACGTTTTACGACCGTCAGGAAGACGCAACATCGGACGGCGCTCGCGGGGGCACGGAGCGCAGTCGGGGCGGGGTTGGCGGGCTGCGCCGTCGGTGCGGCCCCCGTGGTGGGTGCGGGCTTGGTGCCGGAGTGTGGCGGATCGTGCCGATCAGGAACGGAGCCGCTCGCGGGGGTACGGAGTGCAGTCGGGATGGGGTTGGCGGGCTGCGCCGTCGGTGCGGCCCCCGTGGAAGGTGCGGGCTTCGTGCCGGAGTGCGGCGGACCGCGCCGATCAGGAACCGAGTTGCTCGCGGAACTTGGCGATGGGCTCGCGGAGGAGGAAGTCGAAGTCCTCGGCGGTCGTGTCGAGCGCGGCGAGGACGCGTTCGAGCCGCTCGAGGTGGTCCGGGCGGGCGTGCCAGTGGGACGGCGGGATGCGCAGTGTCGACGCGAGCAGATCGCCGGGGTAGAGGTCGCCTTCGCAGAGGGGGTCGTGCTCCAGCATCGCCAGCGCGCGCGGCAGGAGGATCGGCGCGCCGACGTCCTGGCCGAGCAGGAGGCGGAGGTCTTCGGCCGTGAGCAGGCCGATGGGCTTGCGCCGCAAGCGATGCACGGTCTCGATCAGCCTGGTCGCGTCGGCGGGAGGGTCGCCCCGGTCAGCGTTTCGATTTGCTCCAGCGACTGGGCGGACCGGTCGGGTCGTCGGGACAGGGGTGATCACCTCGTTCCGGGGACGAGTTTCGGAGGGCCGCCGATGCTCCGCGAGAAGCCCGTGCGGGGAACCCGCGGAGCGAATCAGGGTTCCCCGCACGGCGAAACCCAGGCGGCTCAGGCGTGCGCGTCCAGGTAGGCCGGGTCCGGGGGCGGGATCGGGACGTCCGGCTGTCCGGCCAGCAGTTGGTTCATCGCGGCGAAGTACGGCGGCGCGGCGACCGTGCCGCCGAAGGCGCCGTGGCCGCAGTTGCCCAGGTGGACTGGGGTGCCGGGGCAGATTTCCTGGGGGTGGGGGCCGTCGGCGAAGACCATGGACGACACCGCGTAGTGGTCGACTCCGCCGACGAACGCGACGGATTCGCTTTCCTGCGTGGTTCCGGTCTTGCCGATGTCCGGGTGGGTCCAGCCCGCCGACTGGGCCGCGCGGGCGGACGTGCCGATGGTGGTGTCCTGGCTCAGCCCCGCCTCCAGCGTGTTCGCGACGCCGGGCGGGATCACCTGTTCGCATGCCTGCTGGTGCAGCGCGACCGGCTGGCCGTGGCGGTCGGTGACGGACAGGATCGGGTCGGGCGGGCACCACATCCCGCCGCTCATCAGGGTGGCCGAGACGTTCGCCATCTCCAGCGGGCTCACCGGGCTGTTGCCCAGGGTGAACGACAGCAGGTTCTGGAAATACTGCGACTGCGGTTCGTTGTACTGCGGGTTCTTCGACCGCGCGTCCGACGGGTCGGTGATCGGCTTGCTGCCCGCGTCGTTGGTCGCCATCGTGTTGCGCAGGCCCAGTTTCCGCGCCATGTCCAGCACCGCGGGCATGCCCACCTGCGATTCCAAGCCGACGAACGCGACGTTCGGCGACGTCGCGAGCCCGGCGGCCAGCGTGATCGGGTTCGGGTAGCTCGTGCCGTCGTTGCTCACCGGATAGCAGTGCGTGTACCGGTTCATGTTGGGCGGGTTGAAACAGTCGCTGAACGGGTTCGGCAGCGGCGTGTTCAGGCCCGCCTTCCCGGCGACCATCGCCGCGGCCGAGGTGAAGATCTTGAACGACGAGCCCGCGCCGAACTTGTTGCTCGCGTCGGCCACGATGTTCGTGGACGTCTCGCCCTGGTCGGGATCGGTGCCGTAGTTGCGGTTCGCGACCATCGCGAGCACCTGGTGCCCGTCGCCCCCGGGCTGCACGACCGCGAACGTGTTGGCGACCCCGTCCTGCGTGGTCGGCACGTTCGCGTTGACCGCGTCCTTCGTCACCTGGCTCACGTGCGGGTCCATGGTGGTCTTCACGGTGTATCCGCCGGTGTCGATCTGGTCGACGGTGAGCCCGGACTGCACGAGATAGCGCACCGCGTACGCGCAGAAGAACCCGGCATCGGGAGCCGCGCCGAGGCACGTGCTCGCCGGCGCCTGCGGCCGCGCACCGCTGAGGCCCAGCGGGGTCGCCTTCGCGGTCGCCCCGTAGGACGCCGGGATCGAATGCGCCTGCACCATCGAATCGATCACCAGATTGCGCCGTTGGAGCGCCTTGTCCGGATGCGTGTACGGGTTGTAGATGTTGGGGTTGTTCACCATCCCGGCGAGCAGCGCTGCCTGCGGCACGGTCAGTTTGTCCGCAGTCGTCCCGAAATACGCCTGCGCGGCGGCGCCGACGCCGTACACCGTGCCGGTGTATTCGACCACGTTCAGGTAGTCGGCGAGGATGTCGTCCTTGGACACGGTCTGCGCCAGCTGCACGGCCATCTTCGCCTCGCGCAGCTTGCGTGCCAGCGAATCCTCCTGATCCCGTTGCTGCGCCGCCTTGTCGTTGCGGTCCACGACGTTCACGAGGTAGTTCTTCACGTATTGCTGCGTGAGCGTGGACGCGCCTTGCAGGTTCCCGCCGGAACTGTTGTGCACCGCGGCGCGCAGCATGCCCTGCGGGTCGACGCCGCCCTCGCTGTAGAACCGGCGGTCTTCGATGTCGACGATCGCGGCTTTCATCGCCGGGGAGATCTGCGCCGGAGTGACCGGAATGCGGTACTGCGAGTACAAAGTCGCGATCGTCCCGCCGTTCCGGTCGGTGACCGTGGTGACGAGCGGCGGCTCCGCGTGCACGAGATCGGCGGAAATGGCGTCGACCGAATCGCTGACCTGGTTGGACAGCACGCCGGCGCCGATCGCGACCGGGGCGAGCGTGCCCGCGACGAGAATCCCGGCCAGCACGCACAATCCGAGGAACGGGGCTATCCCCCTGCGACGAGACACGGTTCCCAACCTATGCCTCTCCCGGTGAGAAACCGGTGTGCGGACGAGGGTGTTTCATCGAGCCAACCTTCCCAGCAGAGCCGAAGCGACCGCGATCGCCAGCGCGGTCGCACCCACTAAGACGCCGAAGTCGGCCCAGAGGTTCTCCGGGGTGCCGATCAATAATCCCCGCAAGGCGTCGACTTGGTAACTGAGCGGGTTCGCGTGGCTCAGCACCTTGAGCCAGGACGGCATGAGGTTCACCGGATAGAGCGCGTTGGACCCGAAAAACAGCGGCATCGTGATCGCCTGGCCGATGCCCATCAGCCGTTCGCGGGAAAGCACCAAACCGGCGATAACGATGGAAAGACAGCAGAAAAAGGCCGAACCGAGCACAACGGCCACCGCGGCGCCCAGGAGCCGCAACGGGTTCGCGGTCAGCCCGACGCCGAGCAGTGCGGCGAGAATCACCACGATGAACGCCTGCACGAGGGCGCGCACCCCGGCGGCGAAAGCCTTGCCCGCCACCAGCGCCGCGCGCGGCGTGGGCGTGACGAGCAGCTTCGCGAGGACGCCCGCGTCGCGCTCCCAGATGATCTGGATGCCGTAGAAGATGGAGATGAACAATGCGGACTGGGCCAGGATGCCGGGCGCGAGATAGTCGAGATAGGGCACCGAACCGGTCGGGATCGCGCGCAACCGGGTGAACGTTTCGCCGAAGATGAGCAGCCACAGCGCGGGCTGGATCGCCCGGGTGAGCAATTCGGTCTGGTCCCGGCGGAGTTTCTGCAGTTCCACCAGGCACATCGCGCCGATCCGGGAGAACAGGACGCGCAACTGCCCCAGCGGGCCGGGGTCAGCCGAGACGGCGGGCGGTGCGGCGAGCGGCGCGGACATCGCGAATCCCTCCTGCGTCGAGCGCGTTCCCGGTGACGGTCCGGAACACGTCGTCCAAAGTGGACTGCGGGCCGAGCCCGGCTTCGAGGTCGGCCGGGGTGCCGAGCGCGCGGATCTTGCCGGTGTGCATCAGCGCTACGCGGTCGCAGTACTGCTCGGCTTCGTCCATGTAATGGGTGGTGACGAGCACGGTCATCCCAGTGTGGGCGCGGATCTCGGAAATCCGCTCCCAGACCGCTGAGCGCGCCACTGGGTCGAGGCCGATGGTCGGCTCGTCGAGGATCAGCAGCCGGGGCGAGCTGACCAGCGCCTGCGCGAGTTCCAGCCGGCGGATCATGCCGCCGGAGTACCGGCCGGCCGGGCGGTCCGCGTCGTTCTCAAGGCCGACCAGCTCCAGCGCCTCCCGCACCTGGGCGGCGCGTTGGGCTCGCGGCACGTCGAAGAGCCGGGCGAACAGCGACACGTTCTCGCGGCCGGTGAGCGCGCCGTCGGCGGAAAGCTGTTGGGGGACATAGCCGATCAGGCGGCGGACGGCCATCCGGCGGCGGGCGACGTCGAGCCCGAAGACGGTGATGCGGTCCGGCGAGACGGGCAAAAGCGTCGTGATCATCCGGATCGTGGTGGTTTTCCCGGCTCCGTTCGGGCCGAGCAGGCCGAAGACCTCGCCGGGCTCGATGGCGAGATCCACGCCGTCGACCGCGACGGTGGTCCCGAAGGAGTGCCGCACTTCGGTGCAGCGGACTGCCGGTTCGCTCACGTGTCCTCCTTGAGCACTTCGGTGAGCCGTTCGAGGGCGGGCAGTGCGGCGACGATCGCCGAAGTGTCCTCTTCGGACAGTTGAGCGAGCGCGGCGGAAACCAGGCCTGTTCGCGTACGCCGCCAGGTCGCCATCCGGTCCTGGGCCGCGTCGGTGAGCTGCAGTCGCGCGGCCCGGCGGTCGGCCGGATCGACCTCGCGCCGCAGCAAGCCCGCCTCGGTGAGCACGTTCACGAGCGTGCTCACCGAATTCCCGGCCAGGCTGAGCTCCCGGGCCGCCGCCGCGACGCCGATGCCCGGGTTCCGGTGCACGACCCGCAGCAGTTCCACCTGCGAGCCCGGCAGATGCGGGCCGGGCAGTTCGGCCCGCACGCGGCGGCGCACGACACGGCGTACGCCCAGCACCGCGGCGAGAACGCGTTCGGCGAGGTCGATCCGGGGTGCGGGCATGCCTCGAAGTTAGCTCTGAGTCAGAGTCATTAGCAACGCTAAATGTCTCGTTCGCCGGAAGCCTGCTGGTTTATCCCTGATGAAGCAGCAACGCGACGCCCAGCGCGGTCATGGTCGCCGCGATCACGCCGTCCAGGATCCGCCAGGCGGTGGGACGCGCGAAGACGTCGGACAGCCTTCGCGCGCCGAGCCCGAGCGTGCTGAACCAGACCGCGCTCGCGACCACCGCGCCGATGCCGAACAGCCAGCGGCTGTCGCCGTGTCCGGCCGCGACGGAGCCGAGGAGGAGAACGGTGTCGAGATAGACGTGCGGGTTGAGCCAGGTGAGCGCGAGGCAGGTGAGGAGGACGCGCTTCGGCGAAGACAGGTCGGCCGGGGTGACGGCCAGCGTGCCCGGCCGGAAAGCCCGGCGCGCGGCGAGGATCCCGTATCCCACCAGGAAAAGCCCGCCGACGATCGCGATCGCCTTGATCGCCGACGGCCACCGCTGCAGCACCGCCCCGATCCCGCTCACCCCGGCGGCGATGAGGACCGCGTCGGACAGCGTGCAGACGAGGATCACCGGCACGACGAGACCGCCGCGCAATCCTTGGCGGAGCACGAAAGCGTTCTGCGCGCCGATGGCGACGATGAGGGACATGCCGGTGCCGAACCCGGCGCTGAGCGCTGCGATCACCCTGCCGACGGTAGAAGCGGTCGTCCGCATTATTCCAGGTAAAGATTCTGAACTAAGATAAGCGTTCGTGATGTCCGATCTTCCGCTCGACCAGGTCCGCACTCTGCTCGCGGTGGTGGACGAGCAGTCGTTCGACCGGGCCGCCGCCGTCCTGCACGTGACTCCGCCCGCGGTGAGCCAGCGGGTCAAGGCGCTGGAGCAGCGGATCGGCCGGGTGCTCGTGCTGCGGTCGAAACCCGTGCGGCTCACCGAATCCGGCGAGGTGCTGGTGCGGTTCGCCCGGCAGCTGACCCGGCTCGAATCCGACACCCGCGCGGAACTGGGCCTCGGCGGAGCCGGCCAGCCGACGACGCTGCCGATCGCGGTCAACGCGGACTCGCTGGCCACCTGGTTCCTGCCCGCGCTCGAAGAGGTCCCCGCCGAACCGCCGGTCTCGTTCGACCTGCGCAGCGACGACCAGGACCACACGGCCGCCCTGCTGCGCGAGGGCTTGGTGATGGCCGCGATCACCGCGACGCCGCAACCGGTGCAGGGGTGCACCGTCCGCCGCCTCGGCACGATGCGGTACCGGGCGGTGGCGTCGGCGGAGTTCGTGCGCCGCTGGCTGGACGGCGGCTCGCTCGCGGAGCGGCTGCCCGCCGCGCCGGTGGTGGTGTTCGATCGGAAAGACGATTTGCAGGACCGGTTCCTGCGCCGCCTGACCCGGCGCAAGCTCTCGGGCCGCGTCCGGCACTGCATCCCGGCGTCGGTGTCCTTTGTGGACGCGGTGGCGGCCGGGCTCGGCTGGGGGATGGTGCCGGAACTGCAGCTGTCCGGACGGGAACTGGTGGATCTCGCGCCGGACCGGGCGGTCGACGTGGCGTTGCACTGGCAGCAGTGGAAGCTGGACTCGCCGTCGCTGGCCGCGGTGGCGGAGGCGGTGGGGAGGGCGGCTGGGCGCGCGTTGGGGCCGTAGGGCCTACCCCTGCGCGATCGGCCAAAGGTCGTCGTTGAGAAGCCGCTTCACGATCTTCCCGGTCGCGTTCCTCGGAAGCTCCGGCACGAAGTACACATCGCGCGGCACAGCGAACCTCGCGAGCCGCTGGTGGATGTAGTGCCGGACGTCCTCCGCGTGCATGCGAGCGCCGCGGCGGAGCACGACGTATGCGGCCAGGCGTTGGCCGAACTCGTCGTCCGGGACGCCGACCACGGCCGCGTCCGAGACGCCCGGCAGTGCGGCCAGCGCTTCTTCGACCGGGCGCGGGAACACGTTCTCGCCGCCGGACACGATCATCTCGTCGGCCCGGCCGGTGACGAACAGCCGTCCGGACGCGTCCTGGTAGCCGACGTCGCCGGTGGCCATCAGGTCGTGCGCGCGGGGGACGCTGGAACCGTTGGTGTAGCCGTCGAACAGCATGTCGTTGGCGACGAAGATCTGGCCCTCGTCGCCGGGCGGGACCGGGCGGCGGTCGTCGTCGAGGATCGCGACCTGGGTGCCGGGCGGGCAGCGGCCCGCGGACGTCGGCGCGGCGCGCAGGTCGGCCGGGTCGGCGATGCTCGCCCAGGACACCTCGGTGGAGCCGTAGAAGTTGTAGAGGACGTCGCCGAAGGTGTCCATGAACGACGTCACGAACGCGCCCGGCATCGCCGATCCGCTGCTCGCCACGATCCGCAGCGACGACAGGTCGTACCGGTTGCGCACGCGTTCGGGCAGGTCGAGGATCCGCTGCAGCATGATCGGGACCGCGAACAGCGCGTCGCAGCGGTGCTCGGCGATCGTGCGCAGCGTCTGCTCCGCGTCGAACCGGCGGATCAGCGACAGCTCCGCCCGCAGCGCCATGCCGAGCTGCATCGCGGCCAGCCCCCAGCTGTGGAACAGCGGGGCGGCCACGGCGATCTTGTCCCTGGCCCGCAAGGGGATTCGCGACAAAACGGTCGCCGATGTGCTCACGCCCTTCGGCGTCGGACGGCGCGCGCCCTTCGGCGCTCCGGTGGTGCCGGAGGTCAGCACGACTATCCGGCCTTCGTGTTCGCTCGGCTTCGGCCGGGTCGTCGGGGCGTCCTGGAGCAGTTCGTCGAGCGTGCGGTAGCCCTGGTCGGCGTCGTCCCACGTGCTCACGCGCGGGAATTCGCCGGGCACCGACGCGATGATCGGCGCGAACTCGTCGTCGGCGAGCACCGCGGCGGGCGGGTGCTGCGTGAGCACCTCCTCGACGGCGGCGGGGGAGAGACCGGTGTTGAGCAGGACGACGTCGGCGCCGAGCTTGCTGCAGCCGACGAACGCCTCGATCATCGCCGCGTGGTTGCGGCACATCAGCGCGACCCGCGATCCGGGCTTCACGTCGAGCGCGGCCAGCGCGTTGGCCAGCTGGTTGCTGCGTTCGTCGATCTCGCCGAACGTGCGCGTGTTGCGCTCGTCGTGCACCGCGACGTCGTCGGCCCCGCGCGCGGTCGCGGCGAGGTATCCGCCGGCCAGGGTCGCGCCCCAGCGGGCGAGGGAACTGAGCTGCTTGACCATCTTGTCCGGCCGTCCCGCGGCCAGCACGCCCGCTCGGACCAGCGTGTTCGCCGTGCGCAGGGCGGTGGCCGGCTCTTGCTCCGGCGGGTCGCCCGGCAGCCCGGACAGCTGCTGCCCGATCCGCTTCGCCAGCTGCTTGAGCAGGCCTTTCGCCGTGCCGCGGGCGAGCAGGTCGGAGTGTTCCGGCGGCAGCGACGGGAGCATCATCCGCAGCACGATCTCGGTGCCTCCGCGCGGAACCGGCCGCAGTTCGACCGACACCCAGGTGCGCTCGTCCGGCAGCCCGCACCAGACGACGTGCTCGCCCGGGCGGTACACCGCCGCGTGAATCGTGCCCTCGACCATGGTGTGCCGGTCCGGGGCCAGCCGGATCAGGCAGTGCGGCCCGCGCCCGCGCTCGGCCGGAACGGTGACCTCGCACCAGCTGATCGCCGGGACGAACCTCGGGTACAGCTCCGGACTGCCGACTATCTGCCACACCTGTTCGGGCGAGTGCCCGACCACCGCACTCGCCTCGACTACATCGTCTCGCATCGCGATCCGCCTCGCCGCCGCACGCGTGTGGGCTCCCCGGTCCTTCCCGGACGCGTGTTCAGGTTGCGGGGACGCTACCAGGCACGAGACGCCCGGGGTACTCCGAAAGGCCCAAAATCCAACTGGGTGGGAATTTTCTTGCGGAGCGTGCCCGAGGGTGACGGGCGCGACCCGGCGAGGCCCGGCACGCCGGACATAATGGGCCGGGTGGAGCAACTGGTCGAGGAATACGGACCCAGCTGGGACCCGGGCCCGTACGAACGGGGCACCGACGGACCGCGCGTGATCCTGGTCGGCGCGGACACTTCGCCGACCGGGCTGCGGGCGACGGCCTACGGCGGCGGCCTCGCGCGGAGGCAGCGCGCGCGGCTGGTCGTGGTGTACGTGGCCGCGCCGACGGTGTGGACCGGCCTCGCCGCTGCCGCGGTCGTCGACGTGCAGCAGCAGACCTTCGAGGAAGAGATCGAGCAGCTGCGCGCGGAACTGCGCGACCGGGCGGCGGACCTGCAGGTGCCGGTCACGTTCGTGGTCCGCCGCGGCGAGACCTTCCCCGAACTGCGCCAGGCCGCGCAGGAGGTGAACGCGGACATGGTCGTGGTCGGCGCCTCCGAACAGGGCGGGCACCGGCTCGTCGGTTCGGTCGGCAACCGGCTGGTGCGCGCCGCGACCTGGCCCGTCGTCGTGGTGCCGTGAGCGACTTCGAGGACACTGTCGCGCGGCTGCGCGCCGCCGGGTGCGTGTTCGCCGAGGACGAGGCCCGGCTTCTGCTGGGCCAATCGGGCGATCTGGCCGGAATGGTCGAGCGCAGGGTTGCCGGAGAACCGCTGGAGTACATCCTCGGCTGGGCGGAATTCGTCGGCCGCCGGTTCGTTGTCGCGCCGGGCGTCTTCGTGCCCCGGCACCGCACGGAACTGCTCGTGCGGCTGGCTGCCGGGTTCGCGCGCGAGCAGTCGGTAGTGCTCGATCTGTGCTGCGGCTCCGGTGCACTGGGCGCAACGGTCGCGGCCGAGGTGCCCGGAATCGAGCTCCACGCGGCGGACGTCGAGCCCGCCGCGGTGGACTGTGCTCGGCAGAACGTGCCTGGTGAGGTCTATCAAGGCGATCTCTACGCCCCGCTTCCGCAGCGGTTGCGCGGCCGGGTGGACGTGCTGATCGCGAACGTCCCGTACGTCCCCACTGACGATGTCGCGCTCATGCCGCCCGAGGCGCGCGACCACGAACCCCGCGTCGCGCTCGACGGGGGAGCCGACGGTCTCGACGTGCTCCGTCGCGTCGTCGCCGAGGCTCCGGAGTGGCTGGCTCCGGGCGGGCACGTGCTTTTCGAGGCCAGCGAACGCCAAGCCGACGCCGCGACGGCCGAACTGCGGCGGGCGGGGCTGGTCGCGTGGGTGGAAGAAGAGGACGAACTCGGCGCGACTGTCGTGGTAGGACGGCGCGAACACTGAGCGGCGAACCGGATTCGCCCGCTTTCCGTACTGCGTGCGTCCGGGGCGGACGTCTAGGGTCGACCCATGAAGGTCGGCCTGCTCACCCGGGAGTACCCGCCGGACGTGTACGGGGGAGCGGGGGTGCACGTCGAGTTCCTCGCGCGGGAACTGCGGTCGCTGGTCGACCTCGACGTGCACTGCTGGGGCCCCGACCGTCCGGACGGCGCGCACGGGCACCGCGACGCGCACGGGTACGCCCAGCCCGCGTTCGCCACCATGGACATCGCGGTCTCGATGGCGGACGCGCTCGCCGGGCACGATCTCGCGCACAGTCATACCTGGTACGCGAACCTCGGCGGCCATCTCGCGAAGCTCGCGCACGGCATCCCGCACGTCATCACCGCGCATTCGCTCGAACCGCTGCGGCCGTGGAAGGCCGAGCAGCTCGGCGGCGGCTACCGGGTGTCGTCGTGGATCGAACGCGACGCGTACGAGGCGGCGGACGCGATCATCGCGGTCAGCTCCGGCATGCGGCGCGACGTGCTCGCCGCGTACCCGAACGTCGATCCGGCGCGGGTGCACGTGGTGCGCAACGGCATCGACACCGAGCTGTACCAACCCGATCCGGGCACCGATGTGCTGGAGAAACACGGGATCGATCCGAACCGGCCTTACGCGTTGTTCGTCGGGCGGATCACGCGGCAGAAGGGCGTGCCGCATCTCGTGCGCGCCGGGGCCGCGCTGGACGAAGACGTGCAGCTGATCCTGTGCGCGGGCGGTGCGGACACGCCGGAGCTGGACGCGGAGTTCCGCGGGCTTGTCTCTGAACTCCAGGAGAACCGGTCCGGCGTGCACTGGATTCCGGAGATGCTGCCGCGCACCGAGGTCGTCCAGCTGCTGACGCACGCGCTGGTGTTCGTGTGCCCGTCGGTGTACGAGCCGCTCGGCATCGTGAACCTGGAAGCGATGGCGTGCGGCACCGCGGTGGTGGCCAGCGACGTCGGCGGCATCCCGGAGGTGGTCGCGGACGGCGAGACCGGTGTGCTGGTGCATTACGACGAGAACGAGCCCGGCGCTTTCGAGGCCGGGCTTGCGCGCGGGATCAACGACCTGGCCGCGGATCGTGACCGCGCCACCCGGCTGGGCCTCGCCGGACGGGACCGCGCGGTGGGAGAGTTCGGCTGGGCAGCGATCGCCGCCGCGACGGTCGGGGTTTACGAGGCGTGCGGGAGGGTTTCGTGATCGACGGATCCGATGTGCTGGGAATCGTCCTCGCCGGCGGCGAGGGCAAACGGCTGATGCCGCTGACCACCGACCGCGCGAAACCCGCGGTCCCGTTCGGCGGCGTGCACCGGCTGGTCGACTTCGTGCTTTCCAATCTGGTGCACGGCGGGATCCGCCGGATCTGCGTGCTGACGCAGTACAAATCGCATTCGCTGGACCGGCATATCTCGACGACCTGGCGGCTGTCGTCGCTGACCGGCGAGTACGTCACGCCGGTGCCCGCCCAGCAGCGGCTCGGCCCGCGCTGGTTCCAGGGCAGCGCGGACGCGATCCACCAGAGCCTCAACCTCGTGCACGACGAATCGCCCGCGTACATCGCGGTGTTCGGCGCGGACAACATCTACCGGATGGATCCGCGCCAGATGATCGACGCGCACATCGCGTCCGGCGCGGGCGTGACGGTCGCCGGGATTCGCGTGCCGCGCGCGGAGGCCCGGTCGTTCGGCGTGATCAGCACCGAGGACGGGACGAAGATCGACGCGTTCCTGGAGAAACCCGAGGACCCGCCCGGCCTGCCGGATTCGCCGGACGAATCGTATGTGTCGATGGGCAATTACGTCTTCACGACGCAGGTGATGCTCGACGCGCTGCACGCGGACGCCAAGAACCCGGCGTCCAAACACGACATGGGCCGCGACATCATCCCGGCGCTGGTGGAAAAATCCGAGGCGGCGGTCTACGACTTCAACGGCAACGTGGTGCCGGGCGAAACAAGCCGCGACCACGGCTACTGGCGCGACGTCGGAACGATCGACAGCTATTACGACGCGCACACGGACCTGATCTCGACGCAGCCGATTTTCAACCTGTACAACCGGAAATGGCCGATCCTGGCCCATCCCGGCCAGCGCGCGGCGGCGAAGTTCGTGGAAGGCGGCACGGCGACCCAGTCGATCGTCAGCAACGGCTGCATCATTTCCGGCGCACAGGTCGTGGATTCGGTGCTGTCGCCGGACGTTTTTGTCGAGAACGGCGCGGTCGTGCAGGGTTCGGTGCTGCTGGACGGCGCCCGGGTCGGCCGCGGCGCGGTGGTGCGGCGCGCGATCCTCGACAAGAACGTCGTCGTCCCGCCCGGTGCGCACATCGGGGTGGACTTGGCGCGGGATCGCGGCCATTACCACGTGAGCGACTTCGGGATTGTCGTGCTGGGCAAGGGAGAAACCGCGATCTAGGGCCGCTGTCCTGGCGAGAGGGGTTCTCGCAGTACCTGCATCATCAGGATCTCCCAGAGGTCGGAAGGGCCTGCCTAATCTGTGGGCAGTAGCAATGGCCTGGATGATGTTTACTGAGGAGCATGTGCGGTGCAGAAGCGCTTGCTGGGACAGCAACTCGAAGTTTCGGCCCTGGGACTGGGCTGCATGGGCATGAGTTTCTTCTACGGCGAGCCCCCGGGCCGCGCCGAGATGACGAAACTGCTGCGGGCGGCCGCGGACCGCGGCGTGACTTTCTTCGACACCGCCGAAGTCTATGGTCCTTTCACCAACGAAGAACTGGTCGGTCAGGCGCTGGCTCCGGTGCGCGACCAGGTGGTGATCGCCACCAAGTTCGGCATCCGGCACGGCGAACACGGACCGAGCCCGATGTCGGGGCTCGACAGCCGCCCGGAGCAGATCCGCCGGGTGACCGAGGCGTCGCTCACGCGTCTTCGCACCGATCGCATCGACCTTCTCTACCAACACCGCGTCGATCCCCAGGTGCCCATTGAAGACGTGGCGGGCACGGTAAAAGAGCTGATTTCCGAAGGCAAGGTCAAGCATTTCGGTTTGTCGGAGGCGGGCGCGGCGACAATCACCCGCGCTCACGCCGTGCAGCCGGTAACGGCGCTGCAAAGCGAATACTCGTTGTGGACGCGCGAGCACGAAGCCGAGATCATTCCGACCTTGGAGAAGCTGGGTATCGGCCTGGTGCCTTACAGTCCGCTCGGGAAAGGCTTTCTGACCGGCAAAATCGATGATCGCACGCCTCTGGCCGACAACGACCTTCGGCGTTCCCTGCCGCGCTTCACACCCGAAGCGCGACAGGCCAATCAGGCACTGATCGAGTTGCTCCAGCAGATCGCCGGCGACAAGAAAGCCACCCCGGCCCAGATCGCTCTCGCTTGGGTGCTGGCGCAAAAGCCGTGGTTCGTGCCGATCCCCGGTACTACGAAGCTGCACCGCCTCGAAGAAAACCTTGGCGCGCTCGACGTCGAGCTGACGCCCGGCGACCTGCAGCACATCGAGGAGGCCGCGGCGCAGATTCCCATCCGCGGCGAGCGCGTTCCCGAGCAGCTGAAGTCGCTGTTCGGCCGCTGAGCGCGCGGGCCGGCCCGGCCGACGGTCCTGCCGGGTCCGCCCCGCGCGGTGCCGGATCCGGTTCAGCTCAACGCGGCGAGGGCGCGCGCGATGACGTCGGAAGGGCTCGGCTGCCCGGCGATCTCCGCGCGCACCTCGGCCGCCGCCGTGGAGAACGCATCGTCCTCGAGCACCTGCCGCACCAGTTTCCGCATCGTCTCGACGTCCACAGCGGACGGATCATGGCTCAGCCCGACGCCTCGCTCGACCACCCGCTCCGCCGACATCGGATTGTCCGCGAAACTCGGCAACACCACCTGCGGCACCCCGTAGAACAACGGCGCGGCGGTAGTCCCGGACCCGCCGTGGTGCACGATCGCGGAACACCCCGGCAAGAACGCCGAGAGCGGCAGATACCCCACCGACCGGACGTTCTCCGGAAGCTCGCCGAGCTCGCTCAGATCCGCGGTGCCGGCCGCGAGGACGACCTCGACGTCCATCCCGCCGAGCGCGTCCAGCACGACCTTCAAACTGCTGACCCCGGTCATCGCCGGAACCACCGTGCCCAGCGTGACCGCCACCCGCGGCCGTTCCGGCTTCCGCAGCGCCCACTCCGGCAGCACCGCCCCGCCGTTGTAGGGCACGAACTGCATCGGCCACCAAGGCGCGCCGTCGCGTTCGTCGACGTGCTCCTCGTCCGCGCGCAGCCCGCCCATGCTCGGCGCGCGCGGGTCGATCCGGGCGATGACGTTCGGCGGCGCGTCGCCGATGCCGAGCTTCTGGCGCATCAGCGCGACGAGCTCGCCGCTCAGGAAGTCGTCGTGCTCGGCGCGCCACGAGAGGTCCCTGGCCGACCACGAGATCCGGTTGCCGACCTCCAGCGCGGGCACGCCGAGCGCGACCGCGGCGAGCGCGCCGGCCCCGTGATCGGACGGGTAGACGACCAGGTCCGCGCCGAACGCCCGGCCCGCTTCGATGGTGCCCTCGGTCATGGCGGCGGTGAAGAGCCCGAACGGACCCTGGGCCTGCCGCGCGAGCCGGTACTCCTCGGGTTCGTCCGCGTCCGGGGCGGAACCGTCCTTGACGTTCGCCAGCAGATCGGCCCAGATGTCGCGTCCGGGGAAGACGTCGGCGACCGGCAGCCCGGCGCGCGCGGACACCTCGGCGATCTCGGCGGTGGTGGCCAGCAGCACCTCGTGCCCGGCGGCGCGGGCGGCCCAGACGACCGGGATCAGCGGGAGGGTGAGCCCGTACCCGGGCGCGGTGGCGAACAAGATCTTCACCTCCTCGAGACTGCCAGAACCGTGACGCTCCCCGCATCCAGGTTTCTGTTCGGGCACACCGGTAACGCGCGGGGCGGCCGCCGCGACACATCCGCAGATCATCCTCCCCGGAAAGGCCCGGTCCCCATGCGAAAAGCCCGTGTCGCGGCATTGCTGACCCTGGTCGGCTTCGGCATCGCGATGTCCCCCGCCGTCGCCGCCGACGCCGGGCAGACCAGCACCTGGTGCACCAAGAAGGAGCAGGTCGCGATCCTCGGCACGTCGGCCGACACCGGCTACGGCACCACGGGCTACCAGTCCACTACGGACACTTACGCGCCGACCACGTACGGCTGGACCACGAAAATCGCCAACGACCTGCACGCCGAGTGGAACACCACCACGAAGAACTACGCGCACAACGGCGCGATGGCCACCGACTACCTCCCCGGCGGCCGCTGGCCCGACACGACCGGCGCGCTCGCCGACATCACCCAGCGCCAGCCCGACCTGGTGCTCATCGACCTCGGCGGCAACGAGCTGATCTCGCAGACCGACCCGGCGGTGTTCAAGGCGAACCTCGGCAAGGTCATCGACAACATCCGCGCCGCGCGGCCCGGGGTCGACATCCTGCTGTCGATTTACGCCGAGCTGAAGTGGACGCCCAACCCGTGGGGCGGGCAGACGCAGAAGTACTTCTGGTCGCAGTACGCCTCGTCGATCTACGAGACGGCGGTCGCCAAGGGGACGGCGCTCGTCGACCTGCGGCAGTACATCCCGCCCGCGGGCTCGGCGAACCTGCCGAACCCGAGCCCGTGGCTGGCGGACAACGTGCACCTGAACGACGCGGGGAACCTCGCCGAGTACGGGATGTGGTGGGGCTGGACGTCGAGCTTGGGGAGCATTTGCTGAGCGTTCCGGCTGCTGGACGCTGACTCGCGGGGCGGGTCTGCGGCCGGTCGCGGTGGGGGCTTGCGGTCGGTCGCGGTCGCGGTCGCGGTGCGGGGTGCGGCTTTGCGCCCGGTCGCGGTGCGGGGTGCGGCCTTGCGGCCGGTCGCGGTGCGGGCTGCGGGCTGCGGGCTATCGCGGTGCGGGCTCGCGGTGGTGGCTCAAGGGAACTCTCCGCCGAAGGTGACGGAGGCCGCTGGCCTAGCCCGGCTCCGATCCCGCCGGAGCGTCCGCGCCCGTCCGGCCGGTTCGCGGTGGCGGAACGCGCCACCGGGTCCCCGTTCCCGCTGCTCACAGCGTTTCCGCAGGTCAATGCGGGTGGCGTAACCTCGGCGTAATCAAAATCCAGGTAGCGTCGCCGAAGTGGTGACTACGCAGCGGAGGGCGGAACGGGCCCGGCAGGTGGCCGACGGGTTGCGGCAGCGGATCGTCGCGGGCGAAGTCGGAGATCTGCTGCCGGGCGAGCGGGCGCTGGGCGAGTGGTTCGGTGCGTCGCGGAACGTCGTGCGGGAAGCGCTCGGCTTGCTGCGGGACGAAGGGCTCGTCGAGCGCAGGCAAGGCGTCGGGACGCTGGTCGTGCGGCCGAAATACGGGCACGGGCTCGATCGGCTGACCGGGCTGGCGGAGGCGCTCGAAGGGCACGGCGAGGTCGTGAACGAGGTGCGCACCGCCGAGACGGTCGCCGCGCCGCCGTCGGTGGCCGAGCGGCTCGGCCTGGCGGCGGGGGAGCAGGTCGTGCATCTCGAGCGCGTACGGCGGCTGGGCGGGGCGCCGTTGTCGCTGGACTCGACCTATCTGGTCGCGGATCTGGGGATTCCGTTGCTGGGAAAGGATCTGGCGCATCGGGACCTGTTCGCGCTCCTGGAGGAGACGAACGGCATCCGGCTGGGGCGGGCGGAGGTCGAGGTGCACGCGGTGTCCGCCGGGCCGGATACGGCCGCGCTGCTGGACATCGCGCCGGGGACGGCGGTGTTCGCGCTGGACCGGTTGACCCGGCTGCCGAACGGCCGACCGGTCGACGCGGAGTGGCTGCACATCCGCGCGGACCGCCTCACGCTGCGCGCGACCTTGCAACGCGGGGCGGCGTGATCCGGCGAGCCTCGTGCGTGGTGATGCCGGTTCTTACCGGCTTCGACACGCACGACGCCCGAGTGCGCTGCGGTTTCTGGTGGCGGGGTGGGTGCGGGCTGGGTGACCGTGCGGCGGAGTGCGGAAGAGCGAACGGCTTCCGGTCGCGGACTGGGCGTGGGCCGGGTGACTCCGCGGCGGAGCGCAGAACAGAGAACGACTTCCGGAGGTGCCCGAGGTGATCGCCGCGCTCATTGTCACCGGATTGCTCGCCGGGATCGGCATCACTGCCGTCGGGCCGGGCGGGGTGCTCGCGACGGTCGGGTTGTTCGTCTTCACCTCGCTCACCCCGGCGCAGGTGGCGGGCACCGCGATCGTCACGCACGTGGCCACCGGGATCCTCGGCAGTGCCGCGTTTGTCCATTCCGGACAGTTGCGGGAGCCCGAAACCCGGCGGGTGGCGGGAGTTCTCGCCGCGGCCGCGTTCGTCGGGACGCCGCTGGGGGTGCTGCTGAACTCCTGGGTGTCCACCAAGGCGTTCGGGATCGTGCTCGGCGGGTTCGCGCTGGTCGTGGCGGTGTTCGTCGGGCTGAAGGGGCGGGAGCGGGCGGTCGGGCTGCCGGTCGCGGGGGCGATCGGGGCGGGCGTCGCGGTGGTGGCGGGGCTGGTCGGCGTCGGCGGGCCGATGCTGGCGGTGCCGTTGCTGGTCGTCGCCGGGATGCCGGTGCTCGGGGCGCTCGCCGCGGCGCAGGTGCAGTCGGTGGTGATCGCCAGCGTCGGGACGCTCGGGTATGTCCTGCACGGCGCGGTCGATTGGCGGCTGGCGGCGATTGTCGGGATACCTGAGTTGGCGGGGGTCTTGATCGGCTGGCGGATCGCGCACGCGTTGCCGACCAAAACGCTCAAAGCCGCCCTCATCGCGGTGCTGGTCGGGATCGCGCCGTATCTCGCGTTGCACGGCTGAAGCCGGGTGGCAGTCACCCGGCTTCAGCCAGTGCGTTACCGGTCGAAGGGCAGTTCTATGACCGCGCCCGGGACCGGTTTCCCGGCGCGGACGGCGGTCAGGTCCGCAGTGGACAGTGCCCGCCGGAAGAGGCGGCTGTCGTCCAGCGCGCCGGACAGGTGCTGTGCGCCGTCCAGGCGTTCGCCCAGCCACAGCTGGAACGAGACGGTCTGGGTGACCGAACCGGGCGAGTCCGGACCGGACGCGGCTACCGCACCGTCGACCAGGATGCGGAGCTGGCCGCCCGATCGTTGAAGCGCCACGTGATGCCACTTCTGATCGTCGTACGCCGACTGCGTGGTGACCGACTTGCTTCCGGCCGCGGTCGTCATCATCGCGATCAGGCGATGCGACGCGGGTTCGGCGCGGAGCCACAGCTGCGGCGCGGTGGAGCCCATGCCGCCCAGCCACAGGAGAGGCTGCGGGTCCTTCGATGCGCCGTAGTTGACCCAGGTGGAGAAAGTGAAGTCGCCTGAGCCGACCAGTTGCGCCGGCGAGTACGGGACGCGGACGAACCCGTTCTTCAGCTGGACCGCCTTGCCGAACTTGCCGGGAACCAGACTGGCATCGCCGAGGATGCGCGCGGACTGTCTACTTGCGACGTCCGGAGTGGACACTCCCGGCGAACGCTTCCATCCGAGGTAGTTCTCGTCGAAGCGGGCGAAGCGGATCTCGTCGCGGGCGTCCACTGCGCCGCCCTCGTACATCAGGCCGATCTTCGCGTTCCGGTCCTGCGGGCCGCTGAGCTGGACCAGGTCGGAGTAGCCCGACCAGTCCGTTGTGATCCGCGTGCCCTGGTCCGCGTTCTCCCACGTGCGACCGTCGTCATAGGACGAACGGATGGTCATCCAGCGGCGCCGGTCGGTGTCGGCGGGGGAGGCGAACAGGATCCGCTTGCCGCCGGGACGGTCCAGGCGCAGCAGGGAACCTTGCACCATCGGCGTCACGAGGTCGGGGATCGTGGTGAAGCGCTGGGAGAACGTCTCGCCGCCGTCCCGGCTCAACGCGTAGTCGCGGTTGCCGATGTCGGTGCCGCTTTGCTCGCGGCCCCCGGCGTAAATCGTGCCGTCCGGCAGTTCCACGACGCTGACTTCCGACGGCTTCTGCGTGAAGGTGCCGCCCACCGGATGCAGGTAGTTGTCGACAGCGCCGACATGCCAGGAGGAACCGCCGTCGTCGCTGTAGATGAGCCCGGCGTAGTTTTCGACGGAATTGGTGCCGTCACTGCGTTCGGCGTTCACTCCGAAGACGAGCCGGCCCGCGTGCTGGCCGTGCTGGAGCTGGATGCCGTGCACCGGACCCGAGGCGTACCAGGAATCCCACGCGGGCAGTTTCGCCTGCGCACTGATGTCGACCGGCGTGGACCAGGTGCGGCCGTCGTCGGTGCTGTACTGCGAATGCGGCGTGCGCGGGCACGGCACGTCGCAGCCCTTGTCGTCGGTACGCCCCTTGTTGTACGTGGTGATCAGGACGATCCGGCCGGTCTTGGTGTCCACAATGGGCACCGGGTTGCCGTGGGTGTCCCCGCCGCCGCGGTTGACCACCTGCAGTGGCGACCAGGTGGTGCCGCCGTCGGTCGAGCGCTTCAGGACCAGGTCGATGTCGCCGGTGTCACCGCAGTTGTTCTTGCGGCCCTCGGCGAAGGCCAGCAGTGTGCCGTGCGTGCTGCGGACGATCGCCGGGATGCGGAAACACGCGTATCCGGTTTCCTGATGCGGGTTGAAGAGCGCTTGCTGATCGAATTGCGGCGCGGCTTGGGCCGCACCGGCGGGAGCGAGGAAAGCCAGCAGCACGAACGCCAGCACCACGCGAAGGGCGGTTCTCATCTGGTCTCCGTTCCGAACTGTCCGGAAAGGACGGCCACGCCGTGTGCGGCCAGTTCCACTTCGGACGATGGCTGAGCGGGATCGGTGAGCAAATCGGTACCAGGGGAAGGCAGAGAGATGGTGACAGCTGCATCGTTGTGGTTGAGCAGGAACAGATAGTCGTCGGCACCGTGCCGCACGATCGCCTGGACACCGTCCGGCAACCCGGGCAGCACCGGCGAAACTCCGGCCTCGGCGGTGATCCGGTCGAAGAGCGTGCGCATGACGTCCGCGTCCGGCCGGGTGCCGAGGTACCACGCGACCCCGGAGCCGAACTCGTGCCGCGTGATCGCGGGACGACCGGCCAGCGGGCCTTCGGCGAAGGTGGCGACGACGTCCGCGCCTTCGGCTTCGATCCATTCGGACCAGATCGTGGCGCCGACGGTCGTGCCGTCGAGGTCGAGCGTGGTGGAACCGCCTTCGGGCAGCGGCCAGAACTCGTCGACGCGCAGGCCGAGAATGTCCCGCAGAGGCGCGGGATAGCCGCCGGTGTACACCCGGTCGTTCTCGTCGGCGATGCCGGAGAAGAACGACACCGCCAGATGTCCGCCACCCTCCACATAGGAGCGGAGATTGGCCGCGACCGCACTGTCCATCAAGTACAGGTTGGGCACCACGACGAGCCGGTACCCGGACAGATCGCGTGACGGGTGCACGACGTCGCAGGTGACGTTCGCGTCGAAGAGCGGCGCGTAGTGCGCGAGGTGCGCGTCGAGCTGGCTGAGGTCGTCCGACGGATGCGAGTTCAGCTCCAGCGCCCACCAGCTGTTCCAGTCGTGCAGGACCGCGACGTCGGCCTTGACCCGGCTGTCCGCCAGCTGCGGCAGCGACGCCAGTTCCTGGCCGAGGTCGCGCACCTCGCGGAACGTCCGGGTGTCCGGACCGCCGTGCGGCACCATCGCGGAGTGGAACTTCTCGGCCCCGCCCGGGGTTTGCCGCCACTGGAAGAACAACACCGCGTCCGCGCCGCGGGCGACCGCCTGCCAGCTGCCCAGCCGCATCGTCCCCGGCGGCTTCGGGCTGTTGCGGGTGCGCCAGTTGACCGCGCTCGGCGCCTGCTCCAGCAACAGCCACGGCTGACCGTCCTTGATGGACCGGACCAGGTCGTAGGCGAAGGCTGCTTCCAGGTGCCCGCGCGGATCGTATGGGTCGGGGTAGGAGTCGAGGCTCACGATGTCCTCGTGCGGCACCCACTTGTTCCAGTCGAGCGACTTCTGCACCAGGCCGACGAAGTTCGTGGTCACCGGGACGTCCGGGGTGATCCGGGCCAGCACCTCGCGCTCGTTGAGGTAGCAGCCGAGCGACGCGTCGGAGGAGAACCGGTGGTAGTCCAGCTGGTGCGCCGGGTTCGGGAAGGTCGGCGCGACGCGCGGCGGCTGGATCTCGGCGAACTCGGAGTACCGCTGCGACCAGAAAGTCGTGCTCCAGGCGTCGTTCAACGCCTCGATGCTGCCGTAGCGTTCGGTGAGCCAGCGCCGGAAGTCCACTGCGGACTCATCGCAATAGCAGGCGCGGATGTGGCAGCCGAATTCGTTGCCGATGTGCCACATTTCCAGCGCCGGATGCCCGGCGTACCGGGTGGCGACCCGCTCGACCAGCCGGGCGGCGTGCTCGCGGAACACCGGGCTGGACGGGCAGAACTGCTGCCGCGCACCGGCGGACAGCCGGGTGCCGTCCGCGCGCACCGGCAGGATTTCCGGATACCGGTGGGAAAGCCACGGCGGCGGCGAGGCCGTCATGGTGGCGAGACAAGCGCGGACCCCGCCGGCGGCGAGGTTGTCCATCACCGTGTCGAACCAGCCGAAATCGAATTCACCCGGCCGCGGTTCCACCTGCGCCCAGGAGAAAATCCCGACCGTCACCATCGAAACCGACGCCTCGGCCATCAGTTTCAAATCTTCCGCCCACACGTCGGGCGACCAATGCTCGGGGTTGTAATCCCCGCCGTAGTACAGCCGATCCATCAGAGGAGACCCGCTTCCGCTAGTTTTCCCTTGATCTGCAGCAGTTCGTCGTCGTTGAGGGGGAGTTGCGGCGGTGCCATCACCGCGTTGTCGATAAATCCGCGCATCTTCATCGACGCCTTGAACGCGCCGAGCGCGGCCGAGCCGCGGCCCATCCGGTTCGGCGGCGCCACGTCGGTGATGCTGAACAGCGTCAGCAGCCGTTCCTGCTCGCGCCGCGCGGCCTGCGGGTTGCCGCCGCGGAAGTGGTCGTAGATCAGCACATAGCCGACCGGGTCGACGTTCCCGAGCCCCGGCACCGCGCCGTCCGCGCCCTGCGCGAGCGCGGAGTCCACGAGCAGTTCGGATCCGGTGAACACGGCGAACTGCTCCAGCCCGCGTTCGCGCCGCTGCTGCAGGACCATCCGGAACCCGGCTTCGTCGCCGCTGGAGTCCTTGAGCCCGGCCAGGACGCCGTCCGCGGCCAGGTTCAGCACCATGTCGCGGTCGAGCTTCGTGTGCACGGCCACCGGGATGTCGTAGGCGAAAATCGGCAGCGACGTCCGCTCGTGCAGGAGCCGGAAATGCCGGTCGATCTCCGCGACATGCGTGCGCGTGTAGTACGGCGCGGTCACCACGATGGCGTCCGCGCCGGCCGCTTCGGCGGTCTTCACGTGCTCCGCGACGCGCAGGGTCGTCATGTCGATACAGCCGGCGAGCACCGGGACCCGCCCGGCGACCTGGTCGACCGCGGTTTCGACGGTGATCCGGCGCTGGTCGTCGGGCAGGAAGGCGACCTCGCTGGACGATCCGAGCACGAAGATCCCGTGCACGCCGGCGTCGAGCTGGACTTCGATGTGCCGCCGCAGCGACGCGGTGTCCACGGTGAAATCGTCGTGGAACGGCGTGCACAGCGGCGGGATGATGCCGGCGAACTTGGGCGCAGTCATGAGGCGGTCACTCCGGTCGTGATCTCGGGATGGATGCAGCGGTACGTGTGCTCGTCCGGCCCGGACTGCGGTGGCAAGGCGAGGGAGCACTCATCGGTGGCTTTCGGGCAGCGCGTGTGGAACGGGCAGCCGGGCGGAGGCGCGGTCGCCGACGGCACCGGTCCACTGAGGACAATCGGTTCCACCGGGTGCAGCAGGCTCGGCGTCGCCGAAAACAGCGCCCGCGTGTACGGATGATGCGCGTGGTGCGGCAGTTCCGCGGCCGGGGCCTGTTCGACGATCCGGCCGAGGTACATCGTCACGATGCGGTCGCTCATCCGGCGCACGGTCTGGATGTCGTGCGACACGAAGACCATCGCCAGTTCGAGCTGTTCGCGCAGTTCCAGCAACAGGTTCAGGATCTGCGCGCGCACCGAAACGTCCAAAGCGGACGTCGGTTCGTCGGCCACCAGCAACGCCGGCCGCAAGGCGAGCGCGCGGGCGATCGCCACGCGCTGCCGCTGTCCGCCGGACAGCTGCGACGGCAGCGCGTCGGCCACACTGGACGGCAGACCGACGAGGTTCATCAGCTCCCGGACCCGTTCGGCGCGCTCCTCGGCCGTGCCGATCTGGTGCACGTCGAGCGGGTCGCGGAGGATCTTCGAGACGGGCAGCCGCCGGTTCAGCGCGGTCGACGGGTCCTGGAAGATCATGCCGACCGTGCGGCCCAGTTCGGCCGGACGCAACGCGGACAGCGGCTTCCCGTCATAGCGCACAGTGCCGGAGGTTGGCTTCTGAAGCCCGACCAGCACTTTGGCCAAAGTGGACTTTCCGCAGCCGGATTCCCCGACTACGCCGACGGTTTCGCCCTTCGCGATGGCGAGGGTCGCGTCGGTGAGCGCGTAGACCCGGTCGTGTCCGAACAATCCGGACCCGCGGATCTTGTGCACCACATGCACGCCGTCGACCTCGACGAGGCTCATGCTTGCGCTCCTTCTGCCAAGGCCACCACGGGACTTTCGGCGGGGTAGTGGCAAGCCACGAGATGCCCGTTGCCCGAAGGCTCAGGCGCGACCTCGAAGCAGTGCCCGCGAGCGGCGGGACACCGGCTCGCGAACCGGCAGCCGGGCGGGAAGTCCGCCGGTGCGGGCACGACGCCCTTGATCTGGGTGAGCTTCGCTTCGTTCTCCTCCAGCGACAGCACCGCGCTGAGCAGGCCGCGCGTGTAGTGGTGCCGCGGCGCGCCGACGACAGCCGCGGTAGCGCCGGTCTCGGCGACCTGCCCGCCGTACATCACCACAACGCGGTCGGCGATGTCGGATACCAGCGCGAGGTCGTGTGATACCAGCACCAGCGCGAAGCCCAGTTCCTCCTGCAACCGCAGCAAAAGCGCCATGATCTGCGCCTGCACGGTCACGTCGAGCGCCGTCGTCGGCTCGTCGGCCACGATCAGCTTTGGGCTGCGCGACAGCGCCATCGCGATGAGCACACGCTGCCGCTGCCCGCCGGAAAGCTCGTGCGGATACGCCCGCAGCGTCCGGCCGGGATCGAGGTTGACCAGTTCGAGCAGCTCTTCCGGCGTGCGCGTGCCGCCGCGCCGGGTGAACTGCTTGAGCTGCGCGCGGATCGTCATCGCCGGGTTCAGCGAGCTGAGCGCGTCCTGATAGACCATCGCCAGGTCGTGCCCGAGGTGCCGGCGGCGGACGTTCGGCTTCATGGTCAGCAGGTCGTCGCCCGCGAACCGGATCTCGCCGCTGAGCCTCGCGGCGTCCGGCTGCAGGCCCATGATCGACAGCGCGGTCAGCGATTTCCCGCAGCCCGATTCGCCGATCAGCCCCAGCACCTCGCCGGAACGGACCGAAAAGGACACTCCGTCGACGACGTTGACGCCGCTGTGCCGGTCCGGGAACGAGATCGCGAGATTCTCCACCGCCAGCACGGTTTCCCGGCCGGACAGATCCCTCGCCTTCGCCGCCAGCCGTTGCCCGGCTTCGCGCAGACCGCGCAGCGGCAGCACTGCCGGAACCGTTTCGGGGGCCAGTTCGATCTGCTGCGCCGCCTCGGCCGCCTTCGCGGTGCGGGCCGACGGCGCGGCCCAAGCGTCGGAGATCCCCTCGGAGAGGATGTTCAGCGCCAGCACCGTCGCCAGGATCAGCAGGCCGGGGAACAGCGTCGCCCACCAGCCGCCGGTCAGCACGAGGTCCTTGCCGTCCGACAGCACCGAACCCCACGACGGATCGGGCGGCTGGATGCCCGCCCCGATGAACGACAGCGACGCCTCGAACACGATCGCGTCCGCCACGGTCACCGTGCAGTACACGAGGATCGGCGCGGCGCAGTTGACCGCGACGTGCCGGGCGAGGATGAACAGCCGTTTCGCGCCGATCACCCGCTCCGCCGCGACGTAGTCCTCGCCGTACTGCGCGAGCACGTTCGCCCGCACCACCCGCGCCACCGGAGCCATGTTGAGGAAGCCGATGGCGAGGATCAGCACCAGGATGCCGCGCCCGAACACCGCCACCAGCACCGCGGCGAGCGCGATGCCGGGGAAGGCCATCAGGACGTCGAGGACCCGCATGACCAGGCCGTCGGCCCGGCGGCCGGACGTCGCCGCGAACGAGCCGACGACGACGCCCGCGACCAGCGCCAGCAGCGTCGCGCCGAGACCGATCGCGAGCGACCAGCGGGTCCCCGCGACGAGCCGGGAGAAGATGTCGCGGCCGGACTGGTCGGTGCCGAACCAGTGCGCCGCGCTGGGCCCGCCGGTGTCGGTGCTGAGCAGGTCCGGATTGTGCGTGGCCACGACGGTGCCGAGGACCGCGACGAGCCCGAGCACGATCAGCACGCCCAGCGCGATCCACGAGGACAGGGGAAGCCGCCGGAACCGGACGCCGGGCCGGGAGAGCCGGGCGGTCAGGTTCGGGCGGAGGACCGGGCGCATCACGAGCGGCTCCGCAGACGGGGGTTGGCGACGAGGTAGAGCACGTCGACGATCAGGTTCACGAGCACGAACCCGGCCGCGATGGTGATCACGAAGCCCTGCACCTTGGCGGTGTCGCCGTCCTGCACGGCCTGGATCATGTTCTGGCCCATGCCGGGCAGCGCGAACATCGTCTCGATCACCACCGCGCCGCCGAGCAGGTAGCCGACCCGGAGGCCGAGCACGGTCAGCGGGTTGACCAGGGCGCCCCGCAGCACGTTCCGCCCGACCACGACGACCGGCGGCAGCCCGCCGCCGCGTGCGGTGCGCACGTAGTCCTTGTCGAGTTCCTCGACCATCGACGTGCGGATCACCCGGGTCAGCTGCGCGGCGACCGGCGCGGCCAGCGCGATCGCGGGCAGCGTCAGCGAGTTCAGCCAGCCGGAGAACGAATCCGCCGGGCTGACGTAGCCGCTGGTGGGGAACAGGCCCTTGCCGACCGCCAGCCACTGCACCAGCAGCAGCGCGATCCAGAACGCCGGGGCGGCGACGCCGGCGAGCGTCACGAACCGGATCAGGTGGTCCGGCCAGCGGCCGCGGAACAGAGCCGAGGTCACGCCGAGCACGACCGAGACGACGAGCGCCAGCGCCAGGCCGAGCAGGGTCAGCTGCACGGTGAGCGGGAGCGCGGTGGCGATGGTCTGGCCCACCGGCTCCTTGGTGATCACGCTCGTCCCGAAGTCGCCCTGCAGCAGATGCCACACGAAGTGCACGTACTGCAGCGGCAACGGGTCGAGCAGGCCGTTCTGCTCACGGAACTGCTGGAGCTGGTCAGCGGTGGCGTTGGCGCCGTTGAACGCGGCCATCGCCGGGTCGACCGGCGAGAACCGCATCACGATGAACACGAACAGGATCACGCCGAGCAGCAGCGGGATCAGGGCGAGGATGCGGCCGGCCAGCATCCGCACGACGACTGTCACTTCGCGGGTCTCCTTGTCAGACCGGTTTGGCCTGGTTGAGGTAGATGCCCGGGTATCCCTGGGCGCGGACGCCGCTGATCGCCTTCGGGTCCCACGCGGTCCCCATCTGCGTGAAGACGATCGGGTAGATCACCGCCTGCTCGGAAATCTGGTCGAGCAACTGCTTGTACAGCCCGCCGCGCTTGGTCTCGTCGGTTTCCGCGGCGGCCTTGTCCTGCAACGCGAGCAACGCGTTGGTGTCGTCGCCGTTCCAGCGCGCGTACTTCGTCATGAGCACCGATTGCGCGTCGTAGTAATAGCGGATGAGCAGGTCCGGGTCGTTGCCGAACTGCAGCGGGTTGTTCGTGGTGGCCACGACCTGGAAGTCGTCGCCGTTGTCCAGTTTGGAGAACAGCGCCTTCGTGTCCTGGGAGTCCAAAGTGGTCTGCACGCCGATCGCGTCCCAGCCCTCCTTGATCACCTTGACGCAGTCGAGCACCAGCGAAGTGTTCGTTGTGGACAGCGAGATCTTCAAGCCGCTCACGCCCGCTTCGGCGAGCAGCTGCTTCGCCTTTTCCGGGTTGAACTCGAAACTCTGCGACGCGGGCTGCGAACCGGGCAGCTTGGGGTTGATGAACGACGTGCCCGCGGTTCCGGTGCCGCGCAAGCCGATCTCGATCATCTTCTTCTTGTCGATCGCGTAATGCAGCGCCTGGCGGACCCGCTTGTCGGCGAACGGGGAGTGCTTGGTGTTGAAAAGCAGGAACAGGTTGTTGCCGCCGTCGGCGAATTCGACCGTGCGGCCCGCCTTGCGGAGCTGCTCGGCGTTGGCGGGCGGGATGTTCTCCGCGATCTGCGCGTCCGGCTTGGCCCCGGAGATCGCCGCGACCCTCGGCGCGGAATCCACAATGGACTTCCAGAGCATCTTGTCGTACGCGGCCGGGCGCGGGCCGTTGTAGTCCGCGAACTTCTCGAACGAGGTGTGCGACAGCGGAGCCTGCTCGGTGATCTTGTACGGCCCGGAGCCGACGACCTTGCCCGCGGCGGCGGCCTTCCAGTTGTTCTCGAACACGTGCTTGGGCACGATCTTGCAGATCTGGATCCGCTGCAGCGCGTACGGGAACGCGAACTTCAGCTTGAACTCCACCGTCTTCGCGTCGACCTTCGTGACCGACTCCAGCCACTGCGAGAAGAAGCTGTGGATGAGCACGTTTTCTTTCGGGTCGAGCACACGGGCGTAGGTGAACACCACGTCGTCCGCGGTCACCGGCTTTCCGTCGTGCCACTTCGCGCCGTCGCGCAGTTCGAAGCGCAGCGTGGTGCTCTTGAGGTCGGCAGGCAGCGCCTTGGCCAAACCGGGGAATGGCTCCCGGGTGACCGGATCGCCTTCGACGAGCGATTCGTAGCTGTGCAGGATCGCCGCCATCGCGAACGCCGACGCGGTCTGCAGCGGGTCCCAGGTCTGGTTGTTGCCGTACCCGATCACCGCGGTGACGGAACCGGACGAACTGCCGGTTTTGTTGGTCGACGCGGGGCCGCCGCACGCGGCGAGCGTCGACGAAACCGCTGCGGCGGCCCCGGCGAGGCCGGCGTAGCGCAGCAGTGCGCGCCGGTTGAACTGAGTCCCCATGGCGGTTCGGGACATGGCGTCTCCTGACTTGATGCGGTGTTCCACCCAGAAAGCATCGAGAAGTAGGACGTGGGACGTCCTATGACTTGCCGGAACCCTAAGTCCCGTTCCCGCCCCGGTCAAGAGGCTTGTTCCCACCCGCGCGGGTGCAGCGGCGCGAGCCGATCATGACGTAGGATGTCCTCCGATGGCGACGTGCCAGTGCAAGAAAGACATCCGGGAGACACGTGTGGCGCGCCCGCAACGCAGTGAAGAGATCACCAAGCAGATCATCGACCTGATCGTCGACCGGCAGCTGCCGACCGGCGCGCCGATGCCGACCGAACTGAGCCTGGCCGAGGACATCGGGGTCAGCCGGAATTCGATCCGGGAGGCGGTGAAGGCGCTGCAGGCGCTCGGCATCGTCGAGGTCCGGCACGGGTACGGCACGTTCGTCGGCGCGGCCGGGTCGGAGGCGCTGCAGACGTGGCTGCTCTTCCGCACGCGCAGCCGCGGCAGCACCGACGCCGGACGGCTGCGCGACCTGCTCGAGGTCCGCGAGATGATCGAAACGGAGCTGACCAGCCGGGTCGCGCGCGACCACCGGCCGGAGCTGATCGGGGAACTGCAGGCGTGCGTGGCGCGGATGCGCCGCAAGGGGCCGGACGCGGCGGTGGCCGACCGCGAATTCCACGACCTCATCTGCGCCGAGGCGGGGTTCGACCTGGCGCGCGAGCTGACCGGCTTGTTCTGGGACGTCTACCGGGCCGCGGAAGGCGAAATGGGCGGGCCGGTTTCGTCCGCTCCGGCCACCGCGAAACGACACCAGGCGATCGTGGACGCGCTCGTGAGCGGCGACGCGGAGGCGGCCGCGCACGCGGTGCACCGGCATTTCGACGAGGTGCGCAAGCGCGCGAAAGCCGGTCGCTACGGCGGCTTCGGGGAGGCGCGGCCCGCGGTTTCCGGTTCGGCCGCCAGCTGAGTGTGGTTAGGCTGGACAGGTGACGACTCCGGAGATCGCCTTCCTGCCGCCGTCCGCCGCCGAGGACGCCGCGCTGGTGGCCTTGCTGACCGATCTGGTGAACACCGTCTACGCGAAGGCCGAGGCGGGATTGTGGGCCGGTTCGGCCGATCGGACCAATGCCGCGGAGATGGCCGGGCTGGTTCGCTCGGGGGAAATCGCGGTCGCCCGGATCGACGGGGCCGTGGTGGGCTCGGTCCGGATCCAGCGGCTGGCTGAGGACCTCGGGGAGTTCGGTCTGCTCGCTGCCTCGCCGGAGGTGCGCGGCGCTGGGATCGGGCGGGAGCTGGTCCGGTTCGCGGAGAGGCATTGCCGGGCCGAGGGGTGCACGCGGATGCAGCTCGAGCTGCTGGTGCCGCGGGAGTGGACGCATCCGTCCAAGGAGTTCCTCGCGCAGTGGTACGGCCGGCTGGGGTACCGGGTGGTGGAGACGTCGACGATCGACGGGCCGCATCCGGAGCTGGCTCCGCTGCTGGCCACTCCGTGCGATTTTCTGATCTGGCACAAGGAACTCGGCTGATCTTGGCGCGGGATTTCCGTCCGGTTTTGTCCTGGTGTCAATTCTGACCAGGTGGTAGGAATTGGCGAAAGCCCTCTACCTCTGGGAGTTGGCATGGGTGGACCTTCGGTGCAGCTCTACTCGGTGCGCGACGCGTTCGCGGCCGATCCGGACGAGACGTTGCGGAGGCTGGCTGCGATCGGGTTCGGCAGCGTGGAGCCGTACGGGGTGGTGGAGAACGTCGAGGCGCTTCGTGCGGGGCTGGCCGCGCACGGGTTGAGCGCGCCGACCGCACATGCCGCGTTGGTCGGGAAGGAGCTGGATGCGGTGTTCGCGGCGGCTCGGGAATTGGGGATCGAAGTCGTCATCGAACCAATGATTCCGGCGGCACAGTGGCAGAATTCAGCGGATATCGTTGCCGCTGCGGAAGCGCTCAATGCCGGGGCGAAGGTCGCGGCGGGGTATGGCGTGCGGGTCGGGTACCACAACCATTGGTGGGAGCTCGAATCGCGGATCGACGGGCGCAGCGCGTTGGAGGTCTTCGCGGATCGGCTTGACCCGGAAGTCGTGCTGGAGGTCGACGCCTACTGGGCCACGGCGGGCGGCGAGGACGCGCCCGCGTTGCTGCGTCGGCTGGGGGCGCGGGTGTGCGCGATTCACGTGAAGGACGGGTCGTTGGCGATCGATGCTTCCGGACAGGTGCCCGCGGGGCAGGGGCGGGTGCCGCTGGCGGAGGTGCTTGCGGCGGCTCCGGAGGCGTTGCGGGTCGTGGAGTTCGATCGGCATGAGGATGTTTTCGGGGGTATCGCGGAGAGTTTCGCTTATCTCGCCGGGGTGGGGAAGTGACGGTCGGGGTCGGGGTTGTCGGGGCTGGGTTTATCAGTGACACCTATTTGGAGAATTTGACGGCGTTTCCGGATCTGCGGGTGGTGGGGATCGCTGATCTCGATTTATCCCGGGCTCGGGGGCAGGCGGCGAAATACGGGGTTCCGTGGAGCGGGTCGATGGCGGATCTGCTCGCGTTGCCGGATGTCGAGATCGTCGTGAATCTGACTGTGCCCGCGGTGCATGTCGAGGTGAGTCTCGCGGCGGTGGAGGCGGGGAAGCACGTTTGGACGGAGAAACCGATCGGGGTGGATCGGCAGACGGTCCGGAAACTTCTCGACCGGGCGCGGGAAAAGGGCGTGAGGGTGGCTGGGGCGCCGGACACCCTTCTGGGGGCTGGGCACCAGACCGCGCTTCGTGCGCTTGACCGGATCGGGGTTCCTGTTGCGGCGCTGGCGTTGTTTCAGACGCCTGGGCCGGAGAGCTGGCATCCCGCGCCGGAGTTTTTGTTTCAGGCTGGGGGCGGGCCGTTGCTGGATATCGGGCCTTATTACTTGACGCAGCTGGTGCAGGTTTTTGGGGCGGTGCGGAAGGTTACCGGGGTTGGGGGGAAGGGGCGGGAGACTCGGGTGATTGGGGCTGGGCCTCGGGCTGGTGTTGAGTTTCCGGTTACTGTGCCTACTACTGTTAGTGCGTTGATCGAGTTTGCGCGCGGGGGGTGTGCGCAGGTTTTGTTGTCTTTTGATTCTGCGTTGCGGCGGACTGGGGTTGTTGAGGTTTCTGGTTCGTTGGGGACTGCGGTTTTGCCGGATCCTAATCGGTTTGACGGTTCTGCTGTGGTGCATGTGGGTGGGGAGTCTGAGGAGGTTGCCGCGGTGGGGCATTCGGGTTCTCGGGGTACGGGGGTGCTTGATTTGGCTCGGTCGGTTCGGGCTGGGGTGGGGGAGAGGGCTTCGGGGGAGATGGCTTATCACGTGCTGGATGTGATGGTGGCTGTTGAGGAGTCGATGGAGCTTGGGGTGGGGGTTGAGGTGGGTAGTCGGGTGGAGCCGGGGGAGCTGTTGCCCGTTGAGTGGGATCCGTTTTCGCGGACGTTGTGAACGGCTCGTCGCCTGGCGGCGACATCGCGTTCCTTGGTTGCGTGGGGCACCCCGAAGCTTGATTGTGCTGACGGTCTGGGGGTGCTTGTCAAGGCGGGAAAGATGCCTTGACAAGCACCCCCAGACCGCAGGGAGGCTTCGTATCGGGGTGCGGGGGAGGGGCTGGGTGCCTCGCTCGTTGGGTGCATCGGCTGCGGGTGGGTGGGGTGGGGGCTAGCTGTGATGTCCAG
>NZ_SDLT01000035.1 GCF_004522235.1 Amycolatopsis nivea
CTGGCGCCGACTGGTCAACCTCTCACTCTGTTAGGAGTTCTTAGGCGGCTCGTCGCCTGGCGGCGACATTGCGCCCACTTGGTTGCGTGGGGCACCCCGAAGCTGATTGTGATGACGGACGGCGGGTGCTTGTCAAGGCGGGAAAGATGCCTTGACAAGCACCCGCCGTCCGCATTTGGGCTTCGTATCGGGGTGCGGGGGTGGTGTGGGTGCCTCGCTTGTTGGGTGCACTGGTGCGGTTTTTGGCCGTGAGGGGGGCCCTGAGGGAATCTGGTTCCGTCGGGGTGGCCCTCACTCGCTTTTAGCGGAGTTGTTGGCGGATTACCTTTGCTTCGCCTGCCATTCCTGCGTAGAGCGGGTGGTAGGGGGCGGCGGCTAGCAGGTTCAGGTCTTTGCCGTTGATCCAGGCTACGCCTGGGCCTTTGCAGGCGTCGTGGCCGAAGGACGGGGTGTAGGTGTCCACATAGGACGATTGGCCGTCCGCCTCCACTGCGTTGCTCACTGCTGCGTTCAGGGCTTCTTCCACGCTCGAGAGCCAGGCGTAGTCGCCGTTCGCGAAGGGCAGGACGTTCGGGCAATAGCCTTCTGCGGGGGCGATGCGCGGGTAGCCGATGGCCAGCACCTTCGCGTGCGGCGAGCGGGCGTGGATTCCGGCCAGTACTTGCTGGATGGCTGCTTGGGTCTTGGGGAGCAGCGCCTTGATCGTGTCCACGCCGTCGACAGTGAAGTGCTTCTGGCACGGGTTTCCGGTCGGGTCCGAGGCGCGCAGGGTCGGGCAGGTGTCCACCAGTTTGCCGAACAGGCCCGAATCGTTGCCGCCGATGCCGACCGTCACCAGGTCGGTGTCGGAGCGCAGTGCGGAGAACTGCGGGGCGTTCTGGCCCAGCGGCACGCTTTGCGGGGCGGTCATGTGCGAGGTGTTCGCGCCGCCGCAGCTGACGTCGGTGAAGCGGTCCACGTCGAGGGAGTCCGCGACCATCGACGGGTAGTTGGACGTCGAGCGGAAGCAGCCGAACGGATCCAGCCTGGGCAGCGGGATGAGCGGGCCCGACGTGTACGAGTCGCCCAAGGCGACGTAATGACGGTAGTGCCGGGGCGCGGCGCTCGCGGCCGCTGCCGTCGACAGAAGCAGTGCGATGGCCGCGATCGCGGCCAGCACGATTCGGATGGTGCGCATGCGGAACCCGTCCTCCCTAGCGGTCGACCCGCTTTACCTTTCGGCACGCGGGGCGCGAGCGCTCTCCGCCGATCGGGTGGTCGGGGCGGCTTTTCACCCGGCTGCTGGGTGATCTGCGGGTTTCCGCCAGGTCAGCAGGTACCGCCAGAAGACCAGCGGGCGGACGGTGCTGCCGGGAAGCAGGCGGGCGGCGTCGCGGCGGACGTCGGTCAAGGGCGGGAATTTCATGTGCACCGGGGCCTTGGCGACCGGATCCGGGCCGCCGTTGAGGCGGTCGCCGGCGAAGACGATCAGCCTGGCCGCGAGGTTCGCGGGGACGGCGACGAGTTCGCGGGCGTAGTCGCCGGGGTGGCTCGGGCGGGCGCAGCCGAGGACGGCGAGGACGCCGCCGGGGGCGAGGGCGTCGCGCAGTCTCGTGACGGTTTCGAACGGGACGTGGTGCAGGGAGGCCAGGCAGGAGATGTACGCGTACGCCTCGGGTTCCAGCGGGTCGGTCGTCACGTCTGCGCGGCGGTATTCCACGGTGCCTGGTCCTGGCGAACCGGCGGACGTCGCGCGGGTGATCATTTCCGCCGACGTGTCGATGCCTTCGACGGTCATGCCGGCGGCGGCCAGCTTGCGGGCGAACCGGCCGTCGCCGCAGCCGACGTCCAGGGCGCGGCCGGGGCCCGGCGGCAGGAGGCGGAGCAGGGCCGGGTGGTAGTGGTGGTTGTGGTCGAAGGGCATGCGCCCGACCTTGCCACGGATCCCTGCGGGCGCGATCACGCCGAAGCCCCGGGGCCGCTGGGCGCGCGGCGGCCCCGGGTACGCTCGACGGTGTGCCGGGCCGAACCTTTCGCCTGGTCTTCCCGGTCGCGCGACCGCGCCGGGACAGCGACTTCAAGGAGTGCACGAGTGCCGCGCGGTGAGGAGCCCGAGGAGACCCGGCGGCCGGATCTCGCCGATCCGGACAGTTTCGCGGGGGTCGACGAACTGGGCGCGCTCGCGCACAGCGACGACGAGGACGATCCCGGGAACGAGCTGGAGCCGGACCTCGACGCGCCGGACGCGGCCTACACCGTCGGCGGCGGTGCGCGCGGCGGGATCGGCGGCATCGGCCAGCTCGGCGACAACCTGGCGCTCGGCCCGGTCCCGGACCTGTCCGTCGAAGAGGGCACTGAGCTGCACGAACTCGACGACGAGGGCGCGCCCGCCGAGTTCGGCGACGAGAACGGCCCGGAGGCCCGCCGCGACCTCATGGCCGCAGAGGCCGAGCTGAACCAGCGCTGGCCGGAGACGAAGCTCGAACCGTCGCTCGCCCGGATCCAGGCGCTGATGACGCTGCTCGGCGAGCCCAACCACGGCTACCCGGTGGTGCACGTCGCGGGCACGAACGGCAAGGGCTCGGTCGCGCGGATGGTCGATTCGCTGCTGACCCGGATGGGCCTGCGCTCGGGCCGCTACACCAGCCCGCACCTGCAGCTGGTCACCGAGCGGATCGCGCTCGACGGCCGGCCGGTCTCCGCCGCCCGCTACGCCGAGCTGTACCAGGACATCGCGCCGTACGTGGCGATGGTGGACGGCGCGAGCGAGGACGGCGTGCCGATGAGCAAGTTCGAGGTGCTCACCGGGATGGCGTTCGCGGCGTTCTCCGACGCGCCGGTCGAGGCCGCGGTGCTCGAGGCGGGCATGGGCGGCGCGTGGGACGCGACGAACGTCGCCGACGCCCAGGTCGCGGTCATCACGCCGATCGGGCTGGACCACACCGAATACCTCGGCCCGACGGCGGTCGACGCGGCCGCGGAGAAGGCGGGGATCATCAAGCCCGGGTCGGTCGCGGTGATCGGCGAGCAGGACCCCGAGGTGCTGAACGTCCTGCTGAAGCGCACGGTCGAGGTCGACGCCGCGGTGGCGCGCGCGGGCAGCGAGTTCGGCGTGCTCGAACGCGAGGTCGCGGTCGGCGGGCAAATGCTGAAGCTGCAGGGCCTCGGCGGCGTCTACGACGAGATTTTCCTGCCGCTGCACGGCGCGCACCAGGCGGCGAACGCGGCCCTCGCGCTGGCCGCGGTCGAGGCGTTTTTCGGGGCGGGCAAAGACAAGCAGCTCGTGGTCGAGGCGGTGCGCGAGGCGTTCGCCGAGGTCGAGAACCCGGGCAGGCTCGAACGCGTGCGGGCCGCCCCGGCGGTGCTGGTCGACGCGGCGCACAACCCGATGGGCGCGCGGGCGCTCGCCACGACGATCACCGACGAGTTCAACTTCCGCCGACTCGTCGCGGTCGTCGGCGTGCTGTCCGACAAGGACGCGCGCGGCATTCTGGACGCGCTGGAGCCGGTGGTCTCCGACGTCGTGGTCACGCGCAGTTCGTCGCCGCGGTCGCTGCCGGTCGAGGACCTGGCGGAACTGGCCGCGTCGATCTTCGGCGAGGACCGCGTGCTCGCCGAACCCGACCTGGAGACCGCGATCGAGACCGCGATCGGCCTCGTGGAGCAGAACGACGACCCGGAGGAACCGCTCGCGGGCGGCGGCGTGCTGGTGACCGGATCCGTGGTCACCGCGGGCGACGCGCGCACGCTGTTCGGGAAGGAGCCGGCATGAGCGAAACCCCGGAAACGCCCGATACGCCGGTCAAGCCGCCCGCGAAGGACCCGATGAAGGGCTTCCGCGGCGTCATGGCGGGCACGCTGATCATGGAAGCGATCACCGTCGCGCTCGCGCTGCCGGTGGTCGCCAAGCTCGGCGGCGGCATCACGAGCTTCACCGGCTGGACGGTCATCGCGCTGGCCGTGGTGCTGATCGTGCTGTGCGGGATGCTCAAGCACGTCTGGGCGGTGCCGGTGATCCTGCTGCTGCAGCTGGCGATCATCGGGATCGGGATCACCCAGCCCGCGATCGCGATCATCGGCGTCATCTTCCTGGCCGCGTTCGTGTGGTTCCTGTGGCTGCGCCGCGACGTCGCGCGCCGGATGGCGGCGGGCACGTTGCCGAGCCAGCAGCAGCCGCAGGCTTGAGCCCCGCGCTCTCCGCCGCGGCACTCCCGCGAGGTGCGGCTCAGCGGTAGACGCTGACCTCGATCAGGTTCCGGTCCGGGTCGCGGAAGTACACGCTGCGGATCGGCCCGGTCGCGCCCGTGCGGTCGACCGGGCCCTCCTCGACCGGCACCCCGTGCGCGGCGAGGTCCTCGACGACCTGCTCCAGCGAATCGGCCGTGATCAGGCACAGGTCCGCGCTGCCCGGCGTCGGCCGGTCCGCCTTCGGCTCGAACTCGTGCCCGGCCTCGTGCAGGTTGATCTTGCTGGCGCCGAACACCAGCGCCTTGCGGCCGGCCCCGAACGTCACCTCGGTCATGCCGAGGACGCGCGTGTAGAAATCGACCGTCGCACCGAGGTCGGCGACGGTGAGGACGAGGTGGTCGAGCCGGTCGATGCGCATGGTTTCACCCTATTCCGATGTAACGGCCGGGCCGCCACGGCGACGGTGCAAGTGTGATCGTGGTGCGCGAGCTGAGCGCGGAGAACTGGGCGGAGTGGCGCGACCTCCGGCTGGCGGCGCTGCGCGAGGACCCGGGGGCGTTCAGCTCGACACTCGCGGACTGGCAGGGCGAAGGCGACGCGGAACCGCGCTGGCGGGCCCGGCTGCGCGACGTGTCGCTCAACGTCGTGGCCGACCTCGACGGCGTTCCGGCCGGGATGGTCAGCGGGCACCTTTCCGAACGCGGCGACAAAGCCGAGCTGCTGTCGATGTGGGTCGCCCCGTCGGCGCGCGGCAGGGGAGTCGGGGACGCGCTCGTCCGGGCCGTCGTGCGCTGGAGCGAAGGGCGCGGGGCGGGCGAGCTGGCGTTGCGCGTCGCGGGCGGCAACGAGCACGCCATGGCGCTGTACGAACGGCACGGGTTCGTGGAGCGTCCGTTGTCCGGACCGAGCGAGTGCGAGCACGAGATGGTTCGGGAAGCACACCGAGCGTGACGGCCGGCTGTGAGCTTCCTCCTGCCGGGTGAGCCGTTCACCCGGCGGTCAGCCCGAGTTGGCCGCTTGGCCGTGGTCGCCGGATAGAACGGCCGCCATGACCGAAACGACCCCTTCCCGGCGCTCCGTGCTCAAAGCCGGGATCGCCGTCCCCGCGCTCGCCGCGGCAGGCAGGCTGCTCCTGCCCGGCTCCGCCTCGGCCGCCCCGCTCGTCCGCCGCGACCGTCCGGTGCTCGCCCACGGCGTCGCGTCCGGGGACGTGACCACCGGCTCCGGCATCGTGTGGTCGCGGGCCGACCGGCCGGCGCGGCTGATGGTCGAGGTCGCGCGCGACCCGTCGTTCCGGCACGCCCGCCGGGTGCCCGGCCCGTTCGTCACGCCCGCCACCGGCGGCACCGGCAAGGTGCGCGTCGCCGGGCTGGCCCCGGGCACCGAATACCACTACCGCGTCACCGCCGTGGACCTCGACGGCCGCAGTGCGAGCGAGCCGGTCGCCGGCCGGTTCGCCACCGCGCCGGTCGGCCGCGCGAACACGCGGATCCTGTGGAGCGGCGACGTCGTCGGCCAGAACTACGGCATCAACCCAGGCCTCGGCGGCATGACGATCTTCTCCGCGATGGCCGACCGCCGTCCCGACCTCTTCCTGCACAGCGGCGACACGGTGTACGCCGACGGCCCGCTCACCGAAACCGTCACGCTGCCCGGCGGCGCGGGCACCTGGCACAACATCGTGACGCCGGAGAAGTCGAAGGTCGCCGAAACCCTCGACGAATACCGCGGACAGCACGCCTACAACCGGCTGGACGCCAATTTCCGCCGGTTCGCCGCAGAGGTGCCCGCCTATGTCCAGTGGGATGATCATGAGGTAGTCAACAACTGGTACCCGGGCGAAATCCTCAACGACCGCCCCGAATACACCGAAAAACGAGCCGACGTCCTCGCTCAGCGCGCGTTCCAGGCGTTCCACGAATGGCATCCGATCGACCGCCGCCAGGCCGTCGACGGCCGGGTCTACCGGAGCTTCCGCTACGGCAGCCGGGTCGAGGTGTTCGTCCTCGACATGCGCACCTACCGCGACGCCAACACCTCGGACCAGACCAAACCCGGCCACATCCTCGGCGACGCGCAGGCCCGCTGGCTGGCCGACGGGCTCCGGCGCAGCACCGCGACCTGGAAGATCGTCCAGGCGGACATGCCGATCGGCCTCGTCGTGCCGGACGGCAAGGACATCGAGGCGGTCGCCAACGGCCTGCCTGGCGCGCCCGGCGGCCGCGAGACCGAACTGGCCTGGGTGCTGCGGCAGATCTCGCGCAACCGTGTGCGCAATGTCGTGTGGCTGACCGCTGACGTGCACTACACCGCCGCGCACCATTATTCGCCCGAGCGTGCCGCGTTCCAGGACTTCGACCCGTTCTGGGAATTCGTCTCCGGCCCGCTCAACGCCGGTGCGTTCGGCCCGAACAAACTCGACCCGACGTTCGGCCCGGAAGCGGTGTTCGTGCACGCCCCGCAGACGCAGAATTCCTCGCCGGTGCAAGGGTTCCAGCACTTCGGCGAGGTGAATGTGGACGGTGCGAGCGGGGCGCTGACAGTCGATCTTCGCGACGCGACCGGGGCCTCGCTGTGGTCCAAGACGCTGCAGCCGCAGCGGCGCTGACCGGCCCGGCAAGCGCGTCGGATAGGCTCAGCGCCGAATAACACGAATCCGCACAAGGAGAAATACCGTCGTGACTGAACGCACGCTGGTCCTCGTCAAGCCCGATGGCGTCGCGCGCGGCCTCGTCGGCGAGGTCGTTTCGCGCATCGAGCGCAAGGGCCTGAAGCTGGCCGCGCTGGAACTGCGCACCGTCGAGCGCTCCGTCGCCGAGGAGCACTACGCGGAGCACAAGGAGCGCCCGTTCTTCGGCGACCTGCTGGAGTTCATCACGTCCGGCCCGCTCGTCGCGCTGGCCGTCGAGGGCCCGCGCGCGATCGCCGCGTTCCGCCAGCTCGCCGGCGGCACCGACCCGGTCGAGAAGGCCACCCCGGGCACCCTGCGCGGCGACTTCGCGCTGGAGACCCAGTACAACCTGGTGCACGGTTCGGACTCGCCGGAGTCGGCCGAGCGCGAGCTGAAGCTGTGGTTCCCGGACCTGTGATCCGGCTGAACCGGCATTGAACCGGCACTGACCCTCGCGGACGCCGGGCAGGGACTGCGGTCCCGGCCCGGCGTTCGTGTTTCCGGGCGCTTAATCCGCTGCCGGGAGCTCGGCGCATCGGTTAACCTCCACCGGTGACTGCCCTGCCGCTGCCGCCGCGCGATTACCTGCCGCACCTGCGCTCGCTCACCGAGGCCTTCGCCGCGGAAGCCGAGGGCGACCTGGACAACCCGGTCCCGTACTGCGGAGACTGGACCAAGCGCGACCTTGTCGCGCATCTGGGCAATGTGCACCGGTGGGCCGCGGGCATCGTCCGCACCGGCGAGCTGAGCAAGCAGGAATTCGACGTCACGCCGAGCGGCGACCTCGCGCCCTGGTACGCCGAGAGCGCGGCCGAACTGCTGGACGCGCTCGCCACGGCCGACCCCGCCGACGCGTGCTGGGTTTTCGGTGCCGCGGAGAAGACCAAGGCGTTCTGGTTCCGCCGTCAGGTGCACGAAACTGCCGTGCATTTGGTCGACTTGTTCGGCGCACGCGGCGCAACGACCCGGCTTGATCCGCTGATCGCCGCGGACGGCGTCTTCGAGGTGCTGGGCACGATGCTGCCGCGAGTCGCGCGCTGGAAGCACGAGGTTCCGCTGGCCGCGCCGATCACGGTGCGCACCACCGACACCGGGCACTCGTGGACCGTCGTGCCCGGCGAACCGCCCGAGCTGGGCGAGGGCGAAGCGGTGGCCACGGTCGCGGTGCCCGCGCAGGATTTGCTGGTGTCGCTGTGGAAGCGCACCGACGCGCAGCCGGAGATCGACGGCGACGAGGCCGTCGCGAAGGAGTTTCTCGCCGCGCGCATGACCCCCTGAGCGGATAATCCTGCGCCATTCAGGTCCCGTTCACCGCAGGGCCTTCCGGCGGTCGCGCCGATGGATTTGGCTGACCTGAGCCATTTTCGCGATCGTGGGGTACCTGGTGAAAAGATCAAGATCCGTGCTGCTCGGCGCCCTGCTGGTGCTGACGCTGGCCACGCCTGCGCATGCCGGCCCGCTCTCCGCTCCGCTCGGCCCGCCGCCGGTCGAGAGCGCTTCCGCCTTCTCCTCGGCCCGGGAGGCCCCGGCGATCGCCGCGGCGCCCGCCGCCGACGACGGCCTCGAGACCAGCAGCGCCACCAACGCGGTGGCGCCTGGTCTGAACCTCACTCAGTTCGACCGCTTCGACCCGAAGGGCTGGATCCGCGGCGACGCGCTGAGCGTCGACCTCACCAGCAAGGTCCTGAAGCCGACTTACCTCAGTCCGGGCACCGTTTCCGCGCGCACCCCGCTGTCTCAGCAGGTCGCTCGCGCCGGTGCGGTCGCGGGCGTCAACGGCGATTTCTTCGACATCAACGCCTCCGGCGCGCCGCTCGGCGTCGGCATCGACAAGGGCGAGCTGCACAACGCGCCCGCGTCCGGCCACAACACCACCGCGGCGATCACCGCGGAGGGACGCGCGAAGCTCGCCGACATCTTCCTCGAAGCGTCGGTCACGCTGCCGGACGGCCGAGCTGTCCCCGCCACGAACTTCAACAGCCCGGTGCTCGGCAAGGACGCGCTCGGCGTCTACACGCCGCTCTGGGGCGCTTCGGCGCGCGCGACGTCGGTCGCCGGCGCGCAGAAGGTCGTCGAGGTCGAGGTCCGCGATGGTGTGGTGACGCAGGTGCGTCCGAAGCCCGCGGACGGCCCGATTCCGGCGGGAAGCACGCTGCTGCTCGGTCGCGAAGCTGGTGCGGACGCGTTGGCGGCGTTGCACGTCGGTGATCGCGTGGGCGTTTCGTACGCGCCGCGGACCGACGCGGGCAAGATCGCGGTCGCGGTCGGCGGGAACAAAACGCTGCTGAAGGACGGGCAGCTCCAGCAGCTTGACGACGTCACCCTCGCGCCGCGTACCGGCGTCGGCTTTTCCGCTGACGGCAAGCGGATGTGGCTCGTCACGGTCGACGGCCGCCAGGCCGACAGCCGCGGGATGACCGAGCTGGAAATGGCCCGGCAGCTGAAGCGGTTGGGTGCCGACGACGCGATCAACCTCGACGGCGGCGGCTCCTCGACGCTGCTCGCGCGCAACGAAGGAGAGGCTGCGCCGTCGGTGCGCAACTCGCCTTCGGACGGCGGGGAACGCTTGGTGCCCAACGGCATCGGCTTCGCGACGGTGGCCGGCAGCGGACGGCTGACTGGCTTCTCGCCCGCCCCCGCGCAGGAGGGCGACAACTCGACGCGCGTGCTGTCCGGCCTGAGCCGCGCGCTCGTGCCGAACGGCCACGACGAGACGGGTGCCGCAGTGGCGTCGCGCCCGTTCTGGACCACGTCGAACCCGTTCCGCGGCACTGTCACGAAGAACGTTTTCACCGCGCAGCCCGACTTCCTGCACCCGGACGCGCGAGCCGACGTGACGGTCACCGCGCACCAGAACTTCGTGAACGGCCGCACGAAGCTGACCGTGCTGGGCAAGCCGGTCCGCCTCGGCGCGAGCACCAAGCAGGTCGCGCTTTCGGGTGCGGAGGCGCGCGGCGAGTTCCAGGTCTACGGCTACGACGCGGACGGTTACGGCACCTGGATCGAACCGTCCGACGTGAAGCTCGAATACGACCCCGCCGTGGTGAAGATCGAGCCGTCGGGCAAGGGGTTCGCAGTCACCGCGAAGACCGCTTCCGGGGCCACCGCGGTCACCGTGCACGCGGGCGGGAAGACCATGCACTTGGCGGCGTCGGTGGGCACCGAAGCCAAGGTCGCCGCACCGCTGGCTGGCCCGGAAGGCTGGTCCGCCACGGTGTACCCGGCCGTCGTCGGTGCCGCGCTTTCGTCGGCAGAGGGACGCAACGGCGGCAAGGGCCTGGCACTCGACTACCGCCTCACCGGCACGACCGCCACGCGCGCCGCGTATGTCAACGCTGCCAACCCGATCTCGGTTCCGGCTGGCACGCAGAAGATCGGCATGTGGATCAACGGAGACGGCAAGGGCGCCTGGATCCGCGCGGAACTCCGCGACGGCGCCAACACCGCGTCCATTGTGGACCTTGCGCTGAGTGTGAATTGGACCGGCTGGCGGTACGTGACCGCCGCGGTGCCCGCCGGATTGCCCGACGGGCAGCGCCTCACCCGGTTCTATGCCGTGGAAACCGCGGCGGGCAAGCAGTACGAGGGCAGACTGGTGTTCAACGACCTCACCTTCGAGGTCGCGCCGACCACGGCCGTGCCGCACGATCCGGCCGTCCCGGACCCGGCGCTGGTCACCAATGGAACCCTCGGCAAGGGCGGCCTCAAGATCGCGGTCGTCAGCGACGCCCAGTTCACCGCCGACGCTCCGGACGGTCCGCTCGTCGCCCAAGCACGCCGGGCACTGCGCGAGGCGGTTGCCGCGAAACCGGATCTCGTGCTGATCAACGGCGACTTCGTGGACCGCGGCACCGCGCCGGACTTCGTCTTGGCCCGCAAGATCATCACCGAAGAGCTGGACGGCCGCGTCCCCTGGTACTACGTGCCAGGCAACCACGAAGCCGAGGGCGGCAACGGCCTGAAGAACTTCCAGGACGCATTCGGGGAAACGCACCGCGTGGTCGACGTCCACGGCGTGCGGCTGATCCTGATGGATTCCTCGCGCGGCTCGCTGCGCGCGGGCGGATTCGACCAGGTGCGCACGCTGCGCGAGGCGCTCGACAACGCGGCGAAGGACCGTTCCGTGCGTGGTGTGGTCGTCGCGATGCACCATCCGGTGAAGGACCCGAGCCCGACCGGCAATTCGCAGCTGGGCGACCGGAAGGAGGCCGCGCTGCTGCAGACGTGGCTGACCGGTTTCGAGGAGAAGTCCGGAAAACCGGCCGCCTCGCTGGCTTCGCACGCGGGAGTGTTCGGCCTGTCGCGCACGGACGGCGTGCCGTACCTGGTGAACGGCAACTCGGGCAAGACCCCCGCCGCGGCCCCCGGCGACGGCGGCTTCGTCGGCTGGACCCTGGTGCGAGTGGACCCCTCGGACCGCGGCCAGCCGGTGCGCTTCGAAACGCGCCCGAACGTCGACGCGCTGACGGTGACCGGCCCGGGCACTCTTTCGTGGGGCGGCACCGGAAAGGTGACCGCCGCGGTGACGCAAGAGGGCCGGTCGATTCCGGTGGCGTACCCGGTGAGCGCGGCTTGGGGCGGTCGCGGGGTGCACATCGGCAGCTGGCCGCCCGCGCCGTGGGACGTGGTGTCGCTCGACCCGGCCACCGGGACGGTGCGGGGGCTGCGCCCGGGGACGGCGGAGATCTCGGTGACGGTGAACGGGGTGTCCCGGTCGGTGTCGTTGACGGTGCGCTGAGTTTTTGAGAGGCGGGGCGGTCTTCGGGCCGCCCCGCCTTTTCGCTGGGCCGCGGGCTCGTCGTTTCCCCGGCCCCGGCCGGAGATCCACCCGGATGCCGTACCCGCGGCGGGGAAACCGGTCGAGAATTGTCGGTGCCTCCCTCTACTGTCGGTCCTCGTGGGAGAGTCGGCATCGGAACCAGCCCTCGTGCAAGCGAAGGCGCTGGTCAAACGGTTCGGAGAATTCGAGGCAGTCCGCGGCATCGACGTCGAGGTGCGGCGAGGGGAGGCGTTCGGCTTCCTCGGGCCCAACGGCGCGGGGAAGTCGTCGACGATGCGGATGATCGCGTGCGTGTCCCCGCGCAGCGACGGCGATCTGCGCGTCCTCGGCATGGATCCGAACGCGGACGGGCCGCGGATCCGCGCGCGCCTGGGCGTGGTGCCGCAGGAGGACAACCTCGACGTGGAGCTCACCGTCCGGCAGAACCTGCACGTCTACGGCCGCTATTTCGGCCTTTCCCGCGCCCACGTGCGGCGGAAGGCGGTCGAGCTGATGGAGTTCGCGCAGCTGTCCGACCGTGCCGAGAAACCGGTCGATTCCCTGTCCGGCGGCATGAAGCGGCGGCTCACCATCGCCCGGTCGCTGGTCAACGATCCGGAACTGCTGCTGCTCGACGAACCGACCACCGGGCTCGATCCGCAGGCGCGGCATCTGTTGTGGGACCGGCTTTTCCGGCTCAAGGCCCGAGGCACCACGCTCATCGTCACCACCCATTACATGGACGAAGCGGAACAGCTCTGCGACCGGCTCGTCGTCATGGACGGAGGCCGGATCGCCGCGGAAGGCTCGCCGGCCGACCTGATCGCGCGGCATTCCACCCGGGAAGTGGTCGAGCTCCGGTTCGCGCCGGGGGAGCAGCAGGACGCGGCCGACCGGCTCGACGGGCTGGCCGAGCGCGTCGAGGTCCTCCCGGACCGGGTGCTGCTCTACACGATGACCGGCGAGGCCACCCTCGAGCGCGCGCACGAACGCGGCCTGCGCCCGTTGTCGAGCCTCGTCCGGCGCAGTTCCCTGGAGGACGTCTTCCTCCGCCTCACCGGCCGGACGTTGGTGGACTGATGACCATTCCCGCCACCGGCCGCGTCGTCGGCCGGTTCCACGGCGCCTGGCTGCGCGTCGAGGGCTACTGGACCTGGTACCGCAGGCACTGGCTCAGCACGGTCTACTCCACCGGCCTGCAACCGGTGCTGTTCCTCGCCGCGATGGGGCTCGGGTTCGGCTCGCAGGTCAAAGCCGGTCCGGCGACCGGCGGGGTGTCGTACCTGGTGTACGTCGCCCCGGCGCTGCTCGTCGCCGGCGCGGCGCAGCAGGGCGTCAGCGAATCGAGTTATCCGGTCCTGAGCGGATTCAAATGGCAGAAGGACTATCTGGCGGTCACCGCGACGCCGGTGTCCCCGGGCCAGGTCCTCGGCGGGCACCAGATCTGGACCATGCTGCGGCTCGCCCTTTCCGGCACGGTCTACGCGCTCATCGCGTGGTTGTTCGGCGCCTGGGACAACGCGGGGGCGCTGCTGGTGGTCCTCGTCGGCGTCCTCACCGGGCTCGCGTGCGGATCGCTGATCGCCGGGCTGGCGGCGTGGACCTTCGACGAGGGACAGCGGTTCGGGCTGATCTTCCGGTTCGTCGTCATCCCGATGACCCTGTTCTCCGGCACGTTCTTCCCGATCACTCAGCTGCCGCTGTACCTGCGCTGGCTCGCCTGGATTTCCCCGCTGTGGCACGGCACCGAGCTTTCCCGAGCCGCCACGCTCGGCGGGAGGGAGCTGCTCCCGGTGCTCGGGCACCTTGCGTATCTGGCAGCACTGGTGGCGATCGGCTGGACGATCGCGCACCGCGGCTTCTACCGACGGCTGGTGGCGTGATGACCGACCTGCAAAGCGCCCCGATTCTCCCGCAGCGGCGCGGAATTCTGCTTCGAGTCTTGCCCGCGGGCATGTACAGCGGCCGCGCCACCGCGTTGATCGAACGCGCGCTCACCGTCTACGGACGGTCGTGGACGATGCTCGCGTCCGGCGCGCTCGAGCCGTTGTTCTACCTGCTCGCGTTCCAGGTCGGCTTCGGCAAACTGGTCACCACCGTGCCGGGGCCGGACGGGCAGCCGATGAGCTACGTCGCGTTCGTCGCGCCCGCGCTGCTGGCGTCGTCGGCGATGAACGGCGCGGTCTTCGAGTGCACGTACAACCTGTTCTTCAAACTGCGCTACGCCAAGACGTACGACGCGATGCTGGCGACCCCGGTCGGTCCGCTCGACGTCGCGCTCGGCGAGATCGCGTGGGCGATGATGCGCGGCGGCCTGTATTCGGTCGCGTTCCTGGCGGTCACCGGCGTCATGGGGCTGCTCACGTCGTGGTGGGCGCTGCTGCTCCTGCCCGCCGCGCTGCTCGTGTCGTTCGCGTTCGCGGCCATCAGCATCGCGCTGGTCAGCTTCCTGAAGTCGACGTCGCAATTCGACTACATCCAGCTCGTCCTGATGCCGATGTTCCTGTTCTCCACCACGTTCTTCCCGATCACGGTCTACCCGGAGGCGCTGCAGTGGGCGGTCCGCTGCTTCCCGCTCTACCACGGGATCGAGCTGATGCGCGGGCTCGCGACCGGCATCTTCTCCTGGAGCATGCTCGGCAACCTGGCGTACCTGCTGGTGCTCGCCGCGATCGGGATCTGGGGCGCGACAAGGAGGATCGCGAAACTGCTGCTTACCTGAACGCTGAACGCGGCTCAGCGGGCCGGGCTGGGCAGTCCGTTCTGCGCGGGCGCCACCGCGGTCCGGGCGTCGACGAGGCCGTGGCCGTAGAAGCCGTTGTATCCGTCGTAGCCGGAGCAGTAGGCGTCCTGGGCGCCGTCGCCGGTGAGGTCGTAGTCGTCCGGGCACGGCATCGGCGTCGCGCGGGAGTCCAGCGCGCGGCGCAGCTCGGCGGCCGTCCACGTGGGATGCACCGACTTGAGCAGCGCCAGCACCCCGGCGACGTGCGGCGCGGCCATCGACGTCCCGCACATCGGCGCGTAACCGCCGGGAACGGTCGAAACCACGCAGCGGTCGTCGTCGCCGCCCGGGGCCGTGACATCGACCACACCCAGCCCGTACGAGCTGTAGCCCGACTTCACCCGGTCCGGGCTGATCGCCGACGCCGTCACCACGTCCCGCAGCCCGGCCGGCAGCGCCTCGCACTTCCCGGCGGCGGACGGCGAACCCGAGCGGCCCGACGGCGTGAGGTCGACCGCCTCGTTGGTCGCGGCGGCGACGTTCAGCGTGCCTTGGGAAGTCGCGTACTCCACGGCTCGCGCCAGCACCTCGTGCACCACGCCGCGGTCGTTGCCGCGCACGCAGGACAGCGACCACGGGTTCACGAACCAGCTGCTGTTGGCGATCGGCAGATGCCGCGCCGCCGACCACATGATCCCGCAGACCGCCGCCTCGGGATCTGCGTAGCCGCGGTCGTCGATCACCTTCACCGACGCGATCCGCACGCCCGGCGCGACGCCGGTGATGCCCTTGCGGTCGTCGGCCGCGGCGATGATGCCCGCGACGTGCGTGCCGTGCGCGGAGGTCGTCGGCTGCCACGCGGCCGGGCTCGGGTCCGGGACGCCAGTGAGACAACCCGCCGAATCGTCCGGGTCGATCGCTGCGGCGAGATCGGGGTGTTTCGGGTCGACACCGGAGTCCAGGACGCCGACGACCACTGAGCGGCTGCCTTCGGTGACCTGGTGCGCGGCCGGGGCGCCGATCAGGTTCATGTCCCATTGCTGCGAGGAGAGGTCCGCCGCGGGCACTCGCGCCGGGTCGCTGAGCGGGAGTGTGGCCCGAGCGGGCTGGGCGGCGGCGCCTGGCTGTTCGGCGGCCGTCCGGGTGGCTTGCGCGCTGAACGCCCGTTCCGGGCCGAGACGGTCCGCGAACGCCCGATCGGCTGACGTGACGACCGCCACGGAAACCTGCGGGTAGTAGCCGACGAGCTGCCCGCAGCCCGCGCTCGCCTGCTGGCGGGCGGAAGATTCCGGGGTCCCGCGGTCGAACGCGACGACGTAGCGCACCGCCCGCCCGCCCGAGGCGCATCCGGGGCTCGCGACGGCGGCGGGGGAGACCGCCGCGCAGCCGGCGAGGACCAGGAAGGAGCACACGGCCGCCCGCAGCGGCCGCGCCAGCACAGACACCGGACCTCCCACCGCGCGCAGGGTTGTGCCGGGCGCCCGCGCGAGCGCCCGAGCCCGCACGCTAACCACCCCGGGCCCGGCGCGACAAGCGAAGCGCGGAAGTTCGCCCGGGCGCATGATCGCGGCACGCCCGGGCGCCTGCCGCGGGACACCGACTACACCGGGTGTCCCCCCGGGTGTGGGATACTCGCGTTGGCCGCTGCGCCGACGGGCATCCCGCTCGCGTCGTGAGCGGCCCGGAGGAGTGCCGGACCGGCACCACGCGCGTCGCCCCCGGGAGGCCGGGCCAAGGTCGATGTCGTGGCGGGTGGCCCGGGGGTCGCGAGCAGGCCGGCACCCCGCCGAGCAGACCAGGAACCGAGCGGCCGCCGACCCGGCGGACCGCACGGCTGCCAGCAGGATTCCCGCCGCTGGTCACCACCACGGCGGGCACGGAACAGAAAGGGCCCCTGCGCGGCCGCGTCACCACCGGTGCGAACCGGCTGACGCGCCCGGGGGCGGAGGAGACATATGTCGAACGCGGACACACCCGCCGATCAGACCGGCGGGAATACCGTCGCACCCACGACCAGCAGGCTGGGCGAGCTGCCGCCGCGCATCCGCGTGCACGCGCTGGCGAAGCTGCTCGGCCTGAGCAGCCGCGACCTGCTCGGCAAGCTCGCCGAGCTGGGGGAGAGCCCCCGCAGCGCCCAGTCGAGCGTGACCAAGGAGGTCGCGCACCGCGTCGCGGTCATCCTCGACGCGGAGGCCGCGGGCGAGACCGGCGAAGCCGCCGAGACCGCCGTCGGCGCTGCCCCGGAGACCGCCGCCCCGGGCGCCGCCGAGCAGGCCAGCGACCAGGCGACCGCGGGAGCCCAGGTCGGCGATGCCGCCCAGACGGCCGCGGCCTCGGACGCCGCCGAGCAGGGCGGCGTTTCGCAGGAGAACGAGGCCCCGGAAGCCACCCAGGGTGCTGCAGCTCAGGCCACCGCGTCTCCGGAAGCGGCCGCCGACCAGGGCACTGCTTCGAGCGAATCCGCCGCCCCGGACGCCGCCGCGCAGGCGACGGGCACCGCGCCGGAAGCTGCCGCGAACGCGACGGGCACCGCCTCGGAAACCCCCGCGCCGGAAGCCGCCGCTGAGCAGAGCACCGCCTCGGAAGCCGCCGAGCAGCCCAGCGCCGCCGCCCCCGGCTGGTCGGCCCGCCCGTTCTCGGCCGAATCCGCCGAACCGGAAGCCGCTCAGGAGTCGGGCGAGAAGCGCACCCGGACCCGTCGCTCGCGCCGCGCCGTCGCGCCCGCGATCCCGGCCGACCAGCAGGAAACCGAGCAGGCCACCCCGGCCCGCGGCCCGGTGCACGTGCCGGTCTTCGCCGCGCCCTCGCCGGTCTTCCTGCCGCCCGAGCCCGCGCAGCAGACGCGGAGCAAGCCCGAGCCGCTGTTCGGCGTCGGCGAGGCTCCGGCGCAGGCCGAGCGTCCCGACCGCACCGCCGAAACCGCTGAGGAAGACACCTCCGGCGAAGCCCGCGACGAGCGTTCCGACGAGGACGGCGACGACGCGAGCGGCCGCCGCCGGCGGCGTCGCGGACGTCGCGGCCGCGGCCGGGGCAAGGGCGGCGACGAGGCCCAGTCCGAGAACGAGGACGAAACCTCCGAAGACCAGCAGGACAAAGGTGCCAAAGACGGCGGCAAGGACGCCAAGGACACCAAGGACAAGACCGAAAAGCCGGACGAGGCGGGCGACGCCGAGGCGGAGTCCGACGACGACGCCGAGTCCGACGGCGGCAGCAAGCGCCGCCGCCGTCGCCGCCGTCGCAAGGGCGGGGACGACGACGGGGCCGAGACGACCGGCACCGACGACCCGCCGAACACCGTCACGCACGTCCGCCAGGCCAAGGCCGCCGAGGCCGAGCGCCCGGCGCGCGACGAGGTGCGCAGCGTCCGCGGCTCCACGCGGCTGGAGGCCAAGCGCCAGCGCCGCCGCGACGGCCGCGAGGCGGGCCGCCGCCGCGCCCCGATCCTGTCCGAGGCCGAGTTCCTCGCCCGCCGCGAGTCGGTCGAGCGCACCATGGTCGTCGCCGAGAAGGGCGACTCCACGCAGATCGCCGTGCTCGAGGACGGGGTCCTGGTCGAGCACTTCCTGACGTCGTCGGGCACCGGCTCGATCGTCGGCAACGTCTACCTCGGCCGCGTCCAGAACGTGCTGCCCAGCATGGAGGCCGCGTTCATCGACATCGGCCGCGGCCGCAACGCCGTGCTCTACGCCGGCGAGGTCGACTGGGACTCGGCCGGGCTGGAAGGCAAGGCGCGCAAGATCGAGCAGGCGCTCTCCACCGGCGACAGCGTCCTGGTGCAGGTCACCAAGGACCCGGTCGGGCACAAGGGCGCCCGGCTCACCACGCAGATCTCGCTGCCCGGCCGCTTCCTCGTCTACGTCCCCGCGGGCGGGGCCACCGGCATCTCCCGCAAGCTGCCGGAGAACGAGCGGCGCAGGCTCAAGGACATCCTCAAGCGGATCGTCCCGGAGGACGCGGGCGTCATCATCCGCACCGCGTCGGAAGGCATCGGCGAGGAGGAGCTGGGCCGCGACGTCGACCGGCTCAAGGCGCAGTGGGACGTCATCAAGGACAAGGCGGCGGCCGCTTCCGGCAAGAAGGGCAGCGCGCCGACCATGCTCTACGAAGAGCCGGACCTGCTGGTCAAGGTCGTGCGGGACCTCTTCACCGAGGACTTCGTCAAGCTGGAGGTCCAGGGCAGCCGGTCCTGGGACACGATCAACGACTACGTCCAGCACGTCGCGCCCGACCTCGCCGACCGGCTCAAGCGCTACACCGGCACCGGCGACGCGTTCGCCGACCACCGGATCGACGAGCAGATCACCAAGGCGCTCGACCGCAAGGTCTGGCTGCCCTCGGGCGGCTACCTGGTCATCGACCGCACCGAGGCGATGACCGTCATCGACGTCAACACCGGCAAGTTCACCGGCTCGGGCGGCAACCTCGAGGAGACGGTGACCCGCAACAACCTGGAGTCGGCGGAGGAGATCGTCCGCCAGCTGCGGCTGCGGGACATCGGCGGCATCATCGTCATCGACTTCATCGACATGGTGCTCGAGTCCAACCGCGAGCTGGTGCTGCGCAGGCTCACCGAATGCCTCGGCCGGGACCGCACGCGGCACCAGGTGGCCGAGGTCACGTCGCTCGGCCTGGTGCAGATGACGCGCAAGAAGATCGGCACCGGGCTGCTCGAGGCGTTCTCCACGCCGTGCGAGCACTGCAAGGGCCGCGGCGTCGTCGTGTCCACCGAACCGCAGCGCACCGGCGGCGGCAACGGGAACGGCCACAACGGCGGCAACGGGCACAACGGCCACAGCCACGGCGGCGGCGACACCAAGAGCTCGCGGCGCAACCGCGGCCGCGGCAAGGGCGAGGAGCAGCACTCCGAGCCCAAGCCGGAGCAGGCCGCCCCGGCCCCGACTCCGGTGCAGCGCGAATCCGTGGTGTCGGCGGTGCAGGCCATGGCCAACGCGTCCAAGGCGAAGCACGAGCACCACGCTCCAGAAGCCGAAGCGAAGGACCAGGAGACGGCCAAGCAGCCGGTCGAGCAGGCCGCCGCGCCGGACAAGGCCGAGGACAAGACGGAGGCCCCGGCCGCCGTCCAGCAGCCGGAAGCGAAGCAGCCGGAGCCCGCGGCCAGCCAGGCCGCGCCGGAGGCGGAAGCCCCGAAGGAGGCCGCGGAAGCGGACTCCGGCGAAGAACCCGAGGTCGACGTCCCGGCCCCGGCCGTGCGCAGCACCCGGCGCCGTCCGCGCCGCGCAGCTTCGCGCCCGGCAGGGCCGCCGGTGAAGGCTTCGGACCAGAGTTGATCCACCACGGGTACCCCGGGTGCAGCAGCGCCCGGGGCCTCCCGTAACCTGTAGTACGGCTCATCGCAAGCATGAGTTGCTGCGCGAGCACCTGGACCGTCTTCGGGCGGGCCGGCCGCGCCAGCCCCCTAACCCATTGTCGAGTAATGCAGGAGACATCCGTGTCGGCGTACGCGATCGTCAAGACCGGCGGCAAGCAGTACAAGGTGGCCGTCGGCGACGTCGTCGAGGTCGAGAAGCTCGAGGGCGAGCCGGGCACCGAGCACACCTTTCCCGCCGTGCTGTTCGTGGACGGTGGCGAGGTCACCACGGACGCCGACGCGTTGGCGAAGGTCTCGGTCATCGGCAAGGTCGTCGAGCAGACCAAGGGTCCGAAGATCCGGATCCACAAGTTCAAGAACAAGACCGGCTACCACAAGCGCCAGGGTCACCGGCAGAAGCTGACCCGCGTCGAGGTCACCGGCATCTCCAAGTAGTTCTTCGGATCTTCGGGACTGAAGCTTTCAAGAAGGGGCATGAGCGATGGCTCACAAGAAGGGTGCGTCCAGCTCCCGCAACGGTCGTGATTCGAACGCCCAGCGACTGGGCGTGAAGCGCTTCGGCGGCCAGGAGGTGAACGCGGGCGAGATCCTGATCCGCCAGCGGGGCACCAAGTTCCACCCGGGCGTGAACGTCGGCCGTGGCGGCGACGACACGCTGTTCGCGCTCGCCGCCGGTGCGGTCGAGTTCGGCTCGAAGCGCGGCCGCAAGACGGTCAACATCGTGCCAGTCGAGGCCTGATTCTCGGTCTCGATAGCGTCAGAACCTCCAAGCGAGGGGTGGGACCGGAATAACTCCGGCACCACCCCTCGTTTGTTTTTGTCCGGATACTTTTTCGCACCATCGCACGTGAAGTGAGGCAGAACCATGGCGTCCCGGTTCGTGGACCGCGCGGTCATCCATCTGACCGCCGGGGACGGGGGAAACGGCTGTGCCTCGGTGCACCGCGAAAAGTTCAAGCCGCTCGGCGGCCCGGACGGCGGCAACGGCGGCAACGGCGGTGACGTCACCCTCGTCGTCGACGCCAACGTGCACACCCTCCTCGACTTCCACTTCCGCCCGCACGCCCGCGCCGGCAACGGCAAAATGGGCATGGGCAGCAACCGCAACGGCGCCGCCGGCGAGGGCCTGGAGATGAAGGTCCCGCCGGGCACCGTCGTGTTCACCGAGGACGGCGAACTCGTCGCGGACCTCACCAGCCCTGGCACGCGGTTCATCGCCGCGCAGGGCGGCCGCGGCGGGCTCGGCAACGCCGCGCTCGCGTCGAAGGCCCGCAAGGCACCGGGGTTCGCGCTGCTCGGCGAGCCCGGCGAGAGCCGGAACCTCGTGCTGGAGCTGCGGTCGGTCGCCGACGTCGGCCTGCTCGGGTTCCCGTCCGCGGGCAAGTCGTCGCTGATTTCCGTGCTGTCCGCGGCGAAGCCGAAGATCGCCGACTACCCGTTCACCACGCTCGTGCCGAACCTCGGCGTCATCACCGCCGGGTCGTCGGTCTTCACGATGGCCGACGTGCCGGGCCTGATCCCGGGCGCGTCCGAGGGCCGCGGGCTCGGCCTGGACTTCCTGCGCCACATCGAACGCTGCGCCGTGCTGGTGCACGTGGTCGACTGCGCGACGCTGGAGCCGGGCCGCGATCCGCTGTCCGATGTGGACGCTCTCGAGGAGGAGCTGGCCCGCTACACGCCGGGGCTGGGCGGCAAGCTCGAGGAACGCCCGCGCGTGGTGGTGCTGAACAAGATCGACATCCCGGAAGCGGCCGAGCTGGCCGAGTTCGTGCGTCCCGACCTGGAGGCGCGCGGGCTGCGCGTGTTCGAGGTCTCGACCGCGTCGCGCAAGGGCCTGAAGGAGCTGACCTTCGCGCTGGCGGAGGTCGTCGAGACCTATCGCGAAGCGCAGCCGGTGCTGGAGCCGGAGAAGATCGTGCTGCACCCGCTCGCGATCGACGACAGCGGGTTCACCGTCGAACGCGACCCGGAGGAAGAGGGCGGGTTCATCGTCCGCGGTGCGCGCCCGGAGCGGTGGATCCGGCAGACGAACTTCGCCAACGACGAGGCCGTCGGCTACCTGGCGGACCGGCTCAACCGGCTCGGCGTCGAGGAAGCGCTGGCGAAGAACGGCGCCCGCCCGGGCAGCCCGGTCACCATCGGCGACATCCAGTTCGAATGGCAGCCCTCCACTCCGGGTGTGGCGGTGCACCTGTCCGGCCGCGGCACGGACGTCCGGCTGGAGCGCACCGACCGCGTCAGCGCGTCCGACCGCAAGGAAGCCCGCCGGATCCGCCGCGACGGCACCGGCGAGGACGAGGACCTGGTCGACGAGGAGACCACCCCGTCCATCGATGCCGAACTGGACGACGTGTGGGACGACGAGGAGCAGGCGGAGCGCGACCGGTGAGCGGCACGCGCCAGGAGATCGCGGAAGCCCGCCGGCTGGTCGTCAAGGTCGGTTCCTCGGCACTGACGACCGCGGGCAGCGGGCTCGACGTTGCCCGGCTCGACGCCCTGGTGGACGCCATCGCGGACCGCGTGGCCCGCGACGCGCAGATCGTCCTCGTGTCCTCGGGCGCGATCGGCGCCGGGCTCGCGCCGTTGAAGCTGGGCAAGCGCCCGCGCGACCTGGCCACCCAGCAGGCCGCGGCGAGCGTCGGGCAGCTCGCGCTGGCGCACGCGTACGCGGAATCGTTCGGCCGCTACTCCCTGACCGTCGGCCAGGTGCTGCTCACTTCCGACGATGTCGTCCGCCGCTCGCACTACCGCAACGCGCAGCGCACGTTCTCCCGGCTGCTCGCGCTCGGCGCGGTGCCGGTCGTGAACGAGAACGACACCGTTGCCACGCAAGAGATCCGCTTCGGCGACAACGACCGGCTCGCTGCCCTCGTGGCGCACCTCGTCGGCGCCGACGCGCTGGTCCTGCTGTCCGATGTGGACGGTCTGTACGACGGCGACCCGCGAGACGGCGCGACCCGCAAGATCACCGAGGTGCGCGGCGAGTCCGATGTGGAGGGCATCGCGGTCGGCATGTCGTCCTCGGGCCTCGGCACCGGCGGCATGGTCTCGAAACTTTCCGCCGCACGCACCGCGGCCGGCGCCGGAATCCCGGTGTTGCTGGCCGCCGCCGCCGACGCCGGAGACGCCCTGCGCGAGGCGAACGTGGGCACCGCGTTCGCGCCCGCCGACACCCGCCTGTCGGCCCGCCGCTTCTGGCTCGGGTACGCCGCAGACACCTCCGGCCGCCTCCGCCTGGACGACGGCGCCGTGCGAGCGATCTTGCGCCGCCGGTCGCTGCTGGCGGCGGGAATCACCGGTTTGGACGGTGATTTCGAGGCCGGTGACGTGGTCGATCTGGTGGATTCGGCGGATGTCCCGGTGGCGCGTGGCGTGGTCGGGTTCGATGCGGGGGAGTTGCCTGCGTTGATCGGCCGGTCGAGTCATGAGGTCCCGGTGGAGCATCGCCGGGAGGTTGTGCACGCGGATGACCTCGTGCCGTTGCGCCGCTAAGACCCCGAGAGGCACTGAGCTGCGCGGGCTGGTTCTGTACGAAGGACGACCGCGGCGCCGTGCGAGCGATCCTGCGCCGCCGGTCACTGCTGGCGGCGGGAATCACCGGTTTGGACGGCGATTTTGAGGCCGGTGACGTGGTCGATCTGGTGGATTCGGCGGATGTCCCGGTGGAGCATCGCCGGGAGGTTGTGCACGCGGATGACCTCGTTCCGTTGCGCCGCTAAGACCCCGAGAGATGCCGAGCCACGCGAGCGAGCTGCTCCGCGTAATACTCCACAAAGGACTCTGACGACGGATCCTCCCCGGTAAGCGCCTCGGCGATCCGGGGGAGCGACGTCGGCGCGCTCGCCGCCGCCATCAGCATCAGCAGCAGCGTCCGAGGGTCCACATCGGACGGGAAGTCGCCCGCTTCCTGCCGCGCCCGCATGTACTTGAGCTGCCCCCGCAGGAACTCGCGCTGCGACTCCGCCCCCGCCTCGCTCGGGGCGCCCTCGGCCATGTTCTCCCGCAGGAACAACCGCGCCTGGTCCTGGTCGGAGAGCCCGCTCCTGGCGAAATCCGCGACCACGTCCGCGAGCGGGCGGTCCGGCGTGGTCATCGCGGAGAACCCGGCGAACGGTTCGCTCGCCACCTCCGCGTACAGGCCTTCCTTGCCGCCGAAGTAGTACGAGATCAGCTGCTTGTTCACCCCCGCGCGCTGCGCGATGTCGCTCACCCGCGCGGCCGCGTACCCCTTGCTGCCGAACTCGGCCTTGGCCGCCTCGAAAATGCGGGCCTTCGTGCGCTCGGGATCGCGCTGGCGCTCGCCGGGGCGCGGCGCGCGGCGCGGGGTGGTCTCGGACACCTGGGCAGCCTAACCGACGCATTAATCATCCTGAAGGTTGACACAATCATCCGCGAGGATGATTATGGAGACCGACCGAGAGGGGATGACCGTGAAAAAGATCAAGGTCGCAGTGGTAGGCGGCGGCACCGGCGGGTTGTGCCTCGCGCACGGCCTGTCGCGGGCCGGAGTCGAGGTGGCGGTGTACGAGCGCAGCCGCACCCGGACCGAGCGCTTGCAGGGTTACCGCGTGCACATCGCGCCGATGGGCTCGGCCGCGCTGCATGATTGCCTCCCGCCTGCGGCGTGGGAACAGTTCCTGGCCACGACGGGGGTCAGCGAAGGCACATTCGGCTTCGTCACCGAGAAGATGCGCGAGTTGGCGGCCTTCGACGCTCCGCCCAGCGCTGACCCGACCGCCGCGCACCATTCGGTCAGCCGGATTTCGATGCACCAGGTCCTGTCGTCCGGATTGGACGGAATCCTCTGGTACGACAAGGAATTCGTGCGCTACGAGACCGATTCGAAGGGCGTCGGCCTGCACTTCGCGGATGGCACGACCGCCGAGGCGGACCTGGTCGTCGGTGCGGACGGTGCGAGCTCCCGGGTCCGTGCGCAGCTGTTGCCGCACGCGAAGCGCGTGGATACCGGAATCCGGACTGTCATCGGCAAATTCCCGCTGACCGAAGCGGCTCGCACGCAGCTTCCGCGGCAACTCGCGACGGCCCCGACGCTCGTGTTGCCCCCGCCCGGCTGCGGGATGTTCACCGCGCCGCACGAGTTTCCAGCGGCTTCGGTCAACGACGAGACCGCGGTCGTCGACCCGGTGCTGTTCGACAACACCAGCAGCTACGTGATGTGGTCCTACGGCGCGAAAGCCGATCGCTTCCCGGCCGATCTCGCCGAACTGGACGGTCCCGTCCTCCGTTCGCTGATCCTGGACCGGATCCGCGACTGGCATCCGGCGTTCAGCCGGCTGGTGCGGGATTCGCCGGACGGCACGGTGAGCATGCTGCTGATCCGCACGTCGGTGCCGGTTCGCGACTGGGAGACCGGCCCGGTCACCCTGCTCGGTGACGCCGTGCACAGCATGACGCCGTTCCGCGGCATCGGCGCGAACATCGCTCTGCGCGATGCACAAGTGTTGTGCCGCAACCTTTCCCATGGCGGCGACATGACCGCTGCGGTCGCCGATTACGAGCGGCAGATGCGGAAGTGCGCGTACCCGCAAGTGCGTGGTTCGCTCCGCAGCGCTAAGCAGTTCGTGACGGAAAGCCGGTTCAGCCGCGGGATGACACGCGCGTCGATGACCGCGCTGGGAGCGGCCCTCTCGCTGCGACGGAAACTGCGCGGCTGACGTCAGCCCGCGCCGTACCAGCGTCCGCCCGGTGGCATGGCGTACTCCGTGTACAGAAGGGCAGCCAGGGTTTGCCAGCCGGCTTTGTCGGCGGTGAACGTCCGGCCGCCCGGCGCGATCAGCACAGCCCGGCCGTTCGCGTCGGCGACCAGCGAAATCGGTATCCGGTACTCGTCGTAGTCGTGCCGCACGAGCCAGCGCCACCCGATCGTGAACCGGCGGCGCGCGGACACCGGATACCGCACGTCGAGGTCGGAAACCCCGGTGCCCGCGATCGTCCACAGCGGAGTGACGCGAAGTCCGGCGAGATGCACGAGCTGCGGTTTCTTGCCGTCCGGTTCGAAGCGATAGTACGGCCGCCTGCACCAGCGCTCCCACCGCAGCCGCCGTCGTTCGCGGCGGATCGGACCGTGCAGCCGGGACCGTGCTTCCTCCAGCAGCGCGAGGGCACGGGCGTAGTCGGGATCGTTGCGGGACACGAGATTCTCCCCTCTCTCGCGCCCGAAGCTACTGACCCGGCCGGGGACCGGTCCCGCTCTGCTTGTCCAACAGCGACCGGAGCTGGAACTTCTGGATCTTGCCGCTGGCAGTCCGCGGGAGTTCCGGAAACAGTTCCACGCGCTCCGGCCAGTACTGCTTGGCGACGCCCTTTTCGGCGAGAAAACCGCGCAGCTTCTCCAGATCCAGGTGCGCGCCGGGTTTCAGCACGAGACAGGCGCACGCGCGTTCCTGAAGCCGCGGATCGGGGACCGCGACCACCGCGACCGCTTCGACGTCCGGATGTTCGTAAAGGACGTTCTCCACATACGCGACCGGGATGTTCTCGCCGCCGCGGATGATCACGTCCTTGGTGCGGCCGGCGATGCGGAGGTAGCCGTCGGCGTCGATGGTCGCGAGGTCGCCGGTGTCGAACCACTCGCCGGTGAAACTCTCGCGGGCCAGTTCGAGCCGTTCGGCGTAGCCGACGAACAGGAACGGCCCGGCGACCTGCAGGCGGCCCTCCGCGCCCGGCGGCAGTTCGGCCCCGTCCGCGTCGACGGTCCGGATCCGCATTCCGGGCCACGGATAACCGTCGGTGTCGATCAGCTTGTCGTCCGGATCGCCCGGGATGCCGAGCGTGACCAGCGCGTCTTCGCTCTGCCCCCAGCCGCCGAGCACGACGAGACCGGGCAGTTTCTGCCGCGCCTGCCGTACGAGCGCGCGGGGGATCGGTGCGCCCATGCAGCAGAACCGTTGCAGGGAACTGAGATCGTGGTCGGCGAGATTCGGCGCGGACAGCAGGTCGTGCAGGAACGGCGTGGCGGCCGAGGTGTAGGTGATGCCGTGCTCGGCGACCAGTTCCACGAACCGCGCGGCATCCCACACGTCTTGCAGCACGCAGGTCGCGCCGTTCTGCACGCCGAGCCTCGCGCCGTAAAGGAAACCGGTGAGATGCGCGAGCGTCGACGCCATGTGCAGGACGCTGTCGGAGGTGATGCCGAGCCGGTCGGGGAGCGGGTTGTTCGCGGCGACGGCCGTGTTGTGCGTGTGCATCACGCCCTTGGGCTCGCCGGTGGTGCCGGAGGTGAAGATCAGCAGGGTGACGTCGTTGGGATCAGGCCGCCACGACGGCAGCTCGTGCCGCTCTTCCCAAGGGGTCGCGGCGAACTCGTCCCAGGACGACCCGACCACCAGCACGTGCTCCAGGTCCGGCCACCGCGGACGGAGCCGCTCCGCCATCGCCGGATAGTCGAAACCGCGGAATTCCCGCGGCACCACCAGGATTTTCGACTTCGCGAGCGCCACCATGAAGCCGACCTCGCGGTCCCGGTAGATCGGGATGAGCGGATTGCTGACCGCGCCGATCCGGCTCGCCGCGTAGTGCACGACGATCCACTCGATCCGGTTCGGCAGCTGGAAGGACACGACGTCGCCAGGCCGGACGCCCAGTTCCAGCAGCCCGAGCGCGCACCGGTCGACCTCCTGTTTGAGCTGGCCGAACGTGACGCTGCGCTGCGAATCGACGAACGCGGTCTTGTCCGGCGCGGCCGCCGCGGCGTCGTCGAGATAGTCGGTGATGGTGCGGTTCGCCCAGTACCCGGCGCGGGTGTGGGCTTCGATCGTCTCGTCGTCGAGGATCGTCGCGAACATGGCGGGCTCCGGGTCAGCTCATGGTGAGGCCGCCGCTGACGCTGACGGTCTGGCCGGTGACGTAGGCGGCCTCGTCGGAGGCCAGGAAGGCGACCACGTTCGCGATGTCGGACGGCTGCGCGAGCCGCCGGAACGGGATGGCTTTCGTCAGTGCTTCGCGCAGCTTCGGGTTGTCGCCGCCGAGCGAGGCGAACAGTTCGGTGTCCGCGGGACCAGGGCAGACGACGTTGGCGTTGACCGTGCTGCGCGCCAGTTCCCGGGCGATCGACTTCGTGAACGCGATGATGCCGCCCTTCGCCGCCGAGTACACCGCCTCGCCCGACGAGCCGACGCGACCGGCGTCCGAGGCGATGTTGACCACGGACCCGAAACCCTGCTCGACCATCACCGGCAGCACTTCCCGGCAGGTGTTGAGCACGCCGTAGAGATTGATCTGCACGACGCGGTCCCAATCGGCGCGGTCGGACTCGACGAACGGACCCGCCTTGTCCCAGCCGGCGTTGTTGACCAGCACGTCGATCCGGCCGAACTGCGCGCGAACCTGCTCGACCGCGCCGGCGACGGATTCGGGGGAGGTGACGTCGGTCTTCACGCCGATCCCGCCGATCGCGGCCGCGGTTTCCTTCGCGGTGGTCTCGTTGATGTCGCTGACCACGACGGTCGCGCCCTCGGCGGCCAGCTTCTCGGCGATACCTCGGCCGATGCCCTGGCCCGCGCCGGTCACGATGACGACTTTGTCCTTGAGCATGGTGCTCTCCTTAGGGTGCGTAGGCGCGGCCGAGCAGGTTGCGCGCGATGACGAGCTTCGACACCTGCGCGGTGCCGTCGCCGATTTCGAGGCCGATCACGTCGCGAAGCCGTTGACCGACCGGGCTTTCGCTGGAGTACCCGAGGTGCCCGAACGTCAGCAGGCACTGGTGGATGGTCTCGGCGGCGAGCTTCGGCGCCCAGAACTTCGCCATCGCGGCCTCGGTGCTGTGCTCGGCGTCGTTGTCCTTGCGCCACAACGCCTCGTAACAGACGTGCCGGGCGCCGCGCAGGTACGTCGCCTGCTCAGCGAGCGGGAACGCGACGCCCTGAAAGGTGCCGATCGGACTGCCGAACGCTTCGCGGTCGCGAGACCACTGCAACGCCTCGTCGAGAGAAACCTGCGCTGCGCCAAGGCAGGCGAGCCCGATGATCGCGCGCGAGTAGTCGAAACCTTGCATCACGGAGACGAACCCCTGGCCTTCTCCGCCGACCAACGCTTCCTTCGGGACGGGCAGCCCGTCGAAGTGCAGGGAAGCGCGGCCGATCGCCCGGCTGCCGAGGTCGTCGAACGCTGCCCGCGAGACGTACGCGTCGTCCAGTTCGACCCAGAACGCACTGACGCCGCGAGCGCCCGGGCCGCCGGTGCGGGCGAGCACGAGCGCGACGTCGGCGGACATGCCCAAGGTGATCGACGTTTTCTCGCCGGTGAGCCGCCAGCCGTCGCCGTCCGGTTCGGCCTTCATCTCCAGCTTCGCGGCGTCGGTGCCGTGTCCGGGTTCGGTGATGCAGAACGCAGGCACGACCTCGCCGGACGCGATCGGCGGCAGCCACGCGGCCTGCTGCTCCTCGGTCGCGTTGCGGGTGAGGATGTCGCTGACCAGCGCGCTGACGATGATCAGGTAAGCCGCGTTGAAGTCGCCGCGCGCGACCTCTTCGGCCGCCATCCCGGCGACAATCGCGCTGGCCTCCTGGCCGCCGTGCCGTTCCGGGATGCGCAAGCCAGTCAGGCCCATCGAGGCCAGGTCCGCGACGAGCTGGGGTCGCAGCTTCGCCGCCTTGTCGTCGGATTGGTAATGCGGTGCAAGGACTTTCGTTGCGAACCGGCGCAGCTCGTGCCGGTAAGCGTCCTCGTCGCCGGTGAAGGTGAAGTCCATGGTCAGTGCCAGTTCACGTGCGAGACGAAGTCCGGCTTGCGCTTCTCCGCAAACGCTTGCGCACCCTCCAAGCCTTCCGGCGAGGCAGTGAACAGGTCGAGCGCGGACATGGCCAAATTGGACAGTCCGGCCTGGTGGTCGGTGTCCGCGTTGAAGGACTGCTTGAGAAAGCGCAGTGCGGTCGGGCTTTTCTCGGCGGCTTCGCCGGCCCACGCCTTGGCGGTCTTGAGCAGTTCGCCCGGCGGGACGACGGCGTTGACCAGACCCATCCGCTCCGCCTCGGCCGCGTCGTACTGGCGGCAGAAGAACCAGATCTCGCGCGCCTTCTTCTCGCCGACGACCCGAGCGAGATAAGCCGAGCCGAACCCGGCGTCGAACGACCCGACCCGCGGACCGGCCTGGCCGAACCGCGCGGTCTCGCTGGCGATCGTGACGTCGCACAGGACGTGCAGCACGTGCCCGCCGCCGACCGCGACGCCGTTGACCGCGGCGATCACCGGCTTCGGGATGTCGCGGATGAGCTTGTGCAGGTTGCCGATCTCGAACATGCCGCTCTCGGTCGGGCCGTAGTCGCCGGTCTCCGCGCGCTGTTTGACGTCGCCGCCGGTGCAGAACGCTTTCTCGCCGGCGCCGGTGAGGATCACCGCCTGCACGTGCTTGTCCGCCCACGCCAAGCGGAACGCCTTGATCAGCTCGTCGACCGTCCGCCCGCGGAAGGCGTTGTAGCGCTCCGGCCGGTCGATCGTGACGACCGCGGCCGGACCGTCGATCTCGTACCGGATGTCCTCGAACTCCATCGTTCGCTCCCGTCTGTCGTCTGACCACGGTGACAAAATTTGACTGTCGAGTCAAGAGTTGAACTTACAGTCAACCGGTAGGCTTCCGGGACAGCGGAAAACCGGGAGGAGCAGGATGGGCGCGGTGAAACCGCCGTCCGAGCGCGTGCGGCGCAAGCGGGGCAAGCGGATCCAGGAGATCCTGACGGCGGCGGCCGAACTGTTCGGCGAACGCGGCTACGACGCGGTGAGCCTGGAGCACGTCGCCGAGCGCCTGGACGTCACGAAGGGCTCGCTGTACTACTACTTCTCCAGCAAGGACGAGCTGGGCACAGCGGCGATCGAGACGCTCGGCGACGAGTGGACGGCCCGGCTGGAGCAGTTGCTCGACCGCACCGAGGGCACGCCGGAAGCCCGGCTGCGCGCGCTGATCCACGAACACGTCACGATCGCGGTCAACGACTATCCGGCGGCGCTGCGGCTGTTCTTGATGCCGCGCGAGTGGCCGAGCGCGCAACGCGAGCGCATCAAGGAACTCCGCCTCCGCCACGACGCGCTTTTCCGCGCGCTGATCGAGGAGGGCGTGGCGAGCGGCGAGTTCACCGTCACCAGCGTCGACACCGTGCTGCAGTGCATGCACGCCGCGATGAGCCAGGCGCCGACGTGGTGCGGTGAACTGCCGTCCGCCGCGCGGGGGAAAGCCGTGGACGAGGTCGCCGATACATTGCTGGCGCTCGTCCACATCGGACAGTCCGGCTAGCTCGAACGGTGTGCTAGAGGCGGCGCGGGGCTTCGATGCCGAGCAACGCCAAGCCCTGCACGAGTGTGCGCGACGTGAGCGTGGCCAGCTGTACCCGCGAAGCGCGCAGCTCTGGCGTTTCCGCGATCAGCACCGGGCACTGTTCGTAGAAGCGCGAGAAGGTGACGGCGGTGTCGTACAGGTACGTACACAGCTTGTGCGGCGCGTACGCGGACGTCGCCGCGCTGATCGCTTCGCTGAACCGCAGCAGCGTCAGCGCGAGCGCGCGTTCCGCAGGCTCCTGAAGCAGGATCGGTGCGTCCTCGTCAGGCTCTCCGGCTTTGGCGAGGATCGACTCGATCCGCGCGTGCGCGTACTGCAGGTAGACGGACGTGTTGCCGTCCTTGGCGAGCATGCGGTCCCAGTCGAACACGTAGTCGCGTTCGCGGTCGCTGGAAAGGTCGGCGTACTTCACCGCGCCGATCCCGACCGCGCGCGCGACTTCCTGCTGCTCTTCCTTGCTGAGTTCGCTCCGCTCGGCAACGACTTCCGCGGCCTGCGCCACGGCTTCGTCGAGCAGGCTGGAGAGCTTGATCGTCTCGCCGGCGCGGGTGCGCATCACCTTGCCGTCCGCGCCGAGGATCGAGCCGAACCCGATGTGCTCGGCGTGCACGCCGTCGAGCCAGCCGGCCGCACGGGCCACCGCGAAGATCATCGCGAAGTGCTGCGCCTGCGGGGTGCCGACGACGTACAGCAGGTCGGTCGCGCCGCGCTCGGCGGTCCAATACCGGATGGTGGCGAGGTCGGTGGCCGCGTAGCCGTAGCCGCCGTCGCGCTTGCGGACGATCAGCGGGAGACGGTCGCCCTCGCGGTTGGTGAAGCCTTCCGGGAACACGCAGACCGCGCCGTCGCTGATTTCGGTGAGGCCGTCGGCCTCGAGTTCGTCGACGACCTCGCCCAGGTACGGGTTGTAGAAGCTTTCGCCGTAGATGTCTTCGTCGGTGAGCGTGATGCCGAGCTTGCGGTAGGCCGCGTTGAAGTGCCGTGTCGATTCGTCGACGAGTTCCTGCCAGAAAGCGAGCGTGTCCGGGTCGCCGCCCTGGAGTTTCACCACCCGCTCGCGGGAGCGGGTCGCGAACGCCTCGTCGGCGTCGAACTTCCGGCGCGCGGCCTGGTAGAACGCGTTGAGGTCGCTGCGGTCGCCGGACGGTTCGTCCAGATGATGCTCGATGAGCATGCCGAACGGCGTGCCCCAGTCGCCGAGATGGTTGTGCGGCAGCACCTCGTGCCCGACGAAGCGCAGCAACCTGCTGATCGCGTCGCCGAGCACCGTGGAACGCAGATGCCCGACGTGCATTTCCTTGGCGACGTTGGGACTGCTGTAGTCGAGCGCGACCCGGCGCGGCTGCTCGGCTTCGGCCACCCCGAGCCGGTCGTCGCGGGCCTGCTCGGCGACGCGCTGCTCGAGCCATTCCCGTCGCAGCACGAAGTTCAGGAATCCCGGCCCGGCGATCTCCGGCCGGTCGGCGACCCCGTCCAGCTCCAGGTTCTCGACGATCCCGGCCGCGACCTCGCGGGGCGGTTTGCCAAGCCGTTTGCCGAGGCTCATCGCCAGGTTGCACTGGTAGTCGACACCGTCGCGAGTGGACACCGCGATGAGGGCCGCGGACGGGTCGAGGTCGACATCGAACGCGCGGCGGAGCGCTGCCACCACGCGTCGGGCCAGTTCCTCACTAACCTCGGGCTTGCGCACGGTGTCCCTCCTTCGCGTAGTCGATCGTTGAAGCCTACCGACCGCGCGCGAGCGGGTTTACCGCAGTTCACTGCCCTTCGTTTCGGGCATCCGGAGGATCACGAAGAACGCGATCGCCGCCCCGACAGCGACGTACCAGAAGAAGGCAGTGGCAGCACCGGCCGCGGACAGCGCGCTGAGCACGAGCGGCGCGGTCCCGCCGAACACGGCGACGGTCAGGTTGTACCAGGCGCCGATGCCGAGCCCGCGGAGTTCGGTGGGGAAGAGCTCGCTCATGATCGCCGGGGCGAGCGAGGTCATCGCGGTGTAGAGCGCGAGGCCGACGCAGAACACGATGAGCAGATTCCAAAACCCGGGCCGCACGAGGTAGGAGAGCGGGACGATCACGAGTGCCGTCGCGCCGGACCAGACCAGCAGCTGAGGCCGCCGCCCGTGCCGGTCCGCGAGGGCTCCCATCGGGTACTGGAGGACGACGAAGAGCGCGGTCGCGATGGAAAGCGCGAGGAAGGTGTCGACGTCGTTCGCGCCGCGCCCCTTGACGGCGAAGGACGTGAGGGCGCTGAAGAAGGTGTAGTAGCAGAGCGTCGAGAGCATCGAGAACCCGATGAGCTGCCCGACCGCCTTGGGATGCTGGGTGATCGTGGTGAGCAACGGCCGCTCAACGCGTCGCGCGGTCTCCTTTTTCTCGTGGTACAGCTCGGTTTCCGCGAGACTGCGGCGCAACCACAGCCCGACCAGCCCAAGCACCCCGCCGAGCAGGAACGGAATCCGCCAGCCGAACGAGCTGAGGTGCGCCTTGTCCATCGTGCGGGCGAGCACGAACCCGAGCACGGTCGCGATGAGGACCGCGGACCCGGTGGAGATGTAAAAGAACGAGGAGTAGCGCCCCCGACGTTCCTTGGGCGCGACCTCGCCGAGGTACGCGGAAGCGTTGGAAACCTCGCCGCCGAGCGAAAGCCCCTGCGCGATCCGCGCGAGCAGGAGGAGAATCGGAGCCAGCCACCCGACCTGCGCGAACGTGGGCAGCAGCCCGATCGCGACCGACCCGCCCGCCATCAGCGAAATAGTGAGAATCATGGCGGGCTTGCGCCCGTGCACGTCGGCGAACCGTCCGAGCAGCACGCCGCCGAGCGGCCGGAAGAAGAACGCGAGCGCGTAAGTGGCGAACGTGTTGATCAGCGCGAGCGTTTCGTTGCCAGGAGGGAAGAACGCGCCGGCGAAGTAGATGCTGAAGGTCGCGTAGATCGTCCAGTCGAACCACTCGAGCGCATTGCCCGCACTGGCAGCGAACAACTTCCGCACCGGCAACCGATGCCGGGCAATGCCTTCGGTCGTCGAACCGGCCATCGGGCAACCTCCACACGTCCGCACGGGCGGAACGGGACTTTGCCAGAAATGCCCGGAGATCGGTAGATCTCGGGGAAGGATGGCAGTTGGTGCTTGTCCCACTGCGGTGTGTGACGCGGGATCGCGTTTGCTGCACAGGATCGTGCGGTGGTGCAGGCTGCAGAGGATCGTGCGATGGCGGAAGCTGCACAGGATCGTGCGGTGGTGAGGGCGCAGAGGGTCGTGCGATGGCGGAAGCTGCGCGGGCTCGTGCGGTGGTGCAGGCGTTGCCGCGCGGCAAATGCGCGGTGGCGCAGGCGCGCACGCCGCTTCGCGCGAGGCTGGCAGCCGGGCTGGTTGGCAGATGCTCGTCCCCGCCCCGCCCCGCCCCGCCCCGCCCCGCTTCGTTCGTGCGGCATCTCGGATCAGCCTGGCAGCCTTCGCTGTGCCTCGACCCGCGCTCGCAACCGCGGCGGGCAGCTCGTCGAGCGCGGGCTCACTTCACCCGGCTAGTCCCGGCCCGCCGCACTCGCCAGCCAGCAGCCGCCTTCGGCCATCCCAGCCAATCCCGCCTAGCCGCGAAGCCAATCTTGCCTAGCCGCTAAGCCGCCACCGCCCGGCCCCGCAGACAAGAGGGCACCCGCCAGCAACCGACCCGGCCGCCCCAGCAACCTCGCCCAGCCGCCCAGACCCAGCGCACCTCAAGCAGTGGTCGCCAACGCGAACGGCAACACCCCCTCCGCCCCGGCCCGGCGCAGCAGCCGTGCCGCCAGGGTCATCGTCCAGCCGGTGTCGATCAGGTCGTCCACCAGCAGCACCGGCCCGCGCGTCTGCGCGACGCTCGCCGCCACGTCCTCCGGCAGGCTCAACCTCCGCCACAGATCCGCCAGGCGCTGTGCGCTGTTCGCCTGTCGCGGCGGCGGTCCGGCCGACGCCAGTTCGCCCAGGTAATCCAGCCTGCCGATCGCCGACAGCCGCAGTGCGAGGCTGTCCACCAGTTGCGGCCGCGTCGCCGACGGGATCGCCACCACCGCCACCGGACGTTGCGCCCACTGCCATCCCGCGAGCACCTTCACGCACGCGTCGAACACCGAGTCGGGGACCTCTGCGTCCGGCGCGCCCGGGCCGAGCAGTTCGCGTAGCCGGCCGCCCCAGCCCACGTCCGTGAGCCTGCCCAGCACCTGTCCCGGCTCGGCCTGCTCCTCGGTTTTGATCCGGCCCGACAGCGGCACGTCGAGCCCTTTCATCCCGCTCGGCCACTGTTTGCGCGGCGCGACCTCGACCCCGGGCCGGTCCAGCCGTTCCCGCGTCGCACCCGCGATCTCGTCGGACACCGCGGTGCTCCAGTGCTCCCCGGTGCAGTTGTCGCACCGGCCGCACGGCACCGCCTCCGGATCGTCGAGCTGCCGCCGCAAATACTCCATTCGGCACCCGCCGGTGCGGATGTACCCGAGCATCGCCTCCTGCTCGGCCGCCCGTGCGACACCGACCCGGTCGTACCGCTCCCGGTCGTACTCCCATGGCTGCCCGGTGCTTTCCCAGCCGCCGCGCACCCGGCGCACCGCACCGTCCACATCGAGCACTTTCAGCACCATCTCCAGCCGAGACCGGGAAAGCTCGACCGACGGCTCCAGCGCGGCTGTCGAAAGTGGACGGTCGGCGTACGCGAGCGCGTTGAGCACCTGCGTGACGCGCAGCTCGTCCGGGAACGCGAGCGACCCGAAGTACGCCCAGATCGCCTTGTCCTCCCGTCCGGGCAGCAGCACCACCTCGGCCCGTTCGACGCCGCGGCCGGCACGGCCGACCTGCTGGTAGTACGCGATCGGCGACGACGGCGCGCCGAGGTGCACCACGAACCCGAGGTCCGGCTTGTCGAACCCCATCCCGAGCGCCGATGTCGCGACCAGCGCCTTGACCCGGTTCTCCAGCAGGTCGTCCTCCGCGGCCTGGCGGTCGGCCGGATCGGTTTTCCCGGTGTAGGCGGCCACCGGATAACCGCGGTCGGACAGCAGCGCGGCGACGTCGTGCGCGGCGGCGACGGTGAGCGTGTAGATGATGCCCGACCCCGGCAGCTCCGCTAGGTGCTCGGCGAGCCAGGCCAGCCGCGCCTCGTCGCTGGGCAGTTCGGCCACGGCCAGCCGCAGGCTTTCCCGGTCGAGCGGACCGCGCAGGACGAGCGTGTCCGTCTCGCCGCCGATGCCGAGCTGCTCGGCGACATCGGTGGCCACCCGGTCGTTCGCGGTCGCGGTGGTGGCCAGCACCGGCACGCCTTCCGGCAGGTCGCCGAGCAGCGTGCGCAGCCGCCGGTAGTCCGGCCGGAAGTCGTGGCCCCAGTCCGAAATGCAGTGCGCCTCGTCCACCACCAGCAGGCCGGCGCTGGCGGTGAGCTTCGGCAGCACGCTGTCGCGGAAGTCCGGGTTGTTGAGCCGTTCCGGGCTGACCAGCAGCACGTCGACCTCGCCCGCGGCCACCGACGCCTGGACCTGGTCCCACTCCTGCGCGTTCGCCGAGTTGATGGTGGCCGCGTGGATCCCCGCTCTGGCGGCGGCGGAGATCTGGTTGCGCATCAGGGCGAGCAGCGGCGACACGATGACCGTCGGCCCCGCTCCCTGTTCCCGCAGCAGCGCGGTGGCCAGGAAGTACACCGCCGACTTGCCCCAGCCGGTGCGCTGCACGACGAGCGCGCGCCGGTGGTGCGCGACCAGTGCCTCGATGGCGGTCCACTGGTCTTCCCGGAGGGCGGCGTTGTCTCCGGCGAGCGCCCGGAGCAGGGTCTCCGCGCGGGTCCGGAGGTCTGGGGTGGTATCGGTGATGTCCACGTCCCCCGGTCTACCCCATGCCCCCGACAATCCCGGAGCCGCCCGGACCGGAACGGACAGTTTCCAGCTAGAAACGCAGAGTTATGTGACTCATGTCACAACAGTAACCTAGCTCGCAGTCGCGACGGGGAGCCCTCGCGTGCCCGCGCGTATAGGCTCACCGGCTATGTCACCACGCCGGATCGGGGTCATGGGCGGCACCTTCGACCCCGTGCACCACGGCCACCTCGTCGCGGCCAGCGAGGTCCAGTCGCGGTTCGCGCTCGACGAGGTCATCTTCGTGCCGACCGGGCAGCCGTGGCAGAAGTCCGGCCGCCGCGTCACGCGCGCCGAGGACCGCTACCTGATGACGGTCATCGCCACCGCGTCCAACCCGGTCTTCTCGGTGAGCCGGGTCGACATCGACCGCGGCGGCCAGACCTACACCGTCGACACGCTGCGGGACCTGCACGAGGAATACCCGGACGACGAGCTGTTCTTCATCACCGGGGCCGACGCGCTCGAGCAGATCCTCACCTGGCACAAGGCCGACGAGCTGTTCGACTTCGCGCACTTCATCGGCGTCACCCGGCCGGGCTACCGGCTCAACTCGCACCATCTGCCGAGCGGCAAGGTGAGCCTGGTCGAGGTCACCGCGATGTCCATCTCGTCCACCGGATGCCGCGAACGCGTCGAGCGCGGCGAGCCGGTCTGGTACCTCGTGCCCGACGGCGTTGTGCGCTACATCGCCAAGAAGGACCTCTACCGCAAGGACGCCGAGGCCTGACCGGGTACCCTCGTCCGGGCGTACCCGAAATCTTGAAGGAGCACTGTGGCAGCGACGTCCGAGGCACGGGACCTGGCGGTGGCGGCCGCGCACGCGGCGGCGGACAAGCTGGCCAGCGACGTGGTCGTCCTGGACGTGTCCGAGCAGCTCGTGATCACCGACGCGTTCGTGATCGCGTCCGCGGCGAACGAGCGGCAGGTCGGCGCGATCGTCGACAACGTCGAGGAGAAGCTCCGCATCGAGGGGCACAAGCCGGTGCGGCGCGAAGGCGCGCGCGAGGGCCGGTGGGTGCTGCTCGACTACGTGGACGTCGTCGTGCACGTCCAGCACGCGGACGAGCGCTCGTTCTACGGCCTCGAGCGGCTGTGGAAGGACTGCCCGCGGATCGAGGTCGAAGGGCTGGCCACGGTCCCCGCCGACGACACCGGCGACGCGGACGGCCCGGAGGCGTGAGCCCGCGGCGGCTGCTGCTCTGGCGGCACGGCGAGACGGACTACAACGCCGCCGGCCGCATGCAGGGACACCTCGATTCGGCGCTGACCCCGGTCGGCTGGAACCAGGCCCGCTTCGCCGTGCCCGCGCTCGCGCGGTTCGCGCCGGAGCTGGTGATCGCGTCCGACCTGCGCCGCGCCACCGACACCGCGACGGTGCTCACCGAGGCGATCGGCGTGCCGCTGCAGATCGACAAGCGGCTGCGCGAGACGCACCTCGGCGAGTGGCAGGGCCTGACCGGGGCCGAGGTCGACGAGGGCTATCCGGGCGACCGCGAGCTGTGGCGCAGCGACGCCGCGTGGGCCCCACCGGGCGGAGAGTCCCGCGTCGAGGTGGCCGAACGCGCCGCCGAGGTGGTCGACGACCTGATGCAGCCGAACTCCGGCGCCGGGGAATCGGTCCTGCTCGCCTCGCACGGCGGCCTGATCCTCGCGCTGACGGCGAAGCTGCTCGGCCTTCCGGTCGAGGTCTGGCCGTCGCTCGGCGGGATCATGAACTGCCACTGGGTCGATCTCGGCCACCGCGAGGGGAAGTGGCGGTTGCACGCGTACAACGCGGGCATCACCGGCTGACCCGATGAGCCCGCAGCTGCTCGTCTTCGGCGATTCACTCTGTTTCCACGGCCCCGAGGGCCCTTGCGCGGCCGACGATCCGCGCCTGTGGCCCAACGTCGCCGCGAACGCGTTGTCCGGACAAGCCGATCTCGTCGCAGGCATCGGCTGGACCGCACGCGACCTGTGGTGGTCTCTCACCGGCGACCCGCGCGTGTGGGCGGATCTGCGCCGCGTCGACGCTGTCGTGCTCGCTGTCGGCCACATGGACACACTGCCGTCGCCGTTGCCGACGTACTTGCGTCAGGGCCTTCGCTACCTTCGCCCCGACGGCGTGCGTCGCGTTGTACGCGGTGCCTATCTCGCTGCGCAGCCACGGTTGTCTGTCGTGATGCGCGGACGTCCTCGCGTGCTTCCTGCGCGGCTGACCGTGAGCTATCTGGACCAGTCTGTCGAAGCGTTGCGCGCGTTGCGGCCTGAGTTGCCTGTGTTCGGAATGCTGCCGTCAGTGCACCGCGCCGACGCGTACGGACGCGTACACACAGGACGCGCCGAAGCAGCCGCTGCAATCGCTTCGTGGGCCGCGCGCCGCGAAGTGCCGTTGCTCGACACGCCCGGCGTGGTTGGCGAACATGTCTTGAGCGGCGCGGGAAATCCCGACGGCATGCACTGGGGATGGGCCGGACACGAAGCAGTCGGCACCGCGATGGCGAAACTCGTTGCCCCGCACCTCGGCTCCGGCCACGTAGGCTGACGACGTGTCGGTCGCCGTGGTCACGGACTCCACCGCGCACCTGCCCGAAGGCTTCGCCGAGCGGCACTCGGTGCGGGTGGTGCCCCTGCATGTCCTCGTGGAAGGCGTCTGTTCGCTCGACGGCCTCGAGATGGGCCCCGCCGCGCTCGCGGAAGCGCTGGGGGAGCGCAAGATCGTCACGACTTCCCGGCCCACCCCGGCCGAGTTCGCCACCGCGTTTCGGGCCGCACTCGACGCTGGCGCGGACGCGGTCGTGTCCGTGCACCTGTCGAGCGAGCTGTCCGGCACCTGGGAAGCCGCAGTGCTGGCAGCGGAAGAAGTCGGCTCGGACCGGGTCCGGGTCGTCGATTCCCGCACCACAGCGATGGGTTTGGGATTCGCTGCCCTGCACGCCGCGGACGCCGCCGCTTCCGGAGCCAGCCCGGCGGAAGTCGAAGAGGTCGCGACGAAAGCGGCCGAGCGGTCGTCGACGTTGTTCGTGGTAGAGACGTTGGAACACCTGCGCCGCGGCGGCCGGATCGGCTCGGCCGCGGCGTTGCTCGGCACCGCGCTCGCGGTGAAACCGGTGCTGCACATGTCCGACGGCCGGATCCTGCCGCTCGAGAAAGTGCGCACGATGAACCGCGCGATCGGGCGATTGGTCGAGTTGTCCGTGCAGGCAGCGGGCACCGGACCGGTCGAATTGGCGGTGCATCATCTCGCCTCGCCGGAGCGAGCTGTCGAATTGGCGAACCGGCTCGAGGAAGCGATCCCGGGGTGTGCCGGGGGATGCGTGGTGTCGGAGATCGGCGCGGTCATCGGCGCGCACACCGGACCTGGCGTGCTCGGCGTGGTCGTGCAGCGCGCCTAGCTGGTTTCCTGGTTGCCGAATCGCGCGAGCAGGTGCCAGACGCGTTTGAGGTCTTGCTCGTCGTGGCCAGCGGCTTTCCCGAGTATTCGTGGATCGAGACGCCCTTCCTCGGCGAGTTCGGCACCGAGTGCGGTGAACTCCCGCTACGACGGTTCCGCTGGCCCACCAGCCGCCATCGTGGCGACGTGGGCGACCGCGCGTTCCCAAGCCTCCACTCGAATCACGGCCAAGACATCGTGATCGTGCGCTCGAAGGTGAGGTATCCGGCGCGCCGGAACGCGTTCGCCATCGGGACGTTGCCGAGATGTGTCGCCGTTCGGATGCGAGGAACGTCTTGTGCAGCAAGAATTCTGGTGCCCTCGGCGAGAATTTCGCCGAGGTAGCCATTGCCGCGATGCTCGGGCAGCGTGGCGACTCGCCATGCGGTAGGGCGCCAATTCGTCCTCGTAGTGCCGGATTACCGCTGCACGGGCGGACATCCGGGTCAGGTCGTCGCGGCTGTGCGCGTCGAGCGTTCCGTCCAAGCCGCGGATCTCTCGGAAGACCAGGCGGTTTGCGGCGGCGCGACCGGAGTCCGTGGCCGCCACTTGAAGCGCAACCGCTCGGCGAGCAGTCGCGCGCGGGTCTGTTCGAGCGCGCCCATCCGGTCTTCGACCGCGCTTCGGGTCTCGGCTTTTCCTCGCCAGTCAACGGGAATCATCCGGTTGCAGACCGGAGACCGGGTGCTGGCGGACGAGCGCGCCGGACGCGAACGCTTTTCGATCACCGGTGCCGCGCGCCAAACCCGCCAGTATGACCGCGTGCCCCGACAAAATCCGGCGCGGCACCTGAGCTGAAGGCCGAGTTGTCCCCAAGGGGCGGGTTGTCCACAGATCGCGCGGAACCCGCTCGCAGTCGGACCGGCCGACGCCTAGCGTCGATCGTGTGTTCGAGCCCTCCGCCCGAGACCAGGGCACTCCCGTCAACGTCAGGCTCACCTGGCTGGCCGACCAGCTGGCCGCGGTCCCGCACCTCAGCGGACCCGGCAGCGGGCCGGTCCGCCGCTGGCTGCCCCTCGGCCGTGCGGGCCGGTCGGCGCGCAGCCGGGCGAGTGTGTCGGCAACTGCAGACAGCCAGGAGGTGCCCGGCGGGGAACCGGATCCTCGCCTGCCCACAGGCATGGACGGCGCGGCGGTCCACTCAAGGCGGCACTCTCGCGCAGCAGGTCCGGAAGCTGCAGTTGCTGACAGTGCACCGCTACTGGGCGGCCAGCTGGCGGACGGTACGCCGCTCTTGCGGCCCACGGGTCGCAAAGCCCGGTTGTCTGCACTGGCCGACAACCCACCCCCGCCGGAAAGCTCCTTGCCCGGCGGCAAACTGGTCCGCAGCTGGCTGCCAGAACACATCGAGCATCGCCTGACCCGGCGCTGGCTCCCCGGTTCGACCGGCCTGCCCGGCTTCCTGGGCCGCCGGGGAATGATCTTCGCCCTGGCATTGCTGGCAGCCGCCGCCGTCATTGCCGGAGGCCTGGCCATCTTCGGCCGCTCGCCCGCAGCCGAGATCGCCCCGCCGCTCCCGACTGCCCGTGCGCAGGTGCCGCACGCGTCGAAGACGAACGAGAATCTGGTAATCAGCGTGGTCGGCCACGTGCGCTCGCCAGGGCTAGTCACCGTGCCGTCGGGTTCCCGCGTCGCCGACGCCCTCCGCGCGGCCGGCGGTGCCAACCCGGGCGTCGACCTGACCACGCTGAACCTCGCCCGCAGACTCACCGACGGCGAGCAGCTGGCGGTCGGCGTCCCAGCCGCGCAAGCGGCACCGGTCGGTTCAGGAGCCGCAGCCAGCAAGATCGACCTGAACTCCGCGACCGCCGAACAACTCGACAGTCTCCCGGGCGTCGGCGAGGTCACCGCCCGGCGCATCACCGACTGGCGCACCCAGCACGGCGGATTCTCGAGCGTCGAACAACTCCGCGACGTGGACGGCATTGGCGAGAGCAAGTTCCAAAAAATCCGCGAGCAGGTGACCGTCGGATGAAGCTGGAAACCGAGGAAACGGCCCGGCGCGACCACGATTTCCGTCTCGTCCCCGCTGCTGTCGCCGGATGGGTGGCCACCCTCGCCGGACTGCAACTCGGCTGGTGGATCGCGACAGCGATCGGTGCCGTAGCGGTGATCGGCGCGGCAGTGCTTCTAGTGCGCGGCCGTGCCAGATACCTCGGTGCCGGGGGAGCGCTGCTGCTGGTCGGACTCATTGCCGCAGTGCCAACCGCTCTGCGGATCCACGACGCATCATCCGACCCGTTGGGAGCCGCTGCCGCACATGGCGTCACAGCGACGCTGCGGGTCGAGATCAGCGAGCGCCCGCGGCCGATCCACCAAGCCGGATACGCCGACCAACAGGCGGGAACCCGGTCAGTGGCGATCCCGGCCCGAGTCGCAACGGCCACAGTGGACGGTCTGCCAGTCGAATCGACCGGCCGGGTTCTGTTGCTGGCACCGGTCGCGGAATGGAATCGTCTGCTGCCCGGCCAGGAGGTGACGACATCCGGTCGTCTCCTGCCCGCACGCGGCGGCGAACTAACCGCAGCAGTCCTCTCCGTGCGGGCCGCGCCAGCGGATATCGGTCCGGCACCGTGGTGGCAGCAAGCCGCCGCAGCTCTGCGGAACAGCTTGCATTCGCTGTGCGCGATCCTGCCGGAGGAACCCGCGGGCCTCCTGCCCGGACTGGTGCTAGGCGACACGAGCGCGTTGCCGCAACGGGTCGAAGGTGAGTTCAAAGCCTCCGGACTCACCCACTTGATGGCAGTGAGCGGTGGCAACCTTGTAATCATCGGCGGAGCCGTACTGCTGCTGTGCCGGTTGGTCCGAGCAGGTCCGAGATTTTCCGCAACAGCGGCTGGTGCCTGCCTAGTGGGATTTCTCGTCCTGGTGGGTCCTGAACCGAGTGTGGTGCGGGCTGGCGTAATGGGCGGCATCGGCCTGCTCGCGCTGGCCCTGGGACGGCGTGGTTCAGCGTTGCCCGCATTGGCCTTCGCCGTTTGTGTACTGGTGGCGTGGGATCCGACGATGGCGGGCAATTTCGGTTTCGCTCTTTCGGTTCTCGCCACGGCAGGGCTGGTGCTGCTCGCGCCGCGCTGGGCAGATTCGTTGGTGCGGCGGGGAGTCCCGCCCGGTTACGCCGAAGGGCTAGCCGTGCCGCTAGCCGCGTTCGTGGTCACCGCTCCCGTCATCGCCGGAATGGCGGGCACGGTCAGCCTGGTTTCGGTCGTGACCAATGTTCTTGCGGCACCAGTGGTCGCGCCGGTCACCGTGCTGGGAGTGCTGGCAACGGTCGTCGGCCCGTGGTGGCCAGGTGCGGGGCATCTGCTGATCCATCTAGCGGATCCGGAAGCCCGATGGCTGATCACCGTCGCCCGGCATGGCGCGAGAGCGCCGGGCGCGGCGCTCTCGTGGCCCGGAGGCTGGTGGGGAGGATTGTGCGCGGCGGTCCTGCTGGTCGCAATCGTGGTGGCGGCGCGGTTTCGCCGGCTGCGGCTGCTAGTGGCGATCGGACTGGTCGTCGTGCTGCTGACAGTCGTGCCGGCCAAAGTCTTGGTGCCTGGCTGGCCGCCGGACGGCTGGGCGATGGTGGAATGCGATGTCGGACAAGGAGATGCGGTCGTCCTGGCCACGGCCGAGCCTGGTCGCGCCGTGGTCGTCGACACCGGGCCGGAGCCAGGGCCGGTCGATGAATGCCTGCGGAGGCTGGGCGTCGAACGGGTGCCGTTGCTTGTGCTGAGTCACCTGCACGCGGACCACATCGGCGGTCTCGCCTCGGTATTCGACGGACGGGCGGTCGGGGCGATCGCGGTAGGGCCAGGGCGTGCGCCCGCGTGGGCGTGGCAGTCGGTCTCCGGCGAAGCGCGGCGTCGCGGCGTGCCACTGGTGCAGTTGAGCGACGGGCAGCGGCTGGAGTGGCCGGGGCTGTCGCTTGAGGTGATCGGTCCGCGCTACGCCACTACCCGTGCACCGGCGTTGCAGGACGGCACGATGATCAACAACAGTTCGGTCGTCCTGCGCGCCGACACCGCGGCTGGCCGGGTTCTGCTGACCGGAGACGTCGAGCTGGCCGCGCAGGCGGATCTGCTTGCCGAGGGCGTCGACCTGCGGGCAGACGTCCTGAAGGTGCCGCATCACGGGTCGAGGTATTCGCTGCCGCAGTTTCTCGCGGCGGTGCGGCCGCGCACGGCGCTGATCAGTGTCGGCGCGGGCAACGGATACGGACATCCGAGCAAGTCCACAGTGGACGTTCTCGGAACGATGGGAGTGCTGGTCACCCGGACCGATATCGACGGGGACACCGCCGTTCTTCCCGGAGGAAGCGGACCGGCGGTGGTGCGCCGGGGCGAGCCGCGGGGTCCGCCGCGGTAGTGCGGCGGACCCCGGGCCGGTGCGTCAGTAGCCGAGCGCCTTGGCGACGGCCGCGGCGGACGGCGGCACGGTGGCCCTCGGGCCGATGTGGTTCTCGACCGCGTCGAGGGTCTTGAGGCCGTCGCCGGTGATGAGGAGGACGGTTTCCGCGTCCGGGTCGAGCTTGCCGGTTTCGACGAGCTTCTTCGCGGTCGCCACGGTGACGCCGCCCGCGGTCTCGGTGAAGATGCCTTCGGTGCGCGCGAGCAGCCGGATGCCTTCGACGACCTCTTCGTCGGTGACGTCCTCGATCGCGCCGCCGGTGCGGTTGACCACGTCGAGCACGTACGGGCCGTCGGCCGGGTTGCCGATCGCGAGCGAGCGGGCGATGGTGTCCGGCTTCACCGGCTGGACGACGTCGTGGCCGTTGCGGTACGCGGTGGAGACCGGCGAGCAGCCGGTGGCCTGCGCGCCGAACACCTTGTACGGGCTGGCGTCGACGAGACCGAGCTGGCCCAGCTCGCGGAAACCCTTGTCCACCTTGGTGAGCTGGGAACCGGAGGCGATCGGCACGACGATCTGCTCGGGGATGCGCCAGCCGAGCTGCTCGGCGACCTCGTAGGCGAGCGTCTTCGAGCCCTCGGAGTAGTACGGGCGGACGTTGACGTTCACGAACGCCCACTTCGGGTGCTCGCCGGCCAGTTCGGTGGCGAGCCGGTTCACGTCGTCGTAGTTGCCGTCGACGGCGATCAGGTCGCCGTCGTAGACCGCGGTGGTGAGGATCTTCGCGCGTTCGAGGTTCTTCGGGATCAGCACGACCGACCGCCAGCCTGCGCGGGCCGCCGCGGCGGCGGTCGCGTTGGCCAGGTTGCCGGTCGAGGGACACGCGAGGACCTCGAAACCGAACTCGCGGGCGGCCGCGAGCGCGACGGCGACCACGCGGTCCTTGAACGAGTGCGTCGGGTTGCCGGTGTCGTCCTTGACCCACACGCGCTTGAGGCCGAGCTCCTTCGCGAGCCGGTCGGCGCGCACGAGCCGGGTGCAGCCGGGTTCGGTGTTCGGGGTCTCCTCGACGGTCGAGGGGACGGGAAGGAGCTTCTTGTAACGCCAGATGTTGCGCGGGCCCGCCTCGATGTCCTCGCGGCGGACGCGGCCGAAGTCGTAGGCGACCTCGAGCGGCGAGAAGTCTTCGACGGAGACGAATTCCGGAGCGAGCGGCTGCCGGTGCCCTTCTTCCTTCGACACCAGTTCGACGGCCGGACCGAGGTCGATCGTCTTGTTGGCGGAGGTGGCGCTGAGGGCTGCAGTCATCGCGAGGTTCCTTTCCTCATCTGCCCCGCCGAAGCGGGCCGGAATTGGCACCGTGGTCGTCAGCTACCCCGCGATCGCGGGATGACAGGCTGTACGCCGGTTGCCGGGGCTTCGTCGGGCCGTTCCCTCTGCCCCTCTGGATGAGCGGTATTCGGTTGTCGGAGCGCCGGCGGGCGCGTCCTCGGCTACACCGTACGACATCCCGATCAGCTCGTGCCACGGAGGCGGCCCACATCACCGGAGCGGGCGGCCCGGCGGCCGGGTGAGAAGATGGCCGTGTGACCACCGCACCCGCGCCGCTGCACCTCGTCACGGGCGAGGAAGAACTGCTCATCGAACGGGCTGTGCGAGCGTCCCTCGACGCGGCCAAGGCCGCGGACCCGACGGCCGACCTCACGCGCATGCGGGTGTCCGATCTCACACCGCCTGTGCTGGCCGAGCTGGTGAGCCCGTCGCTGTTCGCCGAGGGGCGCGTGATCGTGCTCGAGTCGGCGCAGGACATCTCGCAGGAGCTTTCCGACGCGGTCCTCGCGTACGTGAAAGCGCCTGCCGACGGCATCGTCCTCGTGGTCGTGCACAGCGGCGGCGGGCGGAGCAAAGCCGCCAAGGCGCTGCCGGGCGCGTTGAAAAAAGCGGGCGCGGAAATCACCGAATGCCCGAAGCTCACCAAACCGGCCGAGCGCGAGGCGTTCGTCCGCAACGAGGTGCGCCGCGCGGGCGGCAAGATCGACGCCGCGGGCCTGATGGCACTGCTCGACTCGGTCGGCTCGGACCTGCGCGAACTGTCCTCGGCGGCGACGCAGCTGGTCGCCGACACCGGGGGAGTCGTCGACGAGCGGGCGGTCCGCCGCTATCACACCGGACGCGCCGACGTGACCGGCTTCGCGGTGGCGGAGAAGGCCGTCGCGGGCGACCGGGCCGCCGCGATGGAGTCGCTGCAGTGGGCGATGCAGCTGGGCGTCCCGCACGTCCTGATCGCCGACGCGCTGGCCGACGCGGTCCGCACGATCGCTCGCGTGTCCGCGGCCGGGCGCGGCAACCCGAACCAGATGGCGGGCGAACTCGGCATGCCGCCGTGGAAGATCCGCAAGGCGCAAGGGCAGTCCCGCGGCTGGGGCCAGGACGGCCTGGCGACCGCGATGCGCGTCGTGGCGCGGCTGAACGCCGAGGTCAAGGGCGCGGCGGCCGACGCGAACTACGCGCTGCAGCGCGCGGTCCTCGACGTGGTCGCGGCCAAGGGCGACCGCTGACGTCCCGGTTCCGGGAACGCCTTGAGGACAGCCGGGCCGGTCCCCAGGACACGGAAAAGGCCCGGCAGCCGAAGCCGCCGGGCCTTCCGGAAAGACTGCGCTCAGAGCTGGTTCGCGCGCTTCGCGAGAGCCGACTTCTTGTTCGCGGCCTGGTTGGCGTGGATGACGCCCTTGGTGACGGCCTTGTCGAGCTTGCGAGCGGCGTCGCGCTGCAGTTCGAGGGCCTTGTCCTTGTCACCGGCTTCGGCGGCCTCGCGGAACTTGCGGATCGCGGTCTTCACCGAGGACCGGATCGCCAGGTTGCGCTGCCGCGCCTTCTCGTTCGTCGTGATGCGCTTGACCTGCGACTTGATGTTGGCCATGGAGGCGTTCCTCTTTCACTCGGTGAAGGTCGCTGCCGCGTTCGTGTGGCTCCGGATCAGTCCCGAGGGACTGCCGGGTTTCCTCCCTGACGGAATGCCGCACGGCAACAGTCGAAAATTTTAACAGCCCTGTTCGCGGCGTTGCCGACGGCCCCGGAGCAGGCAAACGCTCGGCACCGCGGCCCCGCCTCGGTTACGGTGGGGTCCGGTAGTGCCTAGGGTTCCGTCGCCTGCCCGTGGTCCCGCAGAGCGGGTCGCGAAGACAACGAGGGCGGGCGGGCCTGGTCCGAGCGGCACCTTCGGCGGGAGACAGAGCCCCGCCGTTCATCTGACGGGACAAAAGCCTGGAGGACCCGGTCTTCAGCGTGCGCTGAAAACCTGAAGGGGTCCGGATGAACACCACAGCCCTCGCCATGGTTCTCGTCGCCGCGGTCGTGCACGCCGTGTGGAACCTTGCCGCCAAACGGGTTTCCGGCGGCCCGCGGTTCGTCTGGCTGTACTACACGGTTTCCGCGGCGGCGATGCTCCCGGTGATCGCGGTCGCGCTGGCCGTCGAACCGGAACGTCCACAGTGGACCTGGCTGCTCGCCGCCGCGGGCACCGCGGTCCTGCACGTGGCGTACGGGATCGTGCTGCAGCGCGGATACGAGGTCGGCGACCTGTCCATCGTCTACCCGCTGGCTCGCGGGACCGGGCCGCTGGTGTCGGTGCTCGTGGCCGTCACGGTCCTGGGCGAACGGCCGGGCGTGCTCGGGCTGATCGGGGCGTTCCTCGTCGTCGCGGGCGTCCTGGTGATCAGCCTCGGCGGCGGCACCGGCAACGCCCGGGCCCGCCGCGCGGGGGTGTTCTACGGCGTCGCGACCGGCGTCGTCATCGCCGCTTACACGCTCTGGGACGCGCACTCGGTCACGTCGCTCGGCGTGCCTCCGCTCGTCTACTTCGGCGGCGGCGCGATCGGTCAGAGCATCCTGCTCGCGCCGACCGCGGCGCGCGGCCGGTCGGAGATCAAGCGGCTGTGGCGCGACCACCGGCGGGAGGTGCTGATCGTCGGACTCGCCTCGCCGGCCAGCTACTTGCTGGTCCTGTACGCCCTGCGGATCGCGCCGGTCAGCCTGGTCGCGCCGGCGCGCGAGCTGTCGATCGTCTTCGGCGGGGTCGCCGCCTGGCTCGTGCTCCGCGAGCGCAACGCGGTCCGCCGCCTCGCCGGATCGCTGGTCGTGCTGGCCGGGATCGCTGCGATTGCGGTCGCCTGAGCCGCTCGGGTAGGCAGGAACCATGGACGTACTGAGCAGCCGGGTGCTGATCCACCCCCGCGACCACGAGGTGTCCACCGCGTTCTACCGCGACGCTCTCGGCCTCGCGATCGAGCGCGAGTTCCCCGGCGGCACGCGGTTTTTCGCCGGCGGCGGGTCGATCGAGGTGGTCGGCACGGGCGAGGAGGGGCCCGGTCCGGACGTCAATCTGTTCCTGCAGGTCCGCGATCTCCCCGCGACGCTGGCCGAACTGGCCGGACGCGGGGTCGAACCGGTGCGTGAAGCCCGGCGCGAGCCGTGGGGCACCGACGAGGCGTGGATCGCCGACCCGGACGGGCTGCGGATCGTGCTCGTCGAGGTACCGGAGGACCATCCGTTGCGCCGCGACAAGCGCTAGCCCGGTTTCACGGCCCGGAGCTGGGCGGCGAGCGCGGCGAATCCGGGCGGGTCCCAGGTCCAGGTCTGCAGGTCGGTGAATCCCGCTGCGGCGGCTTCGTCGGCCAGTTCGTGCCGCGTCACCGGAAGCCACTTCTCGTGCGCCGAAAGCAGCAGCCGTCCGCCCGGCCGGAGCACGCGGAACAGCTCGGCGAAGGCCGCCGGGCGGTCCTCCCAGAACTGGACGTTGTTCACGGTCAGCACGACGTCGGCGGACGCGTCCGCGCAGCCGGTCCGGGCCGCGCTGCCCGCGCGCACCTCGGCGCGGTCGCCGCAGCGGTCCGTGCAGAGGTCGCGCATCTGCGGGGAGGGTTCGACGCCGATCACCTCGCCGGCGAGTTTGCTCGCCGCGTCGAGGCCGACCCCGGGCCCGGGGCCGACGACGAGAACGGTCTCGTCGGGTTCGAGGCGCGCCAGGTCGACGATGCGGTGCTCGGTCGTGGCGTTGCCGATCGCCATCAGCTTGCCGCCGAGCCTGCCCAGCAGCCCGCTGGGATGGCCGAAAGCCCGGTCGAGCGCGGCGTCGAGCACGCCGGGGCCGGGCGGCGAGGGGGAGGGTGAAGTGCTCATGCTTCGAGGTCATCACGAGACGAGCGGGGCCGCATCGGGGATGACCCCCACCCGCACCCGGAGGTCCATGGGACGATGGGGTACGGACATCCCCCACCATCCCGAGGACAGCCCGAGTGACAGCGCCCAAGACGTTCGCCGACACCACCTTCACGCCGCCGGAGTTGATCCGCAACTTCTGCATCATCGCCCACATCGACCACGGCAAGTCGACGCTGGCGGACCGGATGCTGCAGCTCACCGGCGTCGTCGAGGAGCGGGCCATGCGCGCGCAGTACCTCGACCGCATGGACATCGAGCGGGAACGCGGCATCACGATCAAGGCCCAGAACGTCCGGCTGCCGTGGCAGGTGGACGGCAAGGACCACGTCCTGCACCTGATCGACACGCCCGGCCACGTGGACTTCACCTACGAGGTCTCGCGGGCGCTCGAAGCCTGCGAGGGCGCGATCCTGCTGGTCGACGCCGCGCAGGGGATCGAGGCGCAGACGCTCGCGAATCTGTACCTCGCGCTCGAGAACGACCTGCACATCATCCCGGTGCTGAACAAGATCGACCTGCCCTCGGCGGACCCGGAGAAGTACGCGGCGGAGATCGCGCACATCATCGGCTGCGAGCCCTCGGACGTGCTGCGCGTGTCGGCGAAGACCGGCATGGGCGTGACCGAGCTGCTCGACGAATGCGTGCGGCAGGTCCCGCCGCCGGTCGGCGACGCGGACGCGCCAGCCCGCGCGATGATCTTCGACTCGGTCTACGACACCTACCGCGGCGTCGTCACCTACATCCGCGTGGTGGACGGCAAGATCACGCCGCGCGAGAAGATCAAGATGATGTCGACCGGGGCGACGCACGAACTGCTCGAGGTCGGGATCATCTCGCCGGAGCCGAAGGCCAGCAAGGGACTCGGCGTCGGCGAGGTCGGCTACCTGATCACCGGCGTGAAGGACGTGCGCCAGTCGAAGGTCGGCGACACCGTGACGTCCGAGCGGCACGGCGCGACGGAACCGCTCGCCGGGTACCGCGAACCGAAACCGATGGTGTTCTCCGGGCTGTACCCGGTGGACGGCTCGGACTACCCGGAGCTGCGCGAGGCGCTGGAGAAGCTGCAGCTCAACGACGCCGCGCTGACCTACGAGCCGGAAACGTCGGTCGCGCTGGGCTTCGGCTTCCGCTGCGGCTTCCTCGGCCTGCTGCACCTGGAGATCACCCGGGACCGGCTGGAGCGCGAGTTCGGCCTCGACCTGATCTCGACCGCGCCGAACGTGGTGTACCGCGTGGTGCTGGAGGACCGCAGCGAGGTCGTCGTCACGAACCCGTCGGACTGGCCGACCGGGCTCAAGATCGCCGAGGTGCACGAGCCGGTGTCGAAGGTGAGCATCCTCGCGCCGTCGGAGTTCGTGGGCACGATCATGGAGCTGTGCCAGGCGAAACGCGGCACCCTGCTGGGCATGGACTACCTGTCCGAGGACCGCGTCGAGCTGCGCTACACGATCCCGCTGGCGGAGATCATCTTCGACTTCTTCGACACGCTGAAGTCACGCACGCGCGGCTACGCGTCGCTTGATTACGAGGAGTCCGGCGAGCAGGTGGCGGACCTGGTGAAGGTCGACATCCTCCTGCAGGGCGAGACGGTGGACGCGTTCTCCGCGATCGTGCACAAGGACGCCGCTTACACGTACGGAAACCGGATGGCGACGCGCCTGCGGGAACTGATTCCGCGCCAGCAGTTCGAGGTCCCGATCCAGGCGGCGATCGGCTCGCGGATCATCGCGCGCGAAACGATCCGCGCCATCCGCAAGGACGTGCTCGCCAAGTGCTACGGCGGCGACATCTCGCGGAAGCGGAAACTGCTGGAGAAGCAGAAGGAAGGCAAGAAGCGGATGAAGACCGTCGGCCGGGTGGAGGTGCCGCAGGAGGCGTTCGTCGCGGCACTGTCCACTGAGGACAACGGGAAGAACAAGAAGTAGCGTCACTTTCGGGTGAACGGCGGCTCCGGGTTTCCGGGGCCGCCGTTTTTTGTCGGTGGTGGCTGGTGTTCTCAATTGCGGACAGGGAGTCTCTGGCGCGAACAGGGAAAGGAGAGCACCATGACGGTTATGGCGGAAATCCAGAATCCTCCCGGGTCGGGGCCCATGACGGTGCACGACCTCGAGGGGATGCCGGATGACGGCCGTCGCTACGAACTCATCGACGGGACGCTCCTCGTGAGCCCCGCGCCAGGTCTGAGACACCAGACGATCGGCTATCAGTTGTACGGCGTGCTTTACGCAGCCTGCCCCGAGGACATGTTCGTCGTCGGTGCGCCGTTCGCTGTGCATGTGGGCGACCGGATAGAACTTCAGCCGGATGTGCTGGTCGGCCGGACCGAGGACTTCACCGCCAAGGATCTTCCAGTGCCGCCGGTTCTTGCAGTCGAGGTCTTGTCGCCGAGCACGTCGATTCACGACCTGAACACCAAGAAGGCGCTCTACGAACGGCTACGCGTGCCGAGCTACTGGGTGATCGACCCGGCGGCGCCTGAACTGACTGCCTTCGAACTTGACGAGGACGGCAGTTACTGCCAGGTCGCCAAGGCAGCGGGAGCTGAGGTGTTCGAAGCGCAGCGGCCGTTCCCCGTCCGGGTCGTGCCCGAGGTACTCGCCGGAAGGAGCTAAACGGTTCGGACGGCCTGCTTCGTTGTGCGCGTCATGAGAAGTGCTCAGCCGTTCCCGATGATCTTGCTCACCTCCACGAACACCGCGGCCCGGCGTTCGGCGGCCATCACGCGGTCGTACTCCGCCCAGTCGTCGTGGGTGCCGGTGGCGGCGCGGAACACCTCGCGCAGCAGGGGCGGGAGGCCGTCGGCCGGGAAGCCGGGGTCGGGATCGTCCGGGCCGATCAGGCGGACCGGGCCGGTCACCGAGAGCCAGCGCCAGCCGCGGCGGAACGTGACGGTCGCGTGGCCGTTGCGGCGGAGCAGGGCGAGTTTGCGTGCGCCGCCGACGGCGACGAAGCCTACGCTCGGCTTGCCGGTCACCGGGTCGTCCAGGACGCCCGCGTTCACGACGGACGCGTGCACGGTGCCGTCGGCGCGGGTCGTGGCCACGGTGGCGAGGCCGTTCTCCTGCACCGTCAGCGCGCGGAGCTGTTCCAGGGTTGCCGTCATGCTCTTCTGCAACGCGGCGGCGGCCCGGCGCATTTCCGGTCCGGCATTAGGCTCGGGGACATGTTCGATGATCTCGAGTTCCCGGTGATCGTGGCTCCGATGGCGGGCGGGCCGACGACTCCGCAGCTGGTCGGCGCCGTCACGGACGCGGGCGGGTTCGGTTTCCTCGCCGCGGGCTACCTCAGCCCGGAGACGCTGGACGCCCGGATCGCGCAGACCGCCGACCTCACCGGCGGCCGGTTCGGCGTGAACCTGTTCGTCCCCGGCGGCCGGTCGGTGGCCGACCTCAGCGCGCACCGCGAACGGTTGCTCGCCGAGGCTGTCCGCTACGGAGTCGAACTCGGCGAACCGGTCTGGGACGACGACGAGTACCCGGCGAAGCTCGACCTCGTCGTGCGGCACCGGGTTCCGGTGGTGTCGTTCACCTTCGGCGCGCCGACGTCCGCCGAGGTGCAGCGGATCCACGAGGCGGGCGGCAAGGTCGCGGTCACCGTCACGAACCCGGAGGAAGCCGACCTCGCTGCCGCGCGCGGAGCCGACGCGCTGGTCGTGCAGGGCTTCGAAGCCGGCGGGCACCGAGGGCTGTTCACCGACGACCCGGGCAACCCGGCCGGCGGCGAGGAATACGGCCTGCTCGCGCTGCTGCGGTTGCTCGGCGCGCGGACGAGCCTGCCGCTGGTCGCCGCCGGAGGACTGGTCAACGGCGCCGACGTCGCGGCGGTGCTGGCCGCTGGTGCGTCGGCGGCGCAGCTGGGCACGGCTTTCCTGCTCGCGACGGAAGCCGGCACCGGCGACACCCAGCGACGCGCACTCGCCGAAGCTGGCCGGCCGACGGCGTTCACGCGCGCGTTCAGCGGACGTCCAGCGCGGGGCATGGTGAACCGCGTCCTGAGCGACCTCTCCGCCGACGCCCCGGCCGCCTACCCGCAACTGCACCACCTGAGCAAGCCAGTCCGCGGGGCGGCCGCCAAAGCCGGTGACCCGGAGGCGATGTCGCTGTGGGCTGGCCAGACGTACCCCCTCGCCGGTGACGGTTCGGCGGCCTCGATCATGACCCGCCTGCGCACCGAGGCAAAGGCGGCAGCGGAACGGCTCGACCGGTTGCGCTGAGACCTCCGGCGGCGAGGCCTGAGACTGCGACGGCTTGGCCGGTTGCGCTGATTGCCTGCTGTGGCGGGGACGAGGGCCACGACGGCTTGGCCGGTTGCGCTGAGACCTCCGGCGGCGAGGGCTGGGGCTGCGACGGTTTGGCGGGTTGCAGTGAGTGCCTGTTGCGGCGGGGTCAAGGGCCACGACGGCTTGGCTGGCTCCTGCTGCGGCAGGCAAGAGGCGTAACGGCTTGGCTGGTTGCAGCTGCGGTGGGCAAGGGGCGTGACGGTTTGGCTGGTTGCAGCTGTGGCGCGGCAAAGGGCGCGGCGGGTTGGCGGTTGCGTTGAGAGTCTGCTGCTGTGGGGCAGGGGTCGCGACGGCTTGCCGGTTGTGTTGAGGATTTGCCGCGGTGAGGACCGGGTTCGCGGTGGCTTGGCTGGTTGTGTTGAGTGCCTTCTGCGGTGGGGACCGGGGTCGCGATGGCCCGGCGGTTGCGTTCAGAATCTGCCGTAGCGGCGGCGCGACGGTTTGGCCGATTGTGTCGAGGACCTGGCGGCGGGGCACGGGCCACGACGGCTTGCCGGTTGTGTTGAGAATCTGCCGCGGGGAGGGTCGGGGTCGCGATGGCTTGGGCGGTTGCGTTGGAGAACCCGCCGCGGCGCGGGCAGGGGATCACAACGGCTTGGCCGGTTCCTGTGCTCCGGTCGCGTGTCGGAGTTCCTGGCCGTGGAATCCCTCAGCAGTCAGGCCTTCGCGGGCTGACTCGGCGGCGAAGCGGATCGAGCAACTATGCGTGATCCAGCCGCGGAAAGCTGTGGAGACGAAGTGCGCTCGTAGACCGCGAACGATGCCCGATCGTGCACGGACACCGCGCGAGTCCCCGAGCGGACGAGCCCCAGAACGACATCACCAGCAGCACAAAAAGAAACGCGGGGGACGCCACCAAAAGGCGTCCCCCGCATCACAACCCGCTCAACCAGGCGAAAGCGGTCAATCCGAAGTGGACTTCAACTCGCCCTGCTCGTCGTCGCCGGAGCCGCGTTCCATTGCGGAGTGGCGTTTGCCGTAGGCGAAGTAGATGGCCATGCCGATCACGAACCAGATCGCGAAGCGCAGCCACGTTTCCGGCTTCAGGAACGTGATCAGCCAGATCGAGAACACCACACCGATGATCGGGACCACCGGCATGCCGGGCGTCTTGAACGTGCGCGGGAGGTCCGGGCGCTTGTAGCGCAGCACGATCACCGCGATGCACACGACCACAAAGGCCAGCAGGATGCCGATGTTCGTCAGTTCCGCGGCCTCGCCGATGGGCAGCACGCCGGCGATCAAGGCCGAAGCGCCGCCCAGGATCCACGTGATGCGGGACGGGACCTTGCGGACCGGATGGGTCTTTGAGAACCACTTCGGCAGCAGGCCGTCTCGGCTCATCGAGTAGCCCACGCGGGTCGCGCCCATCAGGAATGTGAACAGGACCGTCAGGATGCCGATGATCGCACCGACCGCGATGATCGCGCCCAGCCAGCCGAGGCCTACCTTCGCGAACGCGCTCGAGAAGGCCGCTTCCGGGTTGATGTCGGTGTACTTCACCATGCCGGTCAGGACCAGGCAGGCCAGCACGTAAAGCACCATCGAGATCGCCAGCGAGTAGATGATCGCCTTCGGCATGTGCTTCTGGGAGTCCTGCGACTCCTCCGCCGCAGTAGACATGGCGTCATAGCCGAAGACCGCGAAGAATACCGTTGCCGCACCAGTGAAAGCGCCGCTCAGGCCGAATGGGAAGAAGTTGCTGTAGTTGCCGCTCTGGATGTGGAAGGCGCCGACCACGATCACCAGCAGCACCAGGCCGACCTTCAGGTACACCAGCAGCGTTTCGAAGCGCGCCGCGTTTTTCATGCCCTGGTTGAGAATGAAGGCGATCAGCAGGCAGAGCAGCACCGCGAACAGGTTGACCTTGTAGGACCCGGACGGGATGCCCGCCGGTTCCGTTCCTGGTGCGCCGGACATCCAGTGCGGCAGCGACACGTGCAAGAAGCCCAGCAGATCGTTGAAATAACCGGAAATGCCGATCGCGACCACGGACACGATCGCGGTGTACTCCAGCAGCAGGTCCCAGCCGATGAACCAGCCGACGATCTCGCCGAGCACCGCGTAGCCGTAGGTGTAGGCCGAACCCGCGCGCGGGATGAGGCCGGCGAACTCGGCGTAGGAGAACGCCGCCGCGGCGCTCGCGATGCCCGCGATCAGGAACGAGATCAGCACGGCCGGGCCCGCGGTCTTGTTCGCGACCGCCCCGGCGAGCGAGAAGATGCCCGCGCCGATGATGCCGCCGACGCCGATCGCGGTCAGCTGCCGCAGGCCGAGCGTGCGCTGCAGGCCGCTTTCGCCGACGCTCTCGATGGTTTCGATCGGCTTCCGCCGGAAGATCCCGGACCCGGAGCCCAGGTTAGGGCCGCCGCGCGGAGCTGACATCGATGTCTCCTCAGACTGGTGGTTCGCCGGACCCGGGTTCCGGGCCCTGGCAGGGCACCGTACCCGGAGGCGCCGCGCCTGTCACCGACTCCATAGTGTGACGATCGCGGCGGCCCTGCGTCACCCAGTCGCGGAATCGTCCTCGACGTCGCTGACCGTGGGCGCCGGGCGCGCGGCCGAGCGGACCGCGCCCGCGGCGAAGAACGCGAGCAGCTCCGCGACCTCGGCCGGGTCGTCCAGCTGCGGGCAGTGGCCCCAGTCCTCGCGGACGACGAGCCTGCTGTGCGGCACCAGGGTGTGCAGCTTCCGCCCGGACGCGGCCGTCACCAGCTTGTCCTTGCCGCACGCGACCGCGAGCAGCGGGATCTTGATCTGGTCGAGCCGGTAGGCGTCGGCCAGCTCCGCGACGAGCTGCCGGGCCTGTTCGAGCCGGGACGTGGTGGCCCGGTAGTCGGGGAAGAGCGTGGTGAACCGCCGGACCTGGCCCGCGTCCGCGTGCCGCGAGTCGGCGTAGAGGATCCGCGGCACGAGCTGTTCGGCGACCGCGCGGACCAGGAAACCCGGCACCGGCAACGGAAGCGAGGAGTACAGCCGCAGCGGCAGCGGATTGCGCCCGACCGTGCGCACCAGCCACGAGTCGACGAAACCGGGCGCGGCGATCGACACCGCGCCGGTGGTCGGCAGCCGGTGGTTCTGCGCCGCGCGCAGGCTCATCGTGCCGCCGAGCGAGTTGCCCGCGAGCACGACCGGGCCGAGCACGGCCTGTTCGCGCACCACCGCGGCGGTGAACGCGTCGAGCTGGGGCAGCATCGGGCCGGGGCGCAGCGGCTGCGCGTCGCCGAAACCGGGAAGGTCGACGGCGATCGCGGCGATGCCCGCGGCGGCTAGTTCTCCGAGTACCGGACGCCACGTGTCGGCACTGTCGCAATACCCGTGGAGCAACACGAGCCGCGGAGCGCGCGGTTTCTCGGCGCCCTTGCGGCGCGTGCGCTTCGGTGCGGGCGCCTCGGCGACGGCGGGCCCGACCTCGAGCACGCGCGTGCGGATCCCGGCGAAGCGCCGGAACGACTCCCGGACGGGCGCCGGGTCGCTGGGGTGCCGGCCGCCCCGGTCGGCGGGTGCGGGCCGCTGCGTCGCGGTCATGTTCTCCAGGTTAACCGCCCAAGGTCGAGTTCTGGTGGAACTTCGGGGGTCACTATCTGATTGCGAAGCAGGGGTGTTGACGATTCACCGGAGAACAGGTAAAAGCGTTGGCCCAGGCTCGTTCGACGAACAAAAGCCGAGGCCAGCGCGGTGCGATCAGGATCAGCGGGTGAAGACGATCTTGCCCGCGGTCTCCCCGGCGGCCATCGCGGCGAATCCCGCGGGGGCCTCCGTGAGGGGGAGCTCGGTGCCGATCTGCGGCTTGATGCCCTTCAGGTCGAGGTAGGCGAGCAGGTCGGCCAGCTCGTCGCGGGTGCCCATGGTCGAGCCGAGGACCCGCAACTGCAGGAAGAACACGCGCTGCAGGTCGGCCGACGGGTCGGGGCCGCTGGTCGAACCGGACACCACGACCACGCCGCCGGGCTTCAGCGACTTCAGCGTGTGTCCCCAGGTGGCCTTGCCGACGGTCTCGAACACCCCGTCCACCCGCTCGGGCAGCCGCGCGCCGGACTCGAACGTCTGGTGCGCGCCGACGCTCTCGGCCAGTGCGCGCTTCTCCTCGGTGCGCCCGGTGACCCACACGCGGAACCCGGCCGCGCGGCCGAGCGCGATCAGCGCGGTCGACACCCCGCCGGACGCGCCCTGCACCAGCATCGTCTGGCCGGGCCGCAGACCCGACTTCACGAACAGCATCCGGTACGCGGTGAGCCACGCGGTGCCCATCGTCGCGCCCTCGGCAAAGCTCAGCCCGGCCGGCTTCGGCACCGCGTTGCGGGCCGGGACCACGACCTGGTCGGCGAACGTGCCCTGGTGCTTTTCGGTGAGCAGGGTGCGCTTCGGGTCGAGCGTGTCGTCGCCCTGCCAGCCCGGCGCGTTGATCACCGAGTGCAGCACGACCTCGGTGCCGTCGTCGAGCGTTCCCGCTCCGTCGCAGCCGAGGATCATCGGGAACTGGTCGGGCTTGATGCCGACGCCGCGCAAGGTCCACAGGTCGTGCATGTTCAGGCTGGCGGCTTTGACGTGCACCCGGACCCAGCCTTCGGGCGCCTCGGGTTCCGGCCGCTCGCCGACGACCAGCGAATCGAGCGGGGACTCGGCGTTGGGTTCCTGCGCGTATACGGCGAACATGACAGCAACCTACCTCCCCTGCCCGACCCGGCGCAGTCGAGCGCGCGTAGGCTCACACTCGTGTTCGAGGGCCTGGCCAACTGGTGGGACGGGGTCGAGCTGTGGCTTGCCCAAGCCTGGTTCCCCGTGCAGTTCGTGCTGGTGATGGCGGTGCTCGTGCCGCTGTGCCTGCTCGCCGCGTGGGCCATCGACAAGCTGGTCGAACGCTTCGGCCGCTGGTTCGGCACGGCCCGTGACGACGACGGTCCCGGCCGCTCCTAAGCTGGCACACCATGGTCAACCGTAGGCGGATCACCGCTGCGCTCGTCGGTCTCCTCGTGCTGGTGCTCGGCGGGTGGCTCGTCAAGGAAACCGCCGGCTCCTCGGATTCGCCGGCGCCCTCGTCCTCGTCGGGCGCTCCCGCCGCCGCTTCCGGGAAGGTGCCGGGGGCGGACTCCAAGCTGCCGGTCAAACCGCTGTCCTCGCTGCCTTCGCAGGCGAAGGACACTTGGAACCTGATCCAAAAGGGCGGGCCCTACCCGTATCCGCGCAATGACGACGTCGTCTTCCAGAACCGGGAAAAGGTGCTTCCCGCGGAGAAGAACGGCTATTACCACGAATACACCGTGAAAACGCCGGGCAGCCCGGACCGAGGGGCGCGCAGGCTGATCACGGGGGCGGGGAAAGAGTTGTATTACACAGCCGACCATTACGCGTCGTTCGTCGTTGTGGATCCCGCGCGGTGAGCGGGGAGACGGCGCAGGCCGCGGCGGACGCGGCGTTCGCGCGCGGGGCTTATCCGCATCGGGTCGACGGAACGCGGACGCTGGACAAGCTGTCGGCGCTGGACGCGATCGGCGAGGCGCTTTCCTTCCCGTCTTATTTCGGGCGGAATCTGGACGCCTTGTACGACATGCTCACGGATTTGTCGTGGCTGCCTGCCGGCGAGCACGTGCTGATCTGGACCGGGTCGGACGGGTTGAAGGCGGCCGAGCCCAAGGCGTATCTGGCGGTGCGGAGCGTGCTTTCGGACGCGCAGCGGGCGATGGGCTCCGGGGCGCATCGGCTGACCTTGGTGCTGGTGGATTCTTGAGAAGCCGTGAGGGGAACCCCGGGGTTCCCCTCACGGGCAGCGTCAGTCCTGCGGAACCCAGTTCGGCTTGCGTTTCTGGGCGAAGGCCTGGATGCCTTCCTGTCCTTCCTCGCTCGCGAAGAAGCCCGCGGACAGGGCGTTCATGTCGGCGAAGCCTTCGGCCGGGGTCGCCGGGCGCGGACGGGCCAGCAGCTCCTTCGTGGCGGCCAGGGCCTTCGGGCCGCCGAGGGTCAGCGACTTGAGGTAGCCCTCGACCGTCTTGTCCAGGTCTTCCGCCGGGACGCAGGCGTTCAGCAGGCCGATCTCCACCGCGCGCTTCGCGTCGAAGACGTCGCCGGTCAGGAAGAGTTCGTGCGCGGCTCGGGCGTTCAGCCGCGGGAGCACCGTCAGGCTGATGACCGCCGGGATGACGCCGATCCGGACCTCCGAGAAGGCGAACGTCGCTTCCGGGACCGCGACCGCGATGTCGCACGCGGCGACCATGCCGATTCCGCCCGCACGAGCCGGGCCCGCCAGCCGTGCGACGACCGGCTTCGGGCTCGTCCACAACTGGTCCAGGATCCGCGGGAACTCGTTCACGCCCTGGTCGGACGAACCGGCGCCGCGGGCCTCCTTCAAGTCCATGCCCGCGCAGAAGACCGGGCCGGTGTGGGTCAGCTGCACCACGCGCACCGCGTCGTCCTCGCGAGCCTTCGTCAGCGACTCGCTCAGTTCCCGCCGCAGCTGCGCCGACAGCGCGTTGCGGTTGTGCGGGGAGTCCAGGGTGATCGTGGCGATGCCGGCCGCCACCTCGTAGTGCACCAGTTCGTCAGCCATGCCTGACACTTTCGCACACCGTCCGTCCGGGAGCGGGTGTGAAGTTCATGCACGAAAACTCGTGCATGAAAACTCGTGCACCGCTACCTTGGGGACATGGCAGAACCTCGTCGCGCTGATCTGAAGGCGCTCAAGGCGCTCGCGAACCCGTTGCGGCAGCGGATACTCGAGCTGCTGGCCTCGTCCGGACCGGCGACCTCCACGACGCTCGCCGAGCGGCTGGGCGTGACCAGCGGCGGGACCAGTTACAACCTGCGGGTCCTGGCGGAGAACGGGTTCGTCGAGGAGCTTCCCGAACGCGCGCGCGGGCGGGAGCGCTGGTGGCGTGCCGTGCCGCACGACCTGCGATTGCCGCCTGCCGAGGACGATCCGGCGAAGGCGGCGATCGGCGAGCTGCACCGGCTGTGGCTCGCGGGCGACACCGAACTGTACGAACGGTTCGAGCGCGAGCGGCCGCAGCTGGGGGAGTGGGCGGACGCGATCCCGTACTCGCGCGGCGCGATCACCGTGACCCTGGACGAGCTCGGCGACTTCTTCGAGGCGTATCTCGCTTTGCTGCGGCGGTATCAGCGGCCGGACGACGAGACGCCGGAGGGGGCGCGCCGGGTCGAGACGCGGATGCTCGCGTTCCCGGCTCCGGGCGGAGAGGAGGCAGTCCGGGACTGAATCCGAGGAAGGCCCTGGGTGCCGAGCGGCCACTCGGCACCCAGGAATAAGGGAAAACGCGCACGATCTCCCGAAGCAAGGAGAACACTTCATGCTGCCCTGGGGCAAATCGCGGCTGACCGCCGCGATCCTCGTGCTGGGCTCGGTCCTGCCGACCGCCCAGCCGGTATCAGCACCACCGTCCGGCGACGTCAGCTTCGCCGGTTCGGGCGGAATCACGTTGCACGGCACGGTATTCCGGCCGGACGGTCCGGCGAAATCCGCGATCGTCCTGCAAGGCGGTTCGGACTGGCGGACGCGGGACAACCTCCGCGTGCAGGCCGAGATGTTCAGGCGGCTCGGCGTCACGACGCTCGTGTACGACCGGCGTACCAGCGGTTATTCCAAGACCCAGCGCGATTACGGCGTGCTGGCGGACGATCTGGTCTCGGCGGTCCGCGCGTTGCGGGCGCATTCGGGAGCCGCTGAGGTCGGCGTCTGGGGCGTCAGCGAGGGCGCGTGGGTCGCGCCGCTCGCCGCGACGCGGACGGCGGACATCTCGTATGTGATCACCGTCGGCGGCTCCGGTATGGGCGGTGCCCGGCAGACCTCGTGGTACTGGGGCAATGTCCTTCGCCACCAAGGGATTTCCGGTTCGCTGCTGACGACATTGCCGGTGCGGGGAACGCGGTTCGCCGTCGGAGCGGGGCTGTTTCCCGAGGCGGACTACGACCCGGTGCCGGTGCTGCGGCGGCTGAAACAGCCGATCCTGGCGTTGTGGGGCGACCTCGACATCAACCACGTACCGGTCGAGAGCTCGCGGATTTTCGCGGAAGCGTTGGCGCAGCACCCGAATCACACGATCCGGTTCATCGCCGGCGGCGGGCCGGATCTCTACGCGACCAGCGACGCCGGGTTCGACCGGCTGCCTCGGGTCGTGCCGGGCTACCCGGCAGCGGTCGCGGCTTGGCTGGCGGCTCGGCAGGGCGTGCACGTCGAGACCGCGGCCTTCGCGCAGCGGCCGTCGGAAGCGCTCCCGCCGTTGGCGTGGTGGGAATCTGTTGCGGCACAGGGGATTGCGCTCGCCCTGCTGCTGGCCGGGTTTGCGGTCGGCGGCGTGGTTTCGCTGGTGCGTCGCCGGGGGACCAGATCGTCGCGGTGGCTGGCCGGACTGGGGACGGCGACGGTCGCCGGATTCGTCGGGATGCTCGGCTGGGCGCAGATGTCCGGGATGAAGGATCTCGGACCGGTCATCGGCGGACGGCCGTTGCCGTGGCTGGCGGTGCAGGTGTTGGCGGTCGCGACGGTGGCGGCGTGGGCGGTAACCCTTGCCGGGCTACGGAAACCGGACCGGCGGCGCGGGGCGATCGCGCCGCTCGCGGCCGGGCTGGTGTTCGTGCCGTGGGCGGTCTACTGGGGACTGCTGCTGCCGTGAATCGGCCGCGGCCACCCGGGCGCAGCGGGTGGCCGCGGTCCGGGTCAGCCGATGGTCGTGGTGGTGAAAACCGGGCTCGGGTTGGGGAAGCACGCCGTCGGCGCGGTCACGTCGCCGATGATGCTGCTCGCCACGGCCTTGAAGGTCAGGCCGGGGTCGCTGTAGCTGGTGCCGGACAGTTTCGTTTCGATCGTGCCGGAGTCGCCTGCCTTGAGGTGCGCGGTGATGGTCGGCAGTTCGAAGGTCGAACCGCCGGCGATCGGGCCGGGGAAGCTCAGCGTCGCGACGCCGTCGGCCACGCTGATCGTCGGCGCGGTGTCGCCGAGGCCGGAGCCGCCGGCGAGGTCGGCGCTGACGTAGGTCGAGTTGGCCGGGACGGGGAACTTCAGCGCGAAGGTGTTGATGTTCTTGACCTTGTTGCCGCCGACGTCGCTCGGGACGGTGTTGGGCGCGGGGTCGATGACGACGTCGAACGCGCCGCCGGGCGCGACCGTCGCGGGTGCGGTGACGTCGGCGTTCTGGGTCAGCGACACCTGCTGCGGGCCGACCACCGGCGCGTCGGCCTGGCAGTCGAAGTTGATCGCGGTCGCGGCGGACGCCGGGGCCGCCAGCGCGAGCGGAAGGGCGGCGGCCGCCGTCAGCGCGGCCAGCCGGTAAAAGTGAGGTGCTTTCATCTGTGTGCTCCTACCTGCGGGTTTCACGGGGGAGAGAGAAAGCTGCGCAGCGATTAGAGAGTTACCGGCAAGTTAAGTAGTGCGTCAAGGATTGACCGTTCACAGCAGCGCACGGTGACGAAAAATGTGAATACTGCTCACCTTGTGGCGGTAACAGTGGGCTGATCGGCCGTTCGGGCCTACCGACGGTGGTCCGACAGGGCGAGCCAGACCAGTTCGACCCAGCGCTGCCGGTCGGGCTCCGGAACGTCCGCGCCCGGCGAGGTGGCGAGGAGCAACCCGATGTCGTCGGCGGAGATTCCCGGGCGCAAGGCGTGGTCCCGGTGGGCGGCGGTGATCAGGGATTCGATCGCGCGGGTGGCGTGCTGGCGCATCGCTTGCAGTGGCTCGGGCGACAGGTTCGAGAGTGCGGTGCGGAGCAGGCGTTCTTCGCTGAGATCGACGACGACGCGGCGGATCAGGTCGAGAAGCTCGTCGGCCGCGGCGGTCTGCTCGGCGGCGACGCGGGCGGCGGCGTTGTCGAGCACGTCGGCGATCGCGGTGCCGAGGTCTTCGGCGATCTCCCGCACCAGGTCCTGTTTGGTCGGGAAATGCCGGTAGAGGGTGCCGACGGCGACACCGGCTTCGGCAGCGATCTCGTCCATTCCGGCCTCGGGACCACGAGTCGCCAGCAAACGTCGTGCGGCCGCCAGGATTGCCGCTCGGTTTCGTGCCGCGTCTGCCCGCACTGCTCGCTCCTTGCCGGTAAAGGTGAACTGGTGGTTCACTATACAACATGAACGAGTGGTTCAGGTTGTCGAGCGGACGCGTCGCGGTGGTCACTGGAGCGAATACCGGCCTCGGCTTCGCCACGGCCCGCGCATTGGCTGAGCACGGGGCTAGGGTCGTGCTGGCCTGCCGAGACGAGCGGAAAGCACGCGACGCGGCGAGCCGGATCGGCCGGGGAACCCAGGTCGTCCGGCTGGACCTGGCGTCGCTGGACTCCGTGCGGGAGGCGGCCGACGAGCTGCGCGCCCGGCACGACCGGATCGACCTGCTGATCAACAACGCGGGCGTGACGAACGCGCCCGGCCGGACCGCGGACGGGTTCGAGATGCAGTTCGGGGTGAACCACCTCGGCCACTTCGCGTGGACCGCGCTGCTGCTCGACCGGTTGCTGGAAGTGCCGAGCTCGCGGGTGGTGACGGTCAGCAGCATCGCGCACCGGTTCGGCCGGATCGACCCGGAAGACTTGCGCGCGGCGGGCGGGTATCCGGCGTCGAAACTGGCCAACCTGCTGTTCGCCTACGAACTCGCGAAACGCTTGCGGGGCACCGAAACCGTCTCGCTGGCCGCGCATCCCGGCGGGGCGACTACCGAGATTTTCCGGCACTCGTCGTCCGTCTTCCGGGGCGCGAACCTGGCGATCGCGCGGCTGTTCGGGCGGACGCCCGCGATGGGTGCGTTGCCGACGCTGCGGGCGGCGACCGATCCCGGCGCGCGCAACGGCGAGTATTACGGTCCCGGCGGGCTTTTCGAGATCCGCGGCTACCCGGAGCTGGTCAAGTCCAGCGCGCGTTCGCACGACGCCGATCTGCAGAAGCGGTTGTGGGAGGCCTCGCTGCGGGCGACCGGGGTGGGCTGCCCGGTGTGAAGGTCAGGCGGCGGTGCGCAGCAGACCGGAAATCGCGGCGGCGTACCGGCCGATCACCACGTCCGCCACGCGCGGGTCGTCCGCGAGCGGCTCGGCGATGAACGCGCCCGGGTCGGCCTCGCGGGCCAGCGCCGCGATCCGGTCCGGCAGCAGGCCGGGGGCCAGGAACCACGACGCCACCACGAGATGCCGCGCGCCGCGGTCGCGCAGCCGGGCCGCGGCGGCCGGGATGTCCGGCTGGGTCGCGCTGGCGAACGCCTCGCTGACCGGCAGGCCGAGCCGCTTTTCCCAGCGTGCGGCCACTCCGGCGACGACCGCGTTGGCCTCGGGGTTCGAGGAGCCGACCGCGCTCAGCAGCACCCCGGTTCCGCCGCGGCGGCGGGCTCCGGCGAGCCGGTCGAGGGCGACGGCTTCGAGAGCCGGGTCGGCGCCGAGCACGTCCGACACCCGGATCCGGAACCCGGGGCAGTCCGCGGTCACCTCGTCGACCAGCGCGGGCATGTCGACCCGGGCGTGAAAAGCGCTGCCCAGCAACAACGGCACGACGACCGCGGAGCGGTGCCCCTGTGCGTAAAGCCCGCGGAGCACGTCGGTGACCCGCGGCTCCGACAGGTCGAGGAACGACTCGTGCACGTCCAGCCCCGGCGCCTGCGCACGGACGACGTCGACCAGCGCCCGCACCGTCGCGGCGGAGCGGGGATCGCGACTGCCGTGCGCGACGGCGACCAGGGGCGGCGTCACGAGAACCGCTCGCCGACGAGACCGGCGGCGAGCGTGTCGCCGTCCTTCGGGTCGATCACCAGGAACGCGCCGGTGCGCGGGCTCACGCCGTAGTCGTCCACCGGCAGCGGCTCGGCCAGCTGCAGGCTGACGCTGCCGATGTCGTTGAGCTCCAGGCTTGCCGGAGAGTCCACACTGGACAGGGTCTGCTCGTCGAACCGGGCGTGCAACTCGGTGGCGAGCCCCTGCACGGTCCGGGCGCCGTGCTTGATCAGCACCCGCGCGCCGGTCTTGAGCGGCTTCGACGACAGCCAGCACAGCGTGCCGGTGATCTCGTCCGTGACCTCCGGCGACGCGTCGGCCGCAGCGATCAGGTCGCCGCGGCTGATGTCGATGTCGTCGGAGAGCAGCAGGGTCACCGAGGTGCCGGCGCCTGCTTCTTCCAACGGCCCGTCCGCGGTGTCGATCCGCTCGACGCGGCTGCGGATCCCTTGCGGCTGCACGACGATCTCGTCGCCCGGACGCACCGTTCCGGCGGCGATCTGACCGGCGTAGCCGCGGTAGTCCGGATACTCGGCGGTGCGCGGGCGGATCACGTACTGCACCGGGAACCGCAGCGCCGAATCGTGCGGATCCGGTGCCACCGGCACGTTTTCGAGGTGCTCCAGCAGCGACGGGCCGTCGTACCACGGGGTCCGCTCGGACCGGGTCGCGACATTGTCGCCGACCAGCGCGGAAACCGGGATGGCGACGACGGACGCCGAGTCGTAGCCGAGGGATTCCGCGTGCGCGGTGAACTCCTTGGCGATGACGCTGAAGGTGTTCTCGTCGTAGTCGACGAGGTCGATCTTGTTCACCGCCAGCACCAGTTGCGGCACGCCGAGCAGCGCGAGCACGGCCGCGTGCCGCCGGGTCTGCTCGACCACGCCGTTGCGCGCGTCGACCAGCAGCACCGCGAGCTGCGCGGTGGACGCGCCGGTGACCGTGTTGCGCGTGTACTGCACGTGCCCCGGGGTGTCGGCGAGCACGAACGACCGCTTCGGCGTCGCGAAGTACCGGTACGCGACGTCGATCGTGATGCCCTGCTCGCGCTCCGAGCGCAGGCCGTCGACGAGCAGCGACAGGTCCGGAGTGGACAGTCCTTTGTCGACAGACGCGCGGGTGACCGCGTCGAGCTGGTCGGCGAGGACGGACTTGGTGTCGTACAGCAGCCGTCCGACCAGCGTGGACTTGCCGTCGTCCACGCTGCCCGCGGTGGCCAGCCTCAGCAGGCTCGACATCAGAAGTAGCCCTCCCGTTTGCGGTCTTCCATGGCCGCTTCGGACATCCGGTCGTCGGCGCGGGTGGCGCCGCGTTCGGTGAGCCGCGAAGCCTGGACCTCGGCGATCACTTCCTCCACAGTGGACGCCGTGGATTCGATCGCGCCGGTGCACGAACCGTCGCCGACGGTCCGGTAGCGCACGCTCAGCTCGCGCACGTCCTCGCCGGGACGCGGCCCGCCCCACGGGCCCTCGCTGAGCCACATGCCGTCGCGCTGGTAGACCGCGCGCTGGTGGGCGTAGTAAATCGAGGGCAGCTCGACCTTTTCCCGCGCGATGTAGTTCCACACGTCGGCCTCGGTCCAGTTGGACAGCGGGAACACGCGGACCTGCTCGCCGGGACGGTGCCGCCCGTTGTAGAGGTTCCACAGCTCGGGCCGCTGCCGGCGCGGCTCCCACTGGCCGAAAGCGTTGCGCAGGCTGAAGATCCGCTCCTTCGCCCGCGCCCGCTCCTCGTCGCGGCGGCCGCCGCCGAACACTGCGTCGAACTTGTTCTCCGCGATGGTCTCGAGCAGCGGCGTGGTCTGCAGCGGGTTGCGCAGGCCGTCGGCGCGTTCCTCGAGCCGTCCGTCGTCGATCCAGTCCTGGACCTTCGCGACGACCAGGCGCAGGCCGTGCTTTTCGACGACGCGGTCGCGGAACTCCAGGACCTCGTCGAAGTTGTGTCCGGTGTCCACGTGCAGCAGCGGGAACGGCACCGGCGCGGGCCAGAAGGCCTTGATCGCCAGGTGCAGCATCAGCGTCGAGTCCTTGCCGCCGGAGAACAGGATCACCGGCCGGTCGAACTCGCCCGCGACCTCGCGGAAGATGTGGATGGCCTCGGACTCAAGGGCGGCCAGGTTGTCGACGGCCGCGTCGGCCGCCGGTTCCAAAGTCGTCATGCGTCCTCTCTCAGCCGTGCAATCCGCACTCGGTCTTCGACTGCCCGGCCCACCGGCCGCTGCGCGGATCCTGGCCCGGCTCGACCTTCGCCGTGCAGGGCGCGCAGCCGATCGACAGGTAGCCGATCGACACCAGCGGGTTCTCCAGGATGCCGTTCTCGTGCAGATAGCCGTTGAACTCGTCGTCGGTCCACGCCGCGATCGGGTTGATCTTCACCAGGCCGTTGCGCTCGTCCCAGGTGACGATCGGCGTGTTCGCGCGGGTCGGCGCGTCCACCCGGCGCACGCCGGTGACCCACGCCGAGTACTTGCCGAGCGTCTGCCGCAGCGGCACGACCTTGCGCAGGAAACAGCACTGCCCGGGGTCGCGTTCGTGCAGTTTCGGCCCGTACTCCGCGTCCTGTTCGGCGACGCTCTGCTCGGCCTGCGCGTTGACGATCCGCACGTCCGGGTACACCGTCTGCACCGCGTCGCGCACCCCGAGGGTTTCGGCGAAGTGGTAGCCGGTCTCCAGGAACAGCACGTCCACCGCGGGCTTGACCTTCGTGGCGAGGTCGATCAGGACCGCGTCCTGCATGTTCGACGCCACGATGAAGTCGTCGCCGAAGGTGTCGGCCGTCCAGCGCAGCGCCTCCTCGGCGGTCGCGTCGGCCAGTTCCTTCCCGGCGCGCTCGGCCAGCGCCCGGTAGTCAGCCACCGCGGTCACTGCAGCACCCCTTCGTCCGCCCGCAGCACCCACTGCGGGAAGCGTTCGCCCGGTTCGCGGCCCGCGACGTACGCGCGCACCACGCGTTCCACGTACTCGACCAGTTCGCCCGCGGTGACCTTGTGGCCGCGCAGCTTCCGGCCGAACCCGGCGTCGGCGCCGAGCCCGCCGCCGAGGTGCACCTGGAAGCCCTCGACCTGGTTGCCGTCGGCGTCGGTGACGATCTGGCCCTTGAGCCCGATGTCCGCGGTCTGCACGCGGGCGCAGGAGTTGGGGCAGCCGTTGAGGTGCACCGTCACCGGCGTTTCGAGCTGCGCGTTGATGTCGGCGAGCGACTTCTCCAGGTCCGCGACCAGCTGCTGCGCGCGCACCTTCGTCTCGACGATCGCGAGCTTGCAGAACTCCAGCCCGGTGCACGCCATCACGCTGCGCCGCCACGGCGACGGCTTGGCCTGCAGGCCCAGCTCGGCCAGTTCCGCTTGCAGCGCCGGGACTTCCGCCTCCGGCACGTCGAGCACGACCAGCTTCTGCAGCGGGGTCAGCCGCACCCGGCGCGACCCGGCGCGCTCGGCCGCGTCGGCGACCGCGACCAGCGTGCTGCCCGACACCCGGCCGGCGATCGGCGCGGCGCCGAGGTAGAACTTGCCGTCCTTCTGCTTGTGCACGCCGACGTGGTCGACCGGGACGGCCGGGTTCTGCACCGCCGGTCCGTCGATCAGCTTCCGCTTCAGGTACTGCGTTTCGAGAACTTCCCGGAATTTCTCCGGACCCCAGTCCTTGACCAGGAACTTCAGCCGCGCCCGCGAACGGAGCCGCCGGTAGCCGTAGTCGCGGAAGATGGAGACGACGCCTTCCCAGACGTCGGCCGCCTCGTCCAGCGGGACCCACACGCCGAGCCGCTGGGCGAGCATCGGGTTCGTGGACAGCCCGCCGCCGACCCACAGGTCGAGGCCGGGGCCGTGCTCGGGGTGGTCGACGCCGACGAAGGAGATGTCGTTGATCTCGTGCACGATGTCCGGCAGCCCGGAGATCGCGGTCTTGAACTTCCGCGGCAGGTTCGAAAACCGCGGGTCGCCGATGTAGCGGCGGCGGATCTCCTCGAGCGCGGGCGAGGCGTCGAGCACCTCGTCCTCGGCGATCCCGGCGACCGGCGAACCGAGCATGCCGCGCGGGCTGTCGCCGCAGGCCTCGGTGGTGGTCAGGCCGACCGACTCGAGCCGCGACCAGATCGCGGGCACGTCCTCGATCCCGATCCAGTGGTACTGGATGTTCTGCCGGTCGGTGATGTCCGCGGTGTCGCGCGCGTGCTTCTGCGACAGCTCGCCGAGCACCCGCAGCTGCTCGGTGGTGAGCGCGCCGCCGTCGGTGCGGACGCGCATCATCAGGTACTTGTCTTCCAGCTCCTCCGGCTCCAGCTGCGCGGTGCGGCCGCCGTCGATGCCGGGCTTGCGCTGGGTGTAGAGGCCGAACCAGCGGAACCGGCCGCGCAGGTCGCCCGGGTCGATCGCGTCGAAGCCCCGGTGCGCGTAGATGTTCTCGATCCGCGCGCGGACGTTGAGCGGGTTGTCGTCCTTCTTCGACTGCTCGTTCGGGTTCAGCGGCTCCCGGTAGCCGAGCGCCCACTGGCCCTCGCCGCGCTTCTGGCGCGTCCGAGGCGTGCGGCCCTTCGCGGGCGTTTCACGCGGGGGTGCGGACATGGAGATCCTCCGGGCGGGGTTGTCGAGGCGGCTCCGCCGCGGCGTCGGCGCGGGCGGCAGCGGGCCGGTGGTCCAGGTGGTGGGCTGGGCAGGCTTGGCGCGGGAGTCAGCGAACAGGCCGGCAGAGCGCGCTCGCGACCCGGAGAAGGTCGACGTGGCGGCGCGCCACGAGAAGGACACCGGCAGGACTCACCGGCTCAGATTGCCACGCGGGCCGAACGTCGTCCAAGGGCGTCCGGATCGTGGGAGAAGGCTCACTCCAGCGGTGCGAAACCGTCCCGGATGTGCATGGGGCGGGCGATCTGCCAGGTCTTTCCCGTCTTTCGGACTCTTGGTGAGACGGTATCGGCGGCTTGGCGGCGGAGCGCGCGCCCGGCGTTGCATCGTTCGGCGGCCGAACTTTCCGCCGGGTGGCGCAGGGGCGCGCGGCGACCCGGGCGCGGCGGGGGAGAATGGACGTCGTGCCTGTTGCCGACACCCACCGTCCTTCCGCCGGACTGCCCGAGACCGCGCTCGCGGGCCTCGGCACCCGTCCGTTCGGCGTGTACGTCCACGTGCCGTTCTGCGCGACCCGCTGCGGTTACTGCGACTTCAACACCTACACCGCGGGCGAACTCGGCTCCGCCGCCTCGCCGCGGTCGTGGCTGGACGCGCTGCGCCGCGAGCTGGAGCTCGGTGCGGAAATCCTCGGCAACGCACCGCAGGCCGAAACGGTGTTCGTCGGCGGCGGGACCCCGTCCATGCTCGGCGCGGACGGGCTGGCCGAGGTGCTCGACGGCGTCCGGTCGGTGTTCGGGCTCGCGCCGGGCGCGGAGGTGACGACCGAATCGAACCCGGAGTCCACTTCGCCCGAGTTCTTCGCGGGCATCCGTGACGCGGGTTACACCCGGGTTTCGCTGGGCATGCAGTCCGCCGCCCGGCACGTGCTGAAGGTGCTCGACCGCGTGCACACGCCCGGCCGTCCGGTCGACGCCGCGCGCGAGGCCCGGGCCGCCGGGTTCGAGCACGTGAATCTCGACCTTATTTACGGCACGCCGGGGGAGCGCGTCGAAGACCTGCGCGCGTCGCTCGACGCGGTGCTTTCGGCGGGCGTCGACCACGTGTCGGCGTACGCGCTCATCGTGGAGGACGGCACGGCGCTGGCCCGCCGGGTGCGGCGCGGCGAACTGCCCGCACCGGACGACGACACGCTGGCCAGCTACTACGAGATGATCGACTCCGTCCTCGCCGGTGCGGGCCTGACCTGGTACGAGGTGTCGAACTGGGCGACCGGCGAGGCGGCGCGGTGCCGCCACAACCTCGGCTACTGGCAGGGCGGCGACTGGTGGGGCGCCGGGCCGGGCGCGCACAGCCACGTCGGCGGCGTGCGGTGGTGGAACGTCAAGCATCCCGCCAAGTACTCCAGCCTCCTCGCGCAGGGACAGAGCCCGGAAGCCGATCGCGAGGTGCTCACCCCGGAGGACCAGCACCTGGAGCGGATCATGCTGGAGCTTCGGATCTCCGACGGGCTGGCGCTGTCCGCGCTCGACGAGGCCGGAGTGAAGGAGGCCCGCGCGGCCGCCGCGGAGGGCTTGCTCGAACAGTCCGATTTGGACAGTCGGGGCCGCGCGGTGCTCACGGATCGCGGCCGCCTGCTCGCGGATGCCGTGGTCCGGAGGCTCGCCGGCTGAATTTCCGCCCGCCGGGCATAAATTCGTCCGATCGTTTGTTGGACTAACCATACGAGCGAGGGAGACGCGTATGCCGCAGGCGGTCAGATACGGCGAACACGGCGGGATCGAAGTGCTGCAGCTGGCCGAAGTGCCCCGGCCGGAGCCGGAATCCGGGCAGGTGCTCGTGCGGGTCCGGGCCGCGGGGATCAATCCGGGGGAAACGAAGATCCGGGTGGGTGCGCTGGCCGAGCGCTGGCCGTCCACCTTCCCGTCCGGGCAGGGCAGCGACCTGGCCGGAGTGGTGGCCGAACTGGGCCCGGACGTCGAAGAAATCCAGGTGGGGGACGAGGTCGTCGGCTTCGTGCACACCCGCTCCAGCCACGCCGAGTACGTGCTCGTCCCGGCGGAGCATCTCGTCCCGAAGCCGGACGGGCTGTCGTGGGAGGTCGCGGGCGGCTTGTTCGTGGCCGGAACGACCGCGTACGCCGCGGTCGGCGCGGTGTGCCCGCGCGAGGGCGAGACGATCGTCGTGTCCGGAGCCGCCGGAGGGGTCGGCTCGCTCGCCGTGCAACTGGCGAAGCTCACCGGCGCGACCGTCATCGGCATTGCCGGCGAAGCGAACCACGAGTGGTTGCGCGAGCACGAGATCGTCCCGATCGCGTACGGCGAAGGGCTCGAAGAGCGGCTCCGCGAGCTGACTGGCGACCGGGTGGACGCGTTCATCGACACCTACGGCGACGGCTACGTCGAACTGGCCTTGCGGCTCGGCGTCTACCCCGGCCGGATCGACACGGTGGTCGACTTCGACGCCGCTGAGAAGTACCGGGTGAAGACCGAGGGCAACATCGCCGGTGCGAGCGCCGAGGTCATGCGCGACCTCGTTGCCTTGGCGGACAAGGGATTGCTCGAGGTCCCGATCGCCGCGACGTATCCGCTCGCGGAGGTCCAAGCCGCCTACCGGGAGCTGGAACAGGGACACGCGCGCGGAAAGATCGTGCTCACTTTCTGACCATCGCCGCCAGCCCGGCCACGAACGCCTCCAAGGCGAATTCGAGCCGGGCCTGGCTGGTGTCCGCGGTGAAGAATTCCCCGGCCTGCAACAGGTTCGGGAACGCGCTCGCGGGCAGCGACCGCATGTAGTCGGCCATCTGCCGCTCGCGTTCGCTCATTTTCTCCGGGTCGTAATCGCCGAACGTCCAGCCGCTCGCTTCGTAGGCGAATGCCTTGGTGTACGTGCTCAACGCGTCGCCGGCGAACACCGCCTGCCGCAGATCCAGGCCGCCCGCGCGCAGCAGCTGAAGCATGATCTCGCCCTGCCGCAACGAATTCGGCGTCACCGGGATCGGCGTCTGCCACGCGACCTTCGCGATGCCCGGATACGCCATCATCGCCCGGATCTGGTGCCGCACCTGCTCTTTGACCTGTTCGGTCCACCGCTGCGGATCCGGTTCCGGGCACGGCACCTCGCTCAGCGCCGCGTCGAGCATCAGCTCGTCCAGTTCCTCTTTGTTGGCCACGTACGCGTAAAGCGACGCGGGCCCGGTCTCCAGCTGCTGCGCGACCCGGCGCATCGAGACGGCGTCGATGCCCTCGGCGGCGAGGATTTCGAGCGCGGTTTTCACGATCAGTTCCTGCGACAGCATCTGCTTCGCGGCGCGCCGGCGCGGGCTCGGCGTCCGGCGCCAGGGCGGGGGCGGTGCGGTCATTCCCGAAGCCTAGACGACCTCCGCGCTTGACGCGAACGGTGTTCGTGAGTACAACTGGACCTCGTACGCGAACGACGTTCGTTAAGGAGTATCAGCATGTCGCAGCGCGAAGAAGTCCTGTCCGTCCTCGCCCGCCTCGCCGACGCGTGGAACAGCGGCGACGCCACCGCCTACGGGAACCTGTTCACCGAAGACGCCGATTACGTGACGTTCTTCGGGTTCCGGTCCGAGGGCCGCCAGGCGATCGCGGACTCGCACCGGGAGCTGTTCCAAGGGCCGCTGAAAGGCTCGAAGCTCACCGGGTTCGGCGAACCGCGGGTGCGTTTCCTGCGGGACGACGTCGCGGTCATCGTGACCGGCGGCGGTTCGTCGCTGACCGGAGGCGACGACCCGGCGGCGGAAGGCCGTGAAAGCACGCTGACCTACGTCCTGGTGCGGGACGACGACGGGTGGCGGATCACCGCGTTCCAGAACACCCGGGTGTCGAAGCCGTGGGAAGCGTGAGAACGATCGTCGAGGTCTCCGGAGTCGTCTCGGCCGCGCCCGCGGAGGTGTTCGCGCGGCTGGAAAAGCGGTTGACCGCGGCGGACCGCTCGATGAAGCTGGAAGCGGATCGCGATCGCCGGTTCCTGGCCGCGCAAGGCGGCTGGTGGTACCGCGGCGAGTACGAGGTCGCCGACGACCCGGCCGGAGCCCGCGTCACGCACCGCGTCCGCAACGCCGCGACCGGGCAGTGGTGGGCGGTGCTGCTGGCGAACCGGTTCTTCGCCGGGTATCGGGGCCGGGTCAGGGCGGGCTTCCGGGCGACGCTCGCCGGACTCGGGGACGGCGGCACTGGGCGGAACGGGTGAAGGCGCGTACCGTGGGAGCCGCGACTTAGGTAAACCTTACTGAAACAGGGGTGTTCGATGGCCGAAGGTCCGGCGCGCAAGGGGAGGACCGCGGTGCGGCTGGAGGTGCTGCGCAAGGAGCACCTCACGCCGCACATGATCCGGATCGTGGCCGGCGGCGAGGGGCTCAAGGATTTCCGCCCGAACGAGTTCACCGACGCGTACGTGAAGGTGATCTTCAAGGTGGCCGGGGTGGAGTATCCGGAGCCGTTCGACCTGAACCGGATCCGCGAAGAACTGCCGCGCGAGCACGCTCCGCGGCTGCGCACGTACACCGTCCGCTCGTACGACGAGGCCGCGGGCGAACTGGTGCTCGACTTCGTCGTGCACGGCGACGAGGGACTCGCCGGGCCGTGGGCGCAGCGCGCACAGCCGGGCGACGAGCTGCTGCTGGCCGGTCCGGGCGGGGCGTACGCGCCGCACGCCGACGCCGGCTGGCACCTGCTGGTGGGCGACGAATCGGCGGTGCCCGCCATCGCCGCCGCGCTGGAGGCGCTGCCGGCGGGGGCGCGGGCGCACGTGTTCCTGCTCGTGGCGGACAAATCGGAGCACCAGCCGCTCGCGACCAAGGCCGACGCGCAGGTCACGTGGCTGCACCGCTCGGCGTCCGACGATCTGGTCGCCGCGGTGAAGGCGCTGCCGTGGCCGGACGAGGACGTGCACGCGTTCGTCCACGGCGAGGCCGGCTTCGTGCGGGAGCTGCGGCGGTACCTGTTCGACGAGCGTGGCGTCGCGCGGGACGCGGTGTCGCTGTCCGGATACTGGCGCGAGGGCAAGAACGACGAGGCCTGGCGCGAGGAAAAGGCGGCGGAGCGGAAAGCGGCCAGTCCGGCGTAAGGTCGCCGCCATGGCGACCGAGGTGAAGGTGGAGGCCGATCCGGCCGACGCGCGTTTCGACGGGGCACGACTGCAGCGGATCGACCGGCATTTCGCCCGGTACGTCGACGACGGCTTGCTGCCGGGCTTCCTCGCGGTGGTGAGCAGGCACGGCCGGATCGTGCACGTCGCGTCGCACGGCTCGCGTGACGTCGAGGCCGGCGTCCCCGTCGAGACCGACACGATCTGGCGGATCTTCTCGATGACGAAGCCGGTCACCTCGGTGGCGGCGATGACGTTCGTCGAGGAGGGCCTGATCGACCTCACCGACCCGATTTCCCGGTGGCTGCCCGAATTCGCCGAGCCGCGGGTGTACGCGAAAGGTTCGGCGCTGGCTCCGGTCACCGAGCCGGCGACCGAACCGATCCGGCTGTGGCACCTGCTTTCGCACACCGCGGGCCTCACCTACGGCTTCCACCACACGCACCCGGTCGACGCGGTCTACCGGGCAGGCGGGTACGAATGGGGCACGCCGCCCGGGCTGGACCTGGCGGAATGCACCAAGGCGTGGGCGCGGTTCCCGCTCGTGTTCCAGCCGGGCGCGGAATGGAACTACTCGGTGGCGAGCGACGTCCTCGGCCGCTTGGTCGAGGTGCTCGCGGGGAAGCCGCTCGACGAGGTGTTCGCCGAGCGGATCTTCGGCCCGCTGGGCATGGAAGACACCGGATTCTGGACTTCGGACACCGACCGGCTGGCGGCGTTGTACCTGCCCGCGCCGGGGACGAAGAAGCTGGTCCGCAACGACGCCTTCGGCGCGGTGGGCACGTCGCGTCCGGCGTGCCTTTCGGGCGGCGGCGGCCTGGTCTCGACGGCAGCGGACTACCACCGGTTCACGCAGATGCTGCTGCGCCGCGGCGAACTCGACGGCGTGCGCGTGCTGAGCCCGCGCACGGTGGACCTGATGACGGCCAACCACCTGCCGGGGCATGTGGACCTGGAGGCGTACGGCCGCCCGCTGTTCGCGGAGATGCCTTTCGACGGGTACGGCTTCGGGCTGGGCTTCTCGGTCCTGATCGACTCGGTGAAGGCGAAAACCCTTGCCACGCCCGGCGAATACGCGTGGGGCGGCGCCGCGTCGACGGCGTTCTGGGTGGATCCGGACGAGGACCTGACGGTCGCGTTCTACACGCAGCTGCTGCCGTCGTCGACCCATCCGATCCGGCAGCAGCTGCGGCAGTTGGTGTACCAGGCGATGCTGGACTGATCAGGCGGTCAGCTTAGGGATCACCTGCGCCCCGTACGCGGCCATCGTCTCCTCCCGCTCGTCGTGCATCAGGTACAGCGCGAACTGGTCCACCCCCAGCTCCGCCAGTTCCTCCAGCCGCGCGATGTGCGCCGAGGCCGGGCCGAGCAGGCAGAACCGGTCGACGATCTCGTCCGGCACGAACGCGGTCGACGGGTTCCCGGCGCGGCCGTGGTGGGAGTAGTCGTAGCCTTCGCGCTCGCGGATGTAGTCGGTCAGCTCGTGCGGCACCGGGCCGGACGAGCCGTACCGGGCCACCAGGTCCGCGACGTGGTTGCCGACCATTCCGCCGAACCAGCGGAGCTGTTCCCGTTGGTGCGCCAGGTCTTCGCCGACGTACGCCGGGGCCGCGACGCAGATCGTGATCCCGCCCGGATCGCGCCCGGCCGCCCGGGCGGCGTCCCGGACCGCGCCGACGGTCCAGCGGGCGATGGCCGGGTCGGCGCATTGCAGGATGAAACCGTCCGCGTGTTCGCCGACGGTCCGCAACGCCTTCGGGCCGTACCCGGCCATCCACATTTCCAGCCGTCCGCCGCGAATCCACGGGATCCGGACCGCGGTGTCGTTCATCGTGACCTCGCGGCCCTCGGCGAGATCCTTCACCACGCGCATGCATTCCCGCACGGTGGCCAAAGTGGACGGCGGACGGCCGACCACCCGGTGCGCGGAGTCGCCGCGGCCGATGCCGCACACCGTGCGGTTGCCGAACATGTCGTTGAGCGTCGCGAAGGTCGACGCCATCACCGACCAGTCCCGCGTGCCCGGGCTGGTCACCATCGGGCCCACGACCAGCGCGGACGTCGCTTCGAGGATCCGCGAGTAGATCACGAACGGTTCCTGCCACAGCACGCACGAGTCGAACGTCCAGCCGTACCGGAACCCGGCGTCCTCGGCGGCCTTCATCATCCGCACGACCTCCGCCGCGGGCGGGTCGGTCTGCAGCACGATCCCGAAATCCATCAGGGGGCCCTCAATTCAGATACTGATTGAGTTCGCGGGACAAGAACTTTCCGTGTCCGGGGCTGCCGTGGAAACCATCCGGAGAGACCACGACACGACCGCGCGACAGGACAGTGTGGACCTTCCCGGTGAGCGAAAACCCTTCGTACGCCGAATAGTCCACGTTCATGTGATGGGTCGCCGCGGACAGCGTCTGCGGTGCGGAAGGGTCGTACACCACGATGTCCGCGTCCGAACCCGCCGCGATCACGCCCTTGCGCGGGTACAGCCCGAACATCCGCGCGGGCGTCGCCGAGCACGTCTCGACCCAGCGGCCCAGCGAGATCTCGCCCGCGACGACACCCTGGTGTAGCAGGTCCATCCGGTGTTCGACGCCCGGCATCCCGTTCGGGATCGCCCGGAAATCGCCGCGCCCCAGTTCTTTCTGGTCCTTGAAACAGAACGGGCAATGGTCCGTGGACACCACGGAGAGGTCGTTCGTGCGCAGCCCGCGCCACAGGTCCGCCTGGTGCGATTTCTCCCGCAGCGGCGGCGAAGCGACGAACTTGGCACCCTCGAAATCGGGTTTCGCCAGGTCCTCAATGGACAGATAGAGATACTGCGGACAGGTCTCGGCGAAGACGTTCTGGCCGTTGTCCCGCGCCTCGGCGACCGCGGCGAGCGCCTGTGCGGCCGACAAATGCACGATGTACAGCGGGGATCCGGTCACTTGGGCGAGCCGGATCGCTCGCGAGGTCGCCTCGCCTTCCAGTTCGGGCGGCCGGGTCAGGCCGTGCTGCACCGGGTCGGTGTGCCCGGCGGCGACCGCCTGCGCGGCCAGTTCGTCGATCGCGATGCCGTTTTCCGCGTGCATCATGATCGTCGCGCCGATCTCGCGCGCCTGCTGCATGGCGCGCAGGATTTCCCCGTCGGTGGAATAGAAAACGCCGGGGTAGGCCATGAACATCTTGAAACTGCCGACCCCGCCGTCGACGCACGCCCGCATTTCTTTGAGCGAGGAGTCGTTGACGTCCGACACGATCATGTGGAACCCGTAGTCGATCGCGCAGTTGCCGTCCGCTTTGGCATGCCATTTGTCCAGTGTGGACAGCAGGGACGTGCCTTTGGCCTGCACGGCGAAGTCGATGATCGTCGTGGTCCCGCCCCACGCGGCGGCGATGGTGCCGGTCTCGAAGGAATCGACCGAATGTGTGCCGCCGAACGGCATTTCCATGTGCGTGTGCGCGTCGATCCCGCCGGGCAGCACGTACTTGCCGGTCGCGTCGATCGTTTCGTCGCCGGTCAGCGTGCCGGGTGCGCCGACCGCCGCGATGGTTTCGCCGTCCACCAGCACGTCGGCGGCGACCGCGCCGGACGGCGAAACGACTTGCCCGCCTTGGATGAGGGTGGTCATCAGGCCTCCGCGAGCGGGCCGTAGCTGTCCGGGCGGCGGTCGCGGTAGAACTGCCACAGATCGCGGACCTCGGCGAGCCGCCCCATGTCGAGGTCGCGGACCACGATCTCCTCTTCGGTGTCCGAAGCCGCCTCGCCGACGAGCTGGCCGCGTGGGTCCACAAAGTACGATTGGCCGTAGAAGTCGTTGTCGCCCAGCGGTTCCACGCCGACCCGGTTGATCGTGCCCACGTAGTACTCGTTCGCCACCGCGGCCGCCGGCTGCTCCAGCCGCCACAGGTACTCCGACAGTCCGCGGCTCGTCGCCGACGGGTTGAACACGATCTGCGCCCCGGCCAGCCCGAGCGCGCGCCAGCCTTCGGGGAAGTGCCGTTCATAGCAGATGTACACGCCGATCCGGCCGACCGCGGTGTCGAAGACCGGGTAGCCGAGGTTGCCCGGCTTGAAGTAGAACTTCTCCCAGAAGCCCTTCACCTGCGGAATGTGGTTCTTGCGGTGCATTCCGAGGTATTTCCCGTCGGCGTCGATCACCGCCGCGGTGTTGTAGTAGACGCCCGGCTGTTCCTGTTCATACATCGGAACTACGAGCACCACGCCATGTCGTTCGGCGACCTCCTGCATGACCTTCGTGGTGGGGCCGTCCGGGATCGCTTCGGTGTAGGAATAGAAATCCGCGTCCTGCACCTGGCAGAAATACGGGCCGTAGAACAGTTCCTGCAAGCACACCACCTGTGCGCCTTGCGAAGCCGCCTTGCCGATGGCGTCGACCGCGTTCGCGATCATCGACTCCTTGTCGCCTGTCCACCGCTGCTGGATCAAGCCGGCTCGGACCGTGTCAGACACTGGTTTCCTCCTCGTTCCGGTGCGCGTTCAAAGGAAGGCTGAACAGGATGTAGGCGACGAAGGCGCCGACAAATCCCATTGCCCAGTTGTAGTCGTACAAAGGTTTCAGGAACGGAATGAGCCCGTCCGCCGGGAACGGACCGCCGTAGGCGCCGCCGACCGCGAGCACCGCGCCGATCAGCGTCGCGACGAGCGCGCGCCAGTGCCAGCCCGCGGTGAACCAGTACTGCCCGCTCGGCAGGTACAGGTCGGCCAGCTTCAACCGGGTCCGCTTGACCACCCAGTACCCGGCGACGAGCACCCCGGCGACCGCGCCGAGCAGACCGCCGTAGAAGCCGAGCCAGGCGAAAATGTAGATGTCCGGGTCGGAGTACAGCCGCCACGGCTGGATCAGGACGCCGATCACGCCGGTGATCAGGCCGCCGAGCGCGAAGGTGATCCGCTTCGGGAAGGCGTTGGAGAAATCGTAGGACGGGCTGACGACGTTCGCCGCCAGGTTGGCCGAAATCGTCGCCAGCACCAGCGCGACCAGCGCGACGACCACCACGACCGGGCTGGAGAACTTGTCCGCCAGCTGCGCCGGGTCCCAGATGTCCTGCCCGTAGAGCACGTGCCCGCCGGACGTGGTGAGGATGGCGACGATCGCGATGAACGTCATCGTCGTCGGCAGCCCGAGGATCTGGCCGCGCATCTGCTTGCGCTGGCTTCCGCCGAAGCGGGTGAAGTCCGGCATGTTCAGCGACAGCGTCGACCAGAACGCGATCATCGCCATCAGCGACGGCGCGAACACCTTCCAGAATCCCGGCCCCCAGCCGAGCTTCCCGCTGTCGTGCAGGATCGGGCCGAGCCCGCCCGCCTTCACCAGCACGTAGCCGAGCAGGATCAGGAACCCGACCGACACCAGCGGCGCGGTCCAGTTCTCGAACTTGCGGACCGCCTCCATGCCGCGCCAGATGATCAGCATCTGCAGCAGCCAGAACACCGCGAACGACAGCCACATCGTCCAGTGCTGCCCGGCGATCACCGCCGAATCGCGCCAGCCGGACCCGGCGAGCCGCCCGACGATCACGTAGATCGCCTCGCCGCCCACCCAGGTCTGGATGCCGAACCAGCCGCAGGCGATGAACGCGCGCAGCAACGCGGCGAGATTCGCGCCGCGCAGGCCGTAGAACGCGCGGGCGAACACCGGGAACGGGATGCCGTATTTGGTGCCGGCGTGGCTGTTGAGCAGCATCGGCGCGAGCACGATCAGGTTGCCGATGGTGATCGTGATCAGCGCCTGCAGCCAGTTCATGCCGAGCGCGATGAGCGACGCGGCCAGTGCGTACGAGGGGATGTTGTGCGCCATCCCCATCCAGAGCGCGAAATAGTTGTAGGTCGTCCAGGTCCGCTTCTCGACCAGGACCGGGGCCAGTTCGTCGTTGAAGAACCGGCTGCCTCGCAGCGCCCGCACGTCGCCGAGGTCCACCCGGCTGTGCTCACGTGTCGTCGGCTCCATTGCGGAATCCTGCGCGCCGGGCGGGGGCCGGGGGCAGAGACAGACTGTTCACTGTTCGGCCGCCCTTGGCGCAGTCTGTCGATTGCGCCGAACCGCGCCGGGATGCATGACGTACGTCACAACCCGCTCGTGACGTCCGGGCAAAACGGCGGAAACATCTCCACCGGATCTCCACATCTCACCCGGATGGCCTCCACGGGGATTGCTTAAAGTCGGCGGCATGGACAACGGGGGAAGACGGGTGCTGGTCGTCGAGGACGACCTCACCATCGCCGCGTCGATCGATGCCCGGCTGAGCGCGGAAGGGTTCTCCGTGACGGTCGCGCACGACGGCCCCGCGGCGGTCGACGCCGAGGCGGCGACTAGTCCCGACCTGGTGGTTCTCGACGTGATGCTGCCCGGTTTCGACGGTCTCGAGGTGTGCCGCCGGATCCAGGCGCGCCGTCCGGTGCCGGTGCTCATGCTCACCGCGCGCGCCGACGAGACCGACCTGCTGGTGGGGCTCGGCGTCGGCGCGGACGACTACCTCACGAAGCCGTTCTCGATGCGCGTGCTGTCCGCGCGGATCCAGGCGCTGCTGCGGCGGGTGGAGCGGTCCTCGGCGGCGGCGGAGGAACGGATCGTGCTGGGGGATCTGGAGATCGACATCGCGGAACGGCGGGTTCGCCGAGGGGGCGAACCCGCCCAGCTGACGCCGATCGAATTCGACCTCCTGGTGCATTTCGCGCGCCGTCCGCGCGCGGTGCAGCCGAGGGAACGGCTGCTGAGCGAGGTGTGGGACTGGGACGTGCACGCGACCGGAGCCGGCACCCGGGCGGTGGACAGCCACATCAAGGCGCTGCGGAGGAAGCTCGGGGCCGACCTGATCCGGACGGTGCACGGGGTCGGGTACGCGCTGGAGGTTCCCGCGTGAAGCCGTTCGTCGCGAAGGCCGTCGATTTCCTGCCGAGACCGCTGGACCGGATCCGGTCGATCAAGCTGAAACTGGCGATCCTGATGGTCGCGTCCGGCGGGATCGCGTTCGCGTTCTTCCGCTACCAGATCGGCTGGCTGCCGCCGCGGACGACGGTGACCGCGGTGGTGATCGCGCTGCTGACGTCGCAGATCCTGGCGCACGGCATGACCAGGCCGCTGCGCGAGATGACGGCGGCCGCGCGGGCGATGGCGAAGGGCGATTACACCCGCCGGATCCGCGCCACCGCCCGCGACGAGGTCGGCTCGCTGGCCGCGGCGTTCAACCAGATGGCCGCCGACCTGTCCACCGCGGACCGGCAGCGCCGCGAACTGGTCGCGAACGTGTCGCACGAACTCCGGACGCCGATCACCGCGCTGAACGCCGTGCTGGAGAACCTCGTGGACGGCGTCGCTTCGCCGGATCCCGCGACGCTCCGCACGGCGTTGCACCAGACCGAACGCCTGGGGCGGCTGGTCACCGAACTGCTGGACCTGTCGCAGATCGACGCCGGAACGCTGCCGCTGGACCGTTCGCAGGTCGATCTCGAAGACCTGCTCGCCGAGGTCGCCGCGGAGGCGGAAGCCATGGCCGCGGCGGCAGGCCGGGGCGTCCGGTTCGCGATCTCGGTGACCCCGTCCGGCGCGACGGTGCCCGCCGACCGGGAACGGATCTACCAGGTGGTGCTGAACCTGCTGGAGAACGCCGCGCGGCACGGCCCGGCCGGGGGAGAGGTGGCGGTGCTGGCGCGGGTCGAGCCCGGGGAGGCGCGGATCGAGGTGCACGACCAGGGGCCGGGGATTCCGGAAGCCGACCGGGAACGGGTGTTCGAACGGTTCACCCGGGGAGAACGCGCTGGCGGCGGCGGGACCGGGCTGGGCTTGGCGATCGCGCGGTGGGTGGTGGAACTGCACGGGGGGACCGTCGCGGTGGTCGATCCGGTGCCTAGCGGAGGTCTTGCTGCTGGCGGCGGGCCCGGATGCCGGATCCGGGTGACCCTGCCCGCTTGAGCTGCTGGCCGCGCTCCCGCTGAGGTGAGTGAGGGTTCCCCGCACGGAATCTGATTCCCGCAGGGTTCCCCTCACGTACCGCCGAGGCGCGTGTATCGGCAGGTGAGAATCCGCGCCCGCCGTACCCACTGTGATTTGCTATCGCGAAGAGAGGTTCCATGTCCGAGCAGGTCCAGAATCACCCCGCGCATGCCGTTCCGCCGTGGGTGGTGCGCATCGTCCGGCAGCCGGGGCCGAGGCCGTTGTTCGAGCGGGCCGAAGTCGCGGTGCCCGTTGGAGCGAAGGTGGCCGCGCTGGCGGTCGCGGTCGTGGCGGCGGTCGTCGTGCCGGTGGACCGGCCTGGGATCGGCTGGGTCCTGGCGTTGCTGGTCGCGGCCGTGGTGCTCTTGGCGTGCGCGCGGCTGTCCGGGACAGGAGAAGGAAAAGCGAGGCGTTGGGGGCAGGCCGGTTGGGCACTGCTGGCGATCGCGCTGCTCGCGGTGGGAGCCCTGCGCGCGGCCGAATGGTTGTTCGTCTTGTGCGGGCTCGCGGCGGCAGTCGCGGCGTCGCTTGCCGTCGTGGGGAAGCGGACTGTGCACGGCACGACGTACGACGTGCTCGCCGTCCCGCTCGAAGCGTTCCGCGCGGTGCCGTGGCTGCTGCGCCGGAGTCCCCGGTCCGGGCGGCGACAGGGGCGGGCCCTCGGCGCGGTTCTGCTGTCCGGGCTGGTCCTGGTGGTGTTCTTGCCGTTGCTGATCACCTCGGACCCTCGCTTCGCGGAGTTCGTCGGCGGCCTCGTCCCGGAGGTGCGTCCCGGCTCGGCCGTCCAAGCCGCGCTGGTGTTCGGAGTGGGTTTCGCGGCGATGGCAGCGGTCTTCCTGATCTCCGCGGATCCCTTGCCCACTAGGGAAAACCGGACGACCACGGTCGGCGACCGGCTGTCGTGGACGTCCTTGCTGGGCACCTTGTCGGTGCTGTTCACCGCATACGTCGGCGTGCAAGCGACCGCCCTTTTCGGTGGCACGGACTACGTCCTCCGCACCGACGGCCTCACCTCGGCGGACTACGCACGCGGCGGTTTCTGGCAACTCTGCGCCTGCACCGTGCTAACCCTCGGCATCGTCGCCGCGGCCCTGCGCTGGGCCCCGAAAGCCACCCGCGCCGACCGGACGGTGCTGCGGGCACTGCTCGGCGCGCTGACCGTGCTGAGCCTGGTCGTGGTGCTGTCCGCGTTGAGTCGCATGTGGACCTACCAGCAGGCCTACGGATTCACCGTGCTGCGGCTGCTGGTGGAGGTGTGCGAGATCTGGCTGGGCGTGGTGTTCGTCCTGATCGGGGCGACGCTGGGCACGCTCCGCGCGGGCTGGCTGCCCCGCGCGGCGATCGCGACTGCTGCCGTGGCGCTGCTGGGATTGGCCGCGGCGAACCCGGAAGCGGCGATCACGACCGCCAACCTGGACCGGGCGGCGCAGGGCAAGCCGCTCGACCTCCACTACCTGCGCCAGTTCTCCGCCGACGTGGCCCCGGTCGTGGCGGAACGCCGTCCCGACGCGGCGTGCCTGCTGCGCCCGATCGCCCGTGCGCTGCCCGACGATTCTTGGCCTGCCTGGAACCTGAGCCGTTCCCAGGCCCGGGAGATCCTCCGGGCCCAGGCCCCGTGCGAATGACGGGTCAGCTCCGGGGCACAATCAGCCGCCAGTCGACCAAGGGGTTCTCGTCGGGGTTTTCGGCGTCCGGCAGGTGCTCGGAGCGGCGCACCGCGCAGCGATGGCGCACCAGGTCGCGGCGCTCCACCGGGGTCAGGTCCGCGTCTCCGAACGGGCTTTCCCCGTCGATGTCCGCGTTCGCGTCGACGTTGAACCGGTAGGCGTCCGCGGTCAGGTAGTCGCGGCGGAAATCGGTCTTCCACTGCGAATTGCGCCCCCAGCCGAGCGATCCGTCGCTGGTCGGCCGATGGCGGCGGAGGAACGAATCCTCCAGCGCCGACCGGTCCGCGATCCCCGCTGTCGCGTGCCTTTCCCCGGCCCGCACGACGACCCCGGCCCGGCCGAACAGCAGTTCGCCGAGCATGAGGCACGGCCACTGTTCGCCGGTGAGCTCGATGGGCTCGTCCGGATCATCGCTCTGGTCGACGGCCGCGATCTCGTGGAAAAACGGATCGAACCGGGCGACTTCCACCCGTCGCATGCCCAGCGCGGAGAAAAAGCCGACGTACTCGTCCGCGGTGACGCGCACTTCGTGGTCGGGCAGGTGCAATCGGTGCGCCCACGGCGTTGTGGTTCCGTCCGGGAGGCCGGACTGGAAGCCCAGCAGCAGGAGGTCGCTGATCCGGTGGAGCGCATACGCTTGCTCGAGCAGATCGCCCCAGACGTATTCCGTCCGCTGCCATTCTCCGCAGACCGCCAGCGGAGCCAGCATCTCGCGCGCGTCGGCGGCATGCTCGCCGAGCCACGGGGACAGCACGTCGGAGAACACTGCCGAGCCGGTGTATTCGTGCACCGCGAAGTACAGCTCGCGCAGGGTCGTCGGGGTCATCACGACGACGCAGCCTACGGAGGACAGTGTCGGCGGCCCACCGAATTTCCCGCCGCGGCAACCGGCTCCGGGACCGCCGGAACCGATCGCCGCCGGGCCCTAAAGCGCGAAGACCCCGTTCGACTGGCTGTCCGCCGCGCACTTGTTCGGGTATGTCGCCCGGTACGTGACCCGGGTGCCGTGCCAGCTGCCCAGCGCGGTGACGTCCACGGGGGAGTAGATCATCGTGCACTTCTGCCGATGCGGCGTGATGCGGGCGAAATCGCCGTCGACCGCGGCGAGGGTCGCGCAGGCGGTGTCGCGGTGGCGGTGCGTGCCGCCGGTGGGGTCGCAGGTGAGGGACGCGCTCGTGACGCGCCCGGAGGTCTCGTGCACGGTCAGCTGCAGCACGGACTCCGGGACGTGCGGTGCGGCCAGGCCGCCGAACCCGATCAAGGCCGCTGCGACCGGAGCGAAGGAAGAGAACACCATAAGAGGGATATCGGCACCGCGAACCCGATCACTGTGCTCCTCGTCCGGGTGGGTTTTCCTCGCTCGGACGGGTGGCGGCGCCGAGGTCGTGCGCGAGCAATGCCACGTACAGCGACAACATCGACTCTGGATCTTCCAGTCGCACTCCCAGCACCTGTTCGATGCGGGCGAGTTGCTGGTAGTACGCCGTCCGCGAGGTGTGGGCAGCGACGGCCGCGGCGGACTTGTTGCCGCCGTGCGCGCAGTAGTGCCGCAGCGCTGGGACAAGGCGACTGCCCGACGCAGCGTCGCGTTCGAGGAGCGGACCCAGCTCTCGCGCGGCGAAGGCGTGTACGCGCTCGTCGTCGGCGAGAAGGTGCAGCAGGCCGCGTAGCCGAACGTCCTTGAGACGGTGCAACGGTTGTCCGTCATCCTCGTCGAGGGCGGCGGCAGCGACGTGCGCGGCTTCGACCAAAGTGCGTTGTGCCTCAGCGGGTCCGGTGACAGTCGTGCCTACGCCGAGCGCGGCTGGCGCGGAAGCGCGCGCGTCGTGGATGTCGGTGGCTAGGCGCTGGAGTACGGCGTCGGCGTTGGCTTCCGGCGAGAGTGCGAGAAGGGCGCGTACGGCAGTCTCGTCCGTCGAAACCAGCGCGGACACCTTCGCCCGGCGAGTGGCGAGCGCGGTCGCTTCGGCTAGTTCGCGCAACAGTGGCGGCGTAGACAGCGTCGGTCGCGTAGTGGCAGTGATGCGTGGCCGTACCGCGAGGCCCACCAGCTGTCGTCCAGTCAGCGGCACGGCGAGCGCAGAACAGCGCGCGAGGATCTCCGCGGTCGGCGCGGGCGAATTCAGCAGCTCGGTCAACACCGCGCGGTGCGCCTGCCGTTCGAGGGTGTCGGAGTCGCGCGCGACGAGACGGTGTACCGCCAGCGCGGACGCGGCTCGTTCGGCGACCACCTGGTATCGATGCGGCGGCGGCTCAGCGCACACGAGCACCAGCCGACCCCAGTCGTGGCCGCGCGCGCCGACCACGGTGACCAGCCAGCCCGCCGCCGAGTGGTACCCGGTGCGCTCGCCGACCTGCACCACTCGCGACCGTGCCGGCCAGCCGACCAGCAGTTCTCCCGGATCAGTGCCCGCCGTGTCGTAGGCGAGGACTTCGTGTTCCAGCGTCTCCAGCACGACCGGCTGCTCCGTCAGCCGCGCAACTTCGGCTAACACCGCAGCGGGTTCAGCTCCGGCGACAGTCAGCGACGTGAATGTTTCGTGCACCCGCTCCGCCGCCCGCAGTTCGGCGAGCTGCGCGTCCACGATCATTCCGTTCACTGCCTCGGTCACCGCGACATAGCGCGTCTCGCGGGACAGCGTCACCAGCGGCAATCCGCGCTGCTCAGCCGCCGTGACCAGGGCGCGCGGCAGCCGGTCGTTCCAGTGCCGCACCAGTTCGACCACCAGGCCCGAGACACCCACCTCGGCGAGGTCGGCGACGTACCGGGTCAGCGTCGCGTCGTCGTCCGGGAGCGCGACCCCCGTGGTGAGCACGAGTTCTCCGCCGCGCAGCAGGTGCGCGATGTCGGCGACCTCGGCCGCGTGCGCCCAGCGCACCCGCCGTTCGAGCCCGGTGCTGCCCGCGACCACGCGCGGACACCCCTGGCGCAGCACCGGCAACGCGAGCGCCTCGGCGACGGTCGGGTACATCGGTCCCCCTTGCTGGCCGGCAGGGCACAGACTGTACGGCGGAGAGGGGTAGTCCGTACACGTTGTCGATGGCGGACCGGGGCGTCTCGCCCGGAGACTCGGGGACACCCGACCGGAAGGAGCGGACGTCGTGACCGACCGCATCAGCCATTGGATCGACGGCAAGCCGGTCGTCGGCTCCGGACGCACCGGCGACGTGTACGACCCGGCGACCGGCCAGGTCAGCGCGCAGGTGGACTTCGCCGGGCCGGCCGAGGTGGACCAGGCGGTAGCCGCCGCGACCGCTGCCTTGCCGGGCTGGCGGGGCACGTCGCTCGCCGGGCGCACGCGCGTGTTGTTCGCCTTCCGCGAGCTGCTCCAGGCACGCAAACACGAGCTGGCGAAGATCGTGACGAGCGAGCACGGCAAGGTCGAATCGGACGCCGCGGGCGAGGTCGCGCGCGCGATCGAGAACGTCGAATACGCGTGCGGCGCGGCGCAAATGCTCAAGGGCGGGTTCAGCGAAAACGCCTCCACCGGCGTCGACGTCTACTCGATCGCGCAGCCGCTCGGGGTGGTCGGCGTGATCTCGCCGTTCAACTTCCCTGCGATGGTGCCGCTCTGGTTCGTGCCGAACGCGCTGGCGTGCGGCAACACCGTCGTGCTCAAGCCGAGCGAGAAGGACCCGTCCGCGGCGCTGTTCATCGCTGAGCTTCTTGCCGAAGCAGGCCTTCCGTCCGGCGCGTTCAACGTGCTGCAGGGCGACAAAGTCGCGGTCGACGGACTTCTCGCGCACCCGGACGTCAAGGCGATCTCCTTCGTCGGCTCGACCCCGATCGCGCGCTACGTCTACGAAACCGGCACCAGCCACGGCAAGCGCGTGCAAGCGCTCGGCGGGGCGAAGAACCACATGGTCGTATTGCCGGACGCCGACCTCGACCTGGCCGCGGACGCCGCCGTGTCCGCCGGTTTCGGCTCGGCGGGCGAACGGTGCATGGCGGTTTCGGTGGTGGTCGCCGTCGAGCCGATCGCGGACGAACTGGTGGCCAAAATCGCGGACCGGATGCGGAAACTGCGCGTCGGGGACGGCCGCAAACCGTCGTCGGAGATGGGCCCGCTGGTCACCAGGGCACACCACGAGCGAGTTTCGTCCTATGTGGACACCGGAGTCGCCGAAGGCGCGGAACTCGTGATGGACGGCCGGGGCGTGGAAGCAGACGGCGAGAACGACGGATTCTGGCTCGGCCCCACGCTTTTCGACCGCGTCACGCCCAGTATGGCGGTGTACACCGACGAAATCTTCGGCCCCGTGCTGTCCGTCGCCCGAACGACGAGCTTCGACGACGCGCTGGCGCTCATCAACGCCAACCCGTACGGCAACGGAACCGCCATCTTCACCGGCGACGGACGCGCCGCGCGCCGCTTCCAGAACGAGGTCGAGGTAGGCATGGTAGGCGTCAACGTCCCCATCCCGGTGCCCGTCGGGTACTACTCCTTCGGCGGCTGGAAGGACTCCCTGTTCGGCGACACGCACGCCTACGGACCAGAGGGATTCCACTTCTTCACGCGGACAAAGGTGGTCACATCGCGGTGGCCGGACACCTCGCACGCGGGGGTGAACCTGGGGTTCCCGAAGAACTCGTGACCCGGGCTCACCACACGCCGTTTTCGCCGACGATGCTCGCCACCGTGCCGCTGTTCCCGAGCAGGCACACCGCGACGACTCGCTCGTCCGCCAGCCGTTTGCCACGGGCCGGATTGACCGAATGAGTGCGGCCGCCCACACGGAGCTGCCATTTCTCGATCGTCCCCGGACCGCGCGGGGTGTGCTTGAACCCGACCGGGTAGTCGTCGGTGATCGGGCCGGTACCGAAATCGTGCACCGGCCCGGGCACGACCGTCAGCGGCGCGCGGCAGTCGGCGAACTGCCGCCGCCCGAACCGGACTGCCAGCACGAGGACGACCAGGGCGACCGCCACCGCCACCAACGCGGACGCGGTGAAGCCGGATTTGGCGACCGCGACGACCGCGATCGCCACCTCGATCGCGACGAACACCCAGATCGCCCAGAAGAACCAGCCGAGGACCTCGCCGCGCTGGCTCCGGTGCAGCCTCCCGGCGAGATTGGCGGCGGCGACCTCGCCGGGATCGGCTTTCGCGGTCACGCGGCGACCACGTTGACCAGGATTTTGCTGCGCGGGGTGAGGATCGCGGCGTTCGTGCGGTTGCCGAGCACACGCTGCCGCATGTCGTAGTCGAGCCGGTACGTCTTGCCGTGCACGACGAGATAAGTGAACTTGATCCGGTCGGTCATCTCGTACAGGTACATCGCGTGCTGTCCGCGCGGGGGGATCTTGGTGACGTGCCCGTAGTCGTGCGTCCAGCCGGGCACTACGTCGAGTTTGCCGCTGCGCACCTCTGCCAGTCGTCGCCAGATAAGTCGCCCGGGGAGCACGGCGAGCGCGAGGAAGAGCACCGTCAGCAGGTACACCGGCCAGTTCATCGACCAGTACGAGACCGGCGGGGTGCCGAGGTCGGTGTTCACCGCGTTCAGGCTCCGCAGTGCGTCGCCGCTCACGCCGATTCCGATCGGTGCCAGGACCGCGGCGGCGACGAACAGGACGATCCACACGACAGCCATCGAGAAGCCCGCGTTCAGGATCATTGTCCGCTGAGACGGATGCAGCCGGCCTTCCCGGTTGGCCTGGTCGGCGGCCGCCTGCACGGTTTCGCTGCTCACTCTCCAGTGCCGCCTTCGCCTTCGCCGGAGCCGCCTTCGGCCTTCTCGTGCTCCTTCTTGTAGGCCTCGGAGCCCTCGGCGTACCGGTCGTACTGCTCGTTCTCCTGCCTCCGGACTTCGGTGCCCGCTCCTGTGTAGTCGGCCATGGTGAACGGCGGCCGACCTCCCTCTTTCTGCCATTCCTGGAGCTTGAAGAACTTCCGCCCGTCCTCCGAATACGTCTCACAGGCGTGTTCGAAGTGCTCGCGGCCCGGCACCTTCTCCTTGGCCGAGTTGGTCCAGCGCTCGGCCTTGTCCGCGGCGCTCTCGGCCTTGCCCGCCTGCTTGAGGTCGCCGGCCTTCTTCTCCAGACCGGCAGCGATGTCCACGCTCTTGTCCGTGACCTTGCCCGCCGCCTTGCCGGCCTTCCGCAACGCGTTTGCCGCCTGCTCGATGGCGGCCTTCGACTTGCCCGCGCTCTCCGCGAGCTTGTCCAGCTTCTCCACGACCTTCGCGATCCGGGTGCCGATCTTCTCCGCCAGGATCCCGCCCTCGACGACGGTGTCGGCGATGAACGCGGCGACCGTGCCGCCGAAGGTGCACCACGACGACGCCAGCGCGGCGATGCCCTTGATGATCAACTCGCCGACGAACGACGAGATCATGTCGCGGATCAGCCCACGCTCGGTGCCGACCAGCGCGGCGGCCACGTTCATCCCGGTGGACGCGGCGCTCGCGTGCCCGGCCACGCCCCGAAGCGCGTTTGCGTAGTCCTTCGCGGTCTTCTGGTATGCCTCGCCGCCCTGGCCTTGGAAGTTCGGGGCGACCTTGCTCGCGGCCTGGTCGTACTGGTCCGCGCTCTCGGTCAGCTGCTTCGAGATGTTCGACCAGGTCACTGCCTTGGCGGTGACGGCCTCCGGGTTGCCCGCGAGCTGGTCGAGGCCTTCCTTGAGGAAGCTGATGTGTTCGATCAGCCAGCCCACCCCGGCGCTGGCCAGCGTGCCCAGCGGGTCCATCGCGGCGCCGAGCAGGTCGAGGCCGTCAGTGACGACGTCCACGCCGAAGTTGCCCCAGTCGCCGTGCCGGGCGTCGGTGAGCGTCGCCGCGACGTCGTTGAGCATGCCGGAGCCGGAGGTCTGGGCGTTGAGGTTGTCCAGCTCGTTCGAGGACGACCCCATGTTCGTGGTCAGGCCGCTCGGCGACTCCGACTTCGCGACCAGCGGGTTTTCCTGCGTCTCGGTCATTCCGGCAGCTCCTTGCCGAGGCCGTTGATGTGGCCGACGGTCTGCTTCTCGTGGTTGTCGTAATGATCGTGCGCCTGCTGCAGCCGGTCCGCGATGTCGTCGGCCTTGCCCGCCACGTCCTCGACGAAGGAGGAAGCGATCGACATCCAGATCTGCAGCGGCATCGCGAACACCTGGCCGACGATGCCGAACGCGTCGTCGCCGAACGTCTGCCCGGACTCGGTGGCCTGCGCCGCGGTGTGCACGCCCGCCGCGATGTCCTCGACCTCGCCCTTGTGCGCGCGCAGCGCCGGGAGGTCGACCTTCGATCCGTCTGCCATCAGTTCCTCCCCAGGAACGAGCCGCCGCCGTAGTAGTCGTCGTCGTCCGTCGGGTCCGGCGCCGGGCGGGCGGGGCGCGCGGGACGGGACGGCGGAGCGGTGGGAGGCGCGGAATCGTCCTGTGCGTCGAAAAATTGCGGCTGCGGCGGTGCGGGCGGGGCCGTTTCCTCCGGAACTTCCGGTTCCGGGATCTGTTCTTCGAGGAATTTCATCGCGTCGCTGTTCTCGCCGATCACCGGTGCCATGATCGCGGTCAGCTGCTGCGCCGCCTGGGCCTGGGCGCGCCGGGCGGTGGCCAGGACAGCGGCCGCGAGGGCGGCGCGCGGCATCTCGTCCGCGCGGGAGCCGAACTGGAGTTCCTGCAGCGCACCGGCGGTGTTGACGGTCGCGGTGACCGCGCCGTCCTGGCTCGTCGCGGTCGCCGACACGTGCTTCAGCCGTTCCTGGGCCTCCGCGGCCCGCTGCCGGATTTCGGCGATTTCGGGAGAAAGTGCGTTCATGTCGGCCACTGCTTTCGGATCGAGTGGTTCATAGTCTTTCCGAGGCAGAAAACCGGGTTCCGGTTCCCCGTGCAAGCGAAGTTCCGAGTTGCCCGGTTCGTCGCTATTAAAAATTGTTTGCCAGCCTTTTACTCCCGCTCGCCCGGACCGGAGGGCGCGCCGGGCACCGCCGGGTCCGTAAACTCGTTGTGAGTAGCAGGAGGACCGCGAAGGAGGTGCCGGTGGCGAACACGGACGAGCGTCGCTTCGAGGTGCTGCGCGCGATCGTCGCCGACTATGTCTCGAACCAGGAGCCGGTCGGGTCGAAGACGATCGTCGAGCGGCACAACCTCGGCGTTTCCAGTGCCACCGTGCGCAACGACATGGCCGCCCTGGAAGAAGAGGGGTACATCGCCCAGCCGCACACCAGCGCGGGCCGGATCCCGACCGACAAGGGGTACCGGCTGTTCGTCGACCGGCTTTCGGAGATCAAGCCGCTGTCGGCCGCCGAGCGGCGCGCGATCACCAGCTTCCTCGACTCCGGCACCGACCTCGACGACGTGCTGCGCCGGTCGGTCCGGCTGCTCGCGCAGCTCACCCGCCAGGTCGCGGTGGTGCAGTACCCGATGCTCACCAACACCGTGGCGCGCCACCTCGAGGTGGTCCCGCTCACGCCCGCGCGGCTCATGCTCGTGCTGATCACCGACTCCGGCCGGGTCGACCAGCGCACCGTCGACCTCGGCGACGTGGTCACCGAGGAGACCGTGCTGCGCCTGCGCACCGTGCTCAACGGCGCGCTCGCCGGGCGGCGGCTGGCCGACGCGGCGGCGAACGTGGCGGAGCTGCCCGAGGCCGCTCCGCCGGACCTGCGCGACCACCTCACCCGGATCTGCACCACACTGGTCGAATCGCTGGTCGAGCACCCGGAAGAGCGGATCGTGCTCGGCGGCACCGGCAACCTCACCCGCAACGTCGCGGACTTCCCCGGGTCGCTGCGCCAGGTGCTCGAAGCGCTCGAGGAACAGGTGGTGGTGCTGAAGCTGCTCGCCGCCGCCCGCAACCCCGGTGCGGTCACCGTGCTCATCGGTGAGGAAAATGAGGACGAGCAGATGCGCAGCACCTCGGTCGTGTCCATCGGCTACGGCCGGGACGACATGCTGCTCGGGGGGATGGGCGTCGTCGGGCCGACCAGGATGGACTACCCCGGCACGATCGCGGCGGTCCGAGCGGTCGCCAACTACGTGGGGCAGATCCTGTCCGGCCGCTGACCGGCGGCAGGCCGGGGACGTGGCGGAACACGAAGGAGAAGGCAGAGCAACGTGGCGAGGGACTACTACGGGATCCTCGGGGTGGCCAAGAACGCGAGCGATCAGGAGATCAAGCGCGCGTACCGCAAGCTGGCCCGTGAGCTGCACCCCGACGTGAACCCGTCGGAGGACGCCCAGCACCGCTTCGGCGAGGTGACCACCGCGTACGAGGTGCTCTCCGATCCGCAGAAGCGCAAGATCGTCGACCTCGGCGGCGACCCGATGGACGGGGGCGGCCGCGGCGGAGGCGGCGGCGACCCGTTCGCGGGCTTCGGCGGGCTCGGCGACATCATGGACGCCTTCTTCGGCGCCGCGGGCGGAGGCGGCGGACGGGGCCGCGGGCCGCGCAGCCGCGTGCAGCCCGGCTCCGACGCGCTGATCCGGCTCGGCCTCACCCTCGAGGAGTGCGCGACCGGCGTCGACCGCGAGATCACCGTCGACACCGCGATCGTCTGCGACCTGTGCCGCGGCGCGGGCACCGCCGAGGGCACCAGCACCAAGACCTGCGACACCTGCGGCGGGGCCGGCGAGGTCCAGTCCGTGCAGCGGTCGTTCCTCGGCCAGGTCGTCACCGCGCGCCCGTGCCCGGTGTGCCGCGGCTTCGGCGAGGTCATCCCCGACCCGTGCCGCCAGTGCGGCGGCGACGGCCGGATCCGGTCGCGGCGCGGCGTCACCGCGAAGATCCCGCCCGGCGTCGGCGACGGCATGCGGATCCGGCTGTCCGGCCAGGGCGAGGTCGGCCCCGGCGGCGGCCCGGCGGGCGACCTCTACGTCGAGATCGACGAGGCCCCGCACGAGGTGTTCGTCCGCGAGGGCAACGACCTGCACTGCAACTTCCGCATCCCGATGACCACCGCGGCGCTCGGCGCGACGGTCCCGATCGCCACCCTGGTCGACGGCGACTACGAACTCGACATCGAGCCCGGCACCCAGCCCAACACCGAACTGGTGCTCACCGGCAAGGGCATGCCGCGGCTGCGCTCGTCCGGCCGCGTCGACGGCCGCGGCGACCTGCACGTGCACATCGACGTCGTGGTGCCGACCAAGCTCGACGAGGCCCAGCGCGACCTGCTCGTCGACCTGGCCCAGCAGCGCGGCGAAGAGGTCCCGACGCTCGCCGCCAACGGCAGCAAGCACGGCGGCCTGTTCTCCAAGCTCCGCGCGAAGAACCGCTGACTGTGCCGGACACCACACTGCCGGTCTTCCTCGCCCCGGCGGTGCCCGCGGAAGGGCGGGCGCTGCTCGACGGCGAGGAAGCCCGGCACGCGGCCACCGTGCGCCGGCTGCGCGTGGGGGAGCAGCTCGTGCTCTCCGACGGCGCCGGCGCGATGGCCCGCTGCGCCGTGGACGCCGTCGAAGCGGGCCGGGCGGCCTCGGTCACGCTCACGGTTCTCGAGCGCTGGCAAGAAGAACCGCCCGCGCTGCGCGTCCACGTCGCTCAGGCCCTCGCCAAGGGCGACCGCGGGGAATTGGCCGTCGAACTGGCCACCGAAGCCGGCGCGGACGCGATCGTGCCCTGGCGCGCCGCCCGCAGCGTCGCCCGCTGGGACGACGGACCCCGCGGCGAGAAAGCCCTCGCCCGCTGGCGCGCCACCGCCCGCTCAGCAGCGAAACAAGCTCGCCGCGCCCACGTGCCCGCCGTCGCGGAACCAGTCGGCACCCGCGAGCTCGCACAGCTGGCCGCCACGATGTCCGCGACGCTCGTCCTCGAATCCGGCGTCACCAGCAAACTCACCGACCTCGACCTCCCCGACGGCGGCGACCTCCTCCTCGTCGTCGGCCCCGAAGGCGGCATCACCGACGACGAACTCGCCGCCCTCGAACAAGCCGGAGCCACCACGGTCCGCCTCGGCCCGACCGTCCTCCGCACCTCCACCGCGGCCGCCGTCGCACTAGGCGCACTGGGCGTCCTCACCGGCCGCTGGCACTGACCGCCCGGTGCCCGCGAAACCCGGCAGAACCCCTAAACATCCGCACCAGGTGATGGCGCGCCGCAGCCCCGCCAGCTACTCTGCTTCGCAACGTGGGAACACGAGGGTTTCAGCCCGCCCCCACGCGGGCATTACCCTTGAGTACGCGAACCCATACCCCGCCGGGCACCTCCCCCCTCGGTCCGGCGGAGCCGCGGCGGCGGTGGAGCGACCCCCAGGCTCCACCGCGCCGCGGCGTCTTCGTATCGCCTGGCGGCGATCCTTCGCCGCCGCTGGTTCCGCCATTACTCCCGGGGGGCCGAGCCCCCCCGGACCCCCACGGTGCGGTGGTTGCGTGTCGTGCGTTCGTCGCCTTGGCGAGTGGGGTGGTTGCGTGGCGTGTGTTCGTCGCCTTGGCGAGTGGGGGTTTGTAGGGTGTCGCGTATGAGCGATGCGGCGGAGACGTTGTTCGAGCGGATTATTGCTGGGGAGATTCCGGCGGATGTGGTGTATCAGGACGACGCCACGTTTGCGTTTCGGGACATCAATCCGCAGGCGCGGGTGCATGTGCTCGTGGTGCCTCGGAAGAGGTACCGGAACGTCGGGGAGTTGGCGGAGGCGGATCCGGAGTTGTTGAGCGCTGTGTTGTTGACGGCGCGGAAGGTTGCGGAGATCGAGGGGATCTCTGGCAGTGGGTATCGGGTGGTTTTCAACACTGACGCCGATGCCGGGCAGACGGTGTTTCATGTGCATGCCCATGTGCTCGGCGGGGAGCAGCTCGGGTTGTTCGGGAAGCCGCAGGCCGGGGTGCACTGAAACCGGGCTGCGAGCGGGTGTCGGGGACAAGTAGCATCTATGGGGTCCCTGTACGTTGACTTGCGAAGTGCGCAGAAAGCAGGACCGAGGCCACGTGGCCGGAACTGAGACGGGTGGAGCCGCCCGACCTGACAATCGGGTATCGGCCGAGGCACAGGTTCGATTCCCGATCCCGGAGGCGGCTCAGCTGAGCCTGCTGGGGTCCCGGGACGAGAACCTGCGGGTGGCCGAAGAACTGCTGGCTGCTGACGTGCACGTGCGCGGCAACGAGGTCACGCTGACCGGTGCCGCGGCCGATGTGGCGTTCGCGGAGCGGGTCTTCACCGAGCTGGTGCAGCTCGCCGGCGGCGGGCAGCAGGTCGGGCCCGACACGGTGCGGCGGACTGTGGGGATGCTGTCCAGCGGCGACGCGTCGCCCGCGGAGGTCCTGAGCCTCAACATCGTGTCGCGGCGCGGGAAGACCATCCGGCCCAAGACGCTGAACCAGAAGCGGTACGTCGACGCGATCGACAAGCACACGATCGTTTTCGGGATCGGGCCCGCCGGTACCGGCAAGACGTATCTCGCGATGGCGAAGGCCGTGCAGGCGTTGCAGGCCAAGCAGGTCACGCGGATCGTGCTGACGCGTCCGGCGGTCGAGGCCGGCGAGCGGCTCGGGTACCTGCCGGGCACCTTGAACGAGAAGATCGACCCGTACCTGCGGCCGCTCTACGACGCGCTGCACGACATGGTCGAACCGGAGTCGATTCCGCGGCTGATGCAGGCGGGGACGATCGAAATCGCACCGCTGGCCTACATGCGCGGCCGGACGCTGAACGACGCCTTCATCATCCTCGACGAGGCGCAGAACACCACGCCCGAGCAGATGAAGATGTTCCTCACCCGCCTCGGGTTCGGCGCGAAGATCGTCGTCACCGGCGACATCACCCAGATCGACCTCCCCGGCGGGCAGCGCAGCGGGCTCCGCGTCGTGCGCGACATCCTCGGCGGCGTCGAGGACCTGCACTTCGCCGAGCTCACCAGCCAGGACGTCGTCCGGCACAAACTGGTCGGCGACATCGTCGACGCGTACGAGAAGTGGCAGGCCGTGCAGGACGCGCAAGAGCAGCAGACCGGCGGCTGGAAAGGCACCCGCCGATGAGCATCGAGATCGCCAACGAATCCGGCGTCGACGTCGACGAGGCGTCCATCGTCTCCGCCGCGCGCTACACGCTGGAGAAAATGGAGGTCAGCCCGCTCGCCGAGCTGTCCATCCTGTGCGTCACCCTCGAGGTGATGGAAGACCTCCACGAACGCTGGATGGACCTGCCCGGGCCCACCGACGTCATGGCCTTCCCGATGGACGAACTCGACTCCTCGCGCCGCCCCGACGCGCCCGACTCGTCCCCGGCGCTGCTCGGCGACATCGTGCTCTGCCCGGCCTTCGCGAAAGACCAGGCGAAAACCGCGGGCCACCGGCTGATCGACGAACTGCACCTGCTCACCGTCCACGGCTGCCTGCACCTCCTCGGCTACGACCACGCCGAACCCGCCGAGGAACGCGAGATGTTCGGGCTGCAGAAGCGGATCCTCGGCGAATTCCAGGCCGCGGTCGCCGCGCACCAGGCCCGCGACGCGCAACGCGACGTCGACGACCGCGTGCTCGGCATCGCCGGGCTCGACGCGCCGCGGCCCGGGGAAACGCCCTAGGCTCCGACGATGGGAAACCCCCCGGCACAGGTCGTCATCGCGGTGACGCTGGTGCTGCTCGCGGGCGTGTTCGCCGCCGCGGACGCCGCGGTCGGCACGGTGTCGCAAGCCCGGGTCGACGGCCTCGTCCGCAACGGCCGCGTCGGAGCCCGCCAGCTCGCCGCGGTCGTCGCCGAACGCCGCAGGCACATCAACCTGCTGCTCCTGCTCCGGCTGGCCTGCGAACTCACCGCCACGGTGCTGGTCACCGTGTCCTTCGTCGCCTGGTTCGACCGGCTGTGGCTCGCCATCCTGGTGTCCGCGGTCGTCATGGTCGTGGTCAGCTACGTCCTCATCGGCGTCGGCCCGCGCACCATCGGCCGCCAGCACCCGTACCGCGTCGGCACGATCGTCGCCGGGCCGGTCCGCGCCCTCGGCACCGTCCTCGGCCCGCTGTCGCGGCTGCTGATCGTGCTCGGCAACGCGATCACCCCCGGCCGCGGCTTCCGCGAAGGCCCGTTCACCTCCGAGGTCGAACTGCGCGAACTCGTCGACCTCGCCCAGGAACGCGGCGTCGTCGAGGACTCCGAACGCGAGATGATCCACTCGGTGTTCGAACTCGGCGACACCGTCGCCCGCGAGGTCATGGTGCCGCGCACCGAGATCGTGTGGATCGAACGCACCAAAACCGTGCGCCAGGCCCTCGCGCTCGCGCTGCGCACCGGCTTCACCCGGGTCCCCGTGATCGACGATTCGGTGGACGACATCGTCGGCGTGGTCAACATCAAAGACCTCATGCCCGAGTACATGGGCCCGGACGGGCCGAGCACGGTCGTCGGCGCGGTGATGAACCCGGCGAGCTTCGTGCCCGACTCCAAACGGCTCGACGAGCTGCTCAAGGAAATGCAGCGCACGCACAACCACATGGCGATCGCGGTGGACGAGTACGGCGGCACCGCCGGCCTGCTCACCATCGAGGACATCCTCGAGGAGATCGTCGGCGAGATCACCGACGAATCCGACGCCGACGAACGCCCCGAGGTCGAGGAGCTCGAGGACGGGTCGGTCCGCGTGTCGTCCCGGCTCGGCGTCGACGACCTCGGCGAACTGTTCGGCATCGACCTCGAAGACCACGACGTGGAGACCGTGGGCGGGCTGCTCGCCGAGCGACTGGGTAGGGTCCCGCTGCCGGGGGCCGAAGCCGAGGTCGCCGGTCTTCGGCTGTTCGCCGAAGGGGGCAAGGACCGCCGCGGCCGGATGCGCATCACCTCCGTGGTCGTCCGGCCGTCGTCGGCGCGCCCGCGCACCCGCCCGCCCCAGCCCGAAGAGCACGACAGGAGAGTCGAACATGCCTGACCTCGACGCCGAGGACCAGAAGCTGGTCACGCTGGCCCGTTCGGCCCGCGCCCGCAACGGCGCGGACGAAGGCGCCGCGGTCCGCGACACCGACGGCCGCACCTACGCCGCGACCACGGTCGACCAGCCGTCGTTCAAGCTCACCGCCGTGCAGGCCGCCGTCGCCGCCGCGCTGTCCAGCGGAGCCGAAGGCCTCGAAGCCGCCGCCGTGGTCACCGCGGACGCGCTGGTCGCCGAGGCGTCCGTGCACGCGGTCCGCGACGTGACCAAGACCGCGCCGATCATCTTCGCCGACCCGTCCGGCGCCGTCGTCGAGGTGCTGCAGTCGTGACCGAACCGCACCGTTCCGGTTTCGCCTGCTTCGTCGGCCGCCCCAACGCGGGCAAATCGACGCTCACGAACGCGCTCGTCGGCACGAAGGTCGCGATCACCTCCAGCAAGCCGCAGACCACCCGGCACGCCATCCGCGGCATCGTCCACCGCGACGACGCGCAGCTGGTGATCATCGACACCCCGGGCCTGCACCGTCCGCGCACGCTGCTCGGCCAGCGGCTCAACGACATCGTGCACGAGACCTGGTCCGAAGTGGACGTCGTCGGGTTCTGCGTGCCCGCCAACGAAAAAGTCGGCCCCGGCGACCGGTTCATCGCCGCCGAGCTGAAGAAGATCGCCCGGCGCACCCCGGTGATCGGCATCGTCACCAAGACCGACCTCGTGAAGCCGGAGCAGGTCGCCGAGCAGCTGGTCGCGCTGCAAGAGGTGATGGAGTTCGCCGACCTCGTGCCGGTGTCCGCCGTCGACGGTTTCCAGGTGCAGACGGTCGCCGACCTGCTGGTGCAGCGGCTGCCCGAAGGCCCGCAGCTGTACCCGGGCGGCGAGCTCACCGACGAGCCCGAGCAGACCCTCGTCGCCGAGCTGATCCGCGAAGCCGCGCTCGAAGGCGTCCGCGACGAACTGCCGCACTCCATCGCGGTGACCGTCGAGGAAATGCTGCCGCGCGAGGACCGCGACGACCTCATCGACATCCACGCGCTGCTGTACGTGGAACGCCCCAGCCAGAAGGGGATCATCCTCGGGCACAAGGGCGAACGGCTGCGCGAGGTCGGCGCGACCGCGCGCAAGCACATCGAGCGGCTGCTGGGCACGAAGGTGTACCTCGACCTGCACATCAAGGTCGCCAAGGATTGGCAGCGGGACCCGAAGCAGCTCCGCAGGCTGGGTTTCTGACCGGTTGTGGCCGTGCCCGGCGGCGAGGGCGGGTAACGTCGGGCCGAACCGCATCCGATTTGTCCAGGGGGACCGCATGACCGGCCCGTATCCGCCGCAGGGCCCGTACCCGCCGTCGTACGGTTACCCGCCGCAGTATCCGCCGCCGCCGGACAGCAACCTGGTGTGGGCGATCCTGGCGACGGTGTTCTGCTGTCTCCCGCTGGGGATCGTCGCGATCGTCAAGGCCAGCCAGGTGAACACCTTGTGGTACCAGGGATACGCGGCCGAAGCGCACCGCGCGGCGGACGAGGCGCGCAAGTGGGCGATGTGGTCGGCGCTCAGCATCGCCATCCTGATCGGGCTGTACGTGCTCGTCGCGATCATCGTGCTGGCGGTCGCCGGGAACGTGCTCTGGTGGCATTGAGCACCGTCTACACCGGACAGCCGGCGCGCGGAACCCGTGCGGTGGCAAGGGCTCTGGCGGGTCCGGCGGCCGCGGCGGGCGGGATCGGCCTCGCCTGCGTCGCGGTGTGGTTCGGCGATCCGACCACGCCCGGCGGCCCGCTCCCGGTGTGCCCGACCAAGCTGCTTTTCGGGATCGACTGCCCCGGCTGCGGCGGGCTCCGGATGGCCTACAGCGTGCTGCACGGCGATTTTTCCGCGGCACTGCACTACAACGCGGTAGCGCTGGTGTTCGGCGCGCTCTTCGCGTGGAGCGGTCTCGCCTGGACGATGGGACGGCTGCGCGGCCGGACGATGCGGTCCTGGCTGCACTGGCGCTGGACGCCGCACGTCGTCGCGGTCGTGTTCGTCCTGTGGTTCGTGGCGCGCAACGTTCCGTTCTCGCCGTTCACCGGCCTGTACGTCTGAGTTAGCCCCGTTTTCGCTGTGCCTGGAACGACTTCGGCGGCGGTGCCGTCCCCCGCGTCACCCGATGCGGACACCTGCTCGGCCCGGCCTCGCCAGACGAGGTACGCTCCCGCGCACTGACGTGTCCACAGCGGACGCGGCCAGGCCCAGCTTGCAGCAACGAGGGGGACACTCGATGACCTATCCCTACGGCCAGCCCGGCGGCCCGCCTCAAGGCGGACCGCCGTTCGGCGCGCCGCCGGGACAGCAGGCGCCGGGCTACCCGCCACCCGCCGGCTTCGGCCAGCCGTACGGCCGGGTCTACGCGGACTGGGGCCAGCGCGCCGGCGCCTATCTCATCGACTTCGCCCCGCTTCTCGGCGGGGTGCTGATCGCCCTCCTCGTGTCGCTGTTCTCCGGCGTCGGGGGCACGATCGTCTACCTCCTCGCGATTCTCGGCAGTCTCGCCTGGACGGTCTTCAACCGCTGGATCAACGGCGGCAACACCGGCCAGTCGCTGGGAAAGCGGATCGTCGGGATCAAACTCGTCGGCGAGGCCACCGGCGAACCGATCGGGGCCGGGATGGCGTTCGTCCGCGACCTCGCACACGCGCTGGACAGCATGGCGTTCGCGCTCGGCTACCTGTGGCCGCTGTGGGACGACAAGGCGCAGACGTTCTCGGACAAGATCCTCAGCACGGTGGTGCTGCCCGCCGGTTCAGAGCCTTCGGGCGCGGCTGGTTTCGGGCAGGGCGGTTTCGGGCAGCCGGGCGGGTTTTCCGGCCAGCCGGGCGGGTTCGGTCAGCCGGGTCAGCCCGGCGGGTTCGGCCAGCCCGGCGGTTTTCCCGGTCAGCCGGGAGGTTTCCCTGGCACCGCGCCGCAGCCTGGTTTCGGGCAGCCCGCCTCGGGCGGCTTCCCCGCGCAGCCGTCGCCGAACGCCGGTTTTCCCGCCGCACCGCCCGGATTCGGGGCTCCGCAGCCGGGATTCGGCCAGCCGCCGGTCCCGGGAACCCCGCCGCAGCAAGGATTCGGCCAGCCGCAGCCCGCGTTCGGGCAGCCGGGCCAGCCGCAGCCGGGATTCGGGCAGCCGTCCGCGGGAGCGCCGCAGCCGGGCCCCACGCCGTTCGACCAGCCCGAGCCGACCCAGGTCGTGCGCCCGCCCGCGCCCCAGCAACCACCGTCCGAAGCGTTCGACGCCGCCGAACGCACCCAGGTCGTGCATCCGGCAGGCGAGCCGGAGGCGACGCAGATGATCAAGCCGGAATCGCCGAAGCCCGGTCCGGCCCAGTCCTGATCCGCACCGGATCACGGTAAGTACGAGGAACTCGGGGGAACCCAGATGACCAATCCCTACGGCCAGCCCCAGCAGCCCTACGGCGGCCAGCCGCAGCAGCCCTACGGCCAGCAGCAGCCGTACCCGCAGTCCGGTGCGACGCCGGCGCAGCCGTACCCGCAGCAGCCCTACGGCCAGCCCGCGCCGTACGGCCAGCCCGCTTTCGGCGGCGCGCCCGGCGGCGACATGAGCGCCATCAAGGACTACAAGGGCTGGGCGATCGGCTGCATCTTCCTGATGTGGATCCTCGCGATCTTCGCGATCATGAAGTCGAACGAAGTCCAGTCGTACAAGATGCAGGGCAACTACGCGATGGCCCAGCAGGCGTCGCAGACGACGAAGACCCTGTGCCTCATCGCCACCATCATCGGTGCGCTCGCCTGGGTCGTCGCGATCATCATGATCATCGTGGGTCTCGTGGCCGCGTCCGAGGTGCACAGCTACTACTGCACCGGCAGCTACTGCTGAACCAGGGTGTCCCGCCCCGGCGTCGCCCCCGAAGTGGGACGATGTCGGGGTGGTGAACCTCTACCGCGACACCGGGGTGGTGCTGCGCACGCACAAGCTGGGCGAGGCCGACCGGATCGTCACCCTGCTCACGAGGCGGCACGGCAAGGTCCGGGCCGTCGCGAAGGGCGTGCGGCGCACGTCGTCGCGGTTCGGGGCGCGGCTGGAGCCGTTCGGGCACGTGGACGTGCAGTTCTATCCCGGCCGGTCGCTCGACGTCATCACCCAGGTCGAGACCGTCGACGCGTTCGCGCTGCCGCTGGTGGCCGACTACCAGCGCTACACCGCGGCGTCGGCGATCGCGGAAACCGCGGACCGGCTCTCGGCCGAAGAGGGCGAACCGGTCATGAAGCTGTACCTGCTGGTCGTGGGCGCGTTGCGGGCGCTGGCCGGCGGGCAGCGGGACGCGTCGCTGGTGCTCGACGCGTTCTTCCTCCGCGCCATGGCCTACGCGGGCTGGGCCCCGGCCATCACCGAATGCGCCCGCTGCGGCCTGCCCGGCCCGCACGCCGCGTTCAACGTCGCCGCGGGCGGCTCGATGTGCCCGGACTGCCGGATCGCCGGTTCGGTGCATCCCGCGCCCGAGGTGCTGACCCTGCTGGACGCGCTGCTGCAGGGGGAGTGGGCGGTCGCGGAATCGTCGCCGGGGATCACCCGCCGGGACGCGTCCGGCCTGGTCGCGGCGCATCTGCAGTGGCATCTGGAACGGCAGCTGCGGTCGCTCCCGCTCGTGGAGCGGCGTGCCCGGGAGGCCGCCGGGCCGGGCCCAGTAGGGTCGGCCGGGTAGGAAATCCATTCTTCAGGAGGCCGGGAGTGCTGCGCAGGGGACGGGAGACCCGCTCGGCGGGGTACGAGCTGCGGGCTCCGGATCCGCATCCCTCGGGCGCGAAGCCGCCGGAGATCCCGGCGGACCTGGTGCCGAAGCACGTCGCGCTCGTCATGGACGGCAACGGCCGCTGGGCCAACCAGCGCGGCCTGCCGCGGATCGAGGGCCACAAACGCGGCGAGGCCGTGATGATCGACGTCGCGAGCGGCGCGGTCGAACTCGGCGTGAAGTGGCTTTCGGTGTACGCCTTCTCGACGGAGAACTGGAAGCGCAGCCCCGAGGAAGTCCGGTTCCTGATGGGCTTCAACCGCGACACCATCCGCCGCCAGGTCGACTACCTCGGCTCGATCGGCGTGCGCATCCGCTGGGCCGGGCGGCGCCCGAAGCTGTGGGCGAGCGTGATCAAGGAACTGCAGGTCGCCGAAGAGAAGACCAAGAACAACACCAAGCTCAACATGACCATGTGCGTCAACTACGGCGGCCGGGCCGAACTGGGCGACGCGATGCGCCGGATCGGCCAGGACGTCGCGGCGGGGAAGATCAACCCGGACAAGATCGACGAGCGCACCATCGGGAAGTACCTGTACCAGCCGGAAATGCCGGATGTGGACCTGTTCCTCCGGCCGTCCGGGGAGCAGCGGACGTCGAACTTCCTGCTGTGGCAGTCGGCGTACGCGGAGATGGTCTACCAGGACACGCTGTTCCCGGACTTCGACCGGACCCACCTGTGGCAGGCGTGCCTCGACTTCGCGAAACGCGACCGCCGGTTCGGCGGCGCGGTGGACCAGGCAGGGAGCACGAAATGAGCACCGCGGAAGCCGCCGAGACCGGCGCACTGCTCACCCGGGCGCGCGAAGCACTGGAACGCTACCTGGAGGTCCACGTCGACGACGACGGCGCGATCACGTTCTCCCACGCGGACGTCCCGTGCGTCATCCAGGCCACCCGCCTCGCCGACGGCCTCACCGTGCTCAGCCTGACCTGCGTAGTGGCCTGGGACCTGCCCGACGACCCAGCCCTGGCGGTCGCGGTCGCCGAACGGGCCGGACAGGGGCTGTTCGGGACCTTGGGCGTCGGCCACACGGAGCGCGGGGTGGACGTGACCCTGCGGTACGCCTTCCCGGCGGAGGGGATGGATCCTTCGCCGCTGGGGACGCTGCTGATGCTGGTGGTTTCGACTGCTTCGCAGCTGCGGACGGAGTTGCCTGGGGTGGAGGCCTGAGTCAGGTTTCGGCTGGGCATGCGGTTTTTGCTTCGCTGCTGCTGTGGCCTCGGTCTGAGCGGTCTGAGCGGCCTGGTGGCGGGTTGGCTGCCTGATTGGCTTCGCGCTCCGTGTGTGTCGCTGGTGCCTGGGCTCTTGGCGAAATTTCCTTGGCGAGACCATGTTTCGTGCCCTGCCTGGCCCGGACGGACGGTGCTGGTGCCTCGCCCGCACGTGTTTCTGCTGCATCACGGATCTCCCTAGCCGGGCCCAACCTCGCGCCTTGACCAGTCCGCCGCTGGCAGGTGCCCTGCTTGGCTTCCGCGTTCGCGGCCACTCCGCTATCCGTCTGGGCTAGGGTCGCGCGCTGGGCTGGAGTTCTGCTGTCTGTTCGGTGTGCGGCTTCGCTGCTCTTCTGTGCAGGCTGCTGCGCCACTCGTCCCGGCTTGGATTGCGCTGCGTGCGAGCAATGCCGTTTGCGCAGTGTGCCGCTTCGCCGCCACGCTCGTCCGTCCTGGCTGCTGCGCTACTCGTCTTTGGCGTGGTCTGTGCGCTGGGTGCGGAGCCTTGCCCCTTGCTCGGTGTGGCCGTTCACCGACAAGCACTTCGGTTCACGCAGTTCCGCCATGGGGTCGCGCGCTTGACTGCACCTCTGTCGCCTGTCCGGTGTGCGGCTTCGCTGCCAAGCTTTCCTGCCCAGGCCACTCCGCTACTTGTCCCGGCTTGGGCTGCGTGCGGAGCCCCGCCACCCGCCCGATGCGCCGCTTTGCTGCCAAGCCCTTCCGTCCAAGCCACCCGCCCCGCCCCCGCTCTCTCTCGCACCGCCCGCCCGATGCGCCGCTTCGCTGCCAAGCCCTTCCGTCCAAGCCTCCCCGCCCCGACCCCGCTCTCTCTCGCATCGCCCGCCCGTTTCCGCCCCTTCCTCCCTCCCAATCGGGTGACATTCACGCAAAACCGGCGCGAGGGGTCCCCTCGCACCACCGGCGGCTGGGGTTCTGTCGGACCCGGCTGGCATCATCGCCTTCGTGGAAACCCTTTCCAACAACGCCGCCGAGGAACGCCCCCGCACACGGCGCTTCCGGATCAGCTCCATCGAGATCCTGTGCGCCGTCCTGCTGGTCGCGGTCCTGGCGCAAAGCAAGCTCCAAGACCTCTTCGACGTGCCCGCCCTGCGCACCGGATCCACCGTGTTCGTCGCGGTGTGCGTGCAGGCGCTGCCGTTCCTCGTGCTCGGCGTGCTGATCAGCGGCGCGATCGCCGCCTTCGTGCCCGCCCGCGCGCTGGAACGGGTGCTGCCGAAGAAAGCGTCGGCCGCGGTCGGCGTCGCCGGGCTGGCCGGAGTCGCCTTGCCCGGATGCGAATGCGCGTCGGTTCCCGTCGCGCGCCGGTTGATCGGCCAAGGCGTCGCACCCGCCGCCGCGCTCACCTTCCTGCTCGCCGCGCCCGCGGTGAACCCCGTCGTGCTGGTGGCCACCGCGGTCGCGTTCCCCGGCCGTCCGGAAATGGTGTTCGCGCGGTTCGCCGGCTCGCTCGCCACCGCGATGGTGATGGGCTGGATCTGGGCCCGCTGGGGCAAGCTCTCCTGGATCACCGAACGGGCGCTGCGCCGCTTGCCCGATGTCGAATCGGGACAGCGATGGCGCGTATTCGCCGAAACCGCCCGCACCGATCTCGTGGAAGCAGGCGGATTTCTCGTCCTCGGCGCGCTGATTTCCGCTTCGCTCAACGTTCTCGTGCCCGCGAAGTGGTTTGAAGTGCTGTCCGGGCAGATCATCGTCGGCGTCGTGGTGATGGCGGTTCTGGCTGTGGTCCTGGCATTGTGCAGCGAGGCCGACGCATTCGTCGCCGCCTCGCTCACCGCCGTGCCGTTGCTTCCGAAGCTGGTGTTCCTGGTGGTCGGCCCGGCCATCGACGTCAAGCTTTTCGCTTTGCAGACCGGCACTTTCGGCCGTTCCTTCGCCGCGCGGTTCGCCCCGGTCACCTTCGTGGTGGCGATCGCGTGCGGGACCGTCGCGGGCGTGATCTTCCTCGGAGGCGTCCAATGAGGCGCGAAACCCAAAACGTCCTGCTGATCCTCCTGGGCGGCGCCCTGGTGAAAATCGCGCTCAACGGCGACTACCTGCGCTACGTAAAACCAGCCCAGCAACCCTGGATCATCGCGGGCGGCGCAGTGATGCTCGTGCTGGGCGCGACAGCCATCATCCGCGACATCGCAGCCGCACGCGCCGCGGCGAAAGCAGCGAACGAATCCGAAGCAGGCACGGAACATCCAGACGCGCACGGCCACCACCATCACCCCGCGCGCTCAGCCTGGTTGCTCGTCGCCCCGGTACTGGCGGTGTTCCTGGTCGCCCCGCCCGCACTCGGCGCGGATTCGGTCACCCGCACCGAAGCACGCCTTCCCGCCAGCGCCGCGACCACCTCGGCAGCCGCGTTCCCGCCGCTCCCCGCCGGAGCAGTGGTGCCGATGGCGATGAACGAGGTCGTCACGCGCGCGGGCTGGGACGCCAACGGCACCATGAACGGACGCACCGTCGAGATCTCCGGCTTCGTCGTGCACACCGGAGGCCAAACCCTGTTGGCCCGCTTGGTAATCAGCTGCTGCGCAGCCGACGCGGCCCCCGTCACCGTGCACCTCAAAGGCGGCGGCGCCGACCGTTTCCCGAGCGACACCTGGCTGCGCGTCGCGGGCCAGATCGTCCCGGGCACCGCGACCCAGGCCAACGGCTACACGCCGGACCTGGTCCCGGTGACAGTCGAACGGATCACCGCGCCGAAGGATCCGTATGAATACTGAGAGGGCCAACGCCGCCGACACGCCCGCCGCACCCGCCTCGGAACGCGGACCGCCGCCTCGACCCGCCCGGTGCACCTGAGTTTCATCGGCTGATCCCCGGAGCGTCCTGCTTCGTGCCCTGTTTCAAGCCCGCCGCTTGAGCAGCCCCCGAACGGACCCCGGCCGTAGTCGGCCCGAGTTCCTCAGAGTTGCGAAACCCCGCGGCCCGACGGCCCTCGCAGCGGCTCCGCTTGCCGGAAGCTGCTCGGACCTCGACGCCCGCGTCTTCGCCCAGCCCGGAGCGCTTCCGCCGCCGGACACCGGTCGGCTCACCTGTCCGACGGGCCTGGCCGACGAGAGCTACGGCGCCGAGCGTGGGTCACGTGCGGACGAGAGCCGCGACGCCGACGCAGGCCACGACGCGAGCGCGGTCACCACGCGAGCGCGGTCACCACGCGGACGAGCCCCGACGCCGGTAAGGGCAGAGACGCGAGCGTGGGCCACGCTGCAGACGAGGGCTGTGACGCCCGACGAGGGCCGCGACGCGAGCGTGGGTCACGACGCGGAGGACGCCCGCGGTGCCGACGAGGGCCGCGACGCGGACGAAGGTCAGCTCGCGTGCTCGGCGCAGGTACCGGTGATCTCCACGGTGTGGCTGATGTCGGTGAACCCGTGGTCCGCGGCGATCTTCTCCGCCCAGCGCTCCACCGCGGGACCCTCGACCTCCACCGTGCGCCCGCACACGCGGCACACCAGGTGATGGTGGTGGTGCGACGAGCACCGGCGGTAGATGGCCTCGCCGGAGTCGGTGCGCAGCACGTCGATCTCGCCCGCCTCGGAGAGCGACTGCAGCGTCCGGTAGACGGTGGTCAGGCCGATGCCGTCGCCGCGCTTGCGGAGTTCGTCGTGGAGCTCCTGGGCCGAGCGGAAGTCGTCGACGGTGCTCAGCAGGTCGACCACCGCCGCACGCTGCTTCGTGGAGCGCCGGCCGGGCACCGGGACCGGTTTGGGGGCCGAGGACATCGTCACTTCCCTTCCTGCACGTGGGCGACCGCGTCGACGACGATGTGCGCCAAGTGGTCGTCCACCAGCCGGTAGACGACCTCGCGGCCGCGCCGCTCGCCCTGGACCACGCCCGCGGTCTTGAGAACGCGGAGGTGCTGGCTGATCAACGGCTGGGCGACGTCGAGTTCGTCCACGAGTTCGTGCACGCACCGGTCCGCCTCCCGCAACTGCAGCACGATAGCGATCCGCACCGGAGCGGCGAGCGCCCGGAGCAGTTCGCCGGCGTCGGCGAGCACGCCGGGAGGCATGACCGCAGGCTCGGAACTGGCGGGCCGCCCCACCGAGCCGCCTGCGTCGACGGGATGCGGCGGGTCCGCGGACAGTTCTGCCTGACCGTCGGCGGCGGCCTCGTCCGCAGAAGTCGCGGGGTTCTCGGTTGCGCTCGGAGCTGGAGCGGCAGAACTGTCTGCCTCGATGTGGTCTGCGGCAACGTTCTTCACTGAGGCCTCGGCGTTCCTGGTCGTCGTCGGTCCCGGGGTGTCGGAGTCGCCCACAGCCGGGCTGTGGTGTTCTGCGAATGCCTCGGTCGTGGCGGAGTGCGGAGCTGCGGCGGTCGTCTCGTCCGCGGCTGCGTGGGCTGCTGAGGCCTCACCGCCGCCGGTCGATGCCGACGCTGGGGCGGCTGAGTCTGCAGCAGTCGCTTCTGCCGGGCCGGAGTGGTTCGCGGCCGAGGTCGCCGCAGTCGCGCCTGCGGCAGCCGAGCCCGCGGCAACCGAACCCGCCGAACCCGGAGACCCGGCCCCCATACCGTCGGACAGGGCGCTCGAAGGTGCCGACGTCATCGCTGCCTCCACTCGCGTCCCGCGTCCGCTCCGTCTCGCCGCGTCCCAGGGCCGGGCGCCGACCAGGGGACGGCGTTTCCGAAGCCGGATGTCATTGCCGATAACCTTCGCCGCCATCGTAGTGTTCCCTTCCCCGGGCGCGGTGATCGCCGGGGCCCGGGGGACCGGCGTTCCGGATTGACCCGATCGGGTGAGTTCGTGAAGATGTGGCTTGTCGGCTTCGCAAGTCGTGACGAACGGTGCAAGGTTGTCTCGGGGGCGATTCGTCGCGTCTCGTACAGTGGCGCATCGCTCGGGGTTGCCGGAGGGCAGTGGGGAGACATGACTCGTTTCGTGACGAAGGCCGCGGTGGCGGCCCTGGTGGCACTGCCGGCGCTGGCCTCGGCCGCCGCGGCGCAGACCCAGGCCGGGCAGGCCGTCGACGAGAAGACCGGTCCGGTGTCGTTCGCCAACGTGGCGTCCGTGCGCCTGGGCGGCGACCCGCAGCACGGCGGCGCGCTGATCACCGAGACCCAGCGGTCCCCGCTCACCCCGGGCCAGTCGCAGCTCGGCACGGACCGCGTGGCGGTGCCGAAGAACGACGGCGAGCGCAATACCTTCGGCCCGAACTACGAGATCGACCTCGGCAAGTACGCGGACAGCTCGGTCAGCCCGTACCCGCAGGGCATCGCGAGCCGCGACCACCAGGTCGTCGCCGCGCTGCAGACCACGCACGTGCCCACCGCCGTCGCGGAGACCAACTACGCGCTGCGCGACAACGGCCGCAAGCAGCTCAAGGCGGTCGGCAACACGATGCTGGTCCTCGAGGGCGCGCGCAGTTCGGTCGACTGCTCCGGCCCTGGCAAGGTCACTGGCACCACGACGGCCGCCCGCGTCTGGGTGCGCGGCGAGGACGACGTGCTGAAGCAGGTCGCGATGCCCGCCACCGGGACACTCAGCGTCACCGGCCTCAAGATGGGCTCGCCCACCTCCGTGGCACAGAGCGACCCCGGCAAGACCACCTCCGACCTCGTCGTGTCCCGCGTTTCCGCGTTCGACCAGCTGATCAAGCAGGACGGCTGGCGCTCCGGCGACGTCACCGCGCAGGCCGGCTGGCGCGTCGAGATCACCACGCACGCGCGCGACGCCAAGAACACCAAGCTCAGCGACGTGCAGACCACCATGGTGCTCGGCGGCGTCAGCTGCTCGATCCCGAAGAACTTCGTCCCCGCGGCCGGCAACGGCTCGGGCAGCGGCGGCACCGTGCAGCAGCCGACCGTGCCCACCGAGGTCCCGGCCGGCTACCTCGGCCCGCAGGCCGCCGCGCCGTCCGACGACCTGCGCCTGCCGCTCGGCTTCGGCCTGCTCGGCGGCGGGCTGCTCTTCGGAGCCGCCGCGATCGTGCTCGGCCGGCGCCGCGCGGCGCGGGTCGTCCGCTCCCGCGGCGAATAGGGCCGTGCCGCGCACCGTGCTCACGGTCGCGTCGGCGGTGATCGCCGTCCTGGCGATCGCGGCCGGCGTGATCGTCCTGACCTGGGTGCCCGCGCCGAGCCCGGTCGCCGTCGCCGACCCGCCGCCCGGCTCGCTGCCGGGCGAGGACGGCGCGCCCGCCGAACTGCCCGCGGACGGCCAGGCGATCGGCCTGCAACGCCCCGGCAGCATCCGGTTGCCCGACGGCTCCGAGGCCCGGCTGAAGCGCACCGAGATCACCCAGAAAGGCATCCTGCCGATCCCGCGCGGCCTCGGCGACGCCGCGTGGTGGGGCGCCCGCCTCGGCGCGCAGCAGGGCGCGGCGGTGCTGTCCGGGCACGTCAACTGGGCAGGCACGAAGGGTCCCTTCGACGACCTGTGGCGCGTCCGCACCGGCGACAACGTCAGCATCGTCGACGCGTCCGGCGGCCGCTGGCTCTACCGCGTCACCGGCGCGACCACGATCCCGAAAGAACAACTGCCCGCGCAGGCCCCCGGCTGGTTCGCCCAGACCGGCCCGCACCGGCTGGTCCTGGTCACCTGCGGCGGCGACTACGTCGGCGGCACCGAGGGCTACGACGAGAACCGGATCGTCACGGCGGACCTGGTCTCCCGGCCGGACTGATCCGCCAGACCTGCGGGACCGCGCCGCCAGACCTGCGGGACCGGCTGGCCGAGCGTCAGCGACCCCGGTCCGCCCCGCCCAGCACGTCGCGACCGCTGCGCCGCCGTCTTGCCAGCCCGCCGCGACCGCGCCGCCTGCACGCTGCGGCCGCGCCGCCTGCACGCT
>NZ_SDLT01000036.1 GCF_004522235.1 Amycolatopsis nivea
GAAAGATGCCTTGACAAGCACCCCCGCGCCGTGTTTTTGGCGTCGTATCGGGGGTGGGGGAGGTGTGGGTGCCTTGCTTTGGGTGCATCTGCTGCGGTTTGTGGTGCGGCGGCTTGCGTCCCGGTGTGGGGTTGGGTGCGTTGGCTGCGGTTTGGGGTGGGGTGGCTTGCGTCCCGATGTGGCGTTGGCTGAGGTTTGGGGTGGGGCGGCTTGCGTCCCAATGCGGGGCTGGGTGCGTTGGCTGCGGTTTGTGGTGGCGCGCGGGGGTTCGCACGCGGAGCGTGCGTGGGTGCGGCGGCGGAGCCTCTTTCGCTCGCTGCGCCGTGGTGGGGTTAGCGCCCCAATGTGGCATTGGGTGCGTGTGACGCAACGAATGCCGCATTGGGTGCGTGGGATGCACCCAATGCCGCATTGGGTGCATCGCAGTGCGGGCCGTGCGGTGCGGGCCGTGCGGTGCGGGCCGTGCGGTGCGGGGGTCCGGGTTGTGGGGCGTGAGGGGAACCCTGGGGGAATCTGGTTCCGTGAGGGTTCCCCTCATTCGCTTCAGGGAGTGGGAGCGCAGGCGGTGTGGCCGACGGTGACCGATCCCGAGGCGCCCGAGGCGGGGGCGAAGTCGATGCGCAGCATGGTCAGGGTCATGCTTCCGTCGCCGGGCAGCGTTTGGATGTTGAAGACTGCGTTCGCCAGCAGCGTGCCGTCCGATTTCGTCAGCGGCTTCGTGTAGTTCGCGGGGAGTGGCGAGGGCAGGCCGCTGATTCCGGTCAGGCCGCTCAGGGTCCAGTTCGCGTTCGTGCCGCTTTGGGTTGCCTTGCAGGTCACCGTGTACGACGAGATGCGGATTCGTTTGCCGCCGGAGCTCACCAGGGCGGACAGTTCGAAGTTGTTTCCGGTCGCCGTCGACGTGGTGGTGGTGACGTCGTTCGCCGGGTCGGTGACCTCCGTTGTGCAGGAGGACGTGCCGCCGCCGAAGCGGACGCCTGGTTGCGACACCGCTGCTGCGGAGGCGCTTGTCGGGCCTTCTACAGCGCACGGGGCTTGCGTCGGGATGGAGATGGTGGTTCCGGACTTCGTGAAGTTCGCGTTGCCGATGTCGGCGATTCCGGCCGGGCTGTCCGCGACGGCGGTGCCGGCGGTGGCGAGCAAGCCGGCGGTGGCCAGGGCTGCTCCGGCCAGTGCGGTGCGCTTGATGATCATGTCGGGTCTCCTCGGCTGTGTTGCTCCCTCTCCCGACTATCCGCAGGTCCGAATCGCCCGTTGCGTCCTCGGGCGGCGATCACCCGTCCGGGATCGCGGATCAACCCGTTCGTGGCGTGGCGGGCATCAGGGGCGGCAGTGTCGCGTTCGTCACCGTTTCCGCAGGACAGCGGGTAAAGGCAGGCCGCGGGGCAACCACTACCCTGAAGGGGGTAACCGACTGGCGAAGAGCGCCATGAGAGAGCGGAGCCGACGTGTCTGTGTCTTCACCACCTCCGGGGGCGGCCCGGGATGGCGCTGTAGAGGACCTGCGCGCGACCGTCGGGCTGCAGATCCAGGACGAGCCGTTGCTGCGCGCCATCGCGGGCGGGCTGGCGGACGTCGAGACGATGCTGCGGGACGTCGTGAAGAGTGACGTGCCCGCTGTGCACGACGCGGCGTTGCACCTGGTCGAGGCGGGGGGCAAACGTTTTCGTCCGCTGTTCACGCTGCTGTCGGCGCAGTTCGGGCCGAAGCAGGGCGAGCAGGTGCTGATCGCTGCTGCCGCGGTCGAGTTGGTGCACCTCGCGACGTTGTATCACGACGACGTCATGGACGAGGCGACCATGCGGCGCGGCGCGGAGAGCGTCAACTCGCGCTGGGACAACACGGTCGCGATCCTCACCGGTGACTACCTCTTCGCGCACGCCTCCCGGCTCGTCGCCGACCTCGGCACGGACGCCGCGCGGATCATCGCCGAGACGTTCGGCGAGCTGGTCAGCGGGCAGATGCGGGAGACCGTCGGTCCCGGCCCTGGCGACGATCCGGTCGAGCACTACCTCACCGTCATCGCGCAGAAGACCGGGTCGCTGATCGCGACGTCCGGACGCTTCGGCGGCATGATGTCCGGTGCGGCCGAGGAGCACATCCAGGCGCTGCGCCGCTTCGGCGACATCATCGGCGCGGCCTTCCAGATCTCCGACGACGTCATCGACATCGCGTCGCCCTCGGTCGAGCTGGGCAAGGCGCAAGGCACTGACCTGCGGGAAGGCGTTCGCACGCTGCCGATGCTGTACGCGCTGGCCGATCCGGGCACCGACCCGCGGCTCGTCGAGCTGCTCGCCGGCCCCATCACCGACGACGACCTGGTGGCCGAGGCGCTCGAGCTGCTGCGCCGTTCCAGTGGCCTCGAACGCGCGCGTGAAACCCTTTCCGACTACGCTTCCCGAGCACGTGCCGAGCTCGCCTCGCTGCCCGCTTCCCCTGCGCGCGACGCTTGCGAGTCGGTCGCCGACTACCTGGTCGCGCGAACGTTCTAAAAGGGGCGAGAAATGTCCATTTTCGGGCAGGTGTGGCTCTGGAGCCTGCTGGCCTTCATTGTCGGCGCGGTCATCGCCTGGCTGGTGCTGGCGCGTCCGGCGCGCAAACGGGTGCGCGAACTGGAAACGGAACTGGCGAGCGCACACGCCGACACGGCCCGCGCTGCGGCCAGCACGCCCGCGCGCACCGCGGTGCCGCCGCCCGCGGAGGACTGGACCAGAGACCGCCGCGAGCACGCTCCGACGGAAGTCATCCAGGCGACGAGCGCCTTCGAGCCGGAAGCCGAGTACGACGCGGAATACCGCACGGCGCCGGAACCGGCCGCTGCTTCTGCCGCGGACACCGCGGAAGCGCCGGAGGACGACGTCGACGAGGCGTTCGCGCAGGCTGAGGCTCGCGAACACCAAGCGGCGAACGGGCTTTTCGACAGCGCCCCCGCCGAGAGCGCTCCGGAGGACTCCGGTTCGGCCTACCGCGCCGCCGCCACCGAGTACCTGCAGCCGGTCGACACCGGTTCGCACCGCATCGCGGAACCGGCCGAGGACCACGACAGCGGCTACCACCGTGTCGCAGAACCCGCCGACGAGCACGACAGCGGCTACCACCGCGTCGCGGAGTCGGCGGACGAGCACGACAGCGGTTACCACCGGATGCCGGAACCGGCCGATGTTCCCGCGGCGGATCACTCCGAGAGTCCCGTCGAAGAGGAGCCGAGCCGGCACCTCGCCGAACCGGCGGACGGTCTGTCCTCTTTGGAGCGACGACTCGACCCGACTCCGTTGGACAGCACGGCTTCGGAGTCCGAGCCGGTCTCGCTGTTCCGTCCGGGTCCGGGCCGCGCGCCCGAACCGGAACCGGACTGGTTCAACCAGCCGGAAACGGCGCAGCGGTCGCCGTTCGAGGAACCCGCCGAACCGGTGGAGTCAGCCGTCGGCCACCTCGAAGAGGATTCGTCGACCGATCACCTGATCCCGAGCGCCGAGCCAGTCGCCGCTGAGTCCACAGAGGACACCGCGGAAGGCAGCCAGGGCCTGCCGAAGCGACAGCGCCGCGAATCCCCGCGTGGCGGTTTCGACCCGCCGCGGCCGATCCAGCCGTCGATGCGCCCGGTGGAGCGCCGTGAACCGGATCTCGCCGGTGGGCACAGCGGTTCGCTGTTCGAGCCGTCCGTGCAACCGAATCAGGCCGCGATGGCCGCTCCGGAACCGCCGCCCGCACGGCAGACCGCGGACGACGCGGTGCCGCCGGGACCGTTCGGACCTGGTTCGGCGATGCCGCGTCCGGGCGGCGGTCGTCCGGCGGAGGGTTTCACCGTGAAGGCGAGCGTGACGGCGTTGCGGTATTGCGGGGAGGATTCGCCGCAGTTCCCGAAGATGGTGGCTGAGGTGTGGTTCCGCAGCGCCGCCGATGCTGAGCGGGTCGGGTTCCGTCCGCTGCACTGAGTCCACATAAGACAAAGGCCGCCATTCCCGAGATCGGGAGTGGCGGCCTCTGTCTTATGTGGACTATGCGACGGTCCAGGTGTCCTTGCCTCGCAACAATCCCTGCAGGTCCGGCTTGCGCGCCTCGCGCGCCTGCTCGACCTGGGCCCGTGCGGCGTCGTCGTACGTGGGGCGTTCGACCTGGCGCAGGATGCCCGTCGGGACGTGGTTCAGGTTCTGGTCGCCGAGGCGGGAAAGCGCGAAGGCGTACGACGTGTCCGCGATCGACGGGTCGTGCACCACCAGGTTTTCCTCGCCGATCTCGGCGACCTTGCCGACGTCCAGGCCGCCCCAGTCGCCGCGGCGGACGCCGAATTCGGCTTCCGGGCCGAAGCGGATCGGTTCGCCCGCGCGCAGCGGGATCAGCCGGGACGCGGCCTCGTCCTTGTCCTTCAGCACGTCGAACGCGCCGTCGTTGAAGATCGGGCAGTTCTGGTAGATCTCCACCAGCGCCGAACCGCGGTGTTTCGCCGCCGCTTCAAGGACTTCGGTGAGGCCCTTGCGGTCGGAGTCCATCGCGCGGCCCACGAACGACGCTTCCGCGCCGATCGCCAGCGACAGCGGGTTGAACGGCGTGTCCAGCGAACCCATCGGGGTCGACTTGGTGACCATGCCCTGGCCGGACGTCGGCGAGTACTGGCCCTTGGTCAGCCCGTAGATCCGGTTGTTGAACAGCAGGATCTTGATGTTCACGTTGCGCCGCAACGCGTGGATCAGGTGGTTGCCGCCGATGGACAGCGCGTCGCCGTCGCCGGTGACGACCCACACCGACAGGTCGGGACGCGTGGTGGCGAGCCCGGTCGCGATCGACGGCGCGCGGCCGTGGATCGAGTGCATGCCGTAGGTGTTGAGGTAGTACGGGAACCGCGACGAGCAGCCGATGCCGGAGATGAAGACGATGTTCTCGCGCTTCAGCCCGAGCGTCGGCAGGAACGACTGCACGGCGTTGAGCACCACGTAGTCGCCGCACCCGGGGCACCAGCGCACTTCCTGGTCGGACTTGTAGTCCTTGGCCTTCTGCGGTTCGTCGGTGGTCGGCACCAGGTCGATGCCGCCCAACTGCGGCAGCCCGAGATCGATGGCGGTCACTTGACGCCCTCCGGAACGAGGTTGGCGATGATGTCGGCGAACACGTTCTGCAGTTCCTCGGCCTTGAATGGCAGGCCGGCGACCTTGGTGTAGGAGTGCACGTCCACCAGGTACTTCGCCCGCAGCAGCAGGGCGAGCTGGCCAAGGTTCATCTCCGGGACGACGACCCGGTCGTAGCGGGCCAGCACCTCGCCGAGGTTGTGCGGCAACGGGTTGAGGTGCCGCAGGTGTGCCTGCGCGATGGGCATCCCGAGCTTGCGCACCCGGCGGCAGGCCGCGCCGATCGGGCCGTAGGACGAACCCCAGCCCAGCGCCAGCACGCGCGCCTCGCCGGACGGGTCGTCGACCTCGAGGTCCGGCACGTCGATGCCGTCGACCTTCGCCTGGCGCAGCCGCACCATCTTGTCGTGGTTGTCCGGGTCGTAGGAGATGTGCCCGGTGCCGTCGGCCTTCTCCAGCCCGCCGATGCGGTGCTGCAGCCCGGGAGTGCCCGGGATCGCCCACGCCCGCGCGAGCGTCTCCGGATCGCGCACGTACGGCCAGAACTCGCCGGATCCGTTGTCGGAGTTGGGTTCCGACGCGAATTCCACGCGCAGATCCGGCAGGTCCTCGACATTCGGGACCAGCCACGGTTCGGACCCGTTGGCGATCGCGCCGTCGGACAGCAGCAGCACCGGCGTGCGGTACTTCAGGGCGATCCGGGTGGCCTCGATCGCCGCGTCGAAACAGTCGGCGGGCGAGAGCGGCGCGACGATCGGCACCGGCGATTCGCCGTTGCGGCCGAACATCGCCTGCAGCAGGTCGGCCTGCTCGGTCTTGGTCGGCAGGCCGGTGGACGGCCCGCCGCGCTGCACGTCGATGATCACCAGCGGCAGTTCGGTCATCACGCCGAGGCCGATGGTCTCCGACTTGAGCGCGACGCCGGGGCCGGACGTGGACGTGATGCCCAGCGCCCCGCCGTAGGACGCGCCGAGCGCGGCCCCGATGCCCGCGATCTCGTCCTCGGCCTGGAAGGTGATGATGCCGTAGTTCTTGTGCTTGGACAGTTCGTGCAGCACGTCCGAGGCCGGCGTGATCGGGTACGTGCCGAGCAGGATCTGCAGCCCGGACTGCTGTCCGGCGGCCACGATCCCGTACGCCAGCGCGGTGTTCCCGGTGATCTGCCGGTAGGTTCCCTTGTCCAGCTTCGCGGGCGCGACCTCGAAGGTGGTCGCGAACGATTCGGTGGTCTCGCCGTAGTTCCAGCCCGCCCGGAAGGCGAGGATGTTCGCCTCGGCGATGTCCGGCTTCTTCGCGAACTTCTCGCGCAGGAACCGCTCGGTGCCCTCGGTCGGCCGGTGGTACATCCACGACAGCAGGCCGAGCGCGAACATGTTCTTGCAGCGTTCGGCGTCCTTCTTGCCGAGGCCGGTGTCGGCGAGCGCGCCCTGGGTCAGCGTCGACATGGCGACCCGGTGCACCTGGAACGGCGACAGCGAATCGTCGTCGAGCGGGTCGGTCTCGTAGCCGACCTTCACCAGGTTCCGCTTGGAGAACTCGTCGGTGTTGAGGATGATCGTCCCGCCGTGCGGGACGTCGCGCACGTTCGCCTTGAGCGCGGCGGGGTTCATCGCGACGAGCACGTCCGGCCGGTCGCCCGGCGTGAGGATGTCGTAGTCGGCGAAATGCACCTGGAAGGACGAGACGCCGGGGATGGTGCCCTGCGGCGCCCGGATCTCGGCGGGGAAGTTGGGCATGGTCGACAGGTCGTTCCCGAAGGCAGCCGCCTCCGAGGTGAACCGGTCGCCGGTCAGCTGCATCCCGTCGCCCGAGTCGCCGGCAAACCGGATGACCACCCGGTCCAGCTTGTTCACCTCGGTGGTCCGGGACGCGGCCAGCGCGCCGTGCCCGTTCCCGGCCGCGCTGCCGTTCGCACTGGTGCTCATGGGTCAGGGAATCCCTCTCTCCCGGCGTGCTGCGGGCCAGGGTCGGCTCCCCGGGGAGCCCGCCGAGGCCTGCTTCCGAGGTTACTCGCCACACCTGTGGCCGCGGTCGCAGAGCGGTCAAGTGTGGGGTCGCCAGGCCGAGTGCCCACCGGGGTGTCTTCGATCGTAGGGCGAATCGGCCCGGCGTCCGGAGTGACGCGCGTCTCTCGCCGCCGCTACGGCACTGACCAGCAGTTTGCTCCAGGTTGAGGGTTCTCGGAATGTGAGAATTTGTGCGCGGCGGTGCTCAGCGGCCGCTGATGCGTGCTTTCATCGCCGCCAATCGCTCCGCGAATGCCGGTGCGGCCAGCGATTCCAGCTGCGGAGCGAGTTCGGCGTCGACCGCGGCGGCGTGTTCGGTGAGGCCGCTCGTCTGCCGCATAGTCCGCTTGGTGGACAGCACCACCTCGCGCGGAGCGGCGACCGCCGGGGCGGCGAGGTCGCGGGCGGCCTGGACCAATGCGTCGTGGTCGCCGTCCACCAAGCGCAGGGCGAACCCCACCCTTACCGCGGATTCCGCGGTAAGGGTTTCGCCGAACAACGCCATCGCGGACGCCTGCTGCGGACCGAGGATTCGTTGCGACATCCAGGTCATGCCGCCGCCGGGGTGCAAGCCGAGTTCGAGGAACCGCGGGATGAACTTGGCGTGCGGACCCACGAGCCGGACGTCGGCGGCCAGTGCGAGGTTCAGACCAGCGCCGACAGCGGCCCCGCCGACCGCGGCGATCGTCGGCAGGCTGCATCCCGCGACAGCGAGGAAGCCCGCGTACACCGAACGCAATCCTTCGGCGTCTGCCTTGCCCAGCGCGGTGAGGTCCGCGCCCGCGCAGAACGCCGGCGGGGCGCCCGTGACGATCACGGCGTGCACGCTCTCGTCGGCCTCGGCGCGCGCGACCGCGGCGGCCAGTTCGGCGGAGAGGTCGAGGGTCAGCGCGTTGCGGCTTTTCGGGGCGTCGACGGTGAGCAGCGCGATGCCCTGGTCGTGCTCGCTGTGAATGCGGTCGGTCATGGCGCTCAGCATCGCAGGGTCGTGGGTGCCGCTGCCGGTTAGAACCGTCACTCAGGACGGCGTCGGCGGCCGCTCCAGCAGCCGGGACAGCACGACTGTCGACACTGTCCGGTCGATGATTTCCAACCCGCGCAGCCGTTCCAACGCGGTCTCGAGGTGGTGGATGTCGGCGGCGCGCAGGTGGACGATCGCGTCCGCCGCGCCGGACACCGTGTACGCGGCGACGACCTCGGTCAACGGTTCGAGCCGGGCCCGGATCCGGCCGGGCGTGACGTTGCCCTGGCAGTGCACCTCGACGAACGCCTCGGTGCCCCAGCCGAGCGCCTCCGGGTCGACGACCGCGGTGAAGCCGCGCAGCACGCCCGTTTCCAACAGCCGGTCCACGCGTCGTTTCACCGCCGGGGCGGACAGCCCGACCACCTTGCCGATCTCCGCGTAGCTGGAGCGGGCGTTGGCCACCAGGCAGGAAACGATTCGCTGGTCGATGGTGTTCACACGCAATGTTTAGCACGCAGGTGCGCAGTGAACAGCGATTGATTGCGAGATTAGGTCGACCTTAGCCTTGTTGCATGCAGGGAGAGGTTGTGCCGCCGCGGGTGCCCACGCCCCGCCGTTACCTGATGTGCCCGCCGCGTTATTTCGCCGTCGACTACGCGATCAACCCCTGGATGGACCCCTCGAAGCCGGTCAGCGCGGACGTCGCCGTCGCGCAGTGGACCGAGCTGCGCGACACCTACCGCCGCCTCGGCCACACGGTCGAGGAAATCGACCCGCAACCTGGCCTTCCGGACATGGTGTTCGCGGCCAACTCGGGCACCGTCGTGGACGGGCGCGTGCTCGGCTCGCGGTTCCGCGCCCCGCAGCGCGCCGCCGAGGCGGAGCACTTCCGCCGCTGGTTCCTCGAACACGGCTACCGCGACCTGACCATGCCGGAGAAGATCAACGAGGCCGAGGGCGATTTCGCCTGGACCGGCCGGGTGCTGCTGGCCGGCACCGGCTTCCGCACCGACCCGGCCGCGCACGCCGAGGCGCAGGAGGTCCTCGGCGTCCCGGTCGTGTCGCTGCAGCTGATCGACCCGCGCTACTACCACCTCGACACCGCGCTGTTCGTGCTGGCCGAGGCGACGGACACGACGACCGCGCAGGTCGTCTACTACCCGGACGCGTTCTCGCCGGGCTCGCAGCGGGTGCTGCGCCGGATGTTCCCGGACGCAGTGCTTGCCACCGCAGCCGACGCCGAATGCTTCGGGCTGAACGGGGTGTCCGACGGGCGCAACGTCGTGTTGCCGGTCGAGGCGACCGACCTTGGCGCGCGGCTCGCTGAGCGGGGTTACGAGCCGGTGTATGTGGACATTTCGGAGCTGCGGAAGGCTGGCGGCGGGCCGAAGTGCTGCACGCTGGAGATCCGCAAGTAGGACGCCGGTTTCGCCGAGCCCGGTTACCTGAGGACCCGGCCGAGGAAGCCGTGCAGGTAGCCCGCGACGACGTCGAGATGGCTTTCCAGCAGGAAGTGGCCGCCGTCGATCAGATGCACTTCGGCGTCTCGCGCGTCGCGGGCGAAGGCTTCGGCGCCGGCCGGGCCGAAGATCTCGTCGTTGCGGCCCCACACGGCGAGCACCGGGACGTCGTGCGTGCGCAGGAATTCGTGCAGCAGCGGGTAAAGCGGGCGGTTGTTCTGGTAGTCGCGGAACAGCGCGAGCTGGATTTCGTCGTTGCCGGGGCGGGACACCCGGGCGTGGTCGTGTTCCCAGGTGTCCGGGCTGACCAGGCTCGGGTCGGGGACGCCGTGCAGGTACTGCCAGCGGATGGCGTCGTAGCTCAGCGCGGCGCGGACAGCCGGTTCGGTATCCGGGCCGGGGTTCGCGCCGTAGGCCCAGAGGCCGGTCCAGAACGAGTCGACGAAGCCTTCCTCGTATCCGTTGCCGTTCTGCGTGACGATGGCGGAGATCCGGTCGGGGTGCTTGAGAGCGAGCCGCCAGGCGATCGGGGCACCGTAGTCCTGGACGTACACCGCATAGCGGTCCAGGCCGAGCTGGTCGAGCAGGCCGGACGTGAGGTCGGCGAGTGCGTCGAAGGTGTAGTCGAACTCGTCGGCTGAGGGAGCGGCGGAGTGCCCGAAGCCGAGGTGGTCCGGCGCGATCACGCGGTAGCGGCCGGCCAGCAGCGGGATGAGGTTCCGGAACATGAACGAGCTGGTCGGATACCCGTGCAGCAGGACGATCGCGGGCGCGTCGGCGGGACCGGCCTCGCGGTAAAAGAGCTCGTGGCCGTCGACGGTCGCCGTCCGGTGCTGGATCATGGCTAACCCCTTTGAGGTTTTAATCTGGTTAGGTGCTCGCCATGGAAGCATGGCCGGGCTAACCTGTCAAAGGGTTCAATCTGGTTAGGGGCTGCGATGGACGTGCTCGACCTGCTCAACAGCAGGCCGCTGGTCAACGGCGAGGAACAGGACGCGCTGGGGCAGCAGTGGGCGCGGGAGCACGGCGGAGACGGAAGCGCCGCGGAGCTGGAGCTGCTGCGTCAGGCGCGAGATCTCCTGCGCGACGTCGTGCGCGGGGACAGCTCGCCGACTGTGTTGCGTCCGCTTCTCGACAGGGTGCGGCAGGTTCCGGAGGTCTCCGCGGACGGGCTGCAGTGGTCAGTGGAAACGCCGCCGCATGCTCGGCTGGCCGTCGAAGCGATTCTGGATTGGGCGGCGCTCGAAAAGGATCTTCCTGGGCGGCTGCGGGCCTGCGCGAATGACGAGTGCCAGCTGTTCCTGCTCGATCGCAGCCGCGCCAATCGCGCCCGCTGGTGCTCGATGGCGGCCTGCGGCAACCGGGAGAAGGCGCGGCGGCACTATCAACGCAATCATTGAATCTTCACCCAAACGTGTGAAGATGGGGGCTGTCTACAAGTGTGGACATATTCCGATTTTCCTGCGGGAGTGTTTAGTCTGGGCTGGAAATGCACTGTTGACCATGGGATCGGCGTCGGTAACTACTCCGTTTGCTAATCCGATTAATCGGGTACGGTACGACGGACGGGAGGCGCGATGATCACCTTTGCGGTGCACGGCATCGGGAAGCCCCAGCGGGCCCTCGATCCCGGTGAGGACGAGCGGTGGATCACCGTGCAGCAGTTCGACGCGCTGCTGGACGTCGTCTCGGGGACGGGTGCGCAGCTCACCTTCGACGACGGGAACTCGTCGGATGTCGAGATCGCCTTGCCGCGGCTGGTCGAGCGCGGGCTTTACGCCGAGTTCTTCCCGTTGGCCGGCCGGGTCGGCGAGCGCGGGTACGTCGACCGCGCCGGGCTGCGGCAGCTGGTGGACGCGGGGATGCACGTCGGATCGCACGGCTGGGACCGGCTGGACTGGCGGCGGTTCGACGGTTCGTTCGCGGTGCGCCGGGAACTGGACGACGCGCCGAGGTTGCTGGAGCAGTTGAGCGGTACGCCGGTGCGGCGGTTTTCGCTGCCGGAGGGCCGGTTCGACCGTCGGGTGCTGACGCATCTGCGCGACGCCGGAGCGACGCGCGTGTACGCGAATGTCGGCGGAGTGCGCGGGGCGGCACTGGTGCGGTCGCGGACGGAGATCCGCTCGGACCTGAGCCCGCGGTGGGCCGAGGCAGTGAGCCGCCGTCCGCGCCGATTCACCGGCCGCTGGGCGTCGAGGCCCGGTCGGTAACCGGTCCTCCATTCGAGACGAGTCTTCACGGACTGCTCGCTTCGGCGGGAAAAAACACCCTCTTTTGGCGGGTTGTGACCGCATCCGTTCGGCGGCATCCTGAGCGCGCGCCGCCGTAAGGAAAGTTTCCTAATAAACAGGGAGCGTCGATGCGGAAACTCGTCCTGCTCGCGATTCTGGCGATAGCCGCCGCCGTCCTGCCCACCGCGCTCGCCTCCGCGGCGACCCCCGCTCCGGAAGCGGTCCAGGCGGGCCCGACCGCGGATCAGATCCTCGCCAAGGTGGCGTCCTGCAATCAGATCTCCAACGGCAAATACCAAACCGACGAAGACTCCGGCAGCGCGTCCGTCCCGGTCTGCGACGCGGGCAAAGCGGTCTTCTGGAAAGCCGACATGGACATCGACTGCGACGGCCAGCGCACCACCGAGTGCAACGAGAACACCGACTGCTGCTTCCTGCCCGACACCGCTTTCCCGCAATCCGACGGGAAACCGCTCAACGCCGCCAAGCTGCCGTACATCGTCGTCCCCAGTTCGAGCAGCATCTGGAACTACGAAAACTCCGGCCTCAACGGCGGCGGTTCCTGCGCGGTGATCTACAACGGCAAGGTCGAATACGCGGTCATCGGGGACACCGGGCCGAACAAGATCATCGGCGAAGCGTCGTACGCGACGGCCAAGGACCTCGGCATCAACCCGGACCCGAAGAACGGCGGCGTCGACTCCGGCGTGACGTACGTGTGCTTCAAGGACTCGGCGGTGAACCCGATCGAGGACCACGCCGCGGCGACGAGCACGGGCGAAAAGCTGGCGTCGGAGTTCGTGGGCGGAAACTGAGTTTTTCGCTCGCCCGGCCCGGACACCCGCCCCGGTCGCGTAACTTTCGCCCGGTTTTCCGCGATTGGCCCGTTAGCGCGGAGAAAGGCGGGCGATGACAGGCAGGCTGGTGAACCTCACGGTGCACGGCATCGGCGCACCCGGGCGCGCGCTGGATCCGGGCGAAGACAAAACGTGGGTACGGGTCGACCAGTTCGAACGGGTGCTGGACGCGGTGGCGGGCCGCCCCGAGGTCCGGCTGACGTTCGACGACGGGAACGCCTCGGACGTCGAGATCGCGTTGCCGAGGCTCGTCGAACGCGGACTGCACGCGGAATTCTTCTTGCTGGCGGGGCGAATCGGCCGTCCCGGATCCGTCGGCGAAAACGGAATCAAGCACCTTTTGGACGCCGGTATGGCCATCGGCTCGCACGGCTGGGCGCACCGCGACTGGCGGCGGCTCAGCGGCGGCGAGGTCGATCAGGAACTCGCGGAGGCTCCGGAAGCGCTCGCCCGGCAGACCGGCGCACCGGTCCGCCGGGTCGCGATTCCGTTCGGCTCCTACGACCGGACTGTCCTGCGCCGGCTGCGTGGCGCGGGCGTGACGCGGGTGTACACGAGCGACGGCGGCCCGGCGCGAGAGCAGGACTGGCTGCAAGCGCGGACAAGCCTCGCGCACGACCTCGATTCCGCCTGGATCGAGGATGTGCTCGGCGGGGCGCCCGGGCTTCGCCGCCGGGCTCGGCGGGGCGTCGCGAAGCTCGTTAAGCGGTGCCGCGGCTGACGGGTTTCTTCGTTGCCGCCCAACAAAGTCCGTCGTAACAGGCGGGGTGCCGGGCGCGACATTTCGTTCGTGAGTGAGCAACGGTTCCGAGTGGCGATCGTCATCGTGACGTACAACAGCGCCGACGTGCTGCCGGGATGCCTTGCCTCGCTGCGTGACGCGGCCAAGGACACGTGCCTGGTCGACGTCGTCGTGGCCGACAACAGGTCTTCCGACGACACCGCGGAGATCGCCAAGCGCGGCTGGGACGTTCCAGTGACGCTGGTGCAGACCGGACGCAACGGCGGGTACGCCGCGGCGGTCAACGCGGCGATCGAAGATCTGCGGAATACCGAATTGGACGGCATTTTCGTGCTGAATCCGGACGCTCGCCCCCAGCCGGGAGCGATTGCCGTTCTCGCGAGCGCGCTGGAGTATCCGCGGCGCGGCATCGTCTATCCCCGGTTGCTCAACGCGGACGGCAGTCTCCAGCCCTCGATCCGGCGCGATCCGACCGTGCTCCGGGCCCTCGTCGAATCGGTCTTCGGCGGTAGCCGCGCGGGCAGATGGGGCACGATGGGCGAGCTGATCACGGATCCGATGCAGTACGAGTACGCGCGTCCGGTGGCGTGGGGCACCGGCGCGGCGATGCTGATCGGGGCGGACGCGCTGCGCGAGGTCGGCCTGTGGGACGAGTCGTTCCTGCTTTACGGCGAGGAGACGGAGTACAGCCTGCGCGCGAAGGATTTCGGCTGGCAGCCATGGTATGAGCCGGCCGCGGTGGTCGAGCACATCGGCGGGGAGTCCGGCACCAATCCGGTGCTGTGGGCGCTGCTTACCGTCAACCGGGTCAAGCTCTTCCGGCGGCGCAGCGGACGGCTGCCCTCGGCGGCGTACTTCGCGGCGGTGGTGCTTGGCGAATTTCTCCGTTCGCTCGGCGGACGGCGTACCGCGAGAGCCGCACTCGTCGCGTTGGTGCGGCCTTCGCGCCGCCTGACCGCACTGTCGGCCTGAACGTGGTGCGCGTCGTAGAGTTCGACCGCCTCGCGGCCCGGGAACTGGATGCCTGGCATGCGTTGCGGGCCGGCAATCCCAGCCTGGACAGCCCGTACTTCCACCCGGAGTTCGCAGCGGCAGTGCACGCGGCTGGACCGGCGGTCCGGGTCGCTGTCGCGGAGAACGCCGAGGGTGCCGTCGTCGGGCTCTTTCCTTTGCACGTCAATGGGTCCACAGTGCGTCCGGCGGGCTGGCCCGCGGCGGACTTCCAAGCGCCGATCCAGGCGGAGGGCAGCCGATTCCCCGTCGAAGAGCTTCTTCCGGCTCTGCGGGCCAGGACGTTCGCCTTCGACCATCTGCTGGGCTCGGCCGAGTTCGAACGGTGGATCGAAACTCGGCGCGCGTCGCCCTACCTCGACGTCACCGGTGGGCTTGAGGGCTACCTGGCGCGTGCGTCCCGCAGCGGCAAGGACAACATGGGGCAGGCGCGGCGCCGGTCGGCCAAAGCCACCCGGGAGCACGGTTCGCTGGTGTTCACGGCCAGGTGCGAGGATCCCGCGGTGCTGGACGAGGTGATCCGGCTCAAACGCGAGCAGTACGCCGCGACCGGTGCCAGGGACTACTTCTCGGACCCGGCGCGGATCGCGCTGCTGCACCGGCTTCTGCGTACCCGGGAAGGCTCTTTCCGAGGGGTGCTCTCGACTGTCCACATCGGAGGCGAACTGCTCGCGGCACACTTCGGTATTCAGGACGGCCGCGTGTTGAACTGGTGGTTCCCGGTCTACGACCCGCGATTCGCGCGGCTGGCCCCCGGCTGGATCCTGCTGCGGGAAATCGTTCAGGCCGCGCCGGAAACGGGCGTTCAGCGGATCGACCTCGGCCGGGGAGAGGACGAGTACAAGCGGCGGGCGATGACTGGTGAGGTCATGGTGTGTCAGGGCGAGATCGCGAGCGGGGAGCTGCTCGGTCTGGTCCGTCGCGCGGGCAGGCAGGCGGTGACGGTGGTGAAGGGTTCGCCGATCGCGCCGCAGCTGCGTAGTGTGCTGCGGCGCTTTCGGTGAGCGTCAGGACGCCAAGCCGAGGCCGGTCCAGGCGAAACCGGAGCGGCGCAGCACGTCCGAGTCGAGCAGGTTGCGGGTGTCGACGACGATCGGCCGCCGTACGACCTCGGCCATCCGGGCCCAGTCCAGCGTCCGGAACTCCGGCCATTCGGTGAGCAGGATCAGCGCGTCGACGTCCTTCGCCAGTGCCAGCGGATCTTCCACCAGACTGACGTCGCCGAGTTCCGGCCGCATTGTGTCGGCTCCCAGCGCAGGGTCGTAGCCGACGAGGTCCGCGCCCGCTTGCCGCAGCAGCGCGGCGACCGCGAGGGCGGGGGAATCCCGGACGTCGTCGGTGTTCGCCTTGAAGGTCAGTCCGAGCAAGCCGAACCGGAGGTGCGCGAGGGAACCGCCGCGGCTTCCGGTCACCGCCATCCGGATCTTGTCGACGATGCGCTGTCGTTGCCGTTCGTTGGTGTCGATCGCCGCGCGCAGCAACCGGAACTCGAAGTCCGCGGAATCGGAGATCTGCAGCATCGCCCGGGTGTCCTTCGGCAGGCACGAGCCGCCCCAGCCGGGTCCGGGGCGGAGGAACGCCTGCCCGATCCGGCGGTCGTAGCCCATGCCTTCGGTGATGTCCGAGAGGTTGGCCCCGAGCCGTTCGCACAGTTCGGCCATGGCGTTGACATAGGACAGCTTCATCGCCAGGAAACAGTTGGCCGCGTACTTCATGAGTTCCGCGCTCGCCGCGTCGGTCAGCACGGTGGGCGCGCCCAGCCGCGCGTAGAGGCCGGCTACCCGCTCGGCCGCGTCCTGCGCGTCGCTGCCGACCACGATGCGGTCCGGCCCGAGAAAGTCGCGCACCGCGGTTCCCTCGCGGAGGAACTCGGGATTGCTGACCACCGCGACGTCGTCCCGGCGGAGGAGTTCCTTGGTGCGTTCCGCGGTGCCCACCGGCACGGTCGACTTGTTCACCACCACGGCGCCCGACGGCAGGCGCTCCCGGATCTCGTCGACAACGGCTTCCACGCTCGACAGGTCCGCGACCCCGCCGACGCCCATCGGGGTGGGCACGCACAGGAAAACGACCTCGAGATCGGCGTCGACCGCGGCCGCCGCGCCGTGGACGAACTGGAGCCTGCCCGCGGCCAGCCCCTCGGCCACGAGGTCGGCGAGCTCCGGTTCGAGGATGTCGACTTGTCCGCGGGCGAGCCGGTCGATCTTGTCCGGATCGACGTCAGCGCATACCACCCGGTGCCCGAGCGAAGCGAGACACGCACCGGTGGTGAGCCCGACGTAGCCCGTTCCGACTACCGCGATCCGTCTGGCGAACATGTCAATTCTTCTCCTCGTCGAACAGGTCCTGATAGACCGAGAGATAGGCGCGGGCCTGCGGAGCCCAGTCGAGCTCCCGCTCCGCGCGGACCCGGCCTGCCTTGCCGAGTTCCGCTCGCCGTTCCGGATCGTCGAGCAGCGCCACGAGTTCCGCCGCGAACGTGGCCTCGCGGCCCGGCTCCACGTAAACCGCGCAGTCGCCCGCGGAAACCACGGTTTCGGTCAGCCGGTAGGCGAGCACCGGCAACGCGAACGCGAGGTATTCCATGGTCTTGTTCATCGTCGAAAGATCGTTTAACGGGCTGTAGGGGTCCGCGGAGAGCCCGACGTCCGCGGTGGAGAGAAAGTCGGCGATTTCGTCCGGGCCGACCCGGCCGGTGAAATGCACGTAGTCGTCAAGGCCCATTTCGGTGCATTGCTTGCGAAGATCCTCGAGGCAGTCGCCGAAGCCGAGCAACGCGAACTCGACGTCCGTCCTGCGGTGCTCCCGCACGATCCGCTCGACGATCCGCAGCACCCCGTCCACCCCGTCCTGCGGCCCCATGATTCCCAGCCACGCCACGAGATAGTCCTTGCCCCGGCGGAGTTCGGGATTCGGCGACCTCGGCCGCATGACCGAGGTGTCCGGCCCGGAGCGCACGATCGTGGTGTGACCGAGCGGCACACCACCGCGCTCGACGGCGATTCGCCGATAGGAAGCGTTGGTGGAAACAACCCGGTCCGCGGTACGGAATGTCCTTCGTTCCAACCAATACAGACCCTTGAGCTGCACGCGCGCCGCCAGGTTCGCCGGCTCCCCGAACCGGGAGCGGAACACTTCCGGGTTCAGGTCGTGGTGGTCGAAAACGAACCGCACGCCGCGGCGGCGCCAGAGACGGGCGAGGGCCCAGTAAGTGTCGGGCGGGTTGCATGCCTGGATGACGTCGAAGTGCTTGCGCTTCCACACTTTCCGCGACAACAGCGCGGTACGCAGCCAGCAGTAAGCGAATTCGACCAAATAGCTCACCACGCCTGAGGCATTCGGCGGCGGAGCGTACTTGTAGAGGTGCACTCCGTCGAGCACCTCGTACTCCGGGTCGTCTGTCCCTTGTGGACAAATAACCGAAACCTCGTAGCCCGCGGCGGTCAGCGCACGGCATTCCAGCCACACCCGGCGGTCGAGCGGGACGGGGAGGTTCTGCACGATGATCAGTACATGGCGTCGCGACACCGGCGACCTCATCTCCTGTGACAGGGAGCAGACGCTTCTTATTCGCTGCCGCGCGCCCTTTTATTACGCACATCTCGGTAACGGAAAGGGCAGTCGCCGCGACCTAACCGCTGGCTGTCCCGAGAGAGGCATTCAGATGGCGCATGGCGAGGCCGAACCGAAGCTGCGAGCGGGAGATCGAGTGCGCGTCCGCAGCGCCGAAGAGATCCTCGCTACGCTCGACGAACGGGGTCGGTCGGCCGGTTTGCCCTTCATGCCCGAAATGCTCCGTTTCGCCGGGCAGGAGATGCGGATTTACAAACGGGCTGACAAAACGTGCGACACCGTCACGCCCAGTACCGATCACCGGAAACTGGAACGCACCGTTCATCTGGCCGGTGCGCGCTGTGACGGAAGCGCGCACGGCGGCTGCCAGGCGGCCTGTTTGCTTTTCTTCCGGGAGGAATGGCTCGAGCCGGCGCCCGCGACGCCCGCGGGCGGCGGGGCGACGATCGAGACCCTGAACGCGGACACGACGGCGGAACCTGGCGAGGACGGCACGGAGCGCTACCGTTGCCAGGCAACGGAACTGCTCAACGCGTCCGAGCCGATGAGCGCCTACTCGGCGGGGCAGTACCTGGACGACATCCGCTACGGCAACGAGAAACCGGCAGTGGTCGTCCGAGGACTGCTTGTCGTGCTTTTCAACAAGTACCAACGGCTGAGCGGGCGGCTGCCGGCGCGGCTGCGCATCCGCGGCGGCGAGACGTACCCGTTCCTGCGGGGCAGCGGACCGTCCGGGCCGAAGCCCGAGCCGCTCGGGCTCGCTCCCGGAGACCTGGTCGAAGTCCGCAGCAAAGAAGAGATCCTCCGCACCCTGTCCTCGGCGAACAAGAACCGGGGCATGCTCTTCGACGTGGAAATGCTGCCGTACTGCGGGCAGCGGGCGCGCGTGTTGAGCCGGGTGGAGCGGATCATCGACGAGAAGACCGGCCGGATGCTGCGCTTGCGGGATTGCGTCGTGCTCCAGGACGTCTTCTGCCGTTCGCTCTACCACCGCTTCTGCCCCCGGGCGATCTACCCGTACTGGCGGGAGGCCTGGCTGCGCCGGGTCGAAGGCTGACCGCGCCCGTCCTCGTTTTTTGATCACCGATTTCCGGTGATCTATTTTCGCCTGCCCGCAATGGCTTGTGTTCATGGTGCGAAGCTGATTAGTGTGCCGAGTCGTTACATTTCTTCTTGGCATCGACACGATCACAGTGGAGTAAACGCACCATGCGTAAAATCGTTCTCGCCGCGGCCGCCTCCGGGGCCGCGGCGGTGTTCCTGACCGCCTGCCAGCAGAAACCCGAGGCCGTCGGCGTCAGCGTGCCCGCATCGCCGGCGGCCGTCACCTCGTCGACTCCGGCTCCGACCTCGGCTGCCACCACGACCGCGGCTCCGGTCGAGCAGAGCAAACCCGCGCAGACCCCGGCCGCGTCCGCGACGATGGGAGCTTCCTCGCCGGCGGCCAAGCCGTCAGCGACCAGCGCCCCCGCCGGCACCAGCGGGTACGGCGTGTCCGACGAGTCGCGCCTCACCCCGTCCGGATCGATTACCGCCAAATCCGGCCAGGTGATCGAAAATCTCGACATCACCGGACGCGTGCTCATCGGCGACGGCGTGCACGACGTGGTGATCCGCAACTGCCGGTTCACCGGCGACGGCACGGTTCCGTGGGGGATCGACACCGAGGGCGACGGATCGGTGTCCGCCGACCACGTCACCATTCGCGGCGACTACACCGACGCCGGAATCGGCTACCACAACGTCACCGTTTCGCACGCCGACATCTACGGGATGACGAACGACGGCGCGAAGGTCGGCAACAACTTCTCGATCACCGATTCGTGGATCCACGATTTCACCCCGGCCACCGGCGCGCACGCCGACGGCCTCCAGATCATGGAGCGCGTCGCGAACGTGCTCATCCAGGGCAACGTCATCCAGCCCGGCCTCGGCGGGCAGTGGAGCAAGAACACCGCGGCCGACCGTTCGGTCAACTCGGCGATGATCCTCAACGACAGCATCGACCGCGGCACCGCGGGCCGGATCGTGGTCGACCGCAACCAGCTCGGCGGGGGCGGCTACACGGTCTACTTCGGGGTCCCCGGCGACACGCAGTTCACGAACAACCGGTTCGTGCGCAACAGCTACCTCTGGGGTCCGGTCGAGCCCTCGGCCAAGGCGGACATCTGGTCCGGCAACTCGTTCACCGACAACGGAGCCGAAGTGCTGCCCTGAGCGGCGCGGCGGCGGTTCCGCAGTTTCCGGGCGCTGAAGATCCAGCTGAACAGGATGACCGCCACGAAGACCGCGCGCAGGTAATTGATGTGGTGTTCCGGATAGAGCACCCCCTCGACGTACCGGTACATGAACGGACGGTCGTCGACGACCTGCCCGTCCTTCGCTCTCGCCCAGTTCTCGACCGTCGTCACCGGGCAGCCGACCGCTACGTAGAGGGTCAGCACCGCCCAGCCGACGTAGAGCGCGTGCGGGATCGCCATCCACCACCAGCGCGCCGCGAGCAGCCCGCCGATCAGGAGATAGAAAAGAAGAGCGAAATGCAGCACTACCATTGATGTGGCGAGCAGCGCGTACATGTCGCTCCGCCTTTCCCGTGCGTGTGCGCTACTTGCCGCTGATGCGGCCGGCGAGGTCGACGAGCGCGGGCGGGGCCCAGCGCTTGGCGACCTGGCGGAGGTTGCTCTGCCACGATTCGCCCGGCCGCTGCTTGAACACCGTGGTGTGGTCGTCGTGGACTTCCTCGGCCGGACGGCCGTTGGTGTAGTAGTAGAGCGCCATGGACCGGCGGGCCCGGTCCGGCGGGCAGGTCAGCGGGTCCGGATGGCCGTGGTTGGCGTCGTCGGTCGTCGCGAAGAGCACGAACCGGTTGAACACCGGGAGGATCTTGTGCGCGCACTCGGACATGTCCTGGTTCCACAGCTGCAAATGCCCGCCGTAGGACTCTTCCCAGTCCTTGTTGAGGTACAGCAGGCCGTTGAGCCTGCGGTCGAGGTCGAGCCTGCGGTGCCGGTTGAAGTCGACGTGGACCTTCAGGAAGCCGCCGGGGCGGATCTGGTGCAGGCCGCCGCCGTCGAAATGCGGGTCGGGGACGAGGTGCTCGATGCCGCTGATCCGCTCGAGGAAATCGGTGAACACCTGCCCGTTGAACTCGGCGAGGAGTTCCCGGGTCGCCGGGCCCATCCGCTCCGTGTCCGCGAGCGCGAGCTTCACCTCCTGCGAGGTGTCGAAACTCTGCCACTCCGCGTCCCGCGGCTCCGGGAATTCGGCGAGAACGGGCTCCAGGACCTCGGGCGGCAAGAAGTCGTCGATGACGATGTGCCGGAACGGTTGCGCGGTAACGAACTTCTCGTGCAGCCGGTCGGCCATGGGCAACAGTTCGTCGCGGCGGAAAGTGAATTTCCGGACTTCCTGCATAGTTTTACCGTCCTTTCCTGGCGGACTCGGTTCGCGGTGCTTCGGTGCGGATTTCGTGCGGTTCCGGAAGTCTGCTGGTGTTATCGGTCGACCATTCCGTTTCGTTCCCTCGAATGCGCCGGAACCACGCGATCGTCCGATCGGCGAGCACCACGGCGGCGAAACACGCCGCGTCGGCGACCGGGACGGAGCCGCCCCGAACCAGGTCCGCCAGCGTTCGCAGTCCGGCTTCTGCGCCGGGCGGAGCCGGATGCCCCAGCTGGTCCAGTTGCCGGTGCCCGAGCCGGACGCGCGCCCGGCGGCGCACGAGAGCCCGGACTGTCGCGGCAGGCCAGACCGCGGAACTGGCCCCGGGCACCACAGTTTTTCGCGCGGCCGGGATGACGCGGTGCACCCAGGCGTCGTCGGCGAGGACGTCGGGCATCGGGAACGCCAGCGCGTGCCCGCTTTCGTCCAGTGCGTAGACGCCCGAGCCGACTCCTGATCGACGCACCGTCGGCAGCTGTGCCCAGGTGCGGTGCGCCCGCGAGACGACGGGGCCGAGACCGTCGAGTTCGAGCTTCGGATGCGGCGTCGCCATGGCGATGTCCGGTGCCGCGAGCGCCTCGACGAGCGCGCGCACATCCTTGATCGACAACACCACGTCCGCGTCGACGTACAGCCGCGGGTAGCCGGTCAAGGCTTCGTCGCCGATACGCAGCGCGGCGACCTTGCCCGGGGTGGCCGTTTCGAGCACGGTGACGCCGGCGGCCTCGGCGACGGCAGCGGTCCGGTCGGTGCACGCGCTGGCCACGACCACGATCTCCAGTTCGCCCGGAGCGGCACCGGTGCTCAACGCGCGCAGCAGCCGGGGGAGCGTTTGTTCTTCGTTGTGGGCGGGGATCACCAGGTGGGCGCGCGGATTCATCGCTCAGCCCTCCTTCGCCGACAAGCTGCCGAGCTTGCCTTTCGCGAGCAATTTCGCGACGCGCAGCGATTCCCGGAAAAGCTGCCGGTCGATCAGGCGCAACAGCACGAGATAGCTCACCGCGACGACGACGAGGCTTACGCACAAAGTGGCGGGGACCGCGAAACCGGCGGACGTCTCGAGCACCTCGTGCACCAGCCAGCCGAGCGCGGTGGACGGCACCCCGGCGGCGACCGCGGGCCAGATCGCGCGAAGCCAGTCGCCGAGGCTGAACGCGGCGACCCGGCCGATCGCCGCCACCTGGAACGGGGTGAGCAGGAGCGTCGCGATCGAATACGCCGCGGCCACTCCGGTGACTCCCCACGGGAGTCCGGCGAAGAACGCCGGAACGCAGACCAACAGCGGGATCCAGGACCAGCGCAGGGCGAGGTCGGCCCGCCCGAGCCCCATGAACACCGAGCCGCCCGGGGTCGTCAGCGACTCCAGGATCCCGGTGGTGGCCAGCGCGATGACCACCGGGACCGCGGGCCCCCATTCGGGCCCGAAGACCGTGGTCACCACGTCCGGCGCCAGTACGGCGACGGCGAGCATGCCCGGCACCACGGGCACCGCGATCACCTGGGTCACGCGGAGGAAGAGCCTGCGGATGCGGAGCGGATCGTCTTGAATCCGGGCGAAAATGGGAAACGCGACCCGGTTCGCCACGTTGCCCAGCAGGCTCACCGGGACCAGCATGATCCGGTACGGCACCATGTAATACGACAGCGCGGCGGCGCCGAGAAAGTGGCTGACCACGACGTTGTCGGCATTGCGGCCGACGTAGCCGAGAGCTTGCGAACCCAGCAGCGGCACCCCGAACCGGCGCACGTAGCGCAACGCGGAGCGGTCCAGCACGAAGGCGGGCAGCCCCGCCGCGCCGAGCCAGATCAGCAGGACCAGCGCGTCCGTGCAGACCTGCTGGACCACCAGCGCCCAGTAGTGCATGCCGAGTTCCGCGGCGGCGATGCCGATTCCGCCGCCGAGCAAGGTGGCGATCACCTCGCCGAGGGACAGCGCGCGGAAGCGCAGATCGCGTTGCAGCCGGGCGGCCGACACGATGGTCAGTCCCTTGAGCACCGGCCCGATCGCCAGCACCATCAGCACCGGACGCAACTGCGGGATGTCCAGGAAATCGGCGATCGGGCCGGCGAAGGCCACGGTGAGCAAGCCGACGAGGGTGCCGAGCGCGGTCACGGTCCAGAACGCGGCGCCCTCGTCCTGCCGACGCAGTTTCGCCTTTTGCACGATCCCGGTGGCGAGCCCGGTTTCCAGGAGCACCGCGGTGAGGGAGACGTAAATGGTCGCCGCGCTCGCGACGCCGAAATCGACGGGACCGAGCAATCGCGCGAGCACGAGCGCGAACCCGAGCCGGCCGAATTGCCGCGCGATCATCGCGATGATCGTCCACCGGGCCCCGTGCGCGGCGGTGGCGGCCTCGGTTTCCCCGGGCAGCACCGGCTCGGGTGCGGTGGGCTGCCCGGCGCCCGGGCGGTGAACTGTCACAGTAGTCGTCTTCCGCCCGATTCCGGTGGGACAGCTGGGATACTCCTGAAGTCGCCCGTTCGCCGCGGTGGGTTACGCCCGCGGAGATATCGAATCCGACTCGGTTGTCCGGCGCAGCACCGCGATCGCCGTTCCGGCGACGGCCAGCCCGAGCAGCCAGCCGCCCGCGACGTCGGTGAGCCAATGGTCGTCGACGTAGACCCGGGCGAAGCCGACCAGCAACACCCAGCAGCTCGCCACCGCCCGCCACCTTCGCCGTTCCGGGGCGAACAAAGCCACGAACAGGAGCGCGACGACGACGGCGGTCGCGGCGTGTCCGGAGGGATAGGCGGTGCCGTCGACGTGCAGGGTGCCGGGGGTGCGGTCCGGGCCCGCACGCCCGATCAAGACCTTGGCCGTCACCGTCACCGCGGACAGCAACAGGAGCGGGATGCCGCAGGCGAGCACCGGCGCCCATGACGAACGACGGATCGCCAGGATCGCCGCGCTGGCGAACAAGATCGGCGCGGACACCGGAAACTGGGCGACCGCGCTCACCGCGGTCATCGCCGCGTCCAGCGCCGCGCTGTGCTGGCGGGTCACCAGGTCGTGCACCGGCAGATCGGCCTGGGTCAGCGGGCCACGGCTCAGCACCTGCTGGGTGAGCAGGACGAATCCGCCGAGGGCGAGTGCCGGAAACAGCCAGAGTCCGGCCCGGGGAGCGCCTCGGAGGTCTGCGGAATTCACGATGTCGGGCGGGCCTACGTCCGGGCCAGCGGTGCGACGGCCGTTTCGGCGACTCCCCTGGCGAGGCTCCGGGCGAACTTGGTCCGGTTGGCCATCGCCCACTTGGCGAGGGCGGCGTACGCCCGTTGCCGTTGCGGTGGCGTCAAGTCGGCTCGTTTGATCGCCCGGAAAAGTTCCGCGCCGTGGTGCCAGGTGAGGAACCGCGAGCCGTAACCGGTCTTCCGGTTGAACGCGCTCACTTGCCGTTTCGCGACCTGGGTGGTCAATTTCGCGCTGTGCTCCCGTTCCTGGAACAGCGGTTCGCCGAGCATCACGATCGGCCCGGCCAGTGCGAGTTCGGCGAGGAAAACCCGGTCGCTGCCCCAGAATGGCAGCAACAGCCGCGTACGCGCGGCGAGTGCGCGTCGTTGCACACCGAAGGCGACCGCGCACGAGTAGTCGTAGCGGATGAGGTCCGCGAACCGGTCTGCTGGCTCCGGCGCCTCCGAGGTGCGGAGATCCTGCGTGATGCCGAGCGAGGTGCCGTCCTCGTCGATGTGTTCGATGGCTGAGCAGGCTGCGGCGGCTGCGGGAGCGTCGTGCAAAGCCGTCACGCAACGCTGCACAAACGTTTCGTGCTGGAGGTCGTCCGCGGCCGCCCATTTGAACAGCGCGCCTGACGTGGCTTGGAAAACGTAGTTGAAGTTCGCGGCCGCGCCGATGTCGTGCGGGTGCCGGTGGTAGCGCACTCGCGGGTCGCGCCGGGCGTAGTCGTGGACGATTTCCGCGGTTTCGTCGGCGGAGTCGTTGTCGGCGACCAGCAGCTCGAAATCGCCGAAAGTCTGGGACAGCAGGCTTTCCAGCGCTCCGGCGAGGAAGCCGGCGCCGTTCTTGACGGGCAACCCGATCGACAGTGGCGCTGGAGAGTTCGGCACACCTTGACGGTCGTCGCGGGCGGCGCTGCCGTTACGAACGCCGGTCAGGAATCGGGAGGAGGCCACGAAACCGCGGTCCCGTCCGGAAAACGGTTGCCGGAGAACACCTTCGGTGGCGGGCCCGGGTAGATCGGCTGGTACCGGTAGTCGCGCCGGAACGTGTTCCCAGTGATCTCGACGTCCGGGTAGTCCGGATTGTGGTAGAGCGTGTTCGCCCCGCCGCCGAGCACGTTGTCGCGAATCGTCACCGGGCCCGCCACCGCGGGGGTCGGGTCCGGAGACGAGGACAGGATAATCGCCGAGGTGACCTCCTCGGCCGTGCCGGGATCGATCACGTTGTCTTCCACCAGAATTGAGCCCGCGAGGTGGTCCGACTGCGCCCCGTCGGAGTGCGCGCCCGGTGCCGGGGCGAAGTCGTGGATCCACGAGTCCGCGAGGCGGACGTTGTTGCCCAGCTTCACGCCGTCGTGCGTCATGCCTGAGATGTCGACCCGTTCCGCGGTCCAGTTGTGGAAAGCGATCGCCGCGCTGCGGTAGTCCCCGGTGATAGTGACGTTGCGGATCGTCACCGATCCCGCGCCGGTCGTGGTGATCGCGAAGTAGTCGGCACCGGTGCCGGTGAAGCGGCTGCGCTGAATCACCACACCCGGTGCGGACACCGTCACCGCGCCGCGCACGTCGAGCCCGTCGAGGACTTGCCCCGGCTGGTCGGCGTTGAGCGAGCCGGTCGGGCGCAACGACTCGGACGGCGGTGCCCCGATCGTCGTCGGCGCCGGACTGGCGGACGGTGTCGTCGCGGCAGGCGGCGCGGCGGGCTGGGCGGTGGCCACGCACGCCGCGGCCGCCAGCAGGACGGCTCCGGCGCAGGCGGCTGCCGCCAGCCGGTTCATCGGACGCTCTCGAGCGGCCGGACCGAGCGGTCCCGGACGGCGATCCGCCACAGCGCGGCGGCCGCGCCGAGCAGGCTGAACGTCATCACGAACATGATCTTGTAGCCGAACGCGTCGAAGGTGAACGCGCCGACCGCGGCGGCGGCGATCGAGGCGGCGAGGGCCTGGGCGAGGCTGCGCACGGCCGGGTCGGCGACAGTGCGGTGCACCCGCCGGGCGAGCGAGTAACCGGTGGCGAGGATCGCGAGTTCGGCGGCCACTCCGAGCGCGCCCATCGTGGCGAGCGTGAACAGGTACTCGTTGTCCAAGATCCGGTACAGCTTGGGAATGTAGGTGCCGACGCCGAGGCCGAGCAGCGGATGGTCGTGCCAGACCGTGAACACCGCGGTGTAGTCGTCGGTGCGGCCCTGGATGCTCGGGTCGGTCGCCAGGGTGCTGGGCAGCAAGATGCTGCGGAGACTGCCGAGCAGCCCCGGCACCACCGCGCTCATGCCGACCAGCCCGGCGATCGCGAACGGAATCAGGTTGAACACCATCCGCAACCGGACGCTGAGCAGGTACACCGCCATCGCGACCCCTGCGGTCAGCACCCCGGACCGGGACACCGACAGCGGCATGCACCCGGCGATGAGCACGAACATCGCCCACCACCGCACTCGGCACTCCTTCGGCGCGGTCAGCGCGAGGTGCAACGCGATCGGGGTCGCCATGCCGAGCACCACGGCGTACTCGATCGGATGGCCGGCCAGCCCTTGCACCCGGTGGAAACCGGACCGGGCGAGCGCGTCGACGTCCTCGGTGAAATGGAAGGTCAACCCGGGCAGCCGGAGCTGCTGGTAGAGGTCGACGACTCCGAAGAACTGGAGCAGCGCGCTGACCGCGAGCAGCCCGCAGGCGATCACGATCAGCCGCAGGAAGCGGGTGACGCCGCCGATGTCGCGCAGGGTGTCGGTGACGAAGAGCAACAGGCCCATCGCGCATGCCTCGCCGAACAGCGAGGCGTCGGAGGCCGACGCCTCCAGCGGCGAAAGGCCGCGCAGCTGACCGGCGATGTAGCTGGCGAGGACGACCCCGACGAAAATGAGGCAGACGATCCGCATCGGCTGCCGTCCCCGGTCGGTGCCGAGCGAACTGTCGACCCGCCCGTAGCACCAGAGCACCAGCAGCAGTGCCGCCACGATCAACCCGGGCACCCCGATCTGCCCGAGCGGATTGATGATCAGCGACGCCGGGACGAGAAAGGTCAGCGCGAACAGGATGGCGAGCGCGGTTTGCTCGTCGCGGCGGGCGTTCAGCCAGAGCGCGGACACGATGATGACCACGACGACGAAGGGCGTCATCGTCGGCGCGATGATCGGGACGGCCAGCAGCGCGAGCGCGGCGGCCGCGCAGATCGCCCGCAGGATCGGCCGCCCGGCGAGGTCGGCGCTGAAGCGCGCGATGCCGCGGCCGGTGAGCGAGTCGAGGGGACGCTGGCTCATCAGCCGCGCCGGCCGAGCGGACTCCGGGTGCCGGTCTTGCCTCCGTCGCTCTCCTCAGCGTTCGCCGGCGCGGTCACCGGCAGCAAACGGGCGGTTTCCTCGCCGTGCCGGACGGGTTCCGCGACGCCGGGCCCGCGGACGGGCGTGGCCACTCGGTCCGCCCGCTCGGGTCGCGGGTCCACCGGCAGTTCGCCGCGGTGGCTCTCCGGCGGGTGACCGGACTGGGCTTCCGGGACGGCCGGGCGGGCCGGGCGTTTGCGCGAACGCAGTTCCACGACCACGCACGCGGTCAGGGACAGGATGACCCCGAGCGCACCGGCGGCCAAGGCGGTCTTGAGCTGGTTGCTGTGCGAGACCGCGGCGTCCTGCGGTTGCACGACGTCATCGACCGTCACCCGGAACGGGCCCGGGATCTGTTTCTGCGCCTGCAAATCGTCGAGCCGTTTCGCGAGCTGTGCCGCGATCGCGCGGTAGGTGGTGAGCGTGTTCTGCCGGCCGGGGTCGGTCACGGTGACCGTGAGCACCGCCTTGCCGCTGTCGTCGATCTGGTACTTGGCGGTGCCTCCGGCCGCGGTGATCGCGGCGGCGACGTCCGGCGACTTCGCCAGCTGGCCGAGCACGAGCGCGGTCGCGGCGGTGTCGTAGTACGGGTTGCTCTGGAGCCGGGCCGACTGGTCGGCGGTGGCGGCGAAGGGATAGCTGACCTTGAGCGCCCCGTCCACCTCGTAGGTGGGGGACACGCTGCTGGCCAGGATCCAGCACACGACTGCGGAGACGACGAGCGCGGGGACGAGGATGAGCCAGCGACGGAGAGCGACCTGGAAGATTGCGAGCAAGTCCATCGGAGTTCCCCTCACCTCCTGCGTTTCTTATGCTGTCGGCGGTGCCGAATCGCAGTCCGGCGTCATTTGGTTGTCGCACCCGGCTGCCCGGATGTGACATCGGAACCTTCCGTCTTCCGGAAAGGCATCGAATCGTGACCACGCCGAAGATCGGGTTCGCGTGCGCCTGGGACCGCCCTCCGCAGGGGACGTGGTCGCACACGCCGTGGAACCTTCGCGCGGCGCTGCGCGAGCGGGCTGCCGTCGTCGACCTCGGGCTGGAGTGGTCGCTCCCGGTCCGGTCGGCGCTGCGGGGCCTCGGCGCGCACCGCCACGAAGGCCGCTGGGGCAGCCACTGGAAGCACCTGCCGCTGACCATGGCGCTCGCCGGGACGAAACTCCGGGCAGCCGAACGCAAGCTCCGTCCCGACGTCGTGCTGCAGATCGGCGACCTCGCCCGCACCGACACGCCGTTCCTGCTCTACCAGGACTCCAGCTTCGACATCCTTCTCGAACGCCTCGACACCGAAAGCGGCCGTGCCCTGCACTTTCCCGGTCTCGACCGGGCCGCGCTCGGCCGGCTGCGCGACCGGCAGCACCGGATCTACCGCGAAGCCGCCGGATTGCTGACGATGAGTCAATGGCTGGCGGACCATCTGGTGCGCGTGTCGGGGGTGCCGCGGGACAAGGTGCACGTGGTCCCGCCCGCGGCCAACGGACTGCCGGACGGCCCCGTAGCCCGGCATCGGGAGGGGCCGCGGCGCCGGCTGTTGTTCGTGGGAAAAGACTTTTCCACCAAGGCGGGCGATGTGGTCGTCAAGGCGCTCGCGGTATTGCGCGCGGAATCGGACCCGGAACTGACGCTCACCGTGGTGGGCCCCAAGGAATGGCCATTGCCCGGCCCGGTGCCCGCGGGCGTCGAATTCCTCGGCCGGATTCCGGTCGAGCAGGTGCGAATGCTTTACCGGACACACGATTTGTTCGTGATGCCCAGCCGGTTCGAGGGGTACGGCATCGCATTGGTGGAAGCGCTCGCGCACGGGCTGCCATGCGTGGCGAGGCGGGATTGCGCGATGCCGGAGATCGTCCGCGCGGGGGAGAACGGCGACCTGATCGGTTCGGACGATCCCCGCGAACTGGCGGGCGTGATCGCCGGTCTGCTGGCGGACGACGGCGTTTACGAACGCGTGCTGGCCACTGCTCCTGAGGTGATCGCGCGGCATTCGTGGGGGAGGGTCGCCGACGACGTGCTCCGCGTGGCCACGACGGTGCGTTAACCGTTTTCGAGCGCGTCGGCGGGCACCCATCGCCCGCCCGCCGCCTCGACCTGGGGGAACTGCCTCCGGACCTCGGTCAGCAAGTCGGGGAGGAAGAGCAGGACCGCGTCGGGACGAGCCTCGACCAGTTCCGCGGGCGGGATGATCGGGATTTCGCTCGACGGCATCCGCCGGCCCTGTTTGGCTGCCGAGGCGTCGGCGATGGCCGGGAGCAGGTCGCGGGTGACGCCTGCCCGGCACAGCTGTGCGACCGCACGGGAAGCGGCGCCGTACCCGAGCACGCGTTGACCGGCGGCCAATTGCTCTTCGAGCCAGGCAGCGACGGAACCCGCGTTGCGGACCGCCGCTTGCTGCAGGCCGGCAACGATTTTCGGCTCAGTCACGCCGGAATCGGCTTCTTCGGCGACGAGCGTCCGCACCGAGCTGTCCGGTTCTCCGCCGCGGCCGGCGGCCAAGAGAATCGTTCCGCCGTAAAGATCGAACCGGAACGCGGAGCGGGCGACGAGCCCGGCCGCACGCAGCATTTCGACGAGGACCGGCGTCGAGTAGTACGCGTAGTGACCGTGCCGCAACGCGTTCCACTGTCCTTCGCGCAGAATCGAGGCCAGCGAATGGAATTGCAGCAGCAGCACGCCGTCGTCGGCCAGTCCGGCCACGCGGGCCTGCAAAGCGGCCTGCTGGTCGGGTTCGTGCATGAGACCGAAACAGTCGACGATCACGTCAGCGTTCCCGTCGGACACCGGGGTGAGCCCGCGCGCGCCGAGCAAGGAAAGCCACGAACCACCGTGCGGGCTGCCGTATTCGCGGACAGTGCCGCTGGCGGGCAGCATTCCCGCGGCGCGGCTGACCGCGTCCGCCGCCTGCTCGACCAGCGCGGCCGGTTCGACTCCGCGCGGTTCGTCCGGTTTGGTCTCGTCCTCGGCGAGCTGCGCGAGCCCGCATCCGGCGCACAACCACATCCGGAGCGGGAAGACGACGTCCGGGCCCGGCTCGGAGAGCGCCGGGAAATGATCGGCTGGCGGTTGTGGGCCGAGGTCGAGCACCACGGCGCCGTCCGCCGATCGGCACCAGCGGCAGCGTGGCGAGGTCACCGCGAGAGTCCTTCCAGGGGGAAAATGGGCGAATGAGAGTCGAATCTTGTGCGCTTGCCGGAGTACTGGTGTTCGTGCCGGAACCGCATCACGACGACCGCGGCCTCTTCACCCGGACGTTCGACACGAAGATCGCCGCCGAACACGGCCTGGCCGCCGAAACGTTCCAGCAGGACTCCCAGTCGCGCTCGCGATCGGGAGTCCTGCGAGGCATGCACGGCCGGTCCGGCCGCGGCGAGGCGAAACTGGTGCGATGCGCGCGCGGCGCGGTGCACGACGTGCTCGTGGACATCCGCCCCGGGTCCGCGACGTTCGGCAGGCAACAGGCGTTCCGGCTCGACGACGTGGAGTTCGCGCACCTGTACGTTCCGCCGGGCTTCCTGCACGGGTTCCAGGTGCTCACGGAGTACGCCGATGTCTGCTATCGGATCGACCGCCCGCACGATCCGGCCGAGGATCTGGCGGTGCGGTATGACGACCCGGAGTTGGCGATCGAGTGGCCGCTTGCGGTCACGCTGCTCAGCGCGCGCGACGCGGCTGCCGGGACGTGGGCTGACCTGGTCGCGAGCGTCCGGGGATGACGTCACTGGATTCGCGGCCGCAGGTCCGGGCGCCTGTATGTTCCATCGGGGTTCCAGGTGCTCACGGAGTACGCCGATGTCTGCTACCGGATCGACCGCCCGCACGATCCGGCCGAGGACCTGGCGGTGCGCTACGACGACCCGGACTTGGCGATCGAGTGGCCGCTGCCGGTCACGCTGCTCAGCGCGCGCGACGCGGCTGCCGGGACGTGGGCTGATCTGGTCGCGAGCGTCCGGGGGTGACGTCATTGGGCTCGCGGCCGCAGGTCCGGGCCCAGCGTNTCTGGTCGCGAGCGTCCGGGGGTGACGTCATTGGGCTCGCGGCCGCAGGTCCGGGCCCAGCGTGCCGTCCGCCCGGCGGACCGAGAGGTGGGCGAGCCGGGTGAGCCGCTGGTCGAAGGCGGCCTGGGTGAGGTGATGCCGCCGGTAGGCGTCCGCGAGTTCGCGGGCCCCGGCGGGCACCGTCCAGGCGCACGTGAACTCCGGCAGTGCGGCGCGGATCCGGCTGAAGTCGACCCGGTAGGACCGTGGGTCCGCACCGGCCTCGCCGGCGATCTGCAGGTCGGCTCCCGGAACCGCTTCCACGACGGCTTCGGCGATCTCGGAAACCCGCAGGTTGTTGGCCTCGGTGCCGACGTTGAACGCCTTCGCGTGCACTGCGTCGCGGGGAGCGGTCAGCGCCGCGGCGAAAGCGGTGGCGATGTCCTGGGCGTGCACCAGCGGACGCCAGGGCGTGCCGTCCGACAGCACCTTCACCGTGTTGGTCAGGATCGCGTGGCCGACCAGGTTGTTCAGCACGATGTCCGCACGGAGCCGCGGGGAGAAGCCGAAAGCGGTGGCGTTGCGCAGGAAAACCGGGCTGAAGTCGTCGTCGGCGAGGCCGAGCAGATCGTCTTCGACCCGCACCTTCGATTCGGCGTACGGCGTCACCGGCCGCAGCGGCGCTTCCTCGTCCACCAGACCGTCGTTTCCGCTGGCCCCGTAGACCGAACACGTTGACGCGTAAAGGAAACGCCGCACACCGGCGTCCTTGGCCAACTGCGCCAGCCGGGTCGAGGCGCGGTGGTTGATCGCGTAGGTGATTTCCGGGTCCAGCGCGCCGAGCGGGTCGTTGGACAGCGCGGCGAGGTGGATCACCGCGTCGAAGCCCGCGACGTGCTCGGGGCGAACATCGCGCAGGTCGACGCTCACCGCCTTGGGGTCGTTGACCGCTGGACCGAGCACACAGGTCGAGTACAGGCCCGAATCAAGGCCGACGATGTCGTGGCCCGCGGCGGCGAGGACGGGCGCCATGACCGTGCCGAGGTAGCCGAGGTGTCCGGTCAGAAGTACGCGCACGGGTCTTCCTCATCTCATTCCGTAGCGGAGCCGCGGGCTGCCGCGATCGTCAGTTTCGGTGCGTGGAAGGCCTCGGCGTACCGCTGCTGGCACTGCACGCCGCGCACCCGGGCGAGCCCGGCGAACGCCTCGTGGTCGAACCAGCCCCTCCCGTGCTGCGACGGGTAGTGCGCGGCGAGCAACTCGCTTTTCTCCTGGACGGTTTCCTCGCTCAGCGGGAAGAAGACCGTCGGCTGCGCGAGGTCGGACTCCCACTTCAGGATTTCGTAGCCGAGGATCAGGTGGTCGCGGAACGCGGTCGGCACGAGTTTCGCCAGCCCGCGGTGGTCCTGGTGCGCGTCGTGGGCGGCCGGGGCGAACACCAGGTCCGGTTCGCAGTTCCGGCGCACCGCCTCGAGCGCGTCCTTGGCCAGGTCCCATTGCGCCGGAAGCCGTCCGTCGCGGAGGTCCAGGACGGTCACCGCCACCTCCGCTTTCGGACAGAACGCCTCCAGCGCGGCACGTTCTTCGGCTTCCCGCGGCGTGCCTGCCCCGGACAGCACGAGCGCGGTCACGCGTACGCCCGGGTTGGCCCGGCACAGTTCGAGGAGGCTCCCGCCGGCGCCGATCGCGATGTCGTCGCAGTGCGCGCCCAGCACCGCGATCTCCGAACAGACTTCGGGAAGCAGCGCCCGCATCAGCGTCCTGCCCGTGCGGTTTCCCAGAGCATCCAGGGCCGGTCCCCGTGCGCGTAGGCGGCGTTGAGCGAGAGCCGTTCCTTGACCGTGTCGGTAGGTTTCCAGAACCCGCGGTACGGATAGCCGAGCAGCTTGCCCTCCTTCGCCAGCCCGACGCACCCGTCGGCCACGAGGTCGCCGTTCTCCGGGATGTGGTCGAAAACCTCCTGCCGGAGAACGAAATAACCGCCGTTGGACCACAGCGGCATCTCGCTCACCGGGGTGATCCCGCCGACGCGTCCGTCCGGGGCGAGTTCGACGCAGTGGAAGGTCGACTCGGGCGGGACGACCATCATCGAGGCGCCCGCGTCGGTGGCCGCGAATCGCGTGATCATCTCGTCGAGCGGCGCGTCGGTCAGGACGTCGGCGTAGTTGGCGAGGAACATCTCCTCGCCCTCGAGATAGGGGCGCACGCGCCGCAGCCGCTCCCCGATGGGAGATTCGATTCCGGTCTGCACGAAGGAAATCGACCAGTCGCTGATGTCTGTCGACAGCAGTTCGACCCGGCCGTCGCGGAGCACGAAGTCGTTGGACTCGGTCTCGCGGTAGTCGAGGAAGAAATTCTTGATGTGGTGCGCCCCGTACCCGAGGCACAGGACGAACTCGGTGTGCCCGAAGTGGGCGTAGTAGCGCATGACGTGCCAGATCAGCGGCCGGGGGCCGACCGCGGCCATCGGTTTCGGCAGATCGTCGTCGGTGCCGTTGCGCATGCGCATGCCGTAACCGCCGCAGAACAGAACGACCTTCACTTCACTGCCACCTCGACGATTTCCAGGCGCGGAATCGGGAAGACGAGCTTGCCGCCCCACGCGCCGACGTAGGAAAGCTGCTCGGTCAGTTCGTCCCGCAGGTTCCAGGGCAGGACGAGCACGTAGTCCGGCCGGTCGGCGGCGATCCGGTCCGGTTCCACGACCGGGATCCGGGTGCCCGGCGTGAACCGGCCGTGCTTGTACGGATTGCGGTCCACCGTGTAGGCCAGCAGGTCCGGGCGGATGCCGCAGTGGTTGAGCAGGGTGTTGCCCTTGCCGGGCGCGCCGTACCCGACGACCGTTTTCCCGGATTTCCGGGCGGCGAGGAGAAATTCGAGCAATTCGAGCCGGACGCGGGTGACCCGGTCGGCGAATTCGGTGTACCCGGACAGCTCGTGCAGCCCGGCGGCCTTCTCCCGTGCCAGGACGTCGACCATCCGTGCGCTCGGCTCCCCGGCGGCTTCCTCAGGCCGTGCCCAGAGCCGGATCGACCCGCCGTGCGTGGGAAGGAGTTCGACGTCGACGACGGTCAGCCCGCCCGCCGCCAGCGCCCGCCGCGCGGATTCGACGGTGTAGTACTGGAAATGCTCGTGGTAGATCGTGTCGTACTGGTTCTTTTCGATCAGTGTGAGCAGATGCTGCACCTCGATCGACACCCAGCCGTCGTTCGCGACGAGCGCCCGCAGCCCGTGGGTGAACCCGCGGATGTCCGGGATGTGGGCGTAGACGTTGTTCGCTACGACCAGGTCGGCCGGACCGTGTTCGGCGCGCACCTCGCGGCCGGTCTCCTCGGAGAGGAACGCGGTGTGCGTCGGTACCCCGGCCTCGCGGGCGGCCTGCCCGACGTTCACCGAAGGTTCCACGCCGAGACAACGGATTCCGCGTTCCACGACGTGCTTCAGGAGGTAACCGTCGTTGCTCGCGACCTCGACGACGAAAGACCGGTCGGTCAGCCCGAGCCGCTCGACCGCGGTATCGGTGAACCGTTTCGCGTGCTCGACCCACGAGGTGGAAAAAGACGAGAAATACGCGTAATCGGTGAAAGTGTCGGCCGGATCGAGCAACGGCGGGAGCTGCGCGAGCCAGCATTCGGTGCACACTTCGAGATGCAGCGGAAAAGTCGGTTCGGGTTCGGCCAGCTGCGCGGCGGTCAGGAACCGTTCGCACGGCGGGGTCGCGCCGAGGTCGACCACGCTGGCGGTTCTTTCCGAACCGCAGAGTCGACATGTGGTCATGTGCCAGGCTCCTCCGACTCGGATGCGCGATCTGCGTAGGGCAGGTCGATCCGCGCCCGGCCGTCGTTACAGCGTGCCGGGAACGTCGCCGGAGTCGATTCGGAACCGAGACCATGACAGCGGCGGAATGCCGCGAGGTGCTGGGACGAACGGGTGGGCGGCCGGAGCCGGACGGCGCAGCCGCCACCCGTTCGTCAGTGGATCACAGTTTTTCCGCCGCCGGGATCACTTCGGTGGCGAACCGTTCGAGCACCGCCGGGTCCGGCACGCCGTGTGCCCAGCCGGTCGCGACGGTGAACCCGAGCTCCGACAGCCGGCCGAGTTCGTCCAGCAGTTCCCCGGTTTTCTCGCCGTTTTCGCCGGTGTCGAGCCGCAGCGAAGCGGTTTTCGTGATCTCGGAGTAGTCGCGGCCGACGTCCTCGCAGTGCTGCTTCAGGACTTCCAGTTTGCGCGGAAGGTCCGCGTTGGGCAGCAAATTGCAGATGTCGCCGTATTGCGCGACGAACCGCAGGGTCTTCTTCTCGCCGCTGCCCCCGATCATGATCGGCGGATGCGGACGCTGGATCGGCTGCGGGCTGTTGAGCAGCCGCTCGCCGCTGAAATGCGTTCCGGTGAACGGTTCGTCGCTGTCCGACCACATCTGGTGGACGTACCGGAGCGCGTCCTCGAGCTGTTCGAACCGCTCCTTCATCGGCGGGAATCGGAACCCGAGCGCGCGGGATTCCTCCTCGTTCCAGCCTGCCCCGATGCCGAGGATCGCCCGCCCGCCGGACAGCACGTCGAGCGTCGTCGCCGCCTTCGCGAGCAGCCCGGGGTGGCGGTAGATGACGCCGGTGACGAGCGTGAGCAGCTTGACGCGCTCGGTGTGCGCGGCCAGGAAGCCGAGCGTGGTCCAGGCTTCCAGCATTTCGTGCTCGGGCGGGCCGTAGCTCGAAATCTGGAAGAAATGGTCCATCACCGACAGGTATTCGAACCCGGCCTCGTCCGCGGTCCGCGCCACCCGCGCCAGGTCCGCGCCGAGCGCCGCCGGGCCGTTCGGCCAGGTCTGCTGAGCCAGGTGCAACCCGAGTTTCATGCCAACTCCTTAACCGCCGGAATGATGTCTTGCGCGAAAATCTCGATCCGGTCCCGATCCAGGCCGCCGGGCAGCGGGCCGATCACGGCGTGCACGCCGAGCCGGTGCAGCCGCCGCGCCTCGGCGAGAAATTCGCCGGTTTTCTCCCCGGACGGACCGATGTCCAGGTAGTGGTAAACGGTCGTGGCGATCTCGGCGTAGTCGCGGCCCTCGGTTTCGCAGTGCCGCTTGAGCACGTCGAGCTTCCGTTCGAGATCCGGGCCGTTGCCGATGTTGCAGAAGTCGCCGTACTTTGCGACGAGCCGCAGCGTCTTCTTCTCGCCCCCGCCGCCGACCATGATCGGCGGCCGGTGCGGCGGCTGTGGACTGTTGAGCAGTCTTTCGGCGGTGAAATGCTTGCTGGAGAACGGTTTTTCGTCCTCGTCCCACATTTGCCGGACATACCGCAGGTTCTCTTCGAGCAGCTCGAACCGTTCCGAGGTGGAGGGAAACGGGAAGCCGAGACCGCGGGCTTCTTCCTCGTTCCACCCGGCTCCGATGCCGAGCATGGCCCGCCCGCCGGAGAGCACGTCGAGCGTGGTGACCGCTTTCGCGAGCAGGCCGGGATGCCGGTAAATCGCGCCAGTGACGTAGGTGAACAGTTTCGCGCGCCGGGTGTGCGCGGCGAAGTAGCCGAGCGTCGTGTACGCCTCAAGCATGGGGTGATCGCTCGGACCGACGCTGGGAATCTGGAAGAAGTGGTCCATCACCGCGAGATACGCGAACCCGGCGTCGTCCGCCGCCCGCACCGCCTCGGCGAGTTCGCCGCCGAGCGCGGCAGTCCCTCCCGGCAGCGTGAAGTCGGGCACCTGGAGGCCAAGTTCCATACCCGACACCGTATACCTGGAGTAACTTCATGTGCGCAGTCAGAAATCGCGCACCACGTTGACCGTGCCGTGCAGCGGATCGGTCACGTACACCGTGCGCGTGCGCTGATCCACCGCCACGGCGCCCGGATTCACCCCGAGACTCAGTTCGCCGTTCAGGGTCCCGGTTTGTCCGTCCACGCGGGACAGTCCATTTTGCCCGCCGTTGGTGTACACGACATCGCTGCCCTGATGCACCGCGAGCGACGAAGCTTCGCTGCGTAGCAGCACCGTCTTCACCTGCGCCCGCGCCGAGCCGTCCACAATGGACATATGGTGGATCGCCGAGTTCGCCACGAACACCGATCCGCTCAGTTCGTGGACGTCGATCCCGGTAGGAGACGCACCCACCGGAACGCTCGCGGTGAACGCGCCCGCGTCAAGGTCGCAGATCTCGACCGAGTTCGTGTTCGGGCTGGTGCAGTAGGCGCGCCGTCGGCCGCGGTCGAGCGCGATTCCGGCGAGGCCCGGCTTCGGCGCGGGCAGCAGGTCCTGCTGAGTGAGACTGATGCTGTCCAGCACCGCGAACGTGCCGGTCTTGCCGCTCACCGCGTATACGAGGTTGGCCTGCGGATCGATCGCGAGCGCCGACGCCCCCGCCCCCGCGCTGACGGCGCTCAGGAACCGGTGCGTCTGGCTGTCGAAGGCGAGCACTGTGCCGCCGGCCGGATTGGCGACGTAGATCCGCTCGGCGTCCACCGCCACATCGCTCGGTTCCCCGCCCACCGCGAGCGCGGCCACGACCCTCGCCGCGTCCGGATCGAGCACGACGACCATGCCGGACGCCTGGTCGGCGGCGTACACGAGCCCGGTGACCGGACTCACCGCGAGCGCCGCAAGCGTCCCGCCGACCTGCACGCTGGTGACCCGCCCGGACGCCCCCGCGGTACCGCCGAGCAGTGCCGCCGCACCCGCGCTGACCAGGCCGAACAGCCCTCTCCGGGACCACTGGGAACCGCGCATCGCTCACCTGCCCCGGTCGGTTGGGTTGCCCGCCGACCCTAACCCGGACGAGGATCGGCTGAAGGAACTTCGCGTCCCCCGATCGCGTTGTTTCCAGTGAGTAACCCACCTTGCGGCACCTGCCAGAGCGGACGGAGGCAAGCGCGCGTGCACAAGCACCACAACGGGCTGAAGACGGCGATGCTGCTCGGTCTGCTCTCCGCGATCATCGTCGGGATCAGCGGATTGTTCGGCCGCGGCGCCCTGGTGATCGGCCTGATCGTGGCGCTGGGGATGAACGCCTATGCCTACTTCAACTCCGAGAAAATGGCCCTGCGCGCGATGCACGCGCGGCCGGTGTCGGAGGTCGAGCAGCCCGCGATGTACCGGATCGTGCGGGAGCTGGCGACGTCCGCGCGGCAGCCGATGCCCTCGCTGTACGTGAGCCCCACCGCGGCGCCCAACGCCTTCGCGACCGGGCGCAACCCGCAGCACGCGGCTGTGTGCTGCACCACTGGGATCCTGGAGCTGCTCGACGAGCGCGAGTTGCGTGCGGTGCTCGGGCACGAGCTGTCGCATGTGTACAACCGGGACATCCTGATCTCGTGCGTCGCCGGGGCGCTGGCGAGTGTGGTCAGCGTGCTGGCGAACATCGCGTTCTTCTTCGGCGGGAACGACCGCGAGGGCAACCCGTTCATGTCGCTGCTGCTGGTCTTGATCGGCCCGATCGCGGCCGGGGTGGTGAAGATGGCGGTGAGCCGGTCGCGGGAGTACCAGGCGGATGCTTCCGGGGCTGAGCTGACCGGTGATCCGCTGGCGCTGGCCTCGGCGTTGCGGAAGCTGGAGCGGGGGACCCGGGCCGCGCCGCTCGCCCCCGAACCGGCGGTGGTTTCGCAGTCGCATCTGATGATCGCGAACCCGTTCCGGCCCGGGGCCGGGCTGAGCAAGATGTTCTCGACGCACCCGCCGATCGAGGACCGGATCCGGCGGCTCGAGGAGATGGCCCGCGGCCGCTGACCCGCGTTACTCCCATTCCGCGGTAGCCGGATCCACCCCGTGCACGATCGCGTTGGCGAAGATCACGTCGCGCAGCCAGCCCGCGAGACCAGGCGCCAACGCGTCGTAGTACTCCGTGTATCCGGCTTCCTCCACGAACTTCCGCCCGAGACACACCTGCATCGAATGCGTGCAGTCGAAGTACCGCGACAAGGTCGCCCGATGCCGCTCCGCGAGCGTGTTCGCCTCCGCCGACCCAGGCTCGACCCCCGCCCGCCGCGCCGCCGCCAGGTCCGCGTGGAGCGTCTCGTGCTCGGCCGCGGCCTCCTGCCAGTCCTGCGGGGTCAGTTCGGTGGTCCGCTCGCGGTACTCCGCCCACTGCCGCGTGTCGCCCCAGCGCTCCGCGGCCTCGTCGACCCACTCCGGATCCCACTCGGACCCGAAGATCTCGACCTGCTGCTCCGCCGTCAACTGCATCCCGCCCCGGGTCGCCGCCGCCATCCGGTCCACCGCGGACGCCATGTGCTCCAGCCGCGCGATCCGGTCGCGCAGCTCGCGCCGCTGCCGAGTCAGATGCGCGTGCGCGTCGGCGGTCGGGTCGTCCAGCAGCCGCCCGATCTCGGACAGCGGAAAGCCGAGCTCGCGGTACACGAGCACCCGATGCAACCGCGCGATGTCCTCGGCGGAGTACACCCGGTAGCCGGCCCTGGTGCGCCCGCTCGGACGCACCAGGGCGACGGCGTCCCAGTGATGCAGGGTTTTGACACTCACGCCGACCAGCGTCGCCGTGCGTCCGACAGTAAGGCCGTCTTGCTCGGTCACGACCTCAGTGTCGCAGCTCACGACCGCGGGACGTCGATCCCCACAGCACGCATCCCCTCCGCGACGGGCCCGTCGGGATCGATCGGCTCCGCCGCGGTCATCACGACCCTCGTGCCCTCCGGCGTGACGACCGTCAACTCCCGCGAGTTCCACGGCATCAACTCCGGCCCGCTAGTGCACCCCGGCGTAATTTCCTCACACCGCTTGGCGATTTCGTCGAGTTCGCTGAGCACGCAGGAGAAACTGATGCTGACTTCACTCGGGGTCGCTGGGGTCCCGGGCTTGAGCAGGACGTCCTGAAACGCCCAGCGCCGCAGATGCACGATCTGGCCGGGCAAGGTGAACAGGTTGTCGAAGCCGAGCCCGCGAAGCCAGAAGTCCGTGGAGGCATCGAGGTCGGAGGTGGGCACGTTGGGGAACATCGGCATCCCGTAGAAGCCGAGATAGTTGCCCGGAGACACCGCGTCGTAGGCGGGGGTGGGAACCGGGCCGCGAAATTCGTTCATGGGGAGAGGGTGGAGCCTCCTGTCGCAGGAGGGTCAAGTCCGGGCTTGTGGCAGGGTCGTAAATTGACGAGCAGTCGAGAACAGCCGCGTGACTCGGCACCGGGGCCGTTCTGGCGGTGTGGCAGTGCGGGATCCGAACCCGGGACGGCTGAGTTGTCTGCTCTGTTGGCCAGCGGAAAGCTTGCTTTGACCTGTGGGGTTGTTGAGTGTGCGGCCGCGGAGCGATGGGGCGGTTACTTTGTCAGGATCAGGCGGACTTGGCCCCCGACCGTGTAATTGCCGCTCTCCCGATACTCTCTTCGCTCATATGTTCGATAGAATCGAGATTTCAGTCTCAGGGTGACGCATCAGGGGAGCGAGGGGCGAGGTGAACGGAGCGCATGGCTTTAAGCTGGCCGCCATGGACGAGTGGGACGACGAGGAGCGGAGCGCCCTGGTTGCGTTGCTTCGCGCGCGCCCGGATGGTCTGAGCTGGTCGCATATCACGGCGCGAGTTGCTGAGTGCGGGAGTGCCATGCGGCTCTGGGACGAGTTCTACCCCGCCGGTCTGTTTAGCATGGCCGGACGGGGGTCAAGTCCCGAGGAGCTGTTGGATGCCGCTCGCGCGGACGTCCGGCGATGGCGGAACGCCGACTTCGAGTTCATGACCTTCAAGGATGAGCGGTACCCCGCCCAGCTTCGAGAGGTTCACCAGCTTCCGCCGGTCCTGTTCGCGCAGGGTGCGCTCCGAGCCTACGACCGTGGCATATCGGTCGTAGGCTCGCGAAACGCGTCTGTTCGGGGGCTTGCGTTTGCGCGGAACGTTGCCGCCGAGCTGTCGCGGCGAGGAGTATCGGTCCTGAGCGGCCTGGCCAGGGGCATCGACTCTGCCGCGCACGAATCGACCCTGGAAGCTGGCGGGCGCACGGTCGCGGTCGTGGGCACCGGGATCCGGAAAGTCTATCCGGCGGAGAACGCTGAGCTTCGGCAGAGAATTATTGACAGCGACGGCCTGATTCTATCGCAGTTTTGGCCGGATGCTCCGCCCAGTAAGCAAACATTCCCCATGCGTAACGCAACAATGAGCGCGTATGGAATGGCCACTATCGTCGTCGAAGCTGGAGAGCACAGTGGGGCGCGCATTCAAGCTCGGGTTGCGGTGGCTCACGGTCGTCCGGTTATCCTGACTAGTTCTGTGCTCGATGCGACTAAGTGGGGAATCGCCTTGCTTGACCAGCCTGGTGTATTTCATGCGACAAGTGAGCATGAAGCGGTCAGTATGGCGATGGATGCCGCATCTGCGGGCGATGAGCTTAGTCAGTTTAGGGAGCTCATCGTTCGATGAGTCCGGCTGATCCTGTTGCGGAGAGGCTTCGCGCGGCCCTCACGCGTCGCGTGGGCGGCTTCTTTCATAACGTTCGCAAGGATCCGGGCGTCGCATGTCAGGTCTGTGCCGGACCGGCCACGGAGGTAGTCTGCGGTAAATGTGCGGGGCATCGAGATGAGTTCGGCGACAGGCTCGCCAATCAGGTGGCGATCCTTGCGTACGCGCGAGGCTATGCGCCTGGATTACATCAATCGGCTCACCATGTGCGAGAGTACAAATCGATTCCGCCAGCGGAAAAATGTGCCGAAGACCTCGCGATGATGATTCTTGCCGCGACTTACATACATTGGCGGTGTATTGCGGGGCAGGGTTCCGGGGAGGCCTGGGATTCGGTCACTTTCGTCCCGTCGAAAAGTCGGCCGGGTCCGGAGCATCCGGTCGCGGAACTTGCTCGCAACGTCGCCTTGTGCAATGGATCCAAGAACAGGTTCAGGCTGCATCTAGGCGTGGGTATTGATGCGCCTAAGCGCACGATCGTGCCAGACAGGTTTTCAGTTCCTGAATCTGCCCTTGACAGGGTTGCGGGCAAGAGAATCCTCCTGGTCGACGATACCTGGACGACCGGAGGAACCGTCCAATCGGCTGCGGTTGCGCTGCATGATGCAGGTGCGAGCCAGGTGACCGCGCTGTGCGTCGCGCGATGGTGTCGCCATGACTGGTCCGATCATCGGCAGTTGCTTGACTCATGCACCGCGCCCTACGACGCGTTCGTGTGCCCGGTACAGAGCCCGTCCTGCACCGTCGCGGCGTCGGGCACTGGGATTTGATGCACACGGCCCAGCGGGGCCATTGAGCGGAAGCCGTACGCGTCGCGAAGGCTCGCGGTGACTTCCGCGCCGCCGTGCGCCGCGGCCAATGCACGCCCAACCGGAATCAGATGCGCTCGACCATGCAGCACGAAATCACCCCCGTGACCGGTTCGTGCTGGTCACGGGGGTGATGTGGCAGGTGTGGCAGGTGAGGGATTCGAACCCCCGAAGGCTGAGCCGTCTGATTTACAGTCAGATCCCTTTGGCCGCTTGGGTAACCTGCCATGGCCGGGCGAACCGGCCGGGAAGAAGGATACCCAACGGTCCGGACGGCCGGTCAACCGGGATCCCCCGGCGCTACGCTGGGGGTCCCTGACGAGCTGAGACAAGGTGTGAGGACACGTGGCGGATCCCTCTTTCGACGTGGTGAGCAAGGTCGACCGCCAGGAGGTGGACAACGCGCTCAACCAGGCCAGCAAGGAACTGGGCACGCGGTTCGACTTCCGCGGCACCGGAACCGGCATCAGCTGGTCCGGCGAGGAAGCCATCGCGATCGAGTCGGAGACCGAAGAGCGCGCCCTCGCGGCGGTGGAGGTCTTCAAGGAGAAGCTGATCAAGCGGAACATCTCGCTGAAGGCCTTCGAGGCAGGCGAGCCCGCGATCTCCGGCAAGATTTACAAGATCAGCGGCAAGATCCTGCAGGGCATCGCGTCGGACAAGGCGAAGCAGATCGCGAAGTTCATCCGCGACGAGGGCCCGAAGGGCGTCCAGGCCCAGATCCAGGGCGACCAGCTGCGGGTGTCGGGCAAGAAGAAGGACCAGCTGCAGGAGGTGATCTCGTTGCTGAAGGGCAAGGACTTCGAGATCGCGCTGCAGTTCACCAACTACCGGTGACCTACAGGTGCTGCGGACGCCAACACGTCCGCAGCACCTCACCAGGCGGTGAAGGTCCAATCCGCCTCGAACGTCTCCACTGCCACATACGTGGGTCCTTCGAGAGGGAACTCCTCGGTGGTCTGGCCGATGTGGTTCACCGCCAGGTGCGGGTAGCCGTCCGCCAGCACCCAGACTCCGTTCGAGCCCTTCGAGCCCGTGAAGAACTTCCCCGTCACCATCCCTGGCGGCACCGCGAGGACCGCGTCTCCGTGGCCGTTGTACGGCTTGCCCGGTTCGACAGGCGGCACTCCGCGGTAATCGGTGATCGTCGCGGTCCACGCGCCCTTCGCCTCGACCGTCAGCGTGTGCACCGATTTGCCGCCGGGGGAGACGTTGAACCAGGCCGTCCCGTGGTAGGCGTCGCCGTCGTTGACCAGCAGGCTTTCGGTGCCGTCGGTCGTCACCGCGATGTGCCCGGTGCACTTCGGACAGTCGAAGGTGAGGAATCCCGCCACCCCGGACGGCCAGGTCAGCGGCACGGTCGCGTTGTTCTTGCCCTGATGGGTCTCCGTCGGGTTCTCGGCGAGGCGTGGCTTCTCCGGACGCGGCGGCGGAGGCAGCACCGGCGCGGGGGAGTCGCCGGGTTCGTCTTCCATCGGGTACGCGATCGCCCCGATGCCGCTCGGCTGCAGTGAGCACGACGCGGTGAGCGCTACCGCCGCGCAGACGGCGGCCAGACGCACTGCGGTGCGGCGCATGATTCCCCCTCGCTTGCCCCGACGGGCCTCCGGATGATCTTTCGTCACGCTCCGCCCAGTCGTTACGAAACGGGCGCCCTGAACAGCCCAGTGATCTCCTCGAAGGGGTGGACTCACGCGGGTGACCAGGCGAAATCGATGGTGGCGACGCGACCACGTGGTGTAATCGCCCGGCTGGTCGTGAGAGGAGTTTCTGGATGCGCCGTTGGACTCCCGTGCTTGCTTTCCTCACCTCGCTGGCGGTCCTCGTGACCGCGATCGCGCCGGTCGCGGAAGCCGCCGACCGGAAGCTGCTCGTCCCCGGCTTCGGCTCGTACCCGCGGCTGATCCGGCTGGAGCACTCGCCGTTCGGGCGCGGGAACATCATCGCGTCGCTGACCAGCGAGGACGGCAACGGCCGGTTCGCGCCGATCCTCGAGAGCACCGACGAAGGCGCGAGCTTCCACCAGATCGGCGAGATCCGCGACTCCGACGCCCGGTCCGGCCAATGCTGCGGAACCCTCTACGAACTGCCGCAGCGGGTCGGTCGCCTGCGGGCGGGCACGCTGCTGTGGGCGGCGACCTACCGGCAGGACGCGGGGCCGCAGCGCCGGATGGGGATCAAGGTGTGGGCCAGCCGCGACGGCGGGCACAACTGGCGGTACCTGTCCGAGGCCGCGCTCTCGCACAACCACGACGGCGTCTGGGAACCGGAGTTCACTGTGGACGCCGGCGGCACGCTCTGGCTGCACTACGCCGACGAGACGCAGGCCCCGAAGTACGGCCAGGTGCTCAACCGCGTCGCCTCGACCGACGGGATCAACTGGGGCACCAAGCAGCTCACCATGGCCATCGGACCGTCCCGGGTGCGTCCGGGCATGCCGATCATCCGCAGGCTGCCCGACGGCCGGTACTGGTTCGGCTACGAGATCTGCAACTACCGCGACCGCTACTGCGATCCGTATTACAAAATCTCCGCGGACGGCGCGAACTGGGGCGATCCGGCCGATCCCGGCACCAGGGTGAACACCGCGAGCGGCAACTACTTCCAGCACGCCCAGACCACCACGCTGTTCCCCGGCGGCCCGAACGGCGTGCGGCTGGTGATGGTCGGCCAGATCTACACGACCGCCGACGGCGCCCCGGTGGCCGGAAACGGGCAGACGCTGCTGGCCAACGACAACTTCGGCGCCGGCAACTGGTACGAACTGCCCGCGCCGGTCCACATCAGCGGCATCTACAACAACTACTGCCCCAACTATTCGTCCACCGTGCTGCCGGTCGACGGCGGGAAGAACGTGCTGGAGATCGCCACCGAGTACGCGCACGGCTGCCAGGCGTTCTTCGGGAAAGGTCCGGCTTTCTGAGTTGTGCGAAGCCCCGGACGGCCTCCATGCTCACTCGGTACGGTGAACACCACCACCGCATTGAGGAGGGGCTGTGAAGGGCATCGTGCTCGCCGGGGGCAGCGGAACCCGTCTGCATCCGATCACGCAGGCCGTGTCGAAGCAGCTGCTGCCGGTCTACGACAAACCGATGATCTACTACCCGATCTCAGTGCTCATGCTGGCCGGGATCCGGGAGATCCTGATCATCTCGACCCCGGCCGACCTGCCGAACTTCCGCCGCCTGCTCGGCGACGGCAGCCAGTTCGGGCTCTCCTTCTCGTTCGCGGAACAGCCGAGCCCGAACGGTCTCGCCGAGGCGTTCGTGATCGGCGCGGACTTCGTCGGCGACGATTCCGTCGCGCTGGTGCTCGGCGACAACATCTTCTACGGCCAAGGCTTCTCCACGACCCTGCGCACCGCCGCGACCGACCTGGACGGCTGCGTCCTGTTCGGCTACCAGGTGAAGGACCCCGAGCGCTACGGCGTCGGCGAGGTCGACGAGAACGGCACCCTGCTGTCCATTGAGGAAAAGCCCGAGAAGCCGCGGTCGAACAACGCGATCACCGGGCTGTACTTCTACGACAACGAGGTCGTCGACATCTCCCGCAACCTGAAGCCCTCCGCGCGCGGCGAGCTGGAGATCACCGACGTCAACCTCTCCTACCTGCGCCGCGACCGCGCGAAACTGATCGAGCTGAGCCGCGGTTTCGCCTGGCTCGACACCGGCACGCACGATTCGCTGCTGGAAGCCGGCCAGTTCGTGCAGGTGCTGGAACACCGGACCGGGGTGCGGATCGCGTGCCTGGAAGAGGTCGCGTTGAAGATGGGCTTCATCAGCGCGGACGAATGCCACGCGCTGGGCACCAAATTGGCGAAGTCCGGATATGGCGAGTACGTGATGAACGTGGCCTTGCTCGCGGGGGCGCAGGGCTGACCCGGAGGGGAAATTTGTGAGTTACGACCTGGGGGTATGGGCTGGGGATGCCGAGGATCCGCAAGCCCGCTACGCCAGCCTTTGCGACAGCTCTGGTTCGGCTGCTCCGGAGCTGGACGGGTTCTACCGCGACCTGACCGCGAAATACCCGGAACTGCACGAGGATCCCGAAGCGTCTCCGTGGAACGCGGCGATCGAGGTCTCCGGCGATGGCGCGGTATTGGCGATCCAGCACGCGCGCGCGGTTGCGGTGACGCGTGTTGTCCTTGACCTGGCTCGAAAACACGGCTTGACGGTGTTCAATCCGCAGACCGGCGAGGTGCACCGGCCGAGCGTGCTGGACCTGACCATGTGCGACGGTTCCCGCGTCGAAAACCCTGACGCAGCAGGGATCAAGGCGGCGCTGGGCCGGTTGTCGGCGAAGAATTGGTATGCCGTCTTGGAACGCGGTGACCACTATGTCCAAATAGGACAGGGCAAGTTCGCGGCGGCTCCGCGGGGGAAGTTCGCGCTGGAGCGCCGGGACGGGTCGCCGGAGCGGCATTACCGCACGGAGGTCGGGAGCCTGGCGGAGGTGGTGACGGCGTTCACCGGCTTTGCCGCGCAGGAATCGTCTTGGGTGGAAGGCTTCGAATGGGAGAAGGTCGACTTCTCCTGACGTGCCGTGAAGGGCTCCTCGAGGGAATCAGATTCCTTCAAGGAGCCCTTCACGGACTTACGGTCAAGCCGCCTGCCGAACCTCCGAAGACGCTGGCGTCAAAGCCAACTCCAGCACCTCCCGCACATTCGCCACCGGATGCACCTCCAACTGCGACAGCACCTCCGCCGGCACGTCATCCAGATCCGGCTCGTTCCGCTGCGGGATGATCACCGTCTTCATGCCCGCCCGGTGCGCGGCCAGCAGTTTCTGCTTGACCCCGCCGATCGGCAGCACTCGCCCGGTCAGCGAAACCTCTCCGGTCATCGCCACATCGGCCCGGACCACCCGGCCCGACAGCAGTGACGCCAGCGCGGTCGTCATTGTGATGCCCGCCGAAGGTCCGTCCTTCGGTACCGCGCCCGCCGGGACGTGTACGTGGATTCCCCGCTCTCGCAGGTCTCCCACCGGCAGTTCCAGCTCCGCACCGTGCGAGCGCAGGTACGACAGCGCGATCTGCACCGACTCCTTCATCACGTCACCCAGCTGCCCGGTCAGCTGCAGTCCCGACGCCCCGCTCTCCGGATCGGCCAGCGACGCCTCGATGTACAGCACGTCTCCGCCCGCGCCGGTGACGGCCAAACCCGTTGCCACGCCTGGCAAAGACGTCCGCTGGGTCGCCGTCGGCAGCGACGATTCCGGTACGTGCCGCGGGCGGCCGAGGTAGGTCTCCAGGTCTTCCGCCGAAATCGACAGTGGCAGCGAGACCGAACCCAAAGCCACCTTCGTCGCGATCTTCCGCAGCACCTTCGCGATCGTCCGGTTCGCGTCGCGCACTCCGGCCTCGCGGGTGTACTCCGCGGCGATCCGGCTGAACGCGTCGTCGGTCAGCACCACGTCACCGGACGCCAGACCGGCTCGCTCGAGTTCGCGGGGGAGCAGGTGATCCCGTGCGATGGTGACCTTCTCGTGCTCGGTGTAACCGTCCAGCGTCACCAGTTCCATCCGGTCCAGCAGCGGGCCGGGGATGGTTTCCAGCGCGTTGGCCGTCGCCAGGAAGACCACATCGGACAGATCCAGCTCCACCTCGAGGTAGTGGTCGCGGAACGTGTGGTTCTGTTCCGGGTCCAGCACTTCGAGCAGCGCGGCCGTCGGGTCGCCGCGGTAATCGGCGCCGACCTTGTCGATCTCGTCGAGCAGCACGACCGGGTTCATCGAGCCGGCTTCCTTGATGGCTCGCACGATCCGGCCGGGCAAAGCGCCGACGTACGTGCGCCGGTGGCCGCGGATCTCCGCCTCGTCCCGGATGCCGCCCAGAGCGACGCGCACGAACTTGCGCCCCATCGCCTTCGCGACCGATTCGCCCAGCGACGTCTTGCCGACCCCGGGAGGGCCAGCGAGCGCCAGCACCGCGCCGGAACGCCGTCCGCCGACCGGGCCGAGGCCCGATTCCGCGCGGCGCTTGCGCACGGCCAAGTACTCGATGATCCGTTCCTTGACGTCGTCCAGACCCGCGTGGTCCGCGTCGAGCACGGCGCGCGCGGCGGCGATGTCGTAGACGTCCTCCGTCCGCTCGTTCCACGGCAGCTCCAGCACCGTGTCGAGCCAGGTCCGGATCCAGCCGCCCTCGGGCGACTGCTCGGACGTCCGTTCCAGCTTGTCGACCTCGGCCAGCGCGGCCTTGCGCACCTCGTCCGGCAGGTCGGCGGCTTCCACCCGGGCGCGGTAGTCGTCGTCGGCGGCGGTGCCGTCGAGTTCGCCCAGTTCCTTGCGGATCGCTTCGAGCTGGCGGCGCAGCAGGAATTCCTTCTGCTGCTTCTCCATCCCGTCCGCGACGTCCTTGCGGATGGTCTCGGTGACCTCCAGCTCGGCCAGGTACTCCCGGCTCCACTCGAGGGCCTTCTCCAGCCGGACGCTGACGTCGAGCGCGCTCAGCAGCTCCAGCTTCTGGTCGGTGGACAGGTACGGCGCGTTGCCTGCCAGGTCGGCGATCGCGGACGGATCCTCGACCTGCTGGACGGCGTCGATCATCTGCCAGCCGCCGCGTTGCTGCAGCACCGAGATGACCACGGCCTTGTACTCAGCGGCGAGCTGCGCGGTGCGGTCGTCGGAGGTTTCGTCCGCGGCGTCGGCGTGCACCCAGCGGGCCGCGCCGGGGCCGTCGGCGATCCGGCCGACGGAAGCGCGCGAGGTGCCGCGGAGCAGCACGGCGGTCTTGCCGCCGGGAACGCGGCCGATCCGTTCGACGGTCGCGACGGTGCCCAGTTCGGCGTACTCGCCGTGCACGCGCGGGACGATCAGGACTTCGGCCTTGCTCGCCGCGCCCGAGCGGATCCCGGGGAACGACGCGGTCGCGGGGGTCTTGGCTTGAGCGGACTCCACTGCGGCCCGGGTCTCTGCGTCGCCGAGGTCGAGCGGGACCACCATGCCCGGCAGCACGACGTCGTCATCGAGCGGGAGGACGGGCAGGAGGCGGGGGTCGGACATGTGCACTCCTCGAATAAGTTGAGTCTGCAGTGCTCAACTCTCCGAAGGGCGGGTTTGTTTCCCCGGGAGTGTTCGCTGGGAGAGAAGTCAGGGCTTGACCGCGACGGCGCCCCACGCGAACGGCCGGACCTCCGCGGCGAACTCCGACACCGGCTCGTCCGGCCGCCAGTCCGGCAGCGCGCTCATCCCCGGCTCCAGCAGCGGCCAGCCGCCGAAGAACGGCAGGATCTCCTCGTCCGAGCGCAGGTACGCCGGGTTCGACGTGTCCCGATAGGCGTCGACGAACGCGCGGACCTCGGCGGCCCGTTCCGGCGGCGCGTCGTCCCGGCAGGTGCCGTGCGTGACGGCCAGCCACGACCCGGGCGCGAGCTGGTCGCGATAGGCGGCGACCAGCTCTTCCGGGTGGTCGCCGGGGCCGAGGAAGTGCAGCACGGTGATCATCAGCAGGCAGACCGGCTGAGACCAGTCGATCAGCTCCTCGGTGATCTCGTCGGCGAAGATCGCTTCCGGATCGCGGATGTCGCGTTCGACGATCCCGGCCCAGTCGGTCGCGTCCTCGCCCTCGAGGATCACCCGCGAATGCGCCGCCGCGACCGGTTCGTAGTCGACGTACACGACCCTCGCCGGCAGCCGGTCGCGGACGATCTCGTGCACGTTGCGCGCAGTCGGCACGCCCGAGCCGAGGTCCACGAACTGCCGGATCCCCGCGTCGAGCGCGGCTCGCACGACCCGGTTCATGAACGCCCGGTTCTCCCGCGACATCGGCCGGATCAGCGGCCACACTTTCTCGACGCGGCGGCCGAATTCCCGGTCGACCGCCCAGTTCTGGGTGCCGCCGAGGTACCAGTCGTAGATCCGGGCGGCGGACGGTTTGTCGACGTCCACGCCCCGCGGTGCGTCCGGCGCGGTCATGGCTTGCGCGCCACCGCGCACCAGGCGAACGGGCGGGCCTCCGCCTCGACCGCGTTCAGCTCGCGCTCCGGCCGCCAGTCCGGCAGATGCGTGATCCCCGGCTCCAGCAGCGGCCAGCCGCCGAAGAACGGCTCGATCTCTTCGCGGTCGCGCAGCCACATCGGGTTGCTCGTCTTGCGGTACTGCTCCACGAACCAGCGCAGCCCCTCCAGCGCGGGACCGCTGCCGTCGCCCTCGCTCATCTGCGAGATCGCCAGCCAGCTGCCGGACACGAGCTTGTCCCGGTAGGCGCGCACGACGGCGTCCGGATCGTCGTCCGGGCCGACGAAGTGCAGCACCGCCATCAGCATCACGCACACCGGCTTGTCGAAGTCGATCAGCTCGCGGGTGCGCGGGTGGTTCAGCACCGCCCGGGGATCGCGCATGTCCGCCTGCACGATGCCGGCCCAGTCGGTGGCCGCCTCGTCCTCGAGGATCAGCGTCGCGTGCGCCACGGCCACCGGCTCGTAGTCGACGTAGACCACAGTGGCCTCGTCGTCGTCGCCCAGCGCGGCCTCGACCACCTCGTGCACGTTGCCCGCGGTCGGCACGCCGGAGCCGAGGTCGAGGAACTGCCGGATGCCCGCGTCCAGCGCGGCGCGCACCACGCGGTTCATGAACTCGCGGTTCTGCTTCGCGCCGGGCCGGGCGAGCGACCACATCTTCTCGACCTTGCGGCCGAATTCCCGGTCCACCGCCCAGTTCTGCTTGCCGCCCAGGTACCAGTCGTAGACCCGCGCGGCCGAAGGTTTCTCGACATCGACGCCTTCCGGCGCTTTCGGTGCAGCGTCGGGCTTTTCGGTCACTGGGACTCCCCTCGAACAGGCCGTACCGCGCCAGACTAGCGAGAACGCACGGCGGGCCGGCGTTGCCAGCCGGTCCACAGCGGCCGGTAGCCCTGCGCGTACCAGAACGGCGTCGACCGCGGGTTCGCCACGGCGTGGTGCAGCAGCACGACATCCGCGCCCGCCTCGTCGAAGACCTGGTGCGCGTGCGCGGCCAGCGCGGTGCCGACACCGGAGGACCGAGCGGCCTCGGAAACCGCCAGCGACGACAGGTAACCCACGCGGGAAGCGGCCACCCGGTGCCGGATCCAGCCGGTCTCGTCGGGCATCTGCAGCACGACCATGCCGAGCGGCTGGCCGTACAGCTCCGCGATCCAGACCTGCGGTTCAGGCCGTTCGAGGTGGTGCAGCAGTTCCTTGGCGATCAGCTCCTCGACGCCGGGACGGAGCGTGATCCGGCCGAACTGCGCGTCGTACCGCTGCAGTTCGAGCTGCAGCGCGACCGCGGTGGAGAGGTCGTCCGGCGTCGCGTGCCGGATGCAGACGCCCGGCGTCGCGTCGGGTCCGGCGGCCATCCGCTGCGCCGGGCGCACCGCCAGCACGCCGACCGGGGCGAAGCCGTGCCGGAGGAGTTCGGTGGCCCCGGCGGTGTCGCGGCTGGGCCGGGAGAGCACCGCGGCGCACTCCGTATCCCCCACTCGGGCGAGGGACCGCAGGTGTTCATCCCATCGAGTGAGCAACGCGTCGAGTCCGGCGGCCGGATCGGGACCGGCGAGCTGGACCTCCAGCCGGTGCTCGACGAGCGCCCGCCACATCGACCGCGGGCTGTCCGGGCCGAGCCCGGTGCAGGTGGTCAGACCGGCCGCGGTGGTGTCGCCGACCTCGGCGGAAAGCAGGACGGAATCCCCTCCGACCTCGAAGGGGAGTGGCGCGGGAAGCAGCGCGTCCACCGTGGCGATGCGCGCCGCATGCCCGGTGGCTGTCACGTCGTTGTGCATGCCGCCATTGTCCGCCGACCGGGCCGGAAAAGACCCCCAGAACACTCCCCGGCCCGGGGGTTCCGGGGCGAACCGGGAGTTTCACTCCTTGGTCCACGCAGGTCAGAGAAGAACGCCCATTGTTAACCCTGGGGTGATCTCCTACTGTCTCGAAAGGGACGCCGGTACGCCCTACGGGGTAAGGTGGCGCCCTCGCCCACACCTGACGTCACGGACGAGCGCGACCGGGCAGCCGGGAAGGAAGGTCGGATGCCGGACAGCAACGCCCATCCCGGTACCGCGCCGGAGGCGATGGGCTCGGGAGGTGCTGGCTCCGCACCGGCCGAAGGCCGCACGGACGAGAGCCGCTTCCGCGTTTACACCTTCTTCGTGCTGGGTCTCGGCCTGCTCGCGGCCTTCGCCGTCGGCGCCTGGCTGCCGTTCCACGGTTCGGCGAAGCTCTGGTGGATCGGCCCGGTGCTCGCGGTCGCGTTCCTGCTCGCCGAACAGCTCGGCATCAACGTCGACGTCCGCAGCGGCATTTCGTGGACCATCTCGTTCACCGAGATTCCGCTGGTAATCGGTTTCTTCGTCGCCCCGTTCGAAGTGGTGCTCGCCGCGCATCTCGTGGCGGGCATCGGCACGCTGCTGGCCCGCAAGGTCGCCGGCCGCGTCCTCTACAACGCGGGCGCGTTCCTGCTCGAAATCACCGGCGCGTTCGCCGTCGCCGGGCTCGTGCACCTGGCCATGGGCGGCGGGCCGACCATGCCGTGGGTCGCCGCGCTCGCCGGAACGCTCACCGCGCCGCTGGTCAGCACGCTGCTCGCGCTGGCCGCCGTGCGCGTGCTGCGCCGCCGGATGCGCGTGAGCACCGCGATCCGGCTGACCGGCCGCATCCTCGTGGTCGGCTTCGTCAACGCTTCGGTCGGCCTCACCGGCTACCTCGTCATCGCGAGCACCCCGCAGGCCTGGCCGCTGGTGCTGGCGGTGTTCCTCGGCCTGACCGCGCTGTACTGGGCTTACTCCGATCTGCTTCGCGAACAGCGGGACATGGAAGCGCTGTCCGACGTCAGCCTGATGGTCGCGCGGTCCGGACAGCAGGCCGCCGCCCGTCCGGCGAGCCGTGGCGAGGAACTGGTGGGCGGCGTCGACGTGCGCGAATGGGCCACGATCGCCGAGCGGATCAAGGACCAGCTCGCCGCCGGACGCGTCGTGCTCCGGCTGCGGCTCGAGCCCGAAGACCCGATGCGCGTCGTGGTCGCGGGCAACGAACTCCCGGCTTCGGACCCGGCCAGCGACGACCCGCTGCTGCGCCTGCCCGGCGCGCACGTGCGGCACTTCCGGATCACCGAGGCCAACCCGGACGTCCGCGCGGCGCTGCTGGAACGCAGTGCGCAGGAAGCGCTCGTGGTGCCGCTGCGCAGCGCGAACCGGCTGCTCGGCGTCGTCGAAGCGCACGACCGGCTCTCGCGCTGGCGCGGTTTCGGCAAGTACGACGTCCAGTTGCTCGGCACGATGGCCAGCCACCTCGCGACGTCGCTCGACAACCGGCGGCTGCTCGCCACGCTCCGCCACGACGCCTACCACGACCCGCTCACCGGGCACCTGAACCGGCCGGGATTCCAGCAGGTCTCGCGGGATCCGCTGCGCGAATCGGCGGAGGTCGTGGTGCTGCGGATCGACCTCGACGTCTTCTCCACGGTCAGCGACGCGCTTGGCTACTCGTGGGCGGACCGGATGGTCGTCGCCGCGGGCACTCGCATCCGCGGTGCCCTCGGCCCGGACGTCCCGCTCGCCCGGCTCGAAGGCGCGTCCTTCGCCGCACTGCTCGTGGACTGCACGATCGAAGACGCACACCGCGCCGCGGAACGGCTTCGCGTGCAGCTGTCCGAGCCGTACCCGGTGGACCGGCTTTCGGTCGAGGCCAACGCGATGATCGGCTACGCCAGCTCAGTGGACGACGCCGGCGAAGTCGACGTCGACGGCTTGCTGCAGCGCGCCGATGTCGCCGTCCGCGCCACTCGCGGCGGCGAGGAAGTACGCGGCTACGTGCCGAGCATGGGACAGATCTTCCTGCGCCGGTTCCAGATGGTCACGCAGTTCCGGCAGTCGCTCGAAGACGGCCACGTCTCCGTGCATTACCAGCCGAAGGTGACGCTGCCGAACCGGCAGGTGCAAGGCGTCGAGGCGCTCGTGCGCTGGGTGCACCCGGAGTTCGGCAGGCTCGGCCCGGACGAGTTCGTGCCCGCGATCGAGGCGGCCGGCCTGATCGGCGTGCTGACGTCGTTCGTGCTGGAGCAATCGCTGAAGCGAGTGCGCAAGTGGCTCGACGAGGGCCTGCGGATCTCCGCGGCGGTGAACCTGTCGGTGCGGAACCTGTCCGACGACGACTTCCCGGCGAAGGTCCAGCGCGAACTGGAACGCTTCGACGTGCCGCCGGAACTGCTGACGTTCGAGCTGACCGAGTCCGGCGTGATGTCCGACCCGCAGAAGGCGCTGCCGATCCTGCGCGAGCTGCATTCGCTGGGCATCGTGCTGGCGGTGGACGACTTCGGCACCGGCTACTCGTCGCTCGCGTACCTGCGCCAGCTGCCGGTGGACCAGGTCAAGATCGACAAGAGCTTCGTGCTCGGCATGGGCACGGATCTCGGCGACCTCGCGGTGGTGCGGTCGATTGTCGAGCTCGGGCACTCGCTGGGCCTGACGGTCGTGGCGGAAGGCGTCGAGGAGGACGTGGCGCGCGATCAGCTCGAGGCGATGGGATGTGACGTCGCCCAGGGCTATCTGATCTCGCGGCCGCTGCCGGAGGACCGCCTCGAGGCGTGGCTGCAGGCCCGCACGGCACGCTCGCCGGGACGGCACTCGGAGACCGTGCTGACCCTGCTGACCTGAGGTTTTGCGGTTAACCGACCCCGGTTGCACAGCCGGGTGAACCCCCTTGCTAATCTTTCCAAGTCCTCGCGAGAGGCAGGCCCCTTTAGCTCAGTCGGCAGAGCGTCTCCATGGTAAGGAGAAGGTCTACGGTTCGATTCCGTAAAGGGGCTCGCGAGTAGGCGAGCTATGTCTGCGGAAAACGCAGACGTGGCTCGCTTCGCGGCGTCCATCTGGGGGTCGAACCCCCAGACCCCCGCCAGGAGGGGCTTCGCCCCCCTGGACCCCCGGCCGGGGTTAAGCTCGGTTGGCGGGTTCTGGTGGGGTGGGTGTCACGTAGGGCGGTGTAGCTCAGTTGGCAGAGCAAGCGGCTCATAATCGCTGTGTCGCCGGTTCAAGTCCGGCCACCGCTACGCGGTAACGACGGGGCTGGCCCCCGGATCTGAGAGAGAAGGAAACGCTGTGGCTGCCACCGACGTGCGACCCAAGATCACGCTGGCGTGCGAGGAGTGCAAGCACCGCAACTACATCACCAAGAAGAACCGGCGCAACAACCCGGATCGCCTGGAGATGAAGAAGTTCTGCCCGAACTGCGGTACGCACCGGACTCACAAAGAGACCCGCTGACGCAGGCGGTCTTTTACCAGCTTCGCAAAAGCCGTCCCGGCACTCGCCGGGGCGGCTTTTCGCTGTTACCGACGGGTTTAGGCACCCGCGCGGGACGGCCGCCGGGTTCGGTTAGCCTTCTTCGCGTGCCTTTGGACCAGTCGTTCACCGGGCGGGAGTACCCGTCGGACAGCAAGTACTTCGTGAGCCGGGAGAAGATCCGCGAGTTCGCCGACGCGATCGACGACCCGAACCCGGTGTACCGGGACCCGGAGGCGGCCCGCGCGGCCGGCCACCCGGACGTGCTCGCGCCGCCCACCTTCCTCACCATCCTGAACCTGCCGAAGATCAACGGCATCGTGACCGACCCCGCGCTCGGACTCGACTACTCCCGGATGGTCCACGGCGACCAGGGCTTCCGCTACGAACGCCCGGTCCACGCGGGCGACGAGCTCGAAATCTCGGCCTCGATCGAGTCGATCATGGCGCGGGCGGGCAACGACTTCATCAACCTCCGCGCGGAAATCACCGACGCGGACGGCAAACTCGTGTGCACGACGCGGGCGCAGCTCGTGGTTCGGGGGGCGGAAGCGTGAACGTCGGCGACGAACTGCCTCCGCTGGAGGTCCGCATCACCCGCGCGCAGCTGGTCCGCTACGCCGGGGCCTCGCTCGATTTCAACCCGATCCACTGGAACGAGAACTTCGCGACCAAGGTCGGCCTCCCGGACGTGATCGCGCACGGCATGCTCACGATGGCCCTGTCCGGCCGCATCGTCACCGACTGGCTCGGCGACCCGGCCCGCCTCGTGGACTTCAGCACGCGCTTCACCCGCCCGGTCGTGGTGCCGGACAACGACGAGGGCGCACTGGTCGAGGTGACCGCCAAGGTCGGCGCCCTGACCGACGAGGGACTGGCCCGGATCGACCTGACGGTGAAGTTCGAGGGCAAGACCGTGCTGGGCAAACCGCAGGCTCTCGTCCGCCCCTGAGCAACCCGGCTTTGCCCAGCGGTTCCTCCGTGGCCGGTCCTGCCGCCATAGGTCCGGCGCGCTGCTGCGGTCCGTGAAGGGCTCCTTGAGGGAACCAGATTCCCTCAAGGAGCCCTTCACGGCCTTTCGGGGAAGCGAAGCCACGCGGCCAGCCTCGCCAGCCGGTGCTCCGCCGCGGCCCGGCGAGCGCTACCGGGAACCCGCCGCAAACCGCAGCTCTCGCTCGCCCCTGACGAGCCCGCAGCTCGGCCTGATCGCCCCAATGTGGCGTTGGGTGCATCTGACGCATCGAAAGCCACATTGGGTGCGCGGCACGCACCGAACGCCACATTGGGTGCGCGGGACGCACCGAATGCCACATTGGGGCGCTCTCAGTGCACCCCGAGCACCGACTCCACCACGTCAGCCATCCCCGCCTCGCCCCGTGCGTTCGGGTGCAGGGCTGCGGCCGAGGACGTCGGGATCACCCCTTCGACCCACTTGACGTCCGAATTCGCGCACACGTCGTGCCCCTTGCTCGGCGCGGCGGTGTCGGCGAACCCGGCGTCGTGCGACTTGGCCTGGTCGGACAGGGCGTCGTTGAGCTTGCCGAGCGCGTCCCGCAGGTACGCCACGTCGCCGGAACCCAGCGGCAGCACCGGCCAGCAGCCGTCGCCGTCCGGGAGGACCGTCGGGTAGCCGACGACCACCACTCGCGCCTTCGGGGCCTTCTTGTGGATCTGGTCGAGCGCGGTGCCGACCTTCTTCGCGGTCGCGCTGATCCGGTCGGCCAGTTCGTCCTTGCCGCCCGCGGTGAGCCGGTCCTTGCACGGCGAGGCGCTCTGGTGGGAGGTCACACAGGTCTGGGCCAGTGAGATGAATCCCACATCGTTGCCGCCGATGCCCAGGGTGACGAGCGTCGTGTCCGCGGTGACCGAGTCGAACTGCGGCGGGTTCGAACCGTTGCGGGTCGACTGGGTGTCGGTCAAGTCCTCGGTCGTCGCGCCGCTGCAGCTGACGTCCACGAACTTCGCCGGCTTCAGCTTCGCCGACACCAGGTGCGGATAGTTGTTGTCCGACCGCGCGCATCCGGCCGGCGAGCCCGCCTGCTTCCCGGTCCGCGGCGCCGACGTGTACGAGTCGCCGAGCGCGACGTACCGGCCGCTGCCGCCGCCGGTGTCCGCGCCGGACGGCGGTGCGGTCGACGAGTCGTGCTTCGACTTGTAGTAGCCGACGGCCAGCAGCGCCCCCACGACCACGAGGACGAGCAACCCGCATCCACCGCTTTTGTTTGCCCCCACCCGACCGTTTTACCGGTCCCGCTCCTCGCCGACGACCCGCTTACGGGTGATCACGCAAAGACAGGGCGTGCAGTTCGCCCGCCAGTTCCAGCGCGTGCGGGACGGTTTCGGCCACATAGTGCAGATCGACCAGTGCCTCGGTGATGCCGTCCGCTTCGGCGGCCTTCAGCTGAGCCGCGACGTCCTCGACGGACGCCGTCTTCGACCCCGGCGTCGGGTTGATCCGCAGCACCCGGCGCAGCGACTCCGGATCCCTTCCGGCCTTCTCCGCGGATTCGACGACCACGTCCCACTTCTGCCGCAGCATCGGGATCGGGAGCCCGGCGGGCAGCCAGCCGTCGGCGATCCGGCCGACGCGGCGCAGTGCCGCGTCCGACGCCCCGCCCAGCAGCACCGGCGGACCGGGCTGCTGCAGCGGACGCAGGCCGATCAGCGAGTCCGGGATGTCCCAGCGTTCGCTCTGGTGCCCGGCCGGATCCGCGGTCCAGAGCGTCCGCAGCACCTGGACCAGTTCGGCCAGCCGCGCGCCGCGGTGCTCCCACGGCACGCCGGCGGCGATGTACTCGTCGCGCAGCCAGCTGAGCCCGAGGCCGACGTCGAGCCTGCCGCCGGACAGCAGGTCCAGCGAAGTCAGCGAACGCGCCAGCAGCACCGGGGAGTAGAGCGGGCCGTTGAGGGTGCTCGACCCCAGCCGCGCGGTCTCGGTCGAATTCGCCGCGATGGTGAGCGCCAGCAGCGGATCGACGAAGCGGACGAACTCCGGCGGGTACGGCTGTTCGGGTGTACCGGACGGGTAATAGGTCTTCGGGGCGACCGGGGTCAGGACCCGGTCGCCGACCCACAGCGAAGCGAAGCCCATCCGCTCGGCTTCGGTGGCGAAGCCGGCGATGGCGGAGGGATCGGCGAGCTTGCCGTACTGCGGCAAAGCGAGGCCAAGCCGGAATGAGGTCACCGCTGCTCCTTGATCAGAGTTTCGCTTGCGGGTCAACGAAGATCATCTTCCAGTGCGCCGGTCTTGGCTTCCTGACGGGGAATTTCGCGGGCGTGGAAGCGATTTCGGTTGCCGTGCCAGCGATCCGGAGCGGTCGCGAAGCCGGGCGGGACAACGCTCGTCAGCGGCTTTGCGATTAATCGGATAACGGGCACGCGCTCATATTCGCACGATCAGGTGATCTTCGCCGAGGATTCCGGGGTGCTGTCCGAAGGGTCCGGAACGGCCGTCTCCGGGGTGCCGCGAGACCGTCGCGGCGCGGTCGAGGGGGCTGGGTTGCGAGGCTTCATACGGCTTGCCGTAGACTTCGGAACTCGGAACGCACTACGGTCATCCCCGCCGGATGGTGGGGACGATGGAATGCGTCCTCCGGAGCCAGGGTGACCGGGCTCCACAGGGGTGTAGCTCAATTGGCAGAGCAGCGGTCTCCAAAACCGCAGGTTGCAGGTTCAAGTCCTGTCACCCCTGCGTACGGGAACTGGTGGAGCGGAGGAGTGGTCGTGAGCGACAGCGACGCCAGCGGCGAGCACGAGCAGGACGATTCGGGCAAGCAGCCCGGAGTCGAATCCCGCCCGGTGTCCGCCGCGGCTCGGCGCGAACGCCGCGCTTCCGCTCGGCCGGCAGGCAAGTCCGAGGCACGGCCGGGCTCGACCCGTCCGTCCGGCAAGGCGGGCGACAAGGTCGCGAAGCCCGCCGACGCCAAGGGCGTGCCCACCCCCAAACGGGACCGGAAGGCCAAGAAGGCCTCGGTGTTCGCCCGGTTCACGCGGTTCATCCGCGAGGTCTGGGCCGAGCTCCGCAAGGTCATCTGGCCCAACCGCAAGCAGATGGTCACCTACACCGCGGTCGTGCTGGTGTTCGTGGTGTTCATGGTGGCCCTCGTGAGCGGCCTCGATCTCGGCTTCAAGGAGCTGGTCGGGCTGGTCTTCGGCTGACGCCCGCAACGGGCGCGCCACCGCGCTGGCCGGGCCCCGGTCCGGCCCGGCAAGCGATCAACTGAGAGGACGGAACGTGACCTCCGACAACGGCACCGAAGCCGGTCGCGACCTGACCGAGCTTTCCGACGAGCAGGTGCAGACGGCACCCGGCGACGAGGAGTCCGCCGACGCCGTCGAGGTGCCCGTCGCCGAGGACGAGGTCGCCGCCGACGAGAGCGCTGAGGAAGCGGACGACGCCGCCGAAGCCGACGTGACCGAGCCCGCCCCCGAGGCGGACGACCCGGTCGCCGCGCTGCGCGCCGAGCTCAAGGCCGCGCCGGGCGAGTGGTACGTCGTGCACTCGTACGCCGGTTACGAGAACAAGGTCAAGACCAACCTCGAGACGCGTACCCAGACCCTGGACGTCGAGGACTACATCTTCCAGATCGAGGTCCCGACCGAAGAGGTCACCGAGATCAAGAACGGCCAGCGCAAGCAGGTGCAGCGCAAGGTGCTGCCCGGCTACATCCTGGTCCGGATGGACCTCAACGACCAGTCGTGGAGCGCGGTCCGCAACACCCCGGGCGTCACCGGGTTCGTCGGAGCCACCTCGCGGCCGTCGCCGCTGACCGTGGACGAGGTGCTGAAGTTCCTCGCCCCGCAGGTCGAGAAGGAAGCCCCGGCCAAGGCTGCCAAGGGCGGCGAATCGGCCGCGGCCGCGCCGTCCGGTGCGCCCGCCGTCGAGGTCGACTTCGAGGTCGGCGAGTCGGTCACCGTCATGGACGGCCCGTTCGCCACGCTGCCCGCCACGATCTCCGAGGTCAACGTCGACGGGCAGAAGCTGAAGGTCCTGGTGTCGATCTTCGGCCGGGAGACCCCGGTCGAGCTCTCGTTCAGCCAGGTCTCCAAGATCTGACGGCCGGGCCATCCCGGTCGGCAGTCCCCGCGTACTGGCAGGTGTGCGGGGGACTCACGTCAGTTAAGAAGGACACAAGGTAATGCCACCCAAGAAGAAGAAGCTTGCGGCGATCATCAAGCTGCAGATCAAGGCGGGTGCGGCCAACCCCGCGCCGCCGGTCGGCCCGGCGCTGGGTCAGCACGGCGTCAACATCATGGAGTTCTGCAAGGCCTACAACGCCGCGACCGAGTCGCAGCGCGGGGACGTCGTCCCGGTCGAGATCTCCGTGTACGAAGACCGGTCGTTCGACTTCAAGCTGAAGACGCCGCCGGCCGCCAAGCTGCTGCTCAAGGCCGCGGGCGTGGAGAAGGGCTCCGGCGAGCCGCACAAGACCAAGGTCGCCAAGGTCACCTGGGACCAGGTCCGCGAGATCGCGAAGACCAAGGAGACCGACCTCAACGCGCACGACATCGACCAGGCCGCGAAGATCATCGCCGGCACCGCCCGCTCGATGGGCATCACGGTCGAGTAATTGCTTCGGCCTCGCTGAAGCAAAACCAGTGGGAGAGCCAGGTGCTGGCTCGTCACCACACTGATCCACTGACTTACTAAGGACAGAAGCATGACCAAGCACAGCAAGGCCTACCGCCAGGCCGCGGAGCTGATCGACAAGGCGCGCCTGTACGCGCCGCTCGAGGCCGTGAAGCTGGCGAAGGAGACCTCCAAGACGAAGATGGACGCGACCGTCGAGGTCGCGATGCGTCTCGGGGTCGACCCGCGCAAGGCCGACCAGATGGTCCGCGGCACCGTGAACCTGCCGCACGGCACCGGTAAGACCGCCCGCGTCATCGTTTTCGCCGTCGGCGACAAGGCCGCTGAGGCCGAAGCCGCCGGCGCGGACGCGGTCGGCACCGACGAACTGATCGAGCGCATCCAGGGTGGCTGGCTCGACTTCGACGCCGCGATCGCGACGCCGGACCAGATGGCCAAGGTGGGCCGCATCGCCCGCATCCTCGGCCCGCGCGGCCTCATGCCGAACCCGAAGACCGGCACGGTGACCCCCGCGGTCGAGAAGGCCGTGAAGGACATCAAGGGCGGCAAGATCAACTTCCGCGTCGACAAGCAGGCGAACCTGCACCTGGTGATCGGCAAGGCGTCGTTCGACACCGAGAAGCTGGTGGAGAACTACGCGGCCGCGCTGGACGAGATCCTGCGCGCCAAGCCGTCGTCGGCGAAGGGCCGCTACGTCAAGAAGATCACCTTCACCACGACGATGGGCCCGGGCATCCCGGTCGACCCGGCGCGGACCCGCAACCTCCTCTCCGAGGAAGCCGCGGTCTGAGTCGCACATCACGCGAAAGGGTGGTCACGCTTCGTGCGTGACCACCCTTTTTTCGTGTCTCATGGACGTATGCCAACGACGTTCCTCGCCCCCGACGGGCTCCAGCTGAGCTACACGGTCTGGGAGGGCGACGGACGGCACCGGCGGCCCGTCGTGCTGCACCACGGTTTCGCCGCCGATTCCCAGGTGAACTGGGTCAACCCCGGAGTCGTGGACGCACTGGTCAAGGCCGGGTTCACGGTGATCGCGCTGGACGCGCGCGGACACGGCGAGTCGGAGAAACCGCACGACCCGGCGGCCTACGGCGAGGACATCATGGCCGCGGACCTGACCGCGCTGTTCGACGAACTCGGCCTGGACGAGGTGTGCCTGGCGGGCTATTCGATGGGCGCGATCGTCTCGCTGCTGGTGGCTACGAGTGACCGGAGAGTCCGCTGCCTCGCGGTCGGCGGCGTCGGCGCGGGAATCGTGGACTTCGGCGGGGTGGACGCCCGGGTCATCAACCGCAGCCAGATCGCGGACGGACTGCTGGCCGAGGACCGGTCGCAGGTGCCGCCGGCGGCCCGCCCGTTCCGCCGCCTGGCCCGCCGCGCGGGCGCGGACGTCGAAGCACTGGCCGCGGTCATGCACGCGACCCCGCACGGCCCGATGCGACTCACGAACCTGTCGGCGGCGACGCTGATCCTGGCCGGGGAGTCGGACGAACTGGCGACCCAGCCGGAACGCCTCGCCGCGGGAATCGCGGGCGCGCGGTTGGTGCGGGTGCCGGGGAACCACATGGAAGCGGTGGCGCACCCGGCTTTCGCGGCGTCGTTGGTGGACTTCTTCGCGTACTCGGACACGGGGGAGACCCGGTTGCCGATCAGCTCGCCTGCCTGACGGTCAGCCCGGGGTGGAGGTCGCCGTCGGCGGCGTGCACTTCTCGGGTCCGCGTTTATGCCCGACGATCAGCCACTGTCCTTTTTCGACCTGCTTGACGGTGAAGTCTCCGAGAGCCGGGCCGCCGGTGATCGCGAAGTCGCACGACTTGATCACCACGTCCTCGCCCGGCGGCCATCCGGAGCGCTTCGAGATCGACTCGGCGTAGGCGTCGACTGAACCGGGTGCCCGGTCAAGCCGGTCGTGCAGGCCCTGCACCGCGGCGGCGCAGTCCGTGAAACCGAGATCGGTCGCGAACTTCTGTTGCGTTGCCTGGTCGAAAAGGCCGCAAACGTGGTCGACCATGCTCTTCGGCCCGGGGCCGTGCTGAGCGATCCCGTCGTAGACGCGGCGCACTGATTCATAGGGCGAGGCCGTCGTGAGGATCTGGTTCGTGTGGTAGGTCCCGCCGCCCTCGGCGGCGATCTGGGCCGAGGTTTTGCCGTCGTCGCTGGGGAAGATCTGGTGGTATCCCCAGTTGACCAGGATCCCGAGGATGACCAGGGCGATCACCCAGCCCAGGATCTTCCCGCCGAGCCGCTTCACCCAGCGCGGGACCGGGCGGCGGTTCTTCGGCGGTTCTTCGTACGCGGTCAGCGCGCCCGGATGGTTCGGCGGCGCAGGCGGCTGGCCACCGGCCAGCGGTTGCGGCTGGCGGTTTCCGGCCGGGACCAGACCCGCGTCGGGGGCCGGTTCGGTGCCCTGCTGGGACTGGGTGAACCGCAGGTACTCCTGGAACCGCTGGAATTCCTGGAACTGGCGCAGCTGTTCCGGATCCAGCTGGGGCTCCGCTGATGCGTTCGGCTGCGGGAGATTCGGCGCTGCCGGTTGGGGCAGGTTCGGCGTCGAGCCGGGAGAGGGGGTTTCTTCCGGCTTTCCGTGATCACGCTGTTCCGCCACGTCACCAATGATGCCCGCTCCGGCGCGATTTCCCGAGACTGCCCCGGTTCTCGCAGCTCAGCAAGGGGGTGCCCGCGAACGGCAAACAACCCTCCCGTATGCTGGTCAACGGTTCTACCAAAGACCGCTGGTTCTCTCCGGATTCCCGGGGAGCGAAGGTTCGCCCGCAACGGCGACGGCCCGCGCAGGAGGAACGAGGCTTTCACCCCAGTCTTCACGGCTGGGCAACGCCCCGCGTCTGACTGCGCGTGGGCGTTTTTTCGTTCGGGGGCGCCTCCGCCGAAGCCAGTGGTGACACTAGCCAAGAGAGGAGGCGACCATGGCGAAGCCCGACAAGGTGGCGGCCGTCGCCGAGATCGCGGAGAGTTTCCGCAGCAGCTCGGCCACCGTCGTTACCGAGTACACCGGCCTCTCCGTGACTCAGCTGTCCCAGCTGCGCCGCGCTCTCGGCACCAGTGCCAAGTACCGGGTCGCGAAGAACACCCTCGTCAAGCGTGCCGCTGAGGACGCCGGCCTCGAGGGGATCGAGGACCTGTTCGTCGGCCCGACCGCGATCGCTTTTGTGCACGGCGAAGCAGTCGACGCCGCGAAGGCGCTTCGCGACTTCGCGAAGGAAAACAACGCGCTTGTCATCAAGGGCGGCTACATGGACGGCAAGTCGCTGTCCGTGGACGAGATCACCAAGATCGCCGATCTCGACAGCCGCGAGGTGCTGCTCTCCAAGGCGGCGGGCGCGTTCAAGGCGAAGCTTTCCCAGGCCGCGGCGCTGTTCCAGGCGCCCGCGTCCCAGGTTGCCCGCCTGGCTGCCGCGCTGGAGGAGAAGCAGCGCAACGCCACCGGTACCGAAGCAGCCGAAGCACCCGCCGAGAGCTGAACCACCCCACCCCCCGAACGTCTCGTTCGTTTTTCTGAGAGGAAGCCATCATGGCGAAGCTGAGCACCGCCGAGCTGATCGACGCCTTCAAGGAGCTGACCCTTCTTGAGCTGTCCGAGTTCGTGAAGGAATTCGAAGAGGTCTTCGACGTCACCGCCGCCGCCCCGGCCGCCGTCGTCGCCGCCGCCCCGGGCGCCGCGCCCGCCGAGGCCGCTGCGGAGCAGGACGAGTTCGACGTCATCCTCGACTCGGCCGGCGACAAGAAGATCCAGGTCATCAAGGTCGTCCGCGAGGTCGTCTCCGGTCTGGGCCTGAAGGAGGCCAAGGAGCTGGTCGAGGCCGCTCCGAAGGCGCTCCTGGAGAAGGTCGACAAGGAGGCCGCCGAGGCCGCCAAGGAGAAGCTCGAGGCCGCTGGCGCCAAGATCTCCATCAAGTGATCCCGGGCGCGCAAGCGCCTGTTGCACCACCTCGAAAGGGGCGGACACCCGACACGGGTGCCCGCCCCTTTCGCTGTCCGGACAAAAAAGACGCACAGTCGCCGAGCCGGGCCCGCGACACCCTCGTTCAGGCGAACAAACCGTGCGTCCGGCGACCCCGGGTCACCCCCTGTTTGCCGCGTTTCCCGCCGGTTAACCCGTCAGGGTGAGCGGAAGTCGGCCATCTGGATCTGCGCCCGAACGTGACGTGCACTACCGTGCTGCCAGCGGTCGCCGTACTGGATCCCCGTCGCGTGAGGTGTGCACGGGGGCTGGCCAGAGAACAAAACTGGTGAGTAACCTGTTCGCGCTCAGCTCGTTGCACCTGGTTGAAGCGGAGTTCGCCGCGCGAGCTCCGCCGCTGCCAGCGGTGACGGGGCGGCGGTGCGCGACGACGCGGAACAGCTCCTGGAGGTGCGATGGGTGCCGAGGTGGTCATCGAAGGTCTGACGAAGTCCTTCGGAAAGCAGACCATCTGGCGGGACGTGACGCTGACCCTGCCTCCCGGCGAGGTCTCGGCGATGCTCGGCCCGTCCGGAACCGGCAAGTCCGTGTTCCTGAAGTCGATGATCGGCCTGCTCAAGCCGGACCGCGGACGATGCGTCATCAACGGCGTCGACATCGTCACCTGCTCCGAGCACAAGCTGTACGAGATCCGGAAGCTCTTCGGCGTCCTGTTCCAGGACGGCGCGCTGTTCGGCTCGATGAACCTCTTCGACAACGTGGCCTTCCCGCTGCGGGAGCACACGAAGAAGTCCGAGACCGAGATCCGCCGCATCGTGCTCGAGAAGCTCGAGATCACCGGTCTGGCCGGCGCGGACAAGAAGCTCCCCGGCGAGATCTCCGGCGGTATGCGCAAGCGCGCCGGCCTCGCCCGCGCCCTCGTGCTGGACCCGGAGATCATCCTGGTCGACGAGCCGGACTCCGGTCTCGACCCGGTCCGCACGACCTACATCTCGCAGCTCTTCCTGGACGTCAACGCCCAGATCGACGCGACGTTCCTGATCGTGTCGCACAACATCAACCTCGCCCGCACGGTGCCGGACAACCTCGGCATGCTGTTCCGCAAGGAACTCGTCATGTTCGGCCCGCGCGAGGTGCTGCTGACCAGCGACGAACCGGTGGTCGAGCAGTTCCTCAACGGCCGCAAGCTCGGCCCGATCGGCATGTCCGAGGAGAAGGACAGCGCCCAGATGGCCCGCGAGCAGGCCGAGGCCGAGGCGGGCCACGGCGACGTGCTCAACGAGGACGTGCGCGGCGTCGTGCCGCAGATGCAGGTCAGCCCGGGCGTGCCGGAGCGGGCCGGGGCGAAGCGGCGGATGGACCGCGTCATGCGGATCCTGCACACGCTCCCGCCGAGCGCGCAGGAGGGGATCATCGAATCCCTGACGCCCGAGCAGCAGCGGCACTACAACGTGCGGCCCAACCCCGGCGCCTTCCACCACCAGCCAGGTCCCGAGGACACCCAGCAGCTGCCTCCGGTCAGCTCGCCGGGTCCGGTGCCCAACCAGCACCAGGGACAGCTCCCCGCCGACCAGGTCGCGCGCATCCCCGGCGCCGCGGACCGCCGGTCGCCCCGGCACGGGCAGGGTGGCGCGTGACCACCAGCACGGCCAAGATCCCCGGCTACGGAATGCTGCGGGAGACCGGGAACCTGTTCGCGCTCGGCCTCGACATCATCCGCGGCATCTTCCAGCGCCCGTTCCAGTTCCGCGAGTTCATCCAGCAGGCCTGGTTCGTCGCGAGCGTGACGATCCTGCCGACCGCGCTCGTCGCGATCCCGTTCGGCGCGGTCATCTCGCTGCAGTTCGGCGCGCTCGCCCGCCAGCTCGGCGCGCAGTCCTACACCGGTGCCGGTTCGGTGCTGGCGACCGTGCAGCAGGCCAGTCCGCTGGTCACCGCGCTGCTGGTGGCCGGCGCGGGCGGCAGCGCGGTCTGTGCGGACATCGGCGCGCGGACCATCCGCGAGGAGATCGACGCGATGGAGGTGCTGGGCGTCTCCGCGGTCCAGCGCCTGATCGTGCCCCGCACGCTCGCCATGATGCTCGTCGCGCTCCTGCTCAACGGCATGGTCAGCGTCATCGGCGTGCTCGGCGGCTACTTCTTCAACGTCGTGCTCCAGGGCGGCACCCCTGGTGCGTACCTGTCCAGCTTCTCCGCGCTCGCGCAGCTGCCCGACCTCTGGGTCGGCGAGATCAAGGCGCTGATCTTCGGCTTCATCGCGGCGGTCGTGGCGGCTTACCGCGGCCTGCACCCGAGCGGCGGCCCGAAGGGCGTCGGCGACGCGGTGAACCAGTCGGTGGTCATCACGTTCCTGCTGCTCTTCGTCGTGAACTTCGTGATCACGCTGATCTACCTGCAGCTCGTGCCCGGAAAGCTGGACTGATCATGACGTTCCTCTCGGGGGCGAAGCGGATCGCCAACCGCCCGCTGGAGACCCTGGACACGCTCGGCGACCAGATGTCGTTCTACGGCAGGGCTCTGCTGTGGACGCCGCGCACGCTGCGCCGCTACACCAAGGAAGTGCTGCGGCTGCTGGCCGAGGTGAGCTTCGGTTCCGGCTCGCTCGCGGTCATCGGCGGCACGGTCGGCGTGATGGTCGGCCTGACGCTGTTCACCGGTGTTCTCGTCGGCCTCCAGGGCTACTCGGCGCTGAACTCGATCGGCACCTCGGCCTTCACCGGCTTCCTCACCGCGTTCTTCAACACCCGCGAGATCGCGCCGCTGGTCGCCGGGCTGGCGCTGTCGGCGACGGTCGGCGCGGGCTTCACCGCGCAGCTCGGCGCGATGCGGATCTCCGAGGAGATCGACGCGCTCGAGGTGATGGGCGTGCCGAGCCTCCCGTACCTGGTGACCACGCGGATCATCGCCGGGTTCGTGGCCGTGATCCCGCTGTACGTGATCGGCCTGCTGAGCTCGTACCTCGCCTCGCGGCTGGTCGTTATCTATATCTACGGACAATCCGCGGGTACCTACGACCATTACTTCGACCTGTTCCTACCACCGCAAGACGTGCTCTATTCGTTCATCAAGGTGCTGATCTTCAGCGTTTTGATCATTCTTTCGCACTGCTACTTCGGGTACCGGGCCAGCGGCGGGCCCGCCGGGGTGGGCGTGGCCGTCGGCCGCGCGGTGCGGCTTTCCATCGTCACGGTTTCGGTCGTGAACTTCTTCATCGGTTTCGCGATTTGGGGAACCGACGTCACGGTGAGGATTGCGGGATGACCACACTACGGCGCAGGTTGCTCGGCCTGCTGCTGGTGGCGGTGCTCGTCGGCGGGATCGCGCTCAGCATCGCGATGTACGACAAGGCGTTCAGCAAGTTCGTCACCGTGAAGCTCGACGCGGGCCACATCGGCAACCAGCTGCTCAAGCAGTCGGACGTGAAGGTCCGCGGTTTGATCGTCGGTTCGGTGCAGGACATCAAGGCCACCGAGAACGGCGCGGAACTGACGCTGGCGATGGATCCGGAGTCGGTGAAGCTGATTCCGGAGAACGTGTCCGCGCGATTCCTTCCCAAGACGTTGTTCGGCGAACGCTATGTGTCGCTGCAGATTCCGCAGGACCCGTCGAGCAGGACGCTTTCCCAGGGCGACGTGATCACCCAGGACCGCACTTCCGGCGCGGTCGAACTGGACCAGGCGCTCGAACACCTGATGCCGGTGCTGCAGGCGGTGCAGCCGCAGAAGCTGTCCAGCACGCTCACCGCGATCTCGACCGCGCTGCAGGGCCGCGGCAAGCCGCTCGGCGAAACGCTTTCGCAGCTCGGCCAGTACATCGGCGAGCTGAACCCGCACGAGCCGGAGCTGCAGCACAACCTCCAGGCGCTCGCGGAGTTCTCCGGACACCTGAGCAACGCGACGCCGGATCTGGTGCAGAGCCTGGACAACCTGAGCACGACCACGCGCACCGTGGTCGCCGAGCAGGCGAACCTGTCGAGCCTCTACGGCAACCTCACCACCGCGTCGCAGGACCTGCAGTCGTTCCTCGAGGCGAACTCGCAGAACCTGATCAGCCTCGCCAGCACCGCGCGCCCGACCGCTGAGCTGCTCGCCAAGTACTCGCCGGAATACCCGTGCGTGCTGAAGCAGATGGCGAAGGTCGTGCCGGTCGCGGACGCGGCGCTGGGCAAGTACAACGGCAAGCCCGGCCTGAACGCGACCATCGAGGTCGTCGTCAACCGCGGGCCGTACAAGCCGGGCGAGGAACCGCGGTTCGAGGACAAGCGCGGTCCGCGCTGCTACGACCTCAACCCCGCGCCGGACCCGTTCCCGCAGCAACCGCCGGACGGCCCGTTCAAGGACGGCACCAAACAGGGCGCGGCTCCGAAGACCGTGGGCGAGGGCCTCAACCCGGCCAACTTCAAGGCGGACGCGGCCGGGGCCAACGGCGGCGGCACCTCGGGCGGCAACCCGGTCAACACCGCGGCCGAGAACAACTTCCTCGCCGCGCTGGTCAGCCCGGAGATGGGGATTTCGCAAAACCAGTTCCCGGGCTGGGGCTCGCTGCTCGTCGGCCCGCTCTACCGGGGCACGGAGGTGACGGTCAAGTGAGGGGACTCGCCGCACCGCTGATCAAGCTGACGATCTTCGTGGTCGTCACGGTGCTGTTCACGACAGTGCTCGGCATCAGCATCGCGAACATCAACACCACCAGCACGAGCGCCTACTCCGCGCGGTTCACCGACGCCACGCTCCTGCTGCCGAACGACGACGTGCGCATCGCCGGCGTCCGCGTCGGCCAGGTCAAGGACGTGAAGATCGTCGACAAGCGCCAGGCGCAGGTGGACTTCGAGGTCGACTCCGGGCGCAAGCTCCCGGCAGGCGTGACCGCGCAGATCAAGTTCCGCAACCTGGTCGGCCAGCGCTACGTCTCCCTCGGCGAGGGCGACGACACCAGCGGCGCGACGCTCAAGCCGGGCGACACCATCCCGCTCGAGCGCACGACGCCCGCGCTGGACCTGACCGAGCTGTTCAACGGCTTCAAGCCGCTGTTCACCGCGCTGAACCCGGCCGACGTCAACAAGCTGTCGTACGAGGTCATCCAGGTGCTGCAGGGCGAGGGCGGCACGGTGGAAAGCCTGCTGTCGCACACCGCTTCGCTGGCCACCACGATCGCCAACAAGGACCAGGTGATCGGCGAGGTCATCGACAACCTCAACTCGGTCCTCGACACGGTCAACCAGCACACCCCGCAGCTCAACGACCTGATCGTGAAGCTGCAGCAGCTGGTGTCCGGCCTCGCCGCGGACCGCAAGCCGATCGGCGACGCGATCGAGGGGCTGGGCAACCTGGCCAACACGACCGCCGGTCTGCTGACCGACGCGCGGGCTCCGTTGAAGGACGACATCGCCGCTCTGGGCAAGCTCACCACGAACCTGAACCAGAACGAGCCGCTCGTCGAGCACTTCATCCAGTTCATGCCGAAGAAGGTCAGTGCGCTCACCCGCACCGCCGACTACGGCTCGTGGTTCAACTTCTACTCCTGCGAGATGACCGGGACGGTGGGCGTGCCAGGGCTGCTGCCGCCGACGGACTTCACGCTCGCGCCGGTGAACCGGGACAGGTGCAAGCCATGAAGTCCTTCCAGAAACGCAACCCGATCCCGATCGCGCTGGTCGGCATCGCGGTCATGGCGCTCGGCCTCGTCGCCGCCATGAACTCCGAGGACCTGCCGGTGATCGGCGGCGGCACCACCTACAGCGCAGACTTCTCCGAAGCGGCCGGGCTGCAGAAGGACAACGACGTGCGGATCGCGGGCGTGAAGGTCGGCAAGGTGTCCGACATCAAGCTCGACGGCCCGAACGTCAAGGTGTCGTTCAAGGTCAAGGACGCCTGGATGGGCGACAAGACCACGGCGGCGATCAAGATCAAGACGCTGCTCGGCCAGAAGTACCTCGCGCTCGACCCGCAGGGCAACGGCAACCTCGACCCCGGTTCGCCGATCCCGCGCGACCGGACGATGTCGCCGTACGACGTGCTCGACGCGTTCCGCGGCCTGTCGCAGACGGTCGACGCGATCGACACGAACCAGCTGTCGAAGAGCTTCGAGGCGATCACCCAGACGTTCTCGAACACGCCGCAGGACGTGAAGGGCGCGCTGTCCGGGCTGTCGAAGCTGTCGGACACGATCGCCAAGCGCGATTCGCAGCTGGCGAACCTGCTGGCCAACACGCGCCAGGTGTCGCAGACCCTGGTCGACCGGGACGCCGAGGTGCAGAAGCTGATCACCGACGGCAACCAGCTGCTGGACGAGATCGGCAAGCGCGAGCAGGCGATCAAGACGCTGCTCGACGGTTCGAAGCAGCTGTCGACGCAGCTGCAGGGCCTGATCGACGACAACGACGGCCAGCTGAACCCGGTGCTCACCCAGCTCGACCAGCTCACGTCGATGCTGCAGCGCAACCAGGACTCGCTGGCGCAGGGGATCCAGAAGTTCGCGCCGTTCATCCGGGTCTTCAACAACACGATCGGCACCGGGCACTGGTTCGACAACTACATCTGCGGCCTGGTGCTTCCCTCGGTCGGCCCGCTCAATCCGGAGGGGTGCAACTCCAAATGACCGACACCCGCTTCGGCCAGTCGCTCACCCGCGGCTTCACGATCGCGATCGTCCTCGCGCTCGTGGTCGCGGGCGCGCTCTGGTGGACGTTGAAGGACGCCGGCCGCAACCACCTGACCGCGTACTTCTCCGGCGCCGTCGGCCTTTACGAGGGCAACAGCGTCCGGATGCTCGGAGTGGACATGGGCACGGTGACCAAGATCCAGCCGATGGGCAACCAGGTCCGGGTCGACCTCGAATACGACCGCTCGGTCGCGGTGCCCGCCGACGCGAAGGCGGTCATCGTGTCGCCGTCGCTGGTCAGCGACCGCTACGTCCAGCTCGCCCCGGCCTACACCGGCGGCCCGCGGATCTCCGACGGCGCGACGATCGGCCTCGACCGCACCGAGGTGCCGCTGGAGGTCGACCAGCTCGCCGCCAGCCTCGCCAAGGTCAGCGAGACGCTCGGACCGAACGGGGCCAACAAGAACGGCTCGCTTTCGGACCTGCTGAACACCGCCGCGAACAACCTCGACGGCAACGGCAAGGCGCTGCACGACACGATCACCAAGCTCGGGCAGGCGTCCGGAACGCTGGCGGGCAACAAGGACGACCTCTTCCAGACGGTGCAGAACCTCGGCAAGTTCTCCCAGTCGCTCGCCAACAGCGACGGCCAGGTGCGCCAGTTCGAGAGCCAGCTCGCCGACGTGAGCGGATTCCTCGCCGGGGAGAAGGACAATCTCGCCCAGACCGTGCAGCAGCTCGGCACCACGCTGCAGTCGGTGCAGGGCTTCATCGAACGCAACCGCGGCCGGTTGAAGTCCAATGTGGACAAGCTGGCCAGCGTGACCAAGGTGCTGGTGGACCAGCGCAGCTCGCTCGCCGAGATCCTCGACGTCGCGCCGGTCGCGCTGTCCAACATCGTCGGCGTCTACAACGGCTCGTCCGGCACGCTCGACGCGCGGCCGAACCTCAACGAGCTGACCCAGCCGCCGCTGGTGATGGTCTGCAGCCTGCTCAAGCAGACCTCGGTGACCAAGCAGCTGCTCGGCAACGCCTGCGACGGCATCGCCAAGGTGGTCGACGGCGTGGTTCCGCTGCCGTCCACCGCGCAGGTCATCCAGGCGATGCAGAACGGCCAGCTGCCGCCGCTGCCGCTCCCGCTGCAGGGCCAGGTCTACGGGACGCAGGGGAGCTGACGTGAAGCGACTGACGAAGTTCGCCGCGGGCGGAGCGCTCGCCACGGTGTCCGCGCTCGTGCTGAGCGGCTGCGCGTTCAACGGCGTCTACGACGTCCCGCTGCCCGGCGGGGCCGACCTCGGCAGCCACCCGTACACGCTGAAGATCCAGTTCAAGGACGTGCTCGACCTCGTCCCGCAGTCCGGGGTGAAGGTCAACGAGGTGCCGGTCGGGCAGGTCAAGTCGATCGGGCTGACGCCGGACGGCTGGCACGCCGAGGTGACCGTCGAGGTCAACGGCGACGTCAAGCTGCCGGCCAACGCGATGGCCAACGTGAAGCAGTCGAGCCTGCTCGGCGAGAAGTACGTCGAACTGGCCTCGCCGGGCGGCGACGAGGCGACCGGGCAGCTGGCGAACGGGGCGACCATCCCGCTCGCGCGCACCGGCCGCGACGTCCAGGTCGAGGAGGTGCTCGGCGCGCTGTCCCTGCTGCTCAACGGCGGCGGCGTGGAGCAGCTCAACACGATCACCAAGGAACTCAACAACGCCACCGCCGGCCGCGAGCCGGACATCAAGGCGCTGCTGGCCAACGCGAACGAGCTGGTCACCAACCTCGACAACCAGTCGGCCAACATCACCCGCGCGCTCGACGGCCTCAACCGGCTGTCCATGACGCTGCGGGACCAGAAGGACAAGCTGGTCGGCGCGGTCGACAACCTCGGGCCCGGGCTCGGGGTGCTGGAGCAGCAGCGCGGCCAGCTGGTGACCATGCTGAACGCGCTCAACAACCTCTCCGGCGTCGCGACCGACACGGTCAACAAGAGCAAGGCGGACCTGGTCGCCGACCTCAAGGCGCTCACGCCGACGCTGCAGAAGCTCGGCGAGGCGGGCAGCGACCTGCCGAAGGCGCTGGAGATCCTGCTGACCTATCCGTTCACCGACCAGGCCTACAACGACGTCAAGGGCGACTACTTCAACCTGTTCGCCAAGGTCGACCTGAACCTCAAGGACGTCATCGACAACCTCGGCCGCAGCAGGCAGAACGGGCTCAACGGGCTCATTCCCGCGCCGGGGCTGACCGGCGGCGTCGAAGGCTCGCCCGCGAACCAGCCGCCGCCGCTGTCGTTCCCGGGCAGCCAGCCCGCGCAGCAACAGCAGCAGGCTCCGTCCTCGACCGGCGGCCAGGGCGGCGGGCAGCCGTCGCAGAGCGGGTTGTCCGGCCTGTTCGGGGTGCTTTCCGGAGGTGCTGGCTGATGTTGCTGCGCAGGACGAAAATCCAGCTGGTGGTCTTCGCCATCATCTCGGTCGTGGCCATCGTGTACGCGCTGATCCGGTTCGCCGGCCTCGGCACGGTGTTCGGCAGCAGCGGGTACACGGTCAAGCTGCAGCTCAACGAATCCGGCGGGATCTTCACCAACGCCGAGGTCACCTACCGCGGCTTCAACGTCGGCCGCGTCGGGCAGCTGCGGCTGACCCAGAGCGGGCTCGAGGCCGACCTGAACATCGACCCGTCGGCCCCGCGCGTGCCCGCCGACCTCGACGCGGTCGTCGCCAACCGGTCCGCGGTCGGCGAGCAGTACGTCGACCTGCGGCCGAAGAACGACCAGGGCCCGTACCTCGCGAGCGGTTCGGTGATCCCGGCCGCCCGCACGAGCACCCCGGTCAGCACCGACCGGCTGCTCGGCGACCTCGACTCGCTGTCGGCCTCGGTGCCGACCGACGCGCTGCGGAAGGTCGTCGACGAGTCCTACGACGCGTTCCGCGGCACCGGCGGCGACCTGCAGAAGCTGCTCGACACCGCGCGCAGCTTCACCACCACCGCGCAGCAGTACCTGCCGCAGACCGTGCAGCTGCTGCAGGCAGGCGGCCAGGTGCTGGACACGCAGAACGACGAGGCGTCGAACTTCGCGTCCTTCTCCAAGAGCCTCAACCAGCTCAGCGGGACGCTCAAGAATTCCGACGGCGACCTGCGCAAGCTGATCGGCGTCACCCCGCAGGTGGCGACCCAGATCAGCCAGGTGCTCAAGGAGACCGGGCCCGGTCTCGGCGCGCTGACCGCGAACCTGCTGACGACGGCCAACCTGACCGTGACCCGGCTGGACGGCCTCGAACAGGGCCTGGTGACCTATCCGGCACTGGCGGCCGCCGCGCCGTCGGTGGCCCCCGGCGACGGGACCGCGCACCTCGGCCTGGTGCTGAACCTGTTCAACCCGCCGTCGTGCACGAAGGGCTATCTGCCCTACAGCCAGTACCGTCCGGGTTCGGACACCTCGCCCCGGCCCGAGGACGACAAGGCCTACTGTGCCGAGCCGAAGGGCAGCCCGATCAACGTCCGGGGTTCCCAGAACGCGCCGTACAACGGCGTGCCGGTGCAGCCGTCGCAGCAGGACATCGCGGCGAACCAGAACCGGCCGGCGCAGCAGCTGCAGGAGCAGCGCGACGCTCAGGTGCCGGGCGTCGTCGGCAGCCCCGGGGTGTCCCTGAACAGCATGGGCTCGCTGCTGGGACTCGGCTGACCGGGATTTGATGACTGTTACCTACTCTGGAGTGTTATGAGTGCCGAGCACGCGGTCGCCGAGGAAGAGGTGACCGCTGATACGCCCGAACCGGCAACGGCGGTGGCGGCGAAGGAAAAGTGGACGCTTCCCGGATCGCCGCGGGTGTGGCTGTTCGGATCCGGGGCGTTCGCTCTCGCCGCGCTGGTGGTGGCGATCGTGTTCGGGATCATGTGGCTGGTCGCGGAGATGGACGGCGACCGGGATCTGGCTTCGGCGCGCGACGACGTGCTCAAGGACGGCACCGCGGCGGTGCTGGCCTACACCCAGGTCGACTACCAGCACCTGGACACGTACTTCCAGCAGCAGAAGGACGTCTCCAGCGACGACATGGCCAAGCAGATCGAGCAGGCCCAGCCGAACTACTCGAAGGCGCTGACCGACCAGAAGGTCAAGGTCACCACCACGATCCAGGACATCGCGGTCGAGGAGCTGAACGACCACGACGGCAAGGCCAGCTTCCTGGCCGCGATCAGCACGGACACCTCGGCGGGCGGGAAGAACGCCACCAAGGCGCTGCGGCTCGAGGTCCAGATGACCCGGGTCGACGGCAAGTGGAAGCTGTCCGGGATCGACCAAGTGCCGCTCGTCGCCGCCGGCAAGTAGCTTCACCCGCAGATCGGAGTTCCGCAGTGCCCCCCTCCCGTCGCCAGCCACCGCGCAGCAGCAGCACGCCACCGGCTCGCAAGCCGAAGGTCGCCGGGCTGCGCAAGCCGTCGGACCCGGCGGCGCCGGCGGCCTCGCCCAAGCCGCGCCCCCGGCCGCGGCCGCTCCCCGACGCGGATCCGGCCGAGGTGACCCAGGAGCTGCGGATTCCCCGCGGCGGCCTGGTGCGCCCGGCCGACCCCGAGCCCGCTTCGACCGAGACCGAGCCTGCTTCGGCCGAGGTCGCGGAGACCGCTGTCGAGGAAGACGCCGCCGAGGTCTCCGGGGTAACCAAAGAAGCCCCGGCCGAAGAAGTCGACGCGCTCACCGGCGAGACCGTCGAGGACGAGAAACCGGCCCGGCCGAGCCCGCGGCGCAAGAAGCGCGACACCGGCTCGGAGAAGCCCTCGGACGTCGAGGAAGCCGAGACCAAGGCCCGGGCGGAGGAAGCCGCCGAGGTACCGGCTCAGCGGTCCGTGGTCAGCCGCAACACCGTGCGCGTCGCGCTGCTGCTGGTGGTCGGGCTGGCACTGGTCGCCGCGGCGGTCATCTTCCAGGTCAAGGGCTCGGACGCGGCCGATTCGACGAGCAACCGCGCGGTGCTCGACGTGGCGAAGACCGCGCAGGTCAAGGACCAGGTCTCGAAGGCCATCGAGACGCTGTTCTCCTACGACTTCAACAACATCAAGAAGACCGAGGACGCGGCCAACCAGCTGCTCGCCACCGACCAGGTCAAGACGAGCTACAACGCGCTGATGGGCCAGGTCAAGAAGCTGGCTCCGGAGCAGAAGGTGGTCGTGACCTGCAAGGTCACCCGCAGCGCAGTGATCCGGCTGAACGGCGACCTCGCCAGGGTGATGCTGTTCATCGACCAGACGTCGACGCGCGCGGACACGAAGCAGACCGCCGCGGGCACGGCGCAGATGCACGTGGACGCCCAGCTGCAGGGCAACACGTGGAAGATCACCGACATGGACACCTACAAGGCCGCCGCACCGGCCGCTGGCGCCCCCGCGCCGTCCGCGCCCGCTTCGGCTCCGCCGTCGAAGTAAGCGTCCTGAGCAGTCGTCACGGCCCGTTCCCGGAACCTCCGGGGGCGGGCCGTTGTCGTGCCAGCGTCCGGAACGCCGTCCGAAGCGGCTCCTGCAGCTCATCCGGGCTCTCCGGCGGCTCCAGGGCCTCCGAGCCGGTCGCGGCCAGCCGGTCCAGCAGAGCGACCGTGAGACCGTCCAATTCGGCCCGCAGCACCGACAGGTCGGGACCGCCCTCGGGCAAGTCGCCGGGATGCGCGCTCCAGTGCGTGAAGAGCCGATGCTGGACCTGCTTGCTGGCGGCGATCTGATCCGAGAGGAACCCGGCGGCGAGATCCGGGTCGAGGCCGATTTCGCGGGCCAGCACCCGGACGCGGGCCAGCTCCCGCTGCTCGCGGACGGGATCGTCGACCGGCCGCCCGGCCCCGAACTTCGCGGCGGCGACCTGTTCGCTGATCGCCAGCCTGCGCAGGACCAGGTCGGGAAGCGACGCGTCGGGTCCGGGCATCGTGCGCACCTCCGGGAGTTCGGGCCCGCCCAGTTGATCACCGGGACGCATCCGTTGCCAAGCGTCGCTTCCGGGCGTGCGCAACCCCTGTCCGGGGGACCCGGAATCGGGTGCCGAGCTGCCCGAAGTTCCCCTGTTTTCGTCCGCCGCGAAGCATCCGGCCACTCGCGGAATGTGATCCATCCCGCGCCCGCCGCGCCGATGCGGAAACCGCCGCCGAAACCGTGCGCAGGCCGCCCACCTGCGTCGCTGTCCGGCCGACCTGCGCGGCCGTCCCGGAGTACCCGGCGGTAACCGGGACCGCGGCCGGATCGGTCACCCTGTGCTGTCCGGGTTCGACGCTGCGCCAACCGGCGGGAGAGCCGCGCGGCATCTTGACTCCAAAGCCGCGTGGGTTCACGCTTACTGCCAACGGTCACGGCCGGGGAACGCGAACCTTGCGGGAGGGGCGCGAAAACCCGGGCGAACCGGGAGCCGGAAGGACGCAGTGAGGCTCAGGGAGACGCACTGCCCCAAGGTGACGCGATGCAGGCTGGGCCCCGTCGGGAGCGCCCCCTGGACAGACCGCGTCATCGGGGCTAGACTGCTTCTTTGCGCTGCCCTCTTTCAGGCTGCCCGGAGCCGGTAGTTAGGATAGTGGGCACACGGCACCCCTGACAGTCCGCGACAGCTGTTGCCATCGCGGCTGCTCACCGCTCATTGTCCCCGGAAGGACGCATCTTGGCAGTCTCTCCCGCGAACCAGGCCACTGCTGCGACCACCTCGGCTGAATCCCGCGCGCAGGCCACGGGAATCCCCGGAGCGCCCAAGCGGGTCTCCTTCGCGAAGATCCGCGAGCCACTCTCCACCCCGAACCTGCTTGACGTCCAGATCCAGTCGTTCCAGTGGTTCACCGGCAACGAGGCGTGGTTCGAGCGCCGCGTCAACGAAGGCGAAGAAAACCCGGTCGGCGGTCTGGAAGAGGTCCTCAACGAGATCTCGCCGATCGAGGACTTCTCGGGCTCGATGTCCCTTTCCTTCTCCGCTCCGCGCTTCGACGAGGTCAAGGCCTCGATCGAGGAGTGCAAGGACAAGGACATGACGTACGCGGCCCCGCTGTTCGTCACCGCCGAGTTCGTCAACAACAACACTGGCGAGATCAAGAGCCAGACGGTCTTCCTGGGCGACTTCCCGGTGATGACCGACAAGGGCACCTTCATCATCAACGGCACCGAGCGGGTCGTCGTGTCCCAGCTGGTGCGTTCTCCGGGCGTGTACTTCGACAGCAGTGTCGACAAGACGACCGACAAGGACGTCTTCAGCGTGCGCGTGATCCCGAGCCGCGGCGCGTGGCTCGAGTTCGACGTGGACAAGCGCGACACCGTCGGCGTCCGCATCGACCGCAAGCGCCGCCAGCCGGTCACCGTGCTGCTGAAGGCGCTCGGCTGGTCCACCGAGGCGATCCGCGAGCGCTTCTCGTTCTCCGAGACGCTGCTGGCCACGCTCGAGAAGGACCACACCGCGGGCACCGACGAGGCGCTGCTCGACATCTACCGCAAGCTGCGCCCGGGCGAACCGCCCACGAAGGAGAGCGCGCAGACGCTGCTGGAGAACCTGTTCTTCAAGCCGAAGCGCTACGACCTGGCCAAGGTCGGCCGCTACAAGGTCAACAAGAAGCTGGGCCTCGACACCCCGTACGAGACCGGCACGCTGACCGAAGAGGACATCGTCTCGGCCATCGAGTACCTGGTCCGGCTGCACGCCGGCGAGGACAAGATGACGAGCTCCGCCGGCGTCGAGGTGCCGGTCGAGACCGACGACATCGACCACTTCGGCAACCGCCGCCTGCGCACCGTCGGCGAGCTGATCCAGAACCAGATCCGGGTCGGCCTCTCCCGCACCGAGCGCGTCGTGCGCGAGCGCATGACCACGCAGGACGTCGAGGCGATCACGCCGCAGACCCTGATCAACATCCGCCCGATCGGCGCGGCGATCAAGGAGTTCTTCGGCACCTCGCAGCTGTCGCAGTTCATGGACCAGAACAACCCGCTGTCGGGCCTGACGCACAAGCGTCGTCTTTCGGCCCTCGGCCCGGGCGGTCTGTCCCGTGAGCGCGCCGGCATGGAGGTCCGCGACGTCCACCCGTCGCACTACGGCCGGATGTGCCCGATCGAGACGCCGGAAGGCCCGAACATCGGCCTGATCGGCTCGCTGTGCTCGTACGCGCGGGTCAACCCGTTCGGCTTCATCGAGACGCCGTACCGCAAGGTCGTCGAGGGCCAGGTCACCGACCAGGTCGACTACCTGACCGCGGACGAGGAAGACCGTTACGTCAAGGCGCAGGCCAACGCGCCGCTGACCGACGACGGGCACTTCGAGGAAGAGAAGGTCCTCGGTCGCCGCAAGGGCGGCGAGGTCGAGCTGATCGACCCGCTCGAGATCGACTACATGGACGTGTCGCCGCGGCAGATGGTCTCCGTCGCCACCGCGATGATCCCGTTCCTGGAGCACGACGACGCGAACCGCGCGCTGATGGGCGCGAACATGCAGCGGCAGGCTGTTCCGCTGCTGCGCAACCAGGCTCCGTACGTGGGCACCGGCGTGGAGCTGCGCGCCGCGGTCGACGCCGGGGACGTCCTGGTCGCCGAGCAGGCGGGCGTGGTCGAGGAGCTGTCCGCGGACATCATCACGATCATGCACGACGACGGCACGCGGAAGAGCTACGGACTGTACAAGTTCCGCCGCTCCAACCACGGCACGTGCTTCAACCACCGGCCGATCGTCAACGAGGGCGACCGGGTCGAGCAGGGCCAGGTCATCGCCGACGGCCCGTCCACCGAGAACGGTGAGATGGCGCTCGGCAAGAACCTTCTCGTCGCGGTCATGCCGTGGGAGGGCCACAACTACGAGGACGCGATCATCCTCTCCGAGCGCCTGGTGCAGGACGACGTGCTGACGTCGATCCACATCGAGGAGCACGAGATCGACGCCCGCGACACCAAGCTGGGCGCCGAGGAGATCACCCGGGACATCCCGAACGTCTCCGAGGAGGTCCTGGCCGACCTCGACGAGCGCGGCATCATCCGCATCGGCGCCGAGGTCCGCGACGGCGACATCCTGGTCGGCAAGGTCACGCCGAAGGGCGAGACCGAGCTGACCCCGGAGGAGCGCCTGCTCCGCGCGATCTTCGGCGAGAAGGCGCGCGAGGTCCGCGACACCTCGCTGAAGGTGCCGCACGGCGAGACCGGCAAGGTCATCGGCATCCGGGTGTTCTCCCGCGAGGACGACGACGAGCTGCCCCCGGGCGTCAACGAGCTGGTCCGCGTCTACGTGGCCCAGAAGCGCAAGATCCAGCCGGGCGACAAGCTCGCCGGCCGGCACGGCAACAAGGGTGTCATCGGCAAGATCCTGCCGGTCGAGGACATGCCGTTCATGGAGGACGGCACCCCGGTCGACATCATCCTGAACACCCACGGTGTGCCGCGACGGATGAACATCGGCCAGATCCTCGAGCTGCACCTCGGCTGGCTGGCCTCGCAGGGCTGGACGATCGAGGGCAACCCGGACTGGGCGAAGAACCTGTCCGAGGAGCTCTACGACGTCGCGCCGAACACGAACACCGCGACCCCGGTGTTCGACGGCGCGAAGGAAGAGGAGCTCACCGGGCTGCTCGGGGCGACCAAGCCGAACCGCGACGGCGAGCGCATGGTCAAGGAGAACGGCAAGGCCACGCTGTTCGACGGCCGCTCCGGCGAGCCGTACCCGTACCCGGTGTCGGTCGGCTACATGTACATCCTGAAGCTGCACCACCTGGTCGACGACAAGATCCACGCCCGCTCCACCGGCCCGTACTCGATGATCACCCAGCAGCCGCTGGGCGGTAAGGCGCAGTTCGGCGGCCAGCGCTTCGGCGAGATGGAGTGCTGGGCGATGCAGGCCTACGGCGCGGCTTACACGCTGCAGGAACTGCTCACGATCAAGTCGGACGACGTGGTCGGCCGCGTCAAGGTGTACGAGGCGATCGTGAAGGGGGAGAACATCCCCGAGCCGGGCATCCCGGAGTCGTTCAAGGTGCTCCTCAAGGAGCTCCAGTCGCTGTGCCTCAACGTCGAGGTGCTCTCCAGCGACGGCGCGGCGATCGAGATGCGCGACTCCGACGACGAGGACCTCGAGCGCGCAGCGGCGAACCTCGGCATCAACCTGTCCCGCAACGAGTCGCCCTCGGTGGACGACGTCGTGCACTAGCCCGCCTCTCCGGCATTTCCAAGTGTGGTCGCGTTTTCGAGGACCGTCGCGCTGGGAGGGGTACCGTGGCCGGCTGCCGTCACGGTACCCCTGAGGTGCGGTTGATCCCGGGGCCACAAAGGCTTTAATCCTCAAGGAAAGAGGGAAGAAAAGACGTGTTGGACGTCAACTTCTTCGACGAACTCCGGATCGGTCTTGCTACTGCCGACGACATCCGTCAGTGGTCCTTCGGCGAGGTCAAGAAGCCGGAGACCATCAACTACCGGACCCTCAAGCCGGAGAAGGACGGGCTCTTCTGCGAGAAGATCTTCGGTCCGACCCGGGACTGGGAGTGCTACTGCGGCAAGTACAAGCGCGTCCGGTTCAAGGGCATCATCTGCGAGCGCTGCGGCGTCGAGGTCACTCGCGCCAAGGTGCGCCGTGAGCGGATGGGCCACATCGAGCTGGCCGCGCCGGTCACCCACATCTGGTACTTCAAGGGCGTTCCGTCGCGCCTCGGCTACCTGCTGGACCTGGCGCCCAAGGACCTCGAGAAGATCATCTACTTCGCGGCCTACGTGATCACCGGCGTGAACACGGAGCTGCGGCACAACGACCTGCCGACCCTCGAGAACGAGATCGGCGTCGAGCGCAAGAACCTCGAGACGAAGCGCGACGCCGACATCGAGGCCCGTGCGCAGAAGCTGGAAGCCGACCTGGCCGAGCTGGAGGCGGAGGGCGCGAAGTCCGACGTGCGCCGCAAGGTCAAGGAGGGCGGCGAGCGCGAGATGCGCCAGCTGCGCGACCGCGCCGGCCGCGAGCTGGACCGCCTCGAGGAGGTCTGGACGACCTTCACGAAGCTCGAGCCGCGTCAGCTGATCGCCGACGAGCTGCTCTACCGCGAGCTGATCGACCGGTACGGCGAGTACTTCACCGGCGGCATGGGCGCGGAAGCGATCCAGAAGCTGGCGACCGAGTTCGACGTCGCCGCGGAGGCCGACAGCCTGCGCGACACCATCCGCAACGGCAAGGGGCAGAAGAAGCTCCGCGCGCTGAAGCGGCTCAAGGTCGTCGCCGCGTTCCAGGCGACCGGCAACGACCCGCGCGGCATGGTGCTCGACGCCGTCCCGGTCATCCCGCCGGACCTGCGCCCGATGGTGCAGCTCGACGGTGGCCGCTTCGCCACGTCGGACCTGAACGACCTGTACCGCCGCGTGATCAACCGGAACAACCGGCTCAAGCGGCTGATCGACCTCGGCGCGCCCGAGATCATCGTCAACAACGAGAAGCGGATGCTGCAGGAGGCCGTCGACGCGCTGTTCGACAACGGCCGCCGCGGGCGTCCGGTCACCGGCCCGGGCAACCGGCCGCTGAAGTCGCTGTCCGACCTGCTGAAGGGCAAGCAGGGCCGGTTCCGCCAGAACCTGCTGGGCAAGCGCGTCGACTACTCGGGCCGTTCGGTCATCATCGTCGGTCCGCAGCTGAAGCTGCACCAGTGCGGTCTGCCGAAGGACATGGCGCTCGAGCTGTTCAAGCCGTTCGTCATGAAGCGGCTGGTCGACCTGAACCACGCGCAGAACATCAAGTCCGCCAAGCGGATGGTGGAGCGCTCGCGGCCGCAGGTGTGGGACGTGCTCGAAGAGGTCATCACCGGCCACCCGGTGATGCTGAACCGTGCGCCGACCCTGCACCGGCTGGGCATCCAGGCCTTCGAACCGCAGCTGGTCGAGGGCAAGGCCATCCAGCTGCACCCGCTGGTCTGCGAAGCGTTCAACGCGGACTTCGACGGCGACCAGATGGCGGTGCACCTGCCGCTGTCGGCCGAGGCGCAGGCCGAGGCCCGGATCCTGATGCTGTCGGCGAACAACATCCTGTCGCCGGCGTCGGGCCGTCCGCTCGCCATGCCGCGACTGGACATGGTCACCGGTCTGTTCCACCTGACCCGGCTGAACGAGAACGCCGAGGGCGCGGGCAACGCGTACTCGTCGCCCGCCGAGGCGATCATGGCGTTCGACCGCAAGGCGCTGAGCCTGCACGCCCCGGTCAAGATCCGCGTCACCGACCGTCAGCCCGCGAAGGCCGACGAGGCGGCGCTCGCGGAAAAGGGCTGGGAGCCGGGCAAGCCGTGGCTGGCCGAGACGACCCTGGGCCGCGTCCTGTTCAACGACCTGCTGCCGGCGGACTACCCGTTCATCAACGAGCCGATGCCGAAGAAGCGGCAGGCGGCCATCGTGAACGACCTCGCCGAGCGGTACTCGATGACGCAGGTCGCGCAGACGCTGGACAAGCTCAAGGACGCCGGTTTCTACTGGGCGACCCGCTCGGGCGTCACGGTCGCGATCTCGGACGTGCTGACCCCGGTCGGCAAGAAGGCCATTCTCGACGAGTACGAGGGCAAGGCCGACCAGGTCGAGAAGCGGTACCAGCGCGGTCAGCTGTCCCACGCCGAGCGCAACAACGAGCTCGTCAAGGTGTGGACGCAGGCGACCGAAGAGGTCCACAAGATCATGGAGACGGCGCTGCCGGACGACAACCCGATCGCCATGATCGTGAAGTCGGGCGCGGCCGGCAACATGACACAGGTCCGTTCGCTGGCCGGTATGCGTGGTCTGGTGTCGAACCCGAAGGGTGAGTACATCCCGCGTCCGATCAAGGCGAACTTCCGTGAAGGCCTGTCGGTGGCGGAGTACTTCATCGCCACGCACGGCGCCCGGAAGGGTCTGGCGGACACGGCGCTGCGTACCGCGGACTCGGGTTACCTGACCCGTCGTCTGGTGGACGTTTCGCAGGACGTCATCGTCCGCGAGATCGACTGCGGCACCACGCGCGGCATCATGATGCCGATCGGCGAGGACCTCGGCGACGGCAAGGTCGTGCGCGACCAGCACGTCGAGACCTCCGTGTACGCGCGGAACCTCGCGACGGACGCGGTGGACGCCAAGGGCAACGTCGTGCTGAACGCGGGCGACGACATCGGCGACCCGGCCATCGAGAAGCTGCTCTCCAGCGGCATCTCGAAGGTGAAGGTCCGCTCGGTGCTCACCTGCGAGTCGGCGGTCGGTGTCTGCGCGACCTGCTACGGCCGTTCGATGGCGACGGGCCAACTCGTCGACGTCGGCGAGGCGGTCGGCATTGTCGCCGCCCAGTCGATCGGTGAGCCGGGCACGCAGCTGACGATGCGTACGTTCCACCAGGGTGGTGTCGCCGGTGACGACATCACGACCGGTCTGCCCCGTGTCACCGAGCTTTTCGAGGCTCGGGTGCCGAAGGGCAAGGCTCCGATCGCGGACGTCGACGGCCGCGTGCGGATCGAGGAGAGCGAGCGGTTCTGGAAGATCACCCTGATCCCGGACGACGGGTCGGAGGAGATCGTCTTCGACAAGCTGTCCAAGCGGCAGCGGCTCGCGAACACCCCGAACGGCCCGCTGGGCGACGGCGACCACGTCAACGTCGGCCAGCAGCTGCTCGAGGGCACGCCGGACCCGCACGAGGTCCTGCGCGTCATGGGCCCGCGCGAAGCGCAGATGCACCTCACGGACGAGGTCCAGAAGGTGTACCGGGCGCAGGGTGTGTCGATCCACGACAAGCACATCGAGGTCATCGTGCGGCAGATGCTGCGCCGCGTGACGATCATCGACTCCGGAGCCACGGACTTCCTGCCGGGCGAACTGCCCGAGCGGACGAAGTTCGAGGCGACGAACCGGGCCGCGGTCGCCGAGGGCGGCGAGCCGGCTTCGGGCCGTCCGGTGCTGATGGGCATCACGAAGGCGTCGCTGACCACGGACTCGTGGCTGTCGGCGGCCTCGTTCCAGGAGACCACGCGCGTCCTGACCGACGCGGCCATCAACGGCCGCTCGGACAAGCTCGTGGGCCTCAAGGAGAACGTCATCATCGGTAAGCTCATCCCGGCCGGTACGGGCATCAACAAGTACCGGAACATCCAGGTGCAGCCGACCGAGGAGGCGCGGGTCGCGGCGTACGCGATCCCGTCCTACGACGACGGTTACTACACCCCGGACGTGTTCGGTTCGGGCACCGGCGCCGCGGTTCCGCTGGACGACTACGACTTCGGTCGCGACTTCCGCTGATCCGCTCCGCGTGAACGAAACGCCCCCGGCTTCGGCCGGGGGCGTTTCGCTGTATGCGGGGTCAGACCGCGGCGGGCACGTTGATCCGGTCGAGGAAGTCGGCGATCAGGTCGATTCTGGCGACCAGGGTCGCCGGGTCGATCTCGTCCCGGTACACCGCGTAGCACCACCCGTGCTCGAGGCCGATGAGGTCCGGAAGCAGTTCATGGTTGCCGCGCAGCCAGTCCATGGTCTCCGGGGCGATGACCTGGGCCGAGAGGTCCTGATCGCTGGCGTATCCGGTGAACTCGTTCTCGGCCGGCGTGAATTGCTCCCAGCGGGCGGCCGAGGGCGACGTTCGCGCCTCCGCTTCGAACAGCCTTTGCTGGTAGTTGAGATACGCCATGGTCCGCCCGAACATCCGCACCGGTTCGGTCGGGTACGCCTTGGCGATCTTCATGCTCGGCGTCGGCCCGACCTTGGTTTCGATGGTGTACTCGTAGATCCTTCTGGAGCTGTTGGCCCCGACCCGGAGCGAGCACCAGTACGCGCTGACCCGGAACTGCCGGTCCCGCCGCGGCAGATCAGCCGCGAACTCGACGGTCGGAGGACTGCTGGGGAAGGTCATGCCCTCCGAGATGGTCTTCGGCCGGTACAGCTCGCCAAGAGGCTTCCGGCGCTGCGCGGACCGGGGCCGCCCGTATTTCAGATCGGCGACCATGGATCCGCCCAGTTCCTCGGGCACCGCGTGCAATGCGGCCTCCCGGGCTTGTCTCGCCCGTTTCTTCTTCAGATGCCAGCGGAAGCCGAGATAACTCGGGAGCACGACCATGACCAGGAGTCCGAGAATCGGCCTGAGCCAGTACCAAGCGTCGTGCTCTGCGAGGGCGAGATCCACGGTTCAGAACTCCAGATCTTTTTTGGTCTCGTCTTCCGAAGTTCCGTCCCCGGTCGCCGCGTACTCGACGGCCTTGCGCGCGTTCTCCAGGTGTCCCAACGGTTTCCCTGGCTTGACCGGCAGGTCGGTTTCGTTCTTGTCGTGGCTTCGGAGCCCGACCTGCGACCGTGCCTCGTCCAGCAGCTTCCCGCCGACGGTTTTCCCGAAACCGTCCTTGGCCCGCTTGGCGGTGGTCTTGCCGCCTGCCTCGGCCATCTTGGCCACCTCGTCCTTGGCCGCTTTGAAGAACGTCTGGAACCGGGCGATCAAGTCCTTGATCATGTCCAGCAGCTTCTGCAGCTTGCTGACCTGCTTGGTCGCCTTGCCCGCGGTAGACGCCGCGCGCACCCCGGTCGCCGTGCCCGCCGCCGCGGTGGATGCTCCGAACGACGGGACCGCGGCGGCCAGTGCCGGGATCCAGATCATGATCAGCCAGGTGATCAGCTCGGTCAGCAGCGCCTTGATGAAGTCCTCGATGACGGTCATCGCCATGCTGCACACCTGCAGCATCGTCGCGATGTCGCCGGCCTGGTCGGCGGTGCCGGTGATCCCAGTCGAGAACTTGGCCAGCTTCTCCGCCGCGGTTTCGGCCGCGCCGCCTTCCCACTGGGAGAGCGAGCTCTTCGCCTGCTCGCTGAACTGGTGCGCGAACTGCTCCAGCCCGCGCCCGATCGCCGTGAAGTTCTCGGCCGCTTTGGACAGTGCCGGGCCGTCGCCGCTGACGAAGTGGATCGCGTCCTGGAGCGGGTCGCAGACGGCCAGCAGGAAGTTCAGTCCCTGGCCGACCAGCCAGCCGATCGGATCGGAGCTGATGCTCATCGCGGTTTCCGCGCACGACTGGACGAAGTTGGTCGTCTCGGAAACCACCCCGCTCAGCCCGGTCGCGGTGTCGCCTGCCTTGATCGCGTCGCTGGTGCCCGCGTCGTAGATCTTCACCGCGCCGCCCACCACCGGCAGCGCGTTGACGATCTTCTTGCCGGTGCCGTCCTCCGGCTTGATCTCGATCTTGCCCAACGGATCAGACATCCCGCCCCCTACTTCCGTCCGCTGCCGAGGTTGTCGATCTTGCCCATGACGTCTTTCCAGCTGCGGCAGTGGTCCTCTTCGGTCTGGTCGTAGAACTGGCCTGCGCGGTTGATCTTGTCGGACGCGGACTGCAGGCCGGTTTCCATCGAGGTCAGCAGGTCTTTCAGGTCGTTGACCATGTCCGTGTACATGTGCTTGACGAGGATGCCGATGACGCCCCAGGACTCGTCGCCGACGTCGGCTTGCGCCACCTTGCCCTTGACCCCGGCGACCGCGGTCTTGTTGCCCGCCAGCTGGCGGGAGTAGTCGTAGAGCTTCGCCGTCTGCACCTGGTAGCCGGCCATCAGCGGTGGTCCTCGTCGTCGAACAGGTTCTTCAGGAAGTCGTCCCCGGCGGACCCGGCCGAGGACGGCGGTGGCGGCGGGGGAGGGGTCTTCTCCGCGGGGTCGGCCAGCAGTTCGCGCTCGGAATAGTCCTCGTGCTGTTCTTCCTCGACGCTCCGCTGCGGCGCGGGCGCGCCCCGCTCCATCGCGGCACGCAATTCCTCGACGTCGGTGCCCAGCAGTTCGGCCTGGGTTTCCAGCACCTGCTCGGTGAGCTGCATCGAGTTGCCCGTGTGCTGGTCCACCAGCACGGCCTGCTGCCGCGCGGACTCGGCGACCGCCTGCTGCAGGGTCGCCATCACCATCCCGGACAATTCCGTCCCGCCGTGACGCAGCGCGGCATCGGTGATCCGGATGTCCTTGATCGACCCGCCCGGGCCGGAGACGACGGTGACCGACTGGTCGGGCGACGTCGCGGTCGCTTCGAGCGCGCCCAGTTCCTCCTGCATCTGGGCGATGCCGGCGAACTGGTCGTCCACCCGCTGCAGCCTCGATTGGAACCGGTCGAATTCAGCGACCAGCCGGTCGAACTCGTCGGACATGCCGTCTCCCCTGGTGTTCTGTTGCCATACCGTCATGGCCCAATCCGGCATCTTACGGTCGGTATCCGACTAAACACGGCGAAACCGCCAAAAAAGCCCCGTCGCGCGCTCTCTGGTCCCGGTCGCGCTGCGTAGCGGGTCCGGAGACGGTACTTGTACGGTCGCGGCCCGGATCCGGCTGGCATAACTTCGCGCGCGTGGCTGATGTCGTGCCGTTCACGGACAACTTCTCGGATCTCTCCAACGCGCAGGGGTACCAGTTCGAATTCCGTTGCGAGCGCTGCGGAAACGGGTACCGGTCGGCGTTCCAGCGGGACGCGATGGAGACCGGGCGCAGCATGTTGCGCGCGGTGGGCTCGTTCTTCGGCGGGACGCTGCAGCAGTTGAGCAGCTCCGCGGACCAGTGGAAGTACGACCGGGCGACGAACTCGTCAGCGAAGGACCGCGCGCTGACCGCGGCCGTCGAGGAGATCACCCCGCGCTTCCGCCAGTGCCGCGGCTGCAGCGACTGGATGTGCGCGGATCAGTGCTGGAACGAGGAAATCGGCCAGTGCCTGCGCTGTTCGCCCAGCGTGGCGGAGGAGGTCTCGCGCGCGCAGGCGGCGGCGCAGCGGGACCAGATCTGGGACAAGGCGCGCGAGAAGAACTGGACCAAGGGTCTGGACCTGGGCACCCGCGCGAAGCTCACGTGCCCGGACTGCGGCCTGAAGGTGGACGGCGGGAAGTTCTGCACCGGATGCGGAAGCTCGCTGGCCCCGACTGTCCACTGTGGAGAGTGCGGCAAGGAGTCCAAGGCGGGCGCGGTGTTCTGCGCGGATTGCGGGCACCGGCTCTGAGGTCTCAGACCTTGGCGAGGGTTTCGCGCCGCTTCTTCACCCGGCGAGGGACGCTGGGCAAGTAGGTGCGCTTGAGCAGCAGGAGACCAGGCACGAGCCAGATCAGCGAGCCGAGAAGATCGACGGCCGAGAACGCCGAGCCGACCTGATACCCCGGATGTCCCCAGAACGGACCCACCGCGACCTCGACGACGGTGCCCGGCGCGGGGAGCTCGCTCTTGTTCCAGTCGGCGGTGATTTCGCGGGTGCTGCCGTCCTGCTCGTAAGTTCCGTCGATCTCGGCCCGGTCGGCGGTGCACGACATGCCGCCGCTGGTGGTCACGCAGTGGCGGGTGCCGCCCTCGCTGACCCGGGTAACTGTCACTTGCACCTGGGGAGCCAGCCTCGTCAGCACGGCGATCGAGTTGCCCGCCGGCGCCGCGCCGATGATGATCATGGCGAGCGCGATGAGAGTCCGCGCGGTCAGCGAAACCGAAGTGACCGGCTGCCGGTCCCGGGCGTCCCGTCGGTGGTTCAGCGGTGTGCGGACAAACCCGCCGCGTTTGCCGATCCATGCGTCGTACGCGGTGTCGGCGCTGGTCGCGACTGAACGGAATTGCCGGTCGTTCGCCCACTTCTCCCAGATCGCTGAGGGGACAGCGGCGGCGAGCATCGCGAGCTTGCGGGAGTTGTCGAACATCCGGTCTTCGGTCAGCCCGCCGGTGTCGGTGGTCCAGATCGCGTCCTCGCGGAAGGCGACCTGGTGCACGCGGAAGAACCGGTCGTTCAGGAGCAGCTCGCGGACCTCGCCGGTCAGCATCTCCCGGGCGAACTCCGGATCCGAGGTGTAGACGGAGAACCGGCGGTCGAATTCGGGGTCGGTCTCGAATTCGTGCAGGGTGGTGTCGGGCCGCAGCCAGCTGAACTGGTTGCGGGTGATCCGCATGTCTTCGAGCGGAGTGAAGTGCCCTGGGGCGAAGGCTTTGATCTTCGGCGAGATGGTCAGCGCGGGCACGTTCGGGACGCGCAGCTCCACGACCGAGCAGATCGAACCCAGCGCCTCGGCCAGCTTCGACTTCCGGCGGAAGTTCTCGTCCCGGTAGGGAGATTCGGTCGAGTACTCGATGCCGAGCAGCCGGTGCCCGTGATGGGTGAACTCGACCGTGGCCCGGCTCGGCCAGGGATCGGGATGGTCGCGCGGGACGGCAAGCCCTTGCCGGGGAAGGAAACCGAAGCTGGGCTCGCCGCTTGAATCGACGCGCTTGGCCCAGTGCTGCGAGCGCCAGCCCCGCCAGGCAAGCAGGGCGGCGACGACCAGCGGCACGCCGTACCAAGCCAGCGGCGGCACGGTCAAGCTGGCGGAGAACCAGTACAGCGTGGCGAGGGAGACGGTGATTCCGCTGAGCACATGGAAAACCGCCGCCAGGACCGCGCTGCGACGCTCGGCCCAGGCGGCGGTCCACAGCAGCAGGAAGGCCAGCGCGCAGCCGCCGAAGAAATAGCCGGGGACAACCAGCTCGTCCATCACACGCTGCCAGGTCAGGCCGCGGCCAGGGCTTCACGCGTCTTCCGGACTCGGCGCGACGCCCTCGGCCAGTAGGTCACCTTGACGATCAGCAAACCGAACAGCAACGGGAACAGGCAGGTGAAAATGACTCCCTGCGCGGCCCTGCCGCTCTCGAAGATCGGGCTCCACCACAACGGTCCGAGCTGAACCTTGACGACGTCGCCCACTTCCGGCATTTCTTCGGACCAGCGCGTGGTCGAGGTATGGGTGGAGCCGTCGAGCACGTAGGCGCCGCGGACCCGAGCGGCGGAGCCCCCGGTGCACTTCCCGGAACTTCCCCGGCAGACCGGCGCGGCACCGCGGTCGATCCAGGTCACCTTCAAGTCCACCTCGGTGCCCTGTCCGTTCATGACGAGAAGCGAATTGCTCATCGCGAGGACGGCGCTGACGATCATGACCGCCGCGATCAGCGAGCGCATCGCCAGCGAGGTGGAGGTGACCGGCTGCCTGTCCAGCGCTTCCCGGCGGCGGTTCAGCTTGGTCCGGACGAGCCCGGCCCGTTTGCCGTACCACGCGTCGTAGCTCGTTTCGGCGCGCGCGGTCACCCGGCGAAATTCCGCTGCTTCGGCGCTGTTCCACAAGCTGGGCGACAGCACCGCGGCGAGCATGGCGAGCCGCCGCCCGTTGCCGAGCATCCGCTCTTCGGTCAGCCCGCCCGCTTCCGCGGTCCACATCGAATCGCGGTCGAACACGACCTCGTGCACCCGGAACCACAGATCGGTCATGATCATCTCGCGGACCTCGCCGGTGAGCACCTGTCGCGCGAACTCCGGGTCGCTGGTGGTCACGGAGAACCGCCGGTCGAAATCCGGATCCAGTTCGAACGCTGCCAGCTCCTCGCCGGGCTTGGGCGAACCGGCCTGGTTGCGGGTGATCTTGGCGTCTTCGAGCGGGGTGAAGTGTTCCGGCTCGAAGGCCTTGGTCCGCGGGCTGATCACCAGCGTCGGCCCGGCGGGGACCCGCATTTCGACGAGGGTGTAGATCCCGTCGACCTGGTTGGCGACCGAATCGAGCACGCCGTCCGGCGCGCCGGACGAGTACTCGACGCCAAGCAGCTGGTGCCCCTGGTGGTCGAACTCGGCAGTGCGCCGGGTCCGCGGACGATCGGGCTCGGTGATCGCGACCGTGCGGCCTCGCCGGGGAAGCACGCCGAAGGTCGGTTCCTCGACCGCACCCAGCCGCCGGATCCAGAATCGCTGCCGGAGAACTCTCCAGGCCGCGAACCCGGCCATCGCGATCGGGATGCACACCCAGCCGATGGCGGGACCGCTGCTCTCGGTCCCCGCGGTCAGCCAGTACAGCGTGGTCCCGAACAGGGCGGCGATGCTGAGCGCTTCGCATACGGCGGTCTTGACCACGCTGCGGTTCTCGAACCGGCTGGCGAGCATCAGCAGGAGCAGGGTCAGGACGTAGCCGCCGACGATGTACCAGGGTTCGAGCAGTGCTGCCATTTTCGCGGCTCCTGTGGGCTGCTCTTCGGCACCCGGGTGAAGAGGTTTGTGCTCCGGCAGGGCGAGGGTAGTGCGCGTCGAACCGGATCGCCGTCGCGGGCGAGGCAGCGCCGGCGATTTCAGCCCCGCTGGTCAGATGTCGAGGTCGTCCTTCGTTTCTTCGACGCTCTGGCCGTTGCCGGGATGATCCTGCTTCAGGTTCGTGATCGCCTTGTCGGTCGCCTTGTACGCGGACTTGGTGGTGTAGGCCGAGCCCTTCGACAAGTCGCCAGGGGCGATGCCGGTGGTCGCCTTGACTGTCTCGTCGAAAACTTTGCGCGGAACGCTGGTGAAAACGTCCTTCGCCGCTTGGCTGTATGCGGCGCCCTGAGCGTTCAGGCCCTTGGCGAAGGCTCCGGTGATCGCCTTCTCCTGGCCGGGGGTCATGCCGATCTTGCCTGCCTTGGTGAGCTTCGAGCCCTGCTTGACCAGGTCGTCGCTCCACTTCATGAGGAAGCCCATGAATTTGTCGAGCAGCTTGCCGAGCTTGCCGAGGTGTTTGGTGATCTTGCCGAGCGCGCTCGCCGCCTTCGCGACGGACGCGGCCATCGCACCCGCGACCGATGAGCCGAAGCTCACGATCGACGCCGCCAGCGCGGGCAGCCAGATGTAGATGAGCCAGCTGACCAGTTCCGAGATGATCGCCTTGACGACCTCCTCGATGACGGTCATGACCATCGACCACATCTTCAGGGTGTCGGACACCGACCCCGCGGCCGAGCCGATGCCGTTGATGCCCTGGGCGAACTCGGCCAGAGCCTTCTTGGCTGCCTCGCCGCCTTCGCCTTCCCAGTCCTTGAGAGCCTCGTCTCCGGTCTTGACGAAATCGTCGGCCAGCTTGACGAAACCCGTGCCGATCGACACGAAGTCCCCTGCCGCCTTCTCCAGCGCGGGCCCGTCGCCGGTCACGAAGTGCAGCGCGTCGTTGAGCGGCTGGATCAGATCCAGCAGCATGTTCAGGCCGTTGCTGACCAGCCAGCCCACCGGGTCGAGCGCGAAGCTCGCCATGTCCATCGTTGCCCCGGCGACGAAACCCGCTCCGTCCTGCAGCAACTGGCCACTCGCAGCGGCGACGTCACCGACACTGTCTGCTTTGGAGAACTTGTCGTAGGCGTTGGAGATGGTGCTGACGCCTTTGCCGACGACGGGCGTGTGCGTCGTCGCCTCCTTGGCCACGTGCAGGCCGTGCTGAAACCCGTTTTCGCCGCGGTGGTCGTCGTGGAGCTTCACCCCGTCGGCGATGCTGTCCTGTCCCATGGTTTCCCCCTGCTCAGCGCGGCCCGTCGATCTTCGTCTCGAATTTGCCGAACGTCATGACAGTGTCTTGTTCGTGGCCGTCGTAGATCTCGGCGGCCTTGCTGACCTTGCCTTGGAAGGATTCGACGCCGCTCTTGAGAAGTTCGAGCAGCTCTTTGAGGTCGTCGAGTTTGCCGGTGTAGGTCTGCTTGACCGCCAGCCCGATCAGTCCCCAGGACTTGTCCGTCACGTCGGCGTGGTTGATGAGGTCGCCGAACTTCCCGGCCTCGCCTTTGTACCGGTCGAGCCCCGTGGAGTACTTGGTCAGGGCTGCGGTGTCGACCTTGTGACCGCCGTTCGTCGGACTCATCGGTGGTCCTCCTCGTCGTTGAACAAGTTCTTGAGGAACTGGTCGCCCGCCGATGCCGAGGGCGGCGCCGGCGGAGGCGCCTGGGGCGTCCGGCGGTCGTCGCGAAGCAGGTCGTTGTTCGCGAAGTCCTCGTCGTCCCTGACCGGTGCGGCCTGCTGCGGCTGCTCCTCCGGCAGGTTGGACTCCAGTTCTTCGACGGTGGTTCCCAAACCAGCGGCCTGTGCCTCGAGGACCTGGTCGGAGACGTTCAGCCCGAAGGCCGTGCCCACGTGCTCGTCGACGATGCCCGCCTGCTTGCGGGCGGATTCGGCGACCGCCTTGTGCAGGGTCGCCAGGATCGAGGTCGCCAGCTGGTCCGGTTGCTGCCGGAGCGCGTCCGGGGTGAGCCGGAGGTCTTTGATCGATCCGCTCGGACCCGCGACAACGGTGACCGCCCGGTCCGGCGACGTCACTTCGGCCTCGAGTGCGGTGAGCTCCTCCTGCATGTCGCCGACTTTCGCGAACTGCGCTTCGGCTTGCTTGAGCTTGTCCTGGAACTTGTCGAACTCCGCGACGAGCCGGTCCATCTCTGCCGACACCGACAGTCACCCCTTCCCCTGATCCCTCACGTGATGTGCGGATTATGCCGCTTCTGTCAGGTTCGCGCCGCAGGGTCAGGGAATCCAGGGTGGGTGATTCACCGCAGGCAAGCGGGTGAGTTCCCGGGATTCGATCACGAAAAGGTAACGAACATATCGGGCGAACAACCCCACCTCGGACGCCGAAGCGCCGAACATACTTTGGGCCGAACGGAGCATCGCAGGTCAGCGCCGCCGCTCCAGCCGGGTGTCGGGGTGCGGGCCGGGCAAGTCGGCCCAGTTCGTGGGATATTCACCCCTTCGGTCGACGTTCCCACGATTGATCACCGCATTGACAGTGCGTGCGGTTCGCCAGAGTATTTCGCGCATGTCCATTCCGGTTGCCCTCGTGTGGCGCCTGCACGTTGATCTGCGTCAGCAGGCCAGCGCGCTGTGTAGGAATTCCTGACCTTTTCTTCCGGCCGCGTTCGGCTGGTTGATTTCTCTTGCCCCGCAACGGGTTTCTGTGGCCCGAGGGGATAACCGCTTTTCCCGTTCCGGGTGGGTTTCGGGCTGCCCGGAGAACGGGGAAAGAAGTGCCTTCGCGGGCGCTTCACGGGAACACGAACAGGGAGACACAATGCGATTCAGCTCCTCCTCGGGCGCCCCGCCCCGATGGCGGAAAGCGCTGACCGTCGCCGGCGCGGTCGCGCTCGCGATCGGTGCGGTGACCTACACCGGGTCCAGCACCAGCGCCTACGCCGACGTCCAAGTGGTCACCGACGCCAAAACCGCGTCCGACGGCAAGCAGTACTGGGTGCAGAACCACCTGGTGAGCAAAGACCTTGCCGCGCAAGCGCGTTCCGCGGACGGCACGCCGAAGAAGTGGCTGCTGGTCTGGGCGGGCGACGAGAACATCGCCGACACCGCGGTGAAGGACGTCAAAAACCTGCCGGGATCGCTCGGCGGCGGTCTCGGCAAGGTCAAGAATGCCTTGCCCGGTCCCGATTTCCTCGCGGTGATCGACGCGACGCAGGGTTCGCCGACGTACGGCAAGGTGGTGAACACCGCGACCGTCGGGCCGCTTGTCGAGAACGAGCCGCACCACATGCAATACGTGTGGCACAAGGGCGACACGATCTATGCCGGTGCGTTGTTCGCCGCAGCGACGTACGCGTTCGACGTCAGTGCGTTGCCGCAGTTGAAGCTCAAGGGCATCAGCCTGCCGACGCAGACGCTCGGCGGTTCCGTGCCGGACGCGTACTGGGTGCTGAAGGACGGCACCGCGTACGGCACGTATATGGGCGGGCCGGTCGTGCCCGGTCCGTACGCGTACCAGGACGGTTCCACGCAGATCGGCAACGGTTTCGCCGGCAGTCCGGGGGAGGTTGTGCACTTCGACCAGAACGCGCAGGTGCTGTCGCAGAATCCGGCGGCGACCCCGCAGGGCGACAACGCGAAGCTGTGCGACAACCTGCCGCAGCTGGGCAAACCGTCCTGCGCGAACCCGCACGGCGTGCAGGCGCGCGAGGACCTCAACACCCTCGTCACCAGTGACTACGCCGAACCGCGCAACATCATTCTCGACCCGGTGAAGCAGCCGTCGCCGTATCTGCGCCGTCCGACGATCCGCACCTGGGACATCTCCGACCGCAACCACCCGAAGCTGAAAGCGGTGTCCTACCTGCAAGACGGCCCGCGGGCGAATCCGGCGGACCCGCTGCACTCGGAAAGCCGCGCGGTCATGGAGACCACGGTGACGAACCTGCCCGGCCACAAGGGTGCGTTCGCCGAGACGATGCAGGGCGGCGCGATCTTCTACACGCCGGACATCACCGCGAAGGACCCGCACTGGATCGAGGTGTTCGACGACGGCACCGCGGGCAAGCCGATCTACTCGCAGAACGACTCCAACGGGGCCAGCTCCAACGGCGGCTGGCTGCAGACCAGCCCGGACGACCGGTTCCTGTACCACGCGGTGCAGGGCAGGCAGAAGGGCGCGCTCGGCCCGGACGACCCTGGCACCACCGGCGGCGTGTACGTGCTCGACATCCAGAAGCTGGTCGCGGCGGGCGACAAGGTCGAGGACATCAAGGGCCGCGTCGACACCGTGGAGAAGGCGCAGCAGGGCGGCGGGGGAGACCTGCCGACCGTCGTCGGCTCCGCGCCGATCAACCCGGGCGTGCCCGGGGCGGGCCCGCACTGGGGCGCGTACGACAACTTCGCGCTCGGCCAGGACGGTTTCTACCACGAAACCCAGCAGCCGCAGCACATCGCGGTGTCGAACTACTTCGTCGCCCGGTCCGGTTTGGACGGTGACCACAAGGTCAACCTGCTGAACCTGTCGCCGGACGGGAAGGTCGCGGTCGACGCGAACTTCCGCGACGAGTTCACCGGCCAGGTCGGCATCAACTTCAACCGGAAGTCGTGGCCGCACGGGGACTTCGGCAACGCCAAGCCGCACTCCGAGCTGTTCGTGGTCGCCGACCAGAACGTGAAGTAACTCGTTCCCGGCGCGCGGGCGCCCGTCCGCGCGCCGGGACTCTCCCCGAAGAAGGTCTCCATGGATCACCACGTCACTCCGGCCGCCACCGGATCGTCCGGGGTGGACAGTGCCGCGCTGGTGCTGCGGCTGATACTGCTGCTGGCGACGGCATTCCTCGCCGGTACCGGGATTCTGCGTCCGCTCGTCGGCCCGCTGCCGCGCAAGCTGTGGCTCACCACCGGCGCGCTGGGGGTGGGCTCGGCGGTGCTGGCCGCGGTGTCGGCGGCGACGGTCGACGTCAACCTCGTCGCGCTGATCGTGCACATCGTGCTCGCGCTGGCGGTGCCGGTGTTGCTTCGGTGGCCCTCGGCGGGCCGTTGGGCTTCGCTCGCGCTGGTCGTGCTCGTGGTGTTGGAGACCTCCGTCGACGGCACGGGTATCTCCTTCGCCATCGACACTGTGTACGTCGCCGCGGCTGCACTGTGGTTCGGCGTGACGCTGCTGTCCGCTTGGGTGCCGGTGGAGGAGTGGCGGTCGACGCCGTTGCGCGTCGGGCCGCTGTCGGTCAGCCTCGCCGGACTGCTGACCCTCGCGGGCATCGTGCAGCTCGGCGTCTCCGGCGTCGCCTTCGACCGACGGCTGTACGAAACACTCTTCGGCGTCTCGCTGATCGTGGTGGTCCTGCTGCCCGCCGCGGTCACCGTCGTGTCGGCAATCTTGTTGTCCCGCAACGCTTCCATTCGCGGTTACCGCTACGGCGTCGCCGGGGTCGCGCTCGGTTTCGTCGCGTGGAGTGCGCTCGCCGCGGTGCCGCAGCCAGCGCCGTTGCCGGTGCCCGGAGTACCGCTGCTGGCGGACGCGACCGTCGGCGGCGCGAGCGTGCCGGTGCTGGTCAGTCCGCAACGGCCCGGACGCAACCTCGTGCACTTCCCGGCGAGCGCGGGCACGGACCTGTCCGCCGGCGTCGAGGGCGGGACCGTGACCACTGCGGCGGCGCGCGCCGGCGCGGAAGGCAGCTGGGCCGAGGTCGACCTTCCGCCCGGACGCAGCAGTCTCGTCGTGCACAAGGGCGAAGCGACCACCACGGTCGACGTCGACGCGGGCACCGAGGCGGGCCCGGCGGTGTCGGACGCCGACGCGCCGGAATGCGCGGAAGCCGCACTCGGCGGTCTGGTGGCGGAGAAACGCGACGTGCTCACCAGCTGCCCGGCGGACGCGTTGTCGCCGGAGGACCGCGGTTCGCTGGTGAAGCTGGTCGAATTCCTTGCCTCGCGGAAACCGTCGGCGATCACGCTGGTCGAGGACAAGTCGCCGCGCGGGGTGCAAGCCGCCCAGCTCGTCCGTGAAACCGCCGTTCGCGTCGGGCTGCCGGTGCGCCCGGACGCGGCGGCGGACACCGCGCTGGTGGTCGTCTCCGGCTGGAGCGACGGGTACCTCGCGATGAGCCGCGCCGCCGAGTCGCAGCGGCTCAAACCGACGCACCAGTTCGGCCTCTATCTCGCGCCGTGGCTGCTCAACGGACCCATCGTCAACACCGTGGCCAGCGCGGCCATGCCGCTGCGCTTCGACCCGCGCGACCAGCTCGCGGTGAGCTACGCGGTGGCGGTCGGCAACAGCTTCGGCGGAGAAAGCCCGTCACTGGGCGGTTTCCGGACCTGGCTCGGTCCACAGTGGACAGCGGTGAACGGCGAGGTGCAGCTGTTCGCGGCCGCGCAGGTCAACGCGATGCCGATGTACCCGAACGAACCGCACGCGCCCGGCATGCAGGCCGCGCGCGACTACGCCGGGCAGTGGATCCCCGACGGAACCATCGTCCCGATCAGCGGCGCGCTCCGCTGACCCGCAGTTCCCCGAAGTACCCCGAAGAAAGGAAACCCCTGATGAAACGCACTGTCGCCCGGATCCTGCTGCCGCTCGCCGCGGCCGGGGCGTTCGCCGGATTCGGCGGGGGAGCGGCCAGCGCCGCCACCCCGGACGCGTCCGCTCCCGCCCAGCCCGCGGTCGCCGCTGGTCAGGCAGCCGTGCCGGGATCCTCCGTTCCCGGTCTCCCCGCGGGCCTGCCTTCCCCGCCGACTGGTGGCCTGCCCTCCCTTCCGACCGGCGGGCTGCCCACCCCGAGCCTCCCGGGCGCACCGACCGGCGGCAGCCCGTCGATCTGGGTCGTCCCGGGCCTCGACGCGGGCAGCCTCCTCGGCCCCACCACCCAAGCCCCGGCGCAGCTCCTCGCGCCGGTGTTCAACCTCGTCACCGCCGTTTCCTGAGCACTGAAGGAGAAAGCCATGAAGAAGACAGTCGTCCGCGCCGTAGCCGCCACCGCGCTCGCCGGAGCCGCGGTGCTCGGCGCCGCCGCTCCCGCGCTGGCCGCCACGCAGGACCAGCCCGGTGTCGTCGTGGTCGACGAGCCGGACACGTCGAACCTGAACAACATCTGGACGTTCGCGCCGCTCGGCGTGCCCGTGCTGGGCCTGATCCAGTCGCTGAACGGCGTCCCCGGCCGGATCCTGCCCGGCTGACCCGACCCCGCCGGTGGTTCCCCTCGTCCCCGGGAACCGCCGGCGGACCCCGGAAAGAAGGACCATGGACAGACAGCTGATCGGCCGGCTCGCGATCGCCGGGATCGCGGTGGCCGCCGTCGCCGCGGCAGTAGTGATCCTCGGCGACGACACCGCGCCCGCCCCGGCCGCCGTCTCGACGCCGACCGCCGCCGTGCCGCAGCGCGCCCCGGACCGCACCGTCACGCGCACCTTGGCCCCGACGACGTCCATCGCGCCGGCCGCGCCCGCTCCGTCCAGCTGGCAGATCACCTACGAACTCGCCGGCTCCGGCACCGCCACCGTCGTTTACGACGACAACGGCCTCGGCCTGGTGCACCAGGAGCTGTCCGTGCCGCTGCCCTGGCGCAAGACCCTGACCTGGCCGAAGTCCGCCGTCGCGCCGACCGTGCAGCTGATGGGCCAGTCGAGCGGCCCGGTCGAATGCCGGATCTCGGTGAACGGCGTGCTGGCGCGGTCCGCGAAAGCCGCCGACGGCGAGGTCGCCAGCTGCGCGGGACGGCTCAGCTGAGGTCTTTCGAGAACCAGTGCTCGGCGTACTTGTCGTCGTTGAACGCCTCGACCTCCGCGTAGCCCATCGACGCGTACAGCGCGCGTGCTTCGACCAGGTCGTCCCGGGTGTCGAGCCGCATCCGCACCGAGCCCAGCCGCTTCGCCGCCGCTTCGGCCGCCGTGACGATCAGCTTCCCGCCGCCGTGCCCGCGGTGCTCCGGGCGCACGTACACCTTCGTCAACGCGCTCAGCCCCGGCTCGACCACGCGGACCCCGATGCAACCGGCCGGTTTCCCGTCCCGATAGGCCATCAGGAACGCCCCGGTCGGCGCGACGAGGCCGTCGGCGGGCTCGTCGGCCAGCGCCTCGTCCACCTCGGCGGGCGTGGCCGGACGGCCGTAATACCGCGACGCCACCTCGTCCATGTACTCGCGCAGGATCGCCGTCGCGTCGGGGTGTTCGGCCGGGATTTCGCTGATCTTCCAGTCCACGTCCCTCATCTTGGGGAGTCCGTCCACCGATTTCCCCGGCAGGTACCGTGCAGTCCGGCAGGGGAACCGAACGAGGAGGCGACATGGACGGCAGCGAGAACGTCGACCAGCCGGGGGACAAGAAGACCGGCGGCAGCCATGCCGCGCCGGAGGGGGCTGGAGTGCACCCGCTGATCGATCTGTCGCGCGACCCGAACCCGGGCAAGCCCGACCACGCGAAGCCGGACGAGGACTGATCTCCGGCTGGCCGGACGGGGACTGATCTCCGGCTCGGCCTGGACGAGGATTGACCCGGCCAGGCGAGGACGGACCCTCGGCTCGGCCCGGACGAGGACTAACCCGCGGCTCGGTCCAGGCGAGGACTGACCCGCGGCCCGGTCCGACGAGGTTTGACCCCGGCCCGGCGGGTGCACACCGCCGGGCCGGGTTTCGCGGCTCCGCCCAGCCCTGAGGCGAGCGCCGCCTCCGGTGAGGTGCTTGTCACCCCGGGCGAGGTCCATTGTGGAACACCCGGCGGCTCTTCTTCTTGCCGCTGAAGAATTTCTCTCGCGTTCTTAACGCCGCTGCGAGTTCTCGGCGCGGCCGTCGGCGAGCGATGCCCGGCGCGCGTCCATTCATTGGCCGCCCCGTCCCGGCATGCGAACCGAAGTGCGCTCTGACCGCGGGAACCCGTCCGGGAATAGCGTCGCCGAGCCTCGCGTTCTGCATCTCGGGAAGTCCCGCGCGGCACCGTCCCAAGGCCCCGATCTGGGGTTACGATGACCGGTCGGCGACCGTAGCGACCCCCCGCCCGGACCGCTCCGCGAGTGGACGGGTATCTTTGGAGACCGTGCCCGGCAGGCGTCGGGCCGCTCCGCGTGCCGTTGGGCATGAGCGGGGTGCTTTTGCACCCGGTTCACCGGCCTCGCCACGTGGGGTTCCGACGGAAAATCCCTCCGGGAAGTTACCGGTCGAGAGACCGTGACGCGGGCCGACACGCCCGACCGCGGGGACCGGTGAAGACACGAAGAAGCAAGATCACGACAGGAAGCTGGTCCATTGCCCACGATCCAGCAGCTGGTCCGCAAGGGCCGCCAGGACAAGGCTGCCAAGCAGAAGACCGCGGCCCTCAAGGGGAGCCCGCAGCGTCGTGGCGTGTGCACCCGCGTGTACACCACGACTCCCAAGAAGCCGAACTCGGCCCTGCGCAAGGTTGCTCGTGTGAAGCTGACCAGCGGTATCGAGGTCACCGCGTACATCCCGGGCGAAGGCCACAACCTGCAGGAGCACTCGATGGTGCTCGTGCGCGGTGGCCGGGTCAAGGACCTGCCGGGTGTTCGCTACAAGATCATCCGCGGTTCGCTCGACACCCAGGGTGTGAAGAACCGTAAGCAGGCGCGCAGCCGGTACGGCGCGAAGAAGGAGAAGAGCTAATGCCTCGCAAGGGTCCGGCGCCGAAGCGGCCGCTGATCTCCGACCCCGTCTACGCCTCCCCGCTGGTCACCCAGCTGGTGAACAAGGTGCTGAAGGACGGCAAGCGGTCCCTGGCCGAGCGCATTGTCTACGGCGCTCTCGAAGGCGCTCGCGAGAAGACCGGCACCGACCCGGTCGTCACGCTGAAGCGCGCGCTCGACAACGTGAAGCCCACCATCGAGGTGAAGAGCCGCCGCGTCGGTGGCGCCACCTACCAGGTGCCGATCGAGGTCAAGCCCGGCCGCTCCACCACGCTGGCGCTGCGCTGGCTGGTCTCCTTCTCGCAGGCCCGCCGCGAGAAGACGATGATCGAGCGGCTGCAGAACGAGCTGCTGGACGCGAGCAACGGCCTTGGCGCCAGCGTCAAGCGTCGCGAAGACACGCACAAGATGGCCGAGTCCAACAAGGCCTTCGCGCACTACCGCTGGTGATGACCGCCCGGCTGCCGATAGAAGCCATGCCGGGCCCCACGTTCGAGACAGGGGAACATTCTCGTGGCACGTGAAGTGCTGACCGACCTCAACAAGGTCCGCAACATCGGCATCATGGCGCACATCGACGCCGGTAAGACCACCACCACCGAGCGGATCCTGTTCTACACCGGGATCAACTACAAGCTCGGCGAAGTCCACGACGGCGCCGCCACGATGGACTGGATGGAGGAGGAGCAGAAGCGAGGCATCACCATCACCTCGGCTGCCACCACCACCTTCTGGAACGACTACCAGATCAACCTGATCGACACCCCCGGGCACGTCGACTTCACCGTCGAGGTGGAGCGCAACCTGCGGGTGCTCGACGGCGCGGTCGCCGTCTTCGACGGCAAGGAAGGCGTCGAGCCGCAGTCCGAGCAGGTCTGGCGGCAGGCGGACAAGTACGACGTCCCGCGCATCTGCTTCGTCAACAAGATGGACAAGCTGGGTGCGGACTACTACTACACCCTGCAGACCATCTCGGACCGTCTCGGCGTCCGGCCGCTGGCCATCCAGCTGCCGATCGGCGCGGAGAACGAGTTCGAGGGCGTCATCGACCTGGTCCGGATGAAGGCCCTGGTCTGGCGCGGCGAGGTGCAGAAGGGCGACGACTACTCCGTCGAGGACATCCCGGCCGAGCTGGCCGACCGCGCGGCCGAGTACCGCGAGAAGCTGATCGAGGCCGTCGCCGAGACCGACGACGCGCTGATGGAGAAGTTCCTCGAGGGCGAAGAGCTGACCCAGGACGAGATCAAGGGTGGCATCCGCAAGCTGGTCGTCACCCGCGAGGCGTTCCCGGTGCTCGCCGGCTCCGCGTTCAAGAACAAGGGCGTGCAGCCGATGCTGGACGCGGTCATCGACTACCTGCCGTCGCCGCTGGACGTGCCGCCGGTCGAGGGTCTGCTGCCCGACGGCGAGACCCCGGTCACCCGGCACGCGACGACCGAGGAGCCGTTCTCCGCGCTCGCGTTCAAGATCGCCGCGCACCCGTTCTTCGGCAAGCTGACCTACATCCGGGTCTACTCGGGCAAGGTCGCCTCCGGCGCCCAGGTCGTCAACGCGACCAAGGAGCGCAAGGAGCGCATCGGGAAGATCTTCCAGATGCACTCCAACAAGGAGAACCCGGTCGACGAGGCTCTGGCCGGCCACATCTACGCGGTCATCGGCCTGAAGGACACCACCACCGGTGACACCCTTGCCGACGCGCAGAACCCGGTCGTGCTCGAGTCCATGACCTTCCCGGACCCGGTCATCAAGGTGGCCATCGAGCCGAAGACCAAGGCCGACCAGGAGAAGCTCTCCCTGGCGATCCAGAAGCTCGCCGAGGAAGACCCCACGTTCCAGGTCAACCTGGACGAGGACACCGGTCAGACGATCATCGCGGGCATGGGCGAGCTGCACCTCGAGGTGCTGGTCAACCGGATGAAGTCCGACTACAAGGTCGAGGCGAACATCGGCAAGCCGCAGGTCGCCTACCGCGAGACCATCAAGAAGACCGTGGACAAGCTCGACTACGTCCACAAGAAGCAGACCGGTGGTTCCGGCCAGTTCGCGAAGGTCATCGTGAAGCTGGAGCCGCTCGAGCGCACCGACGGTGCTCTCTACGAGTTCGACAACAAGGTGACCGGTGGCCGCGTGCCGCGGGAGTACATCCCGTCGGTCGACGCGGGCGCACAGGACGCGATGCAGTACGGCGTGCTGGCCGGCTACCCGCTCGTCGGGTTGAAGTTCACCTTGTTGGATGGCGCGTACCACGAGGTCGACTCTTCCGAAATGGCGTTCAAGATCGCCGGTTCCATGGCGATGAAGGAAGCCGCGAAGAAGGCAGGCCCGGTCATCCTCGAGCCGATGATGGCCGTCGAGGTCACGACTCCCGAGGACTACATGGGTGACGTGATCGGCGACCTCAACTCCCGCCGTGGCCAGATCCAGGCCATGGAGGAGCGCGCCGGTACCCGTGTCGTGAAGGCACTGGTCCCGCTGTCGGAGATGTTCGGCTACGTCGGCGACCTGCGGTCCCGTACCCAGGGCCGGGCGAACTACTCCATGGTGTTCGACTCCTACGCCGAGGTTCCCGCGAACGTCGCGAAGGAAATCATCGCGAAGGCGACGGGGGAGTAATCCCCTCCGCTCGCGGGCATTAAGGGACTCTCCTGAACGTCCGCAGCAACGACGAAGGAACATTCGCGGGGCGGCAGCCACGCTGCCCCGCGAGCACAAAGCAAATCCAGTCCAGGAGGACATTCCAGTGGCGAAGGCGAAGTTCGAGCGGAGCAAGCCGCACGTCAACATCGGCACCATCGGTCACGTCGACCACGGCAAGACCACGCTGACCGCGGCGATCACCAAGGTTCTGCACGACGCGTACCCGGAGCTGAACGAAGCCCGTGCGTTCGACCAGATCGACAACGCGCCGGAAGAGAAGCAGCGCGGTATCACGATCAACATCTCGCACGTCGAGTACCAGACCGAGAAGCGTCACTACGCGCACGTGGACGCCCCCGGTCACGCTGACTACATCAAGAACATGATCACCGGTGCCGCGCAGATGGACGGCGCGATCCTGGTGGTCGCGGCCACCGACGGCCCGATGCCGCAGACCCGCGAGCACGTGCTGCTGGCCCGCCAGGTCGGCGTGCCCTACATCGTCGTGGCGCTGAACAAGGCCGACATGGTCGACGACGAGGAGATCCTCGAGCTCGTCGAGCTGGAGGTCCGCGAGCTGCTGTCCTCGCAGGAGTTCCCGGGCGACGACGCGCCGGTCGTGCGCGTCTCCGGCCTCAAGGCCCTCGAGGGCGACCAGAAGTGGGCCGACGCCGTGCTCGAGCTGATGCACGCCGTCGACGACAACGTGCCGGACCCGGTGCGCGAGCTCGAGAAGCCCTTCCTGATGCCGATCGAGGACGTCTTCACGATCACCGGCCGCGGCACCGTCGTGACCGGTCGCGTGGAGCGCGGCCAGGTCAACGTCAACGAAGAGGTCGAGATCGTGGGTATCCGCGAGAAGTCGACCAAGACCACCGTCACCGGTGTCGAGATGTTCCGCAAGCTGCTCGACTCTGGCCAGGCGGGCGACAACGTCGGCCTCCTGCTGCGCGGCATCAAGCGCGAGGACGTCGAGCGCGGCCAGGTCGTCGTGAAGCCGGGCACCACCACCCCGCACACCGAGTTCGAGGGCCGGGTCTACATCCTGTCCAAGGACGAGGGCGGACGGCACACCCCGTTCTTCAACAACTACCGCCCGCAGTTCTACTTCCGCACCACGGACGTGACCGGCGTCGTGACCCTCCCCGAGGGCACCGAGATGGTCATGCCGGGCGACAACACGGACATCAGCGTCGTGCTGATCCAGCCGGTCGCCATGGACGAGGGTCTGCGCTTCGCCATCCGCGAGGGTGGCCGGACCGTCGGCGCGGGCCAGGTTACCAAGATCAACAAGTGACGTCGGCGCCCTGAATTCGGGTCAATACACCCCCGAGTTCAGGGCGTCAACTCACGTGTGCGACACTATTCAGGTTGCTCGTCCTGGGGCGGCCGAATCCTGATCGGTTTTCAATCGACTGGGTTCCGGCCGCCCTGGTATGAGCGGCCACGGTCCGTGGAGCTCGTCCTTCGGGTGAGGCTAGCGGGCAAGGCCAGTAGGGACGACCCCGTGTCGGCCCGCGGCCTCCTCACGTAGAGGAAGACCAGGCAAGACGACGATCCTTAGGGATCCGTCTGTGCGGCGGGCGCGACACGCCCGACCGCGTGGACCGGGGACAGGGCCGTTGAACTGCTGAAACCCGGGCTCCGGCCCAGGTTGACGAGACAAAGCGGCACGAGACGACAAGGAACGCAGCCACCATGGCGGGACAGAAGATCCGCATCCGGCTCAAGGCCTACGACCACGAGGCGATCGACACCTCGGCGCGCAAGATCGTGGAAACGGTCACGCGCACCGGCGCCCGTGTTGTCGGGCCGGTGCCGCTGCCTACCGAGAAGAACGTTTACTGCGTCATCCGCTCGCCGCACAAGTACAAGGACTCGCGCGAGCACTTCGAGATGCGCACGCACAAGCGTCTGATCGACATCCTCGACCCGACGCCGAAGACGGTCGACGCGCTCATGCGCATCGACCTCCCGGCGAGCGTCGACGTCAACATCCAGTAAGCGTTGGGCGAGCGGCGGAGATAAGAACTCATGTCTGACAGGCAAATGAAGGGCATCCTGGGCACCAAGCTCGGCATGACCCAGGTCTTCGACGAGCAGAACCGGGTCGTCCCGGTCACTGTCGTCAAGGCCGGTCCGAACGTGGTGACCCAGGTCCGGACCACCGACAAAGACGGCTACGCGGCCGTGCAGCTGGCGTTCGGCGCGGTCGACCCGCGCAAGGTGAACAAGCCGCGCACCGGCCACTTCGACAAGGCTGGCGTGACGCCGCGCCGGCACCTCGCCGAGCTGCGCACCACCGACGCCGAGACCTACGAGGTCGGCCAGGAGATCACCGCTGAGGTGTTCGAGGCTGGCACTTCGGTCGACGTGACCGGTACCAGCAAGGGCAAGGGCTACGCCGGTGTCATGAAGCGCCACGGCTTCAAGGGCCAGGGCGCGAGCCACGGTGCGCAGGCCGTGCACCGCAAGCCGGGTTCGATCGGCGGCTGCGCCACGCCGGGCCGCGTGTTCAAGGGCCTGCGCATGGCGGGCCGGATGGGTAGCGACCGGGTCACCACGCAGGGCCTGACCGTGCACGCCGTGCGCGCCGAGGACGGCCTGCTGCTGATCAAGGGCGCGGTGCCCGGTCCCAAGGGCGGCCTGCTGTTCGTGCGCAGCGCCGCGAAGGGTGGAAACTGACGATGACGAGCGTCGAGCTGAAGACTCCGGCCGGTAAAGCCGACGGCACCGTCGAGCTCCCCGGGGAGATCTTCGACGTGCAGGCCAACGTCGCGCTGATGCACCAGGTCGTGGTGGGCCAGCTGGCCGCCGCGCGCCAGGGCACGCACGACACGAAGACCCGCGGTGAGGTCTCCGGTGGCGGCAAGAAGCCGTACCGGCAGAAGGGCACCGGGCGCGCCCGCCAGGGTTCGACCCGTGCGCCGCAGTTCGCCGGCGGTGGCGTCGTGCACGGCCCCACGCCGCGCGACTACACCCAGCGCACCCCGAAGAAGATGAAGGCCGCCGCTCTGCGTGGCGCCCTCTCCGACCGGGCCCGCGCCGGCCAGCTGCACGTCGTGACGGAACTGGTCACCGGCGAGAAGCCGTCGACCAAGACCGCGAAGTCGGCGATCGCCGCCGCGACCCAGGCCAAGCGCGTTCTCGTGGTCCTGCACCGCGACGAGGAGCTCGCCTGGGTGTCCGCGCGGAACCTGCCGTACGTGCACCTGATCTGGGCTGACCAGCTCAACACCTACGACGTCCTGGTCAACGACGACGTCGTGTTCACCAAGGCCGCCTACGACGCGTTCGTGGCAGGTCCCGTCCGCGGGAAGGTCGTCAAGGCCCTCGCGCGTTCGAGCGAGGTTTCGGAAGGGAGTGACGAGAAGTGAGCTCGGTCGCCATCCCGGACCCCCGCGACATCCTGCTCGCGCCGGTGATCTCCGAGAAGTCCTACGGGCTGCTCGAGGACCACAAGTACACGTTCATCGTCCGTCCGGACGCCAACAAGACCCAGATCAAGATCGCGGTCGAGAAGGTGTTCGGCGTGAAGGTCGTCAGTGTCAACACGGCCAACCGCCAGGGCAAGCGGAAGCGGACTCGTACCGGCTTCGGCAAGCGCAAGGACACCAAGCGCGCCATCGTGACTCTTTCGCCTGAGAGCAAGGCGATCGAGATCTTCGGCGGACCCACCGCGTAAAGGACTGAGCTGACAATGGGCATCCGCAAGTACAAGCCGACGACCCCGGGTCGTCGCGGTTCGAGCGTCTCGGACTTCGCCGAGATCACCCGGTCCACGCCGGAGAAGTCGCTGCTGCGTCCGCTGAGCAAGACCGGCGGCCGGAACGCTTCGGGCAAGATCACCACCCGGCACAAGGGCGGTGGCCACAAGCGCGCCTACCGCGTGATCGACTTCCGTCGTCACGACAAGGACGGCGTGCCGGCCAAGGTCGCGCACATCGAGTACGACCCCAACCGCACCGCGCGCATCGCGCTGCTGCACTACGCCGACGGCGAGAAGCGCTACATCATCGCGCCGGAGAAGCTGAAGCAGGGCGACACGGTCGAGAACGGCCCCCGCGCCGACATCAAGCCGGGCAACAACCTGCCGCTGCGCAACATCCCGGTCGGCACCGTGATCCACGCGATCGAGCTCCGCCCCGGCGGCGGCGCGAAGATGGCCCGGTCCGCCGGCGCCCGCGTGCAGCTCGTCGCCAAGGACGGTCCCTACGCCCAGCTGCGTCTCCCCTCGGGCGAGATCCGCAACGTGGACGTGCGCAACCGCGCGACCGTCGGCGAGGTCGGCAACTCGGAGCACTCGAACATCAACTGGGGCAAGGCGGGCCGCAACCGCTGGCGCGGCAAGCGCCCGACTGTCCGCGGTGTCGTGATGAACCCGGTCGACCACCCGCACGGCGGTGGTGAGGGCAAGACGTCCGGTGGTCGCCACCCGGTGAACCCGAACGGCAAGCCCGAAGGCCGCACTCGCAAGAGCAAGCCGTCCGACAAATTGATCGTCCGCCGCCGGCGCACCGGCAAGAAGCGCTGAGCAGGGAGGTAGAAGCACATGCCACGCAGCCTTAAGAAGGGCCCGTTCGTGGACGACCACCTGCTCAAGAAGGTGGACGCTCTCAACGAATCGGGCAAGAAGACCGTGATCAAGACTTGGTCGCGGCGCTCCACGATCATCCCGGACTTCCTGGGTCACACGATCGCGGTGCACGACGGCCGCAAGCACGTCCCGGTGTTCGTCACCGAGGCGATGGTGGGTCACAAGCTGGGCGAGTTCGCCCCGACGCGGACCTTCAAGGGCCACATCAAGGACGACCGCAAGTCGCGCCGCCGCTGAGCGGGCCAGAGAAAGTTAAGGGAAGCAGATGAACGCCCAGTCAAACGCCACGGCCGCAGCCGAAGAGCTGCCTACGGCCGTCGCGCGGGCTCGTTTCGTCCGGGACGCCCCGATGAAGGTGCGCCGGGTGATCGAGCTCGTCAAGGGTCGTAGCGTCAGCGAGGCCTTGGCCGTGCTCCGGTTCGCGCCGCAGGCGGCCAGCACGCCGCTCGCGAAGGTCATCGCCAGCGCGGCGGCCAACGCCGAGAACAACCTCCAGCTGGACCCGGAGACGCTCTGGATCAAGTCCGCGACCGCCGACGAGGGCCCGACCCTCAAGCGCATCCGTCCGCGTGCCCAGGGCCGTGCGTACCGGATCCGCAAGCGCACCAGCCACATCACCGTGGTGGTCGAGTCGCGGCCTGCGGAGAAGAAGAGCAACAAGAAGGCAGGTGGCCGGTAGTGGGCCAGAAGATCAACCCGCACGGCTTCCGCCTGGGTATCACCACTGACTGGAAGTCGCGCTGGTACGCCGACAAGCAGTACGCGGAGTACGTGGCCGAGGACGTCAAGATCCGCAAGCTGCTCTCCACCGGCATGGAGCGCGCCGGCATCTCCAAGGTCGAGATCGAGCGCACCCGTGACCGCGTCCGCGTCGACATCCACACCGCCCGGCCGGGCATCGTCATCGGCCGCCGCGGCGCGGAGGCCGACCGGATCCGCGGCGCGCTGGAGAAGCTGACCAAGAAGCAGGTCCAGCTGAACATCCTCGAGGTGAAGAACCCCGAGGCCGACGCGCAGCTGGTCGCGCAGGGTGTCGCGGAGCAGCTGAGCAACCGCGTGGCGTTCCGCCGCGCGATGCGCAAGGCGATCCAGACCTCCATGCGCTCGCCGCAGGTCAAGGGCATCCGCGTGCAGTGCGGCGGTCGTCTCGGCGGCGCCGAGATGTCCCGTTCCGAGCACTACCGCGACGGCCGGGTCCCGCTGCACACGCTGCGCGCTGACATCGACTACGGCTTCTTCGAGGCCAAGACGACGTTCGGCCGCATCGGCGTGAAGGTGTGGATCTACAAGGGCGAGCTGGTCGGCGGCCTGAAGGCGCGCGCCGAGCGCGACGCCGCCGCGTCGGCCGCGGACCGCGCGCCGCGCCGC
>NZ_SDLT01000037.1 GCF_004522235.1 Amycolatopsis nivea
AGCCCGCCGCCGAGGAGTTTGCCGAAGCTGTCGCGGACGGCGAGCGCGTGGCGCATACCGCGCAGGGCGATCAGCAGGTACAGCATCAGCACCGCGGCCAGCCCGAGGAAACCCAGTTCCTCGCCGATGCTGGCGGTGATGAAGTCGGTGTTCGCCTCGGGCACGATGTCCGGCCTGCCCGCGCCGAGGCCGGTTCCGCCCATGCCGCCGGTGCTGAGGCCGAACAGGCCCTGCGCGATCTGGTACCCGCCGCCGGCCTGGTCGTACGTCGCGAGCGGGTCGATCCAGTTCGCGACCCGCTGCCGCACGTGGTTGAACAGGAAGTACGCCAGCACGCAGCCGCCCGCGAACACAGTCAGCCCGGCATACACCCAGACCGCCCGCTCGGTCGCGAGATAGATCATCACCAGCACGATCCCGAAGAACAGCAGCGAGGCGCCGAGTTCCTTCTCGAACGCCAGCACCGCCACACAGCCGAGCGCGGCGAGCACGATCGGCCCGAGGTCGCGCGCCCGCGGCAGTTCGACGCCGAGCACCTTGCGCCCGGCGACCCGGAACAGCTCCCGTTTCGCGACCAGCGTCGTCGCGGCGAACACGATCAGCAGCAGCTTCGCGAACTCGCCCGGCTGGAGCGACAGCGGGCCGATTCTGATCCACACCTTCGCGCCGTTGGCCTCCGACAGCGACGACGGCAGCAGCGCGGGCAGGAGCACCGCGACGATCCCGGCCAGCCCGGCGAGGTAGCCGTACCGGGCCAGCACGCGGTGGTCGCGAACGAAACCGAGCACTGCCAGGAACAACGCCAGCGCCACGACGGTCCACAGCACCTGCTGCCCGGCGACGGCCGAGTACGTCTTGCCCCGCTGCACCGCCTGTTCGGCGAGCCCGAGGTCGATCCGGTGGATCACCACCAGTCCCAGCCCGTTGAGCAGCACGGTGCACGGCAGGATCAGCGGGTCCGCGTGCGGGGCCCAGCGCCGGACCGCGAGGTGCGCCGCCGCGACCACCGCGGTGAACGACGCGCCGTAGCCGACGACGGAGAAGCTGAGCCGCGCCAAGGCGTTCGCGTCCACGAGCAGGAACGCGCACCAGACGATCGCCAACGCGAACAGAAGCAGCCGCAATTCCGTACCGCGCGCGGCAGGCATGGATTTCCCGTCGGTAGAAATCAGTGAACCGCCGCGAGGGTAGTCGCGATTTCTGGCAGGACGCTGAGAATGCGCGGCAATTCGGGCGGACTGTCCGAAAGCGACGGGACCGCGGTCGGGATATGCTTTCGGGAAAGCGGGCGGGCGAGCGGAGAACCAGCGGTGACGACAGAACTGACTCCGGTGCTGGTGTCGGCCCCGTCGGCGAAAGCGACGAAACGCGCGCTCGGCGCGGCGGTGGTCGCGGTGCTGCTCGCCGCGGCGTTCCTGGTGGTGCTGCACGTCGACCGCTACTGGGGCCCGATCGACCCGGTCAGCGCGATGCTCAGCGACTACGCCTGGACTCCTGGCTGGTGGATGTGGGCGGCGGCGATGCTGCTGACGTCGGCCGGTTCGGTCGTGGTGGCCGTGGTCCTGCGCCGCCGCGGGCTGCTGTGCGGAGCGCTGACGGTCGTCGCGATGGCCGCCTGGTGCGCCGGGCTCGCGGCGGTCGCGTTGTTCACGAAGGACCCGCAGGGAAATGCGGTGTCGTGGGTCGGCAAAGTGCACCTCGGCGCGACCGGGATCAGTTGTGTGAGTTTGCCGTTGGCCGGATGGCTGCTCGGCCGGGCACACCGGAATTCGCCGGATTGGCGGGGTTATGCGCGCTGGTCGCGTATTCTGGGGTTGGCGGCCGTGCCGTTCTTTCTGCCGTTTCTCATTCCGTTCGCGGCCAATGTCGCATTCGGGCAGCATCTGCCGACCGTCGCGACCGGGCTCGTGGAACGGCTGATGGCCGTGCTGGAACTCGTCGAACTGCTCGTGCTCGCCGGATGGGCGTGGCGCGCGGCCGAATGATCAGGTGGCGTCGGGATCGACCGGCGGCCGCTCGTTCGCCCGCAACGGAACCGGAGCCGGAACCGGCGGGACCGGCGGCGGCGTCGCGGCCGGGGGAGTGTCGTCGAACAGATACCTCGTCACGGCCGCCCGGGGGTTGCCCATCCGCAGGGACTGCAGTTCCTGCAACGGTTTCCGCAGCTCCTGATACTCCGGGCCGAGTTCCGCCTCGAGCTGGGCCTTGGTGCCCGCGGCGAACCCGCGCGCGCGTTTCAGGGCCTGCGCGACCCAGTGCGCCGCCTCGGGCAGCCGCTCCGGGCCGAGGATGAACAACCCGGCGAGCAGCAAAATCACGATGTGGTCGATGCTGAGACCGAACACCGGCCACCTCCTGCGGACCCGGACGCTGGTTCCAGCTTAGCCGCCGGAGGGACGGCGTTTCCCGTCGTCACCCAGTTCGGTCAGGAGCCGTCGCGCTACGTCGACCACCGCCGCGCCCGCGACCGCCATCGGTTCAGTCGTCCGCATGGAGCGGCACAACACGAACGCGCCTTCCAGGCTGGTCACCAACGCGAGCGTGAGCGTGCGGGCGTGCTCCTCGGGAAGCCCGAACGCGGAGAACCCCTTGGTGCCCGCTTGGGTCCATGCCTCGAACACGTCCGCGGTGGCCTTGCGCAAGGGTTCGTTCGTGGTCGCCACTTCGAGCGCGACGGTCGCGATCGGGCAGCCCTCGACGTAGTCCGTGTCGAGCAGCGTGGTGACCGCGCCCGCGAAGAAGCTTTCGAGACCGGTGATCAGGTCCGGCGCGGGCCCGATGAAAACCTCGAACAGCTGCGCGTACTGCATCCCCGAGGTGCGTACCACTTCTTCGCCCAGCTGCTCCTTGCCGCCGGGGAAGAAGTGGTACACCGACCCGAAGGGCGCGCCGGCCTTTTCGACAATCTGCTTCATGCCGGTGCCCGCGTACCCGCCTTGCCGGAACAGTTCCGCCCCGGCGGCGAGGATCCGGTCCTTGGTGCCAGTCACGACACCGAGGATAGCTCCTGGACGGTAGAGCGTTCTATCAAGCGCGGCCGGAGCACCAGGTTGAGCACCACCGCGGTCACGCAGCCCGCGCTGATCCCGGAGTTGAGCACGACCTGCAGCGCCGCCGGGAACCCGGAGTAGAAGTCCGGCATGGCGATCGGGATGAGCCCGACCCCGAGCGACGCGGCGACGATCGCGACGTTGATCGGATGCTCGAACGACGCCTTCGCGAGCGTCCGGACGCCGCTCACCGCGACGCTGCCGAACAGCACCAGCCCGGCCCCGCCGAGCACCGGCTGCGGCACCAGCGCGACGATCCCGCCGGTCACCGGGAACACGCCCAGCAGCACGAGCACGACGCCGCTGGCCGCGACCACGTACCGGCTGACCATGCGGGTGAGCGACACGAGGCCGATGTTCTGCGCGAACGCCGTGCAGGCGAATCCGCCGAAGATCGTGCCGAGGGCGGTGGAGAGCCCGTCCGCGCGCAGGCCGTCGGCCAGGACGCGGCTGGTGGTCGGCCGGTCCACGATCTCGCCGAGTGCCAGCAGGTCAGCGGTGCTTTCCGCCATGATCACCAGCATCACGATGAGCATCGAGACGATCGCCGCGATGTCGAACGCCGGCGTGCCGAAATGGAACGGCGTCACGATGCCGAACACCGGGGCCTGCTTCAGCGTCGAGGTGTCGACCTGGCCCATCGGCCACGCCACCGCAGTACCGGCGACCAGGCCGAGCAGCAGCGCGATCCGGCTCCAGAACCCGGTCAGGAACCGGGTGAACACCAGCACCGCGACCAGCGTGATCCCGGCCAGCAGGAGCCCGCTGGGCTTGGCCGATTTGTGCTGTGCAGCGATCCACTGCACGGCGACCGGCAGCAGCGAGATCCCGATGAGCGTGATGACCGTCCCCGTCACCACCGGCGGGAAAAACCGCGTCAGCTTGGAGAAAAACGGTGCGGCGAACACTACGAACACGCCGCCGACGAGCGTGGCGCCGTAGACGACGCCCAGTGCGTTGCCGTCGCGATGCTGCGCCGCGATGGACAGGATGGGTGCGACAGCGGCGAAAGTGACGCCGTTGACCAGCGGCAGTCTCGCGCCGAAACGCCAGAAGCCGAGGGTCTGCAAGAGAGTGGCCAGCCCCGCGGTGAACAACGCCGCGCTGATCAGCAAGGCGAGCTGGCCGGGGGAGAGGCCTACGGCCGCGCCGATGACGAGCGGTGGTGCCACCACTCCGGCGTACATGGCCGCTACGTGCTGGATTCCGCCGAGGATCAACTGCGGCAGCGGAGGCGCCGCGTCCACGGGGTGCCGAGAAGGTCGTTCCTGTGCAACTGACATGCGCTCTCCCGGAGGGGACTCGGGGCTAGAGCACGGCGTCGGTCCAGGCCGGGCCGGGCTCTTCGGCTTCGTCGCGGACCACCGTGCCTTCGATGAGGCCGTACGGGCGGTCGGCGGCGTAGAACACCTCGTTGTGGTTCTCGAGGCCGAAGGGGCTTAGATCGACGAGGAAGTGATGCTTGTTGGGCAGGGAGAACCGGATCTCGGCTACTTCCGGCCGTGCCCGCAGCACGGCTTCGCCCATCGCGTACAGGGTCTGCTGCAGCGAAAGACTGTGCTTGGTGGCGAACGTCTCCAGGAGCGTCCGCCGGATCTCCCGATGGCTCTTGGCCCAGTCGATCCCGGTGAATCCCTCGTAGCGCCAGCGCGCGGTGACGGCGGTGGCGAGAATGCGGTCGTCGGTTTCGACGAGCGTGGTGTATTCGTCCTTCGGGTATCCGTGGAATTCGGACCCGGTGGACTTGAGCACCACCAGACCGTCCACTCCGGACACCACCCAGGCGCGGTCGGCGTGCACGGTGACGGTCGTGGTGCGGCGTTCGCCGCCGGAGCTGCTGAACGAATGGTCGTGCGGCGCGCCGTCCACGGTGATGCGGTCCCATTCCTGCTCTTCGACAGAAATCCGCGCACCGGTGATCTTTTCCTGCGTGCCGACGAAGTGCTGGCCGAGCCGCAGCGCGAAGTCCTCGATCTCGCCGACGTCCTGCTGCTTGGCGAACGCGTACACCGTGTTCTTCTGCGTATCGGTGGCCAGCACGGCGGAGTTGTCGCCGGTGAGGTGCGTGGCCGACAGGTCGCCGCGCAGGGCAGAGGACACCGTGAGGTCGCGCAGGTGGTGCACGCCGCCGGCGCGCCGGACGGTGACGAGGCGGACCTCGGCCTTGCCGTACTGGTTGGGGCCCAACGAGATTCCCATGTCAGCTCCCGCGATAGGTGGAATAGGCGAACGGGCTCAGCAGCACCGGCACGTGGTGGTGCGACGTGCCGTCGACGATCCGGAAAGCGATCGTGACGTCGGGGAAGAACGCTTCCGGGCCGAGGTAGCTCCCGGTGTCGAAGATCAGCCGGTACACCCCGGGGTTGAGCGTGTCCGGGCCGAGGTCGCGGATGCGGCCGTCGTCGTCGGTCTTGCCTTCGGCGACGAGCGAGCCGTCCTGGCGCTCGAAGCGCACGGCGATCCCGGCGGCAGGCTTGCCCGTGGCGGTGTCGAGGACGTGCGTGGTCACAAGGCTCATGCCGTTACCGCTTTCGCGAGGCGCAGTTGCGCGATCTTGGCCAGCTCCGCGCCGGCGACGTCGAGTTCGGTGTCCGGGTCGTTGCCGAGCCGGGAGCGCAGGTTCGCGAGCAGCTCCTCGCCGCTGCGCCCGCTCGCGCACACCAGGAAGACGTGGCCGAAACGGGCTTCGTACTCGGCGTTGGCGGCGGCGAATTCGTCCGCGTTGTCCACGCCGGACTGCTCCGAACGCGACCAGTCGGCGTCGCTGCCCTTGCTGGTCGGGCGTTCGCCGATCCTCGGGTGCGCGGCGATCGCGTCGCGGATCTCGTTGCGGCGCAACGGGGTCGCGCTGTCCGCGCTCTTGCTCAGCGCGGCGAAATCGGCGTACGGACGGCCGTCGAGCACGGTGTCGACCCAGCGCGGCACGGCCAGGCAGGCGGTGAGCGTCGGCCGGAGTTCGGCGGCTGATGCGGAGTTGAACTCGGCGAGTGCGAGCGGCAACGGAATCTCCTCCGGGGAGGTGGTGTTCCGCTGACCGTACGGCCGGGTCGAGCGTGCGTCAACACTTTGTTGAATCGCGGCTCAGTCGGCTTCCCGGTTGAGGTAGTTGTAGACCGTGAACCGCGTGACGCCCAGTTCCTCGGCGACCGCCGAAACCGATTTCCGCAGGTTGAAGGCCCCTCGCTCGCGCAGGAGGCGGACCGCGCGCTGCTTTTCCGGGCGGTCGAGATCGCGGAGTTTCGAGCCGAGTTCGCGTTCCACGTCGGAGATCAATCGCGACAGCGCGCTGTTGAGTTCGACCGCGGGAACGGTGTCGGAGTCGTCGGTTCGGCGCAGTTGCAGCGTCACCCGGGTGGCCCCGCCTTCGAGGGCGGCGCGGGCGATCGAGGGCAACGCGGCGAACAGCTCGTCGGCGGTGCCGCGGGCCAGGGTGCCGAGGGGGCCGAAGTCGGTGTCGAGCCCGGCCGCGTCGGCGGCGTCGCGGGCGCGGACGGCGTGCTCCGGCGGTGCGCCCTCGCCGCGAAACGGCTCGCTGGTGAACTCGGCTTCCAACTCCACCTGGTGACCGTAACGTGGGAGGGACGGCGTTGACGAGCCGGGAAGGACGTGTCTAATCTCGGTGAGCGAAAGAGTCTTTCCGTAACGTGGAACTGGAGGAGACCGTCGATGGACCTCGTGGTGCGGGCCGCGCGTGCGGTGACCCCCGCCGGTCTCGGGCCGGCGACGATCGGCGTGCGGGACGGCCGGATTGTCGCCGCGGAACCCGGCGTTGTCGAGATGCCGGGCACGCGGCTCGTCGAGCTGGCCGAAGACGAGGTGCTGCTGCCCGGTCTCGTGGACACCCACGTGCACGTCAACGATCCCGGCCGGGCCGAGTGGGAGGGTTTCGAGACCGCGACGCGCGCGGCCGCCGCCGGCGGTGTCACCACGATCGTGGACATGCCGCTCAACAGCCTGCCGCCGACGGTCGACGTGGCCGCGCTCGAGGTCAAGCGCAAGGCGGCGAGCGGTCGCGTGCACGTGGACGTCGGGTTCTGGGGCGGCGCGATTCCGGGCAACGAAGGCGATTTGCGCGGGCTGCACGACGAAGGCGTCTTCGGTTTCAAGTGCTTCCTGCTGCACTCCGGCGTCGACGAGTTCCCGCCCCTGGACGCGGACGGCCTGGAATCCGCGCTGCGCGAGCTGAAATCGTTCGACGCGCAGATGATCGTGCACGCGGAGGATTCCGACGCGATCGACGCCGCTCCCGACCCGCACGGCGAGAAGTACCACGACTTCCTCGGTTCCCGCCCGCGCGGCGCGGAAAACCTGGCCATCACGCACGTGATCGAAGCGGCGCGGCGCACCGGCGCCCGCGCGCACATCCTGCATCTGTCCTCTTCGGACGCTCTGCCGCTGATTGCCAGTGCCCGCCGCGAGGGTGTCGCGCTGTCGGTGGAAACCTGTCCGCACTATGTGTCGTTCGTCGCGGAGGAAATCCGGGACGGGGCAACGCAATTCAAGTGCTGCCCGCCGATCCGCGAGGCGGCGAACCGGGAATTGCTGTGGCAGGGTTTGGCGGACGGCGTGATCGACACGATCGTCAGCGACCATTCGCCGTGCACGCCGGAGCTGAAACGCTTCGACACCGGCGATTTCGGTCTTGCCTGGGGCGGTATTTCCAGCCTGCAGCTCGGTCTGCCCGCGATCTGGACGCAGGCCCGCCAGCGCGGCTTCGGTCTGGTCGATGTCGTGCGGTGGATGGCCGAGCGACCGGCCGCGCAGGTCGGGATGACGCGCAAGGGCAAGCTGGAAGTGGGCTGCGACGCCGATTTCTGCGTCTTCGCACCAGACGAAGCTTTCGTCGTGGACGTCGCGAAGCTCAAGCACCGCAACCCGGTGAGCGCGTACGACCAGCGTCCGCTGGCCGGCGTCGTGCGCGGCACGTGGCTGCGCGGCGAGCCGGTGACCGGCGGCGAACCGAGGGGGACTCTGCTGACCCGGGGCAATTGCTGAAGAGATGGAGGAGCACGTGTCCGACCGTCCGGAGTGGACTACCCAGCCCGATCTGGCCTCGCGCCTGTTCGGGGGCACCGTGATGTGGGCGAGCGACGAACTGTTCGCCGAGAAGGAAAACCTGGTCAACCCGTGGCGGCCGGCGCACCGCGCCGAAACGTTCGGCCCGAAAGGCCAGGTGTACGACGGCTGGGAGACCCGGCGGCACCGCGAACCCGGCGACGACCACGCCCTGATCCGCCTCGGCCTCGGCGGCGTGGTGTCCGGCGTGGTGGTGGACACGGCGTTCTTCAAGGGCAACTACCCGCCGTTCGTGTCCGTGGCGGCGACGTCCGTCCCCGGCTACCCGAGCGCGGCCGAACTGCAGGACGCCGACTGGGACGTCCTGGTCGACCACGAACCGGCGGTCGGCGACTCGGAGAACTACTACAAGGTGACGTCCCCGCGGCGCTACACCCACGTGCGCCTCACCCAGCACCCCGACGGCGGCGTCGCCCGACTGCGCGTACACGGTTCGCCGGTTCCCGACCCTTCGCTGCTCGACCCGCGCTCCCTGGACTTGGCGGCGCTGGAGAACGGCGCGGTCGTCACCGGGTGCAGCGACATGTTCTATTCGTCGCCGAACAACATGCTGTCGCCGGGCCTCGCCGCGCACCAGGCGGAGGGCTGGGAAACCGCCCGCCGCCGCGACGACGGCAACGACTGGGCGACGGTCTCCCTGGCGGGCGCGGGCTTGGTCCGGTTCGTGGAACTGGACACCAGCAACCTCAAGGGAAACGCCCCCGGCTGGGCCTCGGTGAGCGGCCGCCTGGACGAGGGCGAGTGGGTGGAACTGTTGCCGCGCACCAGGTTGCAGCCCGACACCCGGCACCGCTTCGCCCTGGCGGACGACGGCCCCGAGGTAACGGAAGTCCGCCTGGACATCTACCCCGACGGCGGCCTCGCCCGGCTGCGCCTGTACGGCGAACTGAGCAAACGCGGCAGGGAAGCCATGACGGCACGGTTCGCGGAGACATCCGACTGACCTCTCGGCTCGGTCACAGCCGTGCGGGTCACCCTGGAATTCCTTCCGGGTGACCCGCACGGTTTTTTCGTTACTCCGCGGTGCTTCCTTCGGCGGCCGGGTCCGGATGCTCCTTGCGCCACTCCTCGTCGGAGGTCTTCCAGGCCTCCTCGGCCTGCATGTGGATGTCGGTGATCGCCTTGTCGAAGTTGATCGCGTCCTTGCCGATCCAGCCCACGAAGTTCTTGCTGCTCTTGGCATCCGCCAGACCCTTGAGGAAGGGGTAGAGCTTCGGGTGCGTCTTGAAGTACTCGTCCGGGGCCTTGACGATGTCTTTCCAGACGTTCTTGCCCCCGGTGTACTTCTGGACCTGGGGGAGGTTGCACATGTTCTCGAGCCAGTCTTCGTGCTTCTTCATCCACCTGAAGTCGTACGGCTTGAACGGCGACTGCGGGCCGGAGGGACGACCGGACCCGCCTCCCTCGCCCTGCGTGTTCCCGTGCTCGCCGCCTTGGTTGGTTTCCTGGTGGTTGCCGCCTGCGTTGCCCTCTTGGTGATTGCCGCCTGCGTTGCCTTCTTGATGGTTCCCGCCTGCGTTGTCGCCGTGGTGGTCGCCGTTGGTCTCGTGGTTCTGGTTCTCGCCCGGATTGTCGTCGTGGTGGTTGTTCCCGCCGGGAGTCTCGTCGTGCGGGGTGTTGTTGCCGCCGGGGGTGTCGTGGTCCTGGTTGTTCCCGCCGGGGGTGTTGTCGTGGCCGCCCGGGGTGTTCTCGTGGTTGCCGCCCCCGCCCGTGGTGTCTTCGTGGTGCGGATTGCCGCCAGGAGTGTCGTGGGGGCGGTTGGGCGGCGGGTTGAAGTGCTGATCCGCGGCCAGCCAGGTGTCGAACGGATCGTCCTCGTGCGGCTGATTGTTCGGCCGCTCTTCGTGTGGGGTGTTGTTTCCGCCGGGTGTGGCGTCGTGGTGGTTGTTGCCGCCTGGCGTGTCGTCGTGCGGCGTGTTGCTGCCGGGGGTGTCCTCGTGTGGGGTGTTGTTCCCGCCGGGGGTGTCGTCGTGCGGGGTGTTGTTCCCGCCCGGGGTGTCGTCGTGGTGGTTGCTGCCACCTGGCGTGTCGTCGTGCGGGGTGTTGCTGCCGCCGGGGGTGTCGTCGTGCGGGGCGTTGTTCCCGTCCGGGGTGTCGTCGTGGTGGTTGTTGTTGCCACCCGGCGTGTCGTCATGCGGCGTGTTGTTCCCGCCGTGACCACCCTGCCCGCCCTGACCGCCACCGCCACCGCCGCCACCGGTCCCGCCGCCATGGCCGCCGCCGTGGTTGCCGCCCAGGTCGGTCATCTCGTGGTTGTTCCCGCCGCCGTGCGAGCCGCCGCCGCGTCCGGGTTTCACCTTCTCCGCCAGTTGCGCCAACCGGCTCGCGGTCCGCCCTCCCAGGCCGACCACCCGGGCGATCTTGGACGCCATCGTCAGCGCCAGCGAGATCCCCGATCGGATCACGTTGCCGACCCCGACCACGATCGACGCGCCGAACGTGAACGCCGCCATCGCGAGCGCGATCAGCATCGTCGCGATGACGTCGCCGAGGAACGTCGTGATCAGGTCGCGGATCAGCGAGCGCACCACGGTGACCAGGGCCATCGTCGTCTCGACGACGTAACCGGCGACGTCGACCGCCTGTCCGGCGCTGTCGATCTGGCCGCGCCGGTCGCCGATGTTCTTCTTGAACGCCTCGGCGCCGTCGCCCTGCCAGTCGGTGACCGTTTTCTGCAGCGTGGCGTCGAGGTCCTTCGCCGCGTTGCGCAGGTTCTGCGCGGTCTTGTGCAGTTCCTCGGCCATCTTTTTGATCGCCGCGGGGTCGCCGGCGAGCTTGTCGAGGCCCTCTTTGAGGAACGAGATGTGCTCGATCAGCCAGCCGAGCCCGGCCGCGATCAGTTTGCCGAACGGGTCGAGGACGAGCGCCGCGGTGTCCGCGATCGCGCCGACGATCGAAACGCCGATCTCGACGCCCACCGCAGCCGCGTCGGCGCCGTGCAGGTGCTGGATCTCCTGGATCGACGAGACGACGCTGTGCCAGCTGTCGATGGCGCCCGCGCCGGTGGTGTTGTTCGAATCGGTGATCGGCTCGACGACGCTCATTTCACCTGCTCCGGCTTGAACTTGTCGAACGCCTTCGCGAGGTCCTGGTCGCCCTTGCTGTACTGCTCGCTGGCTTGGCGCGTCTTGTCCGCGCTGTCGGTCACGTCCTTCGCGACGCCGTGCAGATTGTCGGAGACGGCCTTCAGCGCGATGCGCGCCGGAATCGCGAGCACCTGCGCGAGCACGACGCCGAACGCGTCGATGTCCCCGCCATTGGCGTCGTCCACCGCCTTCGCGGAGTCGTTCACCGTCGGCACGGTGGTCTTGTCCAGGTACTCGCTGAATGTGTGCAACTCGTCCGGGTGGACGGTGAAGCCGTTCCCTGCCACCAACACTCCTTCGCCTGCCGCGATCGGGCCGCGCCGAGTAGAGCAGCGGCGGCTGAACCGGAGGCGACGTGCGTGCGGACGAAGGCTGAACGAGACGATCTTCCTGCCCGAGCGTGCGGGCCGGAAGGGACGGACGGGTCAGCCGCGCGCGCTGGGGCGGTTCAGGTAGGCGGAGAAGGACGACAGCAGGGCCGCGACGCCGACGATCGCGGTGACCCACCATGGGCCGCCGGTCACCAGGTTGAACACGAACGCGGCAGCCATCAGGACGGCGGCGATGATGTTCCTGATCTGCAGCCCGGAGGGTTTCGCCATGCCTCCACCTTCTCACGAGCGCCGGGGCGGGCCTTGTCCGCCGCCGGCTAGATTGCTAGCATCCTAGAATGGCCGGTGAAGAGGTCAAACAATTCAACGTCTACCTGCCGGTCGAGCTGATCAAGCAGGTGAAGTACCGGGCGATCGAGACCGAGCAGTCACTGTCCGCGCTGGTCACCGCGGCCTTGCGGGCTTATCTCGGCACCTCGCCCGACCAACGAGAGGACGGCTGACATGAGCGACGGCATCACGATGTTCGTCATGGAGACGCACAACTGGGGCAAGACCGCGAAGTTCCTGCAGCGCGTGGGGTTCAGCCTCGATTTCGAGACCGACCACAACTCGGGTCAGCTCTCGAACGGCGACGGCGCGCCGGTGTTCGTCGTCGAGGTGCCGGAAAACCAGGAGCCGCGCACGGCCGTGGTGGTAGCGGTGCCGGACGAGTCGGTCGACGCGGAACTCGACGTCGTCACCCCGTTCGAAGACACTCACTACGGCACGCGCGAGATGACCGTGCGGGATCCGGACGGCCGGATCTGGACCCTGCGGGCCCCGAAGTGAGCGAGCCGGACCACACCGCGGTGCGCGTCGCGTTGTGGCGCGCGCTGCACGTGCTCGCCGATCCGCCGCCGCACGCGCTGGCCGACGAGATCGGGCTCCAGTTGGCCGATCCTGGTCCGGACTGGCGCTCCCGGCCGGACATGGACCGGGACTTCACCCGCCGGTTCCGCGCGGGAATCGCGTTGCGCAGCCGGTTTGTCGAAGATCTGGTGCGCGAACGCGGGGTCTCGCAGTACGTCCTGCTCGGCGCCGGGCTGGACACGTTCGCGCAGCGGGAACCGGAGCTGGGCGTGCGGGTGTTCGAGATCGACCAGCCGGGCACGCAGGAGTGGAAGCGCGCGCGGCTGGCCGAACTCGGGCTGCCCGCCCCGTACCGGTTCGTGCCGGTCGACTTCGAATCCGGCGAACAGTGGCCGGAACGCTTGGCTGCCAACGGTTTCGAGCTGGAGAAGCCCGCCGTGGTGGCGTCGACGGGAGTCAGCATGTACCTGACGCGCGAGGCGAACGCCGCGACATTGCGCGCGCTCGCCGGTTTCGCGCCGGGCACCGTGGTGGCGATGACGTTCCAGATGCCGGAGGAGTACCTGGACGAACCCGATCGCGCGGCCAGGGCAGCGGCGATGAAGGGCGCGAAGGCGGCGGGGACGCCGTTCGTGAGCTTCTTCGCGCCGGACGAGATGCTGGATTTCGCGCGGGAGTGCGGTTTCCAGGACGCCCGGCATGTCAGTGCGGCTGAGCTGAACAAGCGGTATCTGTCCGGTCGTTCGGACGGGCTGGAGACGTCGGGGGAGGAGTTCCTGGTGGCGACGGTCAGCTGAACTCGGCGTCGCGGTATTCGACCGGAAACCCTTCGGCAGTAAGGAAATCGTGCAGCTGGGCGGCGAGGTCGTCCTTCTCGGCGCCTGCCTCCATCGCGGTCGTGACGGTGGCTTCCCATTCGCCGTAGACGGAATGCCGCCACGGCCGCAGCGTCCAGGCCAGTTCGACGCGGCCGCCGGAGTGGTGGGTCGCGCAGACGATCAGGTCGCGGTCGGCGTTGACCCAGCGTCGCTCGCCTTCCCAGCCGCGGAAGTCGAGCCCGTCGAGGAACCGGGCGAGGCCGCGGCTTCGCCGAACCGCACCGAGACCTGGTCGCCGCGGAACACGACTTCCCGGTCGTCCAGGCAGGTCATCTCGGTTTCCGGACGCGGCCAGCCGTGCGGGCAGTTCGGGTTCACCTCGCCGAACCTAGCCGGTTCAGGGCGCGGTTTGCCGCCGCGAGCTGATCACCCCGGTGTTGAACCCCGCGAGATGCAGCCCGCCCGCGAACCGCGCGTGCTCGATCTTCACGCAGCGGTTCATCACCACGTCCAGCCCGGCTTCGCGGGCGCGGTCCGCCACCGGTTCGTGCCACAGGCCGAGCTGGAGCCACAACGTCCGCGCGCCGGCCTCGATGACCTCCTCGGCGACCCCGGGGAGGTCATCGTGCTTGCGGAACACGCTCACCAGATCCAGTTCGCCCGGCACATCCGCCAGTGACGGATACACCGGCCGCCCGAGCAACGTGTCGAGCCGCGGGTTGACGAAGTTGACCTCGTACCGCGTCGAAGACAGCAGATACGTCGCCACGAAGTAGCTCGGCCGCGCCGGATTCGCCGACGCGCCCACGACCGTCACCGATTTCGTGCGCCCGAGAAGACGCCGCCGTTCGACCGCCCCGACGTCGTAGCTCACGCATTCACCGCCTTGTCGAGAGCCTGGTCGAGGTCCCACAACAGATCCTCGACGTCCTCCAGCCCGACCGACAGCCGGATCAGGTCCGCGCCGACGCCCGCCGCGGCGAGCTGGTCCTCGGAAAGCTGCGCGTGCGTCGTCGAGGCCGGGTGGATCACCAACGTCCGCGCGTCGCCGACGTTCGCCAAGTGCGACAACAGTTCCACCGACTCCACGAACTTCTCGCCCGCCGCGCGTCCGCCCTTGACCCCGAACGAAAACACCGCGCCCGGCCCCTGCGGCAGATACCGCGCCGCCCGCTCGTGATCCGGGTGATCGGGCAACCCCGCGTAAGACACCCACGCGACCCGCGGGTCCGCGTTCAGGTACTCCGCGATCGCCCGCGCGTTGACGACGTGCGCGTCCATCCGCTGCGGCAGCGTTTCCACGCCCTGCAGCAGCAAAAACGCGGAATGCGGCGACAGCACCGCGCCGATGTCGCGCAGTTGCTCCGCGCGCAGCCGCGTGCAGAACGCGTACTCGCCGAAGTTCTCCCAGTACTTGAGCCCGCCGTAACTGTCGACGGTCTCGGTCATCCGAGGAAACTTTCCGTTGCCCCAGTTGAAAGTCCCCGCCTCGACGACGACCCCGCCGAGCGTCGTGCCGTGCCCGCCGAGGAACTTCGTGGCCGAGTGCAGGACGATGTCCGCGCCGTGCTCGATCGGGCGGCAGAGATACGGAGTGGCGAGCGTCGCGTCGACCACGAGCGGGATGCCGTGCGAATGCGCGAGATCAGCCAGCCCGGCGAGGTCCGCGATCGCGCCGCTCGGGTTGCCGATCACCTCGGTGTAGATGAGCTTCGTGCGGTCGGTCACCGCTTTGGCGTAGTCCTCGGTGTCACCGTGCACGAACGTCGTCTCGACACCGAACCGCGCGAGCGTCCCGGTGAGCTGCGTGACCGTCCCGCCGTACAGCCCGGCGGCCGACACGATGTGGTCGCCGGCCTCCGCGAGCGCCGAGAAGGTGAGGAACTCCGCCGCCTGCCCGCTGGCCGTCGCGACCCCGCCGATGGCCCCTTCGAGACTCGCGACGCGCTCCTCGAACGCCGCGACGGTCGGGTTGCCGATCCGGCTGTAGACGTTCCCGTACTTCTGCAGCGCGAACAGATTGGCCGCGTCGGCCGCGTCCTCGAACACGAAGCTGGTCGTCTGGTAAATCGGCACCGCACGAGCCCCGGTAGCGGGGTCGGGAGTGCCGCCGGCGTGCAGGGCGCGGGTGCGGAAGCCCCAGGTACGTTCGCTCATCGACGGCCACGCTAACCCAGCGGCGGCGGTGGCGGCCATTCCTCCCGGAGAGTGATCGGGCGGGCGCGCCAGACCACGGCGAGCGCCGGATCGCCACCGGGGTCCGGCTCGATCCGCTCGACGGCGAATCCTTCCCGTTCGTAGAACGCCGCGGCCCGCTCGTTGGCGGCGAAGTGCTCGATGCGCAGCCGGTCGACGCCTTCTGGCAGGTGGCTGGTTAGGGCATCGAGCAGTTGTGGGCCCAACCCGTGGCCGCGGTGTTCCGGGTCCAGGTAGAGCTTGTAGACGACGTGGTCCGGTCCGCGCTGTCCGACGCCGACGATGCGCCCCTCGGCTTCAGCGACGACCACGCGCCCGTCGGTCACGGCGGCGCCGATATGCGCTTCGTTCCACCACCGACGGACTTGGCGCTGGGCTGCCGCTTCGCCGATCAGCGGGGCGTAGTGCGGTGGGATGTGCGTCTCGCCGAAACGGCAGATCGCCTCGACGTCGCTCAGCTCGGCCACGCGCACCCGGCTCACAGCCCGTCGTCCCTCTTCCGCCACGTGCTCACCGAAACCGCCAGCGTCACGTCCCTCCCAGTCGCCGCTTCGAGGCGCTCCCGCCGTCCGTCCCGGTCCAGATGGAAGCCCGCGGGCCCCATCGCCACCACATCCCGCACCTGCGCCGCGCTGAACTCCTGCGTCCGGACCACCTCCATCCCGGACTCCCGCTCGAACAACCCGCCCAACGCGGCCTCGAGCCGTTCTTCCTTACGCGCGTCCACCGCGAGCACCAGATCCCCCAGCTCCGCGAGATGCCCCGGCAACGGCGATGCCACCACCAGCTTCCCGCCCGGCGCGAGCACCCGGTGGAACTCCGCGGCGTTCCGCGGCGAGAACACGTCCAACACCACCGAAGCCACCCCGTCGCCCACCGGCCACGGTTCCCACAGGTTCCACACCGCCGCGCCCAGCCGCGGATGCGCCCGCGCGGCCCGTCGCAGCGCGATCGCCGACACGTCCAGTGCGAGCCCGACCGCGTCCGGTGCGGCGTCCAGTACTCGCGAGAGGTAATAACCCGACCCGGCTCCGGCGTCGATGATCAATCCAGGAGCAGAACCAACCTCAGCGACCGCCTCGGCGAGCGGCGCGTACGCCCCGGAGGACAAAAACGCCGCCCGCGCGTCCACCATCGGCGCGGTGTCGGCCGTGCCCGCCGGGATGCGCGCGTGGAGAAGATTGACGTAACCCTGCCGGGCCAGATCGAACGAATGCCGCCGCTCGCAGCGCAGCGTCCGGCCGGTCAGCGAGACCGGCTCCGCGCACACCGAACAGCGCAGCGCCGCGATCACCCGATCAGGCAAAGACATGGCGCTATTCGACCATGAGGTTGCCTGACCGGACATTTCACCCCGGCTCCCCGGAAACGTCCCCGTAACAACCCACGTGCCGGAGTTCACGCGAGGGAAACGTGAACCGAAGCCTGGTGAAACACCCGCGGCCAACACTTCCTCTGCAGTTGCCCACGGCACGGGAGGACGATTGTGCTGAACGCCGGAGACACCGCCTGGGTGCTGATCAGCGCCGCGCTGGTCATGCTCATGACCCCAGGCCTCGCGTTCTTTTACGGCGGCATGGTCCGCGCGAAGAGCGTTTTGAACATGTTGATGATGAACTTCATCGCACTCGCGATAGTCGGGGTGCTGTGGGTGCTCTTCGGGTTCTCGCTGTCCTTCGGCGACGACGCTTTCGGCGGCCTGGTCGGGAACTTCGACTACGCCGGCCTGACGGACGCGTTCGGCAAGCTCGTCGGCCTCGCCAGCGCGGGCCCGCCCGCCGTCCCGTGGCCCGGCCCGGACGCGTTGCCGCTGCTCGCGTTCTGCATGTTCCAGCTGATGTTCGCGATCATCACCCCGGCGCTCATTTCCGGAGCCATCGCGGATCGCGCGAAGTTCTGGGGCTGGACGCTTTTCGTGACGATCTGGGTCATTGTCGTGTATTTCCCGGTCGCGCACTGGGTGTTCTCGTTCGACGGATTCACCGGCAAGGATTCGGTGGGCGGCTGGATCGCCAACCAGCTCAAGGCGCTCGACTTCGCGGGCGGCACGGCGGTGCACATCAACGCGGGCGCCGCGGGTCTCGCCCTCGCGCTGGTGCTCGGCAAGCGCAAGGGCTGGCCGAAGGACACCGGCCGTCCGCACAACGTCCCGTTCGTCCTGCTCGGCGCGTCGCTGCTGTGGTTCGGCTGGTACGGCTTCAACGCCGGTTCCGCGCTCGGCGCCAACGACCTCGCGGGCGTCGCGTTCACCAACACCACCGTCGCGACCGCGGCCGCGGTGCTCGGCTGGCTCGTCGTGGAACAGCTGAAGTTCGGCAAGCCGACCACGCTCGGCGCGGCGTCCGGCGCGGTCGCCGGGCTGGTCGCGATCACCCCCGCCTGCGGTTTCGTGAGCCCGCTCGGCTCGATCGCGATCGGCGTGATCGCCGGGGTGCTGTGCGCGCTCGCCATCTCGCTGAAATTCCGCTTCGGCTTCGACGACTCCCTCGACGTCGTCGGCGTGCACCTCGTCGGCGGTCTCGTCGGCACCGTGCTGATCGGGTTCTTCGCCACCAAGAGCGTGAACCCGGCGGGCGCGGACGGCCTGTTCTACGGCGGCGGCTTCAAACAGCTGGGCATCCAGGTGGTCGCCGCGCTTGCGGTGCTGGGCTACTCGTTCATCATGACCTTGATCATCGGCTTCGCGATCAAGAAGGCGGGCGGGTTCCGCGTCAGCACCGAACACGAGGTCAGCGGCATCGACGAGGGCCAGCACGCGGAGAGCGCCTACGACTTCACCGGCATGGGCGGCCTCGGCCACTCGGCGACGTTCCCGGCCAAGCCCGCCACGAAACTCGAGGAGACCAAGGCATGAAGCTCATCACCGCGATCGTCAAGCCGTTCACGCTCGACGACGTCCGCTCCTCGCTGGAGCAGCTGGGCGTGCTCGGGATGACGGTGAGCGAGGTCCAGGGCTACGGCAGGCAGAAGGGCCACACCGAGGTCTACCGGGGGGCCGAGTACTCGGTGGATTTCGTGGCCAAGCTGAAGATCGAGGTCGTGGTGGACGACGTCGTGGTCGAGAAGGTCCTCGACGCGGTCACCACCGCCGCGCACACCGGGAAGATCGGCGACGGGAAGGTCTGGGTGACGCCGGTGGAGACGGTCATCCGGGTCCGCACCGGCGAACGCGGCACGGACGCGCTGTAGCCGATGACCGACGGGGGCGAACTCGCCCGAGCCACTGCGCTGCTGCTCGAAGGACGGCACGGAGCGCCCGCGCTGCGGAACTCCCTGGTCGATCTCTACGAGTTCTGGCTCGGGAAAGGAGCGACGGCGGCCGGCGTCGACACCGCGGACCCAGGTGTCGCGCTGGTCGCCGTAGGGGGGTTGGGGCGGCGCGAGCTCGTGCCGTACTCCGATCTCGATTTGGTCTTGCTGCACAACGGAAACAACCAGGTCGGGGAGATCGCCGACGCGCTGTGGTACCCGTTGTGGGACGCGCGGGTCGGCCTCGACCATTCGGTCCGCACGCCCGGCGAGGCGCTGAAAGTCGCCGCGGAGGACCTGCGTACCGCGCTCGGTCTGCTCGACGCCCGGCACCTGGCCGGAGACCCGGGCCTCACCGAACGCCTCGCGTCCGCCGCCCGCGACCAGTGGCGGCGCACCGCCCGCAAACGCTTGCCGGAGCTGGCTGAATCCGTCCACGGACGATGGCGGCGCAGCGGCGAGATCGCCCAATCCGCCGAGCCGGACTTGAAACACGGCCGCGGCGGCCTTCGCGACTTCGGCGTGCTGGAAGCCCTCGCGGCCGGACAGCTCACCGCGCGACCGGGCGAAGAACTGTTGGCAGCCAAGCAACTCCTGCTCGACGTCCGCACCGAACTCCGCCGCGAAGCACGTCGCGAACGAGACATCCTCAGCGCGGCCGACGCCGACGTCGTAGCGCACGAACTGGAGCTGGGCGACCGATTCGCCTTGGCGCGCAAGCTTTCCGGCGCGGGCCGAACCATCGCGTACGCCGTCGATGTCGCTCTTCGGTCCACTGTGGAGCAACCGCGTCCACTCTTCGGCCGACGCCCGGTTCGCCGCCCGCTGGCGGAGGGCGTCGTACTGCACGGCGACGAGGTCGCGCTGGCCCGAGACGCACTCCCCGCCCGGGACCCCGCGCTTCTGCTCCGTGCCGCAGCGGCCTCGGCTCGGACCGGAAAACCCATCTCACCAGGCACGTTGCGCACCCTCGCGGAGTCCGCCCCGGAACTGCGCGAACCATGGCCGGACGACGCCCGCAACGCCCTCGTCGAACTGCTGGGCGCGGGGGAGGGACTGGTCGACGCGGTCGAAGCCCTCGACCGCACCGGTCTGTGGGCCCGGCTGTTCCCGGAGTGGGGCGCCGTGCGCGACCTGCCGCCGCGGTCGCCAGTGCACCAATGGACCGTCGACCGGCACCTCGTCCAGGCGTGCGTCGAAGCAGCGAAACTGACCACCACCGTGTCGCGGCCGGACCTGCTGCTGATCGGCGCGTTGCTGCACGACATCGGCAAGGGCCGCGACGCCGACCACTCCGAACTGGGCGCGAAGATCTCCGCCTCGGTAGCGCAACGCCTGGGCCTGCCGCCCGCGGACGTCGCGACGGTCTCCGCGATGGTCCGCCACCACCTGCTGCTGCCGCACACCGCGACCAGACGCGACATCGGCGATCCCGCGACCATCTCGCGCGTGGTGAAAACCCTGGACCGCGACGTCGTCCTGCTGGAACTCCTGCACGCCCTCACCCGCGCCGATTCGCTGGCCACCGGACCCGGCGTCTGGACCGACTGGAAGGACCGCCTGCTCGCCGAGCTGGTCAGCGGCTGCGAGGAAGCCGTGCACGGCAAGGGTTTCACGCCGCCGGAGCCCTTGGACGACGACCAACGCGAGCTGGTCGCCGAAGCCACCCGGACCGGCGTCGGCCAAATCCGGATCTCCGCACACGGCAAGGTCGTCACGGTGCTGCTGGCCGTCCCTGCGGACCGCGAACTGCTCGCTCCCGCGGCCGGCGTGCTGGCGCTGAACTCCCTGGAAGTCCACTCGGCGGTCCTGCGCGAGCATCACGGCCGGGCGGGCGTGTTCACCGCGTCGCCGAAGTTCGGATCGCTGCCGGATCCCGCGCTGCTGCGGGAACAGTTCGCCCGCGCGGTCGCCGGGACGATGCCGCTCACCCAGCGGCTGGCCGCGAAGGAACGCGACTACGCGACCGCGTCGCCGGTCGTGGTCAAGCCGGTGGTGCGCTGGTTCGACGACGAAACGAGCGGTCCCGACGCCGTCGTGCTGGAACTGCGCGCCGCCGACCGGATCGGCCTGCTGTTCCGCGTGGCGAGCGCCCTGCGCCGCGCGGAGGCCGACGTCCACTGGGCGAAAGCCGCGACCCTGGGCGGCGCCGTCGTCGACTCGTTCGCCCTCTCGCCGCGCTCCGGCCATGTCACCCCTTCGTGGCGCACCGCGATCACCGACGCCGTCCTGGCTGCGGTCTCCTGACCGTCCGTGAAGGACTCCTTGAGGGAATCAGATTCCGTCAAGGAGCCCTTCACGGACGAATGACCAGGGCAGACCCGGCCGCATTGCGCCATCCGGGCTCACCCGTCCGGGGTGTCGGCGGCGCCGACCCCGGTTCCGATGGCAGGATGGCAGGTCCGGGCAAGGGGCGAGGTGAACGCGATGCGAGGGCACGAGAACCTGCCGGAGCTTTCGCTGCCCCCGACCGTCGTGGCCGGGCACCTCCGCACCTGCGCCGAGGAACTCTCCGCCCTGCTCCGCGGCGACGGATCCGCCGCCACCCTCGGCGAACTCTCCGAGGTGGTCACCCAGCTGGTCGCCGGGCAGCACGCGCTGTCCCACGCCCTGGCCGGTCTCGCCGGGCGCATGGACGTCCGCAACCCCGCGCTCGCCACGGTCTCGCCGTCCGAGGTCGAGGTCCTCACCGAGGTCCTGCAAGCCGCCGCCTGCGCGGTCAGCTGCTCCGCCGAGGAACTCGCCGACGCCGAACCGCTCTTCGAGTTCGCGAGCGACTCCGCGGGACCCGACACCCGCGTTTGAGTAGTCCTACTCAGTCCGGATTGGGGGACTTCACGCTGCCGCGCGCCCGCCCCCGGACGGCAGACTTCTCCCCAACGCCGGGCGGCCGAGGGGGAACCGCTCCGCGTGCCCGCGGCGGAAGGCCTCCTGGGGAGGTGAGCTCTTCCGCCACGGTTCCGGGGACGGCCGTGGGGAGCGGCCGCCCCGGAACTCCCGGGCCTCAGGAATCCGCGATCCGCGTCAGCAGCCCGGCCGCGAGCCGGAGCAGTTCCTGTTCGGTGGGGCTCAGCGTCCGTTCGACGGCCGCGGCCAGCCAGTTCTCCCGCGCGATCGAGTAGGTGCGCAGTTCCCGCAGCCCGGCCGGGGTGATCTCGATCAGCGACCGCCGCCCGTCCGCCGGGTCCGGGGTGCGCGTGATCCACTCGCGTTCGGCCAGCGAGGCCAGGATCCGCGTCAGCGACTGCGGATGGATCCGCTCGGCCTCGGCCAGCTCGCCCGGCGTGTGCGTGCCGCCGCGGTACAGCCGCGACAGCACCGCCAGCACGGCCGGTCCCGGGGCGGGCGAGCCCGCCTCGGAGCGCATCCGCCAGTTCAGCCGCCCGACGCCCTCGCGCACCGTCCGGGCCAGCGTCGCCAGCTCGTCGGCCCGGTGCGCGTCGGGTTCGGTCTCCATGCGGCCACATTAGGCGGTTTCTCCCCGCACCAGCGCGGCATACCTGCCGCCGGAGGCGAGCAGCTCCGCGTGCGTTCCCCGTTCGACGATCCGTCCCGTGTCCAGCACCGCGATCTGATCCGCGTGCTCCACAGTGGACAGCCGGTGCGCGATCGCGATCGTCGTGCGGCCCGCGGCGAGCCGGTCCAGTTCCGCCTGCACCGCGCGTTCCGTGCGGTTGTCCAGCGAGCTCGTCGCCTCGTCCAGGATCAGCACCGGCGGATTGCGCAGCAGGATCCGCGCGATCGCCATCCGCTGCTTCTCCCCGCCGGAAAACCGGTAGCCGCGTTCCCCGACGACGGTGTCGTATCCCTCCGGCAGTGCGGCCAGCGTGTCGTGGATGTGCGCGGCCTTCGCGGCGTTCTCCAGCTCCTCGTCGGTGGCGTCCGGTTTCGCGAACCGCAGGTTCTCCCGCACCGACGCGTGGAACAGATACGTCTCCTGCGACACCAGCCCGACCCCGGCGGCCAGCGACGCGAGCGTGACATCCCGGACATCCGTCCCGTCCACGCACACCTTTCCCTCGGTCACCTCGTACAACCGGGCGACCAGGTAGGCGAGCGTCGTCTTCCCCGAACCCGTCGACCCGACCAACGCCGTCGTCGTCCCCGCGGGCACGTCGAGATCGATATCGCGCAACGTCCACGGCCCCTCGTCGTCGTAGCGGAACGAGACTCCGCGCATCGAGACCGCCCCGCCGCTCGGATGCAGTGTCCGCGCGCCCTGCCGGTCGTCGATCTCCACCGGCAGATCGAGCACCTCGAAGATCCGCCCGAACAACGCCTTCGCCGACGAGACGTTCTGGCCCACCGTCTGCATCGCTGTCGCAGGCGCGAGCAGCCGGTTCAACATACTGGTGAACGCGACGACCGTGCCCAGCGAAATCGGTGCCGCGCCCCCGGCGAGTTCCAGCCCGGCCGCCCAGTAGACCAGCGCCGGGATGATCGTCAGGCTCATCGACCGCGCCGCCCGCTGCCACCGCCCGGCCAGCGCGGCACTGCGTTCCAGCGCCGCGACCTCGCGCGATTCCGCCGCGAACCGGTCGCGCATCAGCTTCGCGTTGCCCATCGTCTTGGCCAGCAGCACGCCGGTGACCGACAGCGATTCTTCGACGATGGTGGTCAGCCGCGCCATCCGCCGGGTCCGGCCGCGGGCGAGCCTCCGCTGCTTGCCGCCAAGACGCAGCGTGAACAGCAGGAACAACGGCACGACGACCAGCGACAACAGCGCCAGCTGCCAGTCCATCACCAGGATCGCCACCGCGATCGCCAGCGCTGTCGTGCCGTTCTGCACGATCGACGCGGCGGTCCCGGTGACGACGTTGTCCACGCCGCCGATGTCGTTGAACACCCGCGACAGCACCTCGCCGGTCTTGGTCCGGGTGTAGAAGCCCAGCGACATCCGCTGCAGATGGCTGTACACCGCGACCCGCAGCTCGTTCATCACCCGCTGGCCGATGGTGTTGGACAGCCCGGTGGTCCGCACGCTCAGCGCGCCGGACCCGAGCGCGGCGGCGATCATCCCGGCCGCCAGCAGGCTGACCAGCAGGACGTCGCGGTGCGGCAGCGCGTCGTCCAGCATCTCGCGCAGCAGGAACGGCGAGGTGACGCCCAGCCCGGCCTGCACGACCAGCAGCGCGCACAGCCCGGCCAGCGCCCGCCGGTGCGGCCGGAAGAGGCCCGCGATGCGGCGGAACGGGACCTGGTCGTCCTCGTCCCCTGCCGGTTCGGCGAGCGTCGGACGCCGGGCCGTAGCTGATGTCATACGCCTATGTTTACTTAATTCCCGACGCTGGTCGAGCGGTTTTCGCGTGGTTGAGCTGTTGTCGTGGGGACAATTAATACGCGCATGCGTAGTACCCTTCCCGTACCCGTGAAGGCCGGGTGGCCGGGGCGGCTACCCTCGGAAGATGCCGGGGGTGCCGAGCACCGCCCGGCACGCGAACTTTCGACCCAGCTGGAGCGTGCACCCCCGTGTTCGACACCCTCTCCGATCGGCTCACCTCGGCCCTGCAGTCGCTCTCGCGCAAGGGCCGGCTGTCCGACGCCGACATCGACGCCACCGCGCGCGAGATCCGCATCGCGCTGCTGGAAGCGGACGTCGCGCTCCCGGTGGTCAAGGCGTTCATCGCGAAGATCAAGGACCGCGCGAAGGGCGCCGAGGTCTCGCAGGCGCTGAACCCGGCGCAGCAGGTCGTGAAGATCGTCAACGAGGAGCTCGTCGGCATCCTCGGCGGCGAGACGCGGCGGCTGAACCTGGCGAAGAACCCGCCGTCGGTGATCATGCTCGCGGGTCTCCAGGGCGCTGGTAAGACGACGCTCGCCGGCAAGCTGGCGATGTGGCTGAAGAAGCAGGGCCACGCGCCGATGCTGGTCGCCTGTGACCTCCAGCGGCCGAACGCGGTCACCCAGCTGCAGGTCGTCGGCGAGCGAGCCGGTGTCGTCACGTTCGCGCCGGAGCCGGGCAACGGCGTCGGCGACCCGGTCGACGTCGCCCGCCGCGCGATCGAAGAGGCCAAGCACGCGCAGCACGACATCGTCGTGGTCGACACCGCGGGTCGCCTCGGTGTCGACGAAGAGCTGATGAAGCAGGCCGCGGACATCCGCGAGGCCGTGCAGCCGGACGAAGTCCTGTTCGTGGTCGACGCCATGATCGGTCAGGACGCGGTCACCACGGCCGAGGCGTTCCGCGACGGCGTCGGCTTCACCGGCGTGGTGCTCACGAAGCTCGACGGCGACGCCCGCGGTGGCGCCGCGCTGTCCGTCCGCGAGGTCACCGGCCAGCCGATCCTCTTCGCGTCCAACGGCGAGAAGCTCGAAGACTTCGACACGTTCCACCCGGACCGGATGGCCTCGCGCATCCTGGGCATGGGCGACGTGCTGACCCTGATCGAGCAGGCCGAACAGCACTTCGACCAGGAACAGGCCGAACAGGCCGCGCAGAAGCTCACCAGCGGGCAGCTCACGCTGGAGGACTTCCTCGAGCAGATGCTCGCGGTGCGCAAGATGGGCCCGATCGGCAACCTGCTCGGCATGCTGCCCGGCGCGGGCCAGATGAAAGACCAGCTCGCCGCGGTCGACGACAAGCAGCTCGACCGGCTCCAGGCGATCATCCGCGGCATGACGCCCGCCGAGCGCGCCGACCCGAAGATCATCAACGGCTCGCGCAGGCTGCGCATCGCGAACGGCTCCGGCGTGACCGTCCGCGAGGTCAACGACCTGGTCAACCGCTTCTTCGAGGCGCGCAAGATGATGGCGCAGATGGCGGGCCGGTTCGGCTTCGGCGGCGGAGGCGGCGGGAGCAAGAACCGCAAGGGCAAGAAGGGGAAGAAGGGCAAGAAGGGCCCCACGCAGCCGAGGATGCGCGGCGGGATGCCCGGCGGCATGCCGATGCTGCCCCCCGGCGGCGGAATGCCCGGCGGGATGCCGGACCTGTCGCAGCTCGGCGGCATGAACGACGTGCCCGGCTTCGACCCGTCCAAGTTCAAGCTGCCGAAGGACCCGAAGAACAATTGAGCCCGCTGCACCTGCACGGAACCGTCCTGCCCGACGGCGAACCGCGTGACCTCTGGATCCAGGACGGAAAGCTGTCCTTCGAGCCGGTTCCCGGCGCGGAAACGCTGTCCACCGGCGGATTCGTGGTCCCCGGGCTCGTCGACGCGCACTGCCACCCTGGCCTCGGCCCGAGCGGCGGACTGTCGGTGGAGGAGGCGGCGGACCAGGCCGCGACCGACCGCGACGCGGGCACCCTGCTGATCCGCGATTGCGGCCTGCCGCTGGACGTCCGCCCGCTGCAATCGCGCGCCGACCTGCCCACGATCATCCGCTGCGGACGCCACCTGGCGCTGCCGAAGCGGTACATCCCCGGCTTCGCGATCGAACTGGACGACCCGGCCCTGCTGCCGGAAGCAGTCGCCGAACAGGCCCGCGACGGCGACGGCTGGGTCAAGCTCGTCGGCGACTGGATCGACCGCGGCCAAGGCGACCTCGCGCCGCTCTGGCCGGACGACGTGCTGGCTGAAGCCATCCGCATCGCCCACGACCTCGGCGCACGCGTCACGGCGCACGTCTTCGGCGAAGCAGCGCTGCCAGGCTTGATCGGCGCGGGCATCGACTGCCTCGAGCACGGCACCGCGTTGTCGCCGGATCAGCTCGCCGAGCTCGCGCGCCGCGACGTCGCCTTGGTGCCCACGCTCATCAACATCGAGAACTTCCCGGGCATCGCGGACAAGGCAGGCAAGTACCCGACGTACGCGGCCCACATGCGCGCGCTGCACGCCGGTGTGGGCGAGATGGTGTCCTCAGCGGTCGAAGCGGGCGTACGCGTCTTCGCGGGAACGGACGCGGGCGGCATGGTCGCGCACGGCCGTATCGCCGACGAGGTCGAAGCGCTCCACCGCGCGGGCATGTCGCGTACGCAGGCTCTCGCGAGCGCTTCCTGGGAGGCGCGCGAATGGCTGGGCCACCCCGGCATCGAACACGGCGCCCCAGCGGACCTGATCGTTTACGCCGAGGACCCGCGCGCCGACCTGGCCGCCCTGCACCACCCGACCCACATTGTCTTGGGCGGCACGGTCTTCCACTGACCACCCCAATGTGGCATTGGTTGCGCTGAACGCACCCAATGTGGCGTTCGTTGCATGCGATACCCGTCGGGGCACGAGGTGGCCCAGTGGCCTTCCCGCTCCGCAGAAGTCCGTGAGGGTCGCCTTGAGGGAATCAGATTCCCTCAAGGCGACCCTCACGGACCTCGCGTCCGCGCCGGGGCGAGGGGCAGTCCGGTCGAGGAGCGCGAGACGACCCCGCCTCGATGCGCCACGCCCCAGCCACATAGCGTGAACCCGTGGCCGAAGACGGTGGGGGAAAGCGAATCCTGGGCGCCCATTGGGCTTTCGCCGCGTTCTTCTTCGGAGTAGCCGGCTACTACCTCGTCACCCTCCTCACCGCCGCCGCGTTCAACCGGCACGTCGGCGACGACGATCCGGTCGAGGCGTACGCGGGACCGTTGCTGCTGCTGGCGTTCCTGCCGAACCTGGTCCTCGGCCTCGGCCCGGCGACCGCCTCGCTGCGGTACGGCTCCGGCCTCGAACGCGACTTCGGGCTCCGCACCCGGGGCCGCGACCTCCGCATCGGCCTTGCCTGCGGCCTGCTCGCGCTCGTCGTCGGCTTCGTGCTGAACGCCGCCGAAATCGCGGTCTTCGGCGGCGACGAGGTGTCCGACAGCCCGCTCACCGACCTGCCCGACGTGTCCGGCGGCAGCCCGGTCTGGCTGATCGCGACCGCTCTGGTGCTGGTGGTCGCCGTCCCGCTCACCGAGGAACTGCTGCTGCGCGGGGCGCTGTGGAACGCCCTGCTGCACTACCGGATCCCGCCGTGGGTGGTGCTCGTGCTCACCTCGTTGGTGTTCGCGCTGCTGCACGGCGAGACCACGCGCACGATCGCGCTGTTCGGCCAGGGCCTCGTCCTCGGGCTGGCGCGGCATTTTTCCGGCCGGACCTCGGCGAGCGTGCTCGCGCACGCGGCGAACAACCTGCCGCCCGCCGTCCTTCTCTTCACCGGGCATTGAGGGAAACCGGTGACCGGCCGAGTACTGTGCGAAACCATTTCGGCCGCTAGGCTCGACCGGTGAGCAGAGCGAGCACGGGGAGGCGGGCGTGACCACATCACAGCCCCGTGAACCTTTCTCCCGCGCGCTCTCCCCGGAGGACTTGGTGGCCGAACCGACCGCGTTCCCGGCGCATCGCTGGGGATTCGGGGCGTTCCTGCTGGTCGAGGCGGTGCTGCTGGCGTCGGCCGCGTTCATCGGCGCGCTCGCCGGCCCCACGGCTCCGGGCAAGCCGCTCCCGATCGGCACGGTGCTGCTCGGCACGATGCTGCCCACCATGATCGCCGCGGGCGTCGCGGTGCTGATCACCGTCGTGCGCGGCAACGGCCCGAAGCTCGACCTGCGGCTCGAATGGCGCTGGGCGGACGTCTGGACCGGGCTCAAATTCGGCATGCTCGGCCTCGTGCTCACCTCGCTGAGCGCCTACGTGTGGACCCAGCTGGTCGGCACGGCGGACGCGACGTCGGCGATCAGCGCGCTGGTCGACGACCGCAAGATGTCCGTGCCCGCCGCCGCGGTGATGTTCGGCTACCTCTGGCTGCTCGGGCCGATCTGCGAGGAGATCATCTACCGCGGCCTGCTCTGGGGCGCGGTCGAGCGGCTGCAGTGGCGCAGCGAGCGCTGGGGCCGGGTCGCCGCGTTCCTGCTGTCCACCGCGGTCTTCGCGGCCAGCCACCTGGAACCGCTGCGCACCACGCTGCTGCTGGTGATCTCCATCCCGATCGGGCTGGCCCGGCTGTCCACCGGACGGCTGGCGGGCAGCATCGTCGCGCACGCGGTCAACAACTTCCTGCCCGCCGTCGCGATCCTGCTCGGCGCGCTCGGCCTCGCGTCCTTCTGAGGCCCCTGCGCAGGCACAACGACGGCATCTGGCAGAATGTTCGCTTGCCCGCTTCCGCCGGACCCTCTCGCCGTGTGGAAGCTCCTGACCTCCGGGCGTCGCGAGCCTGTCCCCACGGGTTTCGCGCGCGCCCTGCACCACACAGCACTGAGGAGTACCCACACCCGTGGCCGTCAAGATCAAGCTGCAGCGCCTCGGCAAGATCCGTGCGCCGTACTACCGCATCATCATCGCCGACGCGCGCACCCGCCGGGACGGCAAGGCCATCGAGACGATCGGCAAGTACCACCCCAAGGAAGAGCCGAGCTTCATCGAGGTCGACACCGAGCGGGCGCAGTACTGGCTGGGCGTCGGCGCGCAGCCGACCGAGCCGGTCCAGCGCATCCTCGAGATCACCGGCGACTGGCAGAAGTTCAAGGGCCTGCCGGGAGCCGAGGGCACCCTGAAGGTGGCCGAGCCGAAGCCGTCCAAGCAGGACCTGTTCAACGCGGCGCTGGCCGCGGCGGGCGAGGAGCCCTCCACCGAGGCCGTCACGCCGAAGAAGAAGTCGGCCCCGAAGAAGGCCGAAGCCGACAAGGCCGAGGCTGCCGAGGGCGAGAAGTCCGAGTGAGCTTCCTCGCCGACTCCCTCGAGCACCTGGTGCGCGGGATCGTCGACAACCCGGACGAGGTCCGGGTCGAGCTGCTGACCACGCGTCGTGGCCGCACGCTCGAGGTGCACGTCCACCCCGACGATCTCGGCAAGGTGATCGGCCGGGGCGGGCGCACCGCGACCGCTCTGCGCACCGTGATGGGCGGCATCGGCGGCCGAGGCGTCCGCGTGGACGTCGTCGACACCGATCGCTGACCCGGATTCTCGGAAACGGTCAGGTATGGACGTCGTAGTCGGCCGTATCGCGAAGGCGCACGGCATCCGCGGCGAGCTCGCGGTCGACGTGCGCACGGATTCGCCGCAGGAGCGGTTCGCGATCGGTGCGGTCGTCACGACGAAGCTGCGCGACGGCAGCACGAGAGAACTCACCATCGCAGCCGCCCGCGAACACAGCGGGCGGCTGCTGGTGCGTTTCGAGGAAGTGCTCACGCGCGACGTCGCGGAAACCCTGCGCGGCGCCCTGCTGCTGGCGGACACCGATTCGCTGCCGCCCACCGGCGACCCGGACGAGTTCTACGACCACGAGCTGGCCGGGCTTCGCGCGGAACTCGCCGACGGGACGGCCGTGGGCAAGGTCGTCGAGGTGGTCCACTCGCCGGCCGGGGAATTGCTCGAACTCGATCATGACGGACGCTCGGTCTTGGTACCTTTCGTCCGCGCCATCGTTCCGGTGGTGGACGTCGCGGGGGGCCGGGTCGTGCTCGATCCGCCCGAAGGCCTCCTCGACGCTGACTGAGGGGGAGTTCGTGAAGTTCTGGACGAAGGCTGTCTTCGCAGCCGTTTTGGCCACCGCTTTCGCCGCGCCGCCCGCGCAGGCCGCTTCGCCGGTGTACGGCGACTTCTCGATGATGTTCCAGCGCAGCGCCGGACAGTACGCGCCGCCGGGGGAGAAGGCGTTCCAATGGGCGTGGTCGCCGCAGTCGGCCACCGAATCGCAGATCACCTGGGGCGACCCGGTCGCGTGGCCGCCCGCGACCGCCGAGCACTTCGTCCGCTCCGGCGACTGGGTGCTGATCGACGGCTGGGACGGCAACGGCACGTACTACACGGAGCGGGTCACCGAAGAACTCGCGTGCACCGGTTCCACCTGCACGCCGATCCCGTCCGACGGCGGCCGCCAGCACTACGTGCGCTGGACCGTGCCGTCCACCGACTACCGGCTCGTCGCGCGCGGCACGATCACCGAGAAGAGCTCGGGCAAGGTCGTCCACTTCGAGCACCTGCAGACGTGGGGCGCGCCCGCTCCGTGCTCGAACGCCCGCTTCGGGGCGCGCACCTGCGTCACGCAGACCGAGACGTGGTCGGACGACAACGGGCTGCCCGCCGGGTCGCCGATCCGCAAGACCCTGCACCGCAGCATCAAGATCGCGAAGGGGCTGGGCATGGCCTTCGCGATCGACCAGGACGTCCCGAGCCCGTGGCACGCCCAGGCCACCGAGTACTGGAACTGGTAACCGCTTGCGCATCGACGTCGTCACCATTTTCCCCGAGTACCTCGACCCGCTGCGCGCGGCGCTGCTGGGCCGGGCGATCGACCGCGGCCTCATCGAGGTCGGCGTGCACGACCTGCGCGACTGGACCCACGACGTGCACCGCGCGGTGGACGACGCGCCGTACGGCGGCGGCCCCGGCATGGTCATGAAGCCGCAGATCTGGGGCCCGGCGCTGGACGACGTGTGCGGCGAGGGGACCCGGCTCGTGGTCCCGACCCCGGCGGGCAAGCCGTTCACCCAGGAGCTGGCGCACGCCTACGCTGAGGAAAAGCACCTGGTGTTCGCCTGCGGCCGGTACGAGGGCATCGACCAGCGGGTCGTCGACGACGCGGCCCGCCGGATGCCGGTGGACGAGGTCTCCATCGGCGACTACGTGCTGGTCGGCGGCGAGGCCGCGGTGCTGGTGATCGTCGAGGCCGTGGTCCGGCTGCTGCCGGGCGTGCTCGGCAACGCGCGCTCGGCGGCCGAGGACTCGTTCTCCGACGGCCTGCTCGAAGGCCCCAGCTACACCCGCCCGGAAGTGTGGCGCGACCTGGCGGTGCCGGACGTGCTGCGCTCGGGCAACCACGCGCTCATCGACCGCTGGCGGCGCGACCAGGCGCTGGCTCGCACCGCCCAGCGGCGGCCGGATCTCCTGGACCGGCTGCCCGAGGGCAGCCTGGACAAGCGGGACCGCGAGGTCCTCGAAGGGCTGGACGACCAGCCCGGATAGGCCCCGTGCGAGGTCTCCGGGGGCCTCTGCCATAATGGATTAGTTGGCGTGACGCGTGGTGCTTTACATGCGCTCACAGCGGCGGTTCAGTCGCGATGCCAACCGTGAATGCCATCAGCCCCGGGCTAGTCGCAGTGATCCGCTGCGCGCTCGAGCTGTACGTAAGCCACACGAATACGAGGACGGACCACCGATGAACACCCTGGACGCGCTGGACGCGCAGTCACTGCGTTCCGACATCCCGGACTTCCGCCCCGGCGACACGCTCAAGGTGCACGTCCGCGTCATCGAGGGCAACCGCGAGCGCAACCAGGTCTTCCAGGGCGTCGTGATCCGCCGTCAGGGCGGCGGCATCCGGGAGACCTTCACCGTGCGCAAGGTTTCGTTCGGCGTGGGCGTCGAGCGCACCTTCCCGGTGCACTCGCCGAACCTGGCCGAGGTCGAGGTCTTCAAGCGCGGCGACGTCCGCCGGGCGAAGCTGTACTACCTGCGCGAGCTGCGCGGCAAGAAGGCCAAGATCAAGGAGCGCCGCGAGAACCGCGAGACCACCTCCGCCTCCTGAGTGACGAGCCGGTTACCGGTAGCCTGGCGACGTGGTCGAACCTGTGTCGCGGAACGCCGATGAGGACGGCCCCGAACGCCCGGAGGAGGACCAGGAACGGTCCGGCGGGCGTCGGGGGTCGCACCGGCGGGGCAAGTCCTCGAAAAAGCGGTCGTTCTGGAAGGAACTGCCGATCCTGATCGTGATCGCCCTGGTGCTCACGATCCTGATCCAGGCGTTCCTCGCCAAGGTCTACATGATCCCGTCGGGGTCCATGGAGTCCACGCTGCACGGCTGCCCGAGCTGCACCGGCGACCGGATCCTGGTCGACCGCGTCACCTACGACTTCACCGACCCCTCCCCGGGGGACGTGATCGTGTTCAAGGGCCCGCCCGCGTGGACCGAGAACGAGATCGCGCCGCAGGAGTCGAGCAACATCGTCGTGCGCGCGCTGCGCGGTCTCGGCTCGCTGGTCGGCTTCGCGCCGCCGGACGAGCGGGACTTCGTCAAGCGCGTCATCGCCACCGGCGGCCAGACCGTCCAGTGCTGCGACGACCGCAACCGGGTGATCGTGGACGGCAAGGCCCTCGACGAGCCCTACATCCACTGGGAAGACGACAACCACCGCGTGCAGGAGTCGTTCGCCCCAGTGAAGGTCCCGCAGGGCGCGCTCTGGGTGATGGGCGACAACCGCAACAACTCCGCCGACTCGCGTTATCAGGGCGGCGGCGGGCCCAACGGCGCGGTTCCGGTCGACGACGTCATCGGCAAGGCCCGCATCATCGTGCTGCCGCCGAGCCGCTGGGGCGGGATCTCGGACCACAATCCGCAGCAGAACGCCCAGCCGGTCGCGCTCGGCGCGCCCGCGTGGCAGCAAGGGCTGCCGCTCGGCATCGGTTTCGCCACCGCGGTGCCGACGCTCTTCGTCGGACGCCGGTTGAAGGCAGGCCTCCGCAAGGCGGCCGGCCGGAGACGCTGAGCGGTGCGCTCCGTCGTCCGCGACTCCCGGGTGGTGTTTCGGTGACTCTCCCTCCTCCCCGCACTCCGGCGGAACCGCTGCGCCCGCCCCGTGCCGTGGTGCGCGGCGAGCTGTTCTGGGGTCTGCAAGGCGCACTCGAACGACGCGGCCTCGGCCCGGTCGCCGGCGTGGACGAAGCCGGCGCCGGAGCCTGCGCGGGCCCGCTCGTGGTGGCTTCCTGCGTGCTCCGTCCCGGCGACGGCGCGCGCCTGCCCGAGCTGACCGATTCGAAGATGCTCACCGCGAAGGCCCGGGACCGGGTTTACGACCGGGTCCTGCAACGCGCCCTCGACTACTCGGTGATCGTCATCCCCTCCGAGCAGGTGGACCTGCTCGGCATCCGGGTGATGAACCTGGAAGGCATGCGCCGCGCCGTCGCCGGACTGCGCACGCATCCCGGGTACGTCCTCACCGACGGCTTCCCGGTCCCCGGCATTCCCGCGCCGAATGTCGCGGTGATCAAGGGAGACCGCAGCGTCGCGAGCATCGCGGCGGCGTCGGTCCTGGCGAAGGTGACGAGGGACCGGATCATGGCCGGCCTGCACGAAGAGTTGCCGGCGTACGGCTTCGACGTGCACAAGGGCTACAGCACCTCGGACCATCTGGCTGCGCTGAGTGAGCACGGCCCGAGCCCGGCGCACCGCTGGTCCTACACGAATGTCGCCACTGTCGCCCTCGCACACGGACTCACTGCCCCGCATCCGGTCGTGCTCACCTACGCTGCACTGGAGAATGCCCTGGAAAAAGCGGGCGGGCCGGTCCGTGCCCCGGGCCGCTCGGTGGGTAAGAATGAACGCTCCGCCGCCGGAGCAGGACGAATGCGAGGAGGGGCGCGGATTTCATGAGCGCAGAGGATCTCGAGAAGTACGAGACCGAGATGGAGCTCTCGCTGTACCGCGAGTACCGCGACATAGTGGGCCAGTTCTCGTACGTGGTGGAGACCGAGCGGCGGTTCTACCTGGCCAACGCGGTGGACGTCCAGGTCCGCGACGGCGGGGGCGAGGTGTACTTCGAGGTGCGGATGTCGGACGCCTGGGTGTGGGACATGTACCGCCCCGCCCGGTTCGTGAAGCACGTCCGGGTCATCACCTTCAAGGACGTCAACGTCGAAGAACTGGACAAGCCCGACCTGCGGCTCCCCGAGGACGGTCCGTTCTCGGGCTGACCCCCGCTTTTCTCTCACCACGAGGCCACCCGGCACCTGCCCGGGTGGCCTTCGTCGTTCTCTGCCCTCACGCACACCGCACCGACAATCCGCCGGTTTTCTCGCCCGTAGACCAGCGCTTGATCCACAACCCCCGGCTTATCCACAGTTGCTCGGAATCCCCCTGGCGCAGCGTTTGATCACGCTGCGATCGTGAAAGCACACGCACCGTGATCGACGGTGCTCACGCTGTCCGAGGGGGACACCATGAACGACGGCCCGCACCCCGGCGCGGCCTGGCGACGGACGTTCGGCCGCTGGGGCGAGGACCTCGCCGCCCGGCATCTGCAGGCCGCCGGCATGGTCCTGCTCAGCCGGAACTGGCACTGCCGCGAGGGCGAACTGGATTTAGTCCTCTCCGAGGGCGACCGCGTGATCTTCTGCGAGGTCAAAACCCGCTCGAGCACCGAATACGGCACTCCCGCCGAGTCGGTTACACAGGACAAGATCGACCGCGTGCACCGAGCCGCGATGCGCTGGCTCAAGGAACATCGAGTCGGTTGGTGCCGCATTCGCTACGACGTCGTGACCGTCTACGCCCCCGACGGAGAAGAGCCGGTCGTCCGGCACCTGGTGGGTGCTTTCTGATGCCACACGCCAAAACCTGGTCCGTCGCGTTGCTCGGCATCGAAGGCCGCGTAGTGGAAATCGAAGCCGATCTAGGCGGCGGCCTGAGCCGAGTCACCCTGGTCGGCCTGCCCGACGCCGGCCTCCGCGAGGCGAAAGACCGCGTCCGCTCCGCAGTCCGCAACTCCGGCCAATCCTGGCCCGACGGCAAGATCACGCTGGCCTTGTCTCCCGCCAACCTGCCCAAAATGGGCTCCGGCTACGACCTGGGCATCGCCGCCGCAGTCCTAGCCGCCATCGGTGCCGTCCCAGCCCGAAAACTCCTGCACACAATCCTGCTGGGCGAACTGGCCTTGGACGGCCGAATCCGCCCCGTACGCGGCGTCCTCCCCGGCCTGCTGGCAGCCAAAGCCGCCGGCCACGAACGCGCCGTCGTGCCCACCGAGTCGTTGGTAGAAGCCGCCCTGGTAGACGGCCTGGAAGTCTCCGGAGTAACCCGCCTGGCAGAACTCATCGCCTGGCTCAAAGACGAAGCCGACCTGGAACCACCCGCCGCTCCCGCAGCCGCCGCCCCAGTAGAAGTCCCCGACCTGGCCGACGTAGTAGGCCAACCAGAAGCCAGATGGGCCTTGGAAGTCGCCGCAGCAGGCGGCCACCACCTCCTGCTCACCGGCCCGCCTGGCGTAGGCAAAAGCATGCTGGCCAGACGCCTCCCCGGCCTGCTGCCCGACCTCTCCCCAGCCGAGTCCCTGGAAGTAACCGCCATCCACTCAGTAGACGGCTCCCTGTCCAAGTCATCGCCCCTGGTAACAGTCCCGCCTTTCGTCGCCCCACACCACTCGATCAGCCCACCAGCCCTAATCGGCGGCGGCACCGGCTTAGCGGCTCCGGGTGCCATCAGTCGAGCCCACCGAGGCGTCCTTTTCCTAGACGAGGCCTGCGAATTCGGCAACCAACGCCTCGACTCGCTCCGCACCGTCATGGAAGAAGGCGAAGTCCGCATCGCCCGCGCGAAGGGCGTCGTCCGCTATCCCGCCCAGTTCCAACTGGTGCTGGCCACCAACCCCTGCCCCTGCGCCCCACCGCGAGAAACCGACTGCACCTGCTCAGTACCCACCCGCCGCCGCTACCTGTCGCGCCTTTCGGGCCCTCTCCTGGACCGAGTAGACCTCCGCGTCCGCCTACGCCCTCTGACTGCGATCTCCGCCCACCAATCCACCGCCCCAGAACCGTCCTCGACCGTCCGAGCCCGCGTCCTGGCCGCCCGCGAAAGAGCCAAACACCGCTGGCACGAACACGGCTGGCAGTCCAACACCGAAGTCCCAGGCCCGATCCTGCGCCGAGATTTCGCCCTGCCACCCCCCGCCACCGCGGTTTTAGACAGAGCCCTGGACCGAGGCTTGCTGACCGCCCGAGGAGCCGACAGATGCCTGCGCATCGCCTGGACGCTGGCCGACCTGGCGGCCTTGCCCCAACCCGACACCGACCACGTCACCGCGGCCCTGGACTTCCGAGAACGCAAAACCGGCTGATCCACCCCGTAGGCCGAGCCTGCCCAAGGCGAGTGCCAGGAAACTTCGGCAGGTATCAGCTCGCTTCGGTGCAGGGTCCGCCTCCGGCAAGAGGTTCTGCCGTCTGCTCAGCCGTGCCCGGCGAACAGGCCGAGTAAGCGGCCATGCGCGCTGACGTTGGCGATCCCCGGAGCTCCGCCCAGCGCTTTCTCGCCGATGTCCGGACCAGATGTCCCAACTCCTAGATCCGCAATCCTGCGTCCCAGCCCAGCCCAGCCCAGCCCAGCCCAGCCCAGCCCAGCCCAGCCCAGCCCAGCCCAGCCCAGCCCAGCCCAGCCCAGCCCAGTCGCGGCCGTGGCCCCCAGTCTCGGACCGGCAAGCCTGCCCGTCCGGAATCCCAACGAAAGGAAAGCACCATGTCCCACCGAGCCATCCCGTCCTCGTCCCCGCGCACCCGGCACCGCAGGCCGAAGACGCCGCAGCACAAGATCGTCCGGCATCTGCATCCGGTCCGGCACCGGGAAGTCCGCCCCGAACACGATCCGGTCCGGGTCCGAGAACGGTTGGCGCTGCACCGCCACCTCGCCGTCGTCCGCCCCGAAAACCCCGGCAGCCGAAGAGGTGCGGCGTGAGCATCGCTGTCGAGGACCAGACCGCGGCAACCGACTCCGAACGCCTCGCCCGCGCGTATCTGCTCGGCGTCGCGGAACCACCGGCACCGCATCTGCTGGAGTTCGTCGGCGAACAAGGCCCGGTCGCGGCCGCCGAGCGCGTCCGGGCCGGGGACTGTCCCGAGAAGGTTCTCCGCGAAACGGCCGCGCGGCGGGAATCCACGATCGCGGAACAAGATCTCGAGGCAGCCGCCAAAGCCGGTGCCCGGCTCGTGGTTCCCGAAGACCACGAATGGCCCGCGTGGCCACTGCTGTCGCTAGCGGTAGCAACCGGAAACGGTGTGAAGCACGTGGCGGCACCGCTCGGGCTCTGGGTGCGCGGCGACGCGAGCCTGGCGGAAGTCGCGGACCGCGCGGTGGCGGTCGTCGGCGCTCGGATGGCCACGGACTACGGCCTGCACAACGCCGTCGAGATCGGCCACGCCTTGGCAACCCGCCAAGTACCGGTTTTCTCCGGTGCTGCCCTGGGCATCGACGCCGCCGCCCACCGAGGCGCGCTCAGCGGCGGCGGGATCACGGTCGCGCTCCTCGGTTGCGCTGTCGACTACTCCTATCCGGTTGGGAACAGCGGCTTGTTGGACCGCATCGTCGCCGAGGGCGGTGCGATCGTCAGCGAGTACGCGCCGAAGACCCCGCCCGCGCGCCATCGATTTCTGGTGCGGAATCGCCTTATCGCAGGTCTTACCGACGGCACAGTCGTTGTAGAGGCCGGAATCCGCAGTGGTGCGCGCAACACCGCCACTATCGCGGGTGCGCTGGGCAAGGTCGTGATGGCGTTGCCGGGATCAGTGCATTCTGGCAGTTCAGCCGGTTGCCACGCACTGATCCGGGACTGCAAAGCCACGTTGGTCACTTCGGTTGACGAGGTGCTCGAAACCGTGGGCAGGTTCGGCACCGCTGCTCCCGCGGCCGAGTCGAGTCGGCGGCCCACGGACAATCTCGGTCCGGAGGCATCACGGGTCTACGACGCGCTGCTTCCGCGGGCTGGCCGGGCTCCGGAAGAGGTAGCGGAAAGCGCTGGAGTGCCTGTTTCCCGAGTTCGCGCCTTGTTGCCCGCACTGGAAGTCGACGGTTTCGCGGTGCGCGGCGAGACCGGCTGGCGGCAGATAGTCCGAACGGCCAACCGATGATGGGCGTGGCGATGCTTGACCAATGGCGATGGTTCGCGCAGCGTAATCGTCATGCCGTCAGCGAGTGCACGCAAGGACGCGGTCCCGCGTCCCGGTGGACACCGGAAACGCCCGCCACGACCCGATCTTCGTGCACTTCGCGCCGAATTGCCGGAGTCCGCCGAATCGGTGGTGGCCGGTTACGAACGGCATCTGTCGCTGGAGCGTGGGCTGTCGCCGCACACCGTGCGCGCGTACGTCGGCGATGTCGTTTCGCTGCTGGCGTTCCTGACCGTGGGGGAGGGCGACCGTCCCGCGCGGCGCTTTGAGGACTTGGACGTCACGCAGCTGCGCGCGTGGCTCGCGGGGCAGTGCTCGGACGGCGCCGGGCGCACCACCCTCGCGCGCCGCGCCGCGGCGGCGCGCACCTTCACGGCTTGGGCGCACCGCACTGGTTTGCTGAAGTCGGACCCGGGCGGCCGGCTGGCCGCGCCGCGCACGCACCGGACCTTGCCCGGGGTACTCCGCGCCGAGCAGGCCGACGCGCTCATGGACGCCTCCGCGAAAGGGGCAGCCGAACGGGATCCGGTCGCTCTGCGTGACCGCGCGTTGGTCGAAATGCTGTACGCAACCGGCATTCGGGTGTCGGAGTTGTGCGGACTGGACGTCGGCAGCGTGGACTTTTCCCGCCGCGTGGTTTCGGTGGTGGGCAAGGGAGACAAGGAGCGGACGGTTCCGTTCGGCGTCCCGGCGGCCGAGGCGCTGACCGCGTGGCTGGAGGACGGACGGCCTGCGCTGGCTGGGGAAACGCCGCCGGCGGCGCTTTTCCTGGGCGTTCGCGGCAAGCGTCTCGACCCGCGCGCGGCGCGCCGGGTGGTGCACGAGGCGGTGGCCGCGGTGCCGGGCGCAACGGACATGGGGCCGCACGGGCTAAGGCATTCCGCCGCGACGCATCTGCTCGAAGGAGGTGCCGATCTCAGGAGCGTTCAGGAACTGCTTGGTCACGCTACGCTGGCCACGACCCAGCTCTACACTCATGTGACCGTCGATCGGCTGAAGGCGATCCATGACCGAGCACACCCGCGGGCCTGACGCGGCCGGCGGAGGCTCGGCCGGGGACGGCAGGGCCGAACCGTCGGCGCACGCGCATCCGCACGAGCACGGAGACAACACTGAGCAGCACGCCGAGAACGACCGTGCAATGACTTCCACATCGCAGGTCACGGAAGCCGGGGCGGCACGCCCCGGCGTGCAGGACGCCGTCAACGGGGACGGTCGTCCTGGTCAGGACGTCGACGCGGGGATTCAGGCGCTGTGGCAGCAGTTCGCCGACAAACCGGACCAGACGTCGCGCGACCGGCTGGTGCTGCACTACGCACCGCTGGTGAAGTACGTCGCGGGCCGGGTCGGCACCGGTCTGCCTACGCACGTAGACGTCGGCGACCTTGTGCAGTCAGGCATTTTCGGTCTGGTCGACGCGATCGAGAAGTTCGACCCGGAACGCGGCCTGCGCTTCGAGACGTACGCGATGCAACGCATCCGCGGCGCCATCCTGGACGACCTGCGCTCCCAGGACTGGGTCCCGCGCGCCGTGCGCAGCAAGGCGAAGGAAACGGCCCGCGCCCTGGAACGCCTCGGCGCCCGCCTGCACCGAACCCCGACCGACGCCGAACTCGCCGGCGAAATGGGCATCAGCCTCGACGACCTGCGCGACTTCTACGGCCAGCTCCGCCTCACCAGCGTGGTCGCGCTCGAAGACCTTGTCACCGCGGGCAAAGACGCCGGTTCGCTGGTCGACACCCTCCCCGACGACGGCGCGGTCGACCCGGTGGCCGTCCTCGTGGACCAGGACAACCGCCGCCAGCTCGCCGAAGCCATCGCGCAGCTGACCGACCGGGACAAGATCGTCGTCAGCCTCTACTACTTCGAAAGCCTGACCTTGGCGGAAATCGGGAAGGTCCTGGGAGTCACGGAATCGCGCGTGAGCCAGCTGCACACCCGCGCGGTGATGCGACTGCGCGCCAAGCTGATGGAGCAGCCCAGCGGCTGACCCCTGGATCCGCAACCGGCGCATCGATTGTCTTGTTCGCAAGGCTTGTCCGGTGCTCAGGCGGGGTCGGTGCGGACCACGGGCCGACGCGGCGGTGGTTGCGGACCACTGTCGACGCGGCGGCGGACCACGGTCGATGTGTCGGTGGTTTGACCCTAGTGACCTCCTTCGGATCGATCGGCCGCTAGCGACGGCTGCTTTGGTGTCACGGGCCTTCCGCCCACGGCTTGAGGCGTACTCGGCTGGGAGTGCCGACCAAGGCGAGCGGGTCGATGTATTCCATGCCGCGGCGGGCTCCCCAGTGCAGGCAGGTGGCGGTCGGGCAACCGGGGTGGCCGGGGATGGCGGTTCCCAACGGCTGGCCGCGGTAGATCTGGTCTCCGGCGGCGACTGTCGGGGTGATCGGGAGGTAGGTCGTGTGGAGGCCGCCGTCGTGGTCGACGGCGACTACTCCTTGTCCCGCGACCTGACCGGCGAAGACCACCACTCCCATGTCCGCAGCCAGCACTTGTTGTCCGGCGGCGGCTTCCAGGTCTACGCCTCGGTGACCGGGGCCGAACAGGGTCGCGGGCGGTTCGAAGTTGCGGGTGACGTGCGGGCGGGGCGTCAGGGGCCAGGCCAGCCGTCCGGGTTCTTCCGGAACGGGCTGGAGGGGCGCGGCGTCGGCTCGGGAGTGGAGCAGGGCTGCTGAGCCCGCGGACAAGGTCAAGACCGTCGCGAGGATCAGCCACGTTCGGGTGACTTTGCGGCTGCGCGGGGCGAACGTCGGGAGTTCGCCGCCTGCTCCGGCCAGTCGCAGGGGTGGGTGACCCCAGCTGAAATCGCAGGGCAGCGAGATTCGGACGCTCGGCAAGAGGGGCACGGGTCTTGGGCGTGCAGGGCGAAGGAGCCTGCGGGAGGCGAAGAGGGCGTAGCGGCTGACGGTGCTCGCGGCGGACCTCGCGCGGGTCCACGTGCGGCGGAGTGCGGTGCGGATTCTGGGCGGTCTGGCGGGTGGTCGGCGATGGCGGCCGCCGCGCGGGAGCGGACCCGTTGAGGTAGGGGGCGGGATGGCGTCGTCCGGGCTCAGGAGGGCGGCACCTGCCGATGGGTGCTGAGTGAGCAGGGCAGCGGTTGCCAGGACCACCGGATGAGGCGAATCCGGCACCGTCGCTGCCGAGGCCGACACCGCTGGCTCCGACCCCAACCCGGCCGATTCCGATCCCTCTGATCCCGGCCCCGCCGACTCGGCCGCCACCGCAGTCGATGACGGCGACGACGGCAGTGACACTGACGACGCTGGCGGTGGTGTCGCAGGCGGCCGATAGAGCGGCGACGGATTCGGAGAGGGGCCGGATCGGCTGCTCGCTTCTCTGTCCGGGCGAGGCACAGGGGAGGGCACTGAACTGGCCGAGCTCGGCATCGAGGGCGCACGCGACGGGGAAGCCGTGCGGGAGTTGGCGGGACAAGCAGGAGCGTGGGCCACAGAATTCGGTGCCGAGGGCTCACGCACACGGGAAGCCGTGCGTGATTCAGCGGAGACAGCGGCGGGATTGGGCAGAGAACTCGACGTCGAGGGTGCAGGAACCGAGGGCGCAAGAACCGGGGAATCCTCAGGAGAATCGGCAGTGCGGGAAGCAACGGCGGCAACGGGAAAAGATCGCGTAGTGGTCATGTCCCCATCCTCGGGCGCCGGCCGACCGGAACCCGCTGTTCAGCGGGGGTTGTCCACAGGTGGGCGCGGTTGTGGACAACTCCGGGCCGGGCGAAGGCTGCCCGCAGGGGCGGGCCTGGTGGCAGGGGGTAGAATCAATTCCGCAGTCCACTCGCTGGGCTGACTTCGCGTGCACGTGCGCGCGTCCCCGGACGGGCCGCTTCTGGCGGGAACCCGGACGGAGGGGCGCACGGTGTCCGGCGGTCCCTGGGGTTTCGCACAGCCGAACCCACGGGTCCGGGCATCGGCTGCGGCACCAGGGCCCACGACCTCCCGGTCGGGGGCGACTAACCGGAACAGCGCCTCCGCGGGCGGAACGAACACCGGCAGCGGGAGCGCGCGACTACAGAAAAGGTGTGATTCCGGCAATGGCCGTCGTCACCATGAAGCAGCTGCTCGACAGCGGCGTGCACTTCGGGCACCAGACCCGTCGGTGGAACCCGAAGATGAAGCGCTACATCTTCACCGAGCGCAACGGCATCTACATCATCGACCTGCAGCAGACGCTGACGTACATCGACCGTGCGTTCGAGTTCATCAAGGAAACCGTCGCGCACGGCGGCACCATCATGTTCGTCGGCACGAAGAAGCAGGCTCAGGAAGCGATCGCCAACGAGGCCGCGCGCGTGGGCATGCCCTACGTGAACCAGCGCTGGCTCGGCGGCATGCTGACCAACTTCCAGACCGTCCACAAGCGCCTTCTCCGCCTGAAGGAGCTCGAGGCCCAGGAGCAGACCGGCGGTTTCACCGGCCTGACCAAGCGCGAGATCCTCACGCTGACCCGCGAGAAGGACAAGCTCGAGAAGACCCTGGGCGGCATCCGGGACATGGCCAAGGTGCCGTCCGCGGTGTGGATCGTCGACACCAAGAAGGAGCACATCGCCGTCGGCGAGGCTCGCAAGCTCAACATCCCGGTCGTCGCGATCCTGGACACCAACTGCGACCCGGACGAGGTCGACTACCCGATTCCGGGCAACGACGACGCGATCCGTTCCGCCGCGCTGCTGACGAAGGTCGTCGCCGAGGCCGCCGCGGCCGGGCTGATGGCCCGTTCCGGCCGCAACGGCGCCTCGGCCGACGCGAAGCCGGAGACCGGTGCTTCGGACGAGCCGCTGGCCGAGTGGGAGAAGGAGCTCCTCGCGGGCTCGGAGACCGCCGCCGCCGACGCGACCGAGGCCGCTGCCGCCACCGAGACGGCTGCCGCGACCGAAACCGCGGAAGCGACCGGCGAGCAGGCTCCGGCCAACTCCTGATCCACCCCGTCTGGGCGGTCCGCGCAGGGCCGCCCGGACGGCGCTCACCGCACACGTACCTGAAACGGACGGATTCAACACGATGGCGAACTACACCGCCGCTGACGTGAAGCGCCTGCGCGAGATGACCGGCGCGGGCATGATGGACTGCAAGAAGGCCCTCGAGGAGAACGACGGCGACTTCGAGAAGGCTGTCGAGTTCCTGCGCATCAAGGGCGCCAAGGACGTCGGCAAGCGCGCCGAGCGCGCCACCGCCGAGGGCCTGGTCGCCGGCGACGGCGGCGTCATGATCGAACTCGACTCCGAGACCGACTTCGTCGCCAAGAACGACGACTTCCAGCAGCTCGCGGCGAAGATCGTCGAGACCGCGAAGGCGCTGAAGTCCAGCGACGTCGAGGCTCTGAAGGCCGCCGACCTGGACGGCAAGCCGGTCAACGAGGTCGTGCAGGAGCTGTCGGCCCGCATCGGCGAGAAGCTCGAGCTGCGCCGCGTGGTGTCGTTCGAGGGCAAGACCGCGACCTACCTGCACCGCCGCGGCTCCGACCTCCCGCCCGCCGTCGGCGTGCTGGTCGAGTTCACCGGTGACGACGTGGACGCCGCCCGCGGCGCCGCGATGCAGGTCGCCGCGCTGCGCGCGAAGTACCTGACCCGCGAGGAGGTGCCGGCCGAGATCATCGAGAACGAGCGCCGCATCGCCGAGCAGACCGCCCGCGAGGAAGGCAAGCCCGAGCAGGCGCTGCCGAAGATCATCGAGGGCAAGGTCAACGCGTACTACAAGGACAACGTGCTGCTCGAGCAGCCGTCGGTCAAGGACAACAAGAAGACCGTCAAGGCCCTGCTCGACGAGGCGGGCGTGACCCTGACCCGGTTCGCCCGGTTCGAGGTCGGCCAGGCCTGAGCGAGGCACTGGGACTAGGTTCTGGCACTGTGCCCCGTCTCCGCGCATCGGGGACGGGGCACAGTCGGGTCTACCGAGGGGCAGGAGGCGACAGACATGGGTGAGGACCGGGTCGAGGGCGGGTACCGCCGGGTGCTGCTGAAACTGGGCGGCGAGATGTTCGGCGGCGGCGCGGTGGGCGTCGACCCCGACGTCGTGCACTCCGTCGCCCAGCAGATCGCCGACGTCGCGCGCACCGGGGTGCAGATCGCGGTGGTGATCGGCGGCGGCAACTATTTCCGCGGCGCGGAGCTGTCGCAGCGCGGCATGGACCGCGACCGCGCCGACTACATGGCGATGCTCGGCACCGTGATGAACTGCCTCGCGCTGCAGGACTTCCTCGAAAAGGAAGGCCTCCCGACCCGCGTGCAGACCGCGATCACGATGGGACAGGTCGCCGAGCCCTACATCCCGCGCCGCGCGGAACGGCACCTCGAGAAGGGCCGCGTCGTCATCTTCGGCGCCGGCGTCGGCATGCCGTACTTCTCCACCGACACCGCCGCCGCGCAGCGCGCGCTCGAACTCGGCTGCGAAGCCGTGCTGATGGCCAAGGCCGTGGACGGCGTCTACACCGCGGATCCGAAGACCGACCCCGACGCGAAGATGTTCACCGACATCACTCACCGCGAGGTGCTCGAGCGCGGTCTCAAGGTCGCCGACGCCACCGCGTTCAGCCTCTGCATGGACAACAAGATGCCGATCATCGTGTTCAACCTGCTCACCGAGGGCAACATCGCCCGCGCGGTGGGCGGTGAGAGGATCGGCACGCTGGTCTCGACCCCCGCCGACGAGGCGTCCGCCTAGACCTGCTGGGATCAAGCTCAGGTCCGACAACACAACACCGGGAGTAGCCGTGATCGACGAGACCCTCCTCGACGCCGAGGAGAAGATGGAAAAAGCGGTGTCCGTCGCGAAGGAAGACCTCACGTCGGTGCGCACCGGGCGGGCCCACCCGTCGATGTTCTCCCGCATCGTCGTCGAGTACTACGGTGCGCCGACCCCGCTGAACCAGCTGGCCAGCGTCAACGTGCCGGAGGCCCGGATGGCGTTGATCAAGCCTTACGACCAGACGCAGCTGAACGCCATCGAGAAGGCGATCCGCGAGTCCGACCTCGGCGTCAACCCGAGCAACGACGGCAACGTCATCCGCATCGTCATCCCGCAGCTCACCGAGGAGCGGCGCAAGGAGATGGTGAAGGTCGCGAAGGGCAAGGGCGAGGACGCCCGCGTCTCGATCCGCAGCGTCCGCCGCAAAGCCAAGGAAGAACTCGACCGCATCGCCAAGGACGGCGAAGCGGGCGAGGACGAGGTCGCGCGCGCCGAGAAGGAACTGCAGAACCTCACCGACACCTACGTGCACCAGGTCGACGAGCTGGTGAAACACAAGGAAGCCGAGCTGCTCGAGGTCTGATGAGCCAGGTGAGCGAGGAACGCGACGAGCGGGTGAGCGACACCCCGCCACTGGGCCCGGCCGCCGAGCCGGACCCGGTTTCGCGGCTGGAACCGGCTTCGGAAACCCCTGCTGGGCAGCGGAAATCGGATTCCGCGACGAATGCGCGCGCGGAATCCGGTGCTGCGGCGGGGAATCTCGGGGAATCCGGGGGCGAGTCGGCGAAGGGTGCGAAGGGCGTTCCCGCGGGCGGACTGGCGAAGGGTGCGAAGGCTGCGCCTAAGGGCGGGTTGGCCGAAGGCGCGAAAGCTGCGTCCAAGGGCGGATCAGCGAAAGGTGCGGCCGAAGGCGAGTCCGTCGTGCCCGGGGGCAAACCGGAGCGAGGCGCGAAGACCGGCCCGGTGAACGGCGGGAAAGCCGAACCGGCTGCGGCTGACGGCAAACCCGGCGACGAAGCGAAAGCCGAACCGGAGAAGAAGGCCTCCCGGGCCGGGCGCAACCTTCCCGCGGCGATCGGCGTCGGGCTGTTGCTCGGGGCCGCGATCATCGTTTCCCTGCTCACCGTCCGGTTCATTTTCATCGGGGTGATCGCCGCCGCGATCGCGGTCGGCACGTTCGAGTTCTCCGGCGTGCTGCGCCGGGTCGCGGACACCAAGGTCGCGCTGATCCCGGTGCTCGTCGGCGGGCAGGCGATGATCTGGCTGGCCTGGCCGTTCGGCCGGGAAGGCGCGCTCACCGCGTTCGTGCTCACCGTGCTCGCGTGCCTGCTGTGGCGGTTGCCCGGCGGCGCGAAGGGCTATGTGCGCGACGTCAGCGCTTCCGTTTTCGCCGCCGCGTACCTGCCGTTGTTCGGCGCGTTCGCGGCCATGCTCGTGCCGCCGCACGACGGGGTCGGGCGCGTGCTCACGTTCCTGATCGGCGTCGTCGCTTCCGACACCGGCGGCTACATCGCCGGCGTGCTCGGCGGCAAGCACCCGATGGCGCCCACGATCAGCCCGAAGAAGTCCTGGGAGGGCTTCGCCGGTTCGATGATCGCGGGCATCGTCGCGGGCGTGCTCACGATCAGCCTGATGCTGGACGGCCACGCGTGGCAGGGCGTCATCTTCGGCGCGGCCATCGTGCTCACCGCGACGCTCGGCGACCTCGTCGAATCGCTCATCAAACGCGACCTCGGCATCAAAGACATGGGCACGCTGCTGCCCGGCCACGGCGGCATCATGGACCGCCTCGACTCGCTGCTGCCCTCGGCCGTCGTGTCGTGGCTGCTGCTGTCGGCCTTCGTCCCGGCCTGAGCCCCCGCCTGAATCCTCAGTCGTCGTACGGGTCGTCGACCTCGGCGCGGCCCACGTCTTCCAGCACCCGCGAGTGGTCGATCACCGCGAACACCGCGCCGTCCGGATCGGCGAGGATCGCGGTGCGGCCGAACGGGGTGTCGTACGGCTCGATCACCACCGAACCGCCCAGCATCAGCGCCTCGCCCGCCGCCGCGTCCGCGCCGCGCGCGGGGTCGACCTCGAAGTACACGAGCCAGTGCGGGGGAGTGTCCCGGCGATACTCGGGACCCATCACGTAGCGGTACAGCACCGCCGTGTGCTCAATGGAATATTCCGCATAGTCGACGCTTTCGCCGTCGCCGACCTGACGGCTCGAGTAGTTGAACAGCTTGGTGTAGAAGTGGTCCGCGGCCACGCCGTCGTGCGTGTTGAGGTCCGCGCCGCTGAACGTGTTGGGCACGCCGCCCGCGAACTGCCAGTCCGGCGGGGCTTCCCAGAACACCACCGGCGCGCCGCACGCGTCGATCGCGTGCACGATGCTGCCGCGCTCGGGGATCGCGATCGGCCCGAGCGTCACCTGCCCGCCGAGGTGCTCGACCCATTCGGCGGCGCTCGCCGTGTGCGGCACCGCGAGCTGCATCGTCCAGCCGGGTGCGCTGCGGGCGCCGGCTTCGTACAGGCCGCCGGCGGGAACCCCGTCGCACAGGGCGATGGAGTACCGGCCGGTCGGCGACGCGGGATCGCGCCGGGTTTCGTATTCCCAGCCGAAAAGCCGGGAGTAGAAGTCCTGGGTCCGGGCTTCGTCGCGGCACGCCACCTCGACCCAGCAGGGCAGGCCTGCCGGGAGCGTGCGGGCGAGTTGCCAGTCGGTCGACATCGCGTTCTCCTCCCCGAGAGGGTGAAGTCTATTCGGCGGAGCGGCGTTCTACGCTCTGAGCGGGAAAGCTGCCGCGCCCGTCGGAGCCCCTGGAGGCGGAGAGGAGTGCCGTGCGCTGGTTGTTCCGCGGCCCGGCGGCGTCGAAGGAAGTCGTTCCCAGCCCGAACATCTGGTACTACCAGGACGTTTACGACGTCGAGAACCGGGCGCAGGACGCGGACGGCGAGATCTGGCGCGTACTGCGCGAGGAGCACGACTGGACCGGCCTCGACGTGCTCGATCTCGGCTGCGGTGACGGATACCACTTGCCGCTTTTCGCCGCGGACGCGCGTTCGGTGCTCGGAATCGAACCGCACCCGCCGCTCGCGCGGGACGCGGAGCGACGGGTGCGGGATCTGGAGAACGTGCGGGTCCGGGTGGGACGAGCGCAGCGGCTGCCGGTGGACGACGCCAGTGTGGACATCGTGCACGCGCGTACCGCGTATTTCTTCGGCCCTGGATGCGAACCCGGTTTGCGCGAAGCGGAACGGGTGCTGCGGCCAGGAGGATCGATCATGATCGTCGACCTCGACGTGACCAGCGAGCCCTACGGCGGGTGGATGCGGACGGACTTGCCGCACTACGACCCGCCTGCGGTGGAACGGTTTTTCGCCGCGCACGGCTTCAACTGCCGGCGCGTACGCACGCGTTGGCGCTTCGCGGACTTCGCCGCGGCGGAATCAGTGTTGAAGATCGAGTTCAGCGGGAAAGTCGCGCAGCGGGCGATCGCTGACACGCGCCGCCTGAACCCGGGGTCGGGCGAGGTGACGCTGCCGGTGGGTTATCGCGTGCACTGCCGCGTCAAACCCACCGGCCTCGTCCTGCCCGGTCACTCGGCTGCCTCTCCGGACTCGGCCGAGTCTTCCGATTCCTCGACCTCGCCGAGGATCGAGTAGATCGACCGGCGTGCCTCGTTGAGCACGTCCACCGCGCGGGCCTGCTGGTTCTCGCTGCCCGCGCGCATCACCTGCACGACCGCGGCGGCGAGCGTGGCACCCGCCTTGCGCAGGTCGTGCTCGACCGGTTCGACGTCGTCGGTGAAGTGCTCCCACGGCGGCGTGCCGGTCTGCTGTTCGGCGGTGGTGCGGCCCTCGTCGGTGAGCTCGAAGAGCTTCTTGCCGCTCTCGTCGCGGCTCACGACCAGGCCCTCGTCGGCCAGCATCTGCAGGGTCGGGTAGATCGAGCCGGGGCTGGGCTTCCAGAGCCCGCCGCTGCGCTCGCCGATCTCGCGGATGATCTCGTACCCGTGCCGCGGCTGTTCCGCGAGCAGGGTGAGGATCGCCGCCCGCACGTCGCCGCGCCGGCCGCGCCGGGAGCCGCGGCGTCCGCCCGGACCGTGGCCGCGTCGCCCGCGACCGCCCGGCCCGAAGCCGAACTCGCCGAATTCCCGGCCCCAGGGGCCGAACGAGGACCGGCCGTGCTGTTCGTGTTCTCCGTGTTCGTGATGTCCGCCGGGGAACGCGCGTCCGCCGGGGAAGGGGTGTCGTCGTCGGTTCATGGTCTTAAGTTCCTTTCTCGAACTGTTGCGACACGTTCACGATATATCGGAAACGGTCGGTTCGCAACCATGCCGACAACCCGGGGACCTGGCCGACCGGGGAGGACGGCGGTCGGCGATACTCGAAGTACTAGCGAAAACACCCGAACGACCTGGGAGACCCGACCTCCGATGCTGGACCGTGCGGTCATCGACGCCCTGTTCCCCGCGGATCTGCCCGAGCCTGAGCACTGGGAACAGCGCTATCCGGCCCGGCAGCTGCCCGACGGCGCGAAGGTGACCCGGTTCGGCCCGTCGCCGACCGGCTTCGTGCACATCGGCGGCATCTACGTCGCGACGATCGACCAGGACGTCGCGCGCCGTTCCGAAGGCCGCTACCTGGTGCGCGTCGAGGACACCGACCAGTCGCGCGAGGTCGAGGGGGCGCTGGAGCAGTTCGAACGCGGCTTCGCGTACTTCGGGCTGCAGGCGGACGAGGACGCGGTGCGCGGCGGCGAGTACGGGCCGTACCGGCAGTCCGAGCGCGAGCAGATCTACCTCACCTACGTACGGCACCTTCTGCGCGAAGGCCGCGCGTACATCGACTTCGCGACGAAGGACGAGCTGGCGTCGATCACCGCGCGGCAGCAGGCCACGAAGCTCCCGACGGGCTACTACGGCTCGTGGGCGATCTGGCGCGACGCCGACCCGGCCGACGTGCAGGCGAAGCTCGACGCGGGCGAGCCGTGGGTAGTCCGCTTTCGCGCGCCCGACGACACCGGGCAGCGCGTGCGCTTCACCGACGCGATCCGCGGCACCATCGAGGCTGAGGCCAACCGCAACGACGTGGTGATCCTCAAGAGCTCCGACCAGAGCCCTCGGCTGCCGACCTACCACTTCGCGCACGCCGTCGACGACCACCTGATGCGGGTGAACCTCGTGATCCGCGGCGACGAGTGGATCTCCTCGGTGCCCACGCACCAGCAGCTCTTCGAAGCGCTCGGCTTCGAGCCGATCCAGTACGCGCACATCGCGCCGCTGATGAAGCAGGAGGGCGGCAGCAAGCGGAAGCTGTCCAAGCGCAAGGACCCGGAAGCCTCCGTCGACTTCTATCTCGAAGCCGGCTACCCGGTCCCGGCGGTGCTGTACTACCTGCGCGGCCTGGCGAACGGACGGCTCGCCGAGATGCCGCTCGCCGAAGCGCTCGACGCGCCGATCAACCTCGACGAGTGCGGCGTCGCCGGCCCGCTCGTGGACCTGGTGAAGCTGGACGACCTCGCCGCCGACTACGTCGCGACGCTGTCCGGCGAGGAGATCCTCGCGTCGGTGCTGGAGTGGGCTGAGCGGTTCGACCCGGAGCTCAAGGCGGTCCTGGAGTCCTCCCGCGAGCTGGCGCTGCGTGCGCTGGCGGTGGAGCGCGAGGGCGTCGAGAACCCGCGCAAGGACCTGAAGAAGTGGAGCGAGTTCCGCGCCGTCTACGGGTTCTTCTTCCCGCAGCTGCACCAGGCGGCGACCGGTCCGGACGACGAGCGGATCGCGGCGCTGGGCGTTCCGGCGGACGTCGTGCGCGCGGTGGCGTCGGACTTCGTGTCCGCGTACCAGCAGCTCGACGACGGCCAGGAGTGGTTCCAGCAGATCCGCGAGGTCGCGGCGAAGCACGGGTTCGCCAAGAACGCCAAGGAATACAAGAAGGACCCGGACGCGTACCCGGGTTCGATCCGCGAGGCCTCGCAGATCATCCGGATCGCGATCACCGGGTCGACCCGCAGCCCGGACCTGCACTCGATCACGCAGGCGCTGGGCGCGGAGGAAACGTTGCGCCGCTTCGACAATCTGGTCGGCTGACCCCCTCGTGAGTGCCTAGGCCGGTTCTAACCGGCCTAGGCACTCACGAGTTGAGGTAGGTCAGCACCGCCAGGACGCGCCGGTTGCCGGTGTCGTCGTCGGTGATGCCGAGTTTGCCGAACAGCGACGTCGTGTACTTGCTGATCGCGCTTTCGCTCAGGAACAGCCGCCGGGCGATCTCCGCGTTCGACAGGCCTTCCGCCATCAGCTCCAGCACCGAACGCTCGCGCTCGGTCAGCGAGCCGAGGCGCTGGTCCGGCGATCCGCTGGTGAGCAGTTTCGAGATCACCGCCGGGTCCATCGCCGTGCCGCCGGCCGCGACGCGTTCGAGCGCGTCGATGAACTGCTCGGCCTCGAAAACGCTGTCCTTCAACAGATATCCGACGCCGCTGGCCCCGTCGACCAGCAGTTCGCGGGCATAGAGCTGTTCGACGTGCTGCGACAGGATCAGCACCGGCAGCCCGGGCGTCTCGCGGCGCGCGGCGAGGACCGCACGGAGGCCTTCGTCGGTTTGCGTTGGCGGCATCCGGACGTCGACCACGGCGACGTCCGGCCGGTGTTCGCGCAGCACGGCGACGGTTTCCGGGCCGGTCGTCGCGGTCGCCACCACCTCGTGACCGTATGCCTGGAGGAGCCGGACCAAGCCGTCCCGCAGCAGGTAGAGGTCTTCGGCTACGACGATGCGCATGGCACCATCATCCACGCTCGGGTCGGCCCGCCTTCCGGGCTGGTGATCTCCAGCGTGCCGTCGAAGACCGCGAGGCGTCGGCGCAGTCCGGCAAGCCCGCCGTCCGGGTGGATCCCGGCCCCGCCGAGACCGTCGTCCTCGACCGCGGCGCACAGCCGATTCCCTTCCTGCAACAGGGAAACCTGCACGTGCGACGCGTGCGCGTGCTTCACCGTGTTGGCGAGCAATTCGGCGATTCCGAAGTACAGCGCGGATTCGATCGGCGGATCGAGCGGCTGCGGCAGATCGGCTTCGACCGTCACGTCGAGCGGCAGGTCCATCGCCATCGCGCGGACCGCGTCGGCGAGCCCGCGTTCGTTCAGCACCGGCGGGCTGATGCCGCGGACCAGTTCGCGCAATTCGGTGAGCGACGTGGCGGCACCGGCCCGGGCGTCGCGCAGCAATTCCTTGGCCTGTTCGGGATCGGTCTCCATCAGCTTCTCCGCCGTCGCCAGCGCGAGGCCGAGCGCGACCAGCCGGGCTTGCGCGCCGTCGTGCAGATCCCGTTCGATGCGGCGGATTTCCGCGGCTTGCGCGATAGTCGTGTCCGCGCGCAGGGCGGTCAGGGTGTCGACGCGGTCGGCCAGTTCCATCGTGGCGGACGCGCCCAGGAACCGCGTGGCCACCGGGATGACGCTGCGCCAGGCGTACGGCGCGGTCGCGATCGTGATCAGCAGACCGGCGAGATATCCCTCCGGCAGGTTCACCAGCGTCAGTACCGCCGCGACGACCCCGAGCAGCGGCACGAGCGCGACCAGGCCGAACGAGACCGGCGCGAGCAGCGCGAACCGCAGGTCCCGCCAGGTCGCCGGGTCGTAGCGCCAGTTCTTCAACCGCTGCTCGCGCCGGGCCTCTTCCTGGGTGCGCGAGTAGGAGTGGCCGTTCCACCAGTATCCGGTCGACAGCTGGGTGATCGGCGGGAGCTTCCGGTATCCGGGCGGGAGCACGATGCCGGTCCAGTTCGCGACCATGACCCGCGTCATCCGGCACACCGGACGCGCCAGCGCCAGCGTCCCGATCGCCGCCCAGATGAACGGCGCGATCCACGACCACGGGCTGCCGCCCCACAGCTGCCACAGGCCGACCGCGGCCGCCCACACGACCGGGATCAGCAGCGCCACGCCCGCCGCCTGGGCGGCGCGGACGAATCCCACCCCGCAGTCCCGTATCCAGGACCGTAGCTGTCGCATCGTTTCTTCCCCCTGTCCATCCGGCTTCGCGGTCCACTGTGCACCACGAAACGCCGGATTCCCGCCGTCGCGGGACAGGAGTGGGTCCAGCCCCACCCCCTTGTGCGGCCAGACCCATACCGGGCCGGGCCGCGGCTTCCTAGCGTTGCTGGCACAACGGGAAACCACAAGGGAGAACAGCGATGCAGACCATCGAACGCCCGGCCGGCCAAGACCGGTTCGGCTTGGCGAAGAAGTTCGTCGTGGCTTACGGAGCGATGGGCGCGGCCGTCTTCGGCACGATCGTCGCGCTGGCCGTCGTCGACGGGAGCGCGACCGGCTTCATGTGGACGCGCTCCGCACTGGTGCCGGTCAGCGCCGCGATCATGTACTGGCTGGTCACGCTCGCGGCGAAGGGGTCGCGCCGGGCTTATGAGCGGGCTCGGTTCATCTCGATCATCGCTCCGGTCGCGCTCGTCGGCGTCGACCTGATCCCGGGTGCGTGCCCGGTCTGGTTCCTGCTGCTGCAGACCGCCTGCGCGGTCCTGCTGGCCGGCGCGGCGGTCCCGCTCGTCCGGATGCGGGCTAACTTCCCGAAGCGGACCTCGGAACCAGCCTGATCCGGGTGTCGAGGTTGCGTTCGACGGCCGAGCGGCTCGAGAGCAGGGGGAACGAGCCGCCGGACGCCCACAGGTCGTTCAGGTCGCGGTAGTGCGGGCTGCGCGGGTCGCCGGACTGGCCGGGCGCGTTGATCGCCCGCGACGCGTCCCAGTCGCCGACGTCGAGCGCCATTTTGAAGGTCGCGCCGTTGAGCTGCTGGTAGGTGAACGGGTGGAAGAACGACGGGTGGACGGTCTGGTAGTCGCCGCCGACCGAGTTAGGGCCGACGTTCGGGCCGCCCGCCGGGTGCACGAATTCCTGGTGCTGCAGCGCGCCCCAGCGCCACTTCGCCGGGTCGCTGCCGAGTTTTCCGGCGACGTCGCGGAAAGCGAGCTGGAGAGTGTCGAGGATCAGCTTGTCGCGTTTGGCCGCACCGCCCGGGCCGAACCACGCGTCCGGGTCGGCGAACGAAGCGAGCACCAGGCTGAAATCCGGATTGATCGTGCTGGCCAGGACATCCGCGGCGGCTTGCGGGAGCGTCGCGTGCGCCCAGCCGCCGTGGAGGTACTTCAGCAGCCAAGTTTCGTACAGCGGGGCCGGTGCGGAATCCACCGAGGCGACGCCGTCGAAACCGCGCAGCACTTCGAGCGCCTTCGCGGTGTCCGGATCCGTGGAGGAGAGGTTCCGCAGGAACGGCGCGAGCCGGGGTGCCAGCAAGGACTTTTCGTCGCGCTGGATGGCGAGCGAATCGGCGACGTGGGCGCGCGGCGTGGACTTGATCAGTTCGTCGATCCGCTCCTTGCGGTACGGCTGCTGCCATTCGTAGTTGGACACCACCGGGAAGCCCGGCGGGAGGTTGTAGTCGTTGGCGGAGGCGAAGAATCCGGCAGGCGGATTGTGCTGCCACGGGAGTTCGGAGTTGGGATGGAACCCGTTCCACTCGTAGCGGCCGTCGCCGGGAACGGGCAGCAGACCGTCGTAAGCGGTCCCGGTGCGGCGCGGGGTCAGCGCGCCGGGGACGTAGCCGATGTCGCCGTGGACGTCGGCGTAGACGAGGTTCGATCCGGGCGTGCCCCATTCGCGCATTCCGGCGGTGAATTCGGTGAAGTTGCGGGCCCTCTGGTAGTTCAGGCTGCCGAGATACGCCGCGCTGCCCGGTTCGGTCCACACGGTGCGCACGGCGAATGCCCGGTTTGCCGCTTCGTCGACCTTCACGATCGGGCCGTGCCGGGTGAAGGACAGTTCGCGGGTCACCGGCTGTCCGCCGAGCACCGGGATGGTTTCGGTGAGCTTGGTGATCGGCTCCCAGCCGCCGCGGTAGCGGTACCGGCTGTGGTCGGCGGGATCGAGGTCGTAGACGTAGAGGTCGGTCTGGTCGACCGGCAGATTCGTCAGGCCGAACGCGACGGAATCGTTGTGCCCGATGGCGATGCCCGGGTTCCACGGCTCGCCCGCGCCGGTGAGGTTCAGGCCGGGCGCGGAAAGCTGGGCGACGTAACGGCCGGAGGGCAACGAGTCGGAGCGGCGGTGCGGGTCGCTGGCGAGGATCGGCCGTCCGGTGGCGGTGCGGCCGGGGCCGATCGCCCACGAGTTGCTGCCGCTGGTGGCGTCGGCGATGTCCCGGTCCGAGGCGACGCCCTTCGGGAACGTGACGCCGGCGGTCGCCTTGTTGTACACGGAAAGCACGTCGCCGGGGATCGAACAGGGGTCGAGGCCTTCGGGCACCGCGGCTTCGTGGTCCGGGTGCAGGCTGCGGAGGTATTTGCTCGCGCCCGGCCCGGCGTGGCACACCATTTGCGCGCGGGCGATCTCCCAGGTGAGGTTCTCGCCGATCGCGTGCGAGCGGATGCGGACGATGTCCTCGGGCTGCCAGCGTGACGGCTGGTAGCCGAGCCTGGCGAACTCCGGCGGGGCGGCCTCGGGGTGCTTGGCGAGCCAGTCGAGGTAGGAGTTGATCCCCGCGGCGAACCGGGTGGCGGCGAGTTTGGCCTCGGGACCGTAGGAGGCCCATTCCTTCTGCATGTCGCCGCGGTACAGGAAAAGCCGGGCGGCGCGGTCTTGGTCCACATAGGACTCACCGAGGACCTCGCTGAGCAACCCGAGCCCCCGGCGGCGCCAGGTGTCGAGCTGGAAGAGCCGATCGCGGGCGACGGTGAATCCCTGCGCGTAGAACAGGTCCGCGGTGTTGGCGGCGTAGATGTGCGGGACGCCCCACTTGTCGACGAGCAGGTCGACCGGTCGGGTAAGACCGTCCAGCGCGACGGTGTGCCCGGCGTTCGCCGACGCGGCCGGGGCGGTGCCGAGCAGCGTCAGAACGAGTATCAGGACGGTAGCTTTGGACCGCATTTCCCCACCCCCGGCAGCAGCGTTGACCCCGCGCACGCTAATCGCGGCGAGCGCGGGGACCCACCCCTGAACCGGGACGAGTAGGGGGAACCGGACGCCGGGGGCCGTGCTGTGCCCGAACTCAGCCACGGGAGCGGTACCGCGCCCAAGACCGTCGGCCAGCTGGTGCCAGGGCAGCGGCTACGGGGTCGTCCTCGCGGTGACGATCCGCGAGTTGGTGACCGTCGCCGTGGACACCTGCGACCTCGCCAAGAAGGCGGCGACCGCCGTCGCGGGCCGCGTTCCGCGCTGAGCTACGAGACGTCCCCGATCGCCTCGTCCAGAATGGACAGTCCGAGGTCGATCTCGCTGTCGGCGGCGGTCAGCGGCGGCGCGATCCGGAACACCCCGCCCATCCCCGGCAACTGCACGATGTTCATGTGCAGCCCGAGTTCGAGGCAGCGCTGCGTCACGCGCGCGCCGAGTTTGTCCGCGTCCGGGCCGCCGCCGCTCAGTTCCAGTCCGGCGAGGAGGCCTCGGCCGCGGATCTCGCCGACTGCCTCGTGCCGCGACGCGATTTCGTCCAATCCGGTGCGCAGCCGGGTGCCGAGGTCGCGGGCGCGTTCGTCGAGACGGTCGCGGATCAGGACGTCCAGCACCGTGTTCCCGACCGCGGCGGGAAGCGGGTCCGAGACGTGCGTGGTGAAGAACAGGTACCCGCGTTCGTGCGCTTCCTGCTCGATTTCCGCGCTCGTCAGCACCGCGGCCAGCGGCAGTCCGGCGCCGAGCGTCTTGGACACCGTGAGGATGTCCGGGACCACGCCGTCGTGCTCGAAGGCGTACCAGGTTCCGGTGCGGCACAACCCGGTCTGTGCTTCGTCGAGGATCAGCAGCATGCCGCGTTCCCGGCATTTCCGTTGCAGCGCCTGGAAATAACCCGGTGGGGGAACGAGGATCCCGCCGGAGCTGAGGATCGGCTCCACCAGGCACGCGGCGAGGCTGCCGACCGACTGCGCGTCGATCAGGTCGAACGCGAGGTCCAGCTGGTGCTCCCAGTCCGCACCGGGCACCGGGATGGCGAAGTTGCCCGGCGCGCCGGGACCGTAACCCTTGCGGCCCGCGCTGTAGGTGGCGCTCGCCGCGGCCTGCGTCATCCCGTGCCAGGACCGGGCGAACGAGACGACCTCGTGCTTGCCGGTCACCAGTTTGGCCATCCGCAGCGCGGCCTCGTTGGACTCGGCGCCGGTGGTGAGCAGCAGCGCCTTCTCCAGCGGGGCTGGCAGCGTTTCCGCGAGCCGCCGGGCAAGGTCGACCACCGGACGGCTCAGCATCCCGCTGAACAGGTGGTCGAGCTTCGCGGCCTGCTTCCGGACGGTCTCGACGATCTCCGGATGCGCGTGCCCGAGGATCGCGCTCATCTGCCCGGACGTGAAGTCGAGGATGCGCCGTCCGTCCTCGGTGAAGACAAAACTGCCCTCGGCGCGGTCGATGATTTCGCCGGTGAACGAGCCGGGGCCGGCATAGCGGACGAGGTGCCGGTCTACGTCGGACCAGAAGGTGTCGGTGGCCATGGCTTCGACGGTAGGGCCGGACCGAGCGCCGCGTCCATCTCACAGTTTCCGCTTGCCTGTGCGATGGCGTCGAACAACGATGGGGGCATGTTGAACCCGTGGCGGCTGCGGCTGCTGAGCCGGCTCGCCGTGCTGGGCACCGTTCGCGCGGTCGCGCAGGACGTGAACCTCAGCGCCTCCACGGTGTCGCATCAGCTCGCGCTGCTGGAGACCGAAACCCGCACCCGGCTGCTGGAACGCACCGGCCGCCGCGTCCGGCTGACACCAGCCGGGGAGAAACTGGCCCGGCAGGCGCGGGCGATCCTCGACCATCTCGACGCGGTCGAGGCCGAACTGCGCGGCGACGAACCGGCCGGGCTGGTGCGGATCGGCGCGTTCCAGAGCGCGATCCACACCTTCGCCGTGCCCGCCGCGACCCGTCTCGCGCGGGCTTATCCGCGGCTGGAAACCGAACTGGCGGAACGGGAACCGCACGAAAGCGTCCCGGCGCTGCGCGCGGGCGACAGCGACGTCATCATCACCACCACCGATTTCGTCGACCTGCCCCTCGGTCCCGACCTCGAGATCATCCGGCTGGCGACCGATCCGATCGTGCTGGTCACCGCGCTCGACCGGCCGGAGCCGCCCGGGCCGGCGGTGCTCGCGGACTACGCGGGCGAACCGTGGGCGCTCGACATTCCCCAGTCCTACATGGCGACTCTGACGCTGCGGCTCTGCCGCGAATCGGGCTTCGAGCCGCGCGCGGTGTGCCGGTTCAGCAATTACCTGATGACGTTGCAGCACGTCGAGGCCGGGCTGTCGATCGCGTTGCTGCCCGGGCTGGCGGTGGATCCGCGGTACCGGGTCGCGACGAAAGCGCTGTCGACGCCGGTGACGCGCACGATCGTCGCGGTCACCCGGCGCGGATCGCCGCGACGGGCGGCGGTGAACGCGGTGCTCGACGCGCTGCAGCAACCGGTCGAGCTTCCGGCGGCGGTGGAACAGGTTTAGCCGACGAGGTCCGCCATGATTTGCGCGGCCGGAGCGACGTTTTGGACCAACCCCGCGGCTTGTCCGGCGTAGCGTGCCAAGGCTTCGAGGTCTCCGGTCATGCCTGGCACGGGAATCATGTCGTCGTAGCGCTGCCATGGGTTTCCGGCCGCATCCGTTGCTACGACGTCGCCTTCGCCGGGGCGGTCCGCGCGCGGTTGGCCTGCCGCTTCCCATTGCGTGAGCGTCGAATTGCGCAACACGCGGTGCGGCGCGTCGGGCCATCCGCCGTCGAAGCAGCGGGTGTGGACGGCGTCCTCGAGTTCCGCGGCGAGCACGGCTTCGCGGTAGGAATCGTGGGTCGCCGCTTCGGTCGCGGTCAGAAATCGGGTGCCCAGCCAGCCGCCTTGCGCGCCGAGGGCGAGTACTGCGGCGAGCCCGCGGCGGTCGGCGATTCCGCCTGCGGCGAGCACAGGAATCGGACCGACCGCGTCCACGACGGCGGGCACCAGCACGAGGGTCGACGCTTGGCCGCGGACGTGTCCGCCCGCTTCCCAGCCTTGCGCGACCACGACGTCGACGCCTGCTTCCGCCGCCTGTCGTGCTTCGGCGACCGAGCCCACGGTGTGGATCAGCCGCGTGTCCTTCGCGCAGGCGGCGACCTTGGCGGGGTCGCCCCAGAACGTCGAGATGATCGGGACATCTTCGGCGAGGCAGGCGTCGAGGACGTCGTCGATCGGGAAGTCGAGCACGAGGTTGACTGCGAACGGACGGTCGGTGCGGCGGCGCACCTCGCGGATCCGGCGGACCGCCTCGTCCGGGTCGGTCCAGGTGAGCGCGAGGGTCCCCAGGCCGCCCGCGTTCGAGACCGCCGCGGCGAGCGCCGGGGTCGAGGCGGAGCCGATCGGGGCCTGTGCGATCGGCACGTCGATGCCGAGCGCGGCGCAGACCTGCTTCGGAAATCGAATCATGGCGGCCGATGTTAGTGTTTCGGAAATCGAAGCACAAGGAGATTCGGATGGCGACGCCGAAGCCGGGACAGCCGGTCCGGGGCTCCACGACCGGCCGTCCGCTGATGGCCGCGCTCGACCTCTTCGGGCGGCGGTGGTGCCTGCGGATCGTGTGGGAGCTGCAGGTCGGCACGCTCGGGTTTCGCGCGTTGCAGCAACGGTGCGACGGGATGTCTTCGAGCGTGCTGCGGCAACGCCTGGTCGAACTCGGCGAGGCTGGTTTGGTGCACCAGACCGGCGAATCGCATTACGCGCTGACGACGCTGGGCCGCGAGGCGTTCGACGCGCTGCGGCCGCTCGTGTCGTGGGCGGATCGGTGGGCCGCGTCGTTCGACGGCGGCGAGTGATCGGCGGCAGGGGCGGACCCCTGCCGCCGACGGATCACTTGCTGTGCTGGGAACGGCGGCGCAGGAGGAACGCGCCGCCCGCGGCTGCCGCGGCCGCCCCGCCGATGGCGAGCGCGGTGGCCGGGCTTCCGTCCCCGCCGGTGTTCGGGGCGGTGACGGCATAACCGCCGCCCGCGCCGGTCTTGTCATACGTCGAGCCGGGCAGCTTGTCGCCGTAGCGCTTCTGCAGCTCGGCCCGGTAGTCCGCCAAGGTGACGCGGGTGCCTGCCGGGACGCCGGAGACCGCGCCGTCGAGGACGGTCACGGTGTCGCCGTTGACCGAGTACCAGGCGTTGACCTGCGGTTCGTGCAGCAGATAGCCGCCGTGCGCGGCCGCCGCGTGGACCTGTTCGTCGTTGCCGGAAGCGACGTTGATGACCTGCCATCCGGCCTTGCTCGGCTGCGCCCACACGGTCGCGGCGCGCCCGTCGGCGAGGTGGGCCGGAGACGCGACGTACGCGAGGGCGGCCGGGACGTCGGATTCGCCATTGATGAACGCCGCGGTCGGTTCGTAGACCGGGATCTGGGTGTTGGCGTCAGCCGCGGCCCGAGTGGCGTGCGCGGCCGCCGGGGCCGCGCCGGGGAACTTGGTGTGCGCGAGACGGGCGGCGGTGTCCGGGCTGGCGAGCAGACCGGAGATCGCCGCGGTGTCCGAGGAGGACGGTCCGGTCGGCGACTGCGCGGCGGACGCCGGGTTCGCGGCGAACACGGCGGCAGCGATGGCTCCCGATGCGACAGCGGTGCGGAGGATGGTTCGCAGCATGAGTCAGCCCACCATTCCGTAGACGGTGTGGGTCCAGGCGAATTGGTTGTTGGAGACGTAGGAGCTGTAGTTCATCGAGTTGTAGCGGTTGTTCGACGGCCACGGGTCGCCGTATTCGACGATGCTGCGGCCGTTGGAGTCGTCGTAGCCGTAGAGGACGTGCATGTGGCCACCGCCGGACGTCCAGCCGATCCGGGTGCCGATGGGCTGCCCGGCGTCGATCTGGTTCTTGATGCCGGAGAAGGAGAGCCGGTAGCCGTTGGAATTGTAGGAGCCGACGCTGCGGAACCCGAGGTAGCGGAAAACTCTTTGCTGGTCGCTGAGATAGCCCTGGTTGTTCGCGCAGTCGCTGCCGGACTCGTTGTGCGCGATCTGGCAGAACCGGGTCTGGGTAAGGGAATAGCCCCAGTACGCGGCGATCGTGTTGCCGCTGGCGTCCCAGCACCACTGGTCTTTCTGCTGGGCCTGCATCGAGATGTTCGTTTCGCCCGCGTCCGCGGCGGCGGGAACGGCGAGCGCGGCGGCCGCGGCGGTCGCGACCGCCGCTATTGCGCGCAGAATCGAAGAACGCACTTTCACGGGATCCTCCAACGGGGAAGCCCGGCCGGTCCGGGGAATTCCGGACCGGTGGGGAAGGGGAGATGCGCCGCGAACGGTACGCGCGCGAAGTTTGCGGCGACTACCGACTAACGGGGGTATTCCGTTGCCGAAGTGCCGCGCCGGATATTTCTACGCCGGTCGATTATTTGTGCGCCCGGCGTCGACTATAAGGGAATTCATCCCGGAAAGCATTCGGCAATCCGACTTTCGTAGGGTGTTTTTCCGTTGAATCCCGCCCGTCCTTCGTCGGCCGCCGTTCCGGCGACCCGGCGGCCGGATCGCGCCGAGGCCGCCCGCTGACCCGGTTCGCCCGCCGCCCGCGAGGGGGCGGAGCGCCGGATTCGCGCGTATGAGACACTTGATCGGTCATGACTGCCCTCCCTCTTGTTTTCGACGCGCCCAAGCGCGGCCTGCCGCCGCGCCATCTCGCCGACCTCACGGTGGCCGAGCGAGCGGAGGCGGTCGTCGAACTGGGGGAGAAGGCGTTCCGCGCCAAGCAGTTGTCGAACCACTACTTTTCGCGGCTCACCGTCGACCCGGCGGAGATGACCGACATCCCGGCGGCCTCGCGCGAGAAGCTCGTCGCCGACCTGATGCCGCCGCTGCTCACCGAGGTCCGCGCACTGGCCGCGGACGGCGGTGCGACCCGCAAGACCCTGTGGCGCGCGCACGACGGGACGCTGCTGGAAAGCGTGCTCATGCGCTACCCGGACCGCGCCACGCTGTGCATCTCGAGCCAGGCCGGCTGCGGCATGGCGTGCCCGTTCTGCGCGACCGGCCAGGGCGGCCTCGACCGCAACCTCTCGACCGCGGAAATCGTGGACCAGGTCCGCGACGCCGCCGCGGTCATGCGAGACGGCTCCATGCCCGGCGGCCCGGGGCGTCTGTCGAACATCGTCTTCATGGGCATGGGCGAGCCGCTGGCGAACTACAAGCGTGTGGTGGCTGCGGTGCGTCGGATCACGGATCCTGCGCCGGGTGGTCTGGGTATTGGCCAGCGTTCGGTGACGGTGTCGACGGTGGGTCTTGCTCCGGCGATTCGGAAGCTGGCGGACGAGCGGATGCAGGTTCGTTTGGCGGTTTCCTTGCACACGCCGGACGATGAGCTGCGGGACACTCTCGTTCCTGTCAACAATCGGTGGTCGGTGGACGAGGTTCTTTCGGCCGCCCGGTATTACGCGGACACTTCCGGCCGTCGGGTGTCGATCGAGTACGCGTTGATCCGGGATATCAATGATCAGCCGTGGCGGGCGGAGTTGCTGGCGAAGCGGCTGCGGAAGCATTTGGGCCAGTTGGTGCATGTCAATGTCATTCCGTTGAATCCGACGCCGGGTTCGAAGTGGGATGCCTCGCCGAAGCCGGTGGAGCGCGAGTTCGTGCGGCTGGTGAACGCCGGTGGGGTGGCGTGCACGGTGCGAGACACCCGCGGTCAGGACATTGCTGCTGCGTGTGGCCAGTTGGCTGCTGAAGGCTGAGTTGTTCGTTTCGATGATGGAGTGTCTGTCGTGATGTATGCCCCCAGCCTGCTGGAACCGGCTGCGGAGGAGCTGCGGCTCGCCGATGTGGTGGGTCGTGGTGCGACCGAGGTGGCGCGTGAGGCGCGGACTCTGTTGGGTGAGCGGTTCAGTTCGGTGACGTTCATGTACGTGCTGATGCGGGCGTTCGAGGTGGACTACACGGCGGCGCGGGACGCTTCGCGGTGGCACGAGTTCCACGGCGGCCCGCGGGCGTTGTCGGATGCTGATCTGGAGAAGCTGCTCGCTCCGTGGCTCGCCCGCTGACCATTGCGGTCAGCCGCTGGGGGGCGCGGTCAGCCCGCGTGCCCGGCGAGTTGCTGGTGTTCTCCGGATCCTTCGAAGCGTGGTGGCTCATCGAGTCCAGGGATGCTCGTCCCAAACGGTGGAGGCGAGTAGGGCGTTGCTTGGTTAGCGGTGCTCGCTGAGGTGCAGGCGTCTTGCGGTACTTCCCTGGTGTAGTCGTAATGACAGCTTGAAACGCGCATTGGCTCAGCGACGACTCTGCCTAGTGAGGCAGCGCCGCGAGTTGACGCCGAGGTCCGCTCGCGGAGGCGATCTGATGGCGGTGGAAGACGGTTCCGACCGCTGGCCCGACGTTCGCGTTGAGTCCGGCCGAGTAGGAGCGCGCCGTCGCTGACCTGGTCAGGGCCGCGGGCTACGACGTCGTCGACTGGCAGGTCCGGCACCTGAGTCGGTCGAGGGAATGGGTGGCACGTACGTCATCGACGTGACCGCCAGGTTCAGGTTGATGGGTGCCGACTTCCTGATCCTCTTCGAGTGCAAACGGCGCTCTCGTCCCCGGCGGCGCGTGCCGCCGGCCCGACGGATCGATCGGCGGCGGTGACGCCTGCCGCATCGGCGGCTGGAGCTGCGACAGGCCAGACAACCCCAGCTGCGGTTGCAGGGCGGCCCAGCAGCACCCTGCCGACCACGGCGCTCGCGCGTCGTCCGGCGGGCACCGCCAGGCCGCGCCGAAACAGCACGGGGCATCAGGCACCGGTGGGTCCGACGACGACAAAGGCCTGTGGGGGACCATCTGGGGCGGACTCAAGGATTTCGGGGAGACTGTCTACGAGGTCTCCGGCGCGAAGGACTTAGTGGACGGCTGCTTCCGCGATCCCGCTGTCGTCGGGTGCATCAAGGGTGTGCTCGAGGTCGGGGTCGTGTTCGTCCCCGGCGGTGCCGCGGTCAGGGGCGGGGAATTGGCCGTCGCAGGCGGTGCTCGTCTTATCGAGGGCGAGGTCGGTGCGGGAAGCCTTGCCTTCGTGGTAGAGCCAAGCCGCGAGGCGGCGAAAGCTGCGGCATACGACCGTGCGGGAGTGCCTGCGGGTGCTCAACCTGACGCCGTATGGATGGTTGGCGACGACATAACCCGCCGTGGAACGCCGGACTCTCGATACGATGCGAATAACCTCGGCGCTCACGGCAACTGCGAGCAATTCGAAACTGAAGGCGGGAGCAGGGTTAACGGTGAGCACGCTAACGATCCGGAGGAGCCGGACAGCCCAAGGTTGACTCGACCCGCACCGGTGTGAACTTCGGATGGGACTCATCCACGGAACTCGAACGCTACAGCCAGGTCGGAGGAAAGCATTATATACTACTAAAATGAATGACTATTCTTCGGCGGAAAACCTTAGGAGTGGTATGCTCCGCGCCTCGGGTCTTATGGTGTTGGAGGCGAGTTCGTCTTTTGTCGGTCCGGCTCCGATGGATGCGTGGCGAATCATCATCGGTGGGAACACTGTTCCGACTGTAGGGGTGGCGACTGATTCGGAATTTGACTACCTAAGTGAAGTGGATCGAAGCTGGGAATCGGTCGCGGAAGAGCTGGGAATTTTCGGGAACGATGGGGAGTTTTTGATCAGTGTTGCAGGCAGTCCGATGGGGAGATTGCCTTGGGCGCGCGTCCGCCCCGATCAAGACCGTTCTCTCGCTCGCCATCTCGTGAGTAATCCCGGTGAACCGGAGTTTGTGGCAATGTCAGTTGACGCTCGGGTGATTTGCGGGGTGACGACTGAGGAGTATGAAATTTGGGTAGTCGGCGCAGAGCTTGCTTGATTGGTTTAAATGGTCACAACTTCAGATTCTTTCAGGTCACAGGGTACGGTGTGGGGCGATGAAGATTTGTTGAACCCAGAATTCTGCGAATTGTGGTGACCGGTTTTGCGCCCCCGAAGCGGCCATTGGTGTCTCAGTCGAAGTACTGCTCGATCCATGGGCCGAGCAGTTGTAGGCAGTCGTCCCGCAAACGGGTAGTGAATTCGTCGATCGCGGCGTCCACCTCAGCGGCAGAGCGGGCCGCACCGGTGAAGACGGCGGAATGAGGCGCACCGGTGAAGGCGTCGGGATGGCCGTCGTCTACTACCTGCCAACCGTCAGTTGAACGGAGCAGTCGCAGCCGCCAGTGGCCTTCCAGCGACAGGCTCGTGAGCGTGAAATCACCGCGGTCATCCGATGGCCGCGCCTTCCAAGCACACAATGCTGACGCGAGTTCCACTACCGGGAAGGCACCTGCCCGGAGAACCTCCCGGCCGCCGTCCAGCACCGTGAGATCGGCTTCCACGTTGACGAACACTTCCGTTCGCGAACGGCCGTCCAGGTCCGGGGCGGCTAATCCGGAAAACGACAGCTTCACGTTCTTCACCTCGTTATGCATCGGAAAGGCCGCACAGGGCGTTCGCGACATTGCCGATGCGTGACTCCCGATTTCGCTTTCTTGCTCAGTTCGCGCTACCCGCGGATTCGTGCACCCGATAGAGGCGGTCGCCGACCACCGCGTAGACGGTGATCGGTCCGGTGCCGGGTTGTGCGGTGGCTTGCCAGGCGTTTCCGTCGGGGATGCCGGGGGCCGGGGAGGGCAGGTTGGTGATGCCGCCGCCCGTGACGGTGCCGGTGGGGTTGGTGGTGAGGATGCAGTCGGGGTGCAGGTCGGTCCATCCGGTGATGAGCGCACCGCCAGCGGATGTGACGGCGCCGTGGGCGGCGGGGAGGTCGGTGGCAGCGGCGGGGTTGATGGTGGTGCCGAGTTCGGGGCCGTGGCAGCCGAGGGTGAAGTGGGGGTTGAAGGGGTAGGCGCCGAGGGCTTTCGCGGCGGGGATGACTTGGCTTTGGATGTGGAGTTGGTCCAGGACGCTGGTGGCTTCGGTGCGCAGGGCGACGGGGGCCAGGGCGAGCGGGGCGTAGCCGCGGCGGGTGAGGTCTGCTTTGGCGCCGCCGAGGGCGTGGGTGGTCAGGGAGATGGCGCAGATCCCGATGACAACGGCGGTGAGCGGCCATTGTGGACGGACGAAGGTCGCGAGCGCGAGGAGCGCAGAGGTAGCTAGTGCACTGGCGATGGCGTAGCGGCTGATGAGGCCGATGTTCCCACCAGGGGCGAGTGCGCTGGTGCGGCCGAGGGCGACGAGAACGGCGAGGGCGGCGGCGTATCCGGCGATGCCGATCCATCCGGCGGCGCGTGGGTCGTTCTTCGCTGAAAACCCGCAGGCGGCCAGGAGCGCGGCGGTGAGGGCTCCGGCGAGGACGGCGGTGACGGCGTGGTCTCCGGACCAGAGGCTGCCGAGCGCGGCGGCGGCGACGGAGAGGCGGCCGTCGGGGTCGAGTGCGGTGGTTGCCAGCGATTGGGCGCCGGCGGGTTTGGTGAGCAGCCAGCCTGCGAGGACGACGACCCCGGCGGCAACCATGGCGATGGTTTTGCCGCGGTGTTCCCGGCGGAGCAGGAAGATCGCGGCGACGATGAAGAACGCGGGGAGTCCGGCGCCGAAGCTGAGGCTGGCGAGCAGCGCAGCGGTCGCGGCGGTCCACAGGCGACCGCGGTGGGCTTGGGCGGCGGCGAGGACGGTGAAGAAGACCGCGGGGATCCAGCTGATTCCGTTGGTGCCTTGCAGCCAGATCTCAGCCAGGTGCGAGGTGAACAGCAGCCACGACATCCCGGCGGCGAGTGCCGCTTTCCGGTGCAGGGACATGGACGCAGGCAGCATCGAGTACAGGCAGGCACCGATCCCGGCGACGGTGAGGACGGTGAGGACGCGGTTGTCGCCGCCGAACCAGGCGGCGTCGGCGTAGAAGAGCAGCGAGGGGATCACGAAGGGCTGGTCGAGGTGGTAGGTGAGCACCTGGCCCAGCACGAGGTTTCCGCGGTCGTCGGTGATTTTCGCGAGGACGTGCCAGTAGTCGAGCAGGACGTGTGCGCGCGGGGCGTGCAGGGCGGTCCACAACGCCAGAGCGGCGGGGAGGGCGGCGAAGGCTGCCAGGGCGGCGATTCCGACGCGGGGTCTTCGGGCGGCGGGCAGCACGGCGGCGGGGGAAGCGAGCGCGGTCAAGACCTCTCCTAGTGATCTGGAGTCACCCGGTCGGCGGCCTGCCGGACGTGCCCGCTGCGTGCGGCGGATTTTTCGGTGTGACCTGCTGCTTTTACCGTGTCCGGGGCGGTCTGGACAAGAGTGTTGCTGATCTCTGTCCCGGAGGTAACGCCGAGATCAGCTCACGGCGTACCGGGCGGCGATGGTGCGGACGGCCTCGTCGACTACCTGCGCGACGCGTTCGGCGCTCACTTCCCAGCCTGGCACCAGGAGGGTCGGCCAGAAGACGTAGTTCGAGATCATGCCCAGGAACTGGGTGGCCGCGAGGTCCGCGTCCTCGATCCGCACCGTGCCCGCCTCGTGTTCGGCCAGGAGGTAGCTGCGCACGGACTCGAAGTAGGGCATCTTTCCCTGCGAGAACTGCGCATGCGCCAGCTCGGGGAACCGCGGCAGTTCGGCGATGACGATCCGGAACAGGTCGGTCATCTGGGCGCGGCCGAGCAGTTCGGCGTAACGGCGGCCGATGATGCCGAGTCCGTCGACGACGTTGCCCGGCGGCGGGGGATCCGCCTCGTCAGCGGCGGACCAGGACTCGGTCACGATGGCGTCGAACAGCGCGGCTTTGCTCGGGAACTGCTTGAACAAAGTGGCCCGCGAAACGCCCGAGCGCTCCGCGATCCGCGCCAGCGACGTCCGGTCGTAGCCCAACTCGAGAAACAGGGCGGTCGCGGCGGTCACGATCAGCGCGCGCTTCTCCTGGGCGACGCGCTGGTGATACGTCGGCACGACCTTGCTCATGGGCCGAGCATACGAGGTGAGTGGCTTGACTCGCCACTGCTGCCGACCTAGCCTCGGAGAGGTGAGTCAACCGGCTCACCACTGGCTGTCGCTCATCGAAGCCGGTCATTCCTCTCGTATCGAAGGAACCTCTGATGCCCCGCTTCGAAAATCAGACCGTGCTCGTGACCGGCGGTCAGGGCTCGAACCACGTGCGCGCCTTTCACGCGGAGGGAGCGAACGTGGTGATCGGCGGCCTCAATGCGGAACGTGGCACCGCTCTGGTCGACGAGCTCGGGACGCGCGCACGCTTTGTCCGTCTTGACGTTGCCGACGAGAGCTCGTGGTCCGCCGCTGTGCTGGCCGCGGAGAACACTTTCGGTGCGCTGAACGTCCTCGTCAACAACGCGGGCGTGCAGAATCCGCCCGCGACAATCGAAAACACGGATCAGGCCACGTGGTCGCGCATCCTCGACATCAACCTCACCGGGACCTTCCTCGGTATCAAGGCCGCAGCCCCGGCTCTGCGCCGCGCGGCTGGGGGAGCCATCGTCAACATCGCCTCGGTGATGGGCCTGGGCGGCACAGCGCACTACGCGCCGTACGTCGCCAGCAAGTGGGCCGTGCGAGGTCTCACCCAGACGGCCGCGCTCGAGCTTGGCCGCGACCGCATCCGCGTGAACACCATCCATCCCGGCGTGATCTCGACTCCGTTCATCCATGAACCGGCAGCCGGTGCCGCGGCGGCGATCGCCGATTTCTACTCGCCCGAGCCGTTCGCTGTCCCACGGCTCGGGGAACCTGCCGACGTCAGCCGTCTGCTGCTGTTCCTCGCGTCGTCGGACGCGTCGTTCGTCACGGGGTCGGAGTACGTCATCGACGGTGGGCTCCTCCTCGGCCCCGCGCTTCAGGCCGAGGCCGCGTGAGCAGGGCCGGGCCGAGTGACGCCGCACGGGACGCGTCTTTGCCCGATCACATCCGGCGAGCCATCGAGATCACTCCCGCTGCGGGCGCCAGGGAACGGATCATCGACATCACGACGCTGGGCCGCCGCACCGGGCGGGCGCGCCGCATCGAGATCTTCTTCTACCGGGCCGCGGGCGCGACGTACCTGTGCAGCGGCGCGGGCGGTGCCGCGACCGACTGGCACGCGAACCTCCTCGCCCATCCCGACTTCACCTTCCACCTCAAGAACGGGCTTCGAGCGGATCTGCCCGCGCGGGCCACGCCGGTCACCGACCCGGCCGAACGTCAGACCGTGCTGGCGGAGATCGTGGCGGATCTCAATCAGCCGCACGACCCTGGCACGATCCGGCCGACTCGGCTCGAAGACTGGGCTGACAGCAGGCTGATGCGCATCAGCTTCCGCGCTCGGTCGTGATCGCGGATCCGTCGAGATGCGACTGAGTTCCCAGCACGGCTAACCGCCGCCGTCCAATATGTCTCGCCGATCAGTCGGTGCTGCCTGCGCCCGGATGCTCTGGACGCGCTGACATGTCCGCTGTGACGGGGTTCAGGATTCTCGATGCGGCGGACGGCGTGACACCGAGATTCGGCTTTGGCGGCAGTGAAGCAGCTTGGCCGACTTGTATGTGCCAGCGTGGTAGACAAGGCATGATGGGCTCGACCAGAAGGAGGGCTGTGGAAACCGTAGTACGCACGCCGCTGGACATCTTCAACCTGCCTCAGCACTTGGTGATCCCACTCTTCCAACGACCCTACGTCTGGAACGAGGAGAAGCAGTGGGCGTCTCTGTGGCAGGACGTGCGGCGCATGGCCGAACTTCGCCTGGCTGACCCTGCCAGCACAGCGACGCACTTTCTAGGGGCGATCGTGCTCCAAGCCCAGGGCAATCCGACCGGTACGATTCAGCTTCGGCAGGTCATCGACGGTCAGCAGAGGCTGACGACACTGCAACTGCTTATGGACGCAACTGCTAGCGTCATGGAATCCCGTGCCGAAGACAACCTTGCACTCCAACTGGAAGCGTTGACGCACAATTCCGCCCACTACGTCCAGTCTGACAAGGACGTTCTCAAACTTCAGCATACCAACCGCGATCGGGCCGGTTACGACGAAGTGATGCGTGCCGATCCGCCGATCGCCTACAGTGAACTGAAGCAAAGCCGAAGCTTGTTGGTTCTCGGTCACAAGTTCTTCAGCGGGCAGGTTGAGCAGTGGCTTGGCGATGATAGTCGTCCAGATTTTGCGATGCGTGCGCAAGTTCTCACTAGTGTCATAACTCGAGCTTTGCAGATCGTCGTTATCGACTTGCGGGCGGACGAGAATTCGCAGGAAATTTTCGAGACCCTCAATGCCCGCGGTACGCCGCTCACGGCGGCAGATCTCATCAAAAACTTCGTCTTCCAAAGACTTGCCGCTGAGCGCGTTGACACGGAAAAGGCGTACGTCGAAGATTGGCCTTTCGGGTCGGCGTTCTGGGAAAAAGAAATCGGCGTGGGCCGTTACTCTATCGGTCGAAGCTCTCTCTTTCTTAATCAATGGTTGATGTCGCGGGTCGGCGAAGAGACTTCTCCTCGACAAACGTTCGCCCGGTTCAAGTATTTTGTCGAACACGAATCGGGCATGGCGATGGCGCAGCTGCTTCCGGTATTGAAACGTCAAGCGATTCTGTACGAGCGTTGGACTAATCGGGCCGCTGACCCGCATGCGGACTTGAGTGTCGTGGAACTTTCGGTGTACCGCCAGCAAGCTAGTGAAATCGAACTCATGAAACCGATACTTATCTGGCTGCATGAGTCGGAAGGGCGCTATGCCGACGCTGTGATTGATCGAGTAGTCCGAGCGGTCGAGAGCTGGGTTTTTCGCAGGGCACTCTTGCGATTGCCCACTGCGGATCTGGGTCGAGTCGTCGCTGATCTCATCAAGACTCATCGGACCACCTCGCAGGACGAACTCGCGGCCCAGGTCGAAACCTACCTGTCGCGGCTAAATGTGGCGAGTACTTACTGGCCCGGGGACGCGGAGATCCAGCGCGTGCTCGCCACTGAGCCGGTCTACCGGCGCTTCAAGCGGGGCCGGCTGCGAGTCTTCCTGGAAGCCGCAGAGGATTGCCTGAGGGGATACGCTGATTCATCCGGCCTTTCGGGTGGTCGGATAGCCCGCGTCGGCTACCCGATCGAACACGTCATGCCTCAAAAATGGGAGACGTATTGGCCCGTTGATGACCTTGCTGCCGACGTTGACCGACGTGAACACGTGCACCGGCTCGGCAATCTCACGCTGCTTACGAAGTCGCTGAATTCGAGCATCTCCAATGGCCCTTGGCTCGGCGATGGAGGGAAGCGTGCGAAACTTCGCGAGCACGACGTTTTCTTGTTGAACCGGAAGCTTGAGGACATCTCGGCCGATGGCTGGGACGAGGGTCTTATCGACCGGCGAACCTCGGACTTGATCGGCGCGCTGCTGGCGACGTGGCCCGTACCTGAGGGGCACGTCGGGGAGGTCAAAGACGCGCCGGCTGAGTCGCTTGCCTCCGTATCTCTCAAGCAGCTCATCGCTGCGGGCCACCTGACTCCGGGAACAACTCTCAGAAGCCGGCCGGGCAACTGGGGCGATCACGAGGCCGTCGTGCTGGAAAACGGCGCGCTTTCCCTCGGGGGTCAGGTATTCAGCTCTCCTTCTGCGGCTGGACATCACCTGCGCAAGGGTGCGACCAACGGCTGGTACTTCTGGCTGCTTCCCGACGGTCGCCGGCTCACCGACCTGCGCGAGGCCTACCGGAACGGGGGCTGACTTCAGTCGTCGTCGTGCGGTCGGCTGCTGGGACGGCGGTTGGAGACACGTAGAAGAGGGTGGCGTGCGCGGTGCGGGACACCTGGGCGTGCCTTCGAGCTCGACTACCACGCGGCTCTAGAGGCGTCGCGGTGGCATGAATTCCATGGCGGAGCGGCGGCGCTGTCGGGCGACGCGCTGGAGAAGCTGCTCGCTCCCTGGCTTGCCCGCTGACCGTTTCGTGCCTCAACGGCCGTAGTCGTTTCGTCGGGTGGTGCCGGGTGCACTGCCTGGCTCGAATCTGGGTGCGGAGTGTCGTACCCAAGGGCGAACGCGATGGCGACAGTGAGTCCTCACGTTCGACCGACAAGGACACTCAGATGCCCACTCAACGACGAGTGCGTGGTGCTGCCGCCGCAGGCGTGGTCGCGGTCGCCACCGTTTTGATCGGAAGCAATGCCCGCAGGCGTGACGAGTCGTTCGGTCTGCAGGCGCGGCCTTGCAAGGCCCGGGTCGTGCGCAAGATCCCCCAGGCGTTGCCGCAGGTGAAGAGCCGGTGGTCGGTTTTTCTCGCCTACGGGTTGCTCGCCGCCGCGAGTCAGGCGCTTTTCGTGAATTACGCGCCGGTGACCGCGGATGCCGCGCGGCATTTCGGGGTTTCCGTCGGGGAGATCGGGTGGCTGTCCCAGGTTTTCCCGTTGATCTACGTCGTTCTCGCCATCCCGGCCGGGCTCGCGCTCGACCGGTTTCTCCGGCCTGCCCTGATAATCGGCGCGGTGCTGACCGCCGCCGGGGCCTTCCTCCGACTGGTCGACGACGACTTCACCTGGGCCTTCGCCGGACAGGTCGTCGCCGCGGTGGGCCAGCCGCTCATCCTCAACGCCATTCCGGGGCTCGCGGTCGGGTACCTGGCCGTGAAGGACCGCGCGACGGGGATCGCCGTCGCGTCGTCGGCCACCTTCGGCGGCATGGTCCTGGGGTATCTGCTCGGCGCGTTCCTGCCCGGCGAGAGCAACATCCGCACCCTCACGCTCATCACCGCGCTGATCGCGTTGGACGCTGGGCTGTGCGTCATCGGAGCGTTGCGCTTGCCGCCGGCGCAGGCGAACCCCAGCGGCGGCCTGCGGGCCTTCCGCGCGGCGTTCGGGAATCGGTACGTCCGCCGGTTGTGCGCGGTCGTTGCCATTCCCATGGGTACGTTCATCGCTCTCGCGACGTTCGCGCAACCGTTGTTGGCTCCGGCCGGAATTCCGGAGTCCACCGCGGGGCTCATTCTCGCGTTCACCATGATCGCCGGTGTGCTCGGCTGTGCGGTCGTGCCGGTGTGGGCGGATCGGCGGGGCCGCGAGGTCGGGCTCATGGGCGCGGGGATCGCGTTCACCGCTGTGGCGTGCCTGCACCTGGCGTTGGTGCCGAGTGTCCCGATGGCCTACCTCGCGTTGCTGGGGACTGGTTTCGTGCTGCTGCCCGCACTGCCCATCGTGCTTTCGCTGAGCGAACGGCACGCCCTCGACGCGGAGAGCACCGCGGCCGGGCTCATCTGGATGGCGGGCAATCTGGGCGGGGTGCTGCTGGCGACGGTCGTCGGCTTCCTCGTCGCCAGCCCGGCCATCGCGTTCGCGGCGCTGGCCGGGGCGACCCTGCTCGCGCTTCCGGCACTGCACTGGTTCCGGAAGCTGGAGCAGTAGCGAGCTCAGTCGGAACCGTCGGCCATGACTTCCGGCGCAATGTCCAGCACCAGCAGCGCGGCCGCGACATGCGTGGGGTTGTTCTCGACCTTGACGACCGAAAGTTCGTTGGCGCGCGAGACTCGCCGCTCCACGGTGTTGCGGTGTGCGTAGAGGTTGGCGGCCGCCCGCGTGGTGTTGAAGCCGCACTGCACGTAGGTGAGGAGTGCCTGCCGCAGCGCCGGGTCGGCTTCGGCCAGCGGACCGAGAGTGTTGACGACGAACCGGCGTGCGCTGTCGCGATCCTTCGTGAGCGCGTCGATCAGTTCGACGTCCGCGTAGGCCGTGAACCGGCGGTCGGAGCCGAGCCGGACGATCAGCGCCTGCGCCGAGAGCGCGTCTTGGTGGCTGGACCGGAACCCGTCGAGCCCGCGTCCGGGCCGTCCCACTGAGACGCGGACCTCGTTGACTGCCAAGATCTTCTCCGCCGGATGCAGGTCCGGGACGTCCGCTCCGGACAGCCAGATCCAGCGCGAGGTGGTGCTGGCACGGGCGACCAGCGTGCTCCGGCTCGCGTCGGGGGAGCGCAGGGCGGCGGTCGCTTCCTCCAGGCAGTCCTGCTGGCCGGGATCGTCGACCCACAGCACGAGACCCACGTGCCACCGCCCCATTCGGTAGCGCAACCGCCGCTCGGCCAGATCCTCCGACACCGGCGTGCCGCTGGCGATCATCTGGATCAGGGCGATCGCCTCGGCGTCCGCGTTGCCCATCGCGGCGGCGAGGCTGGTCTCGTGCAGGGTCGCGACCGAGTCGAGCGCGTACTGCATCAGCGACTTCGCCGACACGTCCAGGACGTCCACGAGCAGGTCCCGGTCCGCGCAGTGCGCCGCGCATTCCTCCAGCCAGCGGCGCCAGCCGAGCCCCAGCGCCGCGCGCCAGCCCTCGGCGAAGTCGGGTGCGATGCCGCGGGCGACGAGATCGCCGATGTACGCGGCGATCCTCGGCCCGACGTAGGGCTCCACCCGTTGTCCCGGACGCTGGATGTTCGAGGTCAGCCACTGCACGAGATCCGAGCGGTTGAGCTCGTGGTCTTCCTCGCCCAGCGACGCGTCCGTGAGCGCCACCGGGTTGTACTGCACCCGGCGGGTGGACGCGGAGACGGCGTCGGCCAGCGCTTCGGCGTCCGCCAGGAGCCGCTGGCACACGGCCCGGATCGCTTCGGCGGCCTCGGCGGTGGGCGGGGGCCACAGCTCTTCCATCCCCGAAGTGTGCCTCGGCTCCGGCGAATCGGCACGGCACGCGCCGGGGGAGTGCATCGTGCACACGCTCCCGGCGAAGCCGGTGCCCGCTGTCGTTGTGACCGGCGTCGCGTCTCGCGACAGTGGAGCGCACATCAGCAGCCGGCTCAACGAGGAGAGGCAGACATGACAGATGAGGTGTCGGACGCGATCGAGGAGTTCGACGTCGTCGTCATCGGTGCGGGAATCTCCGGGATCGGCGCGGCCGCGTATTTCAGCCGGGAGCTTCCCGGCAAATCGCTCGTCGTGCTGGAGGGCCGCGACAACATCGGCGGCACCTGGGATCTTTTCCGCTACCCGGGCATCCGGTCGGACTCGGACCTGCACACGTTCGGGTACGAGTTCAAGCCGTGGCGCCACGAGGCCGCGATCGCCGACGCTCCGCTGATCCGGGAGTACCTCCAGGAAACGGTGGCGGAGAACGACCTGGCGCGGCTGATCAGGCTGCGCCACCGGGTCGTCCGGGCGGACTGGTCCACAGTGGACTCGCGGTGGACGCTGCGCGTCGAGGCGGCGGACCCGGCCACCGGGTCGGTCACGACGAAGACGATCCGGGCGGGCTGGGTGTTCGCCGCGACCGGTTATTACCGCTACGACAAGGGATTCACCCCGGAATTCCCCGGCCGCGAAGACTTCGGGGGGACGATCGTCCACCCGCAGCACTGGCCGGAGAACCTCGACTACAGCGGCAAGAAGGTCGTCGTCATCGGCAGCGGCGCGACCGCGGTGACGCTCGTGCCCGCGATGGCGGGAACTGCCCAGCACGTCACGATGCTGCAGCGCACGCCCACCTACATCATGTCGCTGGCCCGCGTCGACCGGCTCGCGTTGACGCTCACGAAGCTGCTGGGAGAAAAGCGCGGGTACGCCGCGACCAGGTTCAAGAACATCTGGATCGAACACGGGATCGTCAAGGGCCTGCGTGCGTTCCCGAAGATCGGGCGCGCGCTGATCCGGCGGGAGAACCTCAAGCGGCTGCCCAAGGGATTCGACGTCGACAAGCACTTCAACCCGCCGTACGACCCGTGGGACCAGCGGCTGTGCCTGGCCCCGGACGGCGATTTCTTCGACGCGATCTCGGCGGGCACCGCCTCGGTCGTCACCGACTCCATCACGAGGTTCAGCAAGCGCGGCATCGTCCTGGAATCGGGCGAGGAGCTCGAAGCCGACATCATCGTCACCGCGACCGGGTTGAACATGCGGCTCTTCGACGGGATGCCGATCGTGGTCGACGGGCGCGAAACCGACATCGCGGACTCGGTCTCCTACCGCGGGATGCTGCTGAGCGGGATTCCCAACTGGGCGATGGCGATCGGCTACACGACCTCGTCCTGGACGCTCAAGGTGAGCCTGATGTGCCGCTACTTCATCGACCTGGTCCGGCACATGGACGCACACGGCCACGACCGGGTGGTCCCGGTCGCCGTGCCGGGGATGCCGCGCAAGCCGGTGATGGACCTGAAGGCCGGCTACGCCAAACGGGCCGAGAAGCGGCTGCCCAAACAGGGACCCGCCGCCCCGTGGCGGATGGCGATGTCGTTCCCCGAGGACGCCAAGGCGCTGCGCGGCCCGGTCGCCGACGAAAACCTCGAGTTCGGCAGCGCCCGCGTGGTCGCGCTGCCTGGCGAGAGGCGGTCGGCCCATGTCTGAGGAAGCCACCGACCAGTACGCGGCCCTGCCGTCCGGCACGACGATCTGCTTCCGCGACCACGGCGACCGGGCCGATCCCGCGATCCTGCTGATCGCCGGCCTTGGCGAGGACCTCACCTTCTGGCCCGGCTCGTTCGTCAGTTCGCTGGTGGACCGGGGCTTCCGCGTCATCACGCTGGACAACCGCGACGTTGGCCAGTCCACGTTCGCGGCCACCCCGCCGCCCGCGCTGTGGCGGCAGCTGCTCGCCCGCCCCCGCGCGGACGCCTACTCGCTGGCGGACATGGCCGCTGACGCTGTCGGCGTCCTCGACCACCTCGGGATCGGGCAGGTGCACCTCGCCGGCCGGTCCATGGGCGGGATGATCGCGCAGACGGTCGCCGCGGCCGAACCCTCGCGAGTCCTGTCCCTGACCTCGATCTTCTCGACCACGGGTGCGAAGAAGATCGGCCAGCCGGCTTGGTCGACGATGCGGCTGCTCGCGGCCCCGCCGGCGCGGACCCGGACCGCGGCGGTGCGCGCCCACCTGCGGATCACCAGTCACATCGCCGGAACGGGATACCCCATCGACGACGCGGCCGAGGCAGCCGTCGCGGCGGGCGGCTGGGACCGTGCCGCGGGGGACCTGGCCGCGGGCTCGGCCCGGCAGATCCAGGCGATCCAGGCCTCCGGGGACCGGACCGCCCAGCTGACTCGGATCACCGCTCCCACCCTGGTGATCAACGGTGATCGGGACCTGCTGGTCGCGCCCAGCGGCGGCGCGGCGACCGTGCGGGCGATCCGCTCCGCGCAGCACGTGGTCATTCCCGGCATGGGGCACCACATCCCCGAGGCGCTGGTCGAGCCCATCACGCAGTACATCGCGGAACACGCCAAGCGGGTGACCGAAGGCGGGAACCATGCGCGGATCTCCTGAGGGCGGCATCTGCCCGTAAGCCGGGTCGCTGATCGCGGACGGTTCGCGGCACGAGGATTTTTGACGGGATTTGGGCGGAGAAGCCGAAATTCCCTCCCTTCGCGATGGTCAGCCCGCGCGGTCCGCGGCTGCTGGCCTCACCCGCACTACATCTCGCTGCACGCATCTGCGTGGGCAAAGGAGGAAATCATGTCGAGTTCCCGGAATACCCGCCCCAAGGCCGTTTCGGTCGATGTCGTGGTCGTCGGTGCCGGATTCGCCGGGCTGAGCGCCGCCGACCGGCTGGTGAGCATGGGCAAGTCCGTCCTCGTCCTGGAAGGCCGCGACCGCGTCGGCGGCCGGTCGTTCTCCGGCGAGGTGGCCGGGGTGCGGGTCGACCTCGGCGCGACCTGGGTTTCCCGCAGGCACACGGCGATCCGCGACCTCGCGAGCCGGGCGGGCTGCACCCTGACCGGCCAGTTCGCCGAAGGCCGCAACGTGCTGTGGATGGCCGGACGCCGCCGTACCTACCAGGGCACGATTCCGAAGGTCTCGCCCGCGGCGCTGGTCGACATGGCGCGCGTGCAGCTGGCGCTGAACAAACTGGTCGCGAGCATCGACGTCGAAGCGGCCTGGAATTCGCCCCAGGCAAGCGAATTCGACGCGATCTCGTTCGGCGAATGGCTCGACCGGAAGCACGCGGCTCCGGCCACCCGCGCCCTGATGACCGTCGTCAGCAAGGTGCAGTGGGGCTGCAGCCCAGGAGACGTTTCACTGCTGCACGCCTTGCGCTACATTCGCGCGGCGGGCGGAGTCGACCACATGCTCGACGTGGAAGGCGGCCAGCAACAGGAACGGTACGTCGAAACCACCCAGGAGATCGCCAAGCGCGTCGCGGAGCAACTGGGTGACCGCGTTGTCCTCGGGACGCCGGTTCGCCGGATTGCGCAAGACGAAAACGGCGTCACAGTGAGCACCGATTCGGAAGAAATCACGGCGAAGTACGCGATTGTCACGGTCGCGACTCCGCAGCGCGCCGAGATTGAATTCAGCCCCGCTCTGCCCGAGCAGGCGGCGGGGCTCGCGAAAAACTGGCGCATGGGCATCCTGAGCAAGGCATTCGTCGCGTACGAAAAGCCGTTCTGGCGGGCCAATGGACTTTCCGGCGAGGGACTGACCGATACCGGGACGGTGTTCATCACCTTCGACGTTTCGCCCGACGCCGGCGGACCGGGCATTCTGATGACGTTCTGCGACCCTCGGGTGTTCGACGGGTTCAGCCCCGAACGGCGCCGCAGCATGGTCCTCGAACAGCTCGTCCAGCTGTACGGCACGCAAGCGGGCGCGCCGATCGACTACCTGGACCACTGCTGGGGAGAGGAACCGTTCGCGCCGGGCGGCCCGAACCCGGCTGTCGGTCCATACGCGACCACGACTTACGGTCCCGCTCTCACCGAACCGCACGGGCGCGTCCACTGGGCGGGCACCGAAACCGCGGGCGAGTGGGCGGGCTGCATGAACGGCGCCGTCCTGACCGGGCAGCGCGCCGCCGAGCGCGTCGCGGCCGCGGTGGCGCGCGAATCCCAGGAGGTGCTGGCGCGATGAAGGACATCCTTTTCCTGCTCGCCGATGTGTGGATGATTTTCGTCGGCTACTTCTTCGGCTGGAAATTCATCCGCCGCTACGGCAATTACCTGCTCGGTCTCGAATGGATGGTCGTCGCGACTTCGGGCAGCAACTTTCTCGTCTGGTCGCTGCTCGGGGCCAACCCGGGCAGCATCCTTTACGACATCGCGTATTTCTTCGACGCCTTCTCGCGGTCGCTGGGCATCACGCTCATCCTCGTGATGGGTCTGATGAAGGTCACCCGCAACTACAAGCCGAGCCTCGCCGTCGACGTCGGCGTGTTCGCGCTCGCCACCGCGGCCGGGCTGTTCCTCCGGCAATTCCACGGCGAAGACCCCCGCGTCGACCACGGTGCGTTCGCTGTCGCCGCGTTCTACGTCGCGGTCAACCTCGCTACGGCGGTCTTCCTGGCGTACTTCGTCAAGCGGCTTTGGAACGCCGGCGCGAAATGGCCGGCGATCTGGACCGGGCTGGTGACCGCCGCCGCAACGACCATCGCGATCACCTACGACTTCTTCCCCTTCCCGTTCGACGACGCGAACCGCACGTTCTTCTACACCGCGGCACTGGCGACGTGGGGTACTCAGGGATTCGTCTACTTCTTCGCTTACCGCGCGCTGCATAACCACAAAGTGGCCTCGGGCGTGAAGACGGTGCAGGAAGCGGGTGCGTCGTCATGAGCAAGCAGTTGTACGCCGTGGTCAACCCGGCTACTGGCGAGCTGGAGCAGGAGTATCCGGCCGCGACTGACGCGGCCGTGGACCAGGCCCTCGACGCGGCTGCGAACGCGTACCGGCAGTGGTCGCAAGAGACGACCCTCGCTGAGCGCGCCGAGGTGCTGAACGCCGTCGCTGCGTTGCACAACGAGCGCAGTGGCGAACTTGCCCGCATCGCACAACGGGAAATGGGCAAGCCGCTGGAAGAAGCCGCCGCTGAGGTCGAGTTCAGCGCGTCGATCTACGCGTATTACGCCGCGAACGCGCACAAGTTCCTCGCCGACGAGCCCGTCGAGTTGCTCGAGGGGGAGGGCACGGCGTTCGTCCGCCGCCAGCCGATCGGCACGTTGCTGGGCATCATGCCCTGGAACTACCCGTACTACCAGGTCGCCCGATTCGCCGCGCCGAATCTCGTACTGGGCAACACCATCGTGCTCAAGCCCGCGCCGCAATGTCCGGAATCTTCCGCGGCTCTGCAGCGGATCTTCACCGACGCGGGCTGTCCCGAGGGCTGCTACGTCAACGTCTACGCGACCAACGAACAGGCCGCCGACGCCATCGCCGACCCCAGGGTGCGCGGCGTTTCCTTCACCGGTTCCGAACGGGCTGGCGCGGAAATCGCCGAAAAGGCGGGCCGCAACCTCAAAAAGGTAGTGCTCGAACTGGGCGGCTCGGATCCGTTCCTCGTGCTGTCTTCCGCCGACCTGGACGCGACGGCCCAGGCCGCGGTGGACACGCGATTCGAGAACGCCGGACAAGCCTGCAACGCGGGCAAGCGGGTCATCGTCGCCGCCGAACTCTACGACGAATTCCTAGACATATTCACGAAAAAGGTGCTCGCCACAGCCGACGGACTGGCTCCGCTGTCCTCGGTGGCGGCCGCCGAGCGTCTCGAAGCACAGGTGCAGCGGGCTGTCGACGACGGCGCGACCCTAGTTTGCGAAGGGCGGCGCGAGGGCGCGTTCTTCCCGCCGGGCGTGCTGACCGGGGTGTCGCCGAATTCGCCGTCGGCCGCCGAGGAATTGTTCGGCCCGGTCGCGACGGTCTATCGCGCGGAATCCGAAACCGAGGCGGTCGAACTGGCCAACAGCACTCCGTACGGACTGGGCTCGTACGTGTTCACCACGGATCCGGAGCAGGCGATGCGGGTCGCCGACCGGATCGAGGCGGGCATGGTTTTCGTCAACGGCGTCGGCCTCGAAGGCGCGGAACTGCCGTTCGGCGGGGTCAAACGGTCCGGATTCGGCCGGGAACTCGGCCGGGCGGGGATCGACGAGTTCGCCAACAAGAAGCTCATCCGCACGGCTCGGGCGTGAATCCGGAGGGACTCTCTGATGACTGTTGAATTCGACGCCGCCGTCTTCACCTCGCCGGACGCGCCGCTGACCGTCGAGCGAGTTTCGCTTCCCAGCACGCCGCCGCCCGGCGAGGTGCTGGTGCGGCTCAAAGCGAGCGGGGTGTGCCACAGCGACTTCCACGTCCTCGTCGGGGAATGGGAGACGCCCGCGCCGATGATTCTCGGCCACGAAGGCGCCGGAATCGTCGAGAGCGTCGGCGAAGGAGTCACGACCCTGGCGAAGGGCGACCACGTCGTCCTGTCCTGGACGCCTTCCTGCCGGCGATGCCGTTACTGCGTCAGCGGTCGGCCCGTTCTCTGCGACATGGTCAGCCAGCACTCGGCCAACCACCTGTCGTTCGACGGTCGGACCCGCGTCACGTCGACGGACGAACGGGATGTCTACAGCTTCGCGGGCCTCGGAACGTTCGGCCAGTACACGCTCGTGCCCGAATCGGCCGCGATCGCGATCCGGAACGACGCGCCGTTCGAACAGGCCGCTCTGGTGGGATGCGCCGTGACCACCGGCGTCGGGGCGGCGGTCAACACCGCGCAGATCCGGCCGAGCGACACCGTGCTGGTGCTGGGCTGCGGCGGGGTCGGGTTGAACGCGATCCAGGGTGCACGCCTGGTCGGCGCGCGGAAGATCATCGCCGCGGACCTTTCCGACGAGAAGCTCGAACAGGCCCGCGTTTTCGGGGCGACCGACCTGGTCAACAGCGGGCGGGAGAACCTCGCGGACCGGGTGCGCCAGCTCACCGACGGACGCGGGGTGGAGGTCGCCATCGAGGCGATCGGGTTGCCGCGCACCATCGAGGCGGTTTACGAGGTGCTCGCCCGAGGCGGAAAAGCCGTGGTGGCCGGGCAGGTGGCGGACGGCGTCCGGATCTCGATCGACCCGTTTGTCATGTCCGATCAGGAGCTTTCGCTCGTCGGCTCCAACTACGGCTCGAGCAAGCCGGACGTCGATTTCCCGCTGCTGGTCGACCACTACATGAACCACCGCCTCGATCTCGACTCGCTGGTGACGCGCGTGATCGACCTCGCGGAGGTCAACGAGGCGTTCGACGAAATGAAGCGCGGCATCGGCATCCGCTCGGTGATCAAGTACTGAAGCCCTGCTGAAGAAAGGCACGGATTCGCCGCATGGCTCTGGAATCTTCGCGGATCGCCTACGAACGGACCCGGCGCAGCGTCGGCGGCGGGGTCGGGTCAGGCCTGCGCGCCGCGATGCGTCCTCATCCGCTCTTCGTGCGGGAGGCCCGAGGCGCGCATGTCTGGGACCTGGACGGAGATCGTTATGTCGACTACGTGATGGCCTGGGGCCCACTGGTGCTCGGACACGGCGACCCGCGCGTGCTGGACGCCGTGTCCGAGGCCGCGAAGAAGATGCAGGTAGTCGGCACCGGTCACGCCCTCGAGTACCTCGCCGCGGAGGCGGTCCTCGAAGCCGTACCCCACGGCGAGCGTCTGCTGTGGAGCAACACCGGAACTGAAGCGGTGCAAGTAGCCCTGCGCCTAGCCCGAGCCGCGACGGGCCGGCGTCGCATCCTCAAATTCGCGAAGAGCTACCACGGTTGGCACGACACCGTTTACGCCGGGATGTCCGACGGCGACCGTTCTGCGGAGCCAGCAAGCAAAGGGCAGTCGCCGAGCGTTCTGGACGATCTGGTGGTCGCGCGTTTCAACGACGTCGCGCTGGCTTCGCGGCTTCTGAACGAGTCTGTCGAACGCGACATCGCCGCGGTGCTCGTCGATCCGGTGATGAGCAATGCAGGGGTTGAGGCACCTTCGCCGGAGTTCCTTTCCACGCTGCGAACTTTGTGCGATCGGCATGGCGTTGTCCTCATCTTCGACGAGGTGATCGCCGGGTTCCGCATTGCGCGTGGTGGCGCGGCGGAGAAGTACGGGGTGCTTCCGGACTTGTCCGTCTACGGAAAGGCGATGGCCGGTGGGTTCACGCAGAGCGCCGTCGTCGGCCGGGCAGAGTTGGTCGATCAGGTGACGGATGGCGTCACTCATGCCGGGACTTTCAATGCCAACCCGATCGCGCTCGCGGCCGTCGAGGCGACGATGCGCATCCTGGCTGATCCGGCTGTCTACGAGACGCTGGAGAAGACCTCGGGCGAGTTCGAATCCGTGGTCGGCGGTGTTCTCGGTTCGGTTCCCGGCAGCGGGAGCTTCAACCGGGTCGGGTCGCTGCTGCAGTACGTACCCGCAGGTGGGGCGACGGGTCTGCACGGCACGGGTGGGCTGTGGACGGTGCTGCTGGAGGGGATGGTGCGGGAGGGGGTGCTGTTGATGCCGTCGGGGAAGGTTTTTCTCAGCACGGCGCATGCGGCGTCGGATATCGAGGCGACGGGGGAGGCACTTGAGAGGGTGCTGCGCCGGTTGTGATCTCGGAGCGGCTTCTGGCGGAGCCGCTGTTCCGATGCTCGCTCGCGAAGCTTCGCGAAGACGGCTGTGTGCAGATGTGTGCAGATGTGTTACATTTCGCTATGACCATCGGGCTGTGGTGGGAGGAAGCTGGTGGTGAGTACATCCGCACACGATCGGCTCGATATCCCGGTGCCAGTGACATCGAGCCGGCCTGGACGTTGGAGGCGGCAGCCGATCCTCATCGGATCACCCGCGATCCAGACCCGAAGAGTCATTGGGGGGACATTCGCGTGATCGGCTACTCGTCCGCAGCGGGATTCGTGATCACGGTGATCATCGATCACGTGGATCACTCGGGTGTCAACGCCTGGAAGACCAGCGGCGCTGACCTGCGTGCGTACCGAGCGGCGCTGGGAGGAGAGGACGATGCATCATGACTGAGCCCATGAGCCGTGAACAGGTGCTGGCCGGGATTCAGGGAGAGATCGCCGAGCAGGAAGCCGCGGCGCGGCAGGAAGCCGATCCCGTCAAGCGCGAGCGCATGCTGCGGCACGCACGGTCCCGGCACGACTACGTCGAGGAAGAAGCGGACGCGGTCGCTGATGACATCGCCGAGAACGAGCAGTCCGCGCTGTCTCTGCGAGTGCCCGCGGCGCTCGCGGCCGAACTGAAGGCTCGCGCCGCGGCCGAGCACATTCCTACCTCTGCCTTGGTGCGGCGGATTCTCACCCAAGCAGTGCAACGATCGGATGCGCCGGTGCTCACCGTCGAACAAGTCGAGCAGATCGCCCGACGGGTGTATCGCGAATCCGTCTGAGTTCGGCGGATCTGAACGAAACCTCGGCGGACAAGCCGCAGATGGCCCGGCTCGGGTGAGTGAGCGGGTCGACGCGGTGGCAGCGGGTCAGTCCGCGTGCCAGCCAGGGTTCCGACCCATCAAGTTCAACAACCGCTCCTGCCGAGACACCGACCCGCTGACCACCCCCGGCGCGGCGAAGAACCGATGTGTCGTGTCGGCAGCGACGGGGGATTCCGTCAACCCGGCGTAAATCTCCCCAAGCCCGTCGCTGATCCAAGCGACCAGGTCAGCATCAAGCCGGTCATCCACCCCCAGCGCACGGGCGAGATCCCAGGCGTGAATGGCGGAATCCGTAGCACGCACAGCCACCGCCTGGCGCCCAGTCACCTTCCCCAACGGGTAGTCGAGCACCTGATCCAGCGCACCAGGACGGCCGAAGGCGTCGGCGACCAGCCGCACCGACGCGGCATAAGCAGCGAGCGGGTCGTCGCCGAGGGCGTCGGCGTCGCGCATGCGCAGGAAGTCCTCCCGGCTGCTCCCGGCCAGCAGATCGACGTAGTTGAGATTCCCTCGCACCATGTGGTTGACCAGCTGGCGCACGTTCCATTCCGCACAGGGCGTCGGGGCCGTCCACTGGCCGGGGCGGACGGACGGCAAGCGCTGGCCGAATTCGGTGCTGGCGGCGAGGAATCGGTCGAGAACGTCGATCATGCCCGCCAGTCTTCCGCCGCGAGGGCGTCATGCGCTGGCGCAAATCCGACGTCGCACTAGCGCTCGATGAACTCGGTCAACGCGGCCACGACGGCATCGGGTTGTTCATCCGGGATGAAGTGTCCGGAATCCGGGATGACGACGCCGGTCGCGTTGTCCGCCCAGGGGCTGAGGGAAGCGGCCATGTCGGGGATCGAACCGTGGGAGGCGGAGATGCCCAGGACCGGGACGGTCAGACGCCGTTGCTCCAGGGTGGCGCGGTTCTTGCACGCTGACTCGGCCGCATCGCGGTAGTAGGCGAGCGAAGCCCGGAGACCGCCCTCGGCGGCGATGGCGGCGGCGTAATGGTCGGTTTCGGCACTGTCGAAAGTATCCGGGGACAGGGTTTTGGCTTTCAGAAACCAGTCGACGTACTCGCGTTCGCGACCGGCGAGCAGGGTCTCGGGAAGGTCGGGCACCAGGTGGAACGCGAAGTGCCAGGTCTTCCAGGCCCGCTCGGGATCCGTCGGGATGGACTCGGGGAGGGTGACTCCGGGGATGCCGGCGTCGAGCAGCGCGACCCCGTGCAGGTGCGCTTCGTGCTGTAGGGCCAGCGAGAAAGCGACCCAGGCACCAACGTCGTGCGCGGCCAGGTAGTACTTCGGCACGTCGAGCGCCGTCACCGCGGCCTGGACCTGCGAGGCGACGGTGTGGGTGTCGTAGCTGTCGTGCGGACGGTCGGAATGTCCTTGCCCGGGCAGGTCGATCGCGACGACGCGGAATCGCTCGGCGAGGCCCGGCATCGCTTTGCGCCAGGCCCACCAGGTCTGCGGGAATCCGGCGAGCAGAACCAGGGCGGGGCCGTTCGGCTGACCGCCTTCCACGGCATGCAGCTGGATGCCATCCGCATCGACCCAGCGGTGCGTGAAGCCGGGCAGGTCGGGCAGCGGCAGTGCGGAAATCGGGTTCGCGGCGGCAGTCATGACTCCAGCGTAGCGCATCTTGAACTGATCAGTCCAAGATGTGCTACGCTGGGCAGATGGCCGGGAAGAAGCAGTTCGATGTGGACGTCGCACTCGACGCGGCGATGGTCCAGTTCTGGCGAACCGGATACGCCGACACCTCGCTCGACGACCTCTCCAAAGCGACCGGGCTGAACCGCAGTTCCATCTACTCCTCGCTCGGCGACAAGGACGCGCTGTATCTGCGCTGCCTGGACCGGTACGCGACGCGCTACGGGGACAGGTACGACCAAGCTCTGGCGAAGGCGGCCGAGGAACCGCTGGGGGCGATACGGGAATTCTTCGACGTCACCCTGAGCCGCATCGCTGACCCCGAAGTGCCGGACGGATGTCTCGTCGCCCAGACCGCGATGGCGATTCCGGTGCTGAGCCCGGGCATCGCGGCGCGCGCGACCGAAGTGCTGGGCCGCCAGCGCACGCGGCTGCGGACCGCGTTGCGTGCCGGGAAGGTGCCTGACGCGGATGACTTCGCCGTGCACCTCGCGGCGGTCAACCAGTCATTGGCGGTGATGAGCCGGGCTGGGGCGAGCCAGAAACAGCTCCGCGCGATCGTCGACATCAGCTTGGGTGCGCTTTCGCGGGCTCTGGGCTAGCCGTCTTTGGTGATCTCGCACAGGGAAGCGCGCAGTGGCGAGCTGCCGCTGGTCGGGTCGCTCGGGCCTTGGCTCAGCACAAGATTGAGGTTCGCGCTGTCGTCGCCGAACGGCGGGTAGCCGGGCTGGCCGAGTCCGTCGGCGGGCTGCCACCAGCCGTGCTGTCCGCACACGACATCGGGGCGCAGGTTGCCGTTGAACTTCGCCTTCGCGCGGATTCTCCCCAACGGCGTCTCCAACCGCACCCAATCCCCGGCGGAGATTCCCCGGTCCGCGGCGGTTTCGGGATGGAGTTCGACGACCGGGTCGGGCGCGGATTTGCGCAGGCTGGTGATTTCCCGGTGCTGGGTTTCGCAGAAGAACAGCGACTTCGCGCAGGTGAGGATCAACGGGTAGCGCGTCGCCAGATCCGGCCGGGACCGCGGGCTGATCGACGGTTCGGCGAAGGTCGGCAGCGGCGGATATCCGTGTGTCCGCAACGGTTCTGAGTACAATTCGACCAGCCCGGACGGCGTCTTGAAGCCGCTCCGTTCGTACTTGCGGTAGACCGTCCGCAACGGCAGGCGGATTCCTTCCGGGGCGGCGCGCAGCTGCTCGAGGGTGAGGCCGCTGGGCGCGAGCTGGTGTCGCCAGGCCGCCTCGATGTCGCCATGGAAGAACTGATGGCCCACTCCGAGCGCGACGGCGAGATCGAAGATGATCCGCAGATCCGGCCGCGCCTCGCCGCGCGCGGCGACCAGCGGCTGTCGCAATTGGACAGTCGACTGCGCGGCCTGGCTGGTCTCGAAACCGATCCGCAGCGCTTCGGTCTCCCACGCACTCGTCGCGGGCAGCACGAGATCCGCTTGCTCCGCGGTCGGATTGAGGAACAAATCCGTGTGGACAAAGAAATCCAACGCACGGAGAGCGTCCCGGCCTCGCGCGCTGTCGCCGTGCGCCATGACCAGGTTGCCGCCGAAGTTGACCAGCGCCCGGGCCCGGTAAGGCACGCCGTCCAGCGCCGCACGGTAGAGGTCCTCGCCGGTGACGAACTCGAACCGGGCGGGTCCGAGCGGACGCTCCCGCACCCCGATGGTCTTGGCGCGCTGCTCGGGCACCAGCAGCTCCCGGCCGTCGACCGGGTTGGTCGGCACGGGCGTGAACAGCACGTTCCCGCCGGGCGCGTCGATGCATCCGGTGAGCGCGTAGAGCTGGCCGATGGCGCGTACGGTCTGGGTCGCGTTGCTGTGCTGCTCCAGCCCGCTCCAGGTGTAGAACGCGACCGGACGGTGTTCCCAGAGCAGCCGGGCCGTGGCGACGATCTGCTCCGCGGGCACGCCGGTGATCTCCTGCGCGACCTCGGGCGGGTACTTCGCGCACTCCTCGGCGATCAGGTCCCAGACCCGGCGCGACGGGCTGACCCGTTTCGCCGCGTTGGTCCACCGTTCGACGAATTCCTTGTCGTACCAATCATTCTCGATCATCACGTGGGTGAGCGACAACGCGAGCGCCGCGTCCGTTCCGGGGCGGACGCGCAGCCATTCGTCGGCCTTGCTGGCCAGCCCGGCGCGCCGGGGATCGACCGCGACGAGCTTGGCCCCTCGCCGCAGCGCGGCGGTGGTCGCGGTGGCGTGCGCGAGCCGCGAGACCGACGGGTTGTAGCCCCAGTAGAGGATGCACTGCGCGTTTTCGAGATCGGGTAGGTAAGCGCCGGGGACCGGCTCGCCCCAGGTGTAGAGCGTGGCCAGGTGGCGGCCCCAGCCGCAGAGTTCCATGTAGCTGACGAAGTTGGGACTCCCGAAGGCGCGCCGGAGCCGGGTCAGCCATTCGACGGTGTCCGACATCGCCGACGTCGAGGGCGAGGAACTGCCGAACACCACCGCTTCCGGACCCGATTCCTCCGCGATCGCGGTCAGCCGGGACGCGATCGTCGCCAGTGCTTCGTCCCAGCTGACGCGCTCCCATCCGGGGTCGGCCGCGCCTTTCGGGGCGGTGCGGCGAAGGGGATGCAACAGCCGGTCCGGATGCGCGACGATCTCCGGCGCGGCTTTGCCTTTGACACAGATCGCGGCACCGGTCGGATGGCCAGGCAGCGGGCGGAGCGCGAGCAGCCGCCCGTCCTCGACCGTCGCGGTAGCCCCGCACCTCGACACGCACAGCGGGCAGAACGTCGGCACCTCGGTCGCCATCGCGCACCTCCGGACTCTGCCTGGAAGTCGGCGCTGCCCCGTCCGGCGTAACAGCGGGAGTTTCAGCCGCGACTTTCCGGGGTGAGCAACGCCGCGCCGGTGCGGTTGTCCGAGCTGGTCGCCACCCTGTCGCTGGTGGCCGATCTCGGCATGGGCCGCCCGATGGAGCGCGTGCTGCGGCAGACCGTGATCGCGCTGCGGCTGGCCGACGCGGCGGGCGCCGACGACAGCGTGCGCGCGGCGGCTTACTACACGTCGTTGCTGACCTGGGTGGGCTGCGCCGCCGACACCAGCGAGCTGGCCGAGCTGTTCGGCGACGAGACCGAGCTGTACGCCGACAGCCACGACGGCGACCTCGCCGGGGTCGCGATGGCGATGTTCGTCCTGCGGCACCTCGGCCGCGGCGGTCCGCGACTCCGCCGCGCCGCGCTCGTCGGCCGGTTCCTCGCGACGGCGGGCCGGTCGGTGCAGCAGGTCATGCAGGCGCACTGCCAAAGCGCGAGCGAACTGGCCGGACGGCTCGACCTCGGCGAGGACGGCTGCCGTCCGCTGCTGCAGTCCTTCGAACGCTGGGACGGCCGCGGCGTCCCCGGCGACGCCGGCGGAGCGGACCTCGACCCGGCGATCCGGCTGGTGCAACTCGCCGACAACGTCGAGGCTTTCCACGACAGCGCGGGCGTCGACGGCGCGGTTACTGTCGCCCGGGAACGCCGCGGCACCCAGTTCGATCCGGAGCTGGTCGACTGTTTTCTGAACCACCGCGGCGACATCCTGGCCGAACTAGACCGGATCCAGGCCTGGGACGAGGTGATCGCCCTCGACCCGAGGCTCGGCGCGCAGTTGACTGAGGACGAACTTGACCGCGCATTGCAGGCGTTCGCCGACTTCGCCGACCTCAAATCCCCGCCTCGGCTGGGGCATTCCCGCGGAGTCGCTTCACTCGCCGCGGACGGTGCGACCCGGCTCGGTCTCCCGGCACCGGACGTCCGGCTGGTCCGGCGCGCGGGCTGGGTGCACGACATCGGGATGATCGGCGTCCCGAGCGCGATCTGGAACGCGACCCGGCCGTGGTCGCTCGCGCAGGCCGAACGCGCCCGCACGCACCCGTACCTGACCGAACGGATGCTCGCCGGAATGCCCGGCCTCGCCGCGGTCGCCCGCTGCGCGGCGCACCACCACGAACGCCTCGACGGTTCGGGTTATCCGCACGGACTTTCCGGCGACGCCCTGCCGATGCCGTCCCGGGTTCTCGCCGCCGCCGACGTCTACCACGCACTCGGCGAACCACGTCCGCACCGCGCGCCGCTGGTTCCCGACGCGGCCGCGCAGGTGCTGACCGCCGAAGCCCGCGCCGGACGTCTCGATCCCGATGCGGTGAGCGCGGTTCTGGCAGCGGCGGGCCAGCGGGTCCGTCGAACGCCGGACGGGTTGACCGCGCGGGAGACCGAGGTCCTGCTGCACTTGGCTCGCGGACTCTCGAATCCGGAGATCGCCGCCGCGCTCACGGTGTCCCGCAAGACGGTTTCGACGCATCTGGAGCACATTTACGCGAAACTCGGGGTGACGACTCGGACGCAGGCCGCGCTGGTCGCGATGCGCCGCGGGCTGACCGGGTGAAAGATCGGGCAGTTGCCCGATCCCCGGCAGTGCGGCGCGCCGTAAACCTGAGGCATGACTACACAACTCCAGGCCTCCCGCATCTCCCGAGCGGGCGCCTTCATCGAAGCATTGAGCAGACAGGACTTCGCGCGGATGTCGTCCGCAATGGACAGTGCGGTGCGGCTGACCGCCCTGCTGCCGCCGGGATTGCGCGAATTCCACGGACCGGCCGAGATCACCGCCGCGTTCACCCGCTGGTTCGGCGAGGTCGACGACTTCGAACTCGCCGAGGGCGAGGTGGACCGGGTCGGCCCGCGACTGCACCTGCGCTGGCGGGCACGAGTGCGAGCGGAACGGCTCGGCGAGGGGTGGTTCGCGGTGGAACAGCAGGCATACGTGGACGACGACGCGGACGGGCAGTTCACGCGGATGGTGTTGCTGTGTTCCGGTTATTGCCCGGAGAGCGGGGCGCGCTGAGCGTGTTCTCGTGAGTGTTTACGCCGGTTCTAACCGGCATGAACACTCACGACCCCGCGCCCCTCACTCGGCAAGAACCGAAGTCTCCCAAGCGAACCCGTCCGGGTCCGTGATCCGCCCCGCATCCCCGCCGATGGTCAGGAGATGCGCGCCGGAGCCCTCTTCCGGCACACCGGCGTCCTTCGCCAACGCCTTCCGGCCGTAAAGCGCCAGTTTGATCGGGCTCGTCTCGAATTCCACGTACTTGCGTCCGTAGCTCTTGCCGACCGCGAGCCCGTGCTGGACGTAGAACTGCTTGGTCGCCGCCACATCCGACGCGCCCAGCAGCAAAACCATCTGGTCGTATTCCCGGACCCCCGCGCCGGAGTCCTTCTTCGTGGAGGTCGCGACCTTCCAGATCGCGCCGTCGGGAGCCTGCACCACTCCGCCGAAACCCCACAGCGATTTGGCCGCCGGCTTCAGCGAGGTGGCGCCCGCGGCGAGGGCAGCGTCCAGGTAAGCGACGGCGTTCGCGGGCTGGGAAACGGTGAGCGACAAGGTAAATCCGCGGAAACCGGTGCTCGGCGCGGAGGCCTGCCGGAAGCGGAGACGGTCGCCCAGGTCGAACGCGGCGGTGTAGAAGCGCTCGGCAGCGGCGACATCGGGAACGTCCAGGGTGACAAATTCGAAGGAGGTCATGCGGTAAACGCTAAATCCGGCGCCACCCCGGATGCTTCTTGATTCCTGATCGCTTACCGAGCCCGGGTCCCGGCCAGCCACGCTTCGCGCCGGCGCGGTGACGCTCGGGACAGCCAGGCGTCCTCGACGACCTCGGCGAGTTCCTGCCGCGTCAGCGAGCCCAGCTGCGCGGCGCGGATCAGCACCGACAGGTGGCCGTCGAAGTGCGGAGTGGTGAAAAACGGGCTGTCCGGGTCCTGGACCAGGGCCTGCTTGTCCGATTCGGACGGCACCCAGAACACGATCACGTCCGGATACCGTTCGCCGGTCTCCGGGTCGAAGGCGTCGGGTCGCGGCGTCCGGAAGAACACGAACGACTTGCCGCCGACCTGGTAGACGGGGTTTTCCTGCGAGCCGCGCACCACCGTGACGTGGGGCATCCCCAGCGCCAGCTCGTGCACGTCCTCGACCCGCGCTCGCATGACCCCCACGATACGTCAGGTATGAACAGGGCATGGTCACGCTGGATCGGCTCGTCAACGTCCTCGGTGGGTACGGCGCGCGGTTGTGCTGCTGTCCCGTCGCGCGCGAAGCGGCGTTGCGGGACGTGGTGATGGACGACCCCGCCGACCCGCGCGAGTTGCGCGGCGACGTCTACCTCGCGGTCGGCGTCGATTCGGTGGCGGAAGCCGTCGAACGGGCCGCTCAAGCACGGGCGTCGGTGGTGCTGGTGCGGGGAGTGACGCCGCCGGGACCCGAGGTGGACAGCCAGGTCGCGGTGCTGCTCGTGGACCCGGAAGTGTCGTGGGGACAGCTCGCCGGCGTGGTCTACGGCCTGGTGCTCGAAGGCCGCGAGACGGAATCCGGCCGCGGGCCGACCGACTTGTTCGCGCTGGCCGACAGCCTCGCCGACGCACTCGGCAGCGCGGTCACCATCGAGGACCAGCTGTCCCGCGTGCTCGCGTACTCCAGTCGTCAGCAGGGCGCGGACCGCGTGCGGCTGGAGACGATCCTCGGGCGGCGAGTGCCGGACCAGGTGCGCGAGCTGTTCGAGCGCCGCGGCGTGTTCGCGCATCTCGCCGTTTCGGACGAGCCGTTGTTCGTCGAGGCCGATCCCGAGCACGGGCTCACCGGGCGCATGGTCGTCGCGGTCCGGGCCGGACGCGAGACGCTCGGGTCGATCTGGGTGGAGTGCGAGGAGCCGCTGTCCGACGTCCGGCGCACCGTCCTGCACGACAGTTCCCGCACGGTCGGGCTGCACCTGCTGCGGTCGCGAGCGAGCGCCGACCTCGAACGGCAGGTCGAATCGGACCTGGTGATCCGTCTGCTGGAGGGCACTCCGGACGCGGCGGCCGTGCTGAGCAGGCTCGGTTTGCCGCCCGGCCGGTTCCGCGTGGTCGCGCTCCAGGCGCACATCGCCGACGAACGGCACGCCGCGCTGCTGCTCGCGTTCGAGCGCGCGACCACCGGGTTCGGCTGGTCGCGGCCGGGCCGGAGCACGCTGTTCAGCAACACCGTCTACACCGTTCTGCCCGGTGAGGACGTCGAAACCGCCCGCGCGTGGATCGGCGGGATCCGCGACGCGCTGCCCGCGCAGGTCACGGTCGCGGCGGGGATCGGCGCGCCCGCGTCCACCGCGGACCTGCCCGCGAGCAGGCGGGAATCCGACGAGTGCCTGGCGCTGCACGACGTCCGCCCGAAACCCGGCGCGACCGTCGCGTACGACGAGTCCTGGGACGACATCCTGATCCTCCGCCTGCGCGCCGCGGCGGCAGCGGGACGAGCCCCGGCGCGCGGTCCGATCGCCGATCTGGCCCGGCACGACGCGGCCAACTCGACCAGCTACGTCGCGACCCTGCGCGCGTGGCTCGAGACCCAGGGCGATCTCACCGAGGCCGCCGAACGGCTCGGCGTGCACCCCAACACCATCCGCTACCGGCTGCGGAAGATGGCCGACGTGACGCCGCTGCGGCTCGATCTGCCCGCGAAACGGCTGGCGATGATCATCGAATTGGCCGTCGCCGATCCGCAGGATTGACCGATCCGGACAAACGGGCCTGATCCGTTTGGCCGAACTCGACAAAGCCCGTCCGCCGGATCCGGGTCATCCTGGCCGCACCAGCACAACCAGCGGCACAGCATCGGCGGAGGAACACATGGGCGATCTCGACCGGAAGGACGGCGGGCCGCGTTCGGCGATCGTGGTCGGCGCGGGCATCGTCGGCCTGTCGACCGCCTGGTTCCTGCAGGAACGCGGCGTGCGGGTGACCGTCGTCGACCGCGAGGGCATCGCGGCGGGCTCGTCCTGGGGCAACGCGGGCTGGCTTTCGCCCGGGCTCGCGATCCCGCTCAACGAACCCGCCGTCCTCCGCTACGGCCTGCGCACCCTGCTCGACCGGCAGGCTCCGCTGCACGTCCCGGCCGCCCCGGACCCGCGGCTGTGGCAGTTCCTCGCCCGCTTCGCGGCGAACTGCACCCACCGGTCCTGGAACCGGGCGGTGCGCGCGAACCTGCCGTTCAACGAGGAATGCCTCGAAGCGTTCGACATCCTGACCGCGAACGGCGTGGACGCGCCGACCATCGACGCGCCCATCACCGCCCTGTTCGAGACTTCGGACAAGGCGCAAACGCTGGTCAAGGAACTGGACCGGCTCGGCGACGCCGGGCAGAAGGTGTCCTGGACCCAGCTCGCCGGACCGGAGCTGCGCGAGCACTTCCCGCAGGTCACCGACCGGATCGGGGCCGGCATCCGGCTCGACGGACAGCGGTACGTCGACCCCGGCCGGTTCGTCGAATCGCTCGCCCGCGCGGTGGTCAGCCGAGGCGGCACGATCCGGCACCGGTTCGAGGTCGCCGCGATCCGCCGGCACGAGTACGCCTACACCGTCCTGTCGGCGAACGGGCAGACCGTCAACGCCAACGCCGTCGTGCTCGCGACCGGCGCTTGGCTGGGCGAGCTGGCGCGCAAGTGGGGCGTGCGCGTTCCGGTGCGCGCCGGTCGCGGGTACTCCTTCACCGTGCCTACCGACGAGCCGGTGCCGAGCCCGATGTACCTGCCCGACATCCGGGTCGCGTGCACGCCGTACCAAGGCGGGCTGCGGGTGGCCGGGACGATGGAGTTCCGCAAGCCGGACGACCCGCTGTACCCCGCCCGCGTCGACGCCATCATCGCCTCGGCCCGCCCGCTGCTCAAGGGCCTGCGCTGGGACCAGCGCACCGACGTCTGGGTCGGCTCGCGCCCGGTCAGCGCCGACGGGCGGCCGGTGATCGGCCGGACCGGCGCGCCCGGGATGTACGTCGCGGGCGGGCACGGCATGTGGGGCCTGTCCCACGGCGCGGTCACCGGGAAGCTGCTCGCCGAGCAGATGGTCACCGGCAGGCTCCCGGAAGCGCTGCGGCCGTTCGACCCGCTGCGGTGACCCGCGCGTGTCCGCCGAACCCGTCCCGCTGACCGGCGACGAGCACGCCGAACTGCTCTTCCTCCGCGCGGAGAACGCCTTGCTGCGCACCGAAAGGGACATCCTGGTGAAGGCAGCGGGCTGGTTCGCCGCCGACGCCGGCGTGCTCGACCGCCGCACCGAGCCCGAGCCCCGCTGACCGCCGCGGGACTCCTCGAAAGTCCGTGGGGGCTGGACGCCTCCTGCTTGCCCGGCCCCCACGGACGTCATCCGAAAGGCACCTCTCATGTCGACGACCTCTTCGCGTCCCTGGCTGACCGCCGACGCGCACGCCCGCCTCGCCGCGGAACTCGCTGACCTGCAACGCGAACCCGACCTCGACGAGGGCGCGGGCGAACACGACCGGCTCGACCGGCAGCAGCACCGGCAGGCACGGATCCGGCAGCTCCAGGACCTGCTGCAGAACGCGGTCGTCGGCGAGGACCCGCCCGACGACGGGGTCGCCGAGCCCGGGATGGTCCTGACGGTCCGCTACGACGACGGCGGGACCGAGACGTTCCTGCTGGCCGCGCGCGACGAGGTGGGCGGCGGGCTGGAGGTTTACTCGCCGGACTCGCCGCTCGGGCGGGCGTTGCATGGCGCGAGGCCGGGGGAGCAGCGGGAGTACGAGGTGCCGAGTGGCGCGCTTGTGCGGGTGACGCTGGTCGAGGCTTATCCCTACGGCCGCTATCGAAACGACGGCTGAACCCCGCTTTGTGATTACCCTGACAGGTGTGACCGACGAAGAGCTCATCATCGAGTTCGCCCTCGCCCGGCTCGACAACCCGAGCCTCGACCTCGAGGAGGTCGCGGCGCTGCTCGTCCGCCGCGCCGGACCGGAACGGATGCTCGACTTCGCCGCGCGCAACCTCGAGACGCGCGGCGAACTGCGCGCCGCGATGTTCGAGTCGGCGGTCGAACACGTCTTACGCGTCGTCCTGACATTGCGCGGCCCGGCTGACTGAGCCGTGGACAATTCGCTGACCTGCGTGGACAGCCCCGGACATTGACCGTGGACAGCGAGCGGTTGAGGACAAAACGGACGGCGCGCTGGGATGAGTGCACCGGGATTTCCCGGCTGTACTCCATTCCGATTCGTCCGAGGGGAACACCCATGAAGATCGGCAAGACGCTGATGGCCGCCTCCGCGCTGGGGATCGCACTCGCCGGGATCGCCGCGCCCGCCGCGTCGGCGGACACCGCGGCTCCGGCGAGCGCGCAGAGCAAGCACACCGCGAGCATCAAGTGCACGAAGCCGTCCGGGAAGAAGGCCAACTACTCCTGGGGCGACGGGTTGACGAACGTCACCGTCTACTTCAACAACCACTGTTCGCACAAGGTGTCCGCGGGCATCGTGCTCAAGGACATGGACGGCGCGCTGAGCGTCCAGTGCATGACCACCAACGGCGGCACCAGCGGCAAGAAGAAGTTCCACATCGGCGCGGACCACACGGTCGCGCGCATCCAGAAGGGCTGCAAGCTCTGAGCCTCCGCGGCTGATTCGCCGGGCGGGCCCGGGGCTGCGCCGCCCCGGGCCGCCTGGCAACCTCCAAGGGTCGATGTCGATCATTGGAGGTGTCATGAGCGAGCCCGCGCCCGGGCAGCCCGGGGCCCGCCGGGGTCGCAAGCACATCGTGCCCGACGCCGGCTCGGGCCCGGTGGCCCGTTTCGCTTGCGCTCTGCTGGACCTGAAGCGGGAAGCGGGCGACCCGTCCTACGACCGCATGCGCACGGAACTCGGCGCGGCGGCGTCGAAGTCCGCCCTTTCGGCCGCCGCGCGCGGCCGCAGCGCACCGTCCTGGCCGACGACCTGGGAGTTCGTCCGCAGCCTCGCGGTGACCGGCCTCGGCCGCGACGAGGAGACGGTGCGCCGCGAGTGGCTGGCGCGCTGGGAAGAGGCGGCCGAGGGGCAGTCGGGGTGGGGCTCTGACTCGGAAGAAGGCGCTTCGTCCGCCGATCGGCCCGGTGCGGGGGAGCGGATGCCGTCGGCGGGCGATACTTCTTCCGCGCCGGAACCGCCGCCCGACGCCGATCCGGCTGTGCCCGCTCCGTCCGCCGTTCCCGCCGAACCGGCCGCCGTCCCCGCTGCGACCGCCGTTCCGGCTGCGTCCGCCGCTCCCGCTCCGGCCGCGGCGAAGACCAAGACCCGCCGCTGGGGTTCGATCGTCGTCGCCGCGACCGTGCTGGTCGTCCTCGGACTCGTGGCCGCCGTCGTGGTCCTGGCCACGCCGTCCGCCCGTGACAAGGAAGCCGCCGCCCCGCACTACCCGCTGCCCGGCGACTCGTCCGGCTTCGGCGGCGACGGCCTGCCCGGCGACGTCACCTTCCCGGACGGCGCGAAAGCCCGCTACGGCCAGACGTTCACGAAGATCTGGCGGCTGAAGAACACCGGCTCGGTCCCGTGGCGCAGCCGCTTCTTGCAGGTCGCGGGCGGCACCACCGTGCTGTGCCCGTCACCGCCGCGCGTCCCGGTCCCGGACGCCGAGCCGGGGCAACTGGTGGAGGTGAGCGTCCCGGTGACGCCGACCGGCACCGGCGTCTGCCACGTCCTGTGGAAGATGGTCGACGAACGCGGCGCGCTCGTGTTCCCGGACCGGACCGGGATTTTCTATCAGGTGACCGTCACCGTGGAGTAGCCGAGAACGCGGAATATTCCCCAACCGGGTTTCGGCTCGCTGTCGGGCAAGCGGCCTGACTAGGGGGTTTCCCGTTTCCCATCGAGCAGGCGCTGGGAAACCCCCGCTTCACGCTCGTGCCGCGCTGTCGTGATCTGCAAAATCGTCGCTGTGGACGATGTCATTCAGCGCACGCGAGCCGTGGCTGTTTCGTGCGCTCTGAGTCGCGACATGCGGAAAAAGGCCGGAAAGCACGACGACGGGACAGCCGACTGTTCCACGCCGGTGAGCGCGAGTTCGTGCGGTTTCGCGCTGACCGGCTGCCAATTCATGACTCCATCCGTTGTAAATCGCCGAGTTCGTCTGCCCATGCGGGGCTTCGCTGTGCTGGACTGTGCGAAGTGCCGCGGTGCCAGCACCGCGCGGAGGCATTTGACCAGTCCTCCGCCACGGGCATCAGGCAACGGGGAGGGGTCGGTGGCGGATAGCCGCGCACAGTTCGGCGCCGAACTTCGGCGGTGGCGGACCAGAGCTGGAGTATCGCTCGCGGACCTTGCGGTCGTGGTGCACTACAGCAAGGGCTATCTGAGCAAAATCGAGAACGGGCTGAAACGAGCGCATCCCGATCTCGCGCGCCGGTGCGATGCCGAATTGGGGGCAGGAGGCAGGCTTGCTTCCTTGGCCGAAACCGGGGAGCACCGAACCGAATGGGCCGACGAGGCCGAGGACGGAGAGGCCTGGATAGTGAATCTCGACGGCAGGGACGGCAGCTGGTTCCGTCCGATGGGAAGACGCGAGGCGATCGCGCTGGGCGCCGGGCTGGGGTTCAGCGTGGGGGCGCCGGCTTTGGCGCGTTCGGCCGGGGGAACGGCGTTGTCCGTGTTCCGCCTCCAGTTCGACCAGATGCGGGCTCTTGGGCAGGCCGCTAGTCCCGGCGCGGTCATCCCCACGGTCATCGCGCAGACGCACACGCTTCGCGAGTTGGCCAGGCAGGCGGTCGGCCGCGACCACTCGGAGCTTTTCCTGCTCGCTTCCCGGTTCGCGGAGTACGCGGGCTGGATGGCACAGGAAAGCGGAGACGAGCGGGCGTCGCTGTGGTGGACTGACCAGGCGGTCCGCATGGCCGAATCCGGCGGAGACCGTCATCTGGCCCGCTACGCGCTGGTGCGGAAGGCAGTCGTCGCCTTGTACCAGGAGGATGCCGGGAAGACGATCGCACTGAGCCGCGAGGCACAGGCGGGGCCGACGCCGGCGCGAATCCAAGGCATGGCCGCGCAACTGGAGGCGCAAGGGCATGCGTTGGCAGGCGACTACGAATCGTGCATGCGAGTTCTCGACCGCGCGCGTTCGCTGCTGGTGATCCCGGACGACCGCGGTGATTCCGCGTTGCCGGTGCTGGGCGCCATGCACCTCGAGGACCCGGTGGCCATGGCTGCAGGGTGGTGCTTGCTCGATCTCGGCCGCCCTCGGGAAGCCGCCGCGGTGCTCGACCGGCAGCTCCTCACGGTGCCGGAGCACGCGCTGCGGACCAGAGCCCGCTACGGCGTCCGCAGGGCGCTCGCGTACGCGATGCAGAACGAGGTCGAAAGAGCCTGTGAAATCACCGCCGAGTTGCAGGGCCCGTTGCGGGCGATCGGCTCGGCGACCGTGGCGCAGGACCTTCGCCGGTTGCGGCGGACGCTAGCCCGCTTCCACGGAAATAAAGCGGTTCGAAACATCTATCCGCTGCTGACCGGCCAACTGGACTAGTCGCACTGGGCGTGCCCATTTTTTGATTTCTTTGTGTATGGAGGTTTATTTGTCATGCCTGAAGTATTTGTGAACTACCGCACCGGGGACGGCGAGCAGCTGGCGACGATCATCGACCAGGATTTGCGCCGTCGCTTCGGCGACGCAGCCGTTTTCAAGGATCATCGGTCGATTCAGGCAGGCGCGGTGTTCCAGAAGGCGCTGGAGAACGGCGTCTGGGGCAGCAAAGTCTTGTTGTGCGTCATCGGGCCTGCCTGGCTGACCGCCGCCGACGGGACCGGAAGGCGCAAGATCGACAATCCGGAAGACTGGATCCACCGCGAGTTGGTGATGGCCTTCGACCACGGGGTGCGGGTGATCCCCGTGATCGACGAACAGGCGCAGTCGCCGCTGCCGGTCAAAGAGTTGCCCCAGCCGCTCAAACGGCTCGCGGATCTGCAGTACAAGATTTACCACCACCGGGACCCTGACACTGTGCTGAACCGGATCGCTCAGGATGTGCTCGATTCCGTCCCTGGGCTGAAAGATCTTACTCAGCCTGCGAAACAGGCAGGCGAATCTGCCACGCGGAACGAAGTCCATGGCGGAGGTATAGGCGGGGTTTGGGGCGACCCGTCGATCGGGACGATCATCAGCGGCCCGGGCAACCAGTACAACGGCGACGTTTTCGGCGGTTCCCAGTTCAACGGCCCGACCCATGCCGGAACGGGCACGTTCAACAACGCACGCACGATCAACGTCGGGAAAGACGACGGCTCGGCGGAGGGCGAGGAGCGGCCTTGACTGCGAGCGAGCGCGAGTCGCCCGGCCCGTTTCCCTGGCCAGGCGCAGGCGCACCGGTCAATCAGTACACCCAGATCAACAACATTGGCACCGCTGGCCCGCACAACCGGCGCCGGCCGTTCGGCCTGCTTCACGAGTCGGACCTCGGCTGGCTCTATCGAAGGTTCGAACCGCCGGAAGGTTTTCCGCACGCTCAGCACAAGCTGGAGAAGTGCGGGCTGGTCCTCATCTCCGGGCCGGCCGGAGCTGGGACGCGTACCGCGGCGAAGATGCTCCTGCGCACTTACGCTGATTCCAGTCATCTGTTCCGGGTTTTGCCGACAGAGGTCGAGGAAGACGCGTTCGATCCGGAAAGCGTTGCCGACGGAGACCTGCTTCTCCTTGACCTTTCCGCGGTCGAGAGCGAGCACTACGCGAAGCTGAAGGAGAAGGCGCTTTACCTCCGGGCGCACACGAAAGCCCGATCGACCAGATTGGTGATCATCGTCGATCGAGCGGTGGAGGAGCAGTTCGAATTCGACGAGAGCCGCCAGTTCCTGGTTCCGCTGGGGCGGCCCGACCCGGCGGTGGTGCTGCGGCGGCATCTCGCTGCGGACGGGCTGTCCGGCGACCTCGATCCGGCGGAGTACCAGGCATTCTGCGCTTCGCTGGTTTCGTCGAGCATGAACGACCTGGCACGTCTTGCCGACAGAGCGCGGTTATTGGCGCGAGGTGGCGAACGGCTGCTGGATCTGCTCAGGGAAGCGCAGCAGGCGGTTGCCGACCGGACTGAAGAAGCGCGAAAGCTCCTCGACGGCAAGAAGGACGGCGTGGTCCGCGCGCTCGCGTTGGCCGTGGCGATGCTGGAGGGCGAGCATCGCAGAGTGGTCTTCGCGGCTGCCGCCAAGCTGCTGACGCAGGTTGAGCACCCGGAGAGCGAGGTTCCGTTGCTGGAACGCACCTCGTTGTCCGGATACCTGGGCGAGGTCACCGCGGTGGCCGTGGACGAGCACGGCGGGATCCGGTTTCGGGAAGCCGGATACGGCGCCGCGGTCGCCGCCTACTTCTGGCGGGAATACCCGCGGTTGCACAATGTTCTCCGCGACTGGAGCGCCAGCCTCGTAGGCATGGAGGAATTGAGCAGGCGGTCCCGGCTTCGGCTGGCTGACCGGGTGGCGATCCAACTGCTCGACGCGGATCTGCACGACGACCTGGCGAAGCTGGTCAGGAACTGGCCGCGGGCGCGGGATTGGCCGGACCAGGTGCAGACCGTCCTGTCGAGAAGCCTGGCACATCCGCGGCACGGCCGATTCTTCCGGCAGCAGTTCTACACGTGGGCGCGGGCGCGCGACCTGCCGGACCAGTTTGCCGCGGTGCTGGCCGATCTGTGTGCGGCGGAGATGGCGGCGGAGTACCCCGAAGAGGCGCTCACCAGGCTCAACCACTTGGTCAAGCGAAATCGGGACAGCATCGACAGTTATGCGCTGGAGCGGTTGCTCGAACTGGTCGCGAGCGATCTCCGGCTCTACCGCCGTCTCGCCTGGCGGTTGCGGCAGCATCCTCCCCGGCCGGGGCGCGGGCGATCCGAGACCGAGCTGGCGCTGCGAGTGCTCAGTCCGAAGCTGGTGCTGAGCACTGACGTCCGAGGCCGCCGCTTCGGGGCCGATCCCACTGTGCGCAGGTGCGTAGAAGCGGTCTGGCGCGCGCTCATGACCAGCCTGCCCGAACGGGAATGGCAGGAGCTTCTGCGGGCTTGGCTGACCGAATGCGTTGATGCGGAAGCTCCGGACGCGGCCATGCTCGTTCGCGAGGTGCTCGCCGGAGCAGGCGGCGACCCCCGGACCCTCGCCGCCGTCTATGTGGCTGCCAGGGATTGGGCGCGGAGCGGTGATCGCGTTTCAGACGCCCGCCTCGCGCTCCTTGTCATCCAGCTGATCAACGAAGCGCAGGGTGTGGTCGATCCGGATGCCACTCTCCGCGAGAAGAAAGGCCGATCATGACTTCATCGGACAAGGCCACGCTCTCCATCGCACTGCTTGTCTGCGCCGGTGTTCCGATCGGTCTCACGATCGCACTGGACTCTTTTCTCTGGCTTCTGCTCGTGCTTCCGCTGGCGATCGTCCCGGCAGCCGTTTACAAGCGGATCAGGGCCCGGATCGCCTACGAGTCCGAGCTCGACCGGCGCATGACGGCGCACCTGGCTGCTGTGCAACCGCCCGTGCCGGAGCCGGTGCCGGAGCCTGCTCCGATTCAGTTCGAGCGGGCTGAAGTGACCGCGACAGCGTTGCCGAGCCGGTCCGAGGACTACCGGTTCCTGTTCTCGGCGACGGTGTGGTGGCGGTTGTGCCCAGGGGTGCGCGGGCCGGTGCACGCCAGCCCCGGTGCGGTAGCGATCAACGAGGTCGTGGAACGAGCGAAGGCGATCACCGCGGGTGAACTGCCTCTTGACCACGAACAGGTCCGCCACCGGTTGAACAGCGTGTTGGGCAAGGTCCAGCCGGACAGCTCCGGATTCGTCGAGGTTTCGGCTGCCGACGTGCGCCTCGATCTCGAGACCGCCGACCGGGAGCGGCTTGAGCTGTTCGCGAGGACGCGCAAAGACGCGCTGGTGTGGGAGTACGAGCGCAAGCATGAGGAAGACCGGCGGCGCTATCTCGGAGAAGATGTTCTCAGCGACACTGGCAGTGCGGTCGTCTGGTGGCTGGTGAAGCAGAACAACGACGTGGCGAACGTAGTGAAGGACATCAACACTCTCGCCGAGCTGACGGCGGCCGCCAACAACGTGCGGCCGGTGGCCGGCCGGGAACTGGGCTATGGGCAGATGGCGTTTCCGGAGGACCTGACCGTGCCCGAGCGCACGCCAGCGGTCTCCGAGCCGTCACCGCGGGACAGCGTGGTCGATCTCGTCGAAGCGCTGATGAACGGGATTGGCCTGGACGCAGACGCACCCGAACGGGAGCTGCTGGCTGAACGGCTGGCCAGTTCTTTTGCCGCGGCGGGCAAACCGGACCCGGCCGATGAGGTCCGCGAGGCCTTCGGCGCGTTGGACCCGGACCCGTCGCCGTCCGGACCGGTTCAGGTGGAGCTGCCCCAGGACGGATCGGCCCAGGGAAGCTCGGCTTCCCCGGCTTACGACGGCGACGCTCAGCAGGCCCAAGACAGCGGGGCTGCGCGGGCATGGTTTCAACGGGACGAAGAAGGTGCCGACGCTGATGCTAGGTCGCCGCACGACGTCGCGGCTGGCCGAGTTCCGGACGACGAGGCGGAGTTCGGTCGGGGTGAGACACCTGATCCGGTTTCGGACGGCGGGGGCGACGGCACACAACCAGAGGTTCCGGAAGCAAGGCACGACAACTCGGACGGGAGGCCGGGCTCCGGCTCGCCGCACGACGGCGCGGAACCGGCTTTGCTCTGGCCGGATCCTGGTGCGCCGGGAGAGCAGACCGATCGCGTCGCCCACCCCGGGAGCTCGAGCGCGGATCAGGAGTGAGCCGCAGAGACAGGAAGAGGGCCGGGCCGTGTTCGTCGCAGCAGGACTGCTGGGCGAACTGGCCCGGCGGGTGCGGAGCGACGCCGCGGATTGAGCGTCGCCGCAGGTCACCGCCCTGGGCAAGAAAATCGTACCCTTTTTCCCGTTCGCTCGTTCCGTTCCCGCTGATTCCATTGTGGACAATTTCCGCCCGCCCGGAACCCGGTTGCGGGACGAATTGGCGGACCGGGAATGGCGGCACCAGGGGCGGTAGCGGTCACATTGCGGAGGGTGGTCAACGAATACCCTCCGCAGGATCACTCCTCCGGGTGGGGCGAAGGGCAATCCGCCATCGGGGCCTCGGTTCCGGTAGCTCAGCGTGAGAAAACCGCGGAGCCAGCGTCGCGTTACATCACTCTTTAGTGGTGAAATTGCGATAATTGTGGTCACCGGAACCGGCGGGCGGGCGCGGTGCGCGACGGATCTTGCTTTGCGTTTCCCGGGCGTCTTGATAATGTCGCGGCCTGCCAGGGACCGACAGTTGTGCTCGGTCACGCGTGGATTCGGGGATCCGTGCGGCGGCTCCATTCTTGATGTTCGGAAGGACAATTCATGCGTTCTGCCCTGCTGCGCGGACGGACCGTCGCGGTCGCCGTTCCCGCGCTGGCTTTGCTCGCCGCCGCCGTCGCCCCGCCGGCGCTCGCCGCCGCCG
>NZ_SDLT01000038.1 GCF_004522235.1 Amycolatopsis nivea
AACCTCCACATAACCAGTCCAACTTCCGGGGCCCAGTTCACATTGACTCTGATTCCGTGAGGGTTCCCCTCACGACTCACCCTCATCGCCGACGCACCCGATGCGCGTGAGGTGCATCCCCGCGCACCCAATGTGGCGTTCGGTGCGTCCCACGCACCAATGCCACATTGGGGTTTTCTGAGCAACGCTCGGTCCCTCGCCTCTTCCGGCACGCCCGACGCGCGATGCCGACGTCCGTGAAGGCCACCCCAAGGGAATCTGATTCCCGGAGGGTTCCCCTCACACACCTCCCTCGCGCCGTGAAGGGGCCCTTCACGTACCTAGATTCCCTCAAGGAGCCCTTCACGGCCCCGCCTCCACTCGCCCCCGATGCAGGATTCGGCGCACCCCATGCAACCAATGTGGCGTTGGGCGCATCCTGCGCACCCAATGCGGCATTCGGTGCATCCCACCGCACCCAACGCGGCATTCAATGCACCCCACCGCACCCACCAGGGCGGCGTTCGGTGCGTCCCACGCACCAAATGGGGCGTTCGGCGCACCCCACCTCAACCAACGCGGCATTCGGTGCATCCCACGCACCCAACGCGGCGTTCGGTGCGTCACATGCACCCAATGCCACGTTGGGGCGCTAACCCGCCACCGCGAACCCGCCGCAACCCACCACCCCAGCCGCGTACCGCCCACACCACCGCAGCCGATGCACCCAACGAATCAAGGCACCCACACCCCCGCAACCCCGATACACAGCCAAAAACACGGCGCGGGGGTGCTTGTCAAGGCATCTTTCCCGCCTTGACAAGCACCCCCGCGCCGTAGTCACAATCAGGCTGAGGGGTGGTGGGCCCCACCGAGAGCGCAATGTCGCCGCCAGGCGACGAGCCGAACGAGCCGCCCCAGGAAGCTCAAACACAAACCCCACCCAGGACAGCCGCAGCCTCCACGACCATCCCGTCCACCTCCCCTACCAACCGCTCAATCTCCCCCCACCACCGCGAATCCCGCCCGGAATCCGGAATCAGCGAAGTCCCCACCAGCAACAACAACGTATCCACCTCATACGCCCGATCCGCCAACCGCAACAACGGCACCGGATCCCCACCGGAATCCCCGGCAGCAAAACGACAAGCCGCATGCCCCAGCTCCCGGCACACCGTCCGCAACCGCTCGCGCACCGCGTCCGCGCGCGGGTCCGCTCGAGGACCGCCGGTCCGGATATTCCACGCCACCGAAAGCAGACAGCGCCCGGCATCGTCCATCGCGGTGTTCGTCACCGGGCGAGTGTGGAAGCACCCTCCCCGCCGCGGGTGACCCGACACGCACGGCTCACCGCATCGAGTGAAGCAACCGCACCGTCGCGTCGAGCGGCAGGCGATCGTCCGCCGCGCGCGCGAGGAAATCCTTGATCCGCTGGCCGTCCGGAGTCAGCGAATCCACGTCGTTGACTTCCGCGCTCGCCGCTTCCAACGTCCCCAGCCCGGCATTGTGGTGCGCGTCCCGGACCGCGTTCCGCAGCACCGCCAGTTCAGCCGCCGAAGGCCCCCGCTTTTCCGCCCGCAGCCGCTCGACGATCCGGAGCACCTGCGGCGAATGTGCGGCCAGCGACTGCCGCCCGGCGAAGGACGCGACCATCCGCGGCGTCGCCCGCGTCTCGGCAGGCGGCGGTGGCACCTCGACCGCCTCGCCGACCACTCGCAGACTCTCCAGCGCCGCAGCACGCCGGCGTTCACTCTCGCGCACGCGCGCGAGCGGATCCTTCCGCCGGGACGCCGCGATCGAGCGAGCGTCCGCCCGGGCCCACTCCCCCACGTCGGTCAGGCGCGAGCGCCGTTGGTACGTGCCCTCGTCGGCAGCCTGCTTGCGCCGGTTCGCGAGCCAGGCCTCGAAGGTCTGCCCGCGCCGGGGCGGCTCGCGCACCTCAGCCAGGTCGGCGGCCGACTCGTCGGCGAACCAGGCCTTCATCCGCGAGCGCAGGAAGTCGCCCGGCTTCTCGCTCGCGCGGCGCGGCCGCTGCCGGGTCCCGTCGGGCAGCGCGCTCATCGCGATCAGCAGCGCGTCCGGGCAGTATCCGTTGGAGTACCAGAACTCCAGCTGCCGCTCGACGTCGTCGCGTTCCTCCCGCGTCAGCCGCTCGGACACCCAGCCCATGCGGCGGACCAGCACGCCCGTCGACTGGGCGCGTTCGCGCGCGTCGGCGGGCACGACCGTGGACGGCCACTCCTGATCCGCGATCCGCACCATGCCGCACCTCCCTTTGCCGACGACGCCTACGTTATCCCCCCGCACCGACAATTACCCGGCCCGCCGCAGCACCGCCACCGTGTTCGCCGCCACGATCACCCCGATCGCCGCCCACGCGACGGCGTCGAGCCGCTGGTCCAGCAGCACCAGCCCGACGAGCGCGGCCATCACCGGGTTGACGCTCATGAACGCCCCGAAGAACTGCGTCGGCACCCGGCGCAACGCCATCAGGTCGACGAGAAACGGCAGCGCCGACGACAGCAGCCCGGCGGTGAGCGCCGCCGCGAGCGCGCCGGGCGTCGGCGGGTGGTGCAGCATCGCGAACACCCCGATCGGCACGTACAGCAGACCGGACACCCCGGCCGCGGCAGCCGAACCCGCCGCCCCGGGCAGGCGTCGGCCGACGGTCCGGTTCAGCAGGATGTAGCAGGCCCAGCACGACGCGGCGACCAGCGCGAGCCCCATCCCGAGGTAGTCGGTGCTCGGCTGCGGCCGCATCAGCGCGCCGACCGCGACCGCGGCGGCCACCGCGCACGCCAGGTCCGTCCGGCGCCGGGAGCCGGCCAGCGCGATCGCCAGCGGGCCGAGGAATTCCAGCGTCACGGCCAGTCCGAGGCCGATCCGGTCGACCGCGGTGTAGAGAGACAGGTTCATCGTCGCGAACACCGCGGCCAAGGCGAGCACCGGCCACCACTGCCGCGCGGTGAAGGTCCGCAGCCGCGGCCGTCCGACCGCCAGCAGCACCACCGCCGCCACCCATTGGCGGACCGCCACCACACCCGGCGGGCCGAGCACCGGGAACGCGAGCGCCGCGGTCGCCGCGCCGACCTGGTTCGACAGCGCGCTTCCGAGCAGCATCGCGGCGCCGGCCGCCCGGGCGTCGCCGCCGCGCGTGCGCGAAGCCAGTTCCGTAGTCGCCATGCGGTCGAGCATGCGACCGGCCGATCCATGCGCAAAATGCATTGACCGCATCAGCGATACGCTGGACGCATGGATCTGGAGCTGCGCCAGCTGCGCTGCCTCGTGACGATCGTGGACGCGGGCACGTTCACCGACGCCGCGCTCGAACTCGGCGTCTCGCAGGCGGCGGTATCCCGGAATCTGGCGTCGCTGGAACGGGTTCTCGGCGTGCAGCTGCTGCATCGCACCAGCCGGAGCCTCGAGCCGACGACCGCGGGCGTCCAGGTGCTCGCCCGCGCCCGGCATCTGCTCGCCGAGGCCGACGACCTCGTCCGCGAGGCGACCACCGGGCACACGCGGCTGCGCATGGGCCACGCGTGGTCGGCGATGGGCAGGCACACCGCGGAATTCCAGCGCCGCTGGGCTGCCCGGTATCCCGATGTCGAACTGCTGCTCGTGCGCGCCAACACGGCGACCGCCGGGCTGGCGGAAGGACTCGTCGATCTCGCCGTGGTGCGCCACCAGGTGCCGTCGGGCAAGTACGCGCACGCGACGGTAGGCCGCGAGGACCGCTACTGCGCCATGGCCGTCGACGATCCGCTCGCCGGGCGCCGCACCGTCACGCTCGCCGATCTCGCGTCGCGGCTGCTGGTGATCGATCCGCGCACCGGAACCACTTCCGCCGAGCTGTGGCCGCCGGAATCGCGCCCGCGGATCGAGTACACGCACGACGTCGACGACTGGCTCGCCGCCATCGCCACCGGCCGCTGCGTCGGCGTCACCCCGCATTCCACGGTGACGCAGTATCGCCGCGACGGCATCGTGTACCGCCGGGTCCGCGACGCCCCGCCGGTGCCGGTCCAGCTCGCGTGGCGCGCCCACGATCCGCATCCGGCCACGCACGCCGCGGTCGCGTTGCTCGGCGAGCTGTACCGGAAGCCGCCAAAAACCTCTATCGCGCGCCCGCGATAGTCCACTGTGGATCTTGAACCCGGGGCGATCATTTTCCGTTGACGCGGCGGCGCGGGGCGGCAATGATGAAGTCGTCCAGCCACGAAAGGAACCCACGGAATGCCGCGTCGCACCGAACGCATGCACCTGTCGGGCATTCCCGGCTCCGCGCCATGACGTGGCCTGCCACGCCGTGAGCGAGGAGCCGCCCGCCGGAACGCCGGCCGGGCGGCTTTTGCGTTCGCGGCCCGTTCAGCCCCGAAAGGAGGTGCCCGTCGCCATGGGAGTCCTGGTTCTCAATGCCGGCTACGAGCCCCTGCACACCGTCTCGCTCCCCCATGCCATCCGGATGCTGGTCCGCCAGGTCGCGGTCGTCCACGAAAGCGACGGGCCGGACCTCGGCGTCTTCCCGCGGCCGAAGGTGGTGCGGCTGCTGCGCTACGTCGTGATGAAATGGCGCTATTCCGGGCCGCCGCGCTGGTCGCGTACCGGCGTGCTGCGGCGAGACCGGCACACGTGCGCCTACTGCGGGCGCCGGGCCACCACGGTCGACCACATCACGCCGGTGTCGCGCGGCGGCCCGCGCACAAGCTGGCTCAACACCGTCGCGGCCTGCGGCGGGTCGGCGCGCAGCTGCAACGCGCGCAAGGCCGACCGCACGCCCGCCGAAGCCGGGCTGACGCTGCTCTTCCCGCCGCGCGTCCCGCGGTGGGAAGAGCTGCATCCGCTGGCCGGACTGTCCACATGAGACTCGCGCTAGGCTGTACCCCGTGAAGGGCTTGCTGCTGCGGCTGTCCGCGGTCGATTCCGGCGCGGAAACGGCGGTGCGCGTCATCGCGTATTTCGACGAGCTGATCGCCCGGCGCGCGACGCTGCCGGATTTGCTGCGCGCTACGGCTTTTCTCGCGGAATGCGCAGCCGGGATTCGCCGTGCGGACGGAACCGTGCTCCGGTACCGGCCGACCGGCGAACCCGGCGGCGACGGCCCGGTGCCGCCCGGCGCGGTCGTCGCGGACCTCGACGGCGCCGGGCGGGTCTGGCTGGAACGCGCGGGAGAACCGGGACCGCTCGACGACCTCGTGCTCGAACGGCTCGCGATTGCGGCGAAGGTGCTCAACCCGGTCGAGCCGCCGCCTGCCGCACCGCATCTCGCCGATCCGGCGCTGGTCGAGCTGGTGCTGGGCGAGCAGGCGGCGGACGAGGACCGGGCGCGGGCGCTGACCCTGCTCGGCCTGGACACCGCGCGTCCGCTGCGAGTGGTGGCGGTCGCTTCGGGCGCGGGTCGCGATGCCGGCGCGGACGCGGTCGCGCTCGTCGCCCGCGGCAAACCGCTCGGCGCGCGGGTGGCCGTGGTCGGCGGGGTGGCCGCGGTGCTGGTGCAACCGCGCGAGGGCCCGGATTCGATTGTCCCGACGCTGAACGAGACGTTGGCGTTGCGAGCCAAGGACCGCACGCTGCCCCGGGTGGGAGTCGGCGACGCGGTGGACGGCCTCGAAGCCCGGCGCTCGTGGCTGCAAGCCCGTCTGGCACAACGATTCGCGGCGACCGCACGGCCGTTGATCGTGCACGAGGACCTCGGCGCGGTGACGCTGCTGGCGGAGATCCCGGTCGAGCACCTGCGCGCGCAGCCGGACGTGCTGGCGTTGAACGCGCTCGCCGAGAGCGGCGATCTGGAAACGCTGGAAGCCTTCTGCCGCACGGGTTCTCTCCGGCAGGCGGCGATCGCGCTGCACCGGCACCACAGTTCGGTGGCGGCGCGGCTGGCGCACGTGGAGGACGCACTGGGATGGTCGCTGGACGACCCGGCGGGACGATTCCGGGCGCGGCTGGCGTTGGCGGCGCGGAGATTGGCGAACAGCGAGATCTCGTGAGTGTCGATGCCGGTTCTCACCGGCATCGACACTCACGAGAACCCCGGCCTCAACCCTCCTCGACCCCCAGCACCCGGGCCAGCACCGCCCGTCGCTCCGCAGTCTCCCGGCGGCTCACCGTCGCGTGCTGGATCACCCCGGAACCGTGGAATGTCCCCGGGAACAAGTGCAGTTCCGTAGGCACCCCAGCCGCCAAAAGGCTTTGCGCGTAAGCGATTCCCTCGTCGCGCAGCGGGTCGAACTCCATCACCGACACGTACGCGGGCGGCAACCCCGAAAGATCCGTCGCCCGGGCAGGCGCCGCATAAATCGGGACGTCCGAACCGCCGCGCTTGACCGCTTCGCCGAGGTAGTAGTCCCAGCTCGTCTCGGCGGCTCCGCGGTGCCAGATCGGCGTGTCCGCGAACCGGCGCATGCTGCCGGTCTCGAGGCGGTCGTCCAGTTCGGGCACGGCGAGGAACTGGAACGCGATCGCCGGGCCGCCGCGGTCGCGGGCCAGCAGGGCGAGCGCCGCGGCCAGTCCGCCGCCCGCGCTCACGCCGTACAGCACCACCTTTTCCGGGTCGATGCCCAGTTCGTCCGCGTGCTTGACCGACCATTCGAGCGCCGCGTAGCAGTCCTCCAGCCCGGCCGGGTACGGATTCTCCGGCGCGAGCCGGTACTCGACCGACACGATCACGACGCCGAGGTCCCTGGCCAGTTCGAGGTTGGACGCGTGGTCCACCTCCAGGTCGCCCAGCGCGAAACCGCCGCCGTGGATGTCGAACACCAGCGCCTTCGTCGCGACGCGATCAGGCGTGTACACGCGGATCGGGATGTCGCCTCCGGGACCGGGCACGGACTCGTCGCGCGTGCTTACTCCGGTTTCGTCGAAGTCTCCTTGCATCGTGGCGATCAGCTCGGCCATGCCCGCCCGCGCGGCAGCGATGTCGTGAAGGTCGACCTCGGGCAGCATCGGGACCGCGGCGGCGATTTCGGGATCGAACGGATAACTCATCGACGACCTCCGTCTTCCAGGGAAGACTCCATCGTGCCGAAATCCCGGACCCGGCGGGCACCGCCACGCGTCGCGTACCGAGCGCGTTCCTCCCGCCGACTGGCGCGTGCCCCGCCTCAGCGCCCCACTTTCTTCCAGATCACCACGATCCCGACGACCGCCACCAGCACCGCCCCCAGCACGATCAGCCCCTTCACGAACAGATCGTGCACGAGGTGCTGCAGCATCTCGTCCCCGTCGGCGAGCAGCACCGCGTTCACCGGCCGGACCGCTTCCGGCCCGGGTCCTCGTCCAGCCACCGCGCGGCCTGGCGCACGACCTCGCCGCCGACCCGCCCGCGCACTCCCCGCGCCCCGCGCCGGTCCATCGCCCTGGCCGCGGATTTCGCCAGCACCGCCGCGCCTTCGCGCACGCGCTCCCCCTTGCCGCGCCGCCGCAGCGAAACGATCAGCGCGAACGCGCCCAGCCCGACGACCACGACGATCCCGGCGATGATGCCGAACCGGATCAGCAGGATGTTCAGCACCGTCTCCACAGCGCACCCCTTTCTGTCACACCTGTGATACAAACCGTTTCTATCACGACTGTGATATAAAAGTCCAGTGCCTAGAGTGGTGGACGGGGAAGAGCGGCGCGCGCACATCGCCGACGCGGTGCTGCGGCTGGCCGCGAAGGACGGGCTGCACGCGGTCTCGCTGCGCGCGGTGGCGGCGGAATCGGGCCTGAACATCGGTTCGGTGCGGCATTACTTCGACAGCCAGCACGCGCTGATGCGGTTCGCGATGCGCACCACCATCGACCGGACGACCGCGCGGCTCGTCGAACGCCGCGAGAAGATCGGTTCGCTGTCGGAACTGCCGCCGGACGAGGCCGTCGACCAGCTCGCCGAGTTCCTTTCCGAGCTGCTGCCGCTGGACGAACGACGGCGCACCGAGGTGACCGTGTTGGTCGAATTCCTGATGGCCGCGCGCGCCGATCCGGGGCTGGACGACCTGGCCCGGGAAGCGGTCCAGGGCACCGTGACGCTGGCCCGCCGCATCCTCGACGCCCAGGCCCGCAGCGGCCGCTTCGAGCCGAAGGACCCCGAAGTCGAGGCGCCCCGGCTGGCCGCGCTGCTGGACGGGCTCGCGTTCCGGGCCGTGCTGCAGCCGGGGCTCACCTCGCCGGAGGAGTGCGTCGCCGTCCTTCGCGCGCATCTCGCCGAACTCGTCCGACCGGTGGGTGACACCCAGGTGTGAGCGGCGCGGAGACCGGGTAACCGGCGGAACTGGAGCGGTTCCAGATCCCGGGGAGGACTCCGATGCCGGACTCGGCGGCGACGCTGCGAGCGGCGGGCCTGCGCGTCACCAAACCGCGGCAAGCCGTGCTCGGCTGGCTCGGCGAGCATCCGCACGCGACGGTCGAGGCGATCGCCGCGGGCGTGCGCGAAAGCCTGGGCAGCGTGTCGATCCAGGCGGTCTACGACGTGCTCGCCGCGTGCGGCGACGCGGGTCTCGTCCGCCGGATCGAGCTGTCCGGGCATCCGGCGCGGTTCGAACGGCGGACCGGCGACAACCACCACCACGTGGTGTGCCGCCGCTGCGGCCGGGCCGAGGACGTCGACTGCGTCCGCGGCGAGGCCCCCTGCCTCACGCCGCACGACCGGCGCGGGTTCGCCGTCGACGAGGCCGAGATCGTCTTCTGGGGTCTGTGCCCGGACTGCTCCGGCGTTTCCGACCACCACGAGGAGCTCGCGAGATGACCGAAGAACCGAAACCCCCGGCGACCACCACGGACTCCGGGATCCCGGCCGAGAGCGACGAGCATTCGCTCACCGTCGGCCCGGGCGGCCCGATCCTGCTGCAGGACCATTACCTGATCGAGCAGATGGCGCAGTTCAACCGGGAACGGGTGCCGGAGCGGCAGCCGCACGCGAAGGGCAGCGGCGCGTTCGGGCAGTTCGAGGTGACGAACGACGTCAGCCGCTTCACCAAGGCGGCGGTGTTCCAGCCGGGCACGAAAACCGAGATGGCCGCCCGGTTCTCGACGGTGGCCGGCGAACGCGGCAGCCCGGACACCTGGCGCGACCCGCGCGGGTTCGCGCTGAAGTTCTACACCTCCGAGGGCAACTACGACCTCGTCGGCAACAACACCCCGGTGTTCTTCATCAAGGACCCGCTGAAGTTCCAGCACTTCATCCGGTCGCAGAAACGCCGCGCGGACAGCAACCTGCGCGACCACGACATGCAGTGGGACTTCTGGACGCTGTCCCCCGAATCGGCGCACCAGGTCACCTGGCTGATGGGCGACCGGGGGATCCCGCGCACGTGGCGGCACATGAACGGCTACAGCTCGCACACCTACATGTGGGTCAACGCCGCGGGCGAGAAGTTCTGGGTCAAGTACCACTTCAAGACCGACCAGGGCGTCGAGCACTTCACCCAGCACGAGGCCGACCAGATGGCGGCCGCGGACACCGACTACCACACCCGCGACCTGTTCGAGGCCATCGCGCGCGGCGACTACCCGAGCTGGACCCTGCACGTCCAGGTCATGCCGTTCGAAGACGCGAAGACCTACCGGTTCAACCCGTTCGACCTGACGAAGGTGTGGCCGCACGGCGACTACCCGCTGATCGAGGTCGGGAGGATGACGCTGAACCGCAACCCGACCGACCACCACGCCGAGATCGAGCAGGCCGCGTTCGAGCCGAACAACATGGTGCCCGGCATCGGCCCCAGCCCGGACCGGATGCTGCTGGGCAGGCTGTTCGCCTACGCCGACGCACACCGGTACCGGATCGGCGCGAACTACAAGCAGCTTCCGGTGAACGCCCCGCACGCGCCGGTGCACAGCTACAGCAAGGACGGCGCGATGCGCTACACGAAGGTCTCCGACCCGGTGTACGCGCCGAACTCCAAGGGCGGCCCGCGTGCGGACACCGAACGCTACGGCACGCCCGCCGGCTGGCACGCCGACGGCGAGATGGTCCGCTCGGCCTACGTCGACCACGCCGAGGACGACGACTGGACTCAGCCGGGCACGCTCGTGCGCGAGGTGCTGAACGACGCCGAGCGCGAGCGGCTGGTCGACAACATCGTCGGGCACCTGCTCAACGGGGTGACCGAACCGGTGCTGAAGCGGGCCTTCGAGTACTGGCACAACGTGGACAAGGACCTCGGCGACCGCGTCGAGTCCGGCGTGCGCGCGAAGCAGGACGAGAAGGACCCGAAGGCGGCCGAGCAGGCGAACCCGGCCCGGGAGAGCATGCAGCGCAAGGCATAAGGCGATCCCGAAAGCGGCGGTGCCGATTCCGGCCGGCACCGCCGCTTTTGTGTCCTCTGTGGACAGCCGAAAAACCGTGCGGCGATTCGCGGCCGCCTGGGTAGAGTGCGCGGACATGGGGCATTTGGAGGCCGCGCATCTGCGCTACGTGCTGCCCGACGGGCGTCCGCTGCTCGGCGACGTCTCGTTCCGGGTCGGCGAGGGCGCGGTCGTCGCGCTGGTCGGCCCCAACGGCGCGGGCAAGACCACGTTGCTGCGCATGCTGTCGGGAGAGCTGAAGCCGGACGAGGGCTCGGTCACGGTGTCCGGCGGGCTGGGCGTGATGGCGCAGTTCGTCGGGTCGGTGCGCGACGAACGCACGGTGCGAGATCTGCTGGTTTCGGTTGCCCCGCAACGGGTTCGCGACGCCGCGCTGGCGGTCGACGCGGCTGAGGAGCGGCTGCTGGAGGTCGACGACGAGGCCGCGCAAATGCGGTACGCGCAGGCGCTCAGCGACTGGGCCGAAGCCCGCGGGTACGAGTTCGAGACCACGTGGGACATGTGCACGACCGAGGCGCTCGGCGTGCCGTTCGACCGCGCGCGCTGGCGGCTCGTGCGCACGCTCAGCGGCGGCGAGCAGAAACGCCTCGTGCTCGAGGCGCTGCTGCGCGGGCCGGACGAGGTGCTGCTGCTGGACGAGCCGGACAACTATCTGGACGTCCCCGGCAAACGCTGGCTCGAAGCCCGGCTGAAGGACACCCGCAAAACCGTCCTGTTCGTGTCGCACGACCGCGAACTGCTCGCGCGAGCGGCGGACAAGATCGTGAGCGTCGAGCCGGGCGGCGACGGCGCGGACGCCTGGGTGCACGGCGGCGGTTTCGCGACTTATCACGAGGCGCGGCAGGAACGTTTCGCCCGCTACGACGAACTGCGCCGCCGCTGGGACGAGAAGCACGCCCAGCTCAAACGGCTGGTGCGGGACATGCAGCAGTACGCCGCGCGCAGCGACGAAATGGCGTCGCGGTACAAGGCGGCGCAAACCCGGCTGCGGAAGTTCGAGGAGGCCGGTCCCCCGCCGGAACCGCCGCGACCGCAGGACATCCGGATGCGGCTGCGCGGCGGCCGCACCGGCGTGCGCGCGGTGACCTGCGAGAACCTCGAACTCACCGGGCTGATGAAGCCGTTCTCGCTGGAGATCTTCTTCGGCGAGCGCGTCGCGGTGCTCGGTTCGAACGGCTCCGGGAAGTCGCATTTCCTGCGGCTGCTCGCGGGCGGCGACGTCGCGCACACCGGCGGATGGAAGACCGGCGCCCGCGTCGTGCCCGGCCATTTCGCGCAAACGCACGCGCGTCCGGAACTCACCGGCCGCACGCTGGTCGACGTGCTGTGGACCGAACACGCGGCCGACCGCGGCGCGGCGATGGCGGCGCTGCGCCGGTACGAACTGCACCGCCAGGGCGAGCAGGCGTTCGACCGGTTGTCCGGCGGACAGCAGGCGCGGTTCCAGATCCTGTTGCTGGAACTGGCCGGCACCACCGCGTTGCTGCTGGACGAGCCGACCGACAACCTCGACCTGGAATCGGCCGAGGCGCTGCAGGACGGGCTGGAGTCGTACGAGGGCACGGTGCTCGCGGTCACCCACGACCGCTGGTTCGCGCGCTCGTTCGACCGCTACCTGGTCTTCGGCTCGGACGGCGTGGTGCGCGAGACCCCGGAACCAGTCTGGGACGAGCGGCGGGTGGAGCGGGTTCGCTAACCCTTGCGCAGCAAGGCATCCAGCTCGCGCACCAGCTCCCCCGCCCGGCCCCGGCCGCCCGGAGCCGCCGGATACCGCGACAGCACCCGCACCACCACGGGATCAGCCGCCGGATGCTGCGGGGTCAACCCGGCCAGCTCGAAGGCATACGCCGCATGACCGGCCGAGCCGAGGATGTGCCACACCTGGGTCGCCTTCGCGAGCGGATGCAGATACGCCGCACCGGCAGCGGCGACCGCGGCCCGGGCAGCCTCGCTCGCCGCGGCCTGACCGGCGTCGCGGGCTTCCTGATACGCCCGTTGCGCCGCCCACGCACCGTCGCGAATCGCCTTGCTGCGCTGAGCTACCTGAGCAAACGCCCGGGCTGCCTCGATCGCGTCGTGTGGACGCCGATCGCCTGGACGGGCTTGTTCGAAGATCGGCAGCGCGGGTTCCGCACAAGCCACCGCGTAGGCGGTCACGGCACGAAGCTCGGAGAGGTCGAGTTCGATCATGTGCTTGAACTGTATCGTTGAACCGCCGGTTGGCAGTTCGACGCGACTTCCGGCAGGAATGCCCAGCAGAACCCTCAACCGGGGAAGGACGGCAGTGGACGAGCGGAGGGCGTGGTCCGAAGCCGACAAGGCGGCCTACCGCGAGTTCGTGCGCACCCACCACCCGGACGTCGGCGGCGACCCGGACGAGTTCGCGGCGGGGCTCCGCAGGTTCCGGCGCGATGAAAACGCCGCGGGGACCGAACCGGTCCCGCGCGGCGAATCCTTGGTGTTCGTGCGCCGGAGCCGAGGGCTGCCCCGGCTTCTCGACGCGTTGACCGAGCGCAGGCGGCGGAAGCGGAATCCGCGCGTGCGCTAGCGCGTCACATCCCGCCGGTCAGCGCCTGCAACCCGAGGCTCGAGGCGGCGACCGCGATCCACAGGATGGCTCCCATCAGCAGCGGCTTGTGTCCCGCCTTGCGCAGGTCGGACGGCTTGAGCGCGAGGCCGATCCCGGCGAGCGCCATGGTGATCAGGAAGGTGCCGAGCGTCGACAGCGGCGCGTGCCACGATTCCGGGATCCAGCCCGCGCTTTCCACCGTCGCGGCGGCCAGGAAGCCGATCAGGAACGGCGGCACCAGCCGGTGCCAGGGCATGGCGCGCAAGGAAACCCGGCCGCCGGACTGCTTGCGCGCGGCGAGCACGGCGAGGAACAGCACGATCGGGATCAGCGTGAGCGTGCGGGTGAGCTTCACGACGAGGCCGTACGAACCGGCGTCGCCGCCATACGCGTAGGAAGCCGCGACGACGGAAGACGTGTCGTTCACCGCGGTTCCGGCCCACAGGCCGAACGCGTGCGGCGACATCCCGAGCGCGTGCCCGAGCGGCGGGAACAGCAGGACCGCGGCGACGTTGAAGGTGAAGATCGTACCGAGCGCGTAAGCGATGTTGGCTTCCTTCGGCTTCAGCACCGCGCTGGTCGCCGCGATCGCGGACGCACCGCAGATGCCGGTGCCGACACCGATCAGGGTCTGCGTGTCCCCGCGGACGCCGAGCAGCCTGCCGAGGACCCACGCGCCGCCGAGCGCGACCGCCAGGGTGCCGAGCATGACCGGCAGCGACTGCCCGCCGACGTGCACGACCTGCTGGATCGAGAGCCCCGTGCCCAGCACGACGATCGACAGCTGGAGCACCGGCCGCGACGCGATCGCGTAGCCCGGGCTGAACCGCCAGCCGCGCAGCCCCGGCACGACCGCGCCGGCAACCGCGCCGAGCAGGATCGCGAGCACCGGCCCGCCGACCACCGGGACGAGCTTGCCGCCCGCCGTCGCCACCGCCGCGACCAGCAGCGCGACCGCGAGCCCCGGCACCGGGCGGGCGAGCTTGGCCCGCCACTGCACCGTCGCGCGCGTCGCTCCGAGCGTCGCGCCGGTCACCGGTTCACTCCTGTGCGCACTGCTGGCCTCCTCCGTAATGTACGTACATTTAATCTAAGAGCTGTCCGTACATTTGGCAAGCGGTAGTGTTCCCGGCATGGGCGAGGCAGAGCTGGTCCGCACCGGCGGACAGCCGCTGTGGCGGCAGTTGCAGCAGCGACTGCTGGTGCGCATCCGCGCCGGGGAGTTCGACAGCGCGTTCCCCGGGGAGCTCGCGCTCGCCGACGAATACAGCGTCAGCAGGCAGACCGTCCGGCAGGCGCTGCGGGAACTGCGCGCGGACGGCACGCTCATCGCCGAACGCGGACGCCAGCCCCGCGTCGCCGCGGCCGCGGAGATCCAGCAGCCGCTCGGCGCGCTCTACAGTCTCTTCGCCGCGGTCGAGGAAGCCGGGCTCGACCAGCACAGCGTCGTGCGCCGGCTCGACATCCGCGCGGACGCGGTGGTCGCCGAACGGCTGTCGCTGGAGGGTTCCACTCCCCTGCTGTACTTGGAACGCGTGCGGCTGGCCGGAAACGACCCGCTGGCCGTCGACCGGGTGTGGCTGCCCGCCGACCTCGCCCGGCCGCTGCTGGAAGCGGATTTCCAGCACACCAGCCTGTACGGCGAACTCCACCGCCGCACCGGCGTCCGGCTCGACCACGGCGAGGAGCAGATCCGCGCCGTCGTGCCGACCCGGGCCGAACGCACCCTGCTCGGCTGCGGCGAAACCGTCGGCGCGTTCTCCATCGGACGCCTCGGGACCAGCGCGGGCAAACGGATCGAGTGGCGGCACACGCTGGTGCGCGGCGACCGGTTCGCGCTCACCGCGGAGTTCTCCGGGCGCACCGGGTACCGGTTGGTCACCACGGGGGCACTTGCCGGAACCCGCTGACCCGGCGGGCACCGGGTCGCTACGCTCCGCGCATGTCGATCTTCGCGCGGATTCTGCAGGTCTTCTTCATGGTCGCCGGGCTGGCGAGCATCGGTGTCGGGCTGATCATGGTGCTGATCGCCAAACCCCATTGGTACTGCGAGGTTTCCCGCAACGGGGAGGCGACCACCTGGTGCTACGAGAACGACCTCGAGGCGCTGACCAGCTACCACCTGTTCTGGTTCGTGCTCGGCCTCGCGCTCGAGATCATGGCCGTCGCGGTCGTCGCGGGCGCACGCCGCAGGACCGTCGAAAACCTGCTGATGTCGATGAACTCGCCAGCGGCCGCACCGACGTTCTCCAGCTCGCTGCCGCCCGCCCCCGGTCCGTACCCCGGCTACCCGCAGCAGCAGCCGCCGTACCCGGGGCAGTAGCCCAGGAACTCAGCCGATCCGGATCCCGGCCAGCTGAGTGCCCTGCGCGACCAGCGTCCCGGCGCTGTCCCAGACGTGGCAGGACTCGTCGACCCGCCCGTCGCCGATCAGGTGAGCGCGGTGCAGCACGCGCACCGGGCCGGGCGCCGGATTGGCCCGCACGTAGGCGGTCAGTTCGAGCGTCGGCACCCAGCCGGACGGCGCGACGTCGAGGGTCGCCGGAGGCAGGGCGTCGACCGCGAACAGCAGGCTGACCGGGTCGAACGGCTCGTCGCCGGGGAGTGCCAGCAGGGCGCGCAGTTCGCCGCGGCCGCTAGGCCCGTCGGCGAGCGGGCGGTCGAAGTACACGTCGATCTCGTCGCGGATGGCGATCGGGATGCCGGACGACAGCACGTCCGGGCCCCACGGCTCCTCCGGGAACGGCCCGAACTCCGGCTGCGGCACGCCGTCCTGCCAGAACGGTTCGGCCGCGCCGAGGACGCCGAGCGTCAGCAGGGCCTCGACCTGCGGCACGCCGTCCTTGAGCAGCCGTCCGCGCAATTGGGTCGCGGACCGGCCGGTGCGCAGCACCTCGACCTCGATCTCCGCCGGCCCCGGTTCGGGCGAGCGCAGGTAATGCGCGCTGGCGGCGAGCACGTCCGGATGCCCGGAAACGACGGTCGCCGAGCGCGCGATGGTCGCCAGCAGGTATCCGCCGTTCGGGCGGCCGCCGATGGTCCACGCCGGGCTGAGGTCGACGCTGAACTCGGTGTCCGAACGCTGCTTGACCGCCGACACCGCGGCGAAGGTCGTCGTGCTCACGGGTCCCTCCAGGTGAGTTGCTTCCCGCAACCTACCTGCTAGGCGGTTCGGGCGTCCCGGGCACTGAGACTCACGCCACCCGTTCTGTCCCCGCTCGCCGAATTTCCCGGCAAGATGACGCAAGACGTGTCGAGGACGGCGCGCGGGTTCCGTTCCCTTGATGAGCCCGCCCGGAAGCGGCGAGCCGGAACCTGGAGGAAACGTTATGCCGAAGTACATGCTGCTGCAGACCTACGCCCAGGGCGAAGACTGCGACATGCCGCTGCCGGAATGGGCCCCGGAGGACATCCGCGCGCACATCCAGTTCCAGCACGTGCTGAACGCCGAGCTGACCGAGGCCGGGGAACTCGTCGAGGCGGAGGGGCTGGCCGGGCCGGAAGCGGCGAAGACCGTGGTCGCGGACGGCAAGGGCGGCGCGGTCGTCACCGACGGGCCGTTCGCGGAGGGCAAGGAACTGCTGGCCGGGTACCGGGTGGTGGACGTCGAGTCGGAGGCACGGGCGCTGGAGATCGCGACCCGGGTCTCGGCCGCGCCCGGTCCCGAAGGCGCGCCGCTGCGGGTGCCGATCGAGGTGCGCCAGGTCATGAGCGCACCGGAGGTGTGATGCCGCGGGCCGAGGTCGAGGACCTGGTGCGCACGCTCGCGCCCCAGGTCCTCGCCGTCCTCGCGCGCCGGTCCGGCGATTTCGGCGCGGCCGAGGACGCGACGCAGGAAGCTCTCCTCGCCGCGGTGCAGCACTGGCCTGCCGAGGGGATTCCGGAGAATCCGCGCGGCTGGCTGCTGCAGACCGCCAGCCGCCGGATCATCGACATCTTCCGCAGCGACCAGGCTCGGCGGCGGCGCGAGGACACGGTCGCCGCCGAGCCGCCAGGCGCCGAAGTGCCGGATCGGGACGACACGCTGACGCTGTTGTTCCTGTGCGCGCACCCGTCGCTGACGTCGGCGTCGGCGATCGCGCTGACGTTGCGAGCGGTCGGCGGCCTGACGACCGCGGAGATCGCCAGCGCGTTCCTCGTGCCGGAAACCACGATGGCGCAACGGATCAGCCGGGCGAAGGCGAAGATCAAGAAGTCCGGGCTGCCGTTCCGGATGCCCGCCGCGGACGAGCGGCAGGCGCGGCTGCGGTCCGTGCTGCACGTGCTGTACCTCGTGTTCAACGAGGGCTACACGAGCAGCGGCGGCCGCCGTCTGCACCGCACCGAACTGTCCGCCGAGGCGATCCGGCTGGCGCGGCTGCTGCACGCCGCGCTGCCGGACGACGGCGAAGCGGCCGGTTTGCTCGCCCTGATGCTGCTCACCGACGCCCGCCGGCCGGCCCGCACCGGACCGGACGGCGACCTCATCCCGCTCGCCGACCAGGACCGGTCGTTGTGGGACCGTTCGCTGATCCGGGAAGGCGTCGCGCTGATCACCGCCGCGCTGACCCGCGACGGCATCGGCGAATACCGCCTGCAGGCCGCGATCGCTGCGACGCACGACATCGCGTTGCGGGCCGAAGACACCGATTGGCCGCGCGTGCTCACGCTGTACACGCGGCTCGAGGCCCTGACCGGCAACCCGGTCGTAACGCTCAACCGCGCCATCGCGACTGCGATGGTGCAGGGACCGGACGCCGGGCTGACCATGCTCGCCGGACTCGACGACCGGCTCCCTGACCACCACCACCGCCTCGCCGCCGCCCGCGCCCACCTGCTGGAGCTGGCCGGACAACGGGAGGAAGCCGTCCGGCACTACACCGCTGCCGCCGCCCGTACCGGAAACACCGCTGAACAGCGCTATTTGACGCTGCGCGCGGCCCGTCTACGCGCCGGCCATTCCACAAGTCGCTCGCCGATCGGCACCGAGTAGTATCAGGACACTTCACGAGCGGAGCGCACCATGGCGAGCATCGAAGACGCCCGTCGCCGGACCGGGTACGACGTCACCGAGACGACTGTCGACGACGTGCTGTCCGCCCTGCGCTCCGCCGAACCGCCCGTGCCGGACGCCGGGGTCGTCTGGTGGCTGTACGCGGGCCGGAAGCCGCGGACGCCGTACCTGGTCGCCGGTGTGCGCGGTGCGCGAGGAAGCCTGGCGTGGCACGAAAACGGCGAGACTTTCCTGCCCGCGGACGGCGTCGGCGAGGAGCCGGTCGACTATTACAGCCTGCAGGGAGCGCACTTCCCGCAGCCGTCCGGGAGCGAGGTTTCCGCCGAGGAAGTGCTGCGCGCCGTGCGGGAACTGTGCGAATCCCAGACACGACCTGCCTGCGTTTCCTGGAAGCGCGCGTAGCTTCTGTCCACAGTGGACTTCTTATCGCTCCGGCGCGAAGTCGTCCTTGTGCGCCCGCGCCCACTCGCGGAATGACGTCGCCCGTCGCGCGAACCGTTCCACCGTGTTGTTCACCGGCGCAAGGCGGCCCACCGCTGCCTCTTCCACGTCCATCAGGTGCTCCAGGACCGCCGCTGGCATCCACTCCGGACGCCGCGCCAGCGCCTCGCTCCGCGTTTCGGGCACCACTTCGATCGAGCGACCCAGTTCCTCCGCCAGGGTCTGCACGATCGCACGCTGCGTCATCGATTCCGGCCCAGTTACCGTGAGCATCCTGCCCGGATAGCTACGCTCCGTGAGCAGTTTCGCGGCTACCGCAGCCACATCCACCTCGGCCGTCGGCGTGAACTGCGACTCCGGGGAGAAGAGCCGCACCGGTCCCCCGGCCCGGATCGCCGCACCCCAGTCGCGCCGGGTGTTGCCCATCAGCCAGCCCGGGTACAGCACCGTGAACGGCAATCCGGACTCCGCCACCGCCATCTCCGCGGGCAAATGCCCCCGCCGGATCGGGTTGTCCGCCGCGCCCTCGTAGACGTCCGGCGACGACAGCAACACCACGTACGACACTCCGGCTTTTCGCGCCGCCGCAAGGAAATCCGCCGCGCCGTTCGGTCGTGTCGGATACAGGAAGATCGCGTCCACACCGCGCAGCGCGTCCTCGAACCCGCCCTCCGCCGTGAGATCCACCGACACCGCGTCCGGCAGATCCAGCGCGGCCGCGTCGCGCGCCGAGCCGCGCACCTCGTGCCCGCCCTCGCGAAGCGCCCGGACGACCTCGCTCCCGACATTCCCGCGCGCCCCCGTCACCAGGATGGTCATCTCACACTTCCTTTGCTGTTAAATTAACTTTGTTCGCAAAGCTATAGCTGTGACTCAGCGCTGTCAACCTCCCGCGTCCGGTACACGACCGGGCGAGATCGTTGTATGGATCGTGTACGGATCCCGCCGACACTCCGGCAGTTCGATTCGGACGAGTGAAGGGAGATCCGTCGTGGTCGGGAATGTGACGGTCCGGCGCACGGTCGCCGCACTGCTCGCCGCGGGGGCGGTCACCGCAGCAGCGACGCCGGTGAGCGCCGCCGAAGCCGCCGCCTGGCGAGCCGATCTGTCCTCAGTGGACAGTGACGACGTCAACGTCGCGGCGGCCAGCGGCACGCTCACGCTGCGAGACGCCGCGTGGAGACCCGCCGACCGGGCCGCGGGCAGCGAGGGCTACCTGCTCTCCGCCGAACGACGCCTGCCCGCGCCGGTGAACCGGGTAGCCGCAGAGATCTCCGCCGACGCCCCGCAGGGCACCACGGTCGACGTCGACGTCCGCGGCCGCTCCGGCGCCGACGACTGGACCGAATGGACCCCCGCCGGCACCGCACTCCCGCGGGCGGTGAGCGTTGTGCAGACCAGGATCACGCTGTCCAGCACCACCGCCGCCCGCCCCACCGTGCGCGAGGTCGACCTGACCGGTTCGCTGTCCCCGCAAGCGAACGCCATCGCCGCGTCCACCCCCCTGACCTACACCATCTACGCCACCCGCGAAGGCCTCACCGGCCACACCACCGCGAACGGCCACGTCATCGCGAGCAACGACCACTTCGTCGCGCTGCCGTCCGGAAAAGCCTTGTCGCCCAAGGGAACCGGCAACTACACCGTGCGAGTGTGCAAGACGGACAACAGCCGCTGCGAATACGCGCCGGTCTGGGACGTCGGCCCGTGGAACACCAAGGACGACTACTGGAACCCGCCCTCGGTGCGCGCGGAGTACAAAGACCTGCCGCAAGGTCAGCCCGAGGCCTACGCCGCCTACCACAACGGCTACAACGGCGGCCGCGACGATCTCGGGTACAAAGTGGGCAACCCCGCGGGCATCGACCTGGCCGACGGCACCTTCAGCTCGGGAGTCGGCCTGGGCGACAACGGAAACGTGAAGGTCACCTACCTGTGGACGGGCTCCGCCGCGGCAACGGGTTTGGTGCAAACGGCAGGCGACCCGGTGAACGTCCGGTCGGGCGCGCACACGACCTCGTCGGTGAAGGGCCTGGCGGCGAACTACGCCAAGGTGAACATCGAATGCTACGTCAACGGGGACTCGGTGACCGGGAAATTCGGGACGAGCAAGATCTGGGACCGGATCGGGCCTGGGCACTACATCTCGGACACGTATGTGAAGACCGGCTCGGACAAGCCGGTGGCTCCGCTCTGCTGAGGTCCTGGGGGTGCCGGTGCGGGGTCTGGGGCTGACTCCGCACCGGTGGCTCCCGTTCGCGTGTCCGTTCTGCCGAATTGATCGCGGGTTGCCGGTGGACTTCAGACCGGGTCGCGCCAAACGGCTCTGGCCAGGCCTTCCCGCAGGCCATCGATCGAGCACTCCGCTCCTGGGCAGTTCCTCGCCAACGACCCCGCCGTCGCCAGATTTCGCTCCGAGAACCCCGCCTGCTTCCCTCGCTCCCGGCGGGTCGCGTCTCCGAATTCCGTTTCCCTGAGCCGTTCTTCGCCCTGTTCCCGCCTCTCCGCAAGCCTTCTCTCCACGCACCGTCCGCGATCCCTTGGCCCGAGCCGTGTTCGGGAAGCAATCCCCCTCAGCCACCGCGGGAGTCCGGATCCGGGCTCCCGCGGTTTCCACCCGGTTCAGCGACGGTTTTCCCCTCAACCGCCGGTTAAAGTGGTCTTCGTGCGCTGCCGCAGCCGAGGGGATCCGCCATGCCACGCCGATTCGCATTCATCGTCGCCGTCGTCCTGTCCGTCATCAGCCTGAGCACATCCGCCGCCGGGGCCGTCCCGAGCGTCATCGGGGGAGAAAAAGCTTCCCTGGCACAACATCCGTACGCGGTGTACTTAGTGGACAGTCACGGAACCCAGTTCTGCGGCGGCGTCATCGTCAGCCGCACCGCGGTCGCGACCGCCGCGCACTGCGCCGCCACCGTCCCGACCGGCGAACTCCGCGTAGTCGCCGGACGGGAAGACAAACGCACCCAAGACGGGGTCGTCCGCGCGGTCTCCGCCGCCTGGCAACACCCGGGTTTCCGTACCCCGCAACAAGGTTCGGACATCGCCGTCCTGACCGTCCGCGGCTCGCTCCCCTACCGCCCCGCCGACCTGGCCCGCGATCCGAGCCGCTACCCCGCCGGAACCAACGCCACCGTCCTAGGCTGGGGCCGAACCGCCGACGGCGGCGACCGGTCGGACTACCTGCGCCAAGCCACCGTCCCCGTGGCCGACGACTCCTTCTGCCACACCGCGTACCCGGAATACTCCGCGACAAGCATGCTGTGCGCCGGCTACCCGAACGGCGGCATCGACGCCTGCAAAGGAGATTCCGGAGGCCCACTGGTAGTCGGCGACACGGTAGTAGGCATCGTCTCCTACGGCGACGGCTGCGGAAAGCCCGGCAAACCCGGGATGTACACCAGGGTGACGTCCTTCGCCGACGACATCGCCGCTCACGCCGGACTCAACTGAACCCGCGCGCCCAACCGACACCCCATTGCCCGGACCGACGCTCCTGTCCGCCACGGCGAATTGTCAGTGCGCGGAAACCTCTCATGCGACACCGCAGCAAGTCCATTCTGAGGCAGGTTCTCCACCGTCTGTCACACGTCGAACGCACGGCCCCGGCGATCGCCACAACCCCGTGACGCACACCGACGACCGAACCGGTTCGCTCCACACGGAAGGAACAGCAGAACCCACGCGACTCCCTGAGCGAGGCAAGGTAAAGTCCGAGGCATGACGTCGCCGGAGGCCAGCAGACGGTAGCCGCCCAGCAGCAAGCTGGGCGGCGGAGTGACGGATGCCGGACTTGCTGCCGGATTGGGCTGACCAGCGAAAGCTTCACACAAACGCCGTGCTGTCGAGTTGTGCCCTGAGCAGGTTCTCGTGAGTGTTGACCCCGGTTCTAACCGGCGTCAAAACTCACGACTGCCAAGCGCACCGACGGCATAGTCGGCCAGCCAGCGCCAAGCCTGCGCACGGTGGCCACACCGTGGTGAAGTCTGACGCCGCAGGCAAACCTCGCCATTCGATACGCGTTCTGGCGAACGCTTGGGCACAGCAGAGCCGCTGGCAAAGCACACTCGGCCCCACGGCACCGCCAAGCGGGCTCAGTGCCACGGCACCGCGGGCAAGGCACTCTCGCACGCGGAGCACCGCTGGCAGAACGTGCCTGGCACCGCGGGCAAAGCACACTCGGCACCGCAGCACCGCCGAACGAGATCGGCACCGCAGCACCGCTGGCAAACTCGCTCGGCATCACAGCACCGCCGAGCGAGCTCGGCATCGCGGGCAAAGCACGCTCGGCACCGCAGCACCGCCGAGCGAGTTCGGCGCCGCAGTACCGCGGACGAAACGCGCTCGGTGCCACAGCACCGAGTGAGCTCGGCACCACGGCACCGCAGGCGGAACGCGCTCGACACCGCAGGACCGCTGGCCGAACACGCTTAGCACCGCAGCACTTGGGCGAAGCCTGCTCGCAAGCCGCCACGCCGCGGCAAAGTTGCGCCCAGCGCACGTGCATCCAAGCAACCAGGCCACCGCGCGTGCTACTGCCCGCGAGCCCAAGGCACCCCACTCCGCAAACGAACCGTCCTCAATCCTCTGGCGTCCCAGACGTCAACAGCCGTTCGGAGTCGATTCCCTTGCCTCCCATCATTTTCCTCCTAGCCAGCGCAGTATTTGCCCAAGGAACGTCCGAGTTCGTCCTCTCCGGGCTCCTCCCCCAGATCGCCTCGAGCACCGGCGTCTCGCTCGGCACCGCCGGGTTGCTCACGTCTCTCTTCGCGACCGGAATGGTCGTCGGCGCGCCGGTTCTCGCGATGCTCGGCAGCAAACTCCCCCGCAAGATCGCGCTCATCAGCTTCCTCGGGCTCTTCGCAGCAGTTCACGTAGTCGGTGCGCTCACCACCGACTTCCCACTCCTCCTGGTAACCCGGGCCCTCGCGGCGTTCGCCAACGCTGGGTTTCTCGCGATAGCGCTTGCGTCGCTGCCGTCGCTCGTCGCGCAGGACTCCGTCGGGCGGGCGACTTCCGTGTTGCTGTCCGGTGTCACGCTCGCGTGCATCGTCGGCGTTCCGGCCGGGACGGTGCTCGGGCAGTACGCCGGGTGGCAGGCAGCGTTCTGGGCTATCGCGGCGATCACGGGCGTGGCCGCCGTCGCGCTAACGGCAGCGAAGTTCGACAACCCGCCAGCCACAAGCCCGGTGTATCGCGAGTGGCGGGTCCTGGCGCAGCCGCGCGTCGTGGTCACCGTCGGCAAGGGGGTTCTCATCAACGGCGGTACCTTCGCGGCCTTCACCTACCTCGGCACGATGACCGCCCCCTCCGAATGGGTTCCGGTCGTGCTGGCGGTGTTCGGGGTGGGGTCGTTCGTCGGCGTCACGATCGCGGGCAAGGCGGGGCCGCGGATCCTCAAAGCGGGCACGCTGGTGCTGACCGCCGGGTGGGTGGCGGCGTTCTTCGCGGCGCAGAGTCTTCCGGGGCTCATCGCCGCCGCGTTGCTCACCGGGGCGATGGCGTTCGGCGTCGGGTCCGCGTTGATCGCTGCGATCGTCACGTCTGCCAGCAATGACGCGCCGCGAGTAGCCGGGGCGATCGCGACTACTGCGTTCAATCTCGGCGCGGTGGTCGGGCCTGCGGTGGCGGGGGCCGTCGTCCTCGACGCGGCGCATGCGCGTGCGGCGTTCTGGGTCAGCGCGGCCTTTACTGCCGCTGCGGTGTTGTTGAGGGTCAAGAAGTAGAGAAAGGCGGCCCGGGCGAGAGGGCCCGGGCCGCCTCAAAAAACCAGCTCAGCGCAGGGTGTCCCAGCCTGCGTAGCGAGCCTCGGTGCCGAGCTCCTCTTCGATGCGGATCAGCTGGTTGTACTTCGCCGTGCGGTCCGACCGCGACAGCGAACCCGTCTTGATCTGGCCGCAGCCGGTCGCTACCGCGAGGTCGGCGATCGTGGTGTCCTCGGTCTCGCCCGAACGGTGCGACATGACCGCCGAGTAGCCCGCCTTGTGCGCGGTGTCGACCGCGGACAGGGTCTCGGTCAGGGTGCCGATCTGGTTGACCTTGATCAGGATCGAGTTGGCGATGCCGCGCTTGATGCCGTCACGCAGGATCTCGACGTTCGTGCAGAACAGGTCGTCGCCGACGAGCTGCACGCGGTCGCCGATGCCGTCGGTCAGCTGCTTCCAGCCGGCGTAGTCGTCCTGGGCGAGACCGTCCTCGATCGACACGATCGGGAAGCGCTCGGTCAGCTCGGTCAGGTACGCGACGTGCTCCTCGATGCTGCGCTTGCGGCCCTCGCCGGTGTAGTCGTAGACGCCGTCGCGGTAGAACTCCGACGCCGCCGGGTCCAGCAGCAGCGCGATGTCCTTGCCCGGCTCGTACCCGGTCTGCTCGATCGCGCGGACCACGAACTCGAGCGCCTCGTCGGCCGACCCCAGCTGCGGCGCGAACCCGCCCTCGTCGCCGACATTCGTGTTGTGTCCCGCGTCGTGCAACGATTTCCGCAGCGTGTGGAACACCTCCGAGCCCATCCGCACCGCATCGGCGAACGACGAGGCGCCGACCGGGCCGATCATGAACTCCTGGAAGTCGATCGGGTTGTCCGCGTGCGCGCCGCCGTTGATGATGTTCATCATCGGCATCGGCAGCAGATGCGCGTACACCCCGCCGACGTAGCGGTACAGCGGCAGCGTGTTCGCCGCGGCGGCCGCCTTCGCCACCGCCAGCGAAACCCCGAGCGTCGCGTTCGCGCCGAGGCGGGCCTTGTTCTCGGTGCCGTCGAGGGCGATCAGCGCGCGGTCGACGTCGGCCTGCGCCTCGGCCTCCATGCCGACCACGGCGTCGGCGATCTCGCCGTTCACCGCGTCGACCGCCTTGCGCACGCCCTTGCCGTGGAACCGCTTCGCGTCGCCGTCCCGCAGCTCAACGGCCTCGCGCGTGCCGGTGGAGGCCCCGGACGGCACCGCCGCCCGGCCCGCCGACCCGTCCGCCAGCACCACGTCGACCTCGACCGTCGGGTTGCCCCGGCTGTCGAGCACCTCACGGCCCCGGACCCGGACGATGCCTGTCATAACGCTCCTCGGAGGTTCGAGCCGAAGCACTCAGCGCACGCTCCGTGAAGCGCCCCGGCAGCAACGCGGCACCACGGCGAGCCGCACGTCACCCCGGAGGCTAGCAGAAGAATTCTGAATCGATCAGGCTGAGCCGGGAGAATCCACTTCGGACAGTCCGGAACCCGTTTCCCGGCAAAGGGAACGAACCGGAACCGGCGGAAAAGACGCTTCACGCCCCGGACAGCTCGCGTTCATCGGCGGGCCGCGCGGCCAGCATAGCTTCGCTTCCGCCGGAGAGCCGGAGGAGGCCGCCATGTCCAGCACCGTCAGCCGTCGAGGAGCACTGGGTCTCATGGGCGTGAGCGCTGCCGTACCACTGCTCGGCACTGGTACGGCAACCGCCGCTCCGCTCATGTCAACGCCGGGCGGTGGCGCCACCCCGGTGCAGGGTCTGCATCTCACGTTCGGCCGCGATCCCGCGCGGCAGATGGTGGTTTCGTGGCTCACCGACGGTCCGGTCGGCCGTCCTCGCGTCCGCTACGGCACGCTCGACGACGGCTTCGGCTCGTCCGCGCCCGCAGTCACCCGCACCTACCTCGACGGCGCGTCCAACCGCACCGTCTGGGTGCACCACGCCGAGCTCGACCGCCTCTGCCCGAACACCGAGTACCTCTACGTCGCCCAGCACGACGGCGCGACGCCCGACGCGGGCACGTTCCGCACCGCGCCCAGCGGCCGGTCCGCGTTCACCTTCACCAGCTTCGGCGACCAGTCCGCGCCGCAGGTCACCTGGGATCTCAAGGGCGCGCCCGCGATCGACTTCTTCTCCACCCCGGCGACGAAGGACATCGTCACCGGCATCGAGACCGTCGCGCCGCTGTTCCACCTGCTCAACGGCGACCTCTGCTACGCCAACCTCGACGTCGACCGCGTGCGCACCTGGAACAACTTCTTCACCAACAACACCCGCTCGGCGCGGTACCGGCCGTGGATGCCCGCGGCGGGCAACCACGAGATCGAGAAGCAGAACGGCGCGATCGGCATGGACGCGTACCAGGCGTACTTCCAGCTGCCCTCCACCGAAACCGACCCCGAACTGGCCGGGCTCTGGTACGGCTTCACCGTCGGCTCGGTGCGGGTGATCGTGCTGCAGAACGACGACAACTGCCTGCAAGACGGCGGGGACGTCTACGTCAGCGGCTACTCCGGCGGGCGGCAGCTCGCCTGGCTGGAGAAGGAACTCGCCGCGGCACGGGCGTCGCGCGACGTGGACTGGATCGTCGTCGCGATGCACCAGGTCATGATCAGCACGTCCGACGCGAACGGCGCCGACCTCGGCCTGCGCGAGACGTACGGTCCGCTGTTCGACCGCTACGGCGTCGACCTGGTGCTTTGCGGGCACGAGCACGACTACGAACGGTCCCTCGCCGTGCACGGCGTCGTCGCGGGAAGCGAGACGCTCACGCCGAACCCGGTCTCCGACGCGACCGACGACATCGACGCGACGCACGGCACCGTGCACATGGTTCTCGGCGGAGGCGGCGTCTCCGGCACCACCAACGGCAGCTTCTTCAAGGACGGCACCGGAAAGGTGCTGACCGCCGTCGCGGACAAGCGGGATCCCGCCACAGGCAAGCGGAAACCGACCTACGTGCGCGAAAAAGCGGTGTGGAGCGCGGTGCGCGACCTCGACCACCCCTACGGCTTCGCCGCGTTCACCGTGGACCCCGGACGCCGTCCGGGCGGCACGACGACCATGCACGTGACCTACTACAACGTCACCAAGCCGACCGGCGAGCTGTCGGTGTTCGAGCGATTCTCGTTGCACCGCAAGCGCGCCGACGGCTGACGTCAACCCCTTCTCCCGTCCGGCCCGGGCCACCCCTCAAGCCGGACAAGAGGATCCTTAGCCGCACTACGCTTGTCACGGACCCGGCGGCCGCAACGGACACCTCCCCCCCATCGTCCGTCCATTGTGGACCGTCGGGCCGCGAGGGAGCGCCCATGGACCACGCCGTCACCCCCTTCGTGCTGGACCCGGCGGCGCCGGACGTGCACGGCGAGGGCGCCCGGCTGCGCGCCCGCGGACCGCTGACCGTGGTCGAACTGCCGGGCGGCGTGCTCGCCTGGTCGGTCACCAGCCTGCCGCTGCTGCGCGCCCTGCTCGCCGACCCGCGGGTCTCGAAGGATCCCCGGCGGCACTGGCCTGCCTACCGGGACGGCGAGATCTCGTCCGACTGGTCGCTGCACATCTGGGTTTCGGTGCAGAACATGTTCACCGCCTACGGCGACGAGCACCGGCGGCTGCGGTCGCTGGTGTCCAAGGCTTTCGCGCCCGGCCGGATCGCCGCGCTGCGCCCGGTGGTCGCCGAAATCGTCGACGGCCTGCTCGGCGAACTCGACGCCGGACCGTCCGAAACCGACCTGCGCGAACAGTACTGCTACCGGCTGCCGATCGAGGTGATCTGCCGGCTGGCCGGCGTCCCCGAACAAGCGCGGCCGGGCCTGCGCACCGCGGTGGCCGGGGTCTTCGCGACGTCGGCGACCGCGGAAGAGGCGACCGCGAACGTCGAGCTGCTGTACGGAATTTTCGCCGACCTCGTCTCCCAGCGGCGCGCCGAGCCCGGCGACGACCTCGCGAGCGCGCTCATCGCCGCCCGCGACTCCGACGGCTCCCGACTGAGCGAAGAGGAGCTGGTGGACACGCTGATGCTGGTGATCACCGCGGGTCACGAGACGACGGTCAACCTGCTCGACCAGGCCGTGACCGCGCTGCTCACGCATCCCGCGCAGCTGCGCCAGGTCCGCGACGGAACGCGCACCTGGTCGCACGTGGTGGACGAGACGTTGCGCTGGCAGGCCCCGATTTCGCACCTGCCGCTGCGGTTCGCGCGAGAGGACATCGAGGTCGAGGGCACGGTCATCCGCGCGGGCGACCCGATTCTCCCGTCCTTCGGCCCCGCCGGACGCGACGAGGCGCACCACGGTCCGGACGCGGACGAGTTCGACTTGGCCCGCAAGGACAAATCAGCGCTCGCGTTCGGCTACGGCGTGCATTACTGCCTCGGTGCGCAGCTCGCCCGGATGGAGGCGGAGCTGGCGCTGCCTGCGTTGTTCGAGCGGTTCCCCGATTTGGTGCTGGCAGTGGCGGGAGAGAAGCTGGAGCCGGTGCCGTCGTTCATCACCAACGGGCATCTGACGCTGCCGGTCCGGTTGCGGGGCTAGGCCTTCCAGTCGGCGAGGACGTCCTCGGTGTCCGCGCCCGGCACCGGCGGCGGCGTCGGCACATCCGTGGTGCTGCGCGAAAACCGCGGCGCCGGAGCGGGCTGGACGATGCCGTCGAGCGTGACCAGGCCGGAGCGCGCGGCGATGTGCGGGTGCTGGGGAGCCTCGTCGGGAGCGAGGACCGGCGTGACGCACGCGTCGGTGCCGTCGAAGACCTCGGCCCATTCGTCGCGGGTGCGGGTGAGGAAAGTCCGGGTGAAGGTGGCGCGGAGGGTGGGCCAGCCGTCGCGGTCCAGTTGCGCCGGGAGGTCTTCCGCGGCGAGGCCGAGGCCGTTCAGAAGAGCCGCGTAGAACTGCGGCTCGAGGGAACCGACGGCGACGTAACGGCCGTCCGCGCAGACGTACGTGTCGTAGAACGGCGCGCCGCCGTCCAGGAGGTTCGTGCCGCGTTCGTCGGACCAGGAACCCAGGCCGCGCAAGGCCCACATCATCTGGGACAGGACGTTCGCGCCGTCGACCATCGCCGCGTCCACGACCTGGCCGCGCCCGGTCCGGCCGCAGTCCCACAGCGCCGCGAGCACGCCCGCGATCAGGAACATCGATCCGCCGCCGAAGTCGCCGACCAGGTTGAGCGGCGGCACCGGACGCTCGCCCGCGCGGCCGATCGCGTGCAGCACGCCGGTGAGGCCGAGGTAGTTGATGTCGTGCCCGGCGCGCTGGGCGAGCGGCCCGTCCTGGCCCCAGCCAGTCATCCGGCCGTACACCAGGCGGGGATTGCGCGCGAAGCAGTCGTCCGGGCCGACGCCGAGCCGTTCGGTGACGCCCGGCCGCAGGCCTTCGACCAGCACGTCCGCCTTCGCCGCGAGCCGCAGGACGAGTTCGCGGCCCTCGGGGGTCTTGAGGTCCGCGGCGACCGAGCGGCGCCCGCGCAGCAGCGGGTCCGGCTTGCCGCCGCTGAGGTCGAGCGATCCGGAAGGCCGTTCCACCCGGGCGACGTCCGCGCCCAGGTCGGCGAGCACCATGCACGCGTGCGGCCCCGGCCCGATCCCGGCCAGCTCGACGACCTTCAGCCCGCTCAACGGTCCCGCCACGTGTCCTCCTCGGCTCCGGCGCCTGCCGCGGCGACCCTACCGGCCGGTCCGGTCCGCGTCCGGGCGTGTGGGGTAACCCACCCGTGGCCCGACCCGGGCAGAACCGGCGCCGGGCCTCACCCGAACCGGGGACTGGCGTCTCGCGGCCGCGCCCGTCGGGTACCCGGCTGGTATCCATGGGTCACGAATAGATCAAGGAGGATTTTCGATGAGCTTTTTCGACCAGGCCAAGGACAAGATCCAGGAATTCGCGGGCAACAACCCGGACAAGGTCGGCCAGGGCATCGACAAGGCCGCCGAATTCGCCGACGAGAAAACGGGCGGCAAGCACGGCGACCAGATCCGCCAGGGCGCGGACAAACTGAAGGAGAACTTCGGCGGCGGCCAGGAAGGCGGCCAGGAACAAGGCGGCGGGCAGCAGCAGGGCGGCTTCGACCAGGGCGGTCCGCAGGGTCAGCAGGGCGGCTTCGGTCAGGGCGACCAAGGCGGATTCGGCCAGGGTGAGCAAGGCGGCCAGGGCGGCTTCGGCCAGGGCGGCTTCGGCCAGGGCGAGCAGGGCGGCCAGGGCGGATTCGGTCAAGGCGAGCAGGGCGGCCAGGGCGGATTCGGCCAGGGCGAGCAGGGCGGCTTCGACCAAGGCGGCCAGCAGGGCGAGCAGCAGTGGGGCAACCAGCAGTAACCAGGGCTGTTCCGGCCTGAGTTCCCGCGCCGGGGGCGGACCGCGCACGTCTGCCCCGCCGAGAACCGGGAAAACGTTGGCAGCGAAGGAACTGCGCGAGTCAGGACACAGCCATGCAGGCGAACCTCGCGCGAGTCAACTGCCACCGGAGGTCCGCAGATCGACCGCGGCCAGCGAACCGCGCAAGTCACGAGCCTCGGCAACCAGCCGGGGCGAGAGAGCTGTGCGCGTCGGCAACCGCGGTCGGCTGCGGGAATCTGTTGCAACGGCCAGCCTCCGCGGCGAAACAAGACCAGCCGCCGCGAGCGAAAACGAGCCGTGAACGTCGGAGGCCGCGGTCGCAACAACTCAGCTTGCAAACCTCGCGAATCGGTCGCCGTGAGCAAACCGTGGCGATCCCGCAATAACCCGGCCTCGGCAGGGATTGTTGAGACCAGCAGCGACGAGCGGGCGGGGCGGTGTTTCAGCGCAGTTTCCGGCGTGTTCACCCGGACCGCGCGAAAATGCCGCCCCGCTTTCCCGTGCCGCATCCGCATCGCTGAATTTCTTTCACAATTCCGTGGTCCGAAGCCGTTCAGCCGGGTTTGCGAGCCGAGATCAGCAGGTGTTCCTCCGGCTCCGCTCCGGGCTTGTCCGGGGCGAACGTTTCCGTCCGGGTCCCGGTCACTTCCAGTCCGGCCGCGCGCACCCGGTCGGCCAGCGCGTCCGCCGGGAAGCTCGTCACCCGGATCGAGTGGCCGAGGAAGTCGACCGGGACGTCCTCGACGTCGGCGGGCACCGTGATCAGCGCGAACCTTCCACCCGAGGCCAGCCAGCCGGCGATCCGGCCGAGCGCGCGCTCCGTTTCGGCCCGCGGCAGCTGCAGGAACGGGAAGAACGCGCACACCGCGTCCCACGTCCCCGGTTCCGACTCCCATTCCCGCACGTCGGCCTGCACGAACTCGGCCCCGGGCACCTGCTCGCGGGCGATCCGCACCATCTCCGCGGACACGTCGATCCCGGTCACCCGGTGCCCGGCGGCGACCAGATCCGCCGCGACGGGGCGGCCGGTCCCGCTGCCGACGTCGAGCACCCGCGCCGAGGGCGGCAGCACCGCGAGCAGCTCCCGCACCGCCGCGTCCACCACCGGCGGGCGGCCGAACGCGTCCTCGTACCCGGCGCCGATCGCGTCGAACAGTTCCGCCGCGGTGGTCAGTTCCTCGGACATCCCAGTTCCCCTCGCCGTCGAAGAAACCCAGGCTATCCGCCGCGGGAAGGCAGTTCGACGACGCCGAATCCAGCCAGCGCAGCGAACGCCGCGAGTACGGCGAGGAGGGCCCAGCTGATCGGGTGGCCGAGGTTGAGCGTCCAGGCGACCCCCGAGCGCCGGTGCACGAGAAGGGCCGGGTCGCCGCGGTTCGCGTAGACCATGCCCGCGAGGTGCCAGTACCGGTCGTCGTCGCGCTGTACGCGGCCGGAATCCTCTTCGTCCGCAGGCAGCCGGTGCCCGGCGTCACCCACCCGGAACGCGAACGCCACCCACGCGACCACCGCCCCAGCGAGCGGGACGTAGCTGACGACAGTCGCGCCGGTCGTGGCCGGGACGATTTCCCAGACCTCCAGCGACGCCACCAGCAAGCTCGCGGCCACGCATCCGGCGGTGCCGAACAGCAGTCGCAGCACGCCGGCGAGGTAGTCGCGGTACCGGGCGGCCGAGGCGGCGGGCTGCGCCGCGTCGAGTTCCGGCCGGGCACGCGGCAACGCGATACCCAGCAGAGCCACGAGGACGATGATCAACAGCTGCGCGGTGACAGTCGCGAACGCGCGGCCTACCGTGGTCGCGCCGCGCAGGGCGGAGTCGACGGTCATTCCGTTCGGCGTCGGCAGTGTCGCGGGCAGGTCGCCGTAGCGCCACGCCCCGATCGCCGCGGTGATCGCGAACAGCACTGCCGCCGGGGCCAGGAAAATCCATTGTGGACGGACCGGGTCGGTGCGGAGCGAGGTGTCAGTCGCGACCGCCTGCCGGGTTCCGGAATACCAGTCGCCGGAGCGTTTCGCGGCGGCGACCGTGCGGTGCGCCTGGTAGCCGAGGCCGCAGCAAGCAGCCGCGAGAACCGGTGCGGCGAACGCGGCCGCCGGCTCCCAGCGCAGTCCGGCCGAGGCGAAAGCGACCAGGACGAACGCGAGGGTCCCGGCCACCAGCACCCCGCGCGCGTAACGACGATGCGCACGAACGATCTCCGGTTCCGCGACGCGCGCCGCCGGCACCCGCACACCGAACGGAAGCGTCGGCCGGGCCAGCGCGGGCGCCGCCCAGAACGCAGCGGCCAGCAGCGCCACCAGCGCGAGATCCAGGTAGACCGACGACGTCACGACGCCGCCTTCGCGCGGAAGGATTCCAGCACCGAGCCGCAACGGGCGGTCACCTCGTCGGCGTCCAGCCCGAGCGCGACGGCCTCGGCCAGGAGCGTGCGAAGCCGTTCCTGCCATTCGTCGGCGTACCCGGAGTCGGCGGGGCCGGATCGGGCGTCGCGGCGGATCACCGCGCCGCTCTTGCGGTTGATGCGGATCAGGCCCTGCGCGCGGAGCAGGTCGTAGGCCTTGTTCACGGTGTGGAAGTTGATGCCGAGGTCGGCGCCGAGCTGCCGGGTGGACGGCAGCGCGTCGCCCTCGCCGAGGTCGCCCTGGGCGATCGCCTCCACGATCCGGTCGCGGATCTGCAGGTAGATCGGCGTCTCGCTGTCGAGATCCAAAGTCAGCAGCACCTGTCCAGGATATCTGCTATACATCTAATAGAACAGATAACGCAGGGGGTGAAGACGATGGCGGCAGCCGAAATCGTCGGCGACAGGCTCCGGGTGCGGTTCTCCCGCTGGGAGCGGATCGCGGTGTGGCGAGAAGAGATCACGGTCCCGCTGGCTCGGATCCGGACGGTCGAGCAGATCGGGAATCCGCTGGCCCGCACGCGCGGCGGCCGGATCGGCATGCTGGTCAGCGGGGTGGTCAAGGTCGGGATCTGGGGGCTGGGCACCGGGACGCGCCAGCTGGTGTCGGCGCGCCGGTCCGGTCCGGCGCTGCGGATCGTCCTCGACGGCGCGGAGTTCGGCGAACTGCTGCTCAGCCTGCCCGACGCGGCCGAGCTGGCCGAAGCGCTCAAGGCCCGCGCATGAGCATCGCCGTCGAGGACCTGACCAAGCGGTTCGCCGCGACGCCCGCGGTCGCCGATCTGACGTTTTCCGCCGGTCCCGGGGAAATCACCGGTTTCCTCGGGCCGAACGGTTCGGGGAAGACCACCACGATGCGGATGCTCCTCGGCCTGGTCCGGCCGGACGCCGGGACCGCGACGATCGACGGCGTCCGGTACGCCGAGCTGCCGCAGCCGGTCCGCACCGTCGGCGCGGTGCTCGACAGGGCCGGCCCGCATCCGTCCTGTTCCGCGCGCGAGCATCTGCGCATCTACGCCACGATGGCCCGGCTGCCGCGCCGGCGCGTCGACGAGGTGCTGGAGCAACTGGAAATGACCGCCTTCGCGGGGCGGCCCTCGCGCGGCTATTCGACCGGCATGCGGCGACGGCTCAGCCTCGCGACCGCGCTGCTCGGCGACCCGCGAGTGCTGGTGCTCGACGAACCGGGCAACGGACTGGACCCGCAGGGCATGGCGTGGCTGCGCGACCTGCTCACCGGGTTCGCCGCGACCGGCCGGACCGTGCTGGTCTCCAGCCACGTGCTCAGCGAACTGGAGCAGATCGCCGGGCAGGTGGCGGTCATCCGCGACGGCCGTCTCGTCGCCACCGGCACCCTGGCGGAGCTGTCCGTCTCGACCGCACCCGGCGCGCTCGTCCGCTCTCCCGACGCCGACGACCTCGCTCGAACGTTGAGCGGGGCCGCCGAACGGATCGCACCGGATCTCCTTCGCGTCTCCGGCCTCAGCACCGCCGAGATCGCGGACCGGGCGGCCGCGGCCGGACTGCGGATCCACGAGCTGACCCCGGAAAAACCCGGCCTGGAACAGGTTTTCCTCGCCCTCACCGCAGGAGAACGCCGATGATCGCCGCGGAACTCCGCCGGCTGCGCTCCACCCGGCTGTGGCTGTGGGCGCTCGTCACCGCCGCGGTGTGCGGCGGCGGCCTGGTCGGGCTGATCGGCGTGATCGGCCCAGAGCAGGTCCAGCCGCCGATGCCCGGGCTTGACACCGCCGCCGGAGTGCGGAACGTGCTCGGCGTGGCGACCGTGACGGTCCTGTTCCCCGCCGTTTTCGGCACCGTCGCGATGACGTCGGAGTACCGGCACCGCACGATTTCCGTCACGTTCCTCTTCGCGCCGCGCCGCTGGCGGATCCTTGTCGCGAAACTCGCGGCGTTCGCCATCGGCGGCCTCTGCTACGGCGTCGTTACCGCAGTCGCCGCCGGGCTCGCGCTCTACGGCAGCGCCGCCCTCCACGGGGCGACCGTCGGCCTCGCCCCGGCGACAGTCGTCGAGCTGCTGCTCCGGATCGCCGCCGCGATGACGATCTACACCGTGCTGGGCGTGGGAATCGGTGCGCTGCTGCGGAATCAGGTCGCCGCGCTCGCGGTCGTGATCGGGTACCTGTACCTGGTCGAAATCGCGCTGCTCGCCATTCCCGGCGTGAACACGATCTATCCCTACCTTCCCGGCGGAGCCACCGCGGCGCTCACCGAATTCGGCTATCTCACCGACGCGCTCGCCCAGCAGACCGGCCACGCGGGCGGCCAGCTGCTGCCCACCGCGGGCGGCGCGCTCGTTCTCCTCGGATACGCGCTGGTCGCGGCCGGACTGGCGGTCGCGTTCCCGCTGCGCCGGAATGTCACGTGACAGCTTCATAGGCCGCCGCCGCGACCACCAGATCCTCCCAAGCCATTCCGACGCTCTTGAACAACCGGGGACCCGACGCCACCGTCCTCCCCTGTGCCAGTTCCGCGAGCGGCACCAAGTCGTCCGCCGCGAGGACGCCGGATTTCATTGCCAGCACTACATCTCCGGCCTCGCGAGTAGCCGCACCGATGCCTTCTACAACCACTGTGGACCGTCCAATGAGGACATCGTCGACTTCCCGGGCGTCGGGTTCGTGTGAGCCGACGGCTACGACGGTGGCGTGCTCGGGGACTTTCGCGCCGTCGAACACGGGGGTTCGCGACGAGGTGCAGCAGGCGACCAGATCAGCCGAGGACACGTCGTCCGGCGTGCCTACCCGGGCGAAGGGGTACTGCGCGGCGAGAGCTTGCGTGCGCTCCGCATTCCGGCCGACGACCACCACGTCCTGCACCGGCCGCACGGCGCGGAAGGCTTCGATGTGGCTCTGCGCCTGCGGGCCTGTCCCGAACACGACCAGGCGTTCCGCGTCCGGCTCCGCCAGGAGGTCGACCGCAACGGCGGAAACCGCCGCCGTGCGGACCGAGGTGAGGGCGATGCCGTCCAGGAGCGCCTTGGGGGTGAGCGTCGGGCCGTCCATCAGCAGGTAGTGGCCTTGGATCCGCGGCAGGCCGCGAGCCGGGTTGTCCGGGGCGACGGAGGCGACCTTGACCCCGGCGTAGCGGTCCCAGAACGCGGGCATCAGCAGAAACTGCCCGGTGGGCACGGGTACGACAGACCGCGGCGGGTCTTGGTCCGGGTCCAGGCCGCCCGTCAATGCGGAACGGATGGCGTCGACGGCTTGGCGGACGGTCGGCGGGGCATCGAGGAACAGCACGCCGACGAGCATCGCACACGGCACCGACAGAACCGATTGAGCCGCAGGTCACAACGCCTTAGATACAAGCTAGGATGCATGCTAGCGTCCCACCTGTGAACGCGTTGAAACCCGCCGCCGACCGCGCGTACGAGCTCACCAAGGAGCTCGTGCTCACCGGCGAACTGCCCGGCGGACACCTGTTCAGCGAGGGCGAGATCGCCGAGCGGCTCGGGGTGAGCCGGACGCCGGTGCGCGAGGCGTTCCTGCGGCTGCAGGTCGAGGGGCTGCTCAACCTGATCCCGAAGCGCGGCGCGATCGTCGTCCCGATCACCCCGGGCGAGGCCGAGGACGTGCTCGAAGCCCGCGAGGCCGTCGAAAGCGCGGCGGTACAACGGCTGGGCAGGCGTCCGGAGTTGATCCCGGCGGCGCTCGAGCAGCTGCGCGCGGTGCTGGCTGTCCAGCGGCAGCACGCGGAAGCGGGCGACGTGCCGGCGTTCGCGGAAGCCGACGCGCTGTTTCACCGCACGATCGTCGAGGCGGGCGGCAACGCGCTGCTGCTCAGCTTCTACACCACGCTCGCCGACCGGCAGCGCCGGATGAACGTCCACGCGCTCGCGCCGATCCCGGCTCGGCTGCCCCAAGTCGTCGGCGAGCACGAAGACCTCCTGAACATCATCGCGGAGGCGGAGACGAAGGCTGACACCTTCGCCCCGGCCCTGCGAGCACACCTGGATTCGGTGCACCGTCGATGACCACTACTGCTGACCGCGCTCCCCTGCCCGGAACACCCGAGACAACCGCCCGTCCGGCCTGGTTTCCGGCCGCCGCCGCGGTGTTCGCGTGCGGCTGGGGCGGCAACCAGTTCACCCCGCTGCTCGTCATGTACCACGCCGCTGGCTACTCCGCGTTCACCGTCGACGCGCTGCTCGGCGCGTACGTCGTCGGTCTCGTGCCGGGGCTGCTGCTGTCCGGCGGACTGTCCAATCGGTACGGTCGCCGCCCGGTGATGTTCGCCGGCACCGTGGTGTCGCTGCTGGCGAGCGTGCTGCTGGCGCTCGGCCCGGTCGGCGTCGGATGGATCGCCGCCGGCCGGTTCCTGTCTGGCATCGCGGTCGCGGTCGCGATGGCCGTGGGCTCCACCTGGATCAAGGAACTCGCCGACGCCGACCCGCACAGCGCGGCCGACACCGGCACCCGGCGCGCCGCGCTGTGCCTGACGCTCGGACTGGGCATCGGCCCGGGCGTCGCCGGAGTGCTCGCGCAATGGGGTCCGTGGCCGATGGTCCTCCCCTACCTGGTCCACATCGGACTCGCGCTGGTCTCGCTGCTCGCGGTCACGCGCAGTCCGGAAACGCTCACTGTCCGGACCGAATCGATCCGCGCCGCCTTGCCCGCCACCGCGCGGCATCCGCGGTTCCGCCGGGTGATCCTGCCCGCCGCGCCGTGGATCTTCGGCTCGTGCGGCGTGGCGTACGCGATCCTGCCGCAGCTCGTCGAGCATCAGACCGGGTCGTGGGCGCTGGCCTACTCCACCTTGCTCACCGTCTGCGCGATCGGCGCGGGCGTGGGGATCCAGCCGATCGCCAAGCGGGTCGACCGCGCCACCAGCGCCCGGGCGGTGCTCACCGGGATGGCGGTGCTCTGCGCCGGACTCGTCCTGAGTGTCTTCGCCGCCGCGCAGGAATCGCCGTGGATCGCCCTCGGCGCGGCGATTGTGTTGGGCGCCGCTTACGGCATCGTGGTGGTGTCCGGACTGCTGGAATTGCAACGCCTCGCCCAGCCGGGCGAAATCGCGGAACTCACCGGCGTGTACTACGCGCTGGCTTACATCGGATTCCTGCTGCCGTCAATTTTGGCCGCCCTGAACGGAGTAGCGGGCTACCCGGTTCTGCTCGCCTGCGTCGCGCTGGTCGCCATCGCGGGAACCCTTGTGGTGACCCGGCACTCGCGCCGGCACCTTCCCCAGGACTGACCCCGATTCCGGCAAACGGGACCGAATGCGCGACCGCGCGGAAATTCGGTCCCGTTTGCCGGATTTGTTTCCCACTATTGTCGCTTGTGGATCGTGCGGGAGTCGGAAAGAGTTCTGCTATCGGGAAATCGAGCGCGGCACGAGTGCGCCCGATTTCGTCGGGGCCGGTAACTCACGAACCCTTCTAGCAGGAAGTGGGAACTGCACATGGGGCGTTCCTCGCGATCCGTTCGCGCCCTGGTCATGGCTGCGACCGGCAGCCTGGTGCTGGCCGGGGCGACCCAGCCGGCGCAGGCTGCCGCACCGGCCGCCGCGGCGGACACCGCGCCGCAATCGGTGATCGTCGTCCTCGCGGACCAGCTGCCCAGCGCGCCGCCCACCAAGGCGGCCTCGGGCACTCGCCGCGCCAAAGCCACCCAAGAACAGGATTCGGTGCTCGCCAAGCTCGTCGGCGCGGCACCGGCCAAGGTCAAGCACTTCGCGCTGGGCAACGCGTTTTCCGCCACCGTCACGCCCGCGCAGGCCGCACAGCTCGCGCACGACCCGGCGGTCGCGCAGGTCCTGCCGGACAGCAAGGTGACGCTGCCGGACGCCAAACCGGGCGCACCGGCCGCCGCGCCGAAGGCAGGCGGACCGGCCGCGCAGTCCACGCCGAACGCGACCTGCCCGGCCGACCCGGCGAAACCGTTGCTGGAGCCCGAAGCGCTGACGTCGATCCGCGCGTACAGCACCGCCGGAGGGAAGAGCGCGTCCGATCTGGCCAACGGTGCCGGTGTGAAGGTCGCGTTCCTCGCCGACAACATGGACCCGAACTACGCGGACTTCATCCGTCCCGACGGCAGCCACGTGTTCTCGGACTACCAGGACTTCTCCGGCGACGGCCCGAACACGACCGACTCCGGGGCCGAGGCCTTCGGCGACGCCTCCTCGATCGCCGCGCAAGGCGTCGTCGTGCACGACCTGTCGAAGTTCGTCAACGAGAAGCACCCGCTCCCGGCGGGCTGCAACATCGTCGTCAAGGGCGTCGCGCCGGGTGCGAGCCTGGTCGGGCTGAACGTCTTCGGCAAGACCGCCACGAACTCCGCGGTGCTGCAGGCGATCGACTACGCGGTGACCGTCGACCACGTCGACGTGATCAACGAGTCGCTCGGCCTCAACCAGTACCCGGATTCCAGCTCCCGCAACCTGTTCCAGGTCTTCAACGACCAGGCCGTGGCCGCGGGCGTCACCGTGACCGCTTCCAGCGGCGACGCGGGCACCACGTCCACGATCGGCAGCCCGGCCACCGACCCGCTGGTGATCTCGACCGGCGCGACGACCGACAACCGGCTGTACGCGCAGACCGGCTACGCGGCTTTCCCGTTCTCCAACGGGAAATGGGTGAACGACAACATCTCCGCGCTGTCCTCGTCCGGCATCACGCAGAACGGCCGCACCATCGACCTCGTCGCACCCGGCGAGGGCAACTGGGCCGACTGCTCCCCGGCGTACTCGGAATGCCGCAACTTCAAGACCGTCCCGGAAGGCACGGACCTCGAATCCTTCGGCGGCACCAGCGAATCCGCCCCGCTGACCGCGGGCGTCGCCGCGCTGGTGATCCAGAGTTATCGCAATTCCCACCACGGTGCGTCGCCGACGCCCGCACAGGTGAAGCAGATCATCACCAGCACCGCGCGGGACCTCAACCTCCCGGCCGACGAGCAGGGCGCGGGCCTTCTCGACGCCCGCGCGGCGGTCGAAGCGGCGCTCACCGCTCCGGGTTCGACCGGGGCGCCGGCGGGCGTCTCGTCCAACATCACGCTGTCGGCCGACCAGCTGACGCTGGAAGGCGCGCCGGGCAGCACGCAGCACGCGTCGGTCAACGTCACCAACTCGGGCACCAAGCCGCTGACGGTCAGCACCGGCACGCGGACGTTCGCCCCGATGGGGACGCAGACACAGACCACCGGGTTCGACTCGACCAAGCTGCCGACCTTCCCGTACTTCAACGGCACGAACTGGGCGTACAAGAAGGTCACCTTCTCCGTGCCGAACGGCGCGCAGCGACTGCTGGCGCGGATGGCGTGGCAGGGCAGCCCGAAGACGGTCAACGGCCAGTCCGTCACCCCGGTGGTGCGGCTGACGCTGCTCGCTCCGGACGGCACCTTCGTCGCCAACAGCCGTCCGCAGGGCGGGGCCGCGACGGCGAACTACGCCAACGTGGACGTCACGCGCCCGGCCGCGGGCACGTGGACCGCGGTGCTGTACTCCGCGTCCGGGCAGGCCGGCTACACCGGTGACATCCAGCTGGCGACCACCGCGCAGCGGGCTGTCCCGTACGGCCAGGTTTCGCCGCAGATCCTGCAGCTCAACCCGGGTCAGACGAAGCCGGTGCACGTCGCACTGCAGGCCCCGGCCAGCGGCGGCGACGCGGACTACTCGATCACCTTCGGCAGCTCCGACGGACACCAGACCACGGTGTCGGCCGTGCTGCGCGCGCTGATCCCGACGAAGAACGGCCCCGGCGCGTTCGGCGGTACGATCACCGGCGGCAACGCCCGCGCGGTGTCGCCGGCGCAGACCTTCTCCTACGAATTCGACGTTCCGCGCGGCAAGCGGGACCTCGACGTCGCGGTGAAGCTGCAGGACCCGGGCACGCTGCTCGACGGCGTCCTGGTCGACCCGAACGGCGAACTCGCCGACGTGAACAGCAACGCCTACCTCGATTCGGCCACCACGCTGAAGCAGGGCACCGCGTTGCAGCTCGTGGACGCGAACCCGCTGCCGGGGCGCTGGCACCTGGTGCTCGTCGTGCAGAACCCGGTGACGGGCAAGCAGATCGACCAGCCGTTCACCGGAACCGTCGGCTTCGACCAGGTCTCGGCCAGCGCGCCTGCGCTGCCGCAGTCCGCGTCGCTCGCCGCGGGCAAGGCGGTGACCGTGCCGGTGACGGTGCGCAACACCGGCATCGAACCGATCGCCATCGGCGTCGACGCGCGCACGAACGCGAAGCAAACGCTCCAGCCGCAGCCGATCCAGGGTTCGACTGAGGTCGACCTGCCGGAGTTGAACGCGAACGCGCCGGTGTACTCGATCCCGCCGGAGACGAGCAAGTTCACCGTCGCGACGTCCTCGACCGTGCCCGCGCAGGCGGAGATCCAGGGCTCGGCGGCGGGCATCGACGTGCTCGGCGACCTGAAGTCCGCGCAGAACGGCAGCACGGTGTCGGTCGCGACGATCGGCGAGAAGACCGGCTACGTCACCAAGGGCGTCTGGTTCGCCGACGTGCAGGAGATCGGCCCGTTCGGTCCGGACGGCGCGCCTGCCGGGCATTCGAGCTACACGGCGTCGATCCAGACGGCGGGCTTCGACGGTTCGGTGACGTCGTCGACCGGCGACCCGTACGGCCAGTCGGTGGACCCGAACGGCACCGGCGGCACGCCGCAGCTGGTGAAGCCGGGCGAGACCGCGACGATCCTGGTGACGATCACGCCGTCGGGCAACCGCGGGCAGAAGGTGGCCGGGCACTTGAACATCGTGACCGTGCCTTCGCTGCCGACCGGCGTGACCGGTCTGCCGCAGGTCGGAACCGGTGAGGTGCTGGCGACTCTGCCGTACAGCTACCGCATCGGCTGATCTCGCGTTCCGTGAGGGGAACCCTGAGGGAATCTGATTCCCTCAGGGTTCCCCTCACGTACTTCACGTGCTCAGAAGCGCGCGGAGGGATTCGGCGTGCGCGCGCGTCATCGCCGCCCGGACGCGCGGGAGGCGCCCGGCGAGCGGCCCGTCGTCCGCCCAGGCGAGCACGAGAGTCGAGTTCGTGGCCGCGCAATGCAATGGCCGGTAAGAAGTGTCCGGCATCGGTCTCGTCGGCGGAGCTGTCACGGTCAGGATTCCGGCGCCGTGCCCGAGAGACAGCACCGCCCATTCACTGTCGGCGTAGCAGAGCCGCGGATCAGCACCGGCGTCGGCGAAGGCCGCGAGCAGTGCCCGCGTACGCGGCTGCACGGTCTGGTCAAGGAGAACGCAGCGCTGGCGGGACAGCGCGGCCGGCGTGAGCGAGTCCGGGACGCCGAGCGGATGTCCGAGCGGAATGCCAACCACCAGCGGTTCCGTGGCCACCGAAACCCATCCGAGAGGGCGTTCCCGCACGGCGTCCTGGCGCAGCAGGCCGAGGTCCAGTTCCTCGCGCAGCAACGCTTCCGCCAGCTCCGCGGCCGATTCGGCGGTCCGGATAGCCAGCCCGGCGTCGGGATTGCGCAACCCCACCTCGCGGATCAGCCGCGGCAGCACGGGTGTCGGCACCGAGCCGATCCGGATCTGCGCGACGGGACGCTCCAGCCCGGCGCGAGCGGCGGTCAGCATCCGGTCGAACTGCGGGACCACCGCCGAGGCGTGTTCGAGGAGGAGTTCGCCGGTCTCGGTGAACAGCTTCCCGGCCGGTTCCGCGGCCAGCAGCGCGGCGCCGATCATCCGTTCCAGCCGCCGGATCCGCAGGGTGAGCTTGGCCGGGGTGGTTCCGAGCACGGCCGCGGCGGCCGCCACGCTGCCCGCCTCGGCGACCGCGACCAGCAGCTTCAGCTGCCGCAGCTCGAGGTCGGCGCCCGAGCGGATCAGCTGGTCCGGGCGGTCAGCCACGGCAGTTCCCCCGGAATCGCGCGCGGGCCGTCGAAGCCGCCCTTGTGGTCGTGATAGGCGTCGAGGATCAACCCGGCGAGCAGGCTGACCCGCGCGGCGACCGGACTGTCCTCCCGATACAGCAGGAAATGGCTGGTCCGCGCCCGCAGTCCGGGAACCGGGCGGTGCACCACGCCCGGGGCGAGCGGGCGGGAGGCCTGGACGAGCGTGACGTCGCCCTGGTAGCGGACGATCTCGTCGCGCGGGCCGGAGACCGGCACGTAGTGGGCGATCACCGGGGCGAAGCCGTACGGGCCGCACACCCGGGCGAGGAACTCGCGGCAGCGGTCCGGCCCGGTCGAGGAGATCCACCGCTCGTGTTCCAGCTCGGCCAGGTCCACCTCGTGCCGGGCGGCGAGCGGATGCCAGTCCGGGAGCATCATCAGCAGCGGGTCCTCGGCGAGGTCGATCCGCCCGGTGTTCGCGGGCAGCGGCACGTCGCACTGTTCGGACAGGACGGCGAGGTCGAGTTCGCCGCGGCCGAACCAGCCGAGCATCTCCGCGGTCGACTCGGCGGTCCGGATCTCCGCCCGGTCGCCGAGCCCGGTCGTCTCCAGTGCGCGAAGCAGCGGGCCGGACAGGACGGTTTCCGACCAGCCGACCCGCAACGCGCTTTCGCGCTGGGCGCAGTGCTGTGCGAGGGCGGGCCCGATCCGGGCGGTGCGTGCCAGGATCCCGTCCGCGTAGTCGAGGATCAGCTGCCCGAACGGCGTGGGCCGCACCCCGGCGCGGGCGCGTTCGAACAACGCCCGGCCGAGCAGTTCCTCGATCCTGCGCAGTTCGCGGCTGAGGGCGGGTTGCGGCAGCACCAGTTCGGTGGCCGCGCGGTTGAGGCTGCCCGCTTTCGCGATCGCCTGGAGGTGGCGCAAATGCTTGAGTTCCAACTCCACGAAAGTTCACGATATGACGCCTGCCGGGGCGAGTGCACCGGCGAAAGTGTGGCAATCGCCCGACCAAAGTAGGAAATCCTCTTTCCGAACCGCCGGCCTCGCCGTCCCGCGACGGCATAACCGGCAGGCATTACCCACGCCGTCCGGATCCCGGCACAGTGATCCGCACCAGTCCCGCCCCGCCGGGAGAAACGCGGAATCGAGACGAGAAAAGGTGGAGGATTTCCATGTTCGACGCGACTCCGCTGTCTTCCGGCTGCGCCCGCCTGTATCCGGACGTCCGGCACGCGTGTGTCGGAGTGAGCCCGTTCAACGGTTATTTCACCGCGGACCGGCTGGCCCGGCTCGCCGCGTGGACCGCGGAGCACTTCGCCGAGTTCTGCTTTTTCGTCCCGGACGAGGTCACCGCCTACACGCTCGAAGCGCTCGGATACCCGCCGGCCAGGGCGAAACAGAAAGCGCACCGGCAGTCCTGCCACGTGCACAACAAGATCGCCGCCGCACTGCGCGCGCTGGACGTGCCCGACCCGGAGAGCCGGATCCTCGGCATGGCCCGGCTGCGCGAACTGCCCGCCTATCGGCGGCTGCTCGCGGCGGCGGAAAACCACTTCGAAACCGACAGCGCATTCCGGTCAGCCTGCTACGGCGCTTCCACCTGGGTGCTGCAGGGCCGGACGGGAAACGTGCCGGGCGAGGGCGCGCTGCGGCTCGCGGTGCGCTACTTCCTCGCCGAACTCCCGTTGTTCGCCGGTTCCGGGCTGATCACCGGAAATCCGCGGTCGATGTTCGTCTACCACCAGCGGGTGCCGTTTCTGCGGAAGTTCTTCGACCGGGAATTCGCGTTCCGGCCCGAGCCGGGCCAGGGTTTCCTGGTCGTCGCCGAAGCCGCGCTGGAAGCGACCGGCCGATGAGCGACCGCCACGACGACTATTCGCTGACCCGCGTCCCGGACGCCGCCCGCCGGTCCTGGCCCTCGGTCGCGGTGCAGCGGTTCGGGCAGGTGTCGTCGTTCCAGCAGTTCATCGTCGGCGCGCTGCTGGGCTACGGCATGACGTTCTGGAACGCGGTGCTGGCCATCACGATCGGTTCGGTGCTGCTGGAGGTCATCACCGTGCTGCTCGGCATCGCCGGGGTGCGGGAAGGACTGTCCACCTCGGTGCTGGCCCGCTGGGCCGGGTTCGGCCGGAAGGGTTCCGCGCTGGTCGGCCTGCTGGTGGCGGTCAGCCTCGCGGGCTGGTTCGGCGTGCAGAACGGGGTGTTCGCGCACGGGATGCACGCCCTCGGCGGCGCGGTGCCGGAATGGGGCTGGGCGCTGGTCGGCGGAGCGGCGATCACCGTGATCACCGTCTACGGCTTCCGCCTGATGGCCTGGACCGCCTACCTGACCGTGCCCGCTTTCCTGCTGCTGGCCGGGTATTCGGTGCTCGACGCACTGCACACGCACTCGCTGGCGGACTTGGTTTCCGCTCCCCCGCCGGGACCGCCGCTGTCGCTCGGCGCGGCGACCACGCTGGTGTCCGGGGCGTTCATCCTCGGCGCGCTGATGACCCCGGACATGACCCGGTTCAACCGCACCCGCGCCGACGTCGTCAAGCAGACCGTGCTCAGCGTGACGCTCGGCGAGTACCTGATCGGGCTGATCGGCGTGCTGCTCGCGCACGCCGCCGCGACCTCGGACGTCGTCGGCATCGTCACCTCCTCCTCGGGGCTGCTCGGCACCCTGGTGCTGGCCACCGCGATCCTCAAGATCAACGACTGGAACCTGTACTCCTCCTCGCTCGGCCTGGTCAACGTCGTCGACGTGCTGTTCGACCGGAAGGTCGGCCGGGTGCGAGTGGTCCTGGTGCTCGGGGTGTTCGGCACGGCGGCGTCCGCGCTCGGGATCGCCGACCACTTCGCCGGGTTCCTGACCGCGGTCGGCGTGCTCGCCCCGCCGGTCGCCGGGGTGCTCATCGCGGAGTACTTCGTGCTTCGCCGGTGCCGTCCGGTTTTCGCCGCCCTGCGCCGGGGACAAGCGGTCGCCGGGCGCGACTGGGAGCTCGCGGCGCTGATCAGCTGGGCGCTCGGGACGGCTTTCGCGCTCGTCTTCGATTTCGGGATTCCCACGATCAACTCGGTGGTCGTGGCGTTCGTCAGTCACCTCGCGGCGGGCCTGCTTGCCCGCCGCCGGAACCCGGGAGGAACCGGCATGCTGCCGCTGATCGGCCGCGAAGAGCTGAAAACCGCGATGGACGAGGGCACGGTGATCGTCGTCGACACCATGCCGCCGGACTACTACGCCCGCGAACACCTTCCCGGCGCCCGCAACATCCCGGGCTTCCCCTACGAGCAGGCCGCGGCGTTCACCGACGAGCATGCGCCGCGGGTGGTCCCGGACAAGGACGCGGCGATCGTCGTCTACTGCGCCAACACCCCTTGCCGCAACAGCGAATTCGTCGGCGCCCGGCTGCTCGAACTCGGGTACGCCGACGTCCGCAAGTACCGCGAAGGAATCGAAGACTGGGTCGGCGCCGGCCATCCCACCGAAACCGGCCCCGCCCCCGAAGCCCCGGCGCGTCCGGCGCCGGTGCCCGTCACCCACCCCGAATAGAGGAGAGAACATGGGAACGAGAATCCGGATGTTCGCGGCCGTCGCGGCGATGACGGCGGGAGTCCTCGGCGGCGCCGCGGCGACGCCGGCGAGCGCCGCCCCGGCGTCCTACGTTTCGCTGGCCCCGCAGGACGAGACCGTCGTCGACGTCACCTCGGCCAACTACGACCAGGTGATGGAGATGTCCAAGACCAAGCCGGTCGTGCTGGACTTCTACGCCAGCTGGTGCGGTCCCTGCCAGAAGATGGCCCCGTACCTGGAGAAATACCACACGGCCGACGGCGGCAAGTGGATCTGGGCGAAGGTGGACCTGAGCGAGCAGGGCCAGAACAAGGACATCGCCGACAAGTACGGCATCGAGTACATCCCCACGCTGATCGACATCTCCGCCGGACAGGAGAAGGGCAGCCGGGTGGTCGGCTTCGACGAGGGCAGCGGCCCGGACGACCTGCGCACCTGGCTGAACAACCTCTGACCGCGCCCGCCTCCGCCGGGATTCCCCGGGATCCCGGCGGAGGCTCCCCGAAGGGACGACCATGAAACGCACCCCGAAAGCCGTCGTGCTGGCGGCCCTGCTCTCGGTCGCGGCCGGCGTGCTGCCGGCGGCGGCCTCCGCCGCGCCGGACGACGCCGCGGTGTACATCGTGCGGCTCAAGCCGATGGACAAAGACAAGGACAAGGTCACCGCCGCCGCGAACGCGCTGATCGCCAAGTACGGCGGCACGCTGCGCCGGGTCTACTACTCGGTGTCGCAGGCGTTTTCCCTTTCCGCGACCCGGGAACAGCACGACAAGTACCTCACCGACGCCGCGGTCACCACGGTCGGGGACAACCAGGTCTACACCGCGGCCGGGACCCAGGACGACCCGCCTTCGTGGGGACAGGACCGGATCGACCAGGCGGACCTCCCGCTCGACGGCAGCTACACCTACCCGAACACCGCGGCCAACGTGCACGTGTACGTGCTCGACACCGGGGTGCGCACGACCCACCACGACTTCGGCGGACGCGCCCACGCCGCGTACGACGCGGTCGACCCCGACGCGGACCAGAGCGGAACGGACTGCAACGGCCACGGCACCCAGGTCGCGGCCGCCATCGCGGGCCGCCGTTACGGTGTCGCGAAAGAGGCTTCGGTCGAATCGGTGCGCACCCTCGGCTGCGACGGCACGGGCACGTCCGAGGAGATTCTGTCCGCTTTGGACTGGGTGAACCTCAACGCACAGCGCCCGGCCGTGCTGAACCTCAGCTTCGCCGGCCCCAGCGGCACGGTCCTCGACATCCAGCTCTACAAGATGACCCAGAACGGCCTCGCCTACACCGTCGCCGCGGGCAACGGCACCGGCGGTGCCGGAGTGAACGCCTGCGACATCACGCCCGCCCGGCAGACCACCGGGATCACCGTGGGCGCCACCGATCAGGCCGACCACCGGGTGCCGTCCTCGAACTTCGGCAGCTGCGTGGACCTTTACGCGCCCGGCAAGGACATTCCGACGGCGGGCAACACCGGCGATTGCGCGTCGAGCGTGGTTTCCGGCACGTCGATCGCCTCGGCGGAAGCGGCGGGGGTGGCGGCGATGTTCCTGTCGGCGCATCCGGACGCGACGCCGGACCAGGTGCTCAAGGGCATGACCGACGCGGCGACGAAGGACAAGGTCGTCGATCCGGGCGAGGGATCGCACAACCTGCTGCTGCACACGACGTAACCGCGCGCGGCCGGGCGCGTCGCCGCGACGCCACGCCCCCCACCATGGACGTCGCGGCACCGCCCGGCCGCTCCCCCAGCACATAGCCGACTCGGCCGCCGCAGTCCCCGGCCTCAGCCCCGGACCACGCAAGCCCGAGCGCCCCACAGCGCGTAACCGGCTCAGCCGCCGCAATCCCCAGTCCCAGCCCCGCACCACGCAACCCCGAGCACCCCGCACCGCATAACCAGCCGGGCCATCAAGCTCCCCACCCCGCACACCCGACGCGGCCGACCGCCACGACCCCAAGGACCCGCCATGGACGTCAGCGCGCCGCCCGCTCGCACCGCGCTTCCCCTGCCCGCTCTGCTGGCCTTGGCCGCGTCGGTGTTCCTCGGCTGCCTGACCGAGATCGTCCCGGCCGGGATCCTGCTCCCGGCCGCCGCCGATCTCGGCGTGTCCCCGGCCGCCGCGGGGCAGCTGGTCACCGTGTACGCGATCACCACCGCCCTCACCGCGCTGCCGTTGACCGCGGCGTCGGCCCGGATGCCCCGCCGGAAACTCCTGCTCCTGCTCGTCGCCGGGTTCGTCGCGACCAACCTGGCGATCGCGCTGTCCCCGTGGTTCGCGCTGGTGCTCGTGGCGCGAGTGGCTTCGGGAGCGCTCACCGGAATCCTGTGGTCCCTCGTGGCGAACTACGCCATGCGGCTCGTCCCTGCGGAACGGGCCGGTCGCGCGCTCGCCGTCGCGATGGCGGGCACCCCGGTCGCTTTCGCGTTCGGCGTCCCGGCAGGGGCCGCGCTCGGCGAACTCGTCGGCTGGCGCTGGGTGTTCGCCGGGATGGCCCTAGTCTCGGTGCCGCTGCTGTGGTGGATCGTAGCGGTGGTTCCGCCGCTGTCCGGCGAAGAACCGGGGGCCCGGACAAGCCTCCGCGCCGTGCTGCACACCCCAGGGCTGCGCCCGCTATTACTGCTGGTGATCGCGTTTTCGTTGGCGCACAACATGTTCTACACCTATCTCGGACCATTCTACGCCGCTCGCGGGCATCTCCCGTTGTTGAGCGCCGGGTTGTTGCTGTTCGGCACCGCGACGGTGGCCGGGCTGTGGCTGGTCGGGCTCGCTCTCGACCGGCATCCTCGCGCGGTGCTCACGTGCTGCGCCGCCGTCACCGTCTGCTGTTTCGGCATACTGGTCTTCGGCGGCCACGAACCGGTACTGCTGCTCGTCGCGTGTGCGTTGTGGGGCTTGGCTTTCGGCGGCGCGCCGACCTCGTTCCAAGCGGTCACCGCGGTACTCGCCGGACGCCGGGCCGACATCGCGCAGTCGCTGACCATCGCCAGCTGGAACGGCGCGGTCGCCGGTGGCGCGCTGACGGGCGGAGTTCTGCTCGGCACAGGCGCGCTGCCCTGGACCGCCATCGCACTGATGGCGATGCCGGTTTTCCTTTCCCGTTTCGTTCTCCCGGCGCGGTGAACCAGTCCGCCATTCTGTGGAAGACTGTTTCACCCCACCCTTATGACCAGGGAAAACGTCATCGTTCAGAATCACCGTTGAACGTCGTCGAACGTTCAGCGAGCACGATTCGCAGACCGCCGCCGCGGCTAGCCTTGGCCGGCTGTTTCTTCTCCGCTTCGCTTTGGAGGAATCGTGCTCCCTCGTTCCCTGTGGGCGAGACCGGCCGCCGCGGCAGCCGGTCTCGTCCTGACGGCCGCCCTGGCGATACCGGGTTCGGCCGCCGCCCAAGAGCCCCGGACGCCGCTGGCGCCCACCGGCTCCGCACCGGCCGGCGCGCAACGGCTCGGCGCCACCGATCCCGGCCGGGAGATCCCGATCGCACTGTCGCTGCGGCCGCACGACGAAGCCGGGCTCGCCCAGTTCGTCGCCTCGGTCAGCGATCCGCGGTCGCCGGACTACCGGCATTTCCTGTCCAGCGCGGACTATTCGGCCCGATTCGCGCCGCTAGAGTCCGATGTGGACGCTGCGAAGGCATACCTGGAGAAACAGGGCCTGCGGGTCACCGACGTCTCGGCCAACCGCCAGGTGGTCGACGCGGTCGGGACCGTCGGACAGGTCGAGGCGGCGTTCGGCACCCGGCTCGGCGACTACGCCGACTCGGCCGGAAAGCATTTCTACGCCAGGGAATCCGCGCCGAGCGTGCCGTCCTCGGTCGCGAAGATCGTGCGCACGGTGACCGGGCTGACCAACCGGCCGATCGCGCACCGCGCCTCAGCTCCGGCCGGTCCCGGCGGCCCGGGCGGCGGCTACACCCCCGCCCAGTTCCGCACCGCCTACAGCATGAAGCAGCTTTCCGGTTCCTACGACGGATCCGGGCAGACGGTCGGGCTGATCGAGTTCGACTCGTTCAAGCAGTCCGACATCGACGCCTGGACGAACTACTTCAAGCAGCCCTCGGTCAAGCCCCAGGTAGTGCCAGTGGACGGCGGGGTTTCCCAGCCGGGCAGCGGACAGCTCGAGGTGACGCTCGACATCCAGGCGGTCGCGGCCACCGCGCCCGGCGCGAGCCAGATCGTCTATGAGGCACCGAACAGCGACAAAGCCTGGGTCGACGAGATGGCGAAAATCGCGAGCGACAACGCGATCACGATCCTGTCGGGCTCGTGGCTGCTCGGCGAGAAGTGCGAATCCGACCCGATCGCCGCCTCGCACGACTCCTACTCCCAGATGGTCGCCCAGGGCGTCACGCTGCTGTCGGCCTCCGGGGACTGGGGAGCCACCGGCTGCGGCTACAACGGCGACAACTCCACCGTGCAGGCCGACTACCCGGCCAGCGACCCGCTGTTCACCGGCGTCGGCGGCACGCAGCTGCGGACGAGCGACAGCGCGGGCACTTACCAGTCGGAATCGTGCTGGAACCAGGGCGGCACCGGCAACACCCGCTCCGGCGGCGGGTATTCGGCGGTCTACAGCAAGCCGGATTGGCAGCCGGGCAGCAGCAAATACCGTTCGGTGCCCGACGTCGCGCTCGACGCCGACTACGGAGCCGGCGCGCTCTCGGTGTACATGAACGGCGGCTGGCAGGACGTCGGCGGGACGAGCCTGTCCTCCCCGTTGTGGGCCGGATATCTCGCGATGGTCAACCAGAAAGCGAAAAGCGCGGGCAAGAGCAACCTCGGCGCCATCAACCCGACGGTGTACTCGATCGCCCAGTCCTCGCAGTACTCCTCCGCCTTCCACGACGTCGTCTCCGGCAACAACGGCACCTACGACGCGGGCACCGGCTACGACCTGTGCACCGGCTGGGGTTCCATGCAGGGCGACAACCTGGCGGACCCGCTGATCAACGGCGCGACACCGCCCGCGGCCAACGACTTCTCCCTCGCCGCGGACCCGGCCTCGCTCAGCGTCGACCCGGCCAAGTCGGCGACCACGAAGATCACCACCAAGGTCGTCAAGGGCAGCGCGCAAAGCATCGCGTTGTCGGCGAGCGGGCTCCCGGCCGGTGTCACAGCAACATTCGACCCGTCTTCGGTGACCGCAGGCGGCACCTCCACCCTCACCCTCGCGGCGTCGTCATCGGCCTCACCAGGGCAGACAACCGTGACAGTGACCGGAAAAGCCACGGACGCCACGCACACGACCCCGGTCACGCTCACCGTCAACGGCTCCGGCCAAGGCGATTTCTCACTCAGCGTCGACCCGGCATCGGCGTCGGTCAACGCCGGGCAATCCGCCACCGCCACCGTCTCGACGACCGCGGTGAACGGCGCCGCGCCGTCGGCGAGCCCGAGCGTGATCAACGGGCAGACGACCACCGTCGCCAAGTACCCGTTCATCATTTCCGAACACCGCACCGGCGGGGTGCGCCCGCAGGAGCAGTCCTGCACCGGCAGCGTGGTCGCCAAACGGGCGGTGCTGATCGCGGCGCACTGCAAGTTCGCCGACGGCGACCCGAAGTACCTCATCTACGGCCGGGACGACCTGAACGACACGAGCACGGGCACCCGGATCGAGATCGCGGAATTCCGGATCCACCCGGACTACAGCCCGCAAAGCGACCAGGGCTGGCGCAACGGCAACGACGTCGCGATCATCTTCACCAAGACCGACATCCCCGTTCCCGCGGGCATGACCTACCCGAAGATCGCGTCCTCCGCCGACGATCTGCCGCTGGGCACCCAGGGCACGGCCATCGGCTACGGCAAGACCGACGCCAACGACGCCACCAAGAACACCAAGCTGCGCGAGGTCGTACTGCCCACAGTGGACGGTTCGAACTGCAGCACCATCGATTCGTCGGTGTTCAAGCCGGAATACATGTTCTGCGACGGCTACGGCGACGGCAGCAAGGGCCTGTGCCAAGGCGATTCGGGAGGGCCGTACTACTACAACGGCAAGATCTACGGCGTCTTCTCCTGGCTGCGCACCGACTGTGCGTCCTACAACGCGCACGGAAAGCTGTGGGGTTCGATGGGCGACTGGGCCAACCAGCAGATCGGCACCACGCCTCCGTCCGGCGGCGACATCGCGTTGTCGGCCAGCGGATTGCCCTCCGGGGCGAGCGCGACGTTCGATCCGGCGTCGGTCAACGCGGGCGGTTCGGCGAAGCTGACGATCGCCACCAGCGCCTCGACCCCGCAGGGGACGTACCAGGTGACGATCACCGGCAAGAACGCCACCGCGAGCCACGACACCACGTTCACGCTCACCGTGCAGGGCGGTTCGTCCGGTCCGGTCACCGTGGCCGACCCGGGTTTCCAGGCGGTGCCGCACGGTTCGCCGGTGCACCTGGCGATGCGCGCCTCCGGCGGCACCGGCAGCTACTCCTGGAGTGCCGCCGGACTGCCCTCGGGGCTGACCATCGACCGCGCCACCGGCGTGATCTCCGGAAACCCGCAGACCACCTCGGGTCTGCTGAACTCGACGATCACCGCCACCGACACGTCAGGCACGGCGGGAAAGGTGCAGGTCCCCTGGTTCGTCTACTGACCGGGTGAGCAGGGGCTTGACCGGCGGTTCCCGGAAAACCGCCGGTCAAGCCCATTCCCAGGACAGGCCCGCGATGCCCGGCCGGACGTCGGTCAGCACCAGGTGCGCGGTCCGGGAGGCCCCGATCCACAGCGGCGGACCGGGCCGCCGCGGCGCCTGCACGCTGTTCTGGCGGAACGGCACGCAGGTGGCGGGCGGGGCCCCGGCGAACTCCGCCTGCAGCAGGTACTGCCGCACCGGGCGGGTGAACCGGTGGTGGTAGAAGGTCAGTTCCGGGCCGGGCGGGTAGACCGCGGTGTACTCGAGCACGCTGCGCTCGCCCGTCGCGAGCCGCTGGTCCAGCAGCAGTTCGCAGACCGTCGCCCCGGCTTCCGCGTCGACCCGGACCCGGCCGGGACGGCAGTACCGGACCTCGGCGGGCAGCGCCGGAGCGGACTGTTCGGCCCACAGGAACACCACGCACCGGTCGACCCGGTCCGCGGTGGCCTCCACGACCAGCCGGGTGTGCACTGTGGTCAGCCGCCGGTGCTCGTCCACCCGCAGGTGCTCGTGCACGTCGAGGCGGCGCACCAGGTTGTCCGGCGGCAGGTCCAGCTCCGCCAGCAGCGGCCGGTGGCCCGGCCACAGCCGTTTGCGGTCGATGGCCCCCGGTTCCGCCGCCGCTCCCCTGCCCCGCGGCCGGGGCGGGCCGAGCAGCGCGACCAGCGATTCCGGCGGCAGGCCGAGCACCGCCTCCAGCGCCCGCACCGCACGCAGCGATTCGACCCGTTCCGGACGGCTGCGGCCGTGGCGCCAATAGCTCAGCGCCGCCCGGCTGACCCGCACTCCTCGCCCGGCGAGCCGCTGCCGGACCTGTTCGAGACTCAGCCCCCGGACGTTCAGCGCGTGGTCGAGGACCTGCGCGAACGTGCCGTGCCGCAGCAGGCTGCGCAACTGCCGGTCCACCGGAGCGATCTCGGCCATCGCCGCCCCCCTTCGGCCGATCTTCGCTCCACTATCTGCCGCGCCGCCTGCCCTGTCCACCGACGTCGGAAGGGTTTGCGCGGCTTACCGGGTTTCCGCGGGGACGGTGCTCGTCGCGGCGGCGTGGCAGGCGCCGAAGCCTTCCGCCCGCAGCAGAATCTGTCCATTGTGGACCCTGATCGCGGTCTCGGTCGCGTCGCTGACCGCCGAAACCCCGGCCGCGGCGGCCACCGCGCCGGTCTCGTCCACGATCACTCGGACGTCCGGCCACGCCGGCCCCGGGCAGGACCGCTTCAGCAAGCCGCGCAGATCCGCCAGCACGAGAGCGGTCAACGGCACCAGCTCTCCCGGCTGACCGGTCACCACGACGAGCGTGACGTCCTTGGCCGCGCGCAAGGCTTCTTCCACCGCGGACAGCCGGTGCAGCCCGATCACCGCGACCACTCCGTCGCCGTCGATGCGGACCGGACGCTCGCGCAGGGCGTCGAAAACCTCCGGCGGGGCCCAGGTTTCCCCGGCCGCTTTCGCTTGCGGCACGATCGGCGGTTCCGGCCAGGTGTCGGCAAGTCCCAGCGCGGGCAACGCTTCGCACGCGCGCACGACGTTGAACGGCTCTCCGAAACCGGGTGCCGCCGCGGCGAGCTGACTCGCTCCGTGCAGCATCGTCAGCGCCGCTTCCGCTACCCGCACCAGCCGTCCGGACGACGGCGAAAGCCGCTCCAGCACCAGGCCGAGCACGATCGCGTCGAACCGCAGCAGCTGCGCGTACGGCCGGTGGGTGAGTTCGTCGGCGAGGATTTCCGGCAGCAGGTCGACGCCGAGCCGCGCGTCCGGATCGGTGGCGAGCGGCAGCCGCGCGACCCACGCGCGGGCGAACGCGCCGAGCGCCTCGGCGGGGGTCAGGCCCGGGTCCGGTTCCGGCGGCTGGGCGGCGAACCGCTCCGCTTCGGCGGCGAGCACGGCGAAGTAGAGCGCGCGTTTGCCGGGGAAGTTGGAGTAGACCGCGCCCCGGGTCAGCTCGGCGCGCTCGGCGATCACGTCGATCTTGGCGTCGCGGAACCCGCGCTCAGTGAACTCCTCGCGGGCGGCGGCCAGCACTTTCGCCCGGTTGCGCTCCTGCGTCTGCGCCCTGGTGAGCCGCGCCATCGTGAGTCCTCCCGGTCCGCTTGCTTGCCAAGATACCGCCACCATTCATATGATGAGATCATCTGAATTGCCCATCTGGAGGTCTTCCTTGTCCCCCGCGCTCCCCGTTCCCGAACTCGACCTGACCGATCCGGCCGTCACGAGCGACCCGTTCACCGCCTACGGCGCCGCCAGGGAGCAGGGCCCGCTGGCCAAGCTGACCGGCCCCGGCTTCCCGCCGATGTGGGTCCTCACGCGGCACGCCGAGGCCCGCGCGATGCTCACCGACCAGCGGTTCGCCTTGAGCGAGGCCAGCTATCAGCGTCCGGACGTGCCCGAGCACTGCCGTCCTTACCTGCGGACCATGCAGGAAATGGAAGGGGCCGAACACGCCCGGCTGCGCCGTCTCGCGACGCCCGCGTTCGCCGCCCGCCGCGCGCTGGATTTCCGCCCGGAGATCGAGAAAATCGTCGCCCGCTACCTCGACGCACTGCCCGCGGACGGCCCGGTCGACCTGCTGGCCGAGTTCGCCCGGCCGCTGCCGATGGAGGTCATCTGCGCGATGGTCGGCGTCCCGGAAGCCGAACGGCCGCGCTGGCACGAATACGGCGCGGCGGTCGTGCAGGTGTCCGGCGAGGGGTTCGCCGCCGCCGTGCCCGGGATCATCGACAGCTCGCGGACGCTGGTCGCGCATCCGGACAGCGCGATGCTGGCGCATCTGACGAGCGCGGGCCTGACCGAAACGGAAGCCGTCGCGCTGGTCTGGCAGCTCGTGCTGGCCGGGCAGACCCCGGCCAATTTCATCGCCAACGCGGTGGAAACCCTGCTGTCGCACCCGGATCAGCTCGAAACGCTGCGCCGGGAACCGGAACTGTGGCCGGGCGCGGTCGAGGAATTGATGCGCTGGTGCGGTTCGCAGCTGCTGACAATTCCCCGGCGGGCGACCGAGGACCTGGAATTGCACGGCGTGCGGATCCGCCAGGGCGAGCCGGTCACCGCGTCGATCGCCGCGGCGAACCGGGACCCGCGCGTCTTCGCCGACCCGGACCGCTTCGACGTCCGCCGCTCGGCAGGCGCGCACCTCGGTTTCGCGCACGGGCCGCATTTCTGCCTCGGCGCGTCGTTCGCGAGGGTGCAGGCGGAGGTGGCGCTGACCGCGCTGCTGGACCGGTTCGCCGGGTTGCGTGTCCTCGAGGCGAAGCGGGTACCCGACCCCGGGACGTGGCGGCTCGCCGGATTGACCGTCGCCTGGTAGCGCCCTCGATCGGGTGAGGTCCCGGCGGCGCTGCCCTGGTCCGGCTACCGTTTCGCCAGGTCGGCAGCACACCTCCGGGAGGCCCTCGATGTCCACGCCCATTCCGCCCGTCCTCGGCTTCGCGGTCCTCGACCCGCGGCGCGCGTGGCCGCTCGTGCTCACGCGCGGGATCCTGGGCGTCCTGTTCGGCGTGCTGGCGCTCGTGTGGCCGGGCATCACCGTGCTGGCGCTGGCTTTCCTGTTCGGGATCTACGTGCTGATCGACGCGGTCGGCGCGATCATGCAGGCATTCCGGCCGGGAGACGGCACGCACCGGATCGCGTACGCGCTGCTCGGCGTGCTGGGCCTGGTCGCCGGAATCATGACGCTGGTGTGGCCCGGGGTGACCGTGCTGGTGCTGGCGACGCTCGTCGGGGCGTGGGCGGTGGTCACCGGGATCATGGAGATCGTCGCCGCGATCCGCTTGCGCAAGCAGATCACCGGCGAGGCGTTCCTGATCGTGGCGGGCGCGCTTTCGGTGATCGCCGGGGTGCTCGTGCTGTTCCACCCGATCGCGGGCGCGTTCGGCGTCGCGCTGCTGATCGGGATTTACGCGGTGATTTACGGGGTAACCCTGGTGGTCCTGTCGTTCCGGCTGCGCTCGCTGGCGAAATCCGCCGATCCGGCGGAACAGCCTCGGTAGGGCGACAATCGGAGCGACCGCATGTGCGAGGGAAGGACCGCCCGATGGTTCAGCAGTACCCCGGCAATTACGGGGAGGACACCCGGCCAGGCATCGACGCAGCGAGGTTGTGGGCAGGCGGCGTGGCCACGGCGGTGGTCGCGGCCCTCGTTGCGGTAGTGGGCCTGCTGATCGCGCGAGGCATCTTCGACGTGCCGGTCCTGGCCCCGAAGGGCGACGGCCTGTGGGGCAAAGCGAGCACGCCGACGTACGCGATCTCCGCCGCGGCGGTCGCCCTGCTGGCGACTGGCCTGATGCACCTGCTGAGCGTGGCGACCCCGGCGCCGGGCCAGTTTTTCGGCTGGATCATGGTGCTGGTGACAGCCATCGCGGTGGTCCTGCCGCTCACCCTGACGGTGGGATTGGAAGCGAAAATCGCGACGGCAGCGATCAACCTGGTGATCGGGCTGGTGATCGCCTCACTGGTGAGCAGCATGGCGGCGAGTGCCCGGACGTTGCATCGGCGGAAGCGGAACAGCCGGGCGGAGCAGCAGCCGCCTCCGCCTACGCGGCAGTGGCCGGAGGGGCCGACTACGTATTACGACCGCTGAGCTAACGCTTCCGAGGCGGCCGAACCGCCTCCGCGATCGCGTCCAGCACCCGGGTCGCCAAATCCGGGTCCGACAGTTCCGGCAGTGGCTGATCCACCGGCGCGAGCGTCGTCAACGCGTGCGCGCAGGCCCGGTGCACGTCCACCGGATCAGACCCGGCCAACCCCCGCCGCAGTGCCGCGAACAATCCCGGCAGCGGCAGCAAGAGCGCACTCCGTTCCGGCGGCGCCAGCGCGGAGCCCTCGAACTCCCCCACCGCATCGACCACCACAGTCGCGTTCCTGGCGACTTCCCGCAGCGGAAAACCGGCCGCGTCGTCGCGTCGCCAAGCCACCACATCGCCGACTCCGGACGCCACCAGCAGCGGCACCAGCAACGGCATCGCGTCCGAACCGGCCACGACCACCTTCGCGTCGAACGGCGCGACCTGCAGCCGTCGCGACCGGATCAGCACCGCTGCGGTCAGCACGATCGCGGCGGCTTCCTCCTCGGTGACGACCGGCAGCGTCAAGGTCAGTTCTCGTTGTGCTGCACGGGCTTTCGCCGGTTCCACTCCAGTCAGATACACCACCGCGACCTCGTCCGGCAGCGAGCGCAAGGCCGCCGCCAGCTCCGCCGCGTCGCGCGAACGCACGGTGAACGCCGACGTCGGGACACCGGTGTGCTCCTGGATCGCCCGTGCGTCCGCCTGCAGCCGTGACGGCCCGTCCTCCCCGACGATCGCCAGCCCGGGACGCGTCCAGCTCATCGACCGGACTCGCCGAGGTCGACGTCGTTCTGCTGCGCGATCTCCCGCAGTTCGGCCAGCCGCTCGCGATGGCCCTCCGCCTCGTCCTCGCCGGCGTGCTCCAGCGCCTGCTGCGCCGCCGCGATCCCCCGCTTCAGTTCCCGCACGAATTCGCTCGTCACATCGCCTCCGTTGGTCTCAGCCGCGCGGGGCACGCGAACTGTCCGCGTGCGCGGTGCGCAGGTCGTCGAGCAGTTCGACCTGGCCCGACAGGACGCCGGTCAGGATCTCGCGCGCGACCGCCAGCAGTTCCGCGACCTGCGGGCTGATCAGCGAGTAGTAGACGCTCGACCCTTCCTTGCGCGTGGTGACCAGCCCCATCCGCCGCAGCACCGCGAGCTGCTGCGACAGGTTCGCCGGCTCGATCCCGACCTCCGGCAGCATCTCCGCGACCGCGTGCTCGCGCTGAGACAACAGCTCCAGCACCCGGATCCGCGCCGGATGGCCGAGCGTCTTGAAGAACTCGGCTTTCAGCTGGTAGAGCGGTCTGCTCACGGGTGCCGCCTTCGGTCCGGGTCCGCCCTCTCGACCGGACGGGTTCAGCAATTGCGAATATTAGCAATTGCTGAACCCGCGGGGTCTGTCAGCTTCCCTCCGGAGCGAACTCAGCCGCGTGATCGGCCACCCACTGGGCGAAAGTCCGCGCCGGAACCCCGGTGACGTCCTCGACCGTCGTCGTCGGCCGGTCGGGTTCGCTGCCAGCCAAGCGGGCAAACGCGTCGAGCATGGCGTCCGCGTACTTCGCCGGAATCCGCTGGAGAAGAAGTTCGCGCGCAACCTCCCGCGGCACCTCCTCCCAGCGAGTCTCCCGGCCGATCACCTCGCCGATCACCCGGACCTGCTCAGCCTGCGTGAGCGCAGCGGGCCCAGTCAGGTCGTACTTCGCCCCAACATGCCCTTCGGAAGTCAGCGCAGTCACCGCGACCGCCGCCATATCGGCTTCGTGGATGAGCGTGGAGTACACCGAACCGTAAGCCCCGCGCACGACGCCGTCCTCGCGAATTTGCGATGCCCAGCCAAGGGTGTTGGTCGCGAACCCGTGCGGTTGAAGGAACGTCCACTCCAGACTGGTCCGCTCGATCGCCTTCTCCACCGCACGATGAACCTGACTGATCGCGTCATCCGAGTCCCCGCGCGCCGCGGCCGACGAGAGCAGCACCAGCCGACGAGCACTGCCCGCGATCGTGTCCGCGATCGCCTCGGCCGGGTCGCCGGAAATCAACGGCCACATCAAGAAGACCGAGCCCACCCCTCGCAACGCAGCTCGCAGACTGTCCAAATCAGACAGATCACCGGGAACGACTTCAACGCCGGCAGGCAGATCGGCCTTCTCCGGCCGCCGAGCCAGCGCACGCACCGGAAGACCGCGCTCGGCCAACTGGACGGCCACCTGACGGCCGACGTTGCCGGTAGCGCCGATCACCAAAACAGTCACGGGTCGTACCTCCTTGTGTCGCAGTGAAGCTCACCGTAGGTTCTGGGCTAACTTTTGGTAAGGACGCACCGTGGGGTAAGCTCCGGACATGGGAGTAGGCACCGAGGCAGGACGCCGCACCGCCCCGGACCCGGGTGACGCGTTCAACAGCGACTGCCCCGGCCGGACGGTGCTCGACCACGTGTGCAGCCGCTGGGGCACGCTGATCCTGCTGTCCTTGCGCGATCGCCCGGCGCGCTTCTACGAACTGCGCGACACGATCGGCGGGATCAGCGAGAAGATGCTGTCGCAGAACCTGCGCACCCTCACCCGCGACGGGTTGATCCATCGCGAGGTGGAGCCCGCTACGCCGCCCAAGGTGACGTACTCGCTCACGGAGCTTGGGCAGGAACTGGCGACGCCGCTGGAGGGCCTGCTGGAGTGGGTCCGCGTGCGGGCGGTGGATGTGGTGAAGGCGCAGCGAAGGCATGATCGGCAGCACAAGCCTTCGACCTGACTGCGTGCTCGCTGCGGCAGTGCTGGCTCAGTAGGATCTGCGGTGTGACAGCTGCATCGGGGAAACGGCCGAAACCCATCGCTCAGTGCCAGGACGTGCACGAGGTTCTCGACGAGATCCGGCTTCGCCCGGGAATGTGGCTTCGGCAGCGTTCTCTGCAGGACTTGCAGAGCATCCTCTTCGGTTACAGCGTCGCCCTGGACGTGCACGGATGCGATGAGGAGTTCGCACTGGGGCCTGCCGGCCCGTTCGCGCAATGGATCGAGGCTCGCTACGGCTGGCCGATGGCCGCGGGATGGGCGGTCGCCATCGAAGGGCACGCCGAGGGCGAGGAGCCGCTAAACGTGTTCTTCCGGCTCCTCGACGAGTACCAGACCCGCTGAACTCCGTGAGCGCGCTCGACGCGGTGTTCAGACGGCCTGGCTGCTCTGACGGCCCGCAAGAGACCTGATCATGAGCAGCCAGACCCGTCCGAACTACCGGGTCGGAAACGTCAGCCCTTCAGCAACTGCCGAGCCATCACCAGACGCTGGATCTGGTTCGTGCCCTCGTAAATCTGCGTGATCTTCGCGTCCCGCATCATGCGTTCCAGCGGGAAGTCGCGCGTGTAGCCGTACCCGCCCAGCAGCTGGACCGCGTCCGTTGTCACGCTCATCGCCACGTCCGACGCGTGACACTTGGCCGCCGCGCCGAAGAACGACAGGTCGTCGTCGCCTCGTTCGGACTTCGCGGCCGCGGTGTACACCATCTGGCGCGCCGTCTCGACTGCCATCGCCATGTCCGCCAGCATGAACTGGATGCCCTGGAAATCCGCGATGTGCTTGCCGAACTGCTTGCGCTCCTTGACATATCCCAGCGCGTGGTCCAGCGCGCCCTGCGCGATGCCGACGGCCTGCGCAGCGATCGTCACGCGGGTGTGGTCCAGCGTCTTCAGGGCGATCTTCAGGCCCTGACCCGGCTCGCCGACCATGCGGTCGCCCGGGATGCGGACCTGGTCGAACAGCAGTTCACGCGTCGGCGAGCCCTTGATGCCCAGTTTCTTTTCCTTGGCACCGAAGGAGAACCCCGGGTCGGACTTCTCGACCACGAAGGCGCTCACGTTGGCGCCGCGGCGGCCGTCGGGGTCGGTTACCGCCAGGACCGTGTAGTACTCGGAGAAGCCCGCGTTGGTGATCCACGACTTCTGTCCATTGAGGATCCAGTCGTCGCCGGAAGGGGTGGCGCGGCAACGCATCGAGGCGGTGTCCGAGCCTGCGTCGCGTTCGGACAGTCCATACGAGAATCCCGCTTCGCCCGAAGCCAGCGGGGCCAGGTACTTCGCCTTGACGTCCTCGTTCGCGGCCAGGATCAGCGGCAGGCTGCCGAGTTTGTTCACCGCGGGGATGAGCGAGGACGAAGCGCACACGCGCGCCACTTCCTCGATCACGATGCAGGTGGCCAGCGCGTCGGCACCGGCGCCGCCGTACTGCTCCGGCACGTGCGGGGCGTGGAAGTCCGACGCGACCAGTGCGTCGTAGGACGCCTTGGGGAATTCTTCGCGCTCGTCGGCCTCCGCGGCGTGCGGGGCGATCTGCTCTTCGGCGACCGCGCGCACGGCTTCGCGGATCGCTTCGTGGTCTTCGTTGATTTTGAACAGGTCGAAGCTCATCGGGTTCTCCTCGCCGGAACTCAGTAGGTGTAGAAGCCGCGGCCGGTCTTGCGGCCAAGCAGGCCGGCGTCGACCATGCGGGCCAGCAGCGGCGGCGGCGCGTACAGCGGCTCCTTGAACTCCTCGTACAGCGATTCCGCGACCGCCTTCGTGGTGTCCAGTCCGATCAGGTCGGCCAGCGCGAGCGGGCCCTGCGGGTGCGCGGCGCCGCGCACGAGGCCCTCGTCGATGGCTTCCTTCGTCGCGAAGCCGGACTCCAGCATGCGCACCGCGGCGAGGATGAACGGGATCAGCAGCGCGTTCACCACGAATCCGGCGCGGTCCTGGCACAGGATCGCGTGCTTGCCGAGGGTCTCCTCGGCGAACTTCCGCGCGCGGTCGGTGGTCTCGTCGCCGGTGAGCAGGCTCGGCACCAGCTCGACCAGCGGCAGCACCGGGACCGGGTTGAAGAAGTGGATGCCGAGCACCTGCGCCGGGCGCTCCGTCGCGGTGCCGAGCTTCATGATCGGGATCGACGACGTGTTGGAGGCCAGCACCGCGTCCGGCGCGGCGACGATCTTGTCCAGCTTCGCGAACAGCTCCGCCTTGACCGCCTCGTTCTCGACGATCGCCTCGACGACGAGCGTGCGGTCGGCCAGGTCGTCGAGGTCCTCGGTGATCCGGATCCGGTCCAGCACCTCGGCCGCGGACGCGATCTTCCCCTTGCGCTCGGCCCGCCCCAGCGACGCCTCCAGCCGCGCCCGGCCCGCGTCGGCGGCCGCCCGGCTCGATTCGACCGCCACGACGTCCAGCCCGGCCCGGGCGCACACCTCGGCGATCCCCGCCCCCATCTGGCCGCAGCCGACCACGCCGACGAGCTCCACGTGCCTCACCCATCCCTCCGGTACTTGGTTTCATGATAACGGTACTCAGTACCGGCGAGTAGGCGAGAGCGGGGTGGCCCACCTCACCCTGCTCCCGCGCGGCCGCGTCCGATTAGGCTGGCCGCAGCGTGCGTGCGAAAGGTGGCCCGATGCCCGAGAAACCGGCCAAGCAACGGCTGACCGAGGCCGCGTTCGCGCTGTTCGAGGAACGCGGCTACGACCAGACGACGGTGGACGACATCACCGACCGCGCGGGCGTGGGGCGCAGCACGTTCTTCCGTGCGTTCCGGTCCAAAGAGGACGTGATCTTCCCCGACCACGAGGTGCTGCTGAGCGCGATCGAGGCCCGGCTGGCCGGATCCGACCCGCGCACGGCGATCGTCGCGGTCACCGAAGCCGCGCGACTGGTGCTGCGGCATTACGTCGCGGAAGGCGACCTCGCGCTGGCGCGCTACCGGCTCACCCGCAGCGTGCCCGCACTGCGCGCGCGGGAAATCGCGGGCACGCGGCAGTATCAACGGCTGTTCCAGGAATTCGTCCACCGCTGGATGGGCGGCGGCGAAGAAACCGCGCTGCGCGCCGAACTCATGGCGGCCGCGGTGGTGACGGCGCACAACCACGTCCTTCGGCGATGGCTGCGCGGACAGGCTGCGGACCCGGAGGCGGCCTTCGACGCCGCGATGGCGGACACGGTCGCGCTGTTCGGCAATACTGGTGAGACGGAGACGACGGTGGTCGCTTTCCGGACGGGCAAAGACCTTTCCGCGGTGCTGCCGGGGTTGCGCAAGCTGCTCGGTGACGAGGGCACGCTCGGCTGAACGGCTACCGCGCCTGGTCGCTCACAAGCAGCGTTGGATGCCGCGATGGCGACACCGGCGATACGGAGACGACGGTGGTCGTCTCCGTATCGGCAAAGACCTTTTCATCGGACTGCTCGGCTACCAGGCCTCGTCGAACCGCACGCCAGCCTCGTACCAATCCTCGTCGCTCACCGGGCGCTCCGGTTCCGCGGAACGTTCGGGGTCGGAGGTGCGGTTGCGGAGGTAGTCGCCCTCGCCCTGCACAGCCGAAGCGGCCGCCGGGTTCCGGGAGACCGCGGGCTTCTCCGGCGCGGCAACGGGTTTCGGCTCGGCAGGCGCGGGAGACGGCCTCGGCTCGGCGGGCGGAGCGGGTCGCCGGGGAGCCGGAGTCGCGGGCGCGGCTTCGGGGGTGAACCCGGCCCGCCACTTCAGGCGGTCCATCACGTATCCGCGGGTGCCGAGCGGAGCCAGCAGCGCCGCCGTGCGGTTCGCCGATTCCCGTTGCGCTTCGGCGTACGTGCGCAGAACCAGCGCGGCCAGCTCGTCCGGCGGCAGATTCCGTACTGTGCCGGACAGTTTCAGTCCCGTGAGGACACCGTCGGTGTTGACCGTGGCGGTGACCGCGTTGCCGGGCGAGGACGCCTCGACCGACAACGCGGACAGAGCCTGGATCAGTTCTTCCGGACTGGGCACGTCAGTCCATCGCGGACGGCGACAGCGGCTGCGACACCGAACCGTCCGGCGCGATGTCGACGTTCCGGTCCCGGATCCGCTTTTCGGTGCCCTTCGGGGTATTCGAGGTCTCGAAGTTGGCCGGGTCGAACGAATCGCCGGGGCTGACGTCGGGCGGGTTCGGCACCGGCGGCAGGTTGACCGACTTCTCGTGGATCTTGTCCGCCAGCCTGCCCGCCGATTCCTGCATGTGCGAACGGATCTTGTCCACGCCGCTGAGGAAGCTTTGGAAGATGTCGTCCGCGTTGTCGCCCTCGACCTTCGCCGAGGCCTGCGCCGTCACCTCGGTGAGCCCGGCGCCCGCACCCGCGACCGCGGCCTGCGCGCCGACCGCGCTCATCGACAGCCCGCCCGCCGCGGCCACGGCTCCGCCCGGGGTGGCGACCACGGCGAGCATCCCGACCAGAGCGCCGGTGAACGCCACCGCCGCCACCTTGGACCAGGAGATTTCGCCTTCCTTGGCCTTCTCCTTCTGGTACTTCTCGGCGGTTTCCCGGAACGTCAGCGCGAGCGAGCTGAGGTCGTCCCGCGCGGCCCACACGCCGTCACGGGCGGCGACGATGTCGCTCTCCACGACCGTGATCTCCGCAGCGAGCGCTTCGTAGGCCTCCGACAGCCGGTCGAGGTAGGTCTTGACGTCCTCGGCCGCGTTGCCGCGCCACGAGCCCAGCAGTTCCTTCGCCCGGCGCAGTTCGGTGATCGACCCGCGGCTGAGGTTCTTCCACACCGGCTCGTACGAGTTGATCATCGACTGCAAGCCGCCGCCGGTGTCCTTGAGGTCGGCCTCGGAGAACTCCCGGAAGACCTCGGTGACCTTGTCCTGGTACGACTCGTACAGCTCTTTGATCGCGGAGAACTTGAAGAACTCCGCGTAGCGCAGGAATTCCAGCCCGTCGAGCGCGTCGTTGGCGCCCTTGTGCAGATCCTCGCTGATGCCTTCGAGCAGTTCCGCGCGCGGACGCCCGTCCGAGCCGCCGCTGAGCCCGAAGTAGTCTTCCTGCTCGCTCACGTCAGCGCACCTCTCCGCCCGCGCGCCGCACCGCGGACTGCGCCTCGGCGTCCGACGCCTCGTACAGCTCCGCCACGCGCTTGAGCGCTTCGCTCGCCTGGTGCGTCGTGTAGGCCAGCTTCGCGAGCGCTTCCTCAACCTTCGCGCGGTGGTTCTCGTACGCCGCCGCGATCTTGGGCATGCCGAGCGATCCGCCGAACGCGGTGGTCGGGCCGCCGCCGAACAGGTCGATCGAGCCGATGATGGCGGCCGGGCCGACCGCGTCGGGCAGGTCCAGCCTGCGCACTCCGCCGCGCGCGGTCTCCGCCGCGTCCCCGGCGTTCGCGACGAACCCGCTCGCCTTGCGCAGGTCGTCGAGGTCGGTTTCGAAACCGATCATGAAACTACCCCCAGTCGTGTGAACCGTGACCCTACCGGGCGAACGGTATCCCTTCCGACTCATCGGACACCGGGGAGGTTCACGGCATTCCCGTGAGGGCGGTCACACCGCGGGCCGGACTCAGTCCGAAGTGGACCCGACGGCGCTTCCGCGGCGGTCGGCCCGGCGCGGGAACCACGGCACGATCGGCGAGACTCGCCGCTGGTAGTCCGCGTACTCGGGGTAGCGGCCGAGGGTGATGCTCTCGGTGAAGATCGTCGAGCCGATGAACAGCGCCGTGAGCAGGACCGCACCGGCGATCGTCCAGGTGACCGCGCCGGCCGCCGAGACGCCGATCAGGAACACCAGCCACCACTGCGCTTGCTCGAAGAAGAAGTTGGGGTGCCGGGAAAACCGGAAGAGCCCGGTCTGCGCGAACCGCGGTTCGGGAGTGCGCCCGGCGGCGGTCTCGCGCTTCTTCCACTGGTGGAAGTTCCATTGCTGCTGGTCCGCGATCGTCTCGCCGGCCAGGCACGCGAGGAACGCGACGGCCAGCACGATGTCGGCGGTGCCCAGCGGAGCCTGGTGGTCGAGCGCGGTCCACGCGGGAAGCGTGATGAGCAGCAGAATCATGTTCTGGTAGAGCGTGATGAAGAAGAGGTTGAACAGCTGAAACTGCCACGGAGCCATCCGGCCGCGCAACACTGCCCAGCGGTAGTCCTCGCCACCGGGCGCGTAGCCGCCCTTGCGGCCGTAGTTGAACGTGAGCCGCGCGCCCCAGAGGAACACGAGCGCGAACAGCAGGTTCAGGCGCGCGTCCGCGAACCCCGCGTGCCCGGCGAAGATGCCGACGTAGGCCACCGGGACGACCGACCAGATCCGGTCCACCCAGGAGTACTCCCTGGTGAGCACCGACAGCAGCCAGCAGCCGGCGCACACTCCCGCGAACACCCAGAGGCACACCTGGAACGCGTTCATGACCGCGACTGTACTGCCGAAATCGCCGCTGCGACGCCCTACAATCCGCCGATGGGCACCACGACGGCGAACCTGCCCCTGCGCGAGCGCAAGATCGACATTTTCTTCGCCGTGATCTTCTCGGCGTTCACGGTGACGTCGCTGATCAGCGACCTGCTGCCGACGGTCGGCGTCGACTTCTCGCGGCCGACCGGCAACTTCTTCGTCGACTCCAACTACTGGTACGCCCACGACGCCGACCCGCTCTTCATGCACCCGCCGGACTGGATGCGGATCGTCACCGGCCTGTCGGCGTTCGTATACCTCCCGTTCTACGTCGTGCTCGTCTGGTGCCTCGTCGCGGGCCGCAACGGGATCCAGCTGTTCGCGGTGGTCTACGCGACGATGATCGTCACGCTCACCGGGATCGTCGTGTTCGGCGTCGAGTTCTTCGGCGACCCGGCGACGCGCACCGGCAACCCGGCCAAGTTCCTCGCGTTCAACCTCCCCTACGTGCTGGTTCCGTTGCTGCTGCTGGTGCGGATGCGCCGTCCGCTGCCGTTCACGCGGCGGTTCTGACCGCTGCGGCCTTCCGAAGCACCCGTTGTCGACGGCTCGTATAAGCCGCGACCGAACCGCACAGCAGCGCCAGGAGCGCGACCGAAACCAGTACCTCCGACACCGATCTCACCAGCAGCGAAAGCACCAACGGGCCAGCCAGTCCGCCGAGCCGGTTGAAGAACGACACCGACCCCGCGACTCGCCCGCGCAAGCCGTCGTCGGCCACATCGGCGGCGACTGGCAGGAACACCGCCGCCATCGTGTTGACGCCTAGCAAGGCGACCGTCAGCACCGCAGCCGACAGCCACGGCGCGGCTACCGCCCATCCCGAGACCGCGAGCGCCAACAGCAATATCGCGACGCAGACGGCCAGCCGCACCGTGACGCCGGTGGGGCCGAAGCGGCGGTAGCCGAGGACCAGCAGTCCCGCGCACAGCACCATCGCCACCGCAGACCCGGTCAGCAGGGCGTTCGCCGTGGTCAGCGAGAGGCCGCCGACGCGGGACAGGGTAGGAACCCAGGTGGTCAGGCCGAACGTGGTCAAGCCGATCGAGAAGGCGAACACCCATTGCAGGCGGGTCGTGAGCGTGTTCCGGGCCAGCCAGTTGTCCTCCGCCGCGGCGGGCGCGCGGATGCTCCGCTGATCCGGGATGACGGCTGCCGCGGCGGCCAGCAGCAGTCCGGTCGGCGCGCCGATGAGCCACAGCACCCGCCAGCCGAAGACGGGCTCCAGCCACAACGCGGAACCGGACGCGACCAGGTAGCCGATCGCGGTCGCGAGGATCGACAGGCCGGTGACCGCCGCTCCCCTGCCCGGCCCCGGGAAGAGGTCGCTGAGCACCGTGATCAGCATCGGAGCCAGCCCGCCGACGGCGATGCCCATCAGGAAGCACATCACCACGTTGCCGCCGAAATCCGGCATGGTGCCGCACATGCTCGTGGCGGTGAACCCGAGCGTGGCGAGCAGATAACAAGCTCGGCGGCCGATGCGCTCGGCCAGCCTGCTGCACAGCAACGCGCCCAGCGCGGTGCCGGACAGCCCGCTCACCGCCAGCAGCGACGCGGTCGAGGCGTCGATGCCGTATTCCGTGCGCAGGCCGGGGATGACGAACCCCAGCGTCGACGTCTTGCTGATGTCGATCGTGAGCGCGGCGGTGGCGACCACCGCGATCGTCCGCCTTCCCCGGACCGTTTGCGGAGGCCGGACAGCCGGGACCGCTGGGACCGCGCCCGGCCGCGTCCGGCCGAGGACGAGCGCGGCTCCCAGCGCGAGGAGCAAGGCCGCGCCGGCGACGAACATTTCCGGCATGTCGGCCAGCGCCATGCCGTGCAGCCGCCGGTCGGCTGTCGAACCCGGTGGACCCATCGAGTCCATCGAGTCCATTCCGGGCATCGTGAAAGCCCGGAAAAAGCCCATCGCCGAAGCGGCCACGACCACCGCCGCCGCCAGCGCGAGCACTCCCCGCCAGCTCGTGCGAGCCGGCCCCGAAACTGTCGTCATGCCTCCAACTTCTCATCCGGGCGCGCGTTCCGGCATCTTCAGTTTTGCGGTCCTGTCCTCAGTTTTCTTGAAGCACCGAAAGAATATTCCGCGCCGGATCGCGGAACCACGCGATCAGTGGTCCACCGAGCCGGAAAATGCCTTTTTCGTCGACGCCATCGAACGGTTCGAAGGAAACCCCGGCCGCACCGAGGTCCGCGACCGCCTGGTCGATGTCGTCCACCGGGAAGTTGAGAATCGTGTACTCAGCCGGAACATGCTTGTTGCCCTTCGGGTAGACGAGGACTTCACGCCCTTCGGCGAGACGCAGCCGCAGCATCCCCCAGTTTTCAGTGACCTCGATGCCGAGCGTCTCGGCGTAGAACTTCCGCGCGGCCGGGATGTCGTCGACGGAGAAACCGCTGAATGCCTTGCTGGTGTCGAACATTTTTCCTCCTGGATAATTGTCAGTGCCGAGGGCGGTAAGTCACGCAGAGGACGCCATTGCCGAACGTCCGGGAAGCGACGAGTTCGAGGTCAGCCCGGGAAGAAGCCGTCGAGAACAGCCGCTCGCCCGAACCGAGCACGATCGGGTGGATCAGCAGGTTCAGCTCGTCGAGCAAGCCCGTCAGCAGCAGCGACCGCACGAGCCGAGGGCTGCCGGGAATGTGGATGTTCTTGCCCGGCTTGCTCTTCAGCGCGGTCAACTCGGCCGCCACATCAGGGCCGAGCAACGTCGAACCGCTCCACGCAACTTCCGTGAGCGTGCTCGACACGACGTACTTCGGGGTGTTGTTCAGGAACGCGGCCATCGGCGACGAGTCGCCCAGCGCGGGCCACATCCGGGCGAAGTCCGCGTAGGTGTTCCGGCCGAGCAGCACGGCGTCCGATTCGGCGATGCCGGCGCGGATCGCCTCGTCCGCCTCGTGGTTCAGCATCATCCACTCCGGCGGCGACTCGGTCACCCCGTCCAGCGACACCGACAGTCCGGCCACGATCTTCCGCACGGCTATGCTCCTTCTTCAGCTGACCTGGACACGGGGGACGTCGGAGCCGGAATCCGCGAGGCGACAACCGGCGGCGAAAAAGTTTTCGGAGGGGGCCGTCGTGCGGTACCTGATCATGATCCACAGCAACCCGCGGTTCCGGGCGCTTTGGGAGGAGTTCTCGGACGAGCAGAAGGCCGCGTTCGGCCGGAGCCACCTCGCGCTCGACCGGGCGCTCGAGGAGTCCGGCGAGCTGGTGCTCAGCGACGGGCTGGCCGATCCCGCCGAAGCCAAGTGCGTCACCGTGCAGGACGGCAAGGCGGTGGCGAGCGACGGGCCGTTCGCCGAGGTCAAGGAGCATCTGGTCGGCTTCTACCTGGTCGAATGCGAGAGCATGGAGCGGGCGCTGGAGCACGCCGCGCGGGTGCCGGACGCGCTGTACGGCAAGGTCGAGGTACGGCCGATCCGCAACGTGAAAGAGCTGGATCTCTGACTCCCCCGGCCGGTTTCGAACAGCTCCTGCGCGACCTCGCGCCGCAGGTGCTCACCGCCGTCTGCCGCCGGTTCGGCGATTTCACGCTTTGCGAGGACGCGGTGCAGGAGGCGCTGCTGTCCGCCGCGGTGAAATGGCCGGAGCAGGGCCTGCCGGACAACCCCAAGAGCTGGCTGATCACCGCGGCCGCGCGCCGGCGCATCGACATCGAGCGCAGCGAGTCCGCCCGACGGCAGCGCGAGCAGACGGTCGCCGCGCTGGCGGTGCCGCAACCGGAACTGGCCCCGGCCGACGACGACACGCTGACCCTGCTGATGCTGTGCTGTCACCCCGAACTCGCCAAGCCGTCGCAGCTCGCGTTGACGCTGCGCGCGGTCGGCGGCCTCACCACCGCGGAGATCGGCCGGGCGCTGCTGGTTCCGGAGAAAACCGTGAGCCAGCGGATCAACCGGGCGAAGAAACGGCTCAGCGGGGCCCGGTTCCGGATGCCGCCGCCGGGCGAACGGGCCGAGCGGATGGCCGCGGTGCTGCAGGTGCTGTACCTGATCTTCACCGAGGGGCACACCGCCAGTTCCGGGACCGCCGTCAACCGGGTCGAGCTGACCGCGGAGGCGATCCGGCTGACCCGGCAGCTGCACGCGCAGGCCCCCGATGACGGCGAGGTCGCCGGGCTGCTCGCGCTCATGCTGCTCAGCGACGCCCGGCGCCCCGCGCGGACCCAGTCGGACGGTGCCGCCGTGCCGCTGGCCGAGCAGGACCGCACCCGCTGGGACGCCGCCGCGATCGCCGAAGGGCTCGACCTGATCGGGAAAACCCTGGTCACCGCCCAGCTCGGGCCGTATCAGCTCGAGGCCGCGATCGCCGCCGTGCACGCCGAGGCGGCGCGCGCCGAGGACACCGACTGGCCGCAGATCCTCGCCCTCTACGACCTGCTGCTCGCCCTCGCGCCGAGTCCGGTCGCGGCACTGAACCGGATCGTCCCGGTCGCGATGGTCCACGGTGCCCGCGAAGGGTTGCGGCAGCTGGACGAGATCGCCGGACTGGACGAACACCACCGCGTCGACGTCGTGCGCGCGCACCTGCTCGACCTGGCGGGCGAACCCGAGCAAGCTCGGGGATATTACCGTTCCGCGGCACGGAAAACGCTCAGCGTTCCCGAGCGAAGATACCTGGAATCCCGTGCCGCGCCCGGGAAATCGCCCTAGCTTGCGGCCCGCGCCATCGATGACGGACGCAGCGCGCCCGGGTCCGGCAACCGCATCGGCACGGTGTCCGCGTGGTACTCGAAGTGCCACCATTCGTTGTCGTAGCGGCGATACAGCCGGTACTCCGCCCCATGCCGCTCCAGCCACGCCGCTCCTTCGGTCGGGCGTACGTCGAGCGCTGTGCCCCGGACGTGTGCCGACTCGTGCGGTGGCAGCACTCGACGCCGGGCCGAGGCGACGGAGCCGGTGCGGTGTACCTCTTCCGCGAACAGCCGGTGCTGGTGGGCGGCGTCGCGGTGGCCCGAGGTGAGGCCGATGAGCTGGTGGTCCCGCCAGAACGCCTCGGCGCGCGCCGCGGTGAACGCCGCGCGGGCCGGTTCGCTCAAGCCTGCCAGGTCCTCGGCCGGGTAGCGCATCGCGAGTGCCCACTGGCAGGCCAGGTAGCGGCCGCGGCCGGGCGAACGCAGGAACGCGGCTGGGAGCAGCGTCAGCGCCAGAAGGCGGGTGACGGCCGCGAGGACCCGGGGCCGGCAAAGCGACTCGATCATGAGGTCCACTTTCGGGCCCCAGTGTGCGCGCACTGCGCTCGGAGTTTGACAGCTCTGTAACAGTTCGCCGCGGCGGCGCTGTTACCGAACGATGACACGGCCCGCACCGCGCGGGGATCCGGGCCGGGCAGGCTGGGCTCCGGCCGTCCGCTGTGGACTGTCCGGGCGGCCGGACGGGCGGACTGCGATAGTGGGAGACATGCCGAGGGTGCTGCTGATCGAAGACGACCAGGCCGTGCGCGACGGCCTGCGGCTGGCCCTGACCTACCAGGGCCACACGGTCGACGCGGTGGAGACCGGCGAGGAAGGCCTCGCCCGGCTCGCCGGGGACCCGGCCGACGTCGTGGTCCTCGACCTCATGCTGCCCGGGATGGACGGCTTCGAGGTCTGCCGCCGCATCCGCGCCGCCGGCGACCTGCCGATCATCATGCTCACCGCCCGCAACGACGACATCGACGTGGTGGCCGGGCTCGAAGCCGGAGCCGACGACTACGTCGTCAAACCCGCGCAGGCCCGGGTGCTGGAGGCGCGCATCCGCGCGGTGCTGCGCCGGACCGGCGGCGAACCGCGCAGTGCGGACGCGAAACTGGGTCCGGAACGGCACGGCGACCTGACGATCGACCGTGAAGGCCTCGTGGTCAGCAAGCACGGCACGGTGATCGGGCTCGCGCCGACCGAACTGAGGCTGCTGCTGGAACTGTCGTCGGCGCCCGGGCGCGTGCTCAGCCGCCAGCAGCTGCTCGAATCCGTGTGGGACCAGGGCTATCTCGGCGATTCGCGGCTCGTCGACGCGTGCGTGCAGCGGCTGCGCGCCAAGATCGAGGACGACCCGGCGAAACCGGTGTACGTCCAGACCCTGCGCGGTTTCGGCTATCGCTTCGGGCCGCTGTGACCGGCTGGCGGCTGCGCGGGCTGCGCACCCGGCTGCTGGTGGCGTTCGCGCTGCTGAGCGTGTTCACCGCGATGGCTGTCGCCGGGATCGGCTACGTGCAGGCGAGGAACGGGATCCTGCAGCGCACCCAGGACAACGCCGCCACCGAGATGACGAACCAGCTCAAGCAGCTGTACCCGCTCCCCCGGCAGCCGGTGGACACGAGCGCGCTGCAATCGGTCGCCGACCGGCTGAACGGCCGGAAAACGGCCGCGCTGGTGACGAGCGGCGGCCACAGCGCGGGCGATATGCCGGCCTCGGTGATCACGCCGGAACTGCGGGCGGTCGTGCGGTCCGGGCGGGTCGCGTGGCAGCGCGTGGACGTCGGCGGCGTGACACAGCTGCTGCTGGGCTCGCCGTTGCTGATCTCGACCGGCGACCGGCGGAATCCGACGATCCCGTCCGGCATCGAGATCTACGAACTGCGCAATCTCGACGCGGAAATCGACGCGGTGAACCGGCTGGCCAGGGACGCGTGGCTCGCCGGCGGGGCCGCGCTGGTGGTGGCGTTGATCCTCGCCGTGCTGGCCGCCGGCAGCGTGTTGCGACCGGTCGGCGAGCTGCAACGCGCGGCGCGCAGGCTCGGTGCGGGCGACCTCGACGCCCGGATCGCCGTCCGCGGCAGTGACGAACTGGCGAGCGTCGCCGAGACGTTCAACGCGACCGCCGACTCGCTGCAACGCCACGTCGGCGAACTGCGCCGGATGGAAGCCGACGCACGACGGTTCGTCGCCGACGTGTCCCACGAACTGCGCACGCCGCTCGCCGCGATGACCGCGGTCACCGACATGCTCGACGCCGAAGCGAAGCGGCTGCCGGACGCCGCGGGCGAGGCGGTGCGGCTGGTCAGCCAAGAAACCCACAACCTGACGCGGTTGGTGAACGACCTGATCGAGGTCACCCGGTTCGACTCCGGCACCGCTTCGCTCGAGGTGGACGACGTCGACGTGGCCGAGGCGGTTCGCGCAACGCTGCGAGCGCGGGGCTTCGCGGTGGAGACCGACCTGCCGGAAGGGATCCGGGCGCGGGTCGACCCGCGTCGGCTCGACGTGATCGTGGCCAACCTCGTCGGGAACGCGTTGCGGCACGGCGCGGAGCCGGTGACCGTGCGGCTGCGGGGCGACCAGGCGGGGGTCACGCTCACCGTCGAGGATTCCGGCTCCGGCTTGGACGAGGGGGTGCTTCCGCACGTGTTTTCCCGGTTCTACAAGGCGGATACCGCTCGCAGCCGGTCGGAAGGGAGCGGGCTCGGGCTCGCGATCGCCTGGGAGAACGCGCGGCTGCACCAAGGGGAACTGACCGCGGGCAACCGGCCCGAAGGCGGCGCGGTGTTCACCTTGCGGCTGCCTCGGGAGGTACGGCGATGAAGCGGTGGCTGGCATTGCTCGCGGTCTTGGTGCTGGCGAGCGGCTGCGGGGTGCGGCCCAGCGGGGTGATCCCCGGCGAGAACGCACCCAGCGGTCCGCCGAACGGGAACAACGGGCACACGGCGACGGTGTATTTCGTGCTTAACGGCAAGGTCGTGCCGGTGGTGCGCACCGGTGTCGGCGACGTGGCCGCGGACCGGGTCCGCGCGCTGGAGCGAGGGCCGGACGAGGACGAACGGGCGAGCGGTTACACGACGGAGCTTCCGCCGTCGTTCGAACCGATCGCCATCGGGGTCTCGGACGCGGAGATCGGCGTGAACGTCCGGGAACTGTCGCCGAACGCGGTCGCGCAGATCGTGTGCACGGTGGTCGCGGCAGGCGGAGGCGGAGCGTCGGGGACTGTCCGGCTTTCCGGTGGCGGGCAGACGCTCCAGCCTGCGGGCTGCGGTCCCGGATAGGCAGGCCGGTCAGTACCGGTCGCGACCAGGTTCGCGGTACAGCACCGCGTAGAGCGCGCCGCCCACGATCGGGCCGACGACCGCGGAGAGGTCGACGCCGCCGAGAGCGACCGAAACCGGTCCCTGCCACAGTGTCGTGCTGGCGCACAGCAGCGCTGCCCCGGTGCCGGCCGCGAAAGCCCAGCACCCTTGCCAGTTCACGCCGTTGCGGAACCAGAACGGGCTGGTGCTGCGGATGTCGGCCAGGCCGGGGCCGTCGTACCGGTTGCGGCGGCGCACGAGATCGACGGCGTAGATCGCCATGACCGGGCCGAGATAGGTCACCGCGAGCGTCAGGATGTTGTTCAGCGCGGTGAGGAAGCTGGGCGCCATCAGCATGTACGCGGTCAGCAGAAAGCCCACCGCCGCGTCCAGCAGCACGGTCCGGGCCCGGGGCGCGCGGAGCCCGACCGCCTGGAGCATCAGGCCGGACGAGTAGAAGGTCGACACGTTGTTGGTGAGAGTGCCGAGCAGCACGGCCACCAGGAAAACCGGGTAGAACCACCTCGGCAGGATGGCCGCCATCGAGGTCTGCGGATCGGCCATGTCGACCACGGTTCCGGCCAGTACGCCGATGCTGCCCAAGACCAGCGCGGGCAGCGCGCCGCCGAAGCCGGTCCACCACGCGGCTTTCGCCGGGCTTTCGGACCGCGGCAGGTAGCGCGCGTAGTCGGCGCCGGTCAGCCAGGACACCGGTCCCGACGCGATCACGGTGAAGCCGGCGAGCAGAGCCGCCGCCGTGCCGTGTTCCGGCGGCGCCGGGAGATGGGAGAAGTCCGCCCGGCTCACCACGATGGCCGCCAGGATCGCGAGGCACACCGCGAGCAGCACTCCGAAGTACTTGCTCAGGTGCAGGATCGTCGCGTGGCCGTACACGCTCACCGCGAACGTGGCCACACCGACCACCGCGAGCACGAGGAGCTGCAGCCAGATCGATCCGGTGTCCGCGCCGAAGACGCCGAGCAGCGCGAGGCCGGCCATCGCGGTGATCGACAGGTTGATCGCGCCGAACCCCACGGCGGTCAGCCAGCCGAGGCCGCTGCCGACGACCCGGTTGCCGCGCACGCCGAACATCGCGCGCATGACCACCGAACTCGGTGCCCCGGACGGCACGCCGCTCGCGGCGAGCAGGCCGACCAGCACCCAGAACAGGTTGCCCGCCACCAGCACCAGCACCGCCTGCCCGATGCTGAGCCCGAGCACCGTCAGCGTGCCGCCGAGCAGGATGTAGAGGTAGGCGAGGTTCGACGACAGCCAGACCGGGAACAACTGGCGGGCCCGCCCCCGGCGTTCCCGGTCCGGCACCGGCTCGATGCCCCTGGTCTCGATCCGGCCGACCTCGTTGACCGGATCGACGCGATCGCTCTGCCTCGTCGGATTCTTCATCCCGCCCCCTTTCCTCGCATGGCCGGCCGCGGTCACGACACCCCGACGCGCAGCTCCACCACATACGGTTCGCCCGAGCGCCATGCCATCGCCGCGGCGTCGGCGGCTTCGCCCGGGCTCTCGGCCACGACGCCCTTGACCCCCATCGCGCCCGCGAGCGCGACGAAGTCGATCCGCGGCTCCACGAGGTCCATGCCGACCAGCCGGCCCTGTCCGGCCAGCGCGGGCACCCGTCCGCGGAGGTTGTCCTTCAACATCAGGTACTGGCAGTTGTTGACCACCACGAAAAGCACCGGCAGCCGTTCGTGCGCGGCGGTCCACAGCGCCTGCGGGCTGTACATCGCCGATCCGTCGCCGACGAAGCACACCACCGGGTCGAGCCCGCGTCCGATGCAGACGCCCGCCGCGGCGGGCATGCCCCAGCCCAGTCCCCCGCCGCGGGCGGCGAAGTACCGCCCTGGCTTGCCCGCCCGGTGGAACCGGCGCACGTAGACGTCGCTGCTCATCGACTCGTCCACGACGACCACGTCGTCCGGCAACGCCCGGAGGACCGCGTGCACCGCTGCCACCGGCGCCATCGGCGCTTCGGCGTAGCGCGCCCGGGCCCCGTCCTCGGCAGCCCGTTCGGCCTCGGCCCGCACCTCGCCTGCCCGGGCGAGCTCCTTGGCTGCGCGCTCGCCGTCGGCCAGCAGCGCGACCTTCGCTGTCAGCTCTTCGAGGGTGCACCGCAGATCGCCGCTGACGCCGAGCCGCACCGGCACCGATCTGGCCAGCTGATGCGGATCGGGAGCCACCTGCAGCAGCTCCGTCCCCGGCGCCACGAAGTCGCCGCCGCTGTATCCGTAGGCCATGAAAACCCTGCCGCCCAGCAGCAGCACCCTCTTGAACCCGGCCAAGGCGTCCCGGACCTCCGCCGTGGACAGTCCGAGCTGGCCCGCCCACAACGGATGAGTGGTCGGGAAAACGGTGGTGGCGTGCAACGACGATCCGAACACCCGTGCTCCGGCCGCTTCCGCGAACCCGGTCAGCGCGTCGACCGCACCGCTCGCGGCCACCTCGTCCCCGGCCACCACCGCGACCTGGTCCGGCGGCACGTCGCACAACAGCCGCGCCAGTTCGGCCGCGCGGGGTGCGCAACCGCCGCGCTCCACCGGCGATCGCGGCGGCACCGCCCGCGCGCCGCGAGGGTCCTCCGCTTCCAGGACGTCGACCGGCAGCGACACGAACACCGGGCCGGTCGGCTCCGACGCCGCGTCGCGGAACGCCCGGCGCAGCACCACCCCGAGGTCCTCGACCCGGCGGACCTCGTGCGTCCACTTCGCCACCGGCGCGGCCAGCCCGGCGAGATCGCCGGACAGCAACGGATCCTGCACGAGATGCCGCTGGTCCGCCTGTCCCGCGGTGATCACCAGCGGGGTGCGCTGCACCACCGCGTTGGTCAGGTTTCCCACGGCGTTCCCGAGCCCGGCCATGGCGTGCAGGTTCGCCATGGCCGGCCTGCCGGTGGCCTGTGCGCAGCCGTCCGCCATCGCGACCACAGAGCTTTCCTGGAGACCGAGCACGTACCGCGGATCGCGTGCCGCCGACAACGCGGTCATCAGCGGAAGCTCGGTGGTGCCGGGATTGCCGAACACGTGCCGCACGCCCTCGGTGCGCAGCACCTCCAGCACGACGTCGCTGCCCCTCACCGATAGGTTTCCAAAGTCCCGGTCCGGCGGACGTCGAGGGTCGCGCAGTGGAAGCCGCCGCCGAACGTGCGCGCCTGGCTCAGTTTCAGCGGCAGCACGTCGACCTTGTGCGCTTCCAGTTCCTTGATCAGCGCGGTCTGCCGCTTGTCGACGGCGACCAGCTCCGGGCTGATGCTGAGCAGGTTCATGCCGATCCACACCGAGTTGATCGGGAACGAGCCGGACCAGCCGATGTCCACCATCTCCGGGCACCAGATCTTGTCCCAGGACCGGAAGATCTCCGGCAGGTTCCCGTCGTTCACCCGTTCCGGATGCAGCAGCACCAGGCCCGGCCGCAGCGGCACCACCGTGGTGTCGATGTGCGCGGAGGGATAGAGGTCGCGGCAGGCGTGCACGGTGTACTCCGGGCCGACCGCCTGCTGCAGCCAGCGGGCTCCCATTTCATTGCCGCCGTCGGACACCTGGTAGATCAGATCGGTGCCGAGGCGGATGACGTTGGCCGCGTCGAAACACGGTTCGAGGTCGGCGAGCCGTTGCCCCTCCGGCAGCTCGGGCCGGTACATCTCGTCGGCGAGCGCCGGGCGCGGCGCCGAGATCCAGCGCGCACCGGAGTTGAAGTACTCCAGCAGCAACGGCTTGTACAACGACTGCTTGAGCGCCCTCCCGCGCACCACCATCGGCGCTTCGATCAGCAGATCGCCCACCACCAGCACGGTGTCGCGCGGGGCGTGGTCGAGGTATCCCTCCGTCTCCCACAAGCCGGTCCGCAGGACCGCGTCCGGATCGGCGGGCGCCGGTCTGCGGACGGTGACGCCGAGTCCGGTCAGCGCGGCGCAGAACTCCTCGAGCTCCTCCTCCGCCTGTTCGATCGCCGCCAGCGGGTACTTGCCGGATTCGAGTCTCTCGGCGCCGCCCGCGTCGTGGTAGTCCATCGTCAGGATGCTGCGTTCGGCGCGCGGGATCCGGGCGCCGAGCGCGGAGCCGACCACGACCTCCTCCAGCTGGTCCCATTCGTTGTGCGCACTGACCAAACTCATTCGCGAACCTCCGTGGAGCAGTCGGGAAACAACAATGGCGAGCGGGCGAACGCGTCAGCCGAGCAGCGCGGCCAGCCGGGGGTGAGCGGCGAGTTCGGCACGCAGCCGCGCGAAGTTGGCCTCGGCGGGACCGTCCTGCATCTCGAACACGTGCCACCCCCACTTCGCGGCGAACTCGCGGAAGAAGCCGTCGCAGGCGGACTGCAGTTCCAGATAGCCCGCGCGGCCGCGGCCCTCGCCCGCCGCGCCAAGGTCTTCCAGCGGGCCGAGGGACCCCTTCTGCGCCATCCGCCAGCGATAGGACCGTTCGACCGGACCGGAAATCACCAGCCCGACGTCCGGGGCACAGCGCTGGAACAACTCCGTCAGCATCTCCTGCGCCCGTTCGATCTCCTCGATCATCATCGGGCCGGTCGCCAGCTTGCGGGCGACGTAGAGTTCCTTGTAGGCCATCTTCAGGCTGAAGCTCTCGTCGATCACGTGCGTGCCGCGGGCGGTGTACGGCAGCACGGCTTCGTGGTACAGCAGCACCTGGCCGACCCATTCCAGCCACGCGGCGGCCAGCGGCCCGGCGGGCACGTTGCGGGTGAACGCGGTCGATCCGTAGCGTTCCTCCCACCCTTCCTCCTCGAACGCGGCGAACGCGGGCGGCGGCGGCGGAGCGTCCACGCCCAGGTGCAGCAGGCGGAACGATTCGACCCACAGCTGCCGCAGCGCCTGCCGGGTGTTCTCGCGCTCGTTCGCCGAGATTTCCTTGCGCCAGCTGAGCATCTTGACGTCGTGCCCGCCGTCGGCCAGCGCCTTCGACAGCATCTTGGCCATCGCGGTCTTGCCGGTGCCGTCGATGCCGAGCAGTGCGACGTGCAGTCCGGAGCCGGTCATGCGATTCCCCTTCGTTCCCGTGGTGCGGGCCGGAGCCCGGTTTTTCAGCGCGGCACGCCCGCCAGCCGCTGAACCGCCTCGCGCAGCGTCGGCACCGGCTTGCAGAAGGCGAACCGGAGCAGCCGGCCCGCCGAGCGGCGGTCGGGGAAGAAGTCGCTCATCGGCAGCGCGGCGACTCCCGTCGTGGCCACGAGGTCCTTCGCGAACGCCTCGATGTCCTCGCCCGCGCCCCACGGACCGGCGTCCGCGGTGACGAAGAACCCGCCGGACGGCAGTTGCGGCCGCAAGCCGGCCTCGGTCAGGCCGCGCCACAAGATGTTGCGGCGCACCCGGTACTCCGCGCGCAGCGTGTCGAAATAGCCGCTGTCGTCGGCCCAGCGCAACGCCGAAGCGGTGATCGCCTGCAGCGGGGCGGGCACGGAGAAAGCCAGGTGCCGGTGGTGGTATTGGGCCTTGACGCTCAGTTCGCGCGGCGCGTACATCCAGCCGATCCGCCAGCCGCCCAGCGACAGCATCTTCGACGCCGACGAGCAGACGATCGTCCGCTCCCGCATGCCTTCCTGTGCGGCGATGCAGACGTGCGGCCCGTCGTAGGTGTGCTCCTCGTACACCTCGTCGCTGACCACGAGCAGATCGTGCTCGACGGCGAACTCCGCCAGGTCCGCCGCGGACCGCGCGGACAGCGTGAATCCGGTCGGGTTGTTCGGGGTGTTCAGCAGCAGCGTGCGGGTCGCCGGCGTGACCGCGCGGCGCAGCGCGTCGAAGTCCGGTTCGAGCGGCCCCGAACCGCGCGAACCGGCGAGCGGAACCGGGACCAGCCGCGCCCCGGCGAGCCGGGCCAACCCGGGGTAGTTGTCGTAAAACGGTTCCAGCGCAAGGATTTCCGAGTCCGGAGGCGTCACCGCGAGCAAAGCTGCGGCGACCGCTTCGGTGCACCCGACAGTGACCGTGATCTCCCCGTCCGGGTCGTAGCTCAGGCCGCGCGCCTCGGCGCGGGCGGCCAGCTCGGACCTGAGTTCGGCCGTGCCGTACAGCGGCGCGTACTGGCGGCTGCGCTGGCTTCGCAGCGCCGCCTCGGTGATGTCCAGCCGCGGAGTCGGTGCGCCGTCGGGAAAACCCTGGGCGAGATTGATCGCGCCGACCTGCTCGGCGAGGGTGAAGATCTCGAAATAGATGTCGCTTTCTTCTTCGGGCACAGCAATGCCCAGTCTCGCTTCGTGCACGAGTCCCCCTAGGACGCCGGATCTCGACCGCCGTTTTTCCGAACGTACCACCGGCCGCCGCGGGAAGGGAACCCCGAAAGTAGTTGCGTCCGGGAAATGGCCACCGTACACTTGGCATGATCACATTGTCGCGCGCTCGTTAAAGGCGCGTCGAGGACCTTGCCGCCCGTTCGGTTCGGCTGCTCGCGTCCATTCTCGAAAGTAATCGACCAGGAGGCATCACCGCCCGGAAGGGACGGCTAAACCTCACTGGCGAACATTCGTGCCTGCCCAGACAAAGGCACGGTAAAAACGAGGGAGAAATGCATGAAGCGCGATCCTGTCGTATTGGGCATCAACGGCGTCTACCACGAGTCGGCGGCGTGCCTCGTCCGCGGCTCGACCGTGCTGGCACTGGCCGAGGAGGAGCGCTTCAACCGCCGCAAGCACGCCAAACCGGCCGACATCGACACCGTGGACGAGATCCCGGCCGCCGCGATCAAGGACTGCCTCGAGCGCTCCGGGATCACCGCGGACGAGATCGACTTCGTCGCTTTCTCATTCGATCCGAAGCTGCGCAAGCCGCCGATGAACGAACGGCTCACCGCCGGTTCCTGGGGCCACGCCGACGGCGAAAGAGTCCTCCTGGAAAAGCTCGAAAATGTGCCGGAACTGGTCAGCAAGGCGCTCGGCGTCGATATCCAGGACCGCTGGGTGTGGGTCGGGCACGAAACGGCGCACGCGGCCAGCACGTACTTCGCTTCGCCGTTCGACGAGGCCGCGGTCTTGAGCATCGACGGAATCGGCGAGCATTCGACGGCATTGCTCGCGCACGGCCGCGGCAGCACGCTGGAAGCCGTCGAAACGATCGAATACCCCGATTCGCTCGGATTCGTCTGGGAGAAATTCGCCAAGTTCACCGGGCTGGACGATTACTCGGCCCCGAAACTGATGGCGCTCGCGGCGTTCGCGCCGCCGGAGAGGTACCGGGCGGAATTCGCCCGCATCGTCCGGCGGGGCGCGAAGCCGTTCGACGTGGACGCGGACCTGTTCCGGTTCCGGGTCGAGGACTACGGACCGCTGGAGGAACTGTTCGGCCCGCGCCGCGCGCCGAACACTCCGTTCGACTACCGGTACGCCCAGGTGGCGTCGAGCCTGCAGGAGATGACCACCGAGATCCTGCAGTCGCTCGCCGCCACGCTGAAGGAGCGGACCGGATCGCGCAACCTGTGCCTGGCCGGCGGTGTCGCGCTCAACTGCGTCGCGATGGGCAGGCTGCTCAACCGCGGCCCGTTCGACGGCGTTTTCGTCCAGCCGCTGGCCCACGACGGCGGGACCGCGCTCGGCGCCGCGCTCTGGGTCGCCCACACTCGCGGCGAGGTCGCATCGCGGTTCGTGCTGAACGACCCGTACATCGGGTCCGAGGCGTTCGGCAACGCCGAGATCGAAGCGGCGCTCGAGGGAGTCCCGGTCACAGCGGCCAAACTGGAGTCCGCGGCGGAAACGGCCGCCGGACTGGTCGCCGACGGTCTCGTCGTGGGCTGGTTCCAGGGCGCGGCCGAGATCGGCCCGCGGGCGCTCGGCAACCGCTCGATCATCGGCGACCCGCGCAGCCTGGCGATCAAGGATCTGATCAACGTGCGGGTGAAGCACCGGGAGTACTTCCGGCCGTTCGCCCCGAGCGTGCTGGGCGAGCACGCGGCGGAATGGTTCGAATTCGAGCGCACTTCGCTGTCGACCAACTTCATGTCGTTCGCCGTTCCGGTCCGCCCCGAAAAGCGGGCGGCCGTCCCCGCGATCGTGCACGTCGACGGGACCGCGCGGATGCAGACGGTGTGGCCGGAGGTCAATCCCCGCTACCACGAGATGATCACCGCCTTCCACCGGCAGACCGGGGTGCCGCTGGTGCTGAACACCTCGTTCAACACCTACGACGAGCCGATCGTGCGCTCCCCCGGCGACGCGCTGCGCACCTTCCTGCGCACCGGAATGGATGCCCTCGTCCTCGGCGACTACCTGATCGAACGCCGGCAGTGACCGGAGCGTGAGCGCGGCCGCGGGGGTGCGGGGCAGGTCCTCACACACCCGCGGTCAGCTCCGCACGCCGCGGCTCCAACGAGCCCAACCGGTCCAGCGCCCGGTCCAGTCTGCGCAGCCACCACCGGGCGGTCGCCGGGGCCGGGCGCGCGAACCCGGCCACCTGGTTGCGCGATTCCGTGAGCAGGAAAGAGATCTCGCCCATCACCGCGTGGTACACGACAGCGAGGTCGGCGGCCCGGCTCGTCCTGGCGGTGCCGCTGATCCGGGTCCAGGCCGCTTCGAGGTCGTCGCGTTCCTGGTCCTCGCCCCACGCCGTGTTGGACAGAAACCACACGAACTCCAGCTCCGGCGGTCCATAGCAGGCCAGCCCCCAGTCCAGCGCGGTGACCCCGGCCGGGGACAGCGCAAGGTTCTGCGGCCGGAAATCGCCGTGCAGCACCGTGAACGGGGCGCTGCCGGCAAGCGCGGCGAGCAGTCCCGACGGGTCGTCAGCCAATCGGAAGACCTCGTGCACGAGATCGGCCGGGCCGTGTTCGGCGAAGCACTCCCAGTTCGTCGTGAGCATCTTCGGCAGCGTGTCCGAACCGCGCGCCTCGACGAACGGCCGCACCGGTGAGAACAGCCGCAGCCGGTCGGAAACCGAGCACAGCGCCGCGGAGGGCAGGCGACCGCGCAACACCTCGTGCATCTCGTGCACGGCGGCGAGCATGCGCTCCCACGAACGCGGGTCCGCCGAATCGAGCAGCGCGCGACGGTCGGCCGTCAGGTCGCGCATGAGCAGGACCCATCCGTCGTCGACCGCTTCGGCGCCGATCACCGCGGAGCCGATCGCGGCGGGCAGCGCGTCGTAGACCCCCTCGACGTACAGCAGGCCTTCCCGGCCCGGATCCGCGGTGGCCCGGGCCATCCAGTCGTCGGCGGGCCGGATGTGCTTGATCACGACCGGTTCGCCGGTCTCGAGTTCGGCCCGGAACAGATTCGCCCCGGACAGTCCGTCGTGGACCAGCTCGCGGACCGTGCCCGGGGCCACCCCGGCCGGACAGCCCTCCGGCAGCACCGGATCCTCTTTCGGTTTCGCCGGATACACCACGTGCCGGCGCACCAGGCCGTCGGCCAGCTCGAACCGGTGCACCCGCCGGACCGGCCCGGACGCGGCCGCCCGCTGCAGGTCGAGTTCGACCGCGCCGGGCAGGTCGGTCCGCTGGCTCCGCACCACCTCGCCCCGGCCGACCGCGCCGGGCCAGGCGCGGGCGATCGCCTGCGCCCCTTCGGCGGTCTCCCGTCGGCCGGTCACGTACGACTCCAGCACGGCGTCGGGGGCGTACTGCTCGGCGATGTCCGCGAAGCGCGCCCCGGCGACGGCGGCCGCCAAGGTGTGCGAGGACGCGCTCACGGTGTCATCAACGCTTTCATCACTTGGCGCTGATGCATTTGCTCGTAAGCGATCGGCGCCTCGTCCAGGGTGACAGCCGAATCGAACAGCACGGAGGGATCGAGCTTCCCCGCGGTGATTTCGTCGAGGAGAGCCGGGATGTAGACCCGCGCCGGCGCGACGCCGCCGCGGATGACGAGGTTGCGATCGAACGTGTCCAGCAACGAGATCCCGGCGCCCTCGGCGGGCAGGCCGACGTAAACGAGCCGTCCGCCGTCCTGCACGCACGCGAGAGCCGCGTCGACGGATCGCTGTGTCCCGACGCATTCCACCACTGTCGTCGCGAGATCGCCGAAAGCGTCGCGGACCGATTGCGCGTCCTCTTCCGGAGAACCGGCGCCCAGCACCGTCTCCGCGCCGAGCTTCGCGGCCAGCGCGAGCCGGTGCTCGTGATGGCCCAGCACCAGGATCCGTTCGACACCGCGCAGCTTCGCGGCCATCACCGCGCTGGCCGCCACCGGCCCGTCCCCGACGATCGCGACCGCGGCGCCCGGACCGCAGTCCGCCATCGCGTGCCAGCCCGTCGGCAGGACGTCCGCCAGCGGCAGGCAGGCCCGCAGCGTGGCGGCGTCCGCCGCGCCGGGCAGCCGCACCAGCGTCGCGTCCGCGAACGGCACGCGGATCGCTTCCGCCTGCGCGCCGCCCGGATCCGCGGCTCCGCCCCACATCCCGCCGCTGGAACACGACGTCGGGTATCCCCGCCGGCACGCGTCGCAGGTGCCGTCGGAGAAGGTGAACGGGGCCACGACCGCGTCGCCCGGCCGCACGCTCGTCACGTCCGCGCCCACGGCCTCGACCACGCCGACGAACTCGTGCCCCATCCGCGAGCCCGGTTCCAGCGGCTCGACGCCCCGGTAGTACCAAAGGTCGGAGCCGCACACCGCGGCCGCCCCGATCGCGACGATCGCGTCGGAGGCGTCCCGCAGCCGCGGATCCGCTACCTGCTCGACGCTCACTTCGCCGGCAGTGCTGAACAAGACCGCGCGCACTTGGCTTCCCCTCAGTAGTGTTCCGCGACGCGGGCCTGGACGAGGCGGGTGTCGCCCCGCAGCCCGTCCAGCCACGACCGGAAGATCTCGGACTTCATCTGCTCCGGGTACTGCTCGGCCAGCATCTCCTCGGGCGTGACCCAGGCGAAGGCGGAGTGCTCGTCGCTCAGCCGGACGTCGCCCGCCGGTTCCCAGCCGACGAACGTCTTCACGTGGAAGACCCGGCCGTCGTCCCACGCGTGCGACCATTCGCGCAGGTACTCGATCTCGCCGAATTCCAGCCCGGTCTCCTCGACTCCTTCGCGCACCGCCGCCGCCTCGGGCGTCTCGCCCGGTTCGATCCGGCCGCCGGGATAGTCGAGGACTCCTTTGAACAACGGGTCGTCGTCCTCTTCCCGGCGCAGCGCGAGCAGTTTCCCGCCCCGCACGGCGATCAAATACACCCCGAACTGGTCTGTCATGGCCCCTCTTCTGTTTCCGCGGCGAACCGGCGCGCTGCCGCGCGCCGGTCGATCTTGCCGTTTCCGTTCAACGGCAGCTCGTCGACGTACACGATCCGCTGCGGGATCATGTACTCGGGCAACCGGTCGCGCAATTCGCGCACCACCGCGTCCGGAGCGCCCGGCGGCCCCGGAAGAACGCAGGCGAGGCACAGGTCGCCGTGGTCGTCCGGAACCGCGAGCACCACTGCCTGCGCGATCTTGAGCTGGTCCCGGACGGCCCACTCGACCTCTTCGAGCTCGACCCGGTGACCGCGCACCTTCACCTGGTTGTCCAGCCGTCCCAGGTAGAGCCAGCCCTCCTCGTGCGCCTGGACCCGGTCGCCGGTGCGGTACCAATGCCGTTCGCCGAGCGGCTCCGAGCCGGCGTAGCGCCTCGCCACGCCGTTCTCGTCCAGTTCGACGAACCGGCCCTCGTTGTCGGCGGGATCGAGGTAGCCGTCGAACCGCTGCGGTCCGCGCACGCACAGCTCGCCGGTGTCGGCCTGCGTCCCGTTCTCGTCCACGACGATGTGCTGGAGGTGCGGGTACGGCGTGCCGATCGGCACCGAAGGGTGCCCGCGCAACCGTTCTTCGACGTTGCGCGGCAACCGGTACTGCGCGCACGAAATGGTGAGTTCGGTCGGTCCGTACAGATTCTCCAGCGTGCTTCGCGGCGCCGCGCGCTGCCAGGCCGCGGCTTGCTCGACCGTCAACGGCTCGCCGCAGAACAGGCTCCACTTCAGCGCAGGCATGGCATCGGGGACGAGAGAGCCGCGTCGCATCGCGTACGACACCACCGACGGCACGGAGAACCAGTGCGTCAGTTCGTTTCGCCGGGCAAAGCCCACCACGGAAAGGAGATCCCGAGAGGACGGGGCGACGAGCGTGGCGCCCGAAGTCCATGCCGCATACAGGTCGAAGACCGACAAATCGAAGGTCAGCTCGAAATTCTGCGACAGCCGCGCGCCCGGTCCGATCTCGTAGCGCTCCACCACGTGGTCCAAGTAGGAGGCGACGTTCTCATGCCGGATCGGCACTCCCTTGGGCGTGCCGGTCGAGCCGGAGGTGAACAGGACGTACGCGAGTTCCTGGGCCGAGGCGGGAGCCGGGCCGAGCGTCCGTCCGCTCCCGATCATCTCCTTCACGTCGACGGCGGACACCGTCACGGTCGGTACGCCCAGGTCTGCCGCGACGTCGTCGGACAGCACCGCGTCGAGTTCCGCGGCGGCGACGCTGGCCGCGTTGCGGGCCGACGGCGCTTTCGGGCTCAGCGGCACACAGGTCGCGCCAAGTCGTTGCACCGCAAGGTATCCGGCATACGCGGTCAGGGAACGACCGCTCAGCAGACCCACCCGTCGCGGCGTCCGGCCGAGGTCCGCGGCGATCCGCGACGCGAGGCCCTCGCACAGCGAGCCGAGTTCCCGGTACGTCAGGGAAGTGCCGTCCAGCTCCAGTGCCGTTCGCTCCGGGAAGCGCGCCACCGCCCCGGCGAACCGCTGGTGCAGGGTCACTTCGTCCCCGCGCGTCTGCCGGGCGCGTCCACCATGTGCTCGCGCACCAGTTCCCACAGCCGCCCCGGCGTCGCGAACGCCTCGAAGGTCAGCGCCTCGTCCGGGAACTCGGTACCGTAAGCCGATTCCAGCCCGACGATGAGGTCCATGATCTTCATCGAGTCCAGGCCGAAGTCGCGCAACGACAGGTCCGGCCGCAGCCGCGGCTCGGAGGCGAGCATCGGCAGCTTCGTCCGGACCGCCTGTTCGAACCGTTCATCCCACACGATCCCCATCCCCTTTCGCACCAGCCTTGAAGATCCGCGCCTGCGCCGCGAACGGCGGTTCGGCCGCCTGCCGGAAAACCAGCGGCTCCCGCGCCGCCAGCCGCGCCCGCATGTCGCCGTCCCAGGCGAGGCTGGTGCCGTCCTTCGCGCCGGCGCTGCGCAGCCACTCCGGCTCCTGGAACCGGCCGAGTCCCAGCTCCGCCACGATTTCGCCGCCGAACAGCTCGTCGACGTGATGGCACACCCACGCGACGGCCGGTCCGAGGTCGTGCCTGCCGATCGTCTCGGTCAGCTCGGCGGCGACCGGCCGGCCGTAGCGCTCCCAGAACTTCCGGATGTCGGCGAACTGGATGAGCCGGAGCCCGCCCGCCTCAGCTGTCCGCTGGAACCACGACTCCCGGAACAAGTGCAGCACCAGGAACAGAAAGCCGTACACCGGGTCGAGAACCGGCAGCTCCGTGCCGTCGCCGAGGCGCGCGGTCGCCCGGCCTTTCAGCACCTCGCTCATCGGCACCTGCCAGGCGCTGCCGTACCAGGTGAGGTTGAACGCGACGTCGACCCGGTTGAACGGCACGCCGGAGCCGGCGGTGAGCCGGTGGAAATGCGGCAGGTGATCGGGGTAGAGCTGGTAGATCAGCTTGTACTCCCGGGGCAGGTCGACGAGCTGTTCGGTCTTGGCGTCGTACTCCTGGCCTTCGCTGTAGCCGAGGTCCCGCAGCGCCGCGGCGAGTTCGCGGCGCTGGTCCGGGCCGACCATGAGGTCCACGTCGGCGAAGAACCGCACGCCCCGGTCGTCGTAAAGCGTGGACTGCAGCACGATGCCTTTGTTGAACACGATGCCGAGCCCGCGTTCCCCGGCCGTGCCGGCGATCTCGCCCGCCGCCTCGGCCAGCAGCCGTGCTCGGTGCCTGGTCCAGTCGAGGGTGTTGTTCAGCAGATGCTGCACCCCGGCCGGGACGTCGTAGATCGCGCCCGCCCGGCGCACGAAGTCGGCGAGCACCGCGACCATCCGGTGGCGTGCGGCGAAGCTGAGCAGCAGATCGATGTCCACGCCCTCGGCGAAGAGCTCTTCGGCCGTTCGCCAGGTCTCGTCGCCGGGGTCGGCGATCGAGATCAGCTCGAGCAACTGCCAGTACGGTTCCTTTTGTGCCACTGAGGTTTTCACGAAATCGCACCATTTCGGGAGGCCATGCGGCACGCTCGGCCGCACGGCGCGAGGGGAATGCTCAGATCAAGGCGACCGAGCGGTCCATCAGGGACAGCCCGCCGACGCCGACCCACAGGCCGTCGTTCGCGTGGTTGAGGCTGGCGGCGCGCAGATCCCGGAACACGCGCTCCAGCGCCACCGGGCTGTTCTTCAGATAGCCGACCCGGAGGCCGCCCAGCTGGATCATGCCGTCGACCGCGCGGAAGGAGAGTTCGGACGCGGCGAGTTTGAGCGAGTTGAGCTGCAGCTGCGTGCACGGATCGGACAGCGACCGGCCGTCCGCCCTCGCCGATTCCACCCGCTCCCGGACCCGCGTCAGGTACGCGCTGGTCAGTTCGAGGTCGAGCCGGATCCGGCCGAGCCGCTCCAGGACGAGGTCCGAGGGCCCGCCGTCGTCGAACTTGCCCGACTTGCGCAGCCACCGGACGAGATCGGCCAGCGCCCCGCGCGCGGCGCCGAGCCAACACGCGGCCCAGCCCAGATGCGACATCGGGATCATGCTTTCCCTTGCCACGCCGCCGAGTTCGCCGTCGCGCAGCACGTTGTGCGCGGGTGCGGCGCCCTCCAGCACCATGCCGATGCTCTCGGTCGCCCGCATCCCGAGGGTGTTCCACTCGCCGACCACGTCGGTGCGCTTGAGGCTCGCCCGATCCGCGTAGACCCAGGCGACGTCGTGGCGCGACGAGTCCGGACCGCGTCGCATCGTGACGAGGTAGCCGTCGGCGTGCGCGCCGCCGGTCACGACCGGAGCGGTCCGCTCGATCACCACGCGGTCGCCGTCCGGCCGCAAGGGAGCGTCCGCCTCGAACAAACTCGCGCCGCGTCCGCGTTCGCTGGTCACCGACGCGATGTAGACCTCGCCGCGCGCGACGCGCGGCAGCAGGTCCGCGCACAGTTCGGGAGTGCCGAACCGGGCGATCGCGTCGACCTGGAAGAAATGCATGGCCCAGATCTGCGCGGTCGACAGGCAGGCGCCCGCCAGCTGCTGGGCGACGTCGGCGAAGACCGCGGGCGAAGCACCGCCGCCGCCGTGCGCGACGGGCGCGGGCAGGCCCAGGAATCCCTGTTCCCGCAACGCGTTCAGCGATTCCACGGGGAACCTGGCGTCCGCGTCGACCTCGGCCGCGTGCTCGCGGAGCACCGGCAGCACCCGGTCTATCCGATCCTGAAGTTCCTTACCTTGAGACAGAGACATCGACGTCCTCGCAAAAAGGCGGTGAACGGCCCCGGCCCGACGAGTCCGGGGAATGGCCGGCAGGCCGGCACCCTTCGGAGAGCGCGACCGGCCCCGCGCACAGCGAGGCTCATCCGGTCGCGGGCAGCGCGGGCGGACTCAGCCGCCGGCGGCCGCCGTCACGGCGACTCCGGGCAAAAAATGACTGTGGCGCGCAAGATCGTGCCTCCCCCTGGCATGTGGTCCCACGTTCAGACTCCGTTAACCTAAGCCTAGGCCGCGGAGAGTGTCAACGGCCGAAAGCAGGGCTGCCGACAACGCCGTTGACAGCGGACGGCCCCTCGGTATACTGACAAATATTTCGCGGAATTAGTCCATTGGATTGAATTCCCCGAGTGCGCGATCACCTCATTTCTTCCGGCGGCCGCCGGCGACTTCTCAGCAGGGGGACAGGATGAGCATCGGCCAGTCAGGCACAGCACCGCCCGTTTAGCGTTTCGTTCACAGCCTCGCCTTATTCGGACACACGAACTTGCGGGTGAAAACAGAATGCGCGAAATAGCCGTTTCGTCGGGCCAGCAGCAACTGTGGATCGCCGACAAAATCAACGCGGTCGCCACCGCGTACAATTTGCCGCTGCTTGTCCGATTCCCCGGCGGAGCCGACGAGCGGGCGCTGCGGAACGCACTGCGCCGGCTCGCCGGACGCCATCCCCAGTTGCGCACCCGCTACGCCGAGACCGAAGCCGGGCTCTCCGCGACCTGCGCGGACGAACCGGAGATCCCGCTCGGCCACCGCCGGTGCGACGACGGCCGGAACTGGGAAGACCTGGTGCTCGATGCGACAAAAGAGCCGTTCGACCTGGGGATCGGTCCGCCCGCGCGCGCACTGCTGCTGCACCGCGGCGGCGACGCCGACCTGCTGTGCCTGGTCTGCCACCACATCGCCGTCGACGGCTGGTCCTACCGGCTGCTGCTGCGCGACTTCCTCGCGTTCTACGACCACGAGCTCACCGGCGAGGACACCGGGCTCGAACCGCTCGAGACGGGCTACGAGGATTTCGCGGCCGGGGAAAAACGCCGTTCCGAAACCGGCAAGCTCGCCGACGACCTCGCCTATTGGCGAGAGAAAATGGCGGGATTCGAACGCCTCCGGCTGCCCGCGGATTCGTCCCGGCGAAGTGCATCGGCGAGTCCCGGGGCGCAGGTCGAGATCGAACTTTCCGAAGAAACGACATCGACCCTCAAGAAACTCAGCCTCCGGACCCGCAGCGCGTTTCCCAATGTCGTCGCAGCCCTCTTCCAGACGCTGGTCTCGATACAAAGCGGCCAGCAGGACGTCACCACTGGAATCGTTCTCAACGGACGCACCGATCCGCGCTTTCGCGACGTCGTCGGGTTCTTCGTCAACACCGTCCCATTGCGAAGCAGAATTTACACTGGGCTAACATTCCGTGAACTGGCGCGCGCGGTGCATGCCGATGTCCGGGACGCCGTCGACCGCCAGCGGGTGCCGCTCGGCGACCTGGCCGCGGCGGCTCAGGCGGACCGGTCCGCCGCGGGCAACCCGCTTTTCGACGTGGTGTTCCTGCATCACGGCGAGTTCGAATCGGCCGAGGACGCGAAATCGTCCACGGGGGCCGAACGGCAGCACTGGACGAACCCGGTGACCCGGTTCGATCTGGAGTTCCGGTCGATGGTCGTCGACGGACAGCTGAAGGTCGTGCTGACCTACCGGTCCGATCTGTTCGAACGCGACACCGTCGAACGCATGGCCGCGCGGTTCGCGCTGCTCGCCGCGAAGGCGACCGCTGAGCCCGACGCGACGATCGGGCGACTGGGCGGGGCGACGGACGAGGAACTGGCGGTCCTGGCGTCCTGGAACGACACCGCGGCGCCGGTGCCGGAAACGGATCTGTGGCAGTTGCTGCAGGCACAGGCCGAGCGTTCCCCGGACGCGGAAGCGATCGTGTTCGGCGACGAGCGCGTCTCGTACGCAGACCTGCACCAGCGCGCCGCCGCGCTCGCGACCCGGCTGGCCGAGCACGGCGCTGGACCCGGCCGGATCGTCGCGGTCGCGCTTCCCCGTTCGGTCGAACTGGTCGTGGCCCTGCTCGCCGCACTGCGCACCGGAGCCGCCTATCTGCCGCTGGACGTCGACCTTCCCGACGACCGGCTCCGCTGGATGATCGACGAGGCCGACACCGCCGCGCTCGTGGCCGAACCCGGGTTCGGCGACCGCCTTCCCGGCACCGCGCCGATCGTCTCCGCTTCCGGCACGGCACCGGTCAGACCGGCGGTCCGGGTCCCGGGAACCGCGCCGGCCTACGTGATCTACACGTCCGGCTCGACCGGCCGGCCCAAGGGCGTCGTAGTGCACCACGAGGCGATCGTCAACCGGCTCCGGTGGATGCAGCACAAGTTCGAGCTGACCGCCGAGGACCGGGTCGTCCAGAAAACCCCCGCGTCCTTCGACGTGTCCGTGTGGGAATTCTTCTGGCCGCTCATCCAGGGCGCGACCCTGGTCGTGGCGAAACCCGGCGGCCACCGCGATCCCGCCTACCTCGCCGAACTGATCCGCACCGAACGCATCAGCATCGCCCACTTCGTCCCGTCCATGCTCCGCGCGTTCCTCGCCGAACCCCGCTCAGCCGAATGCACCAGCCTGCGCGCGGTCGTCTGCAGCGGCGAAGCACTGCCGCCGGACCTGCAAAACACCTACTACGAAACCCTGCAAGCTCCCCTGTTCAACCTCTACGGCCCCACCGAAGCCGCCGTCGACGTCACCAGCTGGGACTGCCGCCCCGGGCACCCCGCCGTTCCCATCGGACGACCGGTCTGGAACACCCGCGCCTACATCCTCGACAACGACCGCAACCCGCGCCCCATCGGCACGCCCGGAGAGCTGTATCTCGCGGGAGTCCAAATCGCGCTCGGCTACCTCAACCGCCCCGACCTCACCGCCGAACGATTCCTCCCCGACCCCTGGGGACCGCCCGGCTCACGCATGTACCGAACCGGTGACATCGCGCGCTGGGACGCCACCGGCAACCTCCATTACCTCGGCCGCGCCGACAACCAGGTCAAAATCCGCGGCCAGAGAATCGAACTCGACGAAATCACCGCGCTCCTCAACGAACATCCCGGTGTCGCCCACGCAGCCACCACGATCCGCGAAACGACCCCCGGGAACCCGCAGATCGTCAGCTACGTCGTCCCCGCCGAACCCTATCTGCGACGCGTCGCCGAACTCGACGCCGATCTCCCTCGCCACCGCCTGCCCAACGGCGCCGTCATGACCGGCCGCACCCAAGCCGAAATCGACTTCCTCTACGAAGAAATCTTCGACAACAACGAATACCTCCGACACGGAATCCACCTCAACCCCGGCGACACCGTCATCGACATCGGCGCCCACATCGGCATGTTCGCCCTCTTCGCCCACAGCCAAGCCGACGACATCACCATCTACGCCTTCGAACCCATCCCCCAGCTCCACCAAGAACTCACCGTCAACACCACACTGCACAACATCAACGCACATCTCTTCAACCACGCACTAGGAGACCAGGACACCACCACCACCTTCACCTACTACCCGCAACTGTCGATTCTCTCCGGACTGCACGTCGACGAAACCCAAGACCGGGCCTCAGTCCACGCCTACGCCCACCGGTACGGCGACGCCGACCCGCTGGTCGACGACCTGATCACCGAACGTCTCCACGACCGCCACGAAATCACCACCCGAATCCGGCCCCTCTCCGACATCATCGACGAACACCACATCTCCACGATAAATCTTCTCAAAATCGACGCCGAAAAATCTGAACTCGAAATCCTCCACGGCATCCGACCCGAACACTGGAAAACAATCCGGCAAACCGTCATCGAAGTCCACGACATAAACAACCGCGCCCACACCATCACCGCGATGCTCGAAGACCGCGGCTTCACCGTCACCACCGAAACCGCCGCCACCCTCACCGGCTCCTCTCTCGTCAACATCTACGCTGCCCGCGAACCCGCACCCACCGCGCCACGGCCCGTCGCCTTCACCACCACCGACGACCTCGCCGCCGCGCTCCGCGACCACCTCGCCGCCCACCTTCCGCGCTACATGCTCCCCGCCCACTACGTCGCCATTCCCCGAATCCCCCTCTCCCCCAACGGAAAACTCCACCACGCCGCGCTCCCCGCACCCCCGGACGCGACCGTCACCCGCGACAACCGGCCGCTCACCCCTCAAGAACACATCCTCGCCGACCTTTTCGCCGCCGTCCTCGAGCGGCCCGCGATCGGCCTCCACGACAACTTCTTCCAGCACGGCGGCCACTCCCTCCTCGCCGCCCGCCTCGCCACCGCCATCCACACGACGCTCGACCGACCCACCACCATCGCCGACATCTTCGAGTACCCGACGGTGAGCACGCTCGCGGCCGCGCTCGACCAAGAACGGCGCCCGGCAGAGCTGCCGCCGGTCACCGCGCGGCCACGGCCGGAATCCGTGCCGTTGTCCTTCGCACAGCAGCGGTTGTGGTTCCTGAACCAGACGCAGCACGGCGACCCGACCTATCACCTGCCGACCGTCCTGCGGCTGCGCGGCGAAGTGAACCGGCAAGCGCTGTCGGCCGCCCTCGACGACGTGAGCCGACGGCACGAGGTGCTGCGCACCACCTTCCCGGTCGTCGACGGCCGGCCCCGGCAGGAGGTCCGTCACGACGCGCGGATCGAACTGACGGAAGTCAGCGCCGAGCTTTCCGCGCTGCAGGACCTGATCGACGCGGCGGCCGGCCGTGCGTTCGACCTGGCCAGCGAACTGCCCCTCCGGGCGACCCTGTTCCGGCTCGGCCCGGCCGACCACGTGCTGCTCCTGCTCGTCCACCACATCGCGAGCGACGGCTGGTCGATGGCTCCGCTCAGCCGCGATCTCTCGACCGCGTACCGCGCCCGCCTCGCCGGAAACGATCCACAGTGGACACCACTGCCGGTCCAGTACGCGGACTACGCGGTCTGGCAACGAGATCTCGGCGACGACTCGTACGCGCGGCAGCTGGAGTACTGGCGGACCGCGCTCGCCGGACTGCCCGAGGAACTGCCGCTGCCGTTCGACCGGCCCCGTCCGCGCACTCCGACCAACCGCGGGGCGTCAGTCGACCTCGCGCTGAGCGCGGCGACTCACGAACGAGTGCGCGAGCTCGCCACGCAAACCGGCACCAGCACCTACATGGTCCTGCAGGCGGCGCTGGCCGTCTTGCTGTCCAGGCTAGGGGCAGGCCCCGACGTCCCGATCGGCGGCATCACCGCAGGCCGGACCGACGTCGCGCTGGCGGACCTGGTCGGCTTCTTCGTCAACACGCAGGTGCTGAGAATCGACCTCTCGGGCGCGCCGACCTTCCGCGAGGTGCTGGCCCGGGTGCGCGCGGTCGACCTCGCCGCGTTCGACCACCAGGACGTTCCCTTCGACACCGTCGTGGAACTCGTCAATCCGCCTCGGCTGCTCTCCCGGCACCCGCTTTTCCAGGTCATGCTGACCACCCGCACCCAGGCCGAATACGAGTTCGTCCTGCCAGGGCTGTCGGTCGAGCCGCTGCGCGCGGACGTCCGCACCGCCAAGTTCGACCTGACTTTCGGCTTCATCGAACAGTTCGCCGACGCGGGCGGCAGCGCGGGCATCGAAGGCAAGATCGAGTACGCCACCGACCTGTTCGACGCCGGCACTGTCCAGCGGATGGCCCGGCAACTGTCCTCGCTGCTGGACCGGGCCGTCGCCGAGCCTGACACGGCGGTCGGGCAGTTGAGCGTGGTGACGGACGAGGAACTGGCGGTCCTGGCGTCCTGGAACGACACCGCGGTCCCGGTGCCGGAAACCGGGTTGTGGGAGTTGCTGCAGGCACAGGCCGAGCGTTCCCCGGACGCGGAAGCGATCGTGTTCGGCGAGGAACGCGTCTCGTACGCAGACCTGCACCAGCGCGCCGCCGCGCTGGCGACCCGGCTGGCCGAGCACGGCGCCGGTCCTGGGCGTGTTGTCGGCATCGCATTGCCGCGCTCAGTCGACCTCGTCGTGGCCCTGCTCGCCGCACTGCGCACCGGAGCCGCCTACCTCCCGCTGGACATCGACCTTCCCGACGACCGGCTCCGCTGGATGATCGACGAGGCCGAACCCGCCGCCCTGGTGGCCGACCCAGCGTTCCGGCACCGTTTCCCCGGGACCGCACCGATCGTGGCCGCCCCCGGTGACGGTGCCGTTGTCGCGCCAGCACGCCCGGTTCGGGGCGACGCACCCGCTTACGTGATCTACACGTCCGGCTCGACCGGTCGGCCTAAAGGCGTCGTAGTGCACCACGAGGCGATCGTCAACCGGCTCCAGTGGATGCAGCACAAATTCCGCCTCACTCCCGACGACCGCGTCATTCAGAAAACCCCCGCGTCCTTCGACGTCTCGGTCTGGGAATTCTTCTGGCCGCTCATCCAGGGCGCGACCCTGGTCGTGGCGAAACCCGGCGGCCACCGCGATCCCGCGTATCTCGCCGACCTGATCCGCACGGAAGACATCAGCATCGCGCATTTCGTCCCGTCCATGCTTCGCGCTTTCGTAGCCGAACCTCGCGCAGCCGATTGCACGTCGCTCCGCGCGGTCGTCTGCAGCGGTGAAGCACTGCCGCCGGACCTGCAAAACACCTACTACGAAACGCTACAGGCACCGCTGTTCAACCTCTACGGGCCTACCGAAGCCGCCGTCGACGTCACCAGCTGGGACTGCCGCCCCGGACATCCGACGGTCCCGATTGGCAAGCCCGTCTGGAACACCCGCGCTTACGTGCTAGACGAACACCGCGACCCGCGCCCCATCGGCACGCCCGGAGAGCTGTATCTCGCGGGAGTCCAAATCGCACTCGGCTACCTCAACCGCCCCGACCTCACCGCTGAACGATTCCTTGCCGACCCATGGGGGTCGCCAGGCGATCGGATGTACCGGACCGGCGACATCGCGCGCTGGGACGCCACCGGCAACCTCCACTATCTCGGCCGCGCCGACAACCAGGTCAAAATCCGCGGCCAGAGAATCGAACTCGACGAAATCACCGCGCTCCTCAACGAACACCCCGGTGTCGCCGACGCCGCCACCGCCTTGCGCGAAACCACCCCTGGCAACCCGCAAATCGTCAGCTACGTCGTCCCCGCCGAATCCTATCTGGGACGGCTCGCCGAACTCGATACCGACCTCCCTCGCCACCGCCTGCCCAACGGCGCCGTCATGACCGGCCGCACCCAAGCCGAAATCGACTTCCTCTACGAAGAAATCTTCGACAACAACGAATACCTCCGACACGGAATCCACCTCAACCCCGGCGACACCGTCATCGACATCGGCGCCCACATCGGCATGTTCGCCCTCTTCGCCCACAGCCAAGCCGACGACATCACCATCTACGCCTTCGAACCCATCCCCCAGCTCCACCAAGAACTCACCGTCAACACCACACTGCACAACATCAACGCACATCTCTTCAACCACGCCCTAGGCAGCGATAACACCACCGCGACCTTCACCTACTACCCGCAGTTGTCCATCCTTTCCGGCAGGCACGCCGACGAAGACCAGGACCGCGCCTCAGTCAACGCCTACGCCCACCGCGACCCCGACGCCGGCCCGCTCGTCGACGACCTGATCACCGAACGCCTCCACGACCGCCACGAAATCACCACCCGAATCCGCCCCCTCTCCGACATCATCGACGAATACCACATCGCCGTCATCGACCTCCTCAAAATCGACGCCGAAAAATCCGAACTCGAAATCCTCCACGGCATCCGACCCGAACACTGGAAAACAATCCGGCAAACCGTCATCGAAGTCCACGACATAAACAACCGCGCCCACACCATCACCGCGATGCTCGAAGACCGCGGCTTCAGCGTCACCCGCGAAACTCCGGAAACCCTCACCGGTTCCACACTCGTCAACCTCTACGCCACCCGCGAACCCTCGGCCTCCGCCCAGATTCCCCGCACACCACAGCACCCGACTCCCGCGGGCCTCGCCGCCGCGCTCCGCGACCACCTCGCCGCCCGGCTTCCGCACTACATGCTCCCCGCCCACCACGTCGTGATCCCTCGGATCCCCCTCTCCCCCAACGGAAAACTCGACCGCTCCGCGCTCCCGGCACCGCACGTCGCCGCTGCCCTGGACACCCGGCCCGCGACGCCCCAGGAACAGGCCCTCGCCAGACTCTTCGCCGCCGTCCTCGAGCGGCCCGCGATCGGCCTCCACGACAACTTCTTCCAGCACGGCGGCCACTCCCTCCTCGCCGCCCGCCTCGCCACCGCCATCCACACCGCCTTCGACCGCCCCGTCACCATCGCCGACGTCTTCCAGGCGCCGACGGTCGAGCAAATGAGCGAACTGCTGGAGAGAAACCAGCTCGACGATCCGTTCCGGGTGCTGCTCCCGCTCGCTCCCGGAAGGTCCGGAACCCCGCTTTTCCTGCTGCACCCCGGAATCGGCATCGGATGGGCGTACGCGGGGTTCGCCGGCCATTTACCGGACCTCCCGCTGTACGCCGTGCAGGCCCGTTCTCTCTCCGAAGCCTCCTACACTCCGGGCAGCTTGCGAGAGATGGCGCGGGACTGCCTGGCGCAGATCCGGCGAGTACAGCCCGACGGCCCGTACCGCTTGCTGGGCTGGTCCTTCGGCGGGAACCTCGCGCACGAGACAGCCGTCCTCCTCCAGGAGTCCGGTGCGAAGGTCGAACTGCTGGCGATCGCCGACGGCTACCCGTACGCGGGAGAACCCGGCAGCGACGGATGGAGCGCGCGGGCCAGCGAGGAATGGGTCGAACGGCTGCGGCTGGGAGACGGCGCCCTGCAGTCGATGAGCCGGGAACAGCTGAACCGCGTCTCGGAGGTGCTGATGACGAACATGCGCCTCGCCGAAGCCCACGAGCCTGCCCGGTTCCGCGGCGACGTCGTGTTCTTCCGCGCACAGGGCCACCGGGACGTGCCCGCCCAGAAGCCGGAGGCGTGGCAGCCGTTCGTCGCCGGAGAGCTGGCGGTGCACGACGTTCCCGCCGGCCACCATCACCTGCTCGACCCCGAACCGCTCACCCGGATCACCGCGGTGCTGCGGGACCAGCTGACTTCGCGACAGGAATGAGCATCCCCATGGGACACGGTGAAACGAAAGCAGTCGAGATCCACGGGCTCTGCCGCGTCTACCAGCGCAAAAAGGAGGTTAGGCACGCGCTCAGCAACGTCGATCTCGAAGTGGCCGAGGGACAGGTGCACGGACTGCTCGGCCCGAACGGAGCGGGCAAGACCACCCTGTGCAAGATCCTCTGCACAGTCCTGCTGCCGACCTCGGGCAGCGCGAAGATCCACGGGCACGACGTGGTCGCGGACGCCGACGCGGTGCGGCGCGCCATCGGCATCGTCTTCGGCGGCGAACGGGGTCTGTACCTCCGGCTGACTGCCCGTCAGAACCTCCTCTACTGGGCCGCGCTGTACCGGCAGCCGCGCAAGACGGCCAAGAAACAGGTCGTCGCGCTGCTGGACCGGCTCGGTCTCGCCGATCGCGCCGACGACCCGGTCGAGACCATGTCCCGGGGCATGAAGCAGCGGCTGCACCTCGCCCGCGGACTGATCGGCGACCCCAGGGTGCTGATCTTCGACGAGCCGACCGTCGGCATGGACCCGGTCGCGGCGCGGGACTTCCGCCGGCTCGTCGCCGAACTCCGGGACGACGGCCGTTCGATCCTGGTCACGACGCACGACATGGCCGAGGCCGAGGCGCTCTGCGACCGCGTGTCCCTGATCGACGGCGGCCGGATGCTCGCGACCGAGGAACCGAAGACCCTCGGCCAGTGGATTTCCCGTTACGAGCGGGTCGTCGCCGGGCAACTGCCCGCCGAGGCCAGGCGCCGGATCGAAGCGCTGCCGGGAGTCGCCTCGGTCGCCGAACGGCCAGACGGCTCCGCGGTGATCGAGACGGCCGCGGAGGGCGCCTCGGCCGAGGTGCTGCGCGCACTGCTCGACGCGGGCGTCACCCAGGTTTCGGCTGCGCGGCCCAGCCTCGAAGAGGTCTATCTGCGCGTGATCGGGGATCGAGGGCTCAGCGTCCGATGATCTCCCTCTTCCTGTCTTCCGCGCGATTCCAGCTCTCGGTCCTTCGCCGCACGCCGGACTACCTGCTGTCGCTGGTGACGATCCCCCTGCTGGCGATCGCGATGCTGGCGATCATGCGCCAGGCGGGCCGGGCGGACCTGGCCCCGTACGCCATCATCGGCTCGGCCATGATGACGGTCTGGGCCACCGCGCTGTTCGTGTCCGGCGAACTGATCGACATCGAACGATGGGGCGGCACCCTCGAAGGGGTGCTGGCCGCGCCCGCACCGTACCCGGTGCTGCTGCTCGGCCGGATCGCCGCGATCACCGTGGTCAGCTTCGGCGGGCTGGCCGAGAGCTCCGTCGTCGGATGGGCGGTCTTCGGTTCGGTCGTCACCGTCGCCCATCCCGTTCTCTTCGTGCTCACCCTGGTCTGCACCGCGGCGGCGATGGTGGGCACCGCGTCGATCATGGCGGCGCTGTTCGCGCTCGCCCGCTCGGCCCGGATCTTCCAGAACTCGATGTCGTATCCGTTCTACATCCTGGGCGGGACGATCGTGCCGATCTCGTTCCTGCCGGACTGGGCCCAGCCGGTCGCCAGGGTGTTCTTCCTTTCCTGGTCCTCGGACCTGCTTCGCGACTGCCTGCGCCCCGAGGCCCCGCACCAGCCGGTGCTGCGGCTGGCGATCGTGCTCGGGCTGGGCGGGGCCGGGCTGGTCGCCGGGACAGCGCTGATGAAGGCGATCCTGAACAGACTGCGACGCAACGGGACGGTGGGGTACGCGTGAGGGGCTCGGTGCTGGAGAACGGCAGGATTCTGCGCTGCGCGGCGGTCAGCGCGCTGACCGACATGCGCTCCACCTACACGTGGAAATCGTGGACGTTCGCGTGGCTCGCCCGGATCCTGTGCCAGGTCACGCTGTTCGCGCTGATCGGGCGCTTGCTCGGGTCCCAGTCCAGCCTCGAGTACCTGGTCGTGGGCAACTCGGTGTACATCACCGCCGACGTGGTGCTGCTGGTGGTCGCGAGCACCTCGTGGGAACGGCTGACCGGCACTTTCCCGCTGCTGGCCAGCAGCCCGTCGGACCCGTTCGTCGTGCTGGTCGGCCGCAGCGTGCAATGGATGCTGGACGGCATCGCGTGCAGTTCGGTCTGCCTGCTGTTGCTGGCCCCGGTGCTCGGCGTGCGGCTGCCGGTGGGCGCCGCCCTGCTCTCGGTGCCGATCATCGTCGTGGTGAGCATCAGCGCCTACGCGTTCGGCCTGACGATCGGGATGCTCGCGCTCCGGTTCATGCCGGCGCGCAACCTGATCGGACGGCTGGCCAGCATCATGCTCATGATCGTCACCGGCGTCCAGGTGCCGGTGGCCTTCTGGCCCGGCTGGGTGCGGGCGGTCAGCCAGGTCGTCCCGCTCACGCACGGCCTGCAGGCGGTGCGCGACGTGCTGCACGGGGCGGGCGCCGGACAGGTCCTGCCGAATGTCGCGCTGGAACTGGCTGTGTTCGCGGGCTGGCTGCTGATCGCGTTCCTGGTCTGCCGCCGGATCTTCGCGACGGGCCGCCGCGACGGCACCATCGAGTTCGGCGGCTGACCGGCTCAGCCGCGGGGCTTCATCGCGGACGCGAACACCACCGCCACCAGGCACAATGCCAGCGGAAGCAGGAACGCGACGTTCAGCGGCACCCAGTGCGCCAGCCCGCCGATGATCGCCGGTCCGGCCAGCAGCCCGACGTAGCCGACGCCGACCACCCGCGCCATCAGCGCCCCCGACGCGCGTTTGTCCAGGTTGCCCGCCGCGGTGAACAGCTGCGGGACGCCGCCGGACAGCCCGAGCCCGAACAACGCCCAGCCGCACAACGACAGCGGCACCCACGGCGCGAGCGACGCGATCGCCAGTCCCAGCGCGGCGAGCCCGCTGCCGTAACGGACCACCGCGACCGGTCCGGCCAGCGCGGCGACCCGGTCGGTCGCGAACCGGCCGACGGTCATCGCCACCGCGAACGAACCGTAAGCCAGGGCGGCGGTGCTTTCGGACGTCCCCAGCCCGTCCCGGAGATACAGCGCGGCCCAGTCGTTCGCGACGCCCTCGGACAGCATCAGCGCGAAAGCCAGCAGACCGAGCAGCCACACCACGCGCATCGGGGTGCGGGCCGGTTTGGCTTCCTCGGTGGTTTCTTCGGCGGTCTCCTCCGACGAGTCGAGCAAGTACCGGCGGACCACCAGCGAAACCACGATGCACAGGACTCCGGTACCGCCGAGCGACACGAGCGTCGGCACTCCCGCGCCCAGCACCGCCGCACCGACGACGGCCGCGATCGCACCGCCGATCGACCACATCGCGTGGAAGGCAGCCATGATCGGCCGCGGATAAGCGCGTTCGACGACCACCGCGTGCGCGTTCATCGCGACGTCCAATGAGCCGTTGAAGAAGCCGAACGCCGCGAGCGCGAGCCCGAGCGTCCACCAGTTCGCCGCGAACCCCGGCAGCACCACCGCGACCCCGACGAGCACCCCCGCGACGGACACCACCCGCGGATGCCCGAACCGGTCCGCGAGCGGCCCGGTGACCTGCATCCCGATCAGCGCCGATCCGCCGAGCACGAGCAGCAGCGCCCCGAGCGCGGTGTGCGAGACGCCGGTCGCGCGCTCGATCACCGGGATGTGCACCACCCACATGCCGACCGCGAACCCGCACAGGGCGAACACGATCCAGGTGCCGACGCGCGCCGCGCGGGGCAGCACCGGGGGCGGGGAAAGCTCGGTCATCGGGCTCGGCTCCTCTTCGGGGGTCGGGTCCAGTCAGGAACACGGGTGCGGGAGGGGCTGGGGCATGATGGGCGGGTGGAAGCCGAACCGATCGCCGCCCCGTGAGCGAGGGCTATCTGAAGGGCAGAATCCGCCGGGAAGACATCGTGTCAGCGGCCGCCGCGGTGTACGGCGAGGCCGGCTACCACGGTGCGTCGCTGCGGGAAATAGCCAAACGAGCAGGCATCACCCACGCCGGCTTGCTGTACCACTTCCCGACGAAGGAAGCTCTGCTCGCGGCGGTCCTGGAACGCCGCGACGCCGAGGACGCCGTCCGGGAACAACTCTCCGCCCCGCCCGGCTTGGAAGTCCTGCGCCGCTTCATCGCGCTGGCCGAATACAACATCCGCCACCGGGGCATCGTCGAGGTGTACTCCCGCCTCGCCGCCGAGGCGGTGTCGGAGGACCACCCCGCACACGCCTACTTCGCCCGCCATTACCGCGAGGCCCGCGAGAGCATCGCCCAGTCGTTCCGCGCGCTCGCCGAAACAGGCGAGCTGCGCCCCGGCACGGACCCGGACTTGGCGGCACTCACCTTCATCGCACTGATGGACGGCCTCCAGGTCCAGTGGCTCACCACCCCCACGCAAGTAGATGCAGTCGGTTCCCTCCGCCTCTCTCTGCAAACTCTCCTGACCGTCCCCCTGTTCCCGAAATAGGCGAAACCCGAAAATCCACCCCTGGATGGCGGATCTCCGCCAGCGCCGTCCGTGAGGGCCACCCTCATTGACTCTGATTCCCTCAGGGTTCCCCTCACGACCCTCCACCGTCCGTGAGGGGCCCCTTCACTGA
>NZ_SDLT01000039.1 GCF_004522235.1 Amycolatopsis nivea
ACACCGCACCAAAACCAGGTTTCACAACACCCTCTCAGGGTGGCCCTCACGGACGGCTGACCCGGCCGCATCCGCGACCTGGGCGGACCTCCAGCGGTCGCGGCATGATGCCCGGATGTCGTGAAGGGCTCCTTGCGGGAATCAGATTCCCTCAAGGAGCCCTTCACGGACTTGGCCACAGAAACGAGGGAGCCCGCCGAACCGGGGGGCGGGGTCGGCGGGCTCGCTGCGTGCCGTGGCTTAGCTGCTGGGCTTGCCTGCCGTCCAGGGCTGGGACTTGGCGTTGGTTCCCGTCGAACCGTGTCCGGTCCGACGGCTCACCGCGTGCAGCGGCTGAGTTGCTGGCTTACCCGCCGTTCGTGGCTGGGGCTTAGCGCAGTGAGCCCGCCGAACCATGGCCGGTCCGACGGGCTCGCTGGATGCCGTGGGTCAGCTGCTGGGCTTGCCCGCCGTCTGCGGCTGGGACTTCGCGCCGTTCGCCGTCGAACCGTTGCCGTTCTTCGCGCCGTTCCCCGCGGAGCTTTCCGTCGCCCCGCCCTTCGCGGACGAGCCGTTCCCGGTCGCGCTCTTGGCAGCAGAACCGTTCTCGCCCTTCGGCTTCGGCGACGGTGCGGGCTTCGGCTCGACCGGGGCCGGCGAGGGGTCTGGCTTCGCCGGGTCGTCGCCGCCGACCAGTTTTGACGCGGCGGGCAGGACCGATTCCGACGGGAGTGCCGTCAGCAAGCCTTCGCTGCGGCCGAGGACCTCGTCCGCCAGCGCCAGGTTCTTGCGGGCCTGTTCGCGGATCTCGGCGAGCCGCTCGACCTTGCGCGTCGCCGCGGTGGTGCGCTGGGCCGCCTGCGTGGTCGCCTCGTCGAGACGGCGCTTGGCCTCCGCCGTCGCCTCCTCGACGCGGCGGGTCGCCTCCGCGGTGGCTTCCGCGATGCGGCGCTCGGCCTGGTTCTTGCTGGCCGTGCGCTGGTCGGCGATCATCTTTTCGTGCGCCGTGCGCTCGGCGGTGATCTTCGCGTCGAAATCACGCTCGATCTTGCGGCGCTTGCGCTCGGCTTCGTTGTCGAGGAGTTCCCGGCGCTGCGCCGCCTCGACCGTCAGCCGCTGCACTTCGGCGCGGGTTTCCTTCAGCGCGGCCTCGTGCTCCGAGTGCAGCGCTTCGGCCTGCTTGTCCAGCTCCTCGACCAGGCGGTGGTACCGCTCGCGCAGCTTCGTGGACGCCTCGGTGGACGACGCCCAGTGCTTCTCCGCCGCCACCTGCGCGCGCTTGGTGATCTCCTCGGCTCGCGCGTTCGCGAGCGTGACGGTGCGCTGCATCCGCTCGTCCAGGTCCTCGAGCCGCTCCGGCGGCTTCATCAGTTCCTCGACCCGCGACTGCAGCTTCGACACCTCGCCGCGCGTCGTCTCGAGTTCGCGCGACAGCGTGGCGACCTGGGCGGCCGCCGCGTCGCGGTCGGTGATCAGCCGGTGCAGCTGGCTTTCGAGGTGGTCGAGGTACTGCCGCACCTCGGTGCGGTCGAAGCCGCGCCAGGCTTCGGTGTACTCGCGCCGCAGCGGGAGGAGGCCGTTGTCTCGCTCGGGAACCATGCCCACGACCGTACCCGCGCACCTGGCGTGCGTGCCGCCAGGAGTGGCGAATCACCGCCCCGGGTCGATTCTTCGTGTCGATCTCGCCTGAACGGCCTCACCCGCCGCGCGAAGCCGTCACTACCAGTGGAAGCCGCGGGACAGCCGGGCCAGCGCCATCGCCGCACGGGACAGGTGTTTCTCGCCCCGCCCGATCTTCAGTTTCCCGCTGCCGCCCGCCGCCGCGGAGTCCGGGAAGATCCGGAAACCCTGGTACGCGATCGCGTCGGTCAGCCCCGGCGCGAGCGTGTAGGTCAGCCCGATCGCCTGGCCCGCCGGGGTGCCGATGTGCTTCGGCCGCTGGATCAGCGCCTTCAGCACCATGTCCGCCGCCTGCTCCGGCGATTTCGTGGGGAACGCGTCGTAGATCTTCGTCGGCCGGATCATGGGCGTGCGCACGAGCGGCATGTGGATGGTGGTGAAGGTGATCCCGTCGCCGTGCGTTTCGGTCGCCGCGATCCGGGAGAAGTAGTCCAGCGCGGCCTTCGACGCGGCATAGGCGGAAAACCGCGGCGCGATTCCCTGCACGCCGATCGAGGACACGTTCACGATGTGCCCGAATTTCCGCTCCGACATGTGCGGGAGGACCGCCAGGATCAGCCGCACCGCGCCGAAGTAGTTGATCGCCATCGCGCGCTCGTAGTCGTGCATCCGGTCGTACGACAGCTTGATCGAGCGCCGGATCGAGCGGCCGGCGTTGTTCACGAGCATGTCGATCCGGCCGTGTTCGGACAGCATCGCGTCCACGGCCTTGCGCACCGAATCCTCGTCGGTGAGGTCGGCCGGGTACACCGACGCGGTGCCGCCCGCCGCGATGATCTCGTCGCGCACTTCTTCCAGTTCGTGCTGCCGCCGCGCGACCAGCAGCGGCACCCCGCCCGCCGCGGCGACCTTCAGCGCGGTCGCCCGGCCGATGCCCGACGACGCGCCGGTGATGATCACCCGGCGGCCGTCCAGTTCGCCGCGCGGACCGTGCTTGCGTGCGCGGAACGGGTCGAGGTGTTCGCGCCAGTAGCGCCACAGCGTGGGGGCGTATTCCTCGAGCCGGGGCACCTCGACGCCGCTTCCGGCCAGCGCCTTCCGCGTCTCCGCGGACGCGAACACCGACGGGAAAGCCATCGTTTCCAGCAGCACCGGCGGAATGCCGAGCCGCTCCAGCACCGCGTCGCGGGCGATGGTGAACCCGGGAATGTGCTCGCTGAGCTTGACCAGCCCGACGATTCCCTTCGACACCCTGTCGCCGAGCTGCACGGTGATGGTCGGTGCCCCGGCGGCGCGGGCGAACGCGTTGTAGACCGACACCACCGGCTGCGGTTCGGGGTTCACGAGATGGAAGGCGCGGCCGTCGAGACCCGGTGTGGTGACCAGCTCCAGCAGGGCCTTCGCGACGTAGTCGACCGGAACCACGTTGGTGTCGCCCAGATCCGGTCCGGCGGACGGGACGTCGGGCAGCCCGGCGAGCCTGCTGATCGCGGGGAAGAGGTAGTACGGGCCGTCGATCTTGTCCATCTCGCCGGTCTGCGAATCGCCGACCACGACCGCGGGCCGGTACACCCGCCACGGCACCTCGTGCTGGTCCCGGACGAGCTTCTCGGCTTCGAATTTGGTGCGGTGGTACGGCGTGATCAGCCGCTGTCCCACGTCGAACATGTCCTCGGTGAACAGTCCTTCGTGGTCGCCCGCGACGGCGACCGACGAGACGTGGTGCAGGCACCCGGCGTTCAGGTCCGCGGCGAGGTCGATGACGTTCTGCGTACCGTCCACATTGGCCCGGATGCTGGTTTCGTCGTCGGCGGTGATGTCGTAGAGCGCGGCGAGGTGGATGACGTGGTCGACGCCGCGCAGCGTCTCCCGGTCCGCCTCGGACACTCCCATCAGCGGTTCGCCGAGGTCGCCGGTCACGAGCGTGACGCGGTCCGGATGCGGCCACGCGTCGACGAGCGCGGCCAGCTTCCCCCGCGACGACGCGCGCACCACCAGCGCGACCCGTTCCACGTCCGGCCGGGTGAGCAGCTGCCGGGTGACCTGGCGCCCGATCAACCCGGTCGCGCCTGTCACCAAGAACGTCGCCATCTCCATCACCCTCCGCCGTGCCGCCGCCTGGACCCATGGGCATTCTGCTGCATGGACGCCGCCCTGACCACAACGCGGCAGGGTGAGGTTACTCGCAAGTAACTTAGCGTCGGCACGGGGTCCCGCAGGTGGCAGCGGATTTCCGCGAACGAGAGGCCGTGCAGAAGCTGCGCGAATGGACCCCTCGCGCGGGTTCAGCGGGTCGCGAGGGGACCCCTCACTCCGGGTCCGCGATCACGACGCGGTTCTCCTCGTACCCGTCGCTCCCGCCGATCCAGCGCCCGCCGCAGGTCACCAGGACGACCCGATGCGGACCGGCCTGCCCGAAAAGATCGTCGGCGCGGCTCGGCAGATCGTTCTTGTGCACGGTGACCAGCTGCGAAATCCGGTACCGGCTCGTCTTGCCCGCGCGGTCCACGATCGTCACCACGCCGCCGATGCGCTCGCTCCACAGTTCCGAGAACGGCCCGGTCGCGCCGCGCCAGTTCACGTGGCCCGCGAACACGCTCGCGCCGCTGACCGCTTCCAGGTCCGCGCCCCACCAGGCCGCCTGGCCGATGTCCGACGGCACCGGAAGCGTGTTGCCCGGCCCGAGGTCCTGCCGCACCATCGCCGCGGTCCCGCCGCCGGGCAGCCGGATCGTGCCCGGCGCCTGCGGCCCCGGTTCCGGAGCTTGCCGATGCTCCGCGGGCGCCGCGGGCGGAGCGGCCGCCGAACTGCTGGGCGGCGGCGCCGCTGAACTGCTCGACGGCGGCGGCGCGGGAGCCAGCTGCTGCGGCGAAGCGGCCGGAACGGCGGCGGCGACCGGGGACGCGCTCCCGGCCACCACCGTCGTCGGCGGCGAACTGATCACGACCGTCGCGAGTTCCACTGCCAGCACGCTTGCCGCGCCGAGCACGAACCCGCCGACCAGCCGTCCTTTTCCGCTCATCTGCCTTTGCTGCTTTCGCTTACCGCCGCGCCGACCGCCGAGCGGCGAACCCGACCAGACCCGAACCGACGAGCACCAGCGCGGCGAGACCCGCGATGCCAGCGGTGGAGAAGCTCGTCTCGACGGTGCCCTTGGCCATCGTCACCGGCAGGTCGCCGGCGGGAATCGCGTGCGGCACTTCGTTCGGCGTGTTGGCCACAGTCAGCGCGAGTGTGCCGCCCGGCGTCAGCGATCCGCACGCGGCGGGCGGATTGTTCGGGTCGAACGCGTTGGTGTAGCCAGGCGGCGCGTTCACCTCGACCACGCAGACCTCCTGCGGGGCCAGCAGATTCTCGACAGTCGCGGTGCCGTTCTCGCCACTGGTGGTGACCACGGCGGGCTGTCCGTCGGGCCCGGTCAGCGGCTTGCCGTCCTGACTGGTGGCCGCGGTCTTGCGGTCCTTGCCGGTGACCCGCAGCGTCGCGCCGCCGATGCCCTTGCCGGTCTTGGCGTCGGTCTTGGTGACCTGCACCTTGCCCGGCTTCGCTACCGCGACGACGCCTTGGGCGGTCAGTTGCTTTTCTCCGCCGGTGCCGACGACGCTCTGGATCCCGTCCTTGGTGTTGACCGGGTTCTGCACAGTCGGCTTGTCCGCGGGCGCGGACAACGAGGCGACGAGCTTCGGCTGGTCGCCGGCCGGCGTGACCTTCACCGTGACCGTGCCGTTCGCATCGGTCTTCAGCGTCGTGTCTTTCTGCGCGGCCTGCGGAGCGGAGTTGCCCGCCGAAGAATCGGACGCCTTCTCCGTGTCTGCCTGCTTGTCCGCTTGGCCGATGGTTCCGTCGGTGGCGGTCAGCTTCACCGGAACGTCCGGGATGCCCTTGCCCTTGGAATTCTTCACCGTGACCGTCCAGGTCGCGGGCTGGCCGAGGTGCTGATCGCCCTTCGGCGCGGTGACCGACGCGGTCCACGGGCCGCGGTTCGCCTCGGCCTCGGCCTTCATCTTGGCCACGTCCTTGGCGGCTTCCGGGGTGAGGAGCTTGAAGTATTTGTCCTCGGGATAGGCCGCCTTGTTCGGGGGCGTGCCGAAGTCCGTGTCGCCGGGCGTCTGCGTTTTGGCGGTCCACGAGTGCAGCAGATGGGCGAGCGCGGCTGCCTCGTCGTCATCGGAGGTGTTGCCGTAACGCAACAGCAGGTAGGAGATGTTGCCTGCGATGTCGGGTGCCAGCGGCTTGCCCCACTTCGTCAGCAGATCTTGACCTGGTTGGTACTCCTCGTCGCTGTCCGGAGCCTTCAGGTGGAAGCTGACGCAGAACACGTCCTTGCCGCCCACCTTGTAGGAGCCGAGCCAGTCCTTGTATGTGACGCCGTCTGACTCTTTGTGCTCGATGTTTCGGCCGTGGCCGGTGACGGCGGCTGCCGAGGCCGGGGTCGCCCCCAGCGCGGTTACGGAGAGTGCGCCGAGCAGTGCGGTCGCGACCAGCCCGGTGGCCGCGCGCCAGCGAGCGCGCGGGCGTGAGATCCACCCCATGGTGTGTTGGCTCCTTCGACGTGCCTGCCGACGCCTGAACGGCGTCCTCGCAGTTCACCTGATCGAACAACTCCCCGACACGCGTTCGGTCACTTCCCGGACACGCGATGTGAAGGTTCGCGGGTCAGCGGGGGAGTTGTCTAGAGACCATCGGGTGACCTGCGGTGAACGGTCGTGACCTTCATCGCCTACGGTGGCCGTAACGGGGGTGGCCCCACCCGTGCGGGTGATGAGTAAAATCTGCTTTACCCGAACGGGAACCAGCGAGCCGCCGCGGTCGTTGAACCCGATGCAAGGTGCCATAAAGTCCAGGAGGACAGGTGCGTTCCAGCAGCAACCCGGCGTTCCGCAATCTCCCGCGCGGCGCGGCCGCGACCGGGCAGTACGGGCCGAACGTCGGCTTCGACCAGCCCTACGGCCAGCCGCAGGGCCAAGGCGGCGTCCCGGGTTACGGCCCTGGCCAGATGGGCACCGCCTCCGCCGACCGTCCGATGACGGTCGACGACGTCGTCATCAAGACCGGCATGTCGCTCGGCGTCGCGCTCGTCGTCGGCGTGCTCACGGCGATCTGGGCGCAGTCCCAGCTCGTGCGCGACTCCCTCGGCAGGCTTTCGCCGAGCGGCCCGCTCCTCGGCGCGCTGATCGGCGGGCTCGTGGTGGGCCTCGTCGTGTCGCTGGTGATCATCTTCAAGCAGAAGCCGAGCGGTCCGCTCACGCTCGTCTACTCCGGCGCCGAGGGCCTGTTCCTCGGTGCGCTCAGCGGGTTGTTCGAGGTGTTCCTGCCGGGCATCGCCCTGCAGGCGCTCATCGGCACCGCGGGCGTGTTCGTCGCGATGCTGGTCGTCTACAAGACCGGCGCGGTGAAGGTCACGCCGAAGCTGACCAAGTGGATCGTCGGCGCGGTCGCCGGCGTCGCCATCCTGATGCTGGTCAACCTGGTCACCGCGCTGTTCTTCGGCTTCAACCCGCTGCGCGACGGCAGCCCGCTCGCCATCGTCTTCAGCCTGGTGGTCATCGGCATCGCCGCGTTCAGCTTCCTGCTCGACTTCGACCAGGCCGACAAGATGATCCGCGCCGGCATGCCGTCGAAGTGGGCCTGGTACGCCGCGTTCGGCCTGATGACCACGCTGGTGTGGCTGTACCTCGAGATCCTGCGTTTGCTGTCTTACCTGCGCGACTAGCCGTCGCACAGGTTTCCCGGGAAGGGGCGCTCCGCGTTACGCGGAGCGCCTTTTCTGTTTTTCTGCCGGGAAGTTCTGCGCGCTCCCGAGGCCGTCGTGTTGGATGTGCCCGGTCGGAATCTTTCTTTCGGGTTTGCGAGGCATCACGTGAGCGTTCCCCCGCACGGGCACGGACCGCAGCAGGGCTACGGACAACAGGGCTACGGACAGCAGGGCTACGGACAGCAGGGCTACGGACAGCAGGGCTACGGACAGCAGGGCCAGTCGCCGTTCCAGCAGCACTACGGTCCGGGCGGGATGCCGCCCCAGCAGAGCCCGAAGCGAAACTTCCCGACCAGGACCGTGGTGCTGGTCGCCGTAGCGGTGGTGATCGTGGCGGCGGGGGTCGTCATCGGCTTCCTCAAGTTCGGCAACTCGACCAGCAACACCCACGCCAGCGACTGCATGCACATCGAGAAGTCCGGCTCGACCACGACGACGAAAACCGTCGACTGCGCCGATCCGGGAGCGAACGTCAAGGTCGCGGTCGCGCGCGCCAACCGGAGCGGCACCTGCCCGCGCGGCGACTATTACCGCTACACCACCGGCGGCAAGAACCACCGCGTGCTCTGCCTCATCCCCAACGTGCAGCAAGGGGATTGCCTCGCCGGGCTCCAGACCGCCAGCACGACGTACCAGAAGGTGCCGTGCACCGATCCGCAGAAGAACGCGGAGATCGTCAAGCTCGTGCCCGGCGCGAAGGATCGTTCGGCGTGCGAGGGCAGTGGTTCGACCACTGTCCGCTGGTACTCCGACCCGGAGGAAGCCATCTGCATCAAGAGCTGACGGGCGGTACAAAGGGGCCGTCCGGACGCCCGGTTTCGGCCGTTCGTCGCACTCCGTGAGACAGGCTGCGTCCGGGGCTCACCGGGACCTAACGTGGATCGCCGCCCGCCGCCGGGCGGGCCCCGTTCATCCCCGACCCCCTCAGGAGACGTGGTGGCGACCACCGATTCCCCTGTCGACGAGCGAAAACTTCTCGACTTCCCCACTTCGTGCGCGGCTCCGGCGCCTAAACCGGAGGAGCCGGTCAAGGTCGTCCCGCTGGCCGTCGCCGCGGTGCTCGCGGTCGGGCTGACCGCCTACGTCTGGGCCGCGCACGGCGCGAAGTTCGGGGTCCTGCTCGTGCTGGGGCTGGCGCTCGGCCTCGCGCTTTTCCACTCCCGCTTCGGGTTCACGTCCGCGTGGCGGCAGCTGATCGCCGTCGGCAACGGCCAGGGCCTCCGTGCGCACACCCTCCTGCTCGGCACCGCCGCGACGCTCATCGCACTCATCTGCGGCACCGGCGCGGGCCTCTTCGGCAGCAAACCGGTGCCGGTGACGAACGTCGGGCCGATCGGGCTCGCGTTGTTCGTCGGGGCCACGTTGTTCGCGATCGGCATGCAACTCGGCGGCGCGTGCGCGTCCGGGACGCTGTTCGCGGTCGGCGCCGGGCAGTCGACGATCGTGCTGACCCTCGGCGGTTTCATCACCGGTTCGGTCCTCTACACCTGGGGCTATCCGCTGTTCACCGGCTGGCCGCAGGTGTCCGGGTTCCTGCTGTCGGACCACGTCGGCTGGTTCGGTTCGTGGGCGATCACGATCGCGGTGCTCGCCGCGATCGTCCTCGCGACCCGGGTGGTGCAGAAGCGTCGCGTGCCGCCGCCGGTCGACACTGTGCCGACCGCGCGCGGGTTCGCCCGGATCTTCCGCGGCTCCTGGCCGATCCTCGCCGGCGCGGTCGTGCTCGGCGTGCTGGCCGGCGCGGTGTACCTGGTTTCCGGCGGCATCTGGGGCGTCACGAGCGCGTTCAGCCTGTGGGGCGCGAAAATTCTCCAGGTGTTCGGACTGCACCCGGAGCAGTGGGAGTTCTGGCAGCTGAAGGCGAACGCGACGTCCCTGTCCAAGCCGATCTGGCAGGACAAGACAAGCCTCACCGACATCGGCATCATGATCGGCGCGTTCGTCGCCGCCGCGGCCGCGGGCGCGTGGAAGATCCACAGCTCGATCCCGTGGCGCACCGCGGTCGCCGCGATCCTCGGCGGAATCCTCATGGGCATCGGCGCGCGACTGGCGAACGGCTGCAATATCGGCGCGTACCTCGGCGGAATCTCCGTCGGCAGTCTGCACGGCTGGCTGTGGGGCGCGTTCGCGCTTTTCGGCACCTGGATCGGGCTGAAACTGCGGCCGTTGTTCGGTTTGGGCAACCCTGTGCGCACGGACAGTATCTGCTGAGCCGATCGGGGACTTTTCGCAGGTCATCGCGACTGCGCGAAAAGTCCCCACGCATTTCGCCCGGCAGCGAAAAAGACTGCGTGTCCGCTTGCCGCTCGGCTAGTCTGGAGCGCGCGCAAGGGGGAACCGCCGTCGTATTGTCGCGTCGCGGGCTTGCGCATCACCACTAACAGATGGGGTTCCGCATGTCCGCACCCGCGACTCCGGCCGCGCCGGATGCCGGTGACAAACTCGACCGGGGAGTGCTGAAGGTCGCTTCCGTGGTGGTGCTCGGCGCCATCATGGCGATCCTCGACACCACCGTGGTCAACGTCGCGCTCCAGAAGCTCACCATCCAGTTCGCCACGTCCTTCGACACCATCCAGTGGGTCGCCACCGGCTACATGCTGGCGCTGGCGACGGTCATCCCGGTCACCGGATGGGCGTCCGACCGGTTCGGCACGAAGCGGCTGTACCTGCTCGCGATCGGCACCTTCCTGATCGGCTCGATGCTGGCCGGGCTCGCCTGGAACGTCGAATCGCTGATCGCGTTCCGAGTCGTGCAGGGCCTCGGCGGCGGCATGCTGATGCCCGCGGGCATGACGATCCTGACCCGCGCGGCCGGTCCGCAGCGGATCGGCCGGGTCATGGCCGTGCTGGGCGTGCCGATGCTCCTCGGCCCGATCTGCGGCCCGATTCTCGGCGGCTGGCTGGTCGACTCGGTGAGCTGGCGCTGGATCTTCTACATCAACGTCCCGATCGGACTGATCGCCTTCGTGCTCGCGCTCCGGCTGCTCCCGAAGGACAACCCGGAGCCGGGCAACCGGTTCGACTTCCTCGGCATGCTGATGGTGTCGCCGGGCCTGGCCGCGCTGATCTTCGGTGTTTCGCGGATTCCGTCCACCGGCACCGTCGGCGCGCTCGAGGTGTGGCTGCCCGCGCTGGCCGGGATCGTGCTGCTGGTCGCGTTCGTGCTGCGGGCGCGGACCATGGAGCATCCGCTGATCGACCTGAAGCTGTTCCGCAACCGGTCGTTCTCGGTCGCGATGATCACGATGGCGGTGTTCTGCGTCGGGTTCTTCGGCGCGATGCTGTTGCTGCCCACGTATTTCGTGCTGGTGCGCGGGGAGAGCGCGCTGCACGCGGGTCTTCTGCTGGCCCCGCAGGGCCTTGGCGCGATGCTGGCGATGCCGATCACCGGACGGCTGGCGGACAAGATCGCCCCGCGCCGGATCGTGGTGCCCGGCCTGGTCTTCATCGCACTGGGCATGGTGGTGTTCACGCAGGTCACCGCGACCACCCCGTACTGGCAGCTGCTGGCCGCGCTGTTCGTGATGGGCATCGGCATGGGCTGCACGATGATGCCGATCACCTCGGCCGCGCTGCAGACGTTGCAGTCCAAGGACATGGCGAAGGCCTCGACCGCGACGAACATCCTTCAGCAGACCGCGGGCGCGATCGGGTCCGCGGTGATGTCGATCATCCTGGCGGCGCTGCTCGCCGGGAAGTTCGGCGTGCCGACGAGCCAGGGCCAGCTGGTCGCCACCGCGGCGACGATGAACCCGGCCACGCACGACGCCGCGGCCGGTCTCGCGGGCGAGTCGTTCGCGACGACGTTCCTGTGGGGCACGATCCTGCTGGCGCTGTGCCTGGTGCCCGCGTTCTTCCTGCCGAAGAAGCGCGTGGTGCCCGAGGCGACGGGCTCCGACGACGTCGCTCCGCCGGTGCTGATGCACTGACCCGCACATCGAAAAGGGCCGTCCGCGAACCTCCGCGGACGGCCCTTTTTTGCGTTGCTGGGCTCAGGAAAGCCGCTCCAGCACCATCGCCATGCCCTGCCCGCCACCGACGCACATCGTCTCGAGGCCGAACTGCTTGTCGTGGTGCTGCAGGGAGTTGATCAGCGTCGAGGTGATCCGCGCGCCGGTCATGCCGAACGGGTGGCCGACCGCGATCGCGCCGCCGTTGACGTTCAGCCGGTCGAGGTCGATGCCAAGGTCGCGGTAGGACGGGATGACCTGCGCGGCGAACGCCTCGTTGATCTCGACCAGGTCGATGTCCGAAATGGACAGACCGGCGCGGGACAGCGCCTGCTTCGACGCCTCGACCGGGCCGTAGCCCATGATCTCCGGCGACAGGCCGGTGACGCCGGTGGACACGACGCGCGCCAGCGGCGTCAGGCCCAGTTCGCGCGCCTTCGTGTCGGACATGATCACGACAGCAGCCGCGCCGTCGTTGAGCGGGCAGCAGTTGCCCGCGGTGATCCGGCCGTCGGGGCGGAAGACCGGCTTCAGCCCGGACACGCCCTCGAGCGTGACGCCCGCGCGCGGCCCGTCGTCCTTCGACACGACCGTGCCGTCCGGCAGCGTGACCGGCGTGATGTCCTTGGCCCAGAAGCCGTCCGCGATGGCCTTCTCGGCGAGGTTCTGCGACCGCACGCCGAACTCGTCCATCTCCTCGCGGGTGACGCCCTTGAGCCGCGCGAGGTTCTCCGCGGTCTGGCCCATCGCGATGTAGACGTCGGGGAGTTGCCCGTTCTCGCGCGGGTCCTGCCAGCTGTCCGCGCCGGACTCGGCGGTGGCCTGGGTGCGCGCCTCGGCGTCGGCGAACAGCGGGTTGTGCGTGTCCGGCCAGGAGTCGGAGCTGCCCTTCGCGAACCGGGACACGGCCTCGACGCCCGCCGAGATGAAGACGTCGCCCTCGCCCGCCTTGATCGCGTGCAGCGCCATCCGGGTGGTCTGCAAGCTCGAGGAGCAGTACCGGGTGATCGTGCAGCCAGGCAGGTGGTCGTAGCCGAGCTCGACGGCCACCGCGCGGCCCATGTTGAAGCCGGACTCGCCGCCGGGCAGGCCGCAGCCGAGCATCAGGTCGTCGATGTCGGCGGGGTCGAGCTGGGGCACCTTGTCCAGCGCCGCGCGCACCATCTGCACGGCAAGGTCGTCGGGGCGCATCCCCACCAGCGAGCCCTTCCCGGCGCGGCCGATCGGGGAACGGGCGGTGGAGACGATGACGGCTTCGGGCATGACTGACACATCCTCGGGTCGGCGGCACTAAGCGGTTGCTCACCATCTTGCCGCGTCCGGCGTCCGTCCGAAAGCCGAAGGCGACATGCACCACCTTGCTCCCGTGGGAGGATTTCCGCCGTGACCGAGCGCAACCGGGTGTTGTCCACCCGCACGATCGCGTGGTGGGGGACGGGCATCGTGCTGCTCGCGGCCGTCGCGGCGGCGTTGCTGCTGTGGCTGCTCGGCGGCGGCACCCCGGCCGATTCGTCGCGGCTCGACGCGCTGCGCACGGCCTCGAGCATCGTCGTCGGGACCGGCGGCGCGGCCGCGCTCCTGCTCGCCGCGCGGCGGCAGCGGTCCGCCGAACTGGACCTGGAACAGAAGGACCACGACGCGACCGAGCGCCGGATCACCGACATGTACGGCAAGGCCGCCGACCAGCTCGGCAGCGACAAGGCCCCGGTCCGGCTGGCCGGGCTGTACGCGCTCGAACGCCTCGCGCAAAGCCACGCTGACCAGCGGCAGACCATCGTCAACGTGCTCTGCGCGTACCTGCGGATGCCGCTGGACGGCACGGACGAAGAGGTGCAGGTCCGCAAGGCCGCGCAGCGGATCCTGATGCTGCACCTGCGTCCGGGCGGCGGCGAGGAGCCGAACGGGTCGTACTGGCCGGACATCGACCTCGACTTCTCCGGGGCCAGGCTCGTCGCGCTGACGCTCACACACTGCAGAATCCGTTCCATCGTGTGCTACCAGACCAAATTCGAGGAATTCGCGACCTTCCGCGGCACCGAATTCCGCAGCAAAGCCGATTTCCACGAAGCGGTGTTCCGCGAACGCGCGGACTTCCGCGGCACCGTCCTCGGCGGCGGAGACGACGTATTCCGCGGCGCGAAGTTCGAGAAGCACGCGGAATTCGGGACGCACTCGGAAGCCGGGCTGGCCGGCGCGCTCGCGAAGCCCGGCCACAAACGGACCTGGCCGCCCGGCTGGACCGAAGAACCCGGCGACGACGGCTGGCTCCGGCTGGTTCCATCGGGTGTTTCGAAATAACCGCGGAACCACTAGGATTCGTGAAGAGTCAACAAGGAGAAGAGGATCCCTGATTAGGAGGTGAACCGGTCATGATGGCCCTCAAGCGTTACTGCGCGGCATTGCGGGCCGGGACGGATCTCCGGGACGGGATCACGGATCGGCGTGCGGCGGCCCTCGGGCCCGCCCCGGTGTCGACGCGCGGCTTGGTGGCTGCCTGAGGTCCGCGCCGGGGAGGCCCGACCTCGCCTGGCGCCGCCCGTGGCCCCGACGCGCACCCGGAGACCGCCCGCCGATCCCGCGCTGGCCGGTCCGGGGCCCGGCTGTTTAGGCTGGTCGCCGTGGAGTACGCAGAACACATCGTGGACCTCGTGGGCAACACCCCGCTGGTCAAGCTGAATTCGCTTACGCGGGGGCTCAAGCCGCTCGTGCTCGCCAAGGTCGAGTACGTCAACCCGGGCGGCAGCGTGAAGGACCGGATCGCGCTGCGGATGATCGAGGCCGCCGAGGCCTCCGGAGAACTGCGCCCAGGCGGCACGATCGTGGAGCCCACCTCGGGCAACACCGGGGTCGGGCTGGCCATGGTCGCCCAGCGCAAGGGCTACCAGTGCGTGTTCGTCTGCCCGGACAAGGTGAGCGAGGACAAGCGCAACGTGCTGCGCGCGTACGGCGCGCGCGTCGTCGTGTGCCCCACCGCGGTCGCGCCCGAGCACCCCGACTCGTACTACAACGTGTCCGACCGGCTCGTGCGCGAGATCGAGGGCGCCTGGAAGCCCAACCAGTACGCCAACCCGGAGAACCCGGCCAGCCACTACCACTCCACCGGCCCGGAGCTCTGGCGGCAGACCGACGGCAAGATCACCCACTTCGTCGCGGGCGTCGGCACCGGCGGCACGATCTCCGGCACCGGCAAGTACCTGAAGGAGGTCAGCGACGGCCGCGTCCAGGTCGTCGGGGCTGATCCCGAGGGCTCGGTGTACTCCGGCGGCACCGGACGGCCGTACCTGGTCGAGGGCGTCGGCGAGGACTTCTGGCCGGAGACCTACGACCGGAACGTCGCCGACCAGATCATCCCGATCAGCGACGCGCACTCGTTCGAGATCACGCGCCGGCTCGCGACCGAGGAAGGCCTGCTCGTCGGCGGTTCGTGCGGGATGGCCGTTGCCGCCGCGCTGAAGCTGGCCGAGGGGCTGACCGAGGACGACGTCGTGGTCGTGCTGCTGCCCGACGGCGGCCGCGGCTACCTCACCAAGGTGTTCAACGACGCCTGGATGTCCTCCTACGGCTTCCTCCCGCCGGATTCCTCCGGCGCGACCGTCGGCGACGTGCTCACCCGCAAGTCCGGCGCGCTGCCCAGCCTCGTGCACTCGCACCCGAACGAGACGGTCGCCGAAGCGGTCGCCATCCTGGCGGAATTCGGCGTGAGCCAGATGCCCGTGGTCAGCGCCGAACCGCCGGTGATGGCCGCCGAGGTGGTCGGCGCGGTCAACGAGCGAGACCTGCTCGACGCGCTGTTCACCGGCAAGGCCCACATGGCCGACCGGCTGGAGACGCACATGTCGCCGCCGCTGCCCACGATCGGGGCGGGCGAGCAGGTGAGCGCCGCGATGAAGGCGCTCGAAGGGGCCGACGGCGCGCTGGTGCTGATCGACGGCAAGCCGGCGGGCGTCGTCACCAGGCACGATCTGCTCGCGTTCCTCGCGGGCAGATAGGCACAAGCTCACCGACGCCGGCCGGGGCGTCTGCGCGCGTCCTGGCCGGGCATCCGATAGCGTTACGGCCGAATAGAACTTTTTCGCGTCCTCGTCAAGGGGGTTCAAGACCCACATGAGTGCTCCGCAGCCACCGAACCAGCCCTGGGACGGCGGCCAGCAGCCGCCGCAGGGCCCGTCGAGTGGTCCTACACCGCAGCAGGACAGTCCCTTCGGCGCGTCGGAGCCGACCCAGGTGGTCCAGCCGGGCCAGCCGCAGCAGCCCGCTCAGGGCGGCGGCACCTTCGGCGACACCCCGGAACCGACGCAGGTCGTGCAGCCGGGACAGCCGGCTGACTCGAACGCCACGCAGGTGGTCAACCCCGTGAGCGCCGAAGGCAACGCCGAGTCGACGCAGCTGGTGCCGCCGAGCCAGCAGCCGCAGAACATCCCGTACGCCCCGCCGCCGAGCGCGGCGGACAACCCGGCCGCGGTCGCCGGGTTCGGCGCCCCGCAGGGCTTCGGCCAGCCGGGTCAGCCCGGGCAGCCGGGCCAGCCTGGTCAGCCTGGTCAGCCGCCGCAGGGCTTCGGCCAGCCGGGCGGGTTCGACCAGGGCGGCTTCGGCGCCCCGCCGCAGGGTGCGTTCGGCCAGCCCGGGCAGCCGGGTCAGCCGGGCTTCGGCCAGCCCGCCCCGTTCGGCGCGTCCGCCGCGCCGTCGGCGGGCGGCGGGAACGCGCTGTACGGCTACATCGCCGGCGGCGTCACCGCGGTGCTCGGCCTGATCGCGCTGATCGTGTCGTTCAGCTACATGAGCGACACCAGCGACTACTCGAAGCTGTACGAGAGCTCGAGCCGGTACCAGAAGCTGTTCGACGAGGCCGGTCTCGCCTCGCCGGGCACGCTGCTGTTCTACGTGATCATGATCCTGGTCGGCGCGGTGATCGCGCTGGCTGGCGGCGTCGCGCTGGCTCTCGCCTCGCGTGCGGCCGTGATGCGCAAGCTCGCCCCGATCGGGGTGCTCGTCGGCGGCGTGCTGTTGCTGCTGTTCTCGATCCTGGCGAAGTCCGGGACCTCGGTCAGCAGCTCCTTCGCCGACAAGTACGGCGGCGCGAGCTCCAGCGCCACGAGCGGCGGCGGCATGCTGACGCTGATCCTGGGCATCATCATCCTGATCATCGGCGTGGTCGCGATCATCCCGGCGACCTCGCAGTACGTCGGCCTCGGTTCGTCCTCAGGCGGCCAGGGCGGTCCTGGCGGACCGCAGCAGCCGGGCGGTTTCGGCGGCGGCGCTCCGCAGGGCTTCGGCCAGCCGCAGTCCGGCGGTTTCCCGCCGCCTGGTGGTCCGAACCCGAACAGCGGGGGCTTCCCGCAGCCGGGCGGTCCGAACCCGGGCAGCGGCGCGAACCCGCAGCCGGGCTTCGGGCAGCAGCCGCCTCCCGGTTACGGCCAGCCGGGCCAGCAGCCGGGCTACGGCCAGCCGCCGCAGCAGCCGGGCGGTTTCGGACAGCCGGGCCAGTACCCGCCGCCGGGCGGGCAGCAGCCCCCTCCGGGCTACGGCCAGCCGGGCCAGCAGCCGCCGCAGCAGTGGTGACTCGCTGAATCTCCGCGAAGGGCGCCTCCGTCTCCTGACGGCGGCGCCCTTCGTCGTTTCCAGTCCGTTTTTCGCGGGGTTCGCGCGGAGCTGGTGGCCTTTTCCCGACGATTCCGGCAGCCGGGGGAATTGCGGCGCACATGCGCTCGCGCCGGTCCCCAACGGTGCGTTTCCGGGCTAGGGTGGGCGCCGTCCGAATCGCCTTCCCAGCCCGAGGGGGACCTGCCGTGAGCGGCCTGCACGCACTTCCGGCACGGCAGCGGGAACGGGAATCCTCCCTCGCGGAACCGGTTCCGCGCCGCCCGAAGGGGAGCACCGCGATCGCGGCCGGGCTGTTCGGTCTCGTCGCCGCCGCGACGGCAGGCTACCTCCCGGCAAGACTGTTCCTCGACATTCCGTCCGGATTCAGCCTCGGCGATCTCTCGCCGCTGACCCTCGCCGATCTCGGCGCGTACCTCGCCGCTTCGCTGGTCTTGCTGATCGGCGCGATCGCGACCTTTTTCCGCGCGACAGCCGGTGCGGTGCTGCTGATCGCGGGCGCGTTGCTCGCACTCGGCGCGCTGCTGCTGGAACCCGCGCTGAGCGGTTCCCCGGGGTACGCCCAGTACTTCCGGACCCTGCTGCGGTTCGAGAATTTCGCCGCGCTGGACCGCGTCACGCTGGCGGCGGCGGTGCTGCTGGTGCTCGTGCTGGCCGGACTGCCGCGGACCTTCGGCTACCTGCGCTACCGCGCACCCGTGGTGCCTGCTTCGTCACCCTCGCGACAGTGGTAAATCCTCCCCGAAAACGGGACGGAGCTGGCACGATACAAGCACTCCGCCCGCCGCCCGGCGGGACCAGATGCACCGAGGACTCCCCGTGACCTACCCCCAGAACCCGCAGGGCCAGCCGCAGAACCCGCAGAGCGGCCCGTTCCCCGGGCAGCCGTACCCGGCGAGCCAGCCGACGCCGGCCCAGCCGTACCCGGGCGCCCCGCAGCAGCCGTTCGCCCCGCCCGCCGCGGGTCAGCCGTATCCGGGGTACCCGGGCGGACCTGGCGTCTACCAGCAGAAGCCGAACGGCGCGACCGCGATCATCGCCGGGATCCTCGCGATCATCGGCGGCATTTTCGCGATCATCTCGATCATCCTCGCCGTGGTGGCGCTGTCTGCCATCCACATCACGCTGTGGCAGCTGTACGCGTCGATCGTGGTGAACGCGGTGCTCGTCGGCCTGCTGTTCTTCGGCGGCATCGGCCTGTTCCTGCACAAGCCGGCCGCCCGGCTGTGCACGATCATCGGCTGCGGGCTGGTGATCGCGTACACGATCTTGAGCGTCGTTCTCGCCGGCGTCGCGACCGCTGGATACAAGGGCAGCGCCCAGGTGCTGGGCGCGGGCATCGGCGGCGCCCTGATCGGGCTGATCCCGCCGGTCGCGACCCTGGTGCTGGCGATCGTGAAGCCGACCGCGGAATGGGTCAACTACCGCCCGGACGCACCGGCCCAGGGCGGCTACCCGGCTCCGCAGGGCTGGTGACCGCGGGGCTGCCGGTGCGGGTTTGTACCGGCAGCCTCTCCCGCATGGTGAGTTGCCTCCCAGCTGATGGGATTGTCGGGGGTGCCCCGTACCCTGGGAACCATGGCCGACGACTACTCCGTCCTGGGTTTTGAAACACGCGCGATCCACGCCGGGCAGCAGCCCGATCCCCGCACGGGTGCCGTCATCGTGCCGATTTACCAAACGTCCACGTACGCGCAGGACGGCGTGGGCGGCACCCGCGAGGGCGGCTACGAGTACTCGCGCACCGCGAACCCCACGCGGACCGCGCTGGAGGAAGCCCTCGCCTCGCTCGAGGGTGCCCGGCACACGCTGGCGTTCGCGTCCGGAATGGCCGCGTCCGACGCGGTGCTGCGCACGGTCCTGCGCCCCGGCGACCACCTGGTCCTGGGCAACGACGCGTACGGCGGCACGTTCCGGCTGATCGACAAGGTGCTCAGCCTGTGGGGCGTCGAGCACACGGTCGCCGACCTGAGCCGCATCGACGACGTACGGGCCGCGATGCGCCCGGAAACCAAGCTGATCTGGTGCGAGTCGCCGACCAACCCGCTGCTGGGCGTCGCCGACATCGCCGCACTGGCCGGCGCGGCGCACGACGCGGGCGCGCGCCTGGTCGTGGACAACACCTTCGCCACGCCGTACCTGCAAACCCCGCTGGCCCTAGGCGCGGACATCGTGGTGCACTCCACCACGAAGTACCTCGGCGGCCACTCCGACGTAGTCGGCGGCGCGGTCGTCACGAACGAGGACGAACTGCGCGAGCAACTCTTCTACCTGCGCAACGCCGCGGGCGCCGTCCCCGGCCCGTTCGACGCGTGGCTGACCCTGCGCGGTCTCAAGACGCTGGCCCTGCGGATGGAACGGCACAGCGACAACGCCGATCTGGTCGCCCGCACCCTGGCGAAGCACCCGAAGGTCACCAAGGTCTACTACCCCGGCCTGCCGGAACACCCCGGCCACGAGGTAGCCGCGAAGCAGATGCGCCGCTTCGGAGGAATGGTGTCGTTCCGCGTAGCGGGCGGCGAGGCAGCGGCGCTGGAAGTCGCGTCGCGCACGAAGCTGTTCGTGCTCGCGGAGTCACTCGGCGGCATCGAGAGCCTGATCGAACACCCGGGCAAGATGACACACGCCTCGACGGCAGGCTCGACGCTGGAAGTCCCGGAAGACCTGATCCGGTTGTCGGTGGGCATCGAGGACGGACGCGACCTGGTGGCGGACCTTACGCAGGCGCTGGGCTGATCTCGGCTTGACGGGGCACTGGTTTCCGGTGCCCCGTTCTTGCCCTGTGTCCCATGGGTTTGTGTCTCGGCCGGTCGCTGCGTGGTTGCCGAGTCCGGCCTCTGGGCTGAATCGGCGGGTCGTCGCGACCGCCTTGCCTCGGGGCGCGAACGTGTGGTGCGACGGGCGCTGAAGCCGCTGCGTTTCGCTTGCTCGCAAGCTGGCCGGTGCATCTAATCCCGCATAATCTGCCACCCGACGAACACCCGCCTCGGCTGACGAGCCCGGGGGAGCTATCGCCGCCTGGCGAGCGCTTCCGCGCCTCGGCTGACGAACCCGGCGAAACTATCACCGCTCGGCGAACTGTGTCCCCGTCTCGGCTGGCGGACTCGGGGAACTGTCGCCGTCTGGCGAGCCGCGTCCCCGTCTCGGCTGGCGGACTCGGGGAACTGTCGCCGTCTGGCGAGCCGCGTCCCCGTCTCGGCTGGCGGACTCGGGGAACTGTCGCCGTCTGGCGAGCCGCGTCCCCGTCTCGGCTGGCGGACTCGGGGAACTGTCGCCGTCTGGCAGGCTGCGTCCCCGTCACGGTTGGCGAACCGGGGGCACTATCGCCCCCAGCGAACACCTGCCCCCGGCTGGCGAACCCGGGGGAAACCATTGCCGTTCGGCGAGCCATTTCCCCGTCTCGCCTGGCGAACCCAGAGAAACCCGTGCCACCCCAACCCGAGCGGCTCAACTCAGCCGGAGTTCGGCCGAGCCAGGTGGTCAGGGCTTGCCCGGCGGCACAGATCTGACTTCTGCCATCACTGCCGGGGTGCGAGCCCCTTTCAGAGCCAACGCGTGGCCGCCTTCGTCGAAGTCGCCTGCTGCGTGGCCCTGGGCTGCCTCGCTTGGCTTGGTCAAGCCGCGTCGAATCACGCATAATCCGCCACTCCGGCGGACCATTTCCCAGCCTCGCCAGCCTCGCCAGCCTCGCCAGCCTCGCCAGCCTCGCGCAGCGAACCCGGCGAAACCCATGCCGCCCAAGCTCAGGCCCTGCCGCAGCCCAGCCGCAACCCAGTCAGTCGATCAGGGCTTGCTGTTCTCCGGCAGCGCATTGGCCTGCCGGGTCCCGGTCGTGGCCGGGAGGTCGGTGCCGTTGACGCAGCCGCCGACCAGTTCGACGTGGTTGTCGTGCCGGATGTACTGGGCGGGGCCTCCGCAGCCGGCCGCTTCGACGGTCGCGAAGGCGGCTCCGGTGAGGGCCACGGCGGACAGGATGCCCGCGGCGAGCGGCAGCAGACCGGTGCGGGACTTGGCCCGGGAGGTGGTCCCGTGCTGCGCGCGTGCCATGGTCGCACTCCCTGATCATGTGTGGCTGCCGTAATCAGGGTACCGGTCCGGCGGGCGGCGCACCCCGGCCGTCCGTCGGTGGCATCATCGGCGCCATGGAACTGGTCAGCGTCGAGCGCATCCAGGAAGCTCGCAAGCTTCTCGAGGGCATCACCCGCGTCACGCCGATGGAGCACGCCCGCGACCTGCGCCGGCTGCACGGCGGCCCGGTGTATCTCAAGTGCGAGAACCTGCAGCGCACCGGTTCCTTCAAGATCCGCGGCGCCTACACCCGCATTCACGGCCTGACCGCCGAGGAACGCGCGCGCGGCGTCGTCGCGGCCAGTGCCGGCAACCACGCGCAGGGGGTCGCGCTGGCCTCTTCGCTGCTCGGCATTTCCTCGACCGTCTTCATGCCGCTGCGCGCTCCGCTGCCGAAACTCGCCGCGACCCGCGGTTACGGTGCGGAGGTCCACCTTCACGGCGCGGTCGTCGACGAAACCCTCGCCGAGGCCATCGCGTTCTCGGAACGCACCGGTGCGGTCTTCATCCACCCGTTCGACCACGCCGACGTCATCGCCGGCCAAGGCACCGTTGGACTGGAGATCCTCGAGCAGGTCCCGGGCGCGAAAACGATCCTCGTCCCGACCGGCGGCGGCGGGCTGGTCGGCGGGGTCGCGGCGGCGGTCAAGGCGCTGCATCCGGAGATCCGGGTGATCGGCGTGCAGGCCGAGGACGCCGCGGCGTATCCGTCCTCGCTGACGGCGGGCGCGCCGGTCCGGCTGCGCGAGGTGCACACGATGGCGGACGGGATCGCGGTCGGCGAGCCGGGCAAGGTCAGCTACGCGCACGTCGAGTCATTGGTCGACGACGTCGTGACGGTCAGCGAGGAATCCTTGTCCCGCGCGGTACTGCTGTGCCTGGAGCGGCGGAAACTCGTCGTGGAACCGGCCGGCGCCGCTTCCATGGCCGCGCTTTTGCAGCATCCCGGCGCTTTCGAGACGCCGGTGGTGGCGATTCTCTCCGGCGGCAACGTGGATCCCGTGCTGCTGCAGCAGATCATCCAGCACGGCATGACCGCGGGCGGGCGCTACCTGAAGCTGCACCTGCGCGTGCCGGACCGGCCGGGCTCACTGGTTTCGGTGCTGTCCTGCGTGAAGGACCTCGGCGCGAACGTCCTCGACGTCGAGCACTCCCGCATCTCCGGCAGCCTTGCCCTCGGCGAGGTCGACGTCGCCCTCGCCCTCGAAACCCGCGGCCCGGAACACTGCAAGGACGTCGAGGCCGCCCTCGCCGACGCGGGGTTCACGATCGTCAGCTGACGAGTCTACTGTGGACTTTCCGGCAGCCGGGCGCTGAACCACAGCGGGAGATAGTCCTCTTCGCGTGGGTAAAGTTCCTGGTCCAGCGCGTAATCCTCGGGCCGGGGCGGCGTGTGGAAGGCCGGTTCGTCGTCCTCGTCGAAGCTGGCCTGGTAGTTCGACGGCGAGTCGATGACTAGCGAGAGCGTGTACCAGGTGCCCCGTCCTTGGACGTACTTCGCGCGCCGCAGTTCAGCCAACGGCTTCGACAGCTCTCGCGCGACGGGCACCTGTTGCGTGCTCCCGTCCGCCATCCGGGCGCCGCAGGCGAGGTTCGCGTGCCTGCCCAGCGTCATGAAGTCGAAGACGATCTGCTGCCATCCCTGCGGAGCGGCGGTGACGAGGGCCGTCGAGATCTCGCCCAGCAACTGCTCTGGATCCCTCGGAGCCGGTTCGCTGGGGCGGCTTTCCTCGGCGGGCATGGTGGTCAGCGCCGCGAGCATCCGTTCCTGCGTCGCTTCGTCCACCTCCGGTGCGGCGTATCCGGCGGCCCGGATGTGCCCGAGCAGTTCCGGATCCGGCGAAATCCCGTGCTCGCGCAGGTAATAGGCGACCGCGCCGGGCCACACCCAGCTGCCGTCGGTCCGGAAGTTCAGCGGAACAGCGTCCGTGCGCGTCCGATCGAAGGCATCGGTGTCCTTGCTGCGCGACGCCAGGATGACCGGCGCGCTGTCGAGATAAGTGAGAACTCGCTCGCGCTCCTCCACCGACAGCGCTTCCCTCTCGACGACCGGATTCCCCGCCTCGTCGAGCCCGTCGTAGACCCGCGGCGTACGCAGCTCGACTGCCGGACTCGCTGAATCCTCTTCGGGCGCAACGGTTTCCGCCTCGGTCTGTTGTGCTTCTGCGGAAGCAGTAGTCGCCGCCGCGACCTCGCTTGGCTCGGACTGCGCCTCATCACCAGCCGACGCCGACGCGGCCTGCTCCAGGTCGGGCAGCGGCGGCGGAGTGGCGGGCACCGGCGGAGGTGAGCTGGGCTCGTCCACGGGGAGCGCGGGAATCGGTTGTTCAGTGGTCTGTGCGGGAGGAGTGGCGGGTGGGTTTTCGGTGTCCGGCAGCGGCGGAGGCGAGGTGGGCGCGTCCACGGGAAGTGCGGGAATCGGTTGCTCGGCGGCCTGTGCGGGAGGAGCAGCAGGCGGATTTTCGGTGCCCGGCAACGGCGGAGGCGAGGCGGGCGCGTCCACGGGGAGCGCGGGAATCGGTTGCTCAGTGGCCTGTGCGGGGGGAGCAGCAGGCGGATTCTCGGCACCCGGCAACGGCGGCGGCACCGCGGGACCCGCGCCAGGGACGGGCGGCGGAACCGGCTGTCCGGGAGCAGCAGCGGGCGGAGTCGCGCCAGCTCGCTGTCGCAACCACGGCGGCACGAAGCGGTCCTCGCGCGGGAAAAACCGCAGCTCGTCCTGGAAGCCGATCGGCGGAGGCAGCTGCCGCCAGCGCGGTTCGACGTCCGGCTGGTAGTCCGTGAAGGGCGGCTGCTGCGGCGAAAACACCAAGGTCGCGGTCAGCCACGTGCCGCGGGCCGGCTGGTACATCCCGGTGCGCAGCACGCCGAACAGGCGCGGCAGCTCCGGATGCGGCTGGACCGGGTAGGTCCGGTTGTCCGGGGCGAGCGCGGCGACGTCGACTTCGACATGCCGTCCCGCGGCGCGGCAGACGACCTGCAACTGTTGCCAGCCCGCGGGCAACGCGGACGCGGCCGCCTGGCCGATTTGCTGGACGAGCTCCTGCTGCTGGGCAGCAGTGAGCGGCACCGGTGGCCGGGTCATGGGTTCAGCGGCTCCTCACCGGGCGAACGCTTCATTTCGATCAACCGTTCCGCGACGGGCGAAGGCCCGCGAGCAGGGTGGCCGGCGTGTAACCGGACTGCACGTCGAAGGTCATCCCGACCGAACGGGCGAGCACCGCGACCGCCAGCGGGGCCAGGGCAAGGAAGCCGTCCGGATCGGTGGCGCGGTCCTCGGCGGTCCAGTACTCGCGATGCCGCTCCAGCGCGGAGACGAACGCCTCGGCGAACTTCTTCGAGTCCCGGCGCAGCACGTAGTAGAACATCCGGATCGGCGGGTACACGAGCTGCAGCATTACCTCGGCAGGCGTGAACCGCGCGGTGTCCGGGTCGGTGCCGTCCATCGCGGGCAGGAACATCTCCGGAGTGACCTCGCGGTGCGCGAGGAACGTCTGCAGCGTCTCGACCCACGGGTACAGGTATGCGTCGTACTCGATGCCCGACGCGCGCAGCACGTCCAGCGGTACCGCGGCCAGCTGCTGGATCAGCACGTCATCGCGCTGAATCACGGCGAGCCAAGCCGCGGTGAGCCAAGCCGCCGGGCCGGTGTGCGACGTGGGGCCGGTGGCGGCGAAGCGCCGCGGCCTGCCGATTACTGCCTCGACCTCTTGCCCCTCTGGCGCGCACGCCGCGGTGAACGCAGCGGCTGCGGCCTGAGCGGCGAGCTCGAGATCGCCCCAGGTGTCCGGGTCCTCGGTGTCCGGGTCGACGACGCTCCGGTACTGCCCGAGCATCAGTTCCCGGCGCACGATGTTCGCCAGCACGCCGGTGTCCTGCGCGAGGTAGTCGAAGTAGAAAGCCACCTGCGGCGACAGCTTCTCGACCTGCTTCCACGCGACGTCGACGCCGACGGAATGCCGGGCAACGGCAGTCCCGCCCTGGTCCGCGAGCGGCACGGTCATCCGCCGACGACGATGTCCTGCGCCCACGGCGGCAGGAAATCGGACCCGGTCTCGCGCATGACCTCCAGGCGCTCGCGATACCGCTCGACGTCCGGAGTGATGGCCTTGAACCACGCGCTGACCGAAGTCCAAGCGACGCGCGCGGGCTCGTCTTCGGTGAGCAGCCAGACCCGCGGGTCGTCCTGATCGGCGTCGGCGCCGTCGACCACGTGGTAGGTGTACCCGCCGTGCGCGGCCAGCACCAGCGCGCCGTCCACATCGGACAGTTCGGCGTTCTGCGCGTTCGCGGTGGCGACGGCGTGGTTCTTGGCCTCGCCGCGCACCGCGGCCACGCCCAGCGAACTGCCCGGCAGCCACAGTCCGTGCGTCGTGCCGATGAGGCGCAGCACTTCCCTCGCCGCGGCGGGCACGGCCCGGGCGCGCTGGTCTTGCGCCATCGCGTCGATCTCGGCATCGGATGCTCCGCGCACCGATTCCGCGCGCAAACCGGCTTCGACCGCACCGGCGAAGATCGCGCGAACCAGTTCCGCGCCGTCGCCCGGAGACGCCGTCATCACATCAACCTTTCACCGGCGAGGTTGACGACCTCGACCCGGACATTCGGGAAAAGCTGCTTGTACTGCAGGATAACATCGGTACAGGAGTCGCAGATCTGGTACTCGTTCGGAATCATGTCCCGCTTGGTCGACGGCAGGTCCACCACCATCCGCAGGTCGCCGCTCATGTCTTCGCGCGTCACCGGCGTGTAGGTCTGCCCGTTCTGGTGCGCGCGTTCCGCACCGCGGCGGTTGATTTCCTCGAGTGCGCCGTCCATTCGGTCCCGGGCCCGCGCGGTGTCGCCGCGAAGCCCTTCGCGGTACATGTTTTCGTTGTTGGCTTTGAGGTACGCCGCTTCCTCGCGCCGGGATTTCTCGATTTGCTTCTTGACGATGTCGTCGATTTCGTCGCGGTCGAGTCCGGAACGGGCGGCGAAATTGTGCCGCACCATTTCTTCGAGCAGCTTCGGTTCCGAGTCGTGGGTGCGGCCGAACTTGCCGTCGGGGTCGGGCATGCCGAGTTCGGGCCGGTACGGACCGGCGTCCTTGGTGCCGAACAGCCGCTCGGACTTCGGCCACTCGGGACCATCCTTCGCCGGCGCCCAGTCGTGGGACTTCCCGCTGAAGCTGTAGAGATCGACCGTGTCGCCGTTCGCGTCGCGGTACCTCGCCGTGGTGAGGGCCCGTTCGTGCGGGCGGCGCACGTCGTCGGTGAGCGGGTTGCGGTTCCCGTTCAGCTCTCGCACGTCGTCGAGACCCTCGGCGCGGCGGTCGCGGTTCTCCTGGCGGAGGTCGCGCACGTCCTGGTCCCGCTGTTCCTGGTTGAACGGCGGCTGTCCGCGGTCGACGGCGCTGTCGGCGTCGATGTCGTGCGGGTCGTGGTGTTTGCCGTCCGGGGCGAAACCGTCGTCGCCGACGTGGTGCGACGTGCCGTCCGGACGGTGCACCGACCATTCGCCGTCCGGCGGGATCCGCGGCCGCATCCGTCCGTCCGGCCCGATTTCGTAGTTGGACGAGAAGACCCGGCCGTTCGAATCGGTCCACGCAGGCTTGCTCGGGGCCATCACTTCGGTGTCGAGGTCGCGCGACAGCCGGTGCGCGAAGTCGTTCGACCCCGCGTCGCAGCCGATCAGCCGGATCGGCCTGCCGTCGTAGTTCCCGTTGCGCCGCAGGATGTCCGCGAACTCTTCCGGCGTGTACAGCCGGTCGCCGATGCGGGCGTGGCCGTCCGCTGTGACGTGCACGTCCACCGTGTAGCGCCCGTCCGGGTCCGGCTGGACGCGGTGCGGCAGGTCGCCGAGTTCCGGGTCGCCGCGGTGGTACGAGCTGCCCGCCGGGGTGTCTTCGGCGTGCCGGTGGTTGACCTCGTCCGGCGACAGCGGCTCGTCGTGGTGCGGCGGGGTGCCGTCGTGGTCGGGGTTGTCGTGGTGGTTCGACCCGTCCCCGTCGTGGTGCTTCGGGTCCTGGTGCTTGGGCTCCGGGCCGGCGTGGTCCGGCTTGCGCTCGGGCGCGTCGTGATCCGGTTTGTGGTCGGACTTGTCGTTGCCCGGCTTGCCTTTCCCGTCGTCGTGCTTCTTGTCCGGGGCGGTGTTCTCGGGTTTGCCGCCGTCCTTCGGCTTTCCTGGCTCGTCGGCGTTCGGTTTCCCAGTCCGTTGTGGACTGTTGGCTTCGCCGGGCTTGGCGGGCGGCGCGTCAGTGCGAGCGCCGCTGCGTGCGACGGGTTCGGGGGAGCCGTCGGGACGCCGTGTGCCGCCTGCCTCCGTGCCGCGCTGGGCACCGCCGGGACCGGTCGCGACAGCCGCCGCAGCCGGGGGTGCGGAACCGTCGCCGGACCCGCGGTTCGCCGACGAGGGCGATCCGCCGCCGGACGTCGGAGCGGGCTCCGAACGGCCGAGACCCGGATCCGTACCAGGCCGTTTGGGCTGTCCGACGTCGCCGCCGTCGCCGGGACGCTGCGGACCGCTCGACGAATCCGCCGGACGCTGCGGCGAAGATCCGCCACCGCCGGAGGAGTCGCCAGAGCGCGGCGTGGAGCCGCCATCTGAAGGCCGACTGGAGCCGCCGTCGCCGGTGCGCGGCGTGGAGCCACCGTCCGACGGGCGACCGGACCCGCCATCGCCGGTTCGCTGCGCCGGGGCCGAGGAACCGCCGTCGCTAGGCCGCTGCGGCGCGGGCCCGGAACGATCCGGAGTGCGGCTCGGCCCGCCGCTGTCCGCCGGGCTCGGGCCGCCGCTCGGCCGCCGGCCGGAAGGACCGCTGTCCGGAACCCGGTTCGGCGCGACGTCAGGAGCCCGCGACCCCGGCGTCCCAGTCCAGCCGCTGCCGGTGGGCCGAGGCGACGGACTGCCGCCACTGGCCGGGGCGCTGGTCGGGCTGCCGCCGCCACCCTGCTGCGGGATTCCGCCGCCCGCCGGGCTCTGGTTCGGTGCCGAACCGCCGCCGTCGTTCGAGCGGATGTGCTGCGGGGGAGCGGCTTGCGGGGAAGGAGCGTCCGCGCGAGGCGGGGCGTACCCGCTCGCCGACGTCGAATCGTTGCTGCTCGAATGATGCGGGCTCGGCTCGCTGCCGCCGGAATGCGTGCCGCCGCCCGACGACGAGGAACCGCCGGAATGCGGTGCCCCGCTGGAATGGCTGGGCGGAGCGCTGACCGAGGACGGGCCGTCGCTGTGCGAAGAGCTTTGCGGCGAGTAAGAACTGTCCGGGGCACTGTTTCCGACCCCGGACGTCGGGCTCGAATCACCGGCGAACGTCGACGGGCTGGAGTCGGTGTGGCTCCCGACCGGGCTGTCGGAACCGCGCCGGGGCGACGACGTCACAGTGTCGATTGTGGACGGTCCAGTGCCATCCGGTGACGACGAAGGCGAACTGTCAGCCGACGGGCTGTCGCTGCTGGGACTGTCGGACCCGTTGGGGCTGCCGGAATCCCCCGAGCGATCGCCGGGCGCATCGGAGCCGTCAGCATCATCTGAACTGTTGTGGCCGCTGTTCGGACTGTCGCCGTCCGCACCGTCCGACCCGTTGGAGCGACGCGAACCGGACGGCGAACCGGGATCCGCGTCCCCGTCGCCGGATCCGGTGTGGGGCCCGCCGCCGGAACCGCCCGTACCGCCGCCGGAGCCGCCGCGGTGGAAGAAGCCGCCCGCCTTGATGTTCTTCGTGCTGATCACGTCGAGGCCGGTGACCTTGCCGGCCAGCTTGCCCAGCACCTTGATGATCTTCGTGAAAACCTCGGCGAGCTTGCCGAGCAGCGGCGAGACCCGGCGCATCGTCTCGCACAGCTTCGTCAGCAGCTCGCTGATCTTCTCGCCCCACTTGGAGATCGCCGTGACCGCCTGCGCGACCACCAGCGGCGTCCCGAACCCGAGCGAGAACACCTCCTCCATGACCCAGGAGATCAGCTTGCCCACCAGGTCCGCGATGAGCTGGCGCACCAGGCCGCGCACGAAAGCGACGACCTGGCCCATGATCATCGTGACGGTGCCGATCGCGCTCGCGACCGTCGCCGCGCCGCCGATCGCCTCGGCCGCTTCCGCCGCGGACTTCCGGTACGCGTCCGCGCCGTCGCCCTTCCACTCCGCGGTGCCGGTCTTGACCGCGTTCTCGAGGTCTTTCTGCCGTTCCTGCAACGCCTTCGCGACGTTGCCCCAGGTGTCGGCATAGGACTGGATCACCGGCGGGTTGCCCGCGACCGAGTCCAGCATGTCCTTCAGCGGCTGCACGTGCTCCATCAGGAACGACGCCACCGACGACATCAGGTAGCCGAACGGGTCGATCGCCGCGCCCGCGATCTCGCCGGCGAGGCTCGCGACGCCGAGGCCGCCGGAAACCCAGTCGCCGTCCGCGATCCCCTTGAACGCGTCGGTGGCCGATTCGGCGATGTTGATGCCGGTGGCGTAGCCGTAGTCGCCGTTGCCCTCGGTGAACGGCCCCGGCCCGTCGCCGTCCTTTTTGGACTCTGCGACCAGCGGATTTCCTTCGGGCATCAGTCGCTCGCCTTCATCGAACCGGCGGCTTCGCTTTCGTAGCTGTCGTACGCCTTCGCCGCGTCGCGCACCTTCTGCGCCTGGGCGTCCATCGCCGTGACGGTGTTCTCCAGCGCGTTGATCCCGTAGTTCTCGACCGGGTCGAGCATCATCCGGAACGGCTGGCAGAGAATGCCGTACGCGTCGGTCGGCATGCTGACCTGGTTCGCGGCGTCGACAGCCTGCTTCAGCCCGTCGGCGATCCCGTCGAGCTGACGGGCGTGCGCCTCGAGATCGCCGCCGATCTCATAACCCCTGGGTGCCATGGTTTTTCTTCCCCCTGGAACGGCTTGAAGTCAGGACAGGATCGATCCGCCGAAGTCGTCGTCATCGTCCGACGAGCTCCGGCGGCGACGTTGCTGCTGAGGCGGTGGCGGTGGTGTCGGCGGGCCTGCCGGACGCGCCGGCGGCGGTGCGGGGGCACCGGTTTCTTCGGCGTCCTCGGGCAGGAACCGGCGCACGCGGTCGGACGCGGACTCGGCCTGCTCCTCGACCGGCGGCGCGGGGAACGTCCGCTGCGCGTCGGCCACCAGGGTTTCCGCGGTCTCGTCGCCGCCGACGGTCTCGGCCGCGGCCTGCTGCAGCAGTTCGGGAATCCGGGCCTGCGCGCGCTGCACGAGCCGCATCACCTCGGCGGAGACGTCGGCCATCTTCTTGCCCGCCGCGGAGTCCGCGAGCACCAGGTTCTTCAGCAGCCCCTTGGCATCCACGGTGACCTCGACCGCACCATCCTTCGACCGTTCGGTGACGGTTTGGCCCTGCATGCGCTCGGCCATCGCCTGGTAGCGGGCAGCAGTCTGCTGGAGTTGCTTGGTCCAGCCCTCGATCATCTGCTCGCTGGCGTCGACGCTGTCCGGCATCGGGCCCCTCTCTCCACGGTGACTTCTCCAGAATGACGGTCGCGCGGCCCCGTCGGTTCCGCGCGGTTCCGAATTGTCCGCGCGGCGCGGTTTAGTATGTGATGTCGACTACTGTACGCGAACTTCCGGTTGCGCGCTGTTAAATAAAACGGCCCGCCCGCGAGGTTCGCGGACGGGCCGGGGAAGGGGAGCGAGCGGATCAGAGGTTGCCGCGGCGCTCCTGCTCCCGCTCGATGGCCTCGAACAGGGCCTTGAAGTTGCCCTTGCCGAAGCCGAGCGAACCGTGCCGCTCGATGAGCTCGTAGAACACGGTGGGCCGGTCGCCGATCGGCTTGGTGAAGACCTGCAGCAGGTAGCCGTCCTCGTCGCGGTCGACCAGGATCCGGTGCTCCTTCAGCGTTTCGATCGGCACGCGCACCTTGCCGATCCGGGCGCGCAGCTCGGGGTCGTCGTAGTACGAGTCCGGGGTGTCGAGGAATTCGACGCCCGCCTCGCGCATCGCGGTGATGGTGGCGATGATGTCGTTGGTGGCCAACGCGATGTGCTGGCAGCCCGCGCCCTCGTAGAACTCGAGGTACTCGTCGATCTGCGACTTCTTCTTCGCGATCGCGGGCTCGTTGAGCGGGAACTTGACCCGGTGGTTGCCGTTCGACACCACCTTGCTCATCAGCGCCGAGTAGTCGGTGGCGATGTCGTCGCCGACGAACTCCGCCATGTTCACGAAGCCCATGACGCGGTGGTACCAGTCGACCCAGTAGTCCATCTTGCCGAGTTCGACGTTGCCGACGCAGTGGTCGACCGCCTGGAACAGCCGCTTCGGCGCGCCCTCGGGCCGCTTCACGGTGCCCTCGCGCGGCTCGTAGCCGGGCAGGTAGACGCCGTTGTAGCGGGACCGGTCGATGAGCGTGTGCCGGGTCTCGCCGTAGGTCGCGATGGCCGCGCGGCGGATCGTGCCGTGCTCGTCGGAGACGTCGTGCGGCTCCTCGAGGATCGTCGCGCCCTCCTTGCGGGCGTGCTCGATGCACTTGTCGACGTCGGTGGTCTCCAGCGCGAGGTCGATCACGCCGTCGCCGTGGCGGCGGTGGTGGTCGAGCAGCGGGGAGTCCGGCTTCACGCCGCCGGTGATCACGAAGCGCCCGGAGCCGGACTTGAGCACGAAGGCCTTGTGGTCGAGCTGTCCCGTTTCGGGGCCCGAGTACGCGACCAGCTGCATGCCGAACGCGACCTGGTAGAACCACGCGGTCTGGGTCGCGTTGCCCGCGATGAACACCACCGCGTCGAGGGCCTTGACCGGGAACGGGTCGGTCGAGGCGTCGTGGTCCACCAGTCCGACGAGCTGGCGGAGCTGGTCATAGCTGACGTCGTCGAGTGCGCCGTGCGGATCCATCGTGGAGGTCATGCACTGAGCATGAGTCGCGCCCGGCAAGCTGCGCAACGGTTTCCGTTTCAGCTGGACAATGTGCTCAGCTTATCCTGGAGCAGCTCGGTCATCTTGGACAACCTGCGCAGGGAGAAAACCGGTGCTTGACTCGCTCGACGCGCGACTGCTGCTGTTGCTCACCGACTCGCCGCGGCTCGGCGTGCTCGAATGCGCGCGCCGGCTCGGCGTCGCGCGCGGCACCGTGCAGGCCCGGCTGGACCGGCTCACCGAACGCGGCATCCTCGGCGGCTTCCCGCCCGAACTCGATCTGGCCGCGATGGGGTACAGCCTCACCGCGTTCGCCGTGCTGGAAATCGCGCAGGGCAAACGCGCCGGTGTCGCGGAGGCACTGGCTGCGATCGACGAAGTGTGCGAAGTGCACGCCACCACCGGACAAGGCGACCTCTTCGTACGCCTTGTCGCGCGCGACAACGACGATCTGCAACGCGTCATCGACGAAGTGGTTGGCGTGCCCGATGTTCTGCGTACGTCGACTTCGATCGCGTTGTCGACACCAGTGCCGCCGCGAGTGCGGCCGTTGCTCGAACGAACGGCTAGGACACGTACGTGAGGTAGCGCTTCGCGGAGCGCTGTACGACGTTATGGCCGTCCGTACGCACGATTGCGTCCCACCAAGCGCCGTAGATGGCGTCGAACGCGTACGGCTCCAACAGTTCCGCGGCGTGCCGTACGACGCTCGGCCGCTCCGGGATGAGGTTCGGGTAGCTGTACATGAAACCGACGTGCGTACGGTCCGGGATGACCTGCACGATGTCGCCGGTCAGCAGCGCGCCGCGGCCTTCCTCGCCGTCCGGCCAGTGCAGCACCGTGCCGCCGGCGAAATGCACGCCGAGGTTGATCAGCTGGAGATCTGGAGAGACATCGAGCGTCGTGCCGGTCCACAGCTGGATCGACGGGTCCGGACGGCCGATCCACTGCTGGTCGTTCTCGTGCAGGTAGACCGGGACGTCGAAGGCGTGCGCCCATTCGACCATCGTCGTGTAGTAGTGCGGATGGCTGATCGCGATGCCGGTGATGCCGCCGAGTTCGGTGATCTTGCCGATCAGTGCGTCGTCGAGGTAGGCGGAGCAGTCCCAGAGGAGGTTGCCGTTGTCCGCGCGGACCAGCAGCGCGCGCTGGCCGATCGCGAACTTCGGATCCGAACCGACGCCGATGAGTCCCGGTCCTTGCTCCTCGACTCGTGGCTTGAGGCTGCCGTCTGCGCGGAGCGTGGCCAGGTCGGTCCACTTCTGCCCGCCCGGCGGCACGTATTGGCGCTCGTCCTCGCAGATCGGGCAGTCCGCGCGCGGGGCGGCGTACTGCATCCCGCAGGTCAGGCAGAGCGGTCGGGTGCTCATCGGTGTCCTCCAGTGGTTGTGCTGGAAGACACGCTAGACCGCCGAACGCGCGCCGGGCCACGGAAAACCGGGCGGGCGCGCGTTCGGCGGAAACGAGTCAGGACTCGCTGTAGGGCACCGCCTTGACCAGGGTGACCTTCATGGTCTTGCCGTTGGGCAGCTCGTACTCGCGGGACTCGCCCTCCTTGGCGCCGAGCAGCGCCTTGCCGAGCGGCGACTCGGGGGAGTACACGTCGAGCGCGCCCTCCGCGCCCTCTTCCCGGGTGGCGAGCAGGAACTTCTCCTCCTCGTCGTCCCCGTCGTACTTGACGGTGAGCACCTTGCCGGGGCCCGCCGTGCCGTCGTCGTCCGGAGCCTCGCCGACCTTCGCGTTGCGCAGCAGCTCCTGGAGGTGCCGGATCCGGGCTTCGGCCTGGCCCTGCTCTTCGCGGGCCGCGTGGTAGCCGCCGTTCTCCTTGAGGTCGCCCTCTTCGCGGCTGTCGTTGATGCGGGCGGCGATGACCGGACGATTCTCGATCATTTCGTCGAGCTCGTGCTTGAGCCTGTCGTAGGCATCCTGGGTCAGCCAGGTCACCTTGGTGTCGCTCACGGTCACCATCTCCTCGTAGGGCCTGCCAGGCTTGGGTGTACAAGCCGGCCACCGCGTACGCACGCGGCTGAGATAAAGGAAAAACACGGCCCGTCGGGGGCCGTGCTGGTGTACGAGCGTATCACGGCAGGACAGGTCGACGCCGGTCCATTTCACGCCGCGCGGACGCTCGCCGCGCATTTCACTCCGTTGGCCGCTACGGGGTTGACAGATAGCGTGGTATGGAATACGAGCAGCCGAACACGTCGGCGGTCACCGGGGTCCCGATGCTCTTCACCACTGTGTTCACCCTGCTGTGGCCGGCCCCGGCGGGAACCAGCACCTCCCGGCGGCCGCTTTCGGCGCCGGACTTGTCGCGCACCCGGACGACACACACGCCGGGCTTGCTGTCGTCGTCCCGAGTGACGTTGATGGTGACCTGCATCGCGTCGCCCGGCCGCTCCTCGAAGCCGATGCGCTCCGCTTCGATCGGAGTCGTGCCGAGGTTGAGGTAGTAGACGAAGCCGATCGCGCCGCTCACGACCAGCGCGATGGCCACGTAAAGCCACCTCCGCCAGCGTTTCGACGGCATGCCCTTGCCCGCGGTGCCGTACCGGTCCGCGGGCCGCGCCGGCACGGCACCACCCTCGGCGGTCACGGTCTCCCCGCTCTGCAAATCCGGGCCTCCGGTCAAACTTGTCGTACCCCTGGGGACAATAGGCAGTGCGGCCGGTCCGGGGCACCACCCTGGTCGATTATCCGCGACCCGTTCCGGCGGCGCGGAGCCGGGGCGGTTTACCGCGGCGCAACCAGGTGTCACGGAATAACAGGACAGGAAAGGGCCGTTCGGACCATGGTGGGAGCCGACGAGCTGACAACAGAAGACCGCAAGCAGCGACTGCGCCTGATGGCGGTGCACGCCCATCCCGACGACGAGTCGAGCAAGGGCGCCGCCACGATGGCCAAATACGTCGCCGACGGGCACGAGGTCATGGTCGTGACCTGCACCGGAGGCGAGGCGGGCAGCATTCTCAACCCGGCCATGGACCGGCCGGACGTGCTCGCGAACATGACCGAGATCCGCCGCGAAGAGATGGCGCGCGCGGCGAAGATCCTCGGCGTGAGCCACCGCTGGCTGGGATTCATTGACTCCGGGCTGCCCGAGGGCGACCCGCTTCCGCCGGTGCCGGAGGGCTCGTTCGCGGTGATCCCGCTGGAGGAGTCCACCGAGGCCCTGGTGCGCGTGATCCGCGAGTTCCGCCCGCACGTCATCACGACCTACGACGAGAACGGCGGGTACCCGCACCCGGACCACATCCGCACGCACGAGGTGTCGATGGCGGCCTTCGACGCGGCGGGCGACCCGGAGCGGTTCCCGGAGGCGGGCGAGCCGTGGCAGCCGCTCAAGCTGTACTACATGCACGGGTTCTCCAAGGCCAGGATGGTGGCGTTCGACACCGCGCTCAAGGAGGCCGGGCTGGAGTCGCCGTACGAGGAGTGGCTCAAGTCCTGGGACCCGAACCGTGCCGACATCATGGAGCGGGTGACGACCCGGATCGAGTGCGGGGAATACTTCGAGGTGCGCGACGAGGCGCTGAAGGCGCACGCCACGCAGATCGACCCGACCAGCCGCTGGTTCGCCGTTCCGCTGGAGATCCAGCGCGAGGTGTGGCCCACTGAGGAGTACGAGCTGAACCGCTCCCTGGTGGACAGCACGCTGCCGGAGGACGATCTGTTCGCAGGCATCAAGGAGAAGGTGAGCCCATGAGTTTCGGTGTGCCGGCCGTCGCGGTCGTCCCGCTCACCGCGTCGGCGCTGGTGCTGGCCCAGCAGCCGGACAGCGGGGACAACGGCGGCCAGGGCGAGGACTTCGGCAAGTCCTCGCCGGTCGGCCTGCTGGTGCTGATCCTGTTCCTGGTCGCGGTCGTCTTCCTGGTCCGCTCGATGAGCAAGCACCTGAAGAAGGTGCCGCAGAGCTTCGACAAGGAAGAGGCCGGTTCGGAGACCGCTTCCGAGGATGGTTCGGCTGAGGCCGAGCCTTCCGCCGAGGCAGATGAGGCACCGGCCGCGGCTGCGGCTGCGGAGAAGAAGCCGGACGCGGCGGCGGCCAAGAAGAGCGACTGACCTCCCGTGACGGGTTGAACTAGCTGGTCAGCCCGTCGCGGAGGGCTGCGATCTTGTCCGTGAGCAGGCTGTCCTCGCCGGGCAGCACCGTGATGTACCGGTTTCCTTCGGGCCCGGACACCTCGAACGCGACGCGCCCGTCGGTGAGGTCGAGGTAGCTCAGCGGCCCGGCTTCCGCGCGCCCTGGTTCGCGCACGACCACGGTTATCTCGCCGACGCCGAACCAGGTCTGCTGGAACAGGGCGTCGACTGCGCGGGCGGCCGGGCTGCGATCGTCGGTGAGGTCCGCCTGGAAGTCCTCCTGGGGCAGGGAGAACGCGCTCAGCCGGGCCGGCCGGTACCGCGGCAGGCTCGCGACCAGCGCACCGGCCGGAGTACGGGTTCCGTCCAGCACCTTCAGCCGCACCCGATCGCCGGAGCACAGCACCTTCACGCCGGTTCGTCCCCGGACCGCGACCAGGACCCCGTAACGGGTGCCCTGGTTGTCGACGTGGGCCACGTACTCCGTATCGGCGCGGGCCAACGCATAGAGCACGTCCTCGAACTCGTCAGTGAACCGTTCGTGGTCGAGCAGGCCCAAGTGGCTCAGCTCGGCATGGACGGCACCGTCGAGAGGCTTGTCGTCCGGGACGAATCGGATCCGGTCCGAGAACACCGGATGCGGCTCCGCGAACCCAGCTTCCTTGAGCGCGCTAAGGAGGGCGTCCAGAGACAGATCGGTCGTGCGCACCGCTGGCTCCCTTCCCCCCGAGCTGCTAGTGAGGCGGCTGATCTGCGCCGATCACCGGCGGCACCGGCTTCAGGTCGCTCCCGCCGAACAGCTCGTTGGGATCGGTCTCGTGGAGGTAGGCGGGGGCTCTTTTCGCCTTGTCTTCCTCCTTCTCGCCAGCCTTACCGGGTATTCCACCGCTGAGCACGCTGCTGGCTTTGCCTGTGGCACCGGGTGTTCCAGCGGCGCTGCGGCCGGGGACCGGTTCGACGGCTGCGCCGGCACCATTGCCAGCGCCGAAGCGGCCGCGTGGGCCAGGCTCACTGCCGGTATTGCTTCGGGAACCGCTGTTGCCTTCCGGAGGACCTCCGGGCGAGTATCCGAGCGGAACGAACCCGCTGGGACCGTTGGCAGCGACCGGCTGACCCGATGGCCCGAATCGATAACCGGGTGGTGTCGGCAGCGGTGCCAAGCTCGGCTCGTGCGAACTGATGCGAGTCGGGTTCGGTGGCGAGGCGCCTGAGGCTGGCGACGGCTGGGGCTCCGTCGACCGAGTTTCGCCGTTGCCGTGGCGGACCCACGGGGTGTGGCTGCCGTTCCCGGGCCAGGCTTCCCGTTCCTCCTGAACTGGCGCAGTTGATCCAGGAACGGGTTTTCCCGCTTCTGTCACGGGCGCTTCGGGCCCGTGACCAGTGGGTGGCTTGCCACTGACGGGACCCGGGGCCGGGTGCTTCTGCGATCCGGTGGCTCCGGCGACGCTGATAGGAGGGAAATCCGTGCCGGCCAGCTCCGCGTACAGTGCGGGAATCGCGGCAGTGTTCGTTTCGGTGGCCGAGTTATAGCCAGCGTAGGCATCGACGTTGTGCTGGGCATCGGCTTGCCACTGGTCCAGCTTACGGAAGTAGCTGCTGTTCCCGTGGATCAAGTCGTATACGTCCTGCGGTGTGAGTTTCGGCCGATCCCCAATTGGTTTTACTGTGTTCTTAACCAGTTGGAAGGCTGATATCTGATCGTTCGCCGCGGCGTGGAGCGACACCAGGCTCGTACTGTGATCCGCAGTTGCGGCCATGAGCGGGGTCGTGGAATTGGCCGCTTCTTCGGCGGATGCTCCCTGCCAGCCGGCGCGCACCTTTGCTGAGAGCTGGGCGATGCGGTCGATCCGGTCCAGCAATCGCTCGCTGAGCTGAAGTGCGACCCGATCGGTCTCTCCGAGTGATTCCGCTCCTTGCCCGCCAGTAACCTTGTTAAAGATCTCCGCAGGACTCAAAGACTCGCTCGTCATCACCGTGCTCCCGGAAGATTGCCAAGTATCTTTTCCGCGACTTTTCGTGCGGATTCACAGGGGTCTTCCTTGCCTTTGTTTTCTGGGGATTGCCTAACGGAAACTTCGATGGTTTCGCGATCGCTGACACCAACCGCGACGTCGCATTCGCCCCTGCTGGCACGTGAATCGTCCTGGCCATAGGCGACTGCTGGGAGGCCATTGACTGGGGCGAGCGGAAGAAAGAAGGGGTAGATGCCCCCTCGCGATCGATAGATCGAGGTCAGACCAAGGTCGTCTACGTTCGGGACGGCCACTTGAATCGTGGCGAGGGAAAGCCAGCCGCAGGAGGGTCCAGCGGGCGACTTCAGGTCGGGCTTAACCCGGGCATGAGGGCCGAGAAGATCCGAAATCTGGGTGGAAGTCAGTGCATTGCAGGGGTTTTGCTTAAACCGGCTGACATCGACGGGCGTCAGCACTTTCGGAACGCCAGGGCCGGGCACCTGACCTGTCGTGGTGTCCCCTCTTGGCGATTGCGATGTCGGCTGTGCAGGCCGTCCGTCGATGGTATCGGAACAGCTTACGAGAACGAGCATGGCTATGCAGCCAACCAGTACGCCCCGTTTCACAGGCTGCCGCCGGTGCGATGAAGATCTGTTGAATGCGCATCTTCGGTGACTCCGTACCGGTCGAGTGCCGCACGGTACTTCGCCGCCTGGTCGCGGCAGTACTTTTCACACTGGCGCAGCGAATTCAGCAGCGCAATTCCGGATCTGCCGAAAGTGGTCGCGTTCTCATCGCTGGAGCGATCCAGTCCCGGCGGCTGAGTGCGAGATATTATGTCAATGGAAAGCTGATCCATCTTGTATGCGTCGGCGAGATTTTCGAACTCGGTGGCGATTTCGTGAAGCGTCGCTTTGTCATACGAGTAGCCGTCGCCGAGCAACGGGGCGACGGCTAGCGTCTCGATCGAAGCTCCGCCGTACCTTCGAACTGAAGGCAGGGCGGCCTGCTGATTGTCGGTCACGATGTACGCCTCCCCTGCGTAGATCGTCCCGGGTCCGCTGGGCCCAGTCGTGAGGTCACGCTCTGACACCGGGTAACTACTTTAGCGTTCCCGATTAAGCCTGTCTGCCTTTGTGAACACCAAACCGCGGCGGAGTTGGAGGAATGTTGGTCTGAGCAGGGGGATTGTCCTGCTGCCAGCTATCAGAGTCACCCAAATGTCGCACCCTGTCGACAGGGGCGCTTCACTCCCTTGATACTGAGACGGACCTGATGCCGTTCAGTCAGTTGCTCGTCGTAAAGACTCTCCGGCGGCAGATGTTTTCCCGGCCGGAGTTCATCCACTGCCGGCCAGGCAGCTGGAAGTGCCCGGACGGCGGGCACATGGTGATGTCGTCGTAGAGGGTGTACTGCGCCAGTGCGGGCCTACGTCGAGAATCCGGCACGCTCTGCAAGCGAGAGGAACAGGGGTGGATCACGGTGCAGTGGCTGGCCGTGTTCGGGCGGCATCCTGGCATCCGTGACTAGGCGCGCACGTTGCTGCCGGTCGCGGTGCATTGCGGGAGCAGGCCTTTCCTGGCTGCTGATGGTGTACGCGGCGGGCTGGTCGCGGATGTCCTGTGCGACGGATTCGTCGGAGGACGGGTGTTCAGCAGGTTGATCCGGATGGCGTTCTGCCCGATACCGAATGCGGAGCAGAAGTGGTCGGCCATCAAGTCGTTGCCCCGCTGTCCTGCTCGGTGTCCACAGGCATCAGCTGGGGCTTGAAGAAGCCGCCGCCGTACCTGGCCGGGTCCTGCTCGGGCTCGGCTCGTCCGGGGAGAGGTGTGCGCGACTGGATCCGCTGAGACGACCGGGATAAAGTAATGCGCGACAGCGGCATGCGTGTGCTGGCTTTCTAACGCATTTGTCGGCGGAACGTCGAACTGGACGGTCTTCCCTTTGCCGGAGGTCATCGCCCGGTCGAACTGCAGGCGGGCGTTAGGCGTCCACTGTTTGCTACGCGTGTCGTCCAGTCTCGGCTCGATCTTGCCCATGCTGACCGCGTGAATCCGCGGCTGCTCCCGCAGGCGGTGCACAAACACCTCGTCACCCACGTGGAAGGACAAAAACGTCCTTGACGTCGAGCCTGTCCGCGCCGACCGGCATGCAGCTGGCCGACTGGCACGTGGCTGTTGGTGACTGCGACGGGCGAGCGCGCTGCCGACCGATCGCCGCTATCAGTGACCAGTGTGCGGAGTTCGCCTACTGCGATTAAGCGGGTTTCGTCCGATCATTTTTCCGTGTCGCGCAGTTCGACTTTGCAATCCACCCTGGCCGCCTCTTTCGCGACACGCATCGACGTGGAGAAAGGAGCAGATTGGAGGAAACGGCAGACGCTGGCGCGGCCATGTTGGTAGATTCGGGTAATGAACCAGCGTCCGGTGGGACTACCGGCTGACGCACGCCATCGGCTGACCGCCGATCTCAGAGCACGCTCCCTCGCCTTCCCGGAGATCGCCGATTCCACTCGGTCGGTGCCGCTGATCCGTGAGTCGTGGGCCGCGCGCCTGGCTGCGCTACCCGCCATGTTGAAGCGCGTCGAAACGGCCGCTTCTCCCGACTCGTATGAGACCTGGACCTACCTAGGGCTAAAAACCAGCCTCGCCCGTCTGGAGGCAGCCCGCCGCGACATCGTCGCCATGCTCATAGCACTGGCACCGTTCGATCTGCGCGATCTTCCCGGGCCTGGAGACAGGGAGTCGGTCGACCGAAACCAGAGCGCAGTGGATCAGCCTGCCGGGTCGCTGACTCTCGCGCCTGATTCTTCCGAGGGCGACTCGGCGACCGCGACGAAGGCCGACATCCTCCGGTCAGGTCTTCTCGCTGCGGTCGACCGCGTCATCGACGCCGCCCTCGACGCTATCGAGGCCGGCAACAAGCCGCCTTGCGTCACCGTGGATCTGGCCGCACTGGTCCCGCCCGTTCCCACGATCGCAGTCCCTGATCGCGGCACTGCCCTAGCAGTCGCGTTTGGCATGAGGACGGTCCCGGTCGACGGGGACGGGACCTTCAGTGCCTCCCGCGTCCTTGAGGCGCACAAGTATGCAAACTCGTTCCTCCTTGCCTACTTGCTGACCCACATGCAGGCGTTCGGTCTCGCGCCCACCGACGACATGCTCGCCATGATCCTCGTCACTGGCTGGATCGTGCAGGCACCGGATGCTGTACTCGCATGGCAGACGCTCAGATCGACGGTCCTCCGACTCGAGAACGCCGAGCGTGTCGCCGGTGCCGTGACCGAGCACGACTCGACCAGCAGCGAGGAGTCAGACGCAGAAACACACGCTGTAGCCAGCGAGGGCTCAGACGCTGCATCCGGTGACCCCCGCAGAGACGTCTTGAGCGCTGTGCTCGCTCATCTGGCGGACCGTGAGGAGGCCTTGCGCCAGAGCCGACGAATTATCCAGTCCTCCACACGCGTGCTCCGATCGACGACGGACACCGAGTTGGCCGCCCACGCTCTCGCTGACGTCTACCGCAGGCTCGTCGAAGGCCCCGTGCGTCAGTACGGGTGGGCGATGCGCTGTCTCGCTGCGGGTTCATGGAGCCCGCCGCCGATGGTTGGATCGCTCAAAGACGGGTTCGCAACGGACCGATGGCTGAGCGCTGCGCTGATTCCCAAGCTCCTTCCGGAGGTGCGCAACGGCCAGGCGCACGAGGCGCTTGAGTGGGACGGACTCCGCGGCATCTTCGTTGTTGAAGGCGTCGAGGTCACCTTCGAGCGCGTGAATATCGCGACTACGGACTGCATGTCCTTCACGCTCGGGTGCGAGGCGGCGTTCGTCCACTGGCGCGCGCTCGCTGCCGTGCCCGGTGCCATGTTCCCGGCTGCAGGGCAACCGGGACGGATGGCCGAGTGGCGTCGTGTCGAAGCTATGTTCGGCACCAACGGCCTGCTCATCGATACCTTCACGTTCAACGCGCTGCGTCTCGAGGCTCGGATCGAACGCCTCGACATCGAGGACATAAACCCGGCCCTGCAGGCGCTCGTGCACGCTCGACAGTTACTCGTCCATGTGAAGTCGTTCGCCTACCTCATCTCAGGATCGTCCGAGGCCGTCATCGAGGTTGACGCCTCGGCCCTGGACGCCACCCATCCTGTCTGGCTCCACGCGCGCGAGCACTTCGACTCCATGCCGCTGTCGACGTTCCTCCCAGCGAACCTGAACGCGCGACTGCGACACGAGCCGGAGGACACCGCCATCCAGGCCGTCGCGTGGATTGCTGCTGACTGCGCTCTCGGCGCTATCGACGGTCTGCCGCCGATCTGGCAGGCGGAGCACCTATTGCTCGTCCGCTTGCGTTTAGAGCACACGTGCCTTGCGCTACGGCACACCATATCGATTCACCAGCGGCGACGCCCTCTCGAAATTGTTTTGAGCATCCTCGACCACGTTCGGGACGACCTGGCCATGCTTCTGCCGTTCACCCGCGCCGCTCTGGTCGACGAGCTTCCTGCGCTCATCAGTCTGAGGGGTCTGTGGACCGCCTGGGGCCCCGTGTCGAGGATGCCCGGCATCGACAGCGTGCGCGAGGACCCATCGTCGGCCTACCATCGAAACCCGAAGCGTCGCACGATCTCGCCACACAATCGGTGGATCAACATGTAGGGAGTGCCATCCGAAATGCCAATTTTTAGCCGTCGGCGAGTGGATGCGCGGACCGGTCGTCGCCAACCATCTAGAGTTGGCGACGTCTGTCCCGGCGACTTCGAGCTTTAGCTGCAACATGAAATCCGATCTAGCGAATCAGGGCCGCATAACCTGGGTGCTGTAAACTCCTTCCGGGGGTCTGAGGGATGATGGGAATCGTGAATCGTCTCGCCGCTTCCACGAGCCCGTACTTGCGCCAGCACGCCGACAACCCGGTCGATTGGTGGGAATGGGGGCCGGAAGCGCTGGCCGAGGCGCGCCGGCGCGGGGTGCCGATTCTGTTGTCCGTCGGGTACGCCGCCTGCCATTGGTGTCACGTCATGGCGCACGAGTCCTTCGAGCACGAGGGCACCGCGACCCTGATGAACGCGCATTTCGTGAACATCAAGGTCGACCGCGAGGAGCGGCCGGACATCGACGCCGTCTACATGGCCGCCACGCAGGCCATGACCGGGCAGGGCGGCTGGCCGATGACCTGCTTCCTCACGCCCGAGGGCGAGCCATTCCATTGCGGCACTTACTATCCGCCAGCGCCGCGCCCCGGGATTCCGTCGTTCACGCAGCTGCTCGTGGCGGTCGCGGAGGCGTGGGAGGAGCGGCCGGACGACCTGCGCGAGGGTGCGAAACAGATCGTCGGGCACCTTGCCGAGCAGAGCGGTCCGCTGAAGGAGGCCGCCGTCGACGCCGACGCTTTGGCGGAAGCCGTGACGAAACTCGCGCAGGAGGCAGACCCCGTGCACGGCGGTTTCGGTGGTGCGCCGAAGTTTCCGCCGTCCATGGTGCTGGAGTTCCTGGTGCGCCACCACGAACGCACGGGTTCGGTGCAGGCGCACGCGCTCGCCGAGTCCGCTGCGGACGCGATGGCTCGCGGCGGCATTCACGACCAGCTGGGCGGCGGGTTCGCGCGCTACTCCGTGGACGCGGAGTGGATCGTTCCCCACTTCGAGAAAATGTTGTATGACAACGCGTTGCTGCTCCGAGTGTACGCGCATCTCGCGCGTCGTGGGTCGGCGTCGGCGCTGCGGGTGACGGAAGGGATCGTCCGGTTCCTCGAGCACGATCTGCTTACGCCGCAAGGAGGTTTCGCGGCTTCGCTCGACGCGGACACTGAAGGCGTCGAGGGATTGACGTACGTGTGGACGCCCGCGCAGCTCAACGACGTCCTCGGCGAGGACGGCCCGTGGGCGGCCGAACTGTTCAGCGTCACCGAAGAGGGCACCTTTGAAGAAGGTGCGTCGACCCTTCAGCTGCGGACAGATCCGGATGATTTCGACCGCTTCGAGCGCGTCCGGCAGGCATTGCTCGAAGCGCGCGCGGAGCGTCCACAACCGGGGCGGGACGACAAGGTCGTCGCGGCCTGGAACGGCCTCGCGATTTCCGCGCTGGCCGAAGCGGGCGTCGCACTGGAGCGTCCACAGTGGATCGAACTCGCTCGTGGCGCGGCGTCTCTGCTGCTGGACCTGCACGTCGTGGACGGACGACTCCGCCGCAGCTCGCGGGACGGCGCGGTCGGGACGCCGGTCGGCGTGCTGGAGGACTACGCCTGCCTCGCTGACGGTCTTCTCGCCCTCCACCAGGCCACTGGCGAACCGCGCTGGCTCACCGAAGCGACCCGGCTGCTGGACGTCGCACTGGCGCACTTCGCGTCGGATTCCGCGCCCGGTGCGTATCACGACACCGCCGACGACGCCGAAATCCTGGTGCAGCGCCCGTCTGATCCGACGGACAACGCGAGCCCGTCCGGCGCTTCGGCGCTGGCTGGCGCACTGCTCACCGCGTCCGCGCTGGCCGGGGCCGACCAGGCTGCGCGCTACCGCGACGCTGCTGAACTCGCGTTGCGTCGCGTCGGTCTGCTCGCCGCGCGGGTGCCGCGGTTCGCTGGGCACTGGCTGTCCGTGGCGGAGGCGGCGCAGTCCGGACCGGTGCAGGTCGCGGTCGTCGGCGCGGACCGCGCGGAGCTGGTGACCGCCGCCGCGCAGCACATCCACGGCGGCGGCATCGTGCTCGGCGGCGAGCCGGACGCGTCCGGTGTCCCGCTGCTGGCCGACCGGCCGCTGGTCGACGGCGAGGCGGCGGCGTACGTCTGCCGCGGCTACGTCTGCGAGCGCCCGGTGACCGCGGCGGACCAGCTCATCGCCCAGCTCTGACGAATTCCGCCCCTGGTGAACGCGCTACCTGCCACGGTGGAATCAGCGTAGCTTCAGTAGTGACGTAATCATGTAATCAAGGATGGTGGACGTCATGGGGCGAGGTTGGAAAGGCCGGGGCTGGCAGCAGGCCGAGGCGCCGTCGGCGGACGACGCGGCGGCGTGGTTCGGCGGACGGCTCCCGGACGGCTGGTTCACCGGCGACCCGGAAATCACCGTGGACCGGGAAGAGATCCTGATCGTCGGCGAGCTGCCCGCGCTGACCGGCGAATACGCCGACGACGCGGCCCGCGCGGCCGCCGAGGACGGGCGGATCAGCCGGTTCCGCGAGGAAACCCGCGACGAGCGGATCGAGATCGCGCGGCAGGCTGAGCACCGCTACCAGCGCAAAGTGGCGTGGGGCGCGAAGCTGGGCGGCACGACGGTGCACTTCACGACGCTGTCGGTGCCGGTGATGACCCGGCTGCGGCAGCCCGAACGGCTGGTCCTCGACACGCTCGTGGACGCCGGCGTCGCGCGGTCGCGGTCCGAGGCGCTGGCCTGGGCGGTGCGGCTGGTCGGCGAGCACGCGGACACGTGGCTGACCGAACTGCGCGAGGCGATGACCAAGGTCGACGACCTGCGGTCGAAGGGGCCCGATTTGGGCTGAGCTGCGGAAGATCCTCCGCTGCGGCAGGCTGGTGGCACCCTGCTGCATCGGAGGAACCGTGGACGTCCCTGCTGTGCCCGAGAAAGTGGACCCGGACGCGCTGACCGCAGTCCTCGACGGACGCTGGGCCGGGTTGAAGCGCGACGTGCGCGCGCAGATGAGCACGGAGAAGTTCCGGGACACGATCGGTCTCGACGTCGAGGCGCACCGCGTCCAGGTGCTGGACCAGCTGCGGAAACTCGCCGAAACCGACCGTCCCGCGCTCGGCTTCGACGCCGCGTACGGCGGGCTGAGCGACGTCGGCGGGTCGGTGATGTCGTTCGAGATGCTCGGCTACGGCGACCTGTCGCTGATGGTCAAGGCCGGGGTCCAATGGGGCCTGTTCGGCGGTGCGGTGCAGTTGCTCGGCACCGCGAGGCACCACGAGAAGTACCTGCGCCGCATCATGAACCTGGACCTGCTTGGCTGCTTCGCGATGACTGAGCATGGGCACGGTTCGGACGTTCAGCACCTGCACACCACCGCGACCTACGACCCTGCGACGCAGGAATTCGTCGTGCACAGCCCAGATCCCGGCGCCACCAAGGAATACATCGGCAATGCCGCCCGTGACGGCCAACTCGCGGTGGTCTTCGCCCAACTGATCACCGGCGGCGAATCCCGTGGCGTACATGCCTTCCTGGTCCCGATCCGCGATGATTCCGGTGCTCCGGCTTCTGGCGTCACCATCGCGGACTGCGGCATAAAAGCCGGTCTGAACGGCGTCGACAACGGACGGTTGACCTTCGACCACGTCCGCGTGCCGCGGGAAGCGCTGCTGAACCGCTTCGGCGACGTAGCCGAGGACGGCACCTACACGAGCCCGATCGAAAGCGACGGCCGCCGCTTCTTCACGATGCTGGGCACGCTCATCCGCGGCCGCGTGAGCGTCGGCGGCAGCGCAGGATGCGCCACCCAACGAGCCCTGACGCTGGCAGTGCGCTACGGCGACCAGCGGCGGCAGTTCCAGCGTCCGGAAGGTGACGAGGTGGTCATCCTCGATTACCTGGGGCACCAACGAAAACTCCTGCCAGCCTTGGCGAAGACCTACGCTCTGCACTTCGCACAAGAGGAACTGGTCGCCGCCCTGCACGACATCGCGTCCGACGCGCCGGAAGAAGAACAGCGCGAACTGGAATCCCGCGCAGCCGGTTTGAAGGCTCTCAACACCTGGCATGCAACCGCAGCGATCCAAACCGCCCGCGAAGCCTGCGGCGGCAGCGGATACCTGTCCGAGAACCTGCTTGCCGGTCTGAAAGCCGACACGGACGTCTTCACCACCTTCGAAGGCGACAACACTGTGTTGTTGCAGCTGGTGGCGAAGGGCTTGCTGACGCAGTACAAGGAACACTTCGAGGACCTCAGCCCGCTCGCGACTGCTCGCTTTGTCGCTGAACAGCTGGTGGATACCGTGAAGGAACGCTCGGCCGCGTGGAAGTTCCTGGAACGCCTGACCGAGTCAGACGACGCTTCGGTGCTCTTCGACCGCGAGTGGCAACAGCGTCTCTTCGAGGACCGTGAAGAGCATGTGCTGAGCGGTGTGGCCAACCGTCTCCGTGGAGCTGCTTCGGATCCCTTCGGCGTCTTCAACTCCGTACAGGACCATGTGCTGCTCGCTGGCCGCGTACACGTGGACCGCTTGATCCTCGACGCCTTCGCGCGCGCAGTGGCGAGCTGTAGCGACCCGGACGCTGCGGCGCTGTTGGATCGAGTGTGCGACCTGTACGCCCTGTCGACGATCGAAGCGGACCGCGCTTGGTTCCTGGAGCACGGCCGGATCTCGGCAACCCGGTCCAAGGCGGTGACTGCGGCGGTTAACGCACTGTGCGGGTCTTTGCGGCCGCATGCGCGGACGTTGGTGGACGGGTTCGCGGTTCCGGAACAGTTCTTGGCGGCCCCGATGCTGAAGGGCTGAGCCCGTCGTCGATTCGAACGCGGAGGGCCTACATGCCGAGCAAGCGGGCCTTCTGCGTGGCGAATTCCTCGTCGGTAAGGATTCCGCGCTCGCGGAGCTCCGCGAGCTTTTCAAGATCAGCAGCGAGGCTGCTGGTCGCGGATGCCGGCGCGGGAGGCGGTTCCGGTGCCGGGCTCGCGAGAGCTGATTCGCTTGCCGCTGACGCCTGCTGACTGGGATGGCTGCCGAGGACCAATTCGGTGAGAAGGTCCTTGATCGGCCTGGCCTCGTTGTGGCCGACCCGGAAATCGATCGTGTTCCCGCTGGTGACTACTTGGACTGCGGTGAAACGCAAGCCATCGCGTTTCGTCGTGACACTCGAGATGTTCTTGATCGGGATCATCTCGGTGCCGGCCCGGCCAGAGCGGACACCGGTCGCGAGCAGGGACACGCCTGAGGTGAGAAGGCCGGCGGTGAGCTTGCCGCCGCTGACGCCGCGGGGACGCTCCCATTCGACGCGGTCGGAGAAGATCTGCACCGTGGCGTTCTTGCCCGCGATATGGCTCTTGAACTGCAACAAGGGGATGTCGCTGGTCATCGGCTCTCAGTCCTCCCGGCAGTGGTGAACTGAGTTCCACTGTCGCTGCCGTTGCCCGATCTGTCCACCATGCGGCGAGAAGCTTGTCGGGGCTGGGAAGGGCAATCGCCGGACTCGCCCGGAGCCGAGCTACGAGTACATCGCCAACCAGATCGCGATGTAATGAGACACCGCAGCCAACACCGTGCACGCGTGGAAGAACTCGTGGTACCCGAACGTCTCCGGCCAATGATTCGGCCACTTCACCGCGTAAAAAACCGCCCCCACGGTGTAAAATAGCCCACCCACGCAAAGCAGCACCAAAGCCGCAACTCCGGCATGGCTCAGCAGCTCCGGCAGCACGAACACCGCGACCCACCCGAGCGCGATGTAGATCGGCACCCCGAGCCAGCGCGGTGCGTGCGGCCACAGCATCTTCATCGCCACACCCAGGATCGCGCCGCCCCAGACGATGCCCAGGACGATGTATCCCGTTGGCTTCGACATGGCCAGCAGGGTGAACGGCGTGTACGTGCCGGCGATGAACAGGAAGATCATCGAGTGGTCGGCGCGCTTCATCCACTTGTACGCGCGCGGGCTCCACAGCCTGCGGTGATACAGCGCGCTCACGCCGAAAACGCCCAGCACGGTGAGGCCGTACACGGACGTCGCCAGTGCGGCGACCGGCGAGACCGTCGACGCGGCGAGGCTGATCAGCGTGGCGGCCGCGGCGACGGCGCCGAAGAACGACCAGAAGTGGATGTGGCCGCGCAGCCGAGGCCGGGTGTCCTCGGGCACGGGCGGGGGCTCGATCGTCACGCTCACCTCGCCAAGGCTACGGGACCGTAGGTTTTTCGCCAGCCCCCGTGGCGCGTCACACCCTTGCTCCAGGGGTGCGTACGCTCGGGCGACGTGAGCCTCCGGTCCTTCATGTCCGACGTTGTCTACAGCATCTACAGCCGCCGTCTGATCCAGCAGTCGGCGGGCCGTCATCCGCGGCATATCGCGATCATGCTCGACGGCAATCGCCGCTGGGCTCGCGAGGCCGGGTTCACCGACGTGGCCGACGGGCACCGCGCCGGGGCCAAGAAGATCGCCGACTTCCTCAGCTGGTGCCAGGAGGCCGAGGTCGAGGTCGTGACGATGTGGCTGCTCTCCACCGACAACCTCAACCGCGATCCGGACGAGCTCACGCCGCTGCTGAAAATCATCACCGACGTCACCGACGAGCTCGCCGGGGCCGAGGCGCCGTGGCGGCTGCGCATCGTCGGCGCGCTGGATCTGCTGCCGCTCGAGGTGGCGCAGAAGCTCACCGCAGCCGTGGCGCGGACCGAGAACCACTCGGGCATGGAGGTGAACATCGCGGTCGGCTACGGGGGGCGGCAGGAGATCGCCGACGCGGTCCGCAAGCTTCTCCTGCAGCACGCCGACGAGGGTACTTCGATTCGCGAACTCGCGAAAATCCTCGACGTCGACCACATCTCGGAACATCTGTACACGTCAGGCCAACCGGATCCGGATCTGATTATCCGAACATCCGGTGAACAGCGGCTTTCCGGATTTCTGCTCTGGCAGTCCGCGCATTCGGAATTCTGGTTCACCGAGGCTTACTGGCCGGCATTCCGGCGGGTCGACTTTCTCCGCGCGATGCGCGACTACGCCTGGCGGCACCGCCGGTTCGGGGCCTGACGCGGCGAACCGGCCCGGCGGACCCACCCAGCCGGGCCGGTCGACCCGGCCGCTAACGCCGCGAAGGCCCCGGAGCCGGGCTCCGGGGCCTTCGCGCAAGACGGCTCAGCCGTGGTGGTGCTCCATCGAGTGGGCCACCAGCGCCGGGGTCAGCGCGATGCCGGTGTAGGCACCCGCGACCAGCGAAGCGGCACCGTAGCCCAGCGCGCCGCCGCCCTCGATGAAGGTGGCGTAGGCGTCGCCGAACGTCGGGTCCGGAGCGCCCTGGGTGGCGGCCGGGGAGGCGAACGCCGTCCCGCCGATCATCATCAGGCCCGCGGCCGCACCGGCGACAATTCCAGCCTTCTTCAGCACTTCGCACACTCCTAGGTAGAGATACTGGGATTCGGGGCACCGGAGTGTTCCGGTGGTGTGTCCCGCAGTAAGGAAATTACCCCCGAATGGCCTCTAGCGAATGGTGCGTACGCCCATTGTGTGAGCGCTGGAAGGCCCAGTTCACTCGGTACGGTTCAGTGTCCAGGACGCGAAATGCATTCCGGTCTTCCCCGTGGTACAAGGCCCTTTACCTGGGAATTGCCTGCACTCGGTGATTAATTTTCCATGATCATCCATCTGTGCGACCGCCTGATCGCCGGACCCCGTGACGCTGAGTGAGCACTGTGGACACTCTGTTTCGGGCGACCGACGGTGGGATGACGAATCGGCGAATCACCTGTGTGGCTGCCTGCACGACGGGGCGGACGTAGGTACCTTCCGGAATAGAGAGTTCGCGTTCCGTGCGGATTCTCGCGGGAGGCCCTGGTCGTGGCGTTGATCGAGGGGGCGGCTCAGCCGCCCACGAGATGCACGAGGGGGCCGGCACCCGGCCCTCGTGGCCGTGCCGCCTGACGCAGCCAGCGTCAGGGAGTGCGGACCCAGCCAGGGAGGTGCCCGGCCCAGCGAGTGCGGGCGTGGGGTGCACACGCCCTCGAGGGAGATGCCGTCGTGACTGCGCAGCGTTCACCCCGCAAGGCCTCAGGCCGTTCTTCGACCGGTGCTCAAGCGCCGGAGAAAGCCTCGATCTCGCCCGAATCCCCACGCATCACTTATGTGCTCGACACGTCGGTGCTGCTCTCCGACCCGTGGGCGGTCACCCGGTTCGCCGAACACGCGGTGGTGCTCCCGCTGGTCGTCATCAGCGAACTGGAGGCCAAGCGCCACCACTCCGAGCTCGGCTGGTTCGCCAGGGAATCCCTCCGGCTGCTGGACGACCTCCGGCTCAAGCACGGCAGGCTCGACGCCCCGATCCCGATCGGCGACCAGGGCGGCACCCTGCAGGTGGAGCTGAACCACACCGATCCGTCCGTCCTCCCGGTGGGCTTCCGCACCGATTCGAACGACCACCGCATCCTCGCGTGCGCGCTCAACCTCGCGACGGAGCAGCCGGCGGTCGTCCTGGTGACGAAGGACATCCCGCTGCGGGTCAAAGCGGGCGCGGTCGGGCTCACCGCGGACGAGTACCGGGCGCAGGAGGTCACGCCGTCGGGCTGGACGGGCATGGCGGACGTGGACGCGCCGCAGGAGCTGATCGACGCGCTCTTCTCGGGCGGTTCGGCGGATCCGGCGGAGTTCGGTCTCGGCGAGGTGGGCGAACTGCCGTGCCACACCGGGTTGCGGCTGCTCGCGGGCAGTTCGAGCGCGCTCGGCCGGGTCACGGCGGACAAGCGGGTGCGGCTGGTGCGCGGCGACCGCGAGGCGTTCGGCCTGCACGGCCGCTCGGCTGAGCAGCGCGTGGCGCTCGACCTGCTGCTGGACTCCGACGTCGGCATCGTCTCGCTCGGCGGGCGCGCGGGCACCGGCAAGTCGGCGCTGGCGCTGTGCGCGGGCCTGGAAGCGGTGATGGAACGCCAGCAGCACCGCAAGGTCGTGGTGTTCCGCCCGGTCTACGCGGTCGGCGGCCAGGATCTCGGCTATCTGCCCGGGTCCGAGAGCGAAAAAATGCAGCCGTGGGCGCAGGCGGTGTTCGACACGCTCGGCGCGCTGGTCAGCCAGGACGTGCTGGACGAGGTCTTCGACCGCGGCATGCTCGAGGTGCTGCCGCTGACGCACATCCGGGGCCGCTCGCTGCACGACACGTTCGTGATCGTGGACGAGGCGCAGTCGCTGGAGCGCAACGTGCTGCTGACCGTACTGTCTCGGCTCGGTTCGGCGTCGCGGGTGGTGCTCACGCACGACGTCGCCCAGCGGGACAACCTGCGCGTCGGCAGGCACGACGGCGTCTCGGCGGTGATTGAGAAGCTGAAGGGGCACCCGCTGTTCGCGCACGTGACCCTGACCCGCTCGGAACGCTCGCCGATCGCGGCGCTGGTGACCGAGATGCTGGAGGACCACGGCTGACCTAGGACCGGAAAAGGCCCCTCGAGGACGTTCCTCGAGGGGCCTTTTCCAGGACTGCTTACCAGCCGGAAGGCAGCGGGCGTCCCTCGGCGAAACCGGCCGCCGACTGCACGCCCAGCACCGCGCGCTCGTGGAACTCCTCGATCGTGCGCGCGCCAGCGTACGTGCAGGACGAGCGGACGCCCGAGCAGATCGAGTCGATCAGGTCTTCGACGCCGGGCCGGTTCGGGTCCAGCGCCATCCGCGACGTGGAGATGCCCTCCTCGAACAGCGCCTTGCGCGCGCGGTCGAAGACGTTGTCCGTGCGCGTCCGGGCTCCGACGGCACGCTTCGACGCCATCCCGAACGACTCCTTGTACGGACGGCCCTGCTCGTCGTAGCGGAGGTCGCCGGGGGATTCGTGGGTGCCGGCGAACCACGAGCCGACCATCGCCGCCGACGCGCCCGCGGCCAGTGCCAGCGCGACGTCGCGCGGGTGTCGCACGCCGCCGTCGGCCCAGACGTGTTTGCCCAGCTCACGCGCGGCGGCGGCGCATTCCGCGACCGCCGAGAACTGCGGGCGGCCGACGCCGGTCATCATCCGCGTGGTGCACATCGCGCCGGGGCCGACGCCGACCTTGATGACGTCCGCGCCCGCGTGGATGAGGTCGCGGGTGCCTTCGGCGGTCACGACGTTGCCCGCCACGACCGGCACCTTCGGCGACACCGAACGAACCGCCTTGAGCGCGGCGATCATCTTTTCCTGGTGCCCGTGCGCGGTGTCGACGACCAGCGTGTCGACGCCCGCGGCCAGCACCGCTTCGGCCTTCGCCGCGACGTCGCCGTTCACGCCGACCGCGGCGGCGACGCGCAGCTTCCCGTCAGCGTCGGCGGCCGGGGTGTAGATCTCCGAACGCAGCGCGCCCACCGCGGTCAGGACACCGGCGAGGCGACCCTCGGCGTCGAGACCGAGGGCGAGCCGTCCGCCGTGGCTGTGGAGGAGTTCGAAAACCTCGCGCGGCGGCGTGTCCAGCGGCACGGCGACGACAGCGGGCTCGGCGACGTCGGCCAGCCGCGCGAAGCGGTCGACACCGGCGCAGGCGGCCTCGTCCACGACTCCGACCGGCTTGCCGTCGCCGTCGACGATGACGACCGCGCCGTGTGCTCGTTTGTGCACGAGGTTGAGGGCATCGGCCACCGCGTCGCCGCCGGTGAGGACCAGCGGCGTGTCCCAGACGGCGTGTCGGGACTTCACCCAGGAGACGATTTCGGCCACCGCGGCCGTGTCGACGTCCTGCGGAAGCACGACGAGCCCGCCGCGGCGAGCGACGGTCTCGGCCATCCGCCGCCCGGCGACGGCCGTCATGTTGGCCACCACCAAGGGGATCGTCGCGCCAGTGCCGTCCACAGTGGACAAGTCGACGCCGAAGCGGGATTCCACGTCCGAACGGTTCGGCAGCAGGAACACGTCGTCGTAGGTCAGGTCGTGAGCGGGCACGTGCCCATCCAGAAAGCGCACGAGTCACCAGGCTACGTGGCTTGCGCGCGGGACGCTAACCCGGCGTGGCCCGTGGGACAATGGAGAGGTGGACAGCCGTGATCGCGACGACCAGGGGCGCGCCCGCAACGCCCGCCCTCGTGATGGCCTCGGCCGCCCGTTGCCGTACGGCTCCGACGGCGTGCCGCGCCAGCCGGAAGGCGTGCAGCGAACCCCGGAGGAGACCCTGGCGGAGGCACAGGACCTGCTGGACGCCGGCCGCCCGTTCCACGCCCACGAGGTCTTCGAGGACGCGTGGAAGACGACGGACGGCCCGGAACGCGAACTGTGGCGCGGCCTGGCCCAGCTGGCGGTGGGGCTGACACACGCGTTGCGGGGGAACGGGAACGGGGCGGTCGCGCTGCTGGAGCGGGGTGCGGAGAACATCGCGCCGTTTGCCGAGGTACCGCCGCACGGGATCGACGTGGCTGGGCTGCAGAGGTGGGCGCAAGCGCTTGCGGCGGAGGCGCGGGAGCGGGCTCGGGTGGAGCCGGAGGTTCCTCGGCTGGCTCCGTAGACGGGGTTGCTTCGGGGCTGAGCGGGTTGGGTTTTGCCTGCGCTGGGGGTCTCGCTGCGTTGCCTGGGCGCTCGGATTGTGCGGCGGGCTTTGGTGCGGTTCCGCGCGACTGCAGGTCGGGCGGTCGCGCGGACTTCTGTGCGGCTCAGCGCGGCTGCCGGTCGAGGTCGGGCGGCTACGTGGCGCGGATCGAGCGGCGATGCGGGCTGATCAAGTAGCAGGCAGCGGCCGGTCGTGAGCCGGGCAGTTCGGCGGATGCGGTCTGTGAGGCGGCAACTGCGCTCAGATCGAGGACAGGCAGGCTGGCGTTCAGGCTGAACGCAAACGCTTCCGCCAGCCGATCTCGTAACTCGCCGGGCAGGGCGACAGACATGCCGCCCCGCCCGGCGAGAAAGGGTGGTCAGGCGGCGGGCCAGTCGGCCGATCCCGCTTTTTCCTTGCCGATGGTCGTCGCTTCGCCGTGGCCGGTGCGGACGATCGTCGCGTCGGGGAGGGGGAAGAGGCGGTCTCGGATGGACTTCACGATGGTCGGGTAGTCGGAGTACGAGCGGCCGGTCGCGCCGGGGCCGCCGTTGAACAGGGTGTCTCCGGTGAAGAGGACTTCCAGGTCGGGGCTGTGCAGGCAGATCGCGCCGGGGGCGTGGCCCGGCGTGTGCAGCACGGTGAGGTCGGTGCCCGCGACGGTGATGACCTGTCCGTCGGCCAGGTCATCGTCGGGGGCGCGGTCCGGGTGGGTCAGGTCCCAGACGACGCGGTCGGCCGGGTGCAGCAGGATCGGGGCGCCGGTGCGGTCGGCCAGCGCGGGGGCGGCGTTGACGTGGTCGTTGTGCGCGTGGGTGCAGACAATCGCGCGGACTGTGCGTTCTCCGACTACGTCCGCGATGGCGTCCGCGTCGTGCGCGGCGTCGATCACGATCACCTCGGAGCCGTCGCCGACTATCCAGACGTTGTTGTCCACGTCCCAGCTGCCGCCGTCGAGCTCGAACACGCCCGACGTGACCAGGTTCTGCACTATGGCCGTCATGCCGCAGACCCTAGTGGCCCGCGAGGCATACCGCCGGTACCTACTTTCGAGTATCCTTACTCGCGGTAAGTTAGCCGCGACGACGGGACTGCTCATGACCGACCCCCGGGATCTGCTCGCCGAACCGCTCAAACTGCACTGCGGGGCCGTGCTGCCGCATCGGATCGCGAAGTCGGCGCTCAGCGAGCAGCTTGGCGACCGTCGCAACGCGCCTTCTGCCGAGCTCGCGCAGCTGTACCGGACCTGGGCGCGTGGGGGCGCGGGTCTGCTGGTGACCGGCAATGTGATGGTCGATCCCACCGCGCTCGGCGAACCGCGCAACGTCGCGGTGCCCGCCGAGCCCGACCCGGCGGCGTACCGGTCGTGGGCGCGGGCCGTCGACGGCACGGACGCACAGTTGTGGGTGCAGCTCAACCATCCCGGACGGCAGAGTCCGCGGTATTTGTCTCGCCAGCCGGTCGCGCCGTCGGCGGTGCCGTTCGGCGACCGAGGAGTGCGGACGGCGTTCGCCGCGCCGCGGGCGTTGACCGGGGACGAGATCGAAGCGGTGGTGGCGAGGTTCGCGGTGTCGGCGCGGACGTTCGTCGACGCCGGGTTCGCCGGGATCCAGATCCACGGCGCGCACGGGTACCTGATTTCGCAGTTCCTGTCGCCGTTGGTGAACCGTCGTGACGACGAATGGGGGCGCGACCGCAGCCGGTTCCTGCTTGAGGTGGTGCGCGCGGTCCGGGACGCGGTGGGGGATCGCGTGCCGGTTTCGGTGAAGCTCAACAGCGCTGACTTCCAGCGCGGCGGCTTCGACGAGGACGAGTCGTTGCAGGTGGTCCGGGCGCTGGGCGAGGCCGGGATCGATCTGTTGGAGATTTCCGGCGGCACCTACGAGCGGGCCGTGATGATGGGGTCCGGCCGGGCGAGCACGCAGCGGCGGGAAGCGTATTTCCTGGACTACGCGGCGAAAGCCCGTCAGATCAGCGACGTCGCGCTGATGGTCACCGGCGGGTTCACCACGGCGGCGGGCATGGCGGAGGCGCTGGAATCCGGTGCGCTGGACGTGATCGGGATCGGCCGTCCGTTCACTGTGGACCCCGGGTTGCCGGGCCGGTTGCTCGCGGGCGAGGACGTGCGGGCCGAACGCCGTTGCCCGCGCACGGGAATCCGGCTCGCCGACAGCCTGCTCGAGATCCAGTGGCACACCCAGCAGATGCACCGCGTCGCCGCGGGCAAACCGGTGGACCTGAAGCGCGGCGCGTTGCGCGCGTTCGCCCAGGCCGGGCTCAGCGATCCGCTGAACGCGTTTCGGCGGGTCCGCGCCTGAGCCGCGGGTCGGCGGCCCGGGCACCGCTGGCGAGTGCGATGAAGAAGACGCCGATGAGCAGGCAGTTCAGCGCGACCTGCCCGTAGCCGAGGTTGTCAGCGTTGACGAACGGGTACGGGTAGTAGCCGTCGATCGCACCGCGGACGAGCGTGAAAGCCAGCCACACCAAGGGATAGGCGAGCGACCACCAGACGGTGCGCCATGCCAGCACCCGCGGAGCGAAGAGCAGCCAGCCGAGTACGCACAGCACCGGGCTGACGCGGTGCAGCAGGATGTCCGCGGCCAGGCCGAGCCCGTGCAGCTGGTACAGCCCGGCGAGCGCGACCTGGTACACGACCCCGGTGACCACGATCCCGACCAGCGCGTCGAGCCACAGCACGCGCATCAGCGGCGAGGTGCCGCGTCCGCGGGCGAAAGCCGCGCTGGTGACGAGGACGAGGACGTTCGAGATGATCGTGAAATAGGTGAACAGGTTCGCGACTCGTCCGCCGAAGCTGACGTACCGTCCCTGCGGCGGCACCAGCGCGACGATCTGGATCACGAGCGCGGCCACCACGACGACCGCGGTCACCCCGAACCACAGCCGGGCCAACGCTTTCGACGACATACCGCTGACAGTACGGCTCCGGAGCGGGTCCGCCCGGCCCGGCCCGACCATGTTCGGTCGAGCCGGGGCCGGGTGAACCTGCCCGGATGCCCGCCCGCGGCGCGGGGACTACCGCATCACCGCACCGCCTTCACCAAAGCGGGCACGAAGACCGACGCGTCGATCGTGCCCCAGCCGCTCGCGATGTCGTAGCCCGGACCGGCCTTGAAGCCTTCGACGTCCCACTGGCTGTTGTCGCCCTTGGTGACGTCGACGATCCCGGCCGCGGTGCCCTTCGGGCCCAGCTTCGAGTACAGCGCCGGGTTGATCTGGCCCAGCCGCCCGTGGTTGGCCTGCACGGCCAACGCCAGCACGCCGGCGAACAGCGGCGCCGACTGCGACGTGCCCTGGACGCCTTCCATGCTGATGTCCGGGTACGACCGCATCGTGCTGCCGGTGACCTTCTTGACGCGGTTCTGCCAGGACGGCCGCGCGTACGCCTTCGACAGGCCCGCGCCCTCGCTGAACCCGTTGTCCGCGGCGTTGACCAGGTCGTCGGGCTGGGTGCGGACGCCGTTCGCGTCGAGGTGCAGCTGGGTGCCGCCGAGCGCGGTGACGTTCGGGTCGCTGGCTGGCCAGCTCGCCACGCGGTACGGATACCGGCCGGGACCTTGCAGGTACGCCCCGGTCGGGCCGTCGTCGCCCGACGACGCCACCAGCGTGACGCCCGCCTTGCTCGCCCGTTCCAGCGCCGGGTCGAGGGTCTTGATCGACTCGAACGACGGGAAGTTCTCCTCGGTGGTGCCGAAGCTCATCGAAACCACGTCGGCGATGCGGTGCTCGGTCATGTAGTCGACCGCGTGCATCATTTCCGGCAGGCCGGCGAAGCCCTGCGTCTCGGCGACCGGGGTGGCGGCGACGACGATCTTCGCGCCCGGAGCCATCGCGTGCATCATCGTGACGTCGAGATCGGTTTCCCCGCCCCACGACTGGCAGGTGGCGGTGTCCACCCCGGGATCGGTGCACGCGGGCACCGCACCGGACGGCTGCAGCACCTCGACGTTCGCCGGCGGCAGACCGTGCTGCCGGGAGTACTCGTCCAGCACCTGCTTGACCTTGTCGTCGCCGAACGACACGAGCGTGGCTACGGTGGACCCGGCGCCGGTGATGCCCTGGTTCCACAGCTTCGTGGCGTTGTACGCGCCGCTTTCCTTCGGCAGCTTGGCCATCGCCGCGTTGAGCCGTGCCACCCGCTCGCGCACCGTGGTCGCGCCGACGAACGACTGCGCGGCAGCCGAGAAGTGGTGTCGCGGCGGCTGCTGCGGCGGCGCCGGCGCGGCACTGGCCGGTGCCGCCACCACGGTGGCGGCGAGCGCCACGCCCGCCAGCAGGGTCATCGGCCGCCCGAGTCCCCGGACGGCTGATTTCACCCGGAACGTCATGCTTTTCTCCTATCGACGCAGGCCAGTGCTCCCACTCTCGGGTACGCGGCCACGGGTGCGACATCGACTTTCGTCGGGCGTTTTCCTGAGCACAGCGGGGAAAGCTGCCCGATGTCCGTAATGTGCCCTCTCATCCGGAGGGCAGGCGCGGCGATCATCATCCGGATGCCTCCTCGGAACCGGACTGCTCCGCCTGGCTGGCGTCCGTCGCCGGACGGCTGCCGCGCAGCAGCCCGCGGACGGTGTCGATGGTGTCGGCCTCGCCGGGATCCTTGTCCGGCCGGTACCGCACCACCCGCGCGAACCGCAGCGCCAGCCCGCCCGGATACCGCGTGCTGACCTGCGCCCCGTCCAGCTCGATCTCGACCACCGTCTCCGGCCGCACGTGGACGGTCCACCGGTCCCGGTGCGTCTCGATCTCCTGGAACCGCTCGGTCTGCCAGGCCAGCAGCTCGTCGGTAAGGCCCTTGAACGTCTTGCCCACCATGATCGGCGGCCCGCCGTCCGGATCGCGCGCGCCGAGGTGCAGGTTCGACAGTTTGCCGGTGCGCCGCCCGTGGCCCCATTCCGCCGCCAGCACCACCAGGTCGATGGTGTGCACCGGTTTCACTTTCAGCCACGCGCGCCCGCGCCGTCCGGCCGCGTAGATCGAATCGAGGTCCTTCACCATCACGCCCTCGTGCCCGGCGTCCATCGCCGCGTCGAGCACCGCCGCCGGCGAATCCGGCCGGACCGAGCCGGGGATCACGTGCTCACCCGCCACCCGGCGCAGTGCCTCGTTCCGTTCGGACAACGGCGCGTCGAGCAGATCGACCCCGTCCAGATGCAAGCAGTCGAAGAAGTACGGCCGCAGCAGCAACGCCCGCACCTGTTCGTCCCGCGTGCTGCCGAACCGGCTCATCGTTTCCTGGAACGGCCGCGGCCGCCCGTCGTCGGTGAGCGCGAGGGTCTCGCCGTCCAGCACCACCGATTCGCACGGGAGCGCCCGCACCAGCTCGACCAATTCGGCTACGCTGCCGGTGATTTCCCGCAGCGTGCGCGTGTACACGTGCACTTCCGCGCCGCGCCGGTGCACTTGGATCCGCGCACCGTCCATTTTGTACTCGACGATCGCGTTCCCGTGCTCCGTCACGGCTTCCTCCAGCGATTCCGCCGGCGACGCGAGCATCGGCCGCACCGGACGGCCCAGCTCCAGCCCGAATTCCGCGAGCGCCGCCGCGCCCCCGGTGAGCGCCGCCTGTCCGGTGACCGGCAGCCGCCCGGACAGCATGAACGCGCGCCGCACCTGGTCGACCTCCACCTCGGCCGCCGCCGCGACCGCGTCGACCATCACGCCTTCCAGCGCGCCCTGCCGTAGCTCCCCGGTGACGAGCCGGAACACGAACTCCTGCTCGGCCCTGGTCAGCCGGGAGAACAGCGCGGCGAGCACCTCCGCCCGGCGCTTCACCGAACCCGCGCCCGCCGCGGCCGCAACCTCGGTGAGCGCGACGTCGACCTCCGCCACCGAGACGGCAGGCGCGGCCGCGGGTTCGACGGCGAGGTCGGCGAGCGTGCGCCAGCCGGCGCCGAGCCGGTCCTGGGCGGTCTGCCCGGTGAGATACGCGATTACCGCGGGCAGTTCGCCGGGTTCGGCCGCGCGCAGCACGGCGGCCAGCACGGCGATTTTCGTTTTCCGTGACCGCGTGGCCGCCAGTTCGGCGGAGGCGGTGACGAGGTCGGTGAACAACACCCGGCCATCATCGCCCCCGCCACCGACAAAAACTCCCGCTCCAGCCTCGGCCGGGTGAAAAAGAGCTGGTCAGGCATCCGGACGAGTGCAGTACTGGTCCAGCAGCCCCCGTTTTGTCACACATGGCGTGTACCCTGCGTCCTGCAGTTCCGCCCGCGCCGTGCTGCTGCGCAGGTAGTCGAGGAACTGCTTCAGCAGCGAATCGTTCTCCGGCACGCCCTTGGTGTAGAGATACTCGACCGTCCAGAAGCGATAGCCGGCGTCGATGCTGGTCACGTCGGGGTAGCGGTCGTCGAGTTTCGCCATCGCGACGCGGCCGCCCGCCGCGGCGATCTTGGCCGCGGGCACGTCCGCGTAGCCGATGGCACCGGGGGTGTCGCCGACCGCGCGCAGCAGCTCGTCGGTCTTGCCGCGTTCGCAGCGCACCACGGTGGCGTGCGGGTCGCGGGTCGGCGTCCGGCAGTCGTCCGACGACAGCCCCGGCTCGGCCGCGCCCAGCACTTTCTGCTCGAAAGTCTTGCGCGTACCCGATTCCTGCCCGCGTCCGACAACCCGGATCGGGACCGCTGGACCCTCGCGCAGTTGCGCCCAGTTGGTGTACTTCCCGTTGAAGATGCCGCGCACCTGCTCATTGCTCAGCCGGTCGACGCCGACGGCGCTGTTCACCACCAGGCTGTACACGAGCACTGCGACCGGTTGTGTAACCAGATCCGGCCCGGCGTCGGAAGCCTTGCCGTCGGAAAGCACTGCCATGCTGTCCTTTTGTTCCGCGGGCAACGGTCCCAGTTCGCGCACCGCGGACACGCTTCCGTCCGCTTGCGTCGTGATCGTCGCGCCAGGACACAGCTTCTGGTACTCGGTCGCGACGCTGTTCATGATGGGCGCGAACGCGCTGGATCCGTGCACCGCGAGGGATCCGTTGCCGCAGCCGGGTTCGGACCCACGCGACACGGCGACGAGGAGCATGCTCAGCAACGCCCCGGTCAGCAGCACCCCGATCGCTCCCGTGACCACCGGCCACGACAGCCAGCGCTGTTTGCGTTCGTCTTTGATCCGCCCGCCGCTGAGCCTTCCGGTGACGTCCAGTTCCTTGGACAACGGCCCGCCGCGCCAGTCGTCCGGCTCGCGCAGCACGACGACGAGTTTGAACTTTTCCCGCCGCTTCAAGGAAAGTTGTTCGAGACGGACACCGTGCCATTGCGGTGCCGCCGCTGCCGGTGCGTCGGCTTGCCGCAGCAGCGCGGTCAGCCGCTGCGGCAGCAACGCTCGCACGCCGGACAGTCGCGCGGTTCCGTTTTCCGGCGTAGGCTGATCATGAGTGAAGAATTCAAGCCCGTTCCGTACCACCTCACGCAACCCGTCTTTGGCATCGGATACGCGCGCGTCCCACACCACCCGCCTGCCGAAGGTGAACTGCAGTGGGTGTTCCCAGTCGTCCGGAGCGATGTCGAAGCTGCCGGTGTTGCGGATGCGGATCACGACCACGCTGAGCGGTTCCAGCAGCTGCACGGTGCGCACAAGTTCCGGATCCGCTTGCACCGCACCGTTGTCCGAGTCGCTGAGCGTCACCGGGTTGAGGCCGATCTTGGAGTTGTAGAGCTCCCGGTAGATCACGCGCCTGCGGCGGATCACGTAGCGGTCGATGACCGGGGCGAGGATGGTCGCGCCCGCGACGACGGCGATGGGCACGATGCCGCGGCTGGACGTGAGCACGTCGGCGAGTGTTCGCACTATTTCCCCGAAGCCCACGGTCGCCTCCCCCTTGCCTGCTCCCGAGAAGGTCAACCCTAAGCGTCAGCAACGGGACCCCTCCCCGGTGCACCAGGTGTTCACCAGCGGTTCAACCGGCCGACGCGATCCGCTCGACAGCGGCGCGGAGCCGGTCCGGCGGGAGCGCGGCGTACCCGAGCACGAGGCCCGGATATCCGGCTGAGGTATGGGAATAAGTCGACAAAGCCGGGGCGTGCACGCCTGCCGCGGCGAGTTTTTCCTGCAGCCGCACGTCATCGGTACCGTCGGGCAGCCGGACGACGAGGTGCAGTCCGGCGGCGATTCCGACCGGCTGCCACTGCGGAAGGCGCTGGGTCAGGGCTTCGATCAGCGCGTCGCGACGAGCGCGGTACAGCCGTCGAGTGCGGCGCAGATGCCGGTCGTAACCGCCGGTGGCGATCAGATGCGCGAGCGCGGCTTGCGGGAGCGGCGGGCAGCCGAGGTCGTGCATTTCCTTGACCCGCGCTACGGCGTCGCGCAGCCGTCGCGGCGGAATGAGCCAGCCGATCCGCAACGCTGGCGCAAGAACTTTGCTGACGCTGCCGATGTACGCGACGTGATCCGGTGCGAGCGCGCGCATCGCGCCCAGCGCGGGACGGTCGTAGCGATGTTCGGCGTCGTAGTCGTCCTCGAGGATGAGCCCGCCGGTTTCCGCTGCCCAGGCAAGCAGTTGCCGACGGCGTTCCGGATGCAACGCGACGCCGAGCGGGAACTGGTGTGCGGCGGTGAGCAACACGACGGAGCAGTCTGAAGTGGACAGTGCGTCGACGTCGATGCCCTTGTCGTCGACCGGGATTCCGACCGGGGCCAGCCCGTGGTCGCGCAGGAGATTCGCTTGGCCGTGGTGGCTCGGGTCTTCGACGGCGATGCGCTGGTCTGGCAAGGCGTCGGCCAGCAACGACAACGCTTCCGCGGCTCCGCTGGTGATCACGATGTCATCCGGATTCGTCGGCAACGCCCGGACGCGGCCGAGGTAGGCGGCCAGTTCCGCGCGCAACGCGGGGTGTCCGGTCGGATCGGGGTAGCCGAGACCGAGATCTGGCGTCGCGTTCAGGGCTTCTCGTTCGGCGGCAAGCCATTCCGCCCGCGGGAACGCCGACAAGGCGGGCAGGCCCGGACGCAGGTCGAACTCCCAGGTCGGCGTTTTCGCTGCGCTGACCCGAGGATTCGGCGCGGGATCGTCGATCGGTGCGACGCGAGTGCCCGACCCGTGCTTGCTCAGCAGATAACCCTCGGCGGTGAGCTGCTCGTACAACGCGGTGACGGTGCCGCGCGCGACCCCGAGCTGGCGCGCGAGATCGCGGCTCGACGGCAGCCGGGTGCCGACCGCCAGCCGCCCGGTGCGGATCGCGTCGCGCAACGCGGCCTCGACGGCGCGGCCCCGGCGTCCTCCGGTGGCGGCGGGCAGGAGCAACTCCCGGATGGTCTCCACGGCCACGACAGTACGGCCAAGTGGTCCAGTTAGGCCAGTATTGAGTGGTCCTTCTGAATAGACCACTCTCCGCTGAAGACTGAGCGGCGTGAAACGGTCGATGGTGCTTTCAGGGGTGGCCGGCGCGGTGCTGGTCGGCGGATCGGTGCCGGTCACCGGCATGCTGGACGGGTATCCGGTGATCACCGGGCAGGCGTTGCGGTACGCGCTGGGCGGGCTTCTGCTGCTGGGCTGGGCGAAGGTCACGCGCAGTCCGCTGCCGCGGCCGAAACTGGGCGATCTGCCGACTCTGCTCGGCCTCGCCGCGACCGGGATGATCGGGTTCCAGGCCTGTCTGCTGCTGGCGCAGCGCTACGCGGAACCCAGCGCGGTGGCGGCGTTTCTCGGGGCCAGCCCGCTCGTGCTCGCGTTGATCGCGCCGATGCTGGACGGTCGCCGTCCGTCCGCCGCGCCGGTCGTCGGGTCGGTACTGGCCGGGCTCGGCATCGTGGTGCTGTCCGGTGGCGGATCCGCTTCCGCGCCAGGGCTGTTGCTGGCCGCGCTGGCGATGCTGTGCGAAGCGTCGTTCACCCTGCTCGCGGTGGGATTGCTGCGTCGGCTCGGGCCGTTGGCGACCTCGACGTGGGGCTGTTTCACCGCTGCGGCAAGCGGTTCCGTGGTCGGTACGGTGGTCGATCCGGCCGGAGCCTGGCGGTGGCCGAACGGGCGTGAACTCGTCGCGTTGCTGCTGCTGGCCGTCGTGGTGACCGCGGTGGCTTTCGTGCTCTGGTACAGCTGCGTCGTCGAATTGGGCGCGGACCGGGCGGGCGTGCTGATCGGGCTGATGCCGGTGTCCGGGCTGGCCGTGGCGGTGCTGACCGGGGCGCAACAGTTCGAGCTCAAGGACCTGGCCGGGGTCATCCTGGTCGCCGCGGGAGTCGCATGTGGACTGCGGAAACGCGAAGCGGCTCGCCCGGAATTGTCCGAGCGAGCCGCTACGATCGGCTGACCGCTACTTGCCGCCACGCGCCATCCGCAGCACATCGAGTGCCTCGTCCAGCTGTGCCTCAGTGAGCTTGCCGTCGCGGACGTACCCGCGCTCCAGCACGACCTCGCGGATCGTCTTGAGTTCCTTGAGCGCCTGCTTCGCCACCGCGGCCGCTTCCTCGTAGCCGATGTACTTGTTGAGCGGCGTGACGATCGACGGCGACCCCTCGGCGTACTGCCGCGCGCGCTCGACGTTCGCGGTGACCCCGGCGAACACCTTGTCCGCCAGCAGCCGCGAAACGGCCGCGAGCAGCCGCGCCGATTCGAGCACGTTGCGCGCGATGACCGGCAGGTTCACGTTGAGCTGGAAGTTGCCCGCCGCGCCGGCGAACGCGACCGCCGCGTCGTTGCCGACGACCTGCGCGACGACCTGCAGCGTCGCCTCCGGGATGACCGGGTTGACCTTGCCCGGCATGATCGACGAACCCGGCTGCAGGTCGGGCAACGCCAGTTCGGCCAAGCCGGTGCGCGGGCCGGAACCCAGCCAGCGCAGGTCGTTCGCGATCTTGTTCAGCGACACCGCGACCGTGCGCAGGTGCCCGGAAGTCTCGACCACGCTGTCCTGCGTCGCCTGCGCCTCGAAGTGGTTGCGTGCCTCGGTGAGCGGCAACCCGGTGATCTGCGCCAGCTCAGCCGACACCGCCGCGCCGAAGCCGTCGGGCGCGTTCAGGCCGGAACCGACCGCGGTGCCGCCGATCGGCAGTTCGCCCAGCCTCGGCAGACCGGACTGCAGCCGTTCGATGCCGAAGCGGATCTGCGCGGCCCACGCGCCCGCCTCCTGGCCGAGCGTGATCGGCACGGCGTCCATCAGGTGCGTGCGCCCGGACTTGACGACGTCCTGCCACTCCTCGGCGCGCGCCTCGATCGCGCCGGCGAGGTGCTCCAGCGCCGGGACGACGTCGGTGAGGACGGCCTCGGTGGCGGCGACGTGGATCGTCGTCGGGAAGGTGTCGTTGGACGACTGCGAGGCGTTGACGTGGTCGTTCGGGTGCACGTCGCGGCCGAGCGCGCGACTGGCCAGCGTCGCGATGACCTCGTTCGCGTTCATGTTGGACGAGGTGCCCGAGCCGGTCTGGAAGACGTCGATGGGGAAGTGCTCGTCGTGGCGGCCCTCGGCGACCTCGTCGGCGGCCTTCGCGATCGCGTCGGCGACGTCGGCGTCCAGGACGCCGAGCCGCGCGTTCACGCGGGCGGCGGCGGCCTTCAACAGGCCCAGCGCGCGGATCTGGGCGCGCTCGAGACCGCGGCCGGAGATGGGGAAGTTCTCGACGGCACGCTGCGTCTGCGCGCGGTAAAGCGCGTCGACCGGGACGCGGACCTCACCCATCGTGTCGTGTTCGATCCGGTATTCCTGTTCAGCCATACCCCCGATTCTGGCCCCGTTTCGCGCAACCGGCCGGGTGTTGTCGCCCACCTCGGTAACCCGCACCCGCCCCACCTCCGCCCTCAACGGAGTGGCATTGCCACACTGGCTACTCTCGATGTGTTCTCGATCACCGCCACCCACCACTGGCATGGAGCGAGCCTCATGGATTACGACCTCGTCGTCATCGGAGCCGGACCCACCGGCCTCTTCGCCGCCTACTACGCGGGATTCCGCGGCCTGTCGATGGCCGTCGTCGATTCGCTGCCCGAACCGGGCGGGCAGGTCACCGCGATGTATCCGGAGAAGATGATCTACGACGTCGGCGGGTTCCCCGCGATCCGCGGCCGTGATCTCGTGCAGGGCCTGGTGGACCAGGCCGCGCCGTGGAAGCCGGATTACCTGCTCGGCCGCAAGGCGGAGAAGCTGGAGAGCGTCGACGGCGGTCTCGAACTGACCCTCGACGGCGGCGATGTGCTGCGCGCGGGCGCGGTCCTGATCACCGCGGGCATCGGCGAGTTCACGCCCCGTCCGCTGCCCGCCGGAGACGGCTGGCTCGGCCGCGGGATGGTCCATTTCGTCCCATCGCTGGCGGCTCACGCGGGCCAGCACGTCGTCGTGGTCGGCGGCGGGGATTCGGCGTTCGACTGGTGCCTGGCGCTGCACCCGGTCGCGGCGAGCGTGACCCTCGTGCACCGCCGCGCGAAGTTCCGGGCCGCGGAGTCGATCGTGCGGCAAGTGCAGGAGCTGGGCGTGCGGCTGGTCACGGACGCCGAGGTGGCCCGGTTTGTCGAAGCCCCGGACGGTTCGCTGACGGCGGTCGACGTGACGGTGAAGGGCGGCGCGGACGAGCAGCTGCGCGCGGACGCGGTGGTTGCGGCGTTGGGCTTTACCGCGGATTTGGGGCCGATCGAAAGCTGGGGCTTGGAAATCGATCACCGCGCGATTTCGGTGGATTCAACGATGGCGACGGCCCGGCCGCGCGTTTATGCCGCGGGAGATGTGGCGGCGTATCCGGGGAAGGTGAAGCTGATCGCGACCGGATTCGGCGAGGCGGCGACGGCGGTGAACAACATCGCGGTGGCACTGAATCCCGAGGCGCATTTGTTCCCGGGGCATTCGAGCAACGTCGAGTGACTCAGCCGGTTTTCTCCGCGATCCACGGCTGATACGCCACCGCCGAGGTCGCGATCGACGGTGCCGATCCGCACGTCGACGAGCGGTTTCCCGGGCGGCTGACCATCCCGGCCAGCGTCCACCGGTCGCCGTCGCGGATCAGTTCCGGGCCGCCGGAATCGCCGTAGCACGAGCCGGATCCGCCGGGGCTTTCCGTGCACAGTTCGGAGGTTCCGTCGAACGCCGCCGTGCATTTCGCGCCCTCCACCAGGTGCGTGTCCAGCTGGCGCAGTGTCTTCGACACCGGGCCGCAATTCGGCGTCGCGCACGTCTGGCCCCAGCCGATCACCCGGACCGCCGTGCCGGGCGAAGCCGAACCGCCGATCGCGATCGGCGCGGCCTTCACCGGGGCGGCCAGCCGGATCAGGCCGACGTCGCCGGTTTGCGTTTCGGCGTTGAAATGCGGGTGCAGCACGAATTCCGCCGCTTTCGGAGCTTCCCCGCCCTCGTCCGCGTCGTTGCTGCCGACGCGCAATCCGATCGTCGCCGGGTCTTTCGCGGACAGGCAGTGCGCCGCGGTGACCACCCAGGTCGGCGTGATCAGCGCGCCGCCGCAGAACAGCGCGCCGCCCGAGGTGTGCAGGGACACCGCGAACGGGTAAGGCTGGTCCGCGTCGGTTCCGCCGACGATCGAGGGCCCGGCGAACGCGCTGCCCGCGCTGAGCACGACTCCGGTGAGGACAGTCAGCACCAGCGCGAACAGCCGTTTCGACACCGGGAAACTCCTTGGCAGATCAGGGAAGCGGAGGCACCGCGCCCTCGTCGAGTTCGAGGTTGCCGTCGAAGTTGACGGACGAGTACGCCCGCAGCTTCTCGAGCCGGTGGTAGCCGTCGATCATTCTGACCGTCCCGGACTTGGACCGCATGACGATCGACTGCGTCGTCGCGCCGCCCGCCCGGTAGTGGACGCCGCGCAGCAGGTCGCCGTCGGTGACGCCGGTCGCGCAGAAGAACACGTTGTCGCCGGTGACCAGGTCGTCGTTGAGCAGGATCCGGTCAAGGTCGTGACCGGCGGCGAGCGCCTTCTCGCGCTCCGCGTCGTCCTTCGGCCACAGCCGGCCCTGCAGTTCTCCGCCGAGGCACTTCATCGCGCACGCGGCGATGATGCCCTCGGGAGTGCCGCCGATGCCGAGCAGCATGTCGACGCCGGTGGTCGGCCGGGCCGCGGCGATGGCGCCCGCGACGTCGCCGTCCGAGATGAACCGGATCCGGGCACCCGCCTCGCGGACCTCTTTGACCAGCTGTTCGTGCCGCGGCCGGTCGAGGATGCAGACCGTCACGTCGCTGACGCTGGAGTTCTTCGCCTTCGCCACGCGCCGGATGTTCTCCGCGACCGGGGCGGAAATGTCCACCTTGCCCGCCGCGTCCGGGCCGACGGCCAGCTTCTCCATGTAGAACACCGCGGACGGGTCGAACATCGCCCCGCGTTCGGCGACGGCGAGCACGGCCAGCGCGTTCGGCATGCCCTTCGCCATGAGCGTGGTGCCGTCGACCGGGTCGACCGCAACGTCGCAGTCCGGGCCGTCGCCGTTGCCGACTTCTTCGCCGTTGAACAGCATCGGCGCTTCGTCCTTCTCGCCCTCGCCGATGACGACGACGCCGCGCATCGAGACGGTGGAGACGAGCTGGCGCATCGCGTCGACGGCAGCCCCGTCGCCGCCGATCTTGTCGCCTCGGCCGACCCAGCGGCCGGCCGCCATCGCGGCTGCCTCGGTCACCCTCACCAGTTCCATGGCGAGGTTGCGATCAGGCGCTTCGCGTCGGCTGCGGTCACTGGCGGTGGTCATGGTGGCCTCCCGGAACACGGTTCGTCAGCGGGTGCCCAGTCTGTCAGATCCCTAGACCACCTGACCGATTCAGCAACGCATGGTGCACGTCACTCTGTGTCGTCGTCGGTCTCCACCGAGGCCAGCGCGGCCTCGATCCGCTCGCGGGCGCCTTCCAGATGCCGTTCGCACACTTTGGCGAGCCGCTCGCCCTTCTCCCAGAGCTCGAGCGACTGCTCCAGCGAAAGCCCGCCTGCCTCGAGTTCCTTCACCACTTCGACGAGCTGATCGCGGGCCTGCTCGTAACCGAGTCCGGCGGTGTCTGCTTCGCTCACGTTCTCCGACCTTGTGGTGCACGGGGCTGTCGGCGCAGACTACCGCGCTCGGCGCTGCTGCCGGGGAGGCTCGGTCAGTCTCCCAGGTCCAGCTGCCAGCCGTTACGCTCGGCGTCGTCCGCGTCCTTCCACATAGTGCCGCGATGGTCGTTGCCGATATGCACGCCGTAGCGCTCGGCGCTGGGAACGTCGGTGAATTCGAAAGTGAAGGTCCGTACCCAGACGCCGTCGACGATGTCGGTCGCGCCGCCGCTGCGGTGCAAGGTTGTGGTAGCGACTACCCGGCCAGTCTCGTCTACGAGCGTGACTTGTGCGCCCTCGCTGATGTCGCGGTAACCGTCGTATCCGTCGGCGGCCGATTTGGTGCATTGCATATCGCAGCGGAGGGACAGCGAGCCGGTGAGCGGCCCAGCACTCGATCCGAAGACGGCGATCAAGGCAGCGGCGAGTGCGCCAGCGAAGACGACCACTCCGCCGACCCAGAGGAAGAGTTTGGTGCGGCTCGGTCTTGGCGGGTTCGCGATCAGCTGTGCGTTTGGGTCCGGGTCGGCTGTCATCGTCCTGTCTCGCTCTCTTCGTCGTGAATGAGCGAATAGACGTGTTGATCATCCCGGTCGTTACAGCGGGTGATCTACGATTTGAGCCTGCTGTATGCCGCTATCGCGGGAAATGCGCCCGCTGCGGGCCCGCGACCACCGCGCTGGCCATCGCGTGGTCGTATCCGACGAAGGCCAGCGCGAACTCCTGCCCGTCACCGTCCGCGATGGCGTCCTCGAGGTTCTCCTGCGCGCTCGCCACGCGTCGCCGATGGCCGGTCCCTTCGGCGAACCACCACCGGACGCCGACGTGCTCGGACGTTGCCTCGGACAGCCGCCTGAGCTGCGGGGCCAGCCCGCGCCGAGCCGCGGTGCCGCAGCCGGCGAGCAGGGCGGTCCAGCATTCGTCGGCGGCCCGGTCGGTGACCAGGGCCTGCCGCAGCAGGAGACCGGCGTCGAGCCGGGCGGCGGCGTCCACCGTGAGCGGGAGGAACGCCGGGGCCCGGTGCATCACGGCCGGTCTCCTTCCGGTGCGGGTGTCGTCGGCTCGACGGACTCGGCCACCGCGTGGACCGCCCCGTCGGCGACCCGTACGCGCAGCTGCGCTCCGTCCTCGATCTGGGAGACGGAGCGGAGCACGTGGAGGTTGCCTGCGGAATCCGTGAACTGGACGACGGCGTACCCGCGTTCCATCGTGGCCGCCGGGCCGAGCGCGGCCAGCTTGCCCCGTGCGTTCGCGACCTCCGCCTGGTCCTTGGCGAGCAGGCTGAGCATCGCGCGCCGGCCGCGTTCGCGGTGCATCTCGAGGTCGCTGAGGCGGCGTTCGATCGGACCCAGCGGATCGGCCAGCGACGGACGGCTGCGCAGCTGGGTCAGCAGCCGCGTCTCCCGGTCGACCCAGCCGTGCAGCGCGCGCCGGCCGCGGTCGCGCATCTGCCGGACCCGCGCGGTTTCCTCGCGGACGTCCGGCACGATGCGCTTGCTCGCGTCGGTCGGAGTGGAACAGCGCAGGTCGGCGACATAGTCGAGCAGGGGAGTGTCCGGCTCGTGCCCGATCGCGCTGACGATCGGCGTGCCCGCGGCCGCGACCGCCCGGCACAGCGCCTCGTCGGAGAACGGCAGCAGATCCTCGACGCTGCCGCCGCCGCGGGCGATGACGATCACGTCGACGTCCGGGTCTTTGTCCAATATGGACAGTGCGCGGAGGATCTGCGGCACCGCCTGCGAACCCTGGACGGCGGTGTTCAGCACCTTGAACAACACGTGCGGCCAGCGTGCCTGCGCGTTCGCCAGCACGTCCCGCTCAGCCGCCGACGCGCGTCCGGTGATCAGCCCGATTCCCTTGGGCAGAAAGGGAATCGGCCGCTTCCGTTCGCGGGCGAACATGCCCTCGGCGGCCAGCAGCTTGCGCAGCCGTTCGATCCGCGCGAGCAGTTCGCCGATGCCGACCGCGCGGATCTGGTCCGCGCGCAGGCTCAGCGTGCCTCGGCCGAAAAAGAACGACGGCTTGGCGTGGATGACCACGCGGTCGCCTTCGCGCAGCGGCGTCGGCAGTTCGCGCACCAGCCACATCGGACAGGTGACGGACATCGAGACGTCCGCGGACGGGTCGCGCAGGGTCAGGAACGCGGTCTGCGTGCCGGGCCGCGCGTTCATCTGCGTGACCTGGCCTTCGACCCAGACGTCGCCGAGCCGGTGGACCCAGTCGCCGATCTTGCGCGCGACAGTGCGGACCGGCCACGGATTCTCCGCGCTGGTGGCGGGGTCGTTGCTCACTGGCCTTCCGCGGGGTCGCCCGGCTGTTCCTCGGCCTTGCGTGCGTTGCCGATCCGCCGCGCGAGCATGCCGACGAACGACGCCCGGTCGGCGTGGGACTTCTCGTACTCCAGCAGCTCTTCCAGCTGGGGCACGGTCAACCGGCGCAGCCGAGCGCGCAGCTGCGGGAGGGTCAGCTCGTCGTAATTGCCCAGCCCGGCCGGGCCGGAGGAGCTGTCGTTCTCGCCCTCGGAGTGTTCCTCGGCGAGCGCGCGGGTCTCCTCCACCCACGGATCGTCGATGGTTTCCGCGGCGAGATCCGGCGGCTGCGCGCGATGGCCGTTGGTACGCGGCTCGGGCAGGTCGTCGACCGGCACGAGCGTGGGCCGGGACGGGGCGAACTCGGGCTCGGCGTCCTCGTCGAACGTGGCCCAGCTGGGCGTGTCCTCGACCGGACGCAGCATCGACAGCGCGTCGTCGCCCTTGATGGCCAGCTCGGTGACCTGCTGCTGGACGCGCATGGACAGCTGCAGCACCTGGCTCACGACGGTGACCGGCAGGCCGGTGAGCTGCTTCGGGAGCTCACGAACCCGCTCGGCGGTGGTGACGGCGAGGCCCGCGGCGACCCGGAGGGGGAGCGGGAGTGGCTTCATGGGTCCAGCGTGCCGCATCAGGGCTGTTCTGCCCAACCGAACGGGTGGCCAGGGGCACCGGACGTGACGCCCGGCACAGCCTGAATGGCCGCCGCCATCATCCGAACGAGGACTTCAACCCCGGATCGGCACTGCCCGTACCCTGGAGGCATGACTTCTGCGAGTCCCGGAACCGAACCCGCCGGTACCCCGACGATCTCCCGGTCCGGCGCCGCCAAACGCGTGCTGCTCGCGAAGCCGCGCGGGTACTGCGCCGGTGTTGACCGCGCGGTCGTCGCCGTCGAGAAGGCGCTCGAGCTGTACGGGCCGCCGGTGTACGTGCGCAAGGAAATCGTGCACAACCGGCACGTCGTCGAAACTCTGCGCGAACGCGGCGTGATTTTCGTCGACGAGACGTCCGAGGTGCCCGAGGGCGCGCTCGTGGTGTTCTCCGCACACGGCGTCTCGCCCGCGGTGCACGCCGAGGCCGAGGAACGGAACCTGCGCACCATCGACGCGACCTGCCCGCTGGTCACCAAGGTGCACAAAGAGGTCAACCGCTTCGCCAAGGACGACTACGACATTCTTCTTATCGGCCACGAGGGCCACGAGGAGGTCGAAGGCACGGCCGGCGAGGCACCGGACAAGGTGCAGCTGGTCGACAAGCCCGAGGACGTCGACAAGGTTGATGTGCGCGATCCGTCGAAGGTGATCTGGCTGTCGCAGACCACCCTGTCGGTGGACGAGACGATGGAACGCGTCGACCAGCTCCGCGACCGCTTCCCGACCTTGGCCGACCCGCCCAGCGACGACATCTGTTACGCCACCACCAACCGCCAGGTCGCGGTCAAGGCGATGGCCCCGGAATGCGACCTGGTGCTGGTCGTGGGCTCGAAGAACTCCTCCAACTCGAAGCGGCTGGTCGAGGTCGCTTTGAAGGCTGGCGCGTCGGCCTCGCACCTGATCGACTTCGCTTCGGAGGTCGACGAGGCGTGGCTCGAGGGCGTCTCGACGGTCGGGGTCACGTCCGGGGCCTCGGTGCCGGACGTGCTGGTGATGGACCTGCTGAAGTGGCTGGCCGAGCGCGGGTACGGGCAGGTTGACGAGGTGACTACGGCGAACGAGAAGATCGCTTTTGCGTTGCCTAAGGAGCTTCGGAAGGCTGTTAAGTCGGAGTCCTGAGGTTTCCGTTCGGTGCTGCGGTGGGCGGAGCGTTTGGCGCGCCGCTGAAGCTTTCGCCGCGAAGTCGTGCGAGCCGGCTCCGGTCGATTTGGCCGCTGAGCCGTGCAGTAGTTCGTGCTGAGTCACGACCCGGGGCGAGAGAATTCCTTTAGCCGCAACGAAAAGGCCGCCGATCCCGGTGTGGGGATCGGCGGCCTTTCTCGTTTGCCTTGTGCTGCCAGCTTCCGACGTGAGTTGGGTGCCCAGCCTTCGGCGGATGGTCCGGTTCCTGTGTGGCTTGCGCGCCCGGTCGGCCCGCGTCGGGTGGTCCAGCTCCGGCCTGACTTGCGTGCTCGGTCAGGTTTGTCGGGGGGTCTGGTTTCGACCTGCCCTGCGCCCGGTCAGTCCTCTGTGGGTGGCCCGGCTCCAGCGTGACTTGCGTGCCCGGTCGGCTCTTGTCGGGTGGTCTAGTCCCAGCGTGACGTGCGTGCTCAGCCAGCTTTCGTAGGGTCGCCCAGTTTCGGCGTGACTTGCGTGCTCGGTCAGCCTTCGTCGGTTCGCCCGGTTCCGGCGTGGCCTGCGCGCTCGGTCAGCCCTCGTCTTCCCAAGGACGTTGGCGGCGCGGTGGTTCCCTGCGCGGCGGACGCGGACGCCCGGGAGGCGGCTCGTCCCCGCGCGGCCGACGGCGCGGCGGCGGAGCGTCACCCCGCGGATCACGACGGCGCGGATCGCCCTCCGGCGGCCGGGGCCGACGCCCTTCCGGCGGCGGCTTGCGACTACCGCGCGGAGCGTTCGGGTCCATCGGCTCACGACGCGGTCGGGCACCCGGCTCGCCAGGCGGACGCGGCCGTCGCGGCGGGGGAGCGTCGAGATCCCGCGGCGGACGGCGACGGTTGCCCGGAGGCGGCGTCTGACCGGACTGCCCAGCGCGGCCGGCAGGCGGCCGCGAGCGCGGACGGCTGGCGGATTTGTCGTCGTCCTCGTCCCGACCGCGCGGGACTTTGCCGTCCTTGATCTTGACCGGTGCGTCCGGGTCGCGTTCGCGGTAGATGCGGAAGAAGCCGAACAGCAGCGTGACACCGGTGGTGACCGCCATCGTCGGGAAGCCCTTGATCAGCGGCGTCCCGATGTTGAGCAGCTTCGACAGGGTGTCGCTGGCTTCCGGACCCCCGCCGGTCAGCAGCACCACACCCGGCACGGTGACGGCGAGCACCAGCGGCGGCTGCACCATCGGACCGAACAGTCCGCGTCTTTGCACCGCGCCGACCGCGATCACGGCCCCGAGGAAGTAGCCCGCCTTGAAAACAAAACCGAGGCTGCCGGTGGACTTCTCGTCGATGATGGCGCCGAGCACTGCCAAGCCGAAGCCCACGAGCACAGCCGCCCACCAGGGCAGGCCGCGCCTCGTGCCGACGACGAGACGCTCGTCCCACGGCACGGGGGCGTCATCGGCATCGGGATCGCTCTGGCGATCGCGTATCGCGGTCACGAGGCACACCGTAGCCCGTACTTGTCACGATCTTGTTGGCACTGCCGAGGACAGCACGAAGCAGCCACTCGACCGCATGACATTTCGTACGGTCGAGCGGTACCCGCGGTACGGCCTTCCCGCACCGCTCCGCCGAACGAGGAACCAGTGGACCAGACCTCTGACCAGCGGTGATACCGACGGTATGGTCCGGCTGCCCGTTTCCCGGCCCTGCGCTGACCCCAGGCTATGCCACCAGCCGACGACCGCGACGGCGGCGCCACCGGTCCTGTTCCGGAACATTCGCCGTTCTGGAACTTGACCGGGAATTGACGTTCCCGTGAGCCGCCTGAGCGTCCGGATCCTGCCCGCGCGACGTCGGAACCGTGCCCTTTCGCTCGCCCCGGCGGCAGTGTCCAACCTGGACTTCGCCGTTCGTTCCGGGCAATCCGGACCTTGGTGTCCGCTCGCTGCACTCAGCCGCAAGCGGTCGACGGTCGGCGCTGCGGACGATGACCGCTTGGGCCGCGTCACCGTGTTGGCCGCCGACGCGTGACCTCCGGCCTACCGCTCACCGGGACGTCGCTGGGCTCTCCTCGGACGCCTGCCGCGCCACCGCCCGAGCGAGACCACGCTCCTCCTGCGAAGAGCGCCAGGGGCCGAGCCGCACCACGCCAGGCCGCGCAGTTGCTCCCTCGACGAGGCGCACTCCCGCTGGACGATGCCGAGCCAAATCGCCCGCCGAGGCACGCTCTGCCGGATCGCGCCACCTGACCCACGCCCGCCAAAGTGCACTGCCGTGGCTTACTCGGCCAGATCGCGCCGCCAGCGGCCATGCCGCCAGATCGCGCTGCATGGGCTCGGCTCGTCGGGACGTGCCACCGGATCCGTGTCCCGGACGCATGCCGCCGAACCGTGTCGCCACGGTCGCGCCTGCCAAGCCCGCGCAGATCGTCGCGCCAGACCAGGCAACCGCAACCTCGCCCTGCCCAACGTTAACCACGCTCCACGTGCGAGAGCATCAGCCCACGGCCGTCATCTGACGTCAGGAAGCCCCGTTGCGGAGCCCGCCCCGTAGGAGCACACCCTCGATCATCCGATCGCGACTGTCGAGCCCGCGGCCATCGCGCCGTGACCTCAACCAGCTGCCACCTCGTCTCCCTTCCGAAGCTGCGGCACCGGCGACGGACTGCCCGACGCGTCGGTGAGCGGCGCGACGGTCGCGCGGAACGACTCCAGTGCCTCGAGTTCCCGGCGGCGGGCCGAGACGAAGCGCTGCAGATGCGTAGAGGACAGATTCAGCGCCTCCACCGCATTGCCCGCGGCTCGGTGTGCGGCGGCGGCGCCCGCGCGCACTTGCTCGACGTCCTCGACGAGCGCTCGGTCGCTGGCGGCGAACAGCGCTGCCGACGCGAGCACCCCGAATCCCGTGGGGCCGCACAGGAAGACGCGGCGGTCGATCAGCCAGCGCAGCAGTTCGGGATCGGTGTCGAGGGCGGCGACGACGGCCGCGTCGGACGGGACGAACATGATGGTGCCGTAAATCGCGTCCGCCCAGCGCTGGTAGCCCTTGCCCGCCAGCTCCGCCGCGCGGGAGCGCAGCTGCCGGACGTGGACGCGCAGCGCGTCGAGCCGTTCTTCCGGGTCGTCGGTCTCGACTGCCTCCGCCCAGATGGCCATGCTCGCTTTCGCGTCGACCGGTACCGCTCGGCCGCCGCCGACATTCAGCACCAGGTCGGGCTTCGCGCTTCCGCCGCCGCCCAAATCGGTCTGCAGGGTGAAGTGCAGTCCCTCCCGCAGTCCGAGTGCGCGCGCGGTTTCCACGAGCACCTGTTCGCCGAGTTCGCCGCGGCCGTGGATCGACGCGAACGCCACCTCGTACCGGCGCAGCGCGAGCTGCTGCTGGTCGCCTTTCGCACGCTCGGCCGCCACTAGCCGCGCGGCCGCGTCGGCGCGGCGCATTCCGTCGTTGTACAGCCGCCACAGCGCGACTACCGCGACGCACAGGAGCAGCGCGAGCACGACGGCCGCGGTGGTGATCACCGTCTCCACCCGGTCCTCCTCTCCGTCGGGTCCGGCGGGTGTCCGGACGCGAGACATCATGGCGGACCCCACCGACAAAAACCGGCACCCGCGGTCGCGCTGCGTAGCTGACCTGCGACTTTCCAGATTCGAGGCTGGGCGTGTCCGCGGCGGACCTGATCGGCTTCGTACACACGTTCGAGTGGGGTACCGGCGTGCCTCCCCGATTTCGTCGGGGTCTGCTCCTAACGTGGTCGCCGTGAGAGTCCTCCATACCTCTGATTGGCACGTCGGCCGCACGTTCCACGGTGCCGATCTGCTTACCGAACAGGAGGCCGCCCTCACGCACATCGCCGAACTCGTCGACCGCGAGTCGGTCGACGTCGTGGTGGTGGCCGGTGACATCTACGACCGAGCGGTGCCGTCCGCCGAAGCTGTCCGCGTCGCCACGGCCGCGATGACCCGTATTCGCCGGGCCGGCGCGGAACTCGTGGTCACGCCTGGCAACCACGATTCGGCCGCGCGGCTGGGCGCGTTCGCCGAATTCGCGGCGGCGGGCGGGCTGCACGTCCGCGCGACCGTCGAAGGCATCGCGGAACCCGTTGTGCTGCACGACGAACACGGCGCTGTCGCGTTCTACGGCATCCCGTATCTCGAACCCGAGCCGTCGCGGCACGCCTTGGGCGTGCCGGAGGCGCGCGGCCACACCGGCGTGCTCGGCGAGGCGATGCGGCGTGTGCGGGACGACCTGGCCAGTCGTCCGGAGACTCGGTCCGTAGTGCTGGCACACGCTTTCGTCACCGGCGGCGAGGCCAGTGAATCGGAACGAACCATCGCGGTGGGCGGAGTCGAGCAGGTTCCCGGCTCGGTGTTCGACGGCGTGGACTACGTCGCGCTAGGGCACCTGCACGGACCGCAGACGCTCGCGGAACACCTCCGGTACTCCGGAAGTCCGCTGGCGTACTCGTTTTCCGAAGCGCGGCAACGGAAATCGGTATGGTTCGTGGATCTCGACGCCACCGGCCTGGCCGAGGTCCGCAGGCACGAGCTGCCGGTGCCGCGCCCGCTCGCGACGCTCTCCGGTGAACTCGCCGCTTTGCTCGATGACCCGGAACACGAGCAATGGCGCGAGCATTTCCTCTCGATCACGGTCACCGACCGAGTGCGCCCGATCGATGCGATGCGGTTGCTGCAGGACCGTTTTCCGTATGCAGTGCACATGGATTGGCGGCCCGACGGCGGGGTCGCCGGCACCGAACTGAAGTACGCCGAGGCGGTGCGCGGGCGCAGCGACATCGAGATCGCGCGCAGCTTCCTCGACGATTGCCGGGGTGCTCCGCCGACCGAACGCGAGGAGCGGCTCGTGCACCTGGCGCTCGAAGCAGCGAACCGGGCGGCGGTGGAGAAGCTGTGAGACTGCATCTGCTGGAGGTGGAAGCTTTCGGCCCCTACTCGGGGCGGGAGGTGGTGGACTTCGATGCCCTTGGCGCCGACGGTCTCTTCCTTCTCCACGGCGACACCGGAGCGGGCAAGACCACGCTGCTCGACGCGATCGCGTTCGCGTTGTTCGGCGTGGTGCCGGGCGCGCGCGGCGACGTCAAGCGGTTGCGATGCGATCTCGCCGAACCGGATCGGCAGACCGAGGTCGTGCTGGAGCTGACCGTGCAGGGTCAGCGGTTGCGGATCGTGCGCAGCCCGGAGTACCAGCGGCCGAAGAAACGCGGCGACGGATTCACCACGCAGCAGGCCCGGGTTTCGCTGACCTGGGTCGGCGAACCGCCCGCCGGGCTGCCGCCGGACGGGAGCATCCGCATCGACGAGGTGGCGCGCACCGTCGAGCGGCTGCTGGGCATGACTGCACCGCAGTTCTTCCAGGTTGTGCTGCTGCCGCAAGGAGAATTCGCGAAGTTCCTCCGCAGTGACACCACGGAGCGCGAGAAGCTGCTGGAGCGGCTTTTCGGCACCGAGCGGTTCTCCGACGTCGAACGCTGGTTCGCGGACCTTCGCGCGGAACGCGGCCGTGCGCTGGAAAAGCGGCAGCAGGAGGTCCGCGAGCTGCTCGCCCGTTACGCCCAGGAAGCGCAGCAGGAGCCGCCGGAGGAAAAGCAGCCGGAGTGGGTCGAGGCGGTGCTGACCGAGATCGCCGCCCGGGCCGAGGCGGCGGAAACCGAGGCAGCGCAAGCACGTTCGGCAGCGAAGTCCGCTGAGGTCGCGCTGCGCGAGGCCGAAGAGGACGCGGAAAAGATCCGCCGGGTGCGCACCGCACACACCCGGCTGACTCAGATCGCCGAGCAGGCGACCGAACGTGCTGAGTGGACGGAAGAAATCGCAGCGGCCCGGCGCGCTGCCGCGGTGGTTCCCGAGGCCGAGCTGATGGACCGGCGCACGGCCGAGCTCGGCGACGCACAGGTACTGGTGGCCGATCGGATCCGAGATCTCGCCGACCTCGGTTTCGATGTGGTCGGGCTCGCGGTCGCGGACCTGCGCGAGCGCGCGGGCTCGGTTCGCGAGGAGGCGGGCGCTCTCGCCGAGTTGGCCGCGGAAGCCAACCAGCAGAAGAGCGACGAGCAACGTCGTGCGGAACGACAGAAAGCCGCGGAGAAAGCCGCCGAGCAAGTTGCAGGGCTTGCGGAGCGGTTGGCCGAGCTGCCCGGTCGGATCGCTGCTGCGCGCACTGAAGCGACGGTAGCCGGGGAAGCGGCGGCGAAGCTGGACGGCGCGAAATCCCGCGTCGAAGAGCTGACGGTACTCACTCGCGCGGCCGAGGAGTTGCCGCCAGCTGAAGCCAGAGTCGAGCGCGGCGAAGCGAAACTGCGCGAAGTGGTCGACGAGCACCAGGCGGCTCGGCAACGTCGGCTGGATCTCCGCGAACGCCGTCTCGACGGCATGGCAGCAGAGTTGGCTGCGGGCTTGGCCGAGGGAACGGCGTGCCCGGTGTGCGGGTCGGCCGACCATCCGGCACCGGCGAACCACGACGCGCCATTGGTGGACGCGGCCGAAGAACGTGCCGCGGAAGAAGCCGAGCAGAAGGCGTCGGCGTTGCGCCAGCGAGTGGTGTCCGCGTTGGAAGAGGCCAAGGCACGAGTTGTCTTCCTGCGAGAACGTCTGGACGGACGCACTGCGGAGGAGGTCGCGACCGCGCTGACCGAAGCCAGGACGGTCGTCGCGGAACTCTCCGGAAAGGCGCAGCGCAAGGCTCAGTTGAACGCGAAGGTCGCTGAACTCGAGCGCGGTGCCGAGCAGTTGGCCGAACAGCGGCACCTCGCCGAACAGACGGTCACCGAGGCGAACGGCGAGATCCGGGCGTTGGACGAACGGATGGCTGAACGCGAGCAGCGGCTGGTCGCGGGCCGGGGAGAGTTCCCGGACGTTCCCGCCCGGCGGCAGCACCTGCTCACGTTCGCCGGCGCGCTCGACTTGGCGGCGGAGGCGCACACCGCGGTGTCGGGGGCGGAGGCTCGGCTCGCGGAGCAACGGGATTTGGTGGAGATCTCGTTGCATGCCAAGGGGTTCGCAACCCTGGAGGAAATGCGCGCCGCCGTCCGGACCGACGAGCAGATCACGAAGCTCGAACAGGGTCTCGCCGAGGCGGAAGCGACTGCCGCCGGTGCGCGGGAGATGCTCGCGCAGCCGGAACTGTTCGGGATCTCACCGGACGACGCGGTAGAAGTTGCGCTGCTGGCGGAGCGGGCGAAGGAGACGCGGGCTCGGGCGGATACCGCTTTTGCCGCGCAACAAGCGGTTTCGGCGCAGCATCGCGAACTGGTGAAGCTGGCCGGAAGGTTGAGCAAGGCGCTGTCGGAGCTGGAGCCGTTGGAGGAGGAATACGCCGAACTCCGCGCACTGTCCGAAGTGGTCAACGGACGAGGGCAGAACGCGCGGAAGATGTCGCTGCGCTCGTATGTCCTGGCTGCTCGGCTGGAAGAGGTCGCGCTCGCGGCGACCGCGCGGTTGCGGACCATGAGCCAGGGCCGCTACTCGTTCGTGCACTCGGACGCGGCCGGCGCGCGCGGCACGAGGGGCGGCCTCGGCCTCGACGTGCTGGACGACTACTCCGGTGCCGTGCGCCCAGCGAAAACCCTGTCGGGCGGCGAGTCGTTCCTCGCGTCGTTGTCGCTCGCGCTGGGGCTGGCCGATGTGGTGGCAGGCGAAACCGGCGGTGCGCTGCTCGACACTCTCTTCGTGGACGAGGGTTTCGGCACCCTGGACGCCGAAACCCTGGACGTGGTGATGAACATCCTCGACGAACTCCGCGCCGGCGGACGCGTGGTGGGCCTGGTGTCGCACGTCGAGGAACTCCGCCAGCGCATCCCCACGCGGCTGCGGGTGCGGAAGTCCCGCGCCGGGTCGAGGGTGGAGTTGCAGATGGCTTGACGAGAGCAGGCCCGGTGCCTCGACCACGCTCGCCGCGTCGGCTAACCCGGCCGAGCGGCCTGGCCCGGCGAACCCGGCGCAGCTGATCGGCGAACTCGATCCGACCGAGCCACTCCAGCCCAGCCGACGAGCGAGCGCGGCCCGGTCGACCGGCGAACCTGGCCCGGCGAACCCGGCCCGGCCGACCAGCGGGCCTGGCCCGGCGCGCACCCGGCCCAGTTGACCGGAGAACTCGATCCAACCGCGCCAATCCAGTCCGGCTGAGCAGCGAACCCAGCCGAGCGGCCGACCCAGCCAACCCGGCTCAGCTGGCCACCGAACTCGGCCCGGCGAACTGGGCTCAGCCGACCAGCGAACGCGGCTCAGCGAACTCGACCCGACCGAGCCAACCCGCGCGGGCCGTCAGGCGGCCTCTTCGTGGTGCAACAGCCACCGCTTAGCCGGCACGCCCCAGCGGAAGTTGCCGATCGCTCCGCCGGTCCGCACGACGCGGTGGCAAGGTACGAACAGGGCCGCCGCGTTGCGGGCGCAGGCGGTTGCTGCGGCGCGGACCGCGGAGGGGTTGCCGGATAGGGCGGCGTACTCCGCGTAGCTCACTGGGCTGCCTGCTGGGACCTTGCGCAGCATCTCCCACGCGTGCTCGCGGAACGGGCCGGAGCGTTGGCGTACCTCGATGTCGGCGACGGCGTCGAGGTCGCCGCCGTGGTAGCGGCGGATTGCGGTCGTCACCGGGCCAAGGTCGCGGCGTTCGGTCAGGGTCGCCGGGGTCAGGGACGGCGAGATGAGGGGCGTCAACTCGGCGACGTCGGCGGTCCAGCCGGAGGCCAGGACGGCGCCGTCGCCGGTCACTACTGCGGTGAACGGGCCGATGCGGGTGTCCAAAGTGGACCAGAAGGCGGTGGGCACGAGGAAAGTCTCCTTAAACGGTCACGGAACTGAGATACCGGCTGGCGTACGAGCTCCACGGCTGCCAGCCGCGTGCGGACGTCGCCAGGTCGATGCCCAGCTCGGCCGCGCCGTGGCGGACGGCTGGGTCGGCGGTCAACAGGACGTCGGGGGCGCCGAGCAGGCGCATCACGACGTAGTCGGCGGTGGCGGGATCGACGCCGGTCGCGAGCATTTCGGCGCGGAGTTCGTCGGCGTCCCGGCCTACGTGCAGGTCCAGTTCACCGGCGACGATTGTCGCGGCGACCTTCTTGACCAGCGGTTTCACATCGGCCTCGGCGATGGCGGACGGGGTCGGGAAAAGGGTCGTCAGGGTGTCCATGGGCGGGTCGGCGGGCGGGACGGGCTCGCCGAGGGCGACAACGTCGGTCACGTCTTCGCCGAGCAGGGTGCGGAGCAGGACTTCCGGGCCGTCGACGGCGCCTGGCACGCGGATGCCTGGAACGGCGGCGACCAGCGGGGCCAAGGCCTCGTCGGCGGAGAGCACGCGCGAGACGGCTTCCGGGTCGGCGTCCAGGTCCAGCAGGCGTCGTACGCGGCTGACGGCGCTGCTCAGGTCGCGCAGGTCCGAGAGCGCTAGGTCGCACTGCACATAGCCAGCGCGCGGGCTGACCCACACTGACGCCGGGCCGTGCGGGAGGCGCAAGGTGCGGCCGTAACCGTCCTCGGAGACGGCTTCGATGCCTGGCAGCGCCCGCGAGGCGTGGTAGCCCAGCACGCCCGCGGCGTCGAACGGGGCGCGGAACGGCAGGCGAAGGCTGAGCCGCGTCGCGCCGCTGGGTTCGTTGCGGTTTCCGCGGCGGAGCGAAGCCGCGCGCAGCTGCGACGGGGTTGTCGCGAACACCTCGCGGATTGTTTCGTTGAACTGCCGGATGCTGGAGAACCCGGCCGCGAACGCGACGTCGGTGAGCGGCAGCTGCGACATCTCGATCAACAAGCGCGCCGAGTGGGCTCGATGAGCTCGGGCTAGGCGGATCGGGCCCGCGCCCAGTTCGGCGGTCAGCACCCGTCCGAGCTGGCGTTCCGAGTAGCCGAGTTGACGGGCCAAGCCGGGCACGCCTTCGCGCTCGACCAGGCCGTCCGAGATCAGCCGCATCGCGCGGGCGGCCAGGTCGGCGCGTACGTTCCAGTCCGGCGAACCGGGGACCGCGTCCGGCAGGCAGCGGCGGCAAGCGCGGAAACCACCGGCTTGTGCGGCGGCCGAAGTCGGGTAAAAGCGGACGTTTTGCGCCTTCGGCGTGAGCGCCGGGCAGGACGGGCGGCAGTAGATGCCCGTGGTGCGCACCGCCATGATGAACTGGCCATCGAACCGCTGGTCGCGGGCGGTCACCGCGCGGTAGCAGCGCTCGGTGTCGCGCCAGATCGGAATGGTCGAGGTAGCCATGCGGTCGATGATGCCAGCAGGTGAGAGCCCTGACTGGCGGAAAACCGACACGACGTTACCGGGTCGGCGACGGTCCGCGCGCAGCACGTAGACTTACCGGCCGTGAGTCTCACCCTCGGTATCGTCGGCCTGCCCAACGTCGGCAAGTCCACCCTGTTCAACGCGCTGACGCGCAACGACGTGCTCGCCGCGAACTACCCGTTCGCCACGATCGAGCCCAACGTCGGCGTCGTGCCGCTGCCGGACCCGCGGCTGGACAAGCTGGCCGGGATCTTCTCGTCGGAGAAGATCGTGCCCGCCGTGGTGTCCTTTGTGGACATCGCGGGCATCGTGAAGGGCGCGTCCGAGGGCGCGGGGCTCGGCAACAAGTTCCTCGCGAACATCCGCGAGGCCAACGCGATCTGCCAGGTCATCCGCGTGTTCGACGACCCGGACGTGGTGCACGTCGACGGCCGGATCGACCCGATGTCCGACATCGAGACGATCAACACCGAGCTGATCCTCGCCGACCTGCAGACGCTCGAGAAGGCGCTGCCGCGGCTGGAGAAGGAAGCGCGCACCAAGAAGGAAGCGCGGCCGGCGCTCGAAAACGCCCAGAAGGCCAAGGAAATCCTCGATTCCGGGCGCACGCTGTTCCAGGCGCAGAAGGACGTCGACGGCGAGGCGCTGCGCGAGCTGAGCCTGCTCACCACGAAGCCATTCCTGTACGTCTTCAACGCCGACGAAGCCGTGCTCACCGACGAGGCGCGCCGCGAGGAGCTGGCGAAGCTCGTCGCCCCGGCGGACGCGGTGTTCCTGGACGCGAAGGTCGAGGCCGAGCTGCTGGAGCTGGACGACGAGGAGTCCGTGCGCGAGCTGCTGGAGTCCGTCGGCCAGCTGGAGCCAGGCCTGAACGCGCTCGCTCGCGCGGGCTTCCACACGCTCGGCCTGCAGACGTACCTCACGGCCGGTCCGAAGGAATCCCGCGCCTGGACGATCCCGCAGGGCGCGACCGCCCCGCAGGCCGCCGGCGTCATCCACACGGACTTCGAGCGCGGCTTCATCAAGGCGGAGGTCGTGTCGTTCGAGGACCTCGTCGAAGCGGGCTCGATGGCGGCCGCGCGTTCGGCGGGCAAGGTCCGCATGGAGGGCAAGGATTACGTGATGGCGGACGGCGACGTCGTGGAGTTCCGCTTCAACGTCTGACCTGGTTCGCGGCTGAGCACGGGCGCGAAATTGTCGGTCCTGGTTCGTAGGATCGGCCTATGCCCGTGCTCTTCACCCCGTCCTTGCCGGATCGCGCAGACGGAGGCCGTCTTGGTGGTGCGCCGCCCGTTGCGATCGAGGCGCATCCGCTCTTAGCGACCCACCGCTATCTGCTGACTGTTCCCGCGGCTCCCTGGGCGCTCGGCTACGAGGTTTCCGTGGTGCTGCGCAACGGATTCGACATCGGCGACATCCAGTACCCGGACATGGCGATGCGTGCGCTGGTGCACCCGCCCTCGCCGCGCGGGGAGCGGGCCGAGCTGGGGTGGCCCGGGCTTCGCTCGGCGGCGCTCTCCGAGATGCCTGATGAGGAAGACTCGATCGCGCTCGTCCAGTTCGGGGACGAGCCGGTGCTGATTCAAGACGAGCCGAGCTACGCCGACGCCGTACGTGCCGACGGGCATCAGTTTCTCTTCCAGGTCAACGAAGAAGGCTGGCCGGTCGAGGGTGAGCTCAAGGACGTCGTCGAGGAGTATCTCTGGGGCTACGGGTCGGTCTACTTCTACGGCACTCGGGGATCCGATGGGATCGTGCGGGAGGTGGTCGCGGGGTTCATCGACTTCTGACGAACCGGTCTCGGCAGGAGAAGACCCGCCGAGACCGAGACCGAAACCAGGCCGAGGTTCAGTTCAGCTCGGCAACACTCGGCACGACAACGCCGTAAAGATCCCCGATGGTCGCCAAAGCGCTGTTGTGCAGCTGATCCGCGCTGACTTCCCCAGCAGGAGTCGGCAACGGACGGGTGGCGCAGGCGTCGGCGACGACGGTCGGATGGTTGCCGCGCAGGAACGCGCCTTCGGTGGTGAACGTGACGCACATGTTGGTCATGAACCCGGCGATCACCACGTTCTTGTGCCCGGCTTCGTCAACCAGCGAACCCAGGTCGGTGTTCACGAAGGAGTTCGGCGCGCCCTTGACGACGACCGGTTCGCCTTCGACCGGGGCGACGTCCGAGTGGATGCTGCCGATCTCGGCTCGGACGTCGTACGGCGTGCCCTCGCCGCTGTCGTGGACGACGTGGATCACCTTCGCGCGGGCGGCGCGGGCTTTGGCGAGCAACTGCCGAGCCGCGGTCAGCGCCGGACGCCAGCCTTCCAGCTCCATCACGCCGCGGGTGTAGGTGTTCTGGTAGTCGACCAGGATCAGCGTCGCGTCGGCCAGCGTTGCCGGGGTCTGGTCGAGACCGTTCAGCTCCCGCAGCGTTTTCCTTGCCATGGTGGGGTTTCCTCTCGTTTCCGTTCCGCACGACCGACGCTAGACTCGGCTTCGGATGTCGGCAATGACATGCAAAGCGCAGAAACCGACATGGGGGCGCGAATGAAGAGACTGGTGGTCGTCGTTCTGTTCGACCGGATCGACCTGCTCGACGTGACCGGTCCCGCTGAGGTGTTTTCCTTGCTGCAGCGGGAAATGGACCGTCCGACGGGCTACGAGGTGGTGCTCGCCGCCGAGACGCTGGACCCGGTGACTACCTCGGCGGGAGTGCGCGTCTTGCCCGACGTGACGTTCGCTGAGCTGGGGAGAAAGGCGATCGACACGTTGATCGTGCCCGGTGCCGTGACGACGGGCGGCAAAGGCGAGGTCGTCGCTCAATGCGACCCGGCCGTGGTCGAGCAGGTGCGCAGACTGGCTGGGCGGACGCGCCGGGTGGCGTCCGTCTGCGTCGGCGCGCACATCCTGGCGGCGGCGGGGCTGCTCGACGGCAAACGCGCCACTACGCACTGGTCGACGGCCCGGCAGCTGGCCGCGGAGCATCCCGAGGTGACGGTCGACGCGGACCCGATCTTCATCCGCGACGGGTCCGTGTGGACGGGTGCCGGGCTGAGCGCCTGCCTCGATCTCGCGCTGGCGCTGGTAGCCGACGATTTCGGGCCGGAATCAGCCTCGCGGGTGGCTCGTCAGCTGGTGATGTTCCTGCGCCGGCCCGGCGGGCAGAGCCAGTTCAGCGTGTCGCTGGAACCCGCGTCCGCGACCCGGCGGGTCGACGAGCTGCGGCAGTACATCGCGGCCCACCTCGCCGATCCGCTGACGGTGTCCGACCTCGCCGCGCACGCGCATGTGACGGACCGCCAGATCACGCGCGTGTTCAAGGCGGAGCTGGGGATGACCCCTGCCGCCTACGTCGAGCACGCCAGGGTCGAGGCCGCGCGGCATCGCCTGGAGACGACCGACGAGACGTTGTCGCGGATCGCCGGGACGTGCGGGTTCGGCACGGTGTCGACGTTGAACCGGTCTTTCCGGCGGACGCTGAACACGACGCCCAGCGAGTACCGGGAGCGGTTCCGGATCGTCTCGACCGCCTGACCCTCGCCGGGGCGATTTCGGCGAACGTCCTACTCGCCCCGGTCACCCGGCAAAGATGCCCCGGTGCGGATCGTTCTCTACGCCGTCTGCGCTTCGGTCGTGGTCGGGCGCATCGGAATCGCCAGGTTCTGGTTCATCCGGATGTTCCCGCTGCCGTGAACCGGACGGGGCTCAGCCGAGCAGGCCGAGCACCACCATCGACAGGAGGACGACAGCGGTCGAGAACACCGCGACCCACGTGCGCTGTGCGGCGGTGAGCTGGGCGGATGTGCTGTTCATGGCGAGTCCTAGCGGGGCGAGTGCCGATGATTCCGCTGGGATAGCGCCTTGATCTAGCTCACTGTTACCGCTTGTGATCAAGGTCACGTCGGTTGCGCGCGGTGTGCCACAGCACGCCTCCCGCGGCGGCCACCATCAGGCCGAACGAACCCATTCCCACTACGAGTGCCTGGACCATGAGGCCTCCTTCCGTCGCGTCTGTCCGGAAGACGCGCGAAGGGGCCGTTCATGTTGCCAGGGTTGCCGACATCACACCTGGTCAGCGGGCCGCCAGTACCTCGTCGATCTGGCGGGCCAGCGCGAAATCGCGTTCGGTCAGGCCGCCGAGGTAGTGGGTGCTGAGGCGGAAGGTCAGGGTGCGCCAGCGGATGTCGATGTCCGGATGGTGGTCGGCTTCCTCGGCGAGTTCGGCCACTCGGTCCACCACCTCGATCGCCGCCGGGAAGGACGGGAGTTCGACCGTCCGCACGATGACGGCGTCCTCGCGTTGCCACTCCGGGACGGTGCCGAGGGCCTCTTCCACCGCTGAGTCGTTCAATAGCTGCGTCATCACTCCATGGTGTCGGCTACGCTGCGGCATTGCCACGGGAGTCCGGTACGCCGGGCTGAGAGGCGGGCCGTCAACCCGCGACCGTTCGCACCTGGATCCGGATCATGCCGGCGTAGGGAGGCCGTATCGCTCTCCCTCATCCGGCGCAGTGCAGGAGGGGAAGAATGATGTCGCGGACCGTCCGCACGGTGGCAGGCCTCGCCGGGGTCTCGATGCTCGCCAGCGCCTGCTCGCTGTCCAGCGGCGACTCGGGCGGGTCGTCCGCGAGCCAGGACCAGCAGACGCCGACCGTCACGCTGGTCACGCACGATTCGTTCGCCGCCCCGCAGGACGTGCTCGACGCCTTCCAGCGCCAGTCCGGGATCAAGCTCAAGATCCTCAAGTCCGGCGACGCCGGCGCGCTCACCAACAAGCTCGTGCTCACCAAGGGCAACCCGATCGGCGACGTCGCGTACGGCGTCGACAACACCTTCGCCTCCCGCGCGCTCAGCGAGGGCGTCTTCCAGCCCTACACCAGCCCGGAGGCCGACCGCGGCCCGCAGCGCTACTCCGTCGACCCGCAGCACCGGCTGGCGGCGGTCGACCTCGGCGACGTCTGCGTGAACATCGACCCGGCGTACTTCGCGAGCAAGGGCCTCCCGGAGCCGAAGAGCTACGACGACCTCGCCGACCCCAAGTACAAGGACCTGACCGTCGCGGAGAGCCCGGCCACCGCGTCGCCGGGGCTGGCCTTCCTGCTCGGCACGGTCGCGAAGTACGGCGAGAACGGCTGGCAGGGCTACTGGCAGAAGCTGAAGGACAACGGCCTCAAGACCGTCAGCGGTTGGGAGGAGGCCTACACCAAGGACTTCTCCGGCTCGTCGGGCAAGGGCCCGCGGCCGATCGTCGTGTCCTATGCCTCTTCGCCCGCCGCTGAGTTCGGCGAGGACGGCAAGCCGCGCACCAAGGCGCTGCTCGACACGTGCTTCCGCCAGGTCGAGTACGCGGGCGTGCTCACCAACGGCAAGCAGATCCCGCAGGCGCAGAAGGTCGTCGACTTCCTCTTGTCGCAGCAGTTCCAGACGACGGTCGCGGCGAACATGTACGTCTACCCGGCGCGCCAGGGCGTCGAACTGCCGGCGGGCTGGGCCACCGCGGCTCCGCTGCCGCAGGCGCCGGCCACGATGCCCGCGGACAAGGTGCAGGCTGGCCGGGAGAAGTGGATCGGGGAATGGCGCTCGCTCATGGGCGCGTGATCCCCGCGCGCACTGTCGGGCTCACGCTGCTCGGTCTGCTGCCGGTCGCGTTCCTGGTGGTGTTCTTCGCCTGGCCGGTCGTGGCGATCGTCGGCCGGGGGTTTTCCGCGGGCGGCGTCGACACGGTGCTCGGCGACCCGCAGACGTGGCGGCTCGCCGGGTTCACGCTGGCCAGCGCGGCCGCGTCGACCGTGGTCGCGGTGCTCGCCGGGCTGCCGGTGGCGTACCTCCTGGCGCGGGTGCGGCTGCCCGGGGTCGGACTCGCGCGCACGATCGTGCTGGTCCCGTTCGTGCTGCCGACGGTCGTCGTCGGCCTGGCTTTCCGGGCGATCTGGCCGGACGGCGGCGTGCTGCCGCTCGTCCTGGCCAACGCCTTCTTCAACGTCGCCGTCGTCGCGCGGACGGTCGCCGGGCTGTGGGCGCACCTCGATCCGCGAGCGACCGAAGCCGCGCGAGCGCTCGGAGCTTCGCCGTGGCGGGCATTCCGGTCGGTGACGCTGCCCGCGCTCGGCCCGGCCGTCGCGTCCGCCGCTGCGGTGGTGTTTCTGTTCTGCGCCACCAGTTTCGGCGTGGTGCTGATCCTCGGCGGCGGGAGTTACCGGACGCTGGAGACCGAGATCTACCTCCGGACGGTCGATCTGCTCGACCTCTCCGGCGCGGCAGCGTTGTCACTGATCCAGTTCGCCGCCGTGGTCGCCGCGCTGGTGCTCGGGGCGATGGCGCGCCGGAAGCGGGAGAACGCGGTGAAGCTGCGGTCCGCGCAGGTCACCGCACGTCGGCCGCGCGGCGGGGAGTGGTGGACGGTCGGTGCCGCGGTCGTGGTGCTCGGGCTGCTGCTGACGCCGATCGTCTCGCTGCTCGTCGAGTCAGCGTCCGGCTCGGACGGATGGAGCCTCGCCGGATACCGGGCGCTGAACACCGTCGGGCAGAACGACGCCTTGCAGGTCTCCGGCTGGATCGCGGCGCAGAATTCGCTTGCTGCGGCCACCGACGCGACGCTGCTGGCGATGGCCGTCGGACTGGTCGCCAGCGTCGTGCTGGTGGCGCTTCGGCGTTCGCCTGGCGGGCTCGCGCGCGGGATGGGCGAGACCATGGACGTCGCGTTGATGCTTCCGTTGGGCGTGTCCGCGGTGACCGTCGGCTTCGGCTACCTCGTGACGCTCGACGCACTGCCCGGCGACCTGCGCACGTCGCCGCTGCTCGTGCCGTTCGCGCAAGCGCTGGTGATCATGCCACTGGTGGTGCGAATGATCCTGCCGGTGCTGCGCGCGGTCGACGTCCGGTTGCGCCAGGCCGCCGCGACGCTCGGTGCGAGTCCGTTCCGGGTGTGGCGGGAGATCGACTTTCCGCTGGTCGCGCGGTCGGTGGTGGCCGCGGCGGGCTTCGGGTACGTCGTCGCGCTCGGCGAGTTCGGCGCGACCAGCTTCCTCGCCCGGCCGGACGCGCCGACGCTGCCGGTGGCCGTCGCGACGCTGATCAGCAGGCCGGGGGAGCTGAACAACCAGATGGCGTACGCCTCGTGCGCCCTGCTCATGGTGGTGACTGTGGTGGCGGTGGCGTTGATCGACCGGTTCGGCTCGGTCCGCGGCCGCAGCACAGTCGGGGAGTTCTGATGGCGTTAACGGTACGGGATCTGACTGTCCACTATGGATCGTTCGCCGCGGTCCGCGACGCGAAGCTGGACATCGCCGACGGCGAGGTGCTCGCATTGCTCGGACCGTCCGGTTCGGGCAAGTCGACGCTGCTGCGCGCGATCACCGGGTTGGAGCCGGTGTCGTCCGGTTCGGTGTCGTGGGACGGTACCGATCTCGCCGCGGTGCCGGTGCACAAGCGCGAATTCGGTCTGGTGTTCCAGGACGGACAGCTGTTTCCGCACCGAGACGTCGCCGCGAACATCGCGTTCGGCCTGCGGATGCACGGCGTGCCCCGTGAACGGCACGCGGCACGCGTCGAGGAACTGCTCAAGCTTGTCGGCCTGGAAGGTTACGAACGGCGACGGGTGACCGAGTTGTCCGGTGGGCAGGCGCAGCGGGTCGCGTTGGCTCGTGCGCTGGCTCCGGAACCGCGCTTGCTGCTGCTGGACGAGCCGCTGTCCGGATTGGACGCTGGCCTCCGCGAGCAACTGGCGATCGACCTGGCGGATCTGTTGCGGCGCAGCAAGATCACCGCGCTGCTGGTGACGCACGATCAGGAGGAAGCGTTCACGCTCGCCGATCGTGTGGCGGTGCTCGACGCCGGGGAAATCCGGCAGGAGGGCGCGGTCCGGTCGGTGTGGAACAAGCCGGTGGACGACGACGTGGCGCGCTTCCTCGGCGTCACGACGTTCCTGGACGGCGAAGCGGCCGACGGCGTGGTGCGGACCGAACTGGGCGCCGTCGAACTCTCCGGAGTGGACGACGGCCCGGTGAGGCTCGGACTGCGCCCGCACGGCTTGAAAGTGTCCGCCGAAGGGGTGCCCGGCGAAGTGACCGCCGCGGTGCACCGACGCGAGCATCTGCGGCTCGTCGTCCGGTGCGGAGAGTCCACTGTGGACGCGATCGCGCCGGCCGGGGCGGATTTCCGGGCGGGCGATCCCGTCCGGCTCGAACCGGATCCGGACGGGATCGCCGTGGTGGGCTGAACCCCCAGGTCAGCCGTCTCGGGTGACGAGGCGTCCGTAGGCCAGCGACAGGCCGACCACGATGTAGCAGGCCGCGCGGACCGCGCCCTCGCCGAACGTCGTCAGCATCATCGGATCCTGGAGCACCGCCGCCGGGGCGATCGTCCAGTCCTTGGTGAGCAGGAACGGGTGCAGCCACTTCAGCGAGCTGAGGAAGCCGAGGATGGTGAAGACGATGTTCATGGCCAGCACCGAGGCGACCACGAGCATCGGGTGCTCGGTCCAGCTCGACACCGCCAGCGCGACCGCGCCGACCGCCCACAGCTGCAGCACGATCCAGCCGCCGACGAGCAGGATCCGCAGCAGCGCCTCGCCGAGCGACAGGGTCGTGCCCGACAGCGTGAACAGCGAATCCGTGCCGTTGATGATCAACCCGGTGATCACACCGGTCACGCACATCGAGAGCACCGCGACCACGGACACCGTCGCCACGCCGAACGCCTTGACCGCCAGCAGCCGTCCCCGGCTCACCGGCGCGATGAGCCAGCCGCGCAGCGTGCCGTGCGCGGCCTCGCCGGCGATCGCGTCCGCACCGGCCATCGCGGAGGCGAGCGGCAGCAGCAGCGTGAGCGTCAGGACCATCGCGGCGATCGGCAGCACGAACGCGTTGTTCACCGCGGACGCCAGCAGCGCGCCGCCGCTGTCGTCCGGCGCGTCGCTCCCGGAGCTCTCGCCGACCAGCGTGAGGCCGATCCCGACGACGATCGGCACCAGCGCCAGCAGCCCCAGCACGGCGAGCGTGCGCGGCCTGCGGAAGATCCAGCGCAGTTCCGCGGCGAACAGCCGGAACAACGGCACCGTGTCGTGCCCGGTCCGGCTCACCGGAACGGCGACCGCAGCGGTAGTCATGCGTCCCCCTCGGATTCGTCGCCAGCCGCCGATTCCCCTTCGGTCAGCCGCGCGAACAGGTCTTCCAGCCCGGTCCGCGCCCGGGTCGCCTCGTGCACCTCGACCCCCGCTTGCACGAGCACCTGCAGCACTCGCGGCGCGGCCGTCGCGGTGAGGTCGACGCGGACGCCGTCCGGGGTCAGCCGGGCCCCGATCCGGTTCTCCCGCAACGTTTCCACCGCGTGCTCGGCGTCCGGGGTGCGCACCAGCAGCGCGGCGTTCCCGGACTCCAGCAGATCGGCCAGTTCGCCCTGGGCGACCACCGTGCCGGACTGCAGCACCGCCACGTGCGTACAGGTCGCTTCCACTTCGGCCAGCAGATGCGAGGACACCACCACGGTCACGCCGTCGGCGTGCAGATCGGCGATGATACGGCGGATCTCCCTGGTACCCGCCGGATCCAGCCCGTTGGTGGGTTCGTCGAGCACGACCATCCGGCGCGGCACCAGCAACGCGCTGGCCAACCCGAGCCGCTGCTTCATGCCGAGCGAATAGCCCTTGTAGCGGCGGCGCGCGGCGGCGGAGAGCCCGACCCGGTCCAGCGCGGCGTCGACCGCGCCGGGGATCGCGGACGACGCCAGCCGCGGTTCGGCCGCGGCGAACCGCAGCAGGTTGTCGCGTCCGGACAGGAACGGGTGGAAGCCCGGCCCCTCGACCAGCGCGCCGACGTCCGGCAGAGCGTGCGCGGATTCCTCCGGCATCTTCCGGCCGAGCAGTTCGACCTCGCCGGCGGTCGGGCGGACGAGCCCGAGCAGCATCCGGATCGTGGTCGTCTTGCCCGAACCGTTGGGTCCGAGCATGCCGAGCACGGCGCCCTCGGGAACGTCCAGGTCCACGTGGTCCACCGCGACTGTGCCGCGGTAGACCTTGCGCACCCCTCGGGTGCGCGCGGCCAGCGGGACCGCCGGGGCGGGCGCCTCCTCGGAGACGCCCGCCCCGGTTTCGACCGCGGTGCTGGTCACTTGGCGCCCAGCGCTTCGTAGAGGACCTGCTCCGGGACCGCGCCGGCGGCGAACCGGCCGTCGTCGGTCAGGACCGCGCCGCCCACCTTCGTGGTGAAGAGGTAGCCGCTGCCCCACGGGCCGTTGACCCGCTTGGCGAACCGGCTCAGCATCTTCTGCACGTCAGGACCCTTTTCCTGGCCCTGCGCCTGCTGCTTCGCCTGCATCAGGTCCGCGGGCACCTTGCCGGTGACGACGGTGTCCCAGCCGTCGCCGACGAGCTTGGTGTCCTGCTTGGCCTCGTTCGCCAGCGCCTTGTCGCGCTCGTCGATCTTGGCCTGCTTCTCGGTCACCTTCGCGCCCTTGGGCGGGGTGAAGGCGAACAGGTCGGCCGGCTGTCCGGCGAACTCGATCTTGCTGAACGCCAGCTCCAGCGCCGGGGCGGTGGTTCCGTTGCTCAGCACCGAAAGCCGCAGCGGCATCCGGGTCTGCGAGTCGACCGCGACGCGGATCTCGCGCAGCAGCGTGCGTTCGGTCGGCTTCGGCGTGAGGACCAGCTCGTACGCCGGCCGGTCGGCGACCGTGGCCGTGCCGTCGACCGCGACGTTGCTGCTCTCGCGCACCTTGGCCAGCAGCTGCTTGGCCGCGGTAGCCGGGTCGGGGGACTGGCCCTCGACCGGCTGGTGCTTGGTCGCGACGTCCGCCGGGATGGTGGTCTTGGTCGCGCTGTTGGTCTTGGAGTCGTAGTCCCACACGGTGTTGCCGTTGTGGACGATCGTCTCCTGCGTCTGCCCCTTGGTCAGCGACACCTTCGTCTTGCCCGCGCCGTCGCTGAACACCTGCGCCGAGTCGATGCCGAGCGCGCTCGCCCCCGGGACCGCGCCGGTCGCCATTTTCGGCAGGCCGAGGTCGTTGCTCACCGTCACCGTGCCGTCGAACGGCGCGGGCTTCGCGGCGACCACCGACTGGACCAGTTCCTCCGCGCTGACCTGAGGCAGCTTCGGCGCGTCCCCCGCCGAGGCAGGCATCGCCACCACGACCAGTCCGCCCACGCCGAGCGCGGTGCCGACGACGGCCGCGGTGATGGCCTTCTTCTTCGGATCCATCTCGTCTCTCCCTGTGTTCCCGGGCTTTGGCGGGCCCGGCTCCCGGTGCAGACGTTCCACTGCCGAGGCTGAGATACCCCTGAATGTTCGGCCCGTTCAGCTGAGATGGCACTGAGAGTACGCGCGTCAACTGCACAAACCGGCCATGATGAGGATCGTGAAACCTCGGGTGCTGGTGGTCGACGACGAACCTGGTGTGCGCAAGGCGCTGCAGCGCGGCCTGCGCGCGGAGGACATGGACGTGGTCACCGCCGCGGACGGGCCGACCGGGCTGCAGCTCGCGCGCACCGGTTCGTTCGACGTAGTGCTGCTGGACATCATGCTGCCCGGCTTGTCCGGCTACCGCGTGCTGGAACGGCTGCGCGCGGAGAACGTGACCACGCCGGTGCTGCTCGTGTCCGCGAAAGACGGCGAGATCGACCAGGCCGACGGCCTCGACCTCGGCGCGGACGGCTACCTCGTGAAGCCGTTTTCGTTCGTCGTGCTGGTCGCGCAGGTGCGGGCAGTGCTGCGTCGTGCCGGGCCGGACGCGTCGCGCGGCGCGCTGAAACTCGGCGCGCTGGAGGTCGACCGGGCGCTGCGGCAGGTGCATTGGAACGGTCAGGACGTGCCGTTGAGCCCGCGCGAATTCGGCTTGCTGGAGGTGCTCGTCGGGCGCGCGGGGACGGTCGTGACGAAGGACGAGCTGCTGCGCGCGGTGTGGGGCGAGGAGCAGGCCGTCACGCGGAATCTCGTTGAGGTGTATGTGGGTTACGTGCGGCGCAAGCTCGACGCGGTCGGCGCGGGTTCGATCCTGCGGACGGTGCGCGGGCACGGCTATCTCGCCTCCGACGACCAGCTTGACGAGGTCAGGTGACCGGCTCGCCGTCGTCGTGGTGGGGCCGCCGGTCGCTGCAGGTCCGGATCACCGTGCTGGCCGCGGCGATCACCCTCGGCTGCCTGCTGGGCCTCGCCGCGCTGGCGGCGAACAAGCTCGACCCGCTGCTCACGGATTCGGTCGACGAGGAGCTGTCGGCCGCGCTCGTCCCGGCGACCAGTGCGGTTTCCGCCGGGACGCCGCTCGCCGCGGCGGACCCGGTGACGGTGCGGGTGCTGGACATCGCCGGGAATCCGGTGGACGGCCAGGCGCGGCCGAAGCTGACCGGCCAGGAGGTCTCGCAGCTCAAGGCGGGGTTGCCGGTGCAGTCGGACGGATCGCGCTGGCGCGGCCAGGTGGTCAGCGCGCCGAACGGCAGCCAGCGGCTGGTCGTCGCCGGGGCCGGGCTGGTCGGGTTCGCCGCCGCGGTGCATTACGGCGGGTTGTGGCTGGTCGTGGTCGCGCTGGTCGGTGCGCTGGTGGCAGCGCTGGCGACCTGGCTGGTCGTGCGGCTCGCGCTGCGGCCGGTGGCGCGGATGCGCGGTCTGGTGCGTGCGCTGCCGCCGGGTTCGCGGCTGCCGCTGCCGACGTCGCACGACGAAATGCGCGCGCTGGCCGAGGAATTCAACGCGCTGCTCGAACGCCAGGAGGAGGTCAGCCAGCGGCTGCGTCGATTCACCGGCGACGCGGCGCACGAGCTGCGGTCACCGGTCGCGTCGATCCGGGTGCAGGCCGAGGTGGCGGTGACGAATCCTGATCCGGAACTGTCGCAGGAGACGCTCTCGGACATCCTCGAGGAGTCGGAACGGCTGTCCGGCCTGCTCGACGGCCTGCTCGCACTGGCTCGTTCCGACGCTGGCGAGGTGCCGCCCGCGGAACCGGTCGAGGTGGTGTCCGAGGTCCGCGCGGCGGTGCGCCGGTTGCCGTCCGGGGCGCCCGACACGCGGGTGAGCAGCGCGGTGGCGCAGGCCTGGGCGTCGGCGGCGCACCAGGAGGTCGAGCTGGTGCTGGACAACCTGCTGCGCAACGCTTGCCGGTACGCGTCCGGGCAGATCGTGGTGTCCGTGCTGGCCTCGCGCTCGAAGGTGCGGGTCGTGGTGGACGACGACGGTCCGGGCATCGCGCCCGAGCACCGGAGCAAGGTGTTCGACCGGTTCTACCGGGTGTCGGACGACCGGGCGCGCTCGTCCGGCGGAACCGGCTTGGGCCTGGCGATGGTCGCCGAAACCGTGCGCCGTCGCGGCGGCAACGTACGGGTCGGCGAATCGCCGGACGGCGGCGCGCGGTTCGAGGTCACCTGGCGGGCGGGCGCGGACCGGTGAATCCGGTGGGGGAGACTGAGCGCATGGACGCGGTCATCGTCGGGGCGGCACTGGTGCGCGACGGCAAGCTTCTTGCCCAGCAACGGGCTTGGCCGCCGCATCACGCCGGCCAGTGGGAACTGCCGGGCGGGCGCGTCGAGGAGGGCGAGACCGAGGCCTTCGCGCTGGCCAGGGAATGCCATGAGGAACTGGACGTGGTGGTCACTGTCGGCGACCGGGTCGGCCCGGAAATCCCGCTGCCAGGCGGAAAAGTGCTGCGCGTGTACTCCGCCGCGCTGCTGTCCCCTGGCGACGAGCCGCGCGCGGTCGAACACACCGCACTGCGCTGGGTCGGACACGACGAACTGAACGAACTGGACTGGCTCCCCGCGGACCGGGACCTGCTGCCCGCGCTGAGCGCTCTCGTGAGTGCTGGCTCTCAGTAGAACCAGCACTCACGAGGCCCTTCAAGCAGCCCCGACCATCCGCAGCGCCGCCGACACCCGGTGCGAACTGCGATCGATCGCCCGCTCCGCCCCCGCCTTGCGCACCCGCTCCAGCTCGGCGACGTCGTCCAGCAACGCGCGCGTGCCCTCCCGCACCGGACGCAATTCCTCGATCACCGCGTCCGCGACAGCGTCCTTGAGCACGCCGTACGACGGATACTTCTCGGCTAGCTCGGCCGGATCACCGCCCCCGCACGCAGCCAGGATCTCGAGCAGGTTCGAGATCCCCGGCCGATTCTCCGGGTCGTAAACCGGCACCGAATCACCGTCGGTGCGCGCCTTGCGAATCTTGCGCCGCACCTGATCCGGCTCGTCCAGCACGAACACCACCCCGGCGGAATCCTGCGCGGACTTCGACATCTTCCGCGTCGGCTCAGCGAGGTCCTTCACCCGAGCCCCGGCAGGCGGCAACGTCGCCTCCGGAATGACGAACACCTCGCCGTAGGTGGAGTTGAACCGCCGGGCAAGCGTGCGAGCCAACTCGACATGCTGCCGCTGATCCTCGCCGACCGGCACTTCATCCGCCCCCTGCAACAGGATGTCGGCCGCCATCAGCACCGGATAAGTCAGCAAACTGAGCCGCACTCCGGCCTGCCCCTTGGATTTCTCCTTGAACTGGATCATCCGCGCCGCCTCGCCGTACGAGCAAGTGCACTCCAGCACCCACGTCAGCGCCCCGAGCTCCCGGGCAAGATCGGACTGCACGAACACCCGCTCCGGCGCGATTCCCGCAGCCACCAGCACGGCAAGCTGCTCCGTCGCCAACGACCGCAACTTCGCCGGATTGTGCGCGGTAGTCATCGCATGCAGGTCAGACACGAAATACAGATCGTCCGGCCCGCCTTCCGCAGCCCACCGCCGCAACGCGCCGAGGTGGTTGCCGAGCTGAACGTGACCGGACGGAGTGATGCCGGACAACTGGACCATTGGATTTTCCCTCTCCCTTGGATGTTCGCCCCCGGGAGCAGGCACAAAAAAAGCCGCCCACCGGGGCGGCCTTCGCTGGTTTTTCAGCGCAGAGCTTCAGGGCCGCCAACGGGCGGCCACCACTGAGTGCTCTGGAAACGCATGCGACGAGCCTAGCACCGGACTACGGTTCGAACCATGTTCGTCGTCGTGCTCACGTACATCGTTCCGCTAGAGGAAATCGACCGCGCCCTGCCAGCGCACAACGAGTGGCTCACGAAGCAGTACGAAGACGGCCACTTCCTGGCCTCCGGAGGCCAACGCCCCCGCACCGGCGGCGTGCTGATCACCCGCCCCATGGAACGCGCACAGCTGGACGCGATCCTGGCCACCGACCCCTTCGCGATCGGCCAGCTGGCCACCTACGAAATCATCCACTTCCAGCCCACCAGGACGGCCCCCGAACTGAACCTGGTGAACGAACTCTTGGACAAGAACTAGCGAATTCCGTGAGGGCCACCCTCACAGCCGCTAATTCCCGTCGCGCCCCGCGGCTGGTCCGTGAGGGGCTCCTTGAGGGACTTAGATTCCCTGAAGGAGCCCTTCACGGCTGTTTGGCGTACGTGAGGGCCACCCTGAGGGAATCTGATTCCGTGAGGGTTCCCCTCACGACCCGCTCGCCGACCCCGCGCCCGTCCGGTGCCTGCTCGGGAAGCGCCCCAATGCCACATTGGTTGCGTCACATGCACCGAACGCCACATTGGGTGCGTCGCATGCACCCAATGCCACATTGGGGCGCAAGCCCCGCCGCGGACGAAGCCGCCGCCGGTGCACTCAACTGTCGGTGCACCCAGCCCTCCCCCGCACCCCGATACGAAGCTCTCCTGCGGTCTGGGGTGGCTTGTCAAGGCATCTTTCCCGCCTTGACAAGCCACCCCAGACCGTCAGCACAATCAAGCTTCGGGGTGCCCCACCGCACTACCCAAGAGCAACGTCGCCGCCAGGCGACGNACCCAAGAGCAACGTCGCCGCCAGGCGACGAGCCGAAGACCAACCGGGATCAAGCAGCCTTAGCCACCTGCTTCTGAGCCTTCTTCAACGCCAAAACCGGACACTTCTTACACCGATCCTTAGACCGGCAGCACTTCTTCTTGACCTTCCCGGCCTTCATCAACTTCCGCACCACAGCCCGAGGATCGTCCGCGCCCTTTTTCCCCACCGCGCACTCCTCAAACCGGCCGTCAAGAACACCCATCAGGTTAGGTGAGCCTAACCGATCATAGGGCGTGGCGCTCCTCACACCAACCCAACAGGTATCCTGATTGAAGTCCGCGTGTGGCCAAAGCCGGTCAGCGAGAGCCGGTCGCTGTGTCCGGTGCCCGTCATCCCGTCCGCCGCGCGGTGCCACCCGCCTTTATTCTTCGAAGTTCAGGAGTCTTCGCGTGCCCGCAGCCAGCGCCACCGCGGTCGAAACCGGCCGCGCGTCCGGCAAGACCCGGCCCGACCTGCGCAACGTCGCGATCGTCGCCCACGTCGACCACGGCAAGACGACCCTGGTCGACGCCATGCTCCGCCAGTCCGGCGCCTTCGCCGAACGCGCCGAGCTGGTCGACCGCGTGATGGACTCCGGTGAGCTCGAGCGGGAAAAGGGCATCACCATTCTCGCGAAGAACACCTCGATCCACCGCCAGACCCCCGAGGGCACGGTCACCATCAACGTGATCGACACCCCGGGCCACGCCGACTTCGGCGGCGAGGTCGAGCGCGGCCTCTCCATGGTCGACGGCGTCGTGCTGCTGGTCGACGCGAGCGAGGGCCCGCTCCCGCAGACCCGCTTCGTGCTGCGCAAGACGCTCGAGGCGAAGCTGCCGGTGATCCTGCTGGTCAACAAGGTCGACCGGCCGGACGCGCGGATCTCCGAGGTCGTCGAGGAGACCCACGACCTGCTGCTCGACCTGGCCGGCGACATCGAGGACGCCGACCTCGACGCGATCCTCGACCTCCCGGTCGTCTACGCCTCCGCGCGCGCCGGAAAGGCGTCGCTCGAGCAGCCCGAGGACGGCGGCCTTCCCGACAGCGAGAACCTCGACCCGCTGTTCGAGACCCTGCTCCAGCACGTCCCGGCCCCGGCCGCGGACCTGGATGCCCCGCTTCAGGCGCTGGTCACGAACCTCGACGCGTCGAACTTCCTCGGCCGCATCGCGCTGATCCGCATCCACGCCGGCAAGCTGCGCAAGGGCCAGACCGTGGCCTGGATGCGCGAGGACGGCACCGTGCAGAACGTCCGGATCTCCGAGCTGCTCGTCACCGAGGCGCTCACCCGCGTCCCGGCGTCCGAGGCCAGCGCCGGCGAACTGGTCGCGATCGCGGGCATCCCGGACATCACCATCGGCGACACCCTCGCCGACGCGGAGAACCCCGTCGCGCTGCCCCGGATCACCGTCGACGAGCCCGCCATCTCGATGACCATCGGCGTCAACACCTCGCCGCTGGCCGGGCGCAACGGCGGCGACAAGGTCACCGCGCGGCTGGTCAAGGCCCGCCTCGACCAGGAACTGATCGGCAACGTCTCGATCCGCGTCCTGCCCACCGAGCGCCCGGACACCTGGGAGGTGCAGGGCCGCGGCGAGCTGGCGCTGGCCATCCTGGTCGAGCAGATGCGCCGCGAGGGCTTCGAGCTCACCGTCGGCAAGCCGCAGGTGGTCCTGCGCACGATCGACGGCAAGCTGCACGAGCCGTTCGAGCGCCTGTACATCGACTCGCCCGAGGAGCACCTCGGCGCGATCACGCAGCTGCTCGCGTCCCGCAAGGGCCGCATGGAGGACATGAGCGGCAACGGCACCGGCCGGATCAAGCTGGTCTACGTGCTCCCGTCGCGCGGCCTCATCGGCTTCCGCACCGACTTCCTCACCGAAACCCGCGGCACCGGCATCGCGAACCACGTGTTCGAGGGCTACTTCCCGTGGGCGGGCGAGATCCGCACCCGGCACAGCGGCTCCTTGGTCGCCGACCGGTCCGGCCCGATCACCGCGTACGCGATGATCCAGCTCGCCGACCGCGGCACGTTCTTCGTCGAGCCCGGCGCGGAGGTGTACGAGGGCATGGTCGTGGGCGAGAACCCGCGGTTCGAGGACCTCGACATCAACATCACCAAGGAAAAGAAGCTCACCAACATGCGGCAGTCCTCGGCCGACGTGATGGAGACGCTGGCCCGCCCGCGCAAGCTCAGCCTCGAAGAGGCGCTGGAGTTCTGCGCGAGCGACGAATGCGTCGAGGTCGCGCCGGAGGTCGTGCGGGTCCGCAAGGTCACGCTCGACATCAACACCCGCGCCAAGGAGCGCTCGCGGGCCAAGAGCCGCGACAACAACAGCTGAACCTCTCGCAGGTGAAAAAGGGCGCCTCCCGTTCCCGGGAGGCGCCCTTTCGCGTGAACCCCGGCAGCGGTTCGTGCGTCCACTCTTATGGCGGTATCCACTCCGGTGTCACGGAGAGGCGGCCGATGTGGGAATCTCGATGCCGGCCCCCGCCCTGGCGTGGCAGCATGTCCGCTCGGACCACGGAGCGCGGCGGGAACTTTCAGGAGGACGAGCGTGCGATTCGGACGCCGGCTTGCGCCGGTCTTGGCGCTGGCGGGAGTACTGCTCGCCGCGTGTTCGAACACCCCGCCGCCCCCGGTGGTCACGTCGGCCCCGCCGTCGAGCACGACCAGCGCGGCGTCGTTGTCGCAGATCGTGGTCGGCGTGGACGACGTGGTCGGCGGCTACAACCCGCACAGCATCGCGGACTCGTCGACGATCACCACCGCGCTGTCGCAGCTGCTGCTGCCCTCGGTGTTCCGCCAGTCCGACGACGGCACGCGCACGCTCGACAAGACGCTGATGGTCTCCGCCGAGGTCGTCTCGCAGGTGCCGTTCACGGTCAAGTACGTGATCCGCCCGGACGCCTCGTGGTCCGACGGCGCCCCGATCGCCACCGAGGACTTCATCTATCTCGCCAACGCGATGAAGACGAACCCCGGCGTGATCGACCCGGCCGGGTACCGGCTGATCTCGGACATCGAATCCCGCGACGGCGGCAAGGGCGTCGAGGTCACCTTCAGCAAGCCGTATCCGGCCTGGCAGACGCTGTTCGACAACCTGCTGCCGCAGCACCTGCTCAAGGACTCGCCCGGCGGCTGGACGAACGCCCTCGCGACGAGCTTCCCCGCGGTAGCCGGACCGTTCGCGATCAAAACGATCGACACCGCTCGCGGCGAAGCGACCCTCCAGCGCAACGACCGGTACTGGGAAAAGCCGGCCGCGGTCGACACCCTGATCCTGCGCCGCTCCGACGCGTCCGGCATCGCGACCGCGCTGCGCAGCGGCAACGACCAGTTCTCCTTGACCCGCACCGATTCCACCGGCCTGCAGCTGCTGAACGACCTGGGCTCGGCGGTCAAACTGCACACGGTGCCGCGTCCGCTGACCGCGTCGGTGCTGCTGCGCCCGGTGAGCGCGACGCTGTCCGACCCCCAAGTCCGCGCGGGCATCGCCGCGCTGGTGGACCGCGGAAAGCTGATCACGACCGGGGCGAAGGGCGGCCCGTCCGCGACGCTCAAAGCGGACGCCCAGGTACTCCCGCCTTCAGCGAATGGATACGCCCCCACCATTCCGGCCGGCCCGCCCGCCGCACCGGACGCGACCAAGGCCGAGCAGTACTTCACCGCCGCCGGGTACAAGAAGGAAGCCGGCGTGTGGCGCAAGGGAAACAAGACGCTGTCGATCGTGCTCGCGTCGCCCGGCGAACAGGAACCGTACGCGTCGATCGCGAAGGAACTGGCGTCGGAGCTGGTCGCGGGCGGCATCGAGGTCAACCAGATCAAACCGCAACCGCGTGATCTGTATTCGTCCCTGCTGGCAATGCCGGTGGTGAACGGGAAACAGCAGGCGAGCCCGGACTCGAACAGCACCGTCGGCGTCGACATCGCCGTCGTGGGCCAACCCGTCGGCGGCGACCCGGCGACGGTGCTGGCCTCCAGCTACGGCTGCGCCCCGGAACCCGCGCCGGTGGACAAGACGAAGCCCGTGATCCCGGCGAATCCCGCGGGAATGTGCGACCAGAGCCTGCAGGCGACGATCGACTCCGCCCTGACTGGTTCGGCGACGATCGCCGACTCGCTCAAGACGCTGGAACCGCAGCTGTGGTCCCAAAACGTCGTGATCCCGCTGTTCCAGGAAGCCGAGACTTTGGCGGTGGGCAAGGGGATTTCCGGCCTGACACCCGGTCCGCCGATGCAGGGGCCCTTCGGCTCGGCGGTGAACTGGACCCGCGGCGCGACCTGATCCGGTACGCGCTGCTTCTCCGCTCCTCCTGACGTCCGTGAAGGGCTCCTTGAGGGAATCAGACCTGGATCCACCGAGTCTCTGTT